>NZ_LR733556.1:919102-1209737 GCF_902506265.1 Flavobacterium sp. 9AF | reverse complement strand
ATTATGAACTTGATAAATAACTCATTTATAAAATCAGTTGAATTTATTTTAAAAATTGATAATTCTATTAATTTGGATAACTTAAAAAAATGGGTTTCTGATAATAAAAAAATTAAGAGTTTAACTATCCATTCTTTCAAAGAAAACAAAATTATTCAACCAGAAAATTTTGGTTTTGGAATTATAGTTGGAATTAAACAAAAAATAAATGACGAAACACATTGTGGTGTTGTTCATCATAATTATTTTAATTTTTTAATAGAGTCATTTACTGAATCTCAAAATAATAATACTTGTTTGAATAGGAAACTTTCAATTGATAAAGAAGGTAATATTAAAAATTGCCCTTCTATGTTTCAGAGTTTTGGTAATATTAATAATACTAATTTAGAAGAAGTTTTAAATCATAAAGATTTTAAAAAATACTGGAATATAACAAAAGATGAAATAGAAATTTGTAAAGATTGTGAATTTAGACATATTTGTACCGATTGTCGTGCTTACATTGAAGATCCAAAAAACCAATACTCAAAACCTTTAAAATGTGGATATAATCCTTACACTAATGAGTGGGAAGAATGGAGTGAAAATCCTTTAAAACAAAATGCTATTAAATTTTACGGCATGAAAGAATTAGAGTGATGAGTAGGTATTCTTAAATAATATCTAAACTTTTTGCCTTAGTTAATAAATCTACTAGATTAGTTACATTTAATTTAGCTAATAAGCGTAATTTGTAGGTACTAATTGTTTTTTCATCTAAACTTAAAATTTCAGCTATTTCTTTATTTTTTTTACCATCATTTAAATAACGTAATACTTCAATTTCTCTAGTGGATAATTTTTTAAACAGACGTTCTGATTTTTTTCCTTTAGATAAAATATCAATAGTTCTTTTTACTGCATCGCTAAAAATTACGACTCCTTGATACACTTTAATTATATTGTTTTCTAAATCTTCTAAGTCTATTGTTTTTTGTATATATGCAGCAACTCCAGCTTTTATAGCAGTAGGTGCGTACATTTTTTCAGAGACAGAAGTAAAAAGTATAAATTTTACATTGGAAAATTCTTTTAATAATTGTTTTATATCTCTTATACTACTTACACCAGATAACTCAAATTCCATAATTACAATGTCTATGGATTTGTTTTCTAGAATGGAAGTCAAACTTTTTAAATCATTTGCACTAGCGGCAATATGTATAGTCGAATGATTGTTGAAGTAAGATTTTATACCTTGAACAACCACGGGTTGATTGTCTGCAACACAAATTTTTATCATGACTTAATATGTTAATTAAAAAACAGTGAACTTATATTCAAAGTTAAGAAAAAAAATGTAATTACTTGTTAATTAGATAGTAATATGCTCTAAAATCATTTGTAATTTTTTGGTATGATACATACAGGTATAGGATTCATTTTGTGTTGATTAATTGTGTTTAATCTTTTGTATATTGAAAAAACTGTGGCTTCTCTACCTGAAAAATCTTCTATTTTTTTTCCTTTTTCGTCTTCATTCATAGCCCATTCTAATTCGTCATAATTAGCTCCTAATTGATCTTCGTCACTTCTGTCATCACCAAATAAGCCATCAGTAGGTTTTGCATGTATAATACTTTCAGGAACACCTAGATGTTTAGCTAATAATCTAACTTCGCTTTTCATTAAATCGGCTATCGGACTTAAATCTACGCCTCCATCTCCATATTTTGTATAGAACCCTACACCAAAATCTTCTACTTTATTACCAGTTCCAGCTACAAGTAAACCGTGAATTCCTGCAAAATAATATAGTGTTGTCATTCTTAAACGAGCTCGCGTATTGGCTAAGGATAAATTTAATATTTTCTCATTAGAACTTGAGTTTACTTGTTTTTTGAAAGTTTCAAAAACAGGAGTTAAATCAGCTCTTTCACTCTTTACATTTGGGAATCTTTCTTTTAATTGGTTTATATGTTCATTAGCTCTTGAAACATGGCTTTCTGCTTGATGTATAGGCATTTCAACACAAAGTGTAGGTAATCCAGTTTGGGCGCATAACGTAGAAGTTAGCGCGCTATCAATGCCTCCAGATATTCCTATAACAAAACCATTTACTTTTGCGTTAGTAGCATAGTCAAGTAACCATTGCACAATATGTTGATTTATGTTTTCAGCTTGAAAAGATGTTGAATTTGTCATTTTTTTAAGAAAATTTAATTCGCGAAGATGTATATTTGCGCTTTTATTTTTAAGAATTTAGAATTGTATTTTTGCATAAAATTATAAAAAAAATACCCAATATGAAAAAGCTTTTTTTGGCTTCCTTGCTATTGCTTATTATTGCTTGTAAACAGGAGGATAAAATTGAAGAGAAAGTAGCAGAAATTCCTGTAGAATTTAAAGTGGAACGTTTTGACAAGTTATTCTATGAATCGGATTCATTAAGTCTTAAAAATGTTAAAGCAAAATATCCATTTTTATTTCCTGATGGAAATGAAGATACAGTTTGGACAAATAAATTAAAAAATCCTCTTTTTAGAGACTTGTATAAGGAGGTAATAAAAAAATATCCTAATACTTCTAAACTTGAAAATGATTTAGAAAATCTATTTCAACATGTTCAATACTATTTCCCTAAATATAAAACGCCAAGAGTTATAACAATTATTTCTGAAGTTGATCGAGAAGCTAAAACAATTTATGCAGATTCAATTGCCTTTATTTCTTTAGATTGTTATTTAGGTAAGGATCATCCTTTTTATGTAGATTTTTCTGAATATCAACGTTTTAGTTTTGAAGAGAATCAAATTATTCCCGATTTAGTATCGAGTTTTAGTTATGGAAAAATTGCGAGACCATTAGACAGAACGTTACTTTCTATTATGATTTATTATGGAAAGGAGTTGTATTTGAAAGATAAGTTAATTCCAGAATATGCTGATGCTACTAAAATAGGTTATACAGAACAACAATTAGCTTGGTGTAAAGAAAATGAATATCAAATGTGGAGCTATTTTATTGAGAATAATTTGCTTTACGAAAGTAACGTAAAAAATGAATTTCGTTTTATAAATGAAGCTCCTTTTTCAAAATTTTATCTTGAAATAGATAATGAATCCCCTGGAAGGGTAGGTCAATGGTTAGGATGGCAAATTGTGAGAAGTTATATGGATAATAATGACGTTTCTTTAGAACAATTACTAGCTACAGATGCGAAAACTATTTTTGAAAAATCTAAATATAAACCTAATAAATAATGTCTAAAACAATAACCTCTGAAATAAAATTTTTAGTTGAGCTAGATGAAAATAGAGTTCCAGAAAAATTAACATGGACTGCACAAGATGGTGGTGTGAATGAGGAAGAAGCGAAAGCTATGATGGTTTCTCTTTGGGACGCTAAGGCTCAAGAAACGCTTCGAATCGATTTATGGACAAAAGACATGCCTGTAGATGAGATGAAAATCTTTTTTCATCAAACTTTAGTAGCGATGTCTGATACTTTTCATAGAGCTACAAATGATGAAAAAATGGCTGCAACTATGAAGGATTTTTGTGATTACTTTGCAGAAAAAATGGAATTAAAATAAAAAATGAGGCTGTCCAAAAAGTTTACAAAGGTGTCATTCTGAAATTTATTTAACTCTGTTGAATCTTCTATTTCAGAATCTTAAAATTCTGATTATTAGTTTTATTTAGAATATGAAACAAGTTCAGATTGACAAAAAAAACATTACTTTTTGGACAGCTTTATTTTTTATTTAACAAATCGATTATAGGTTGAAATAACATAGCTATACTTGTAATTGATGTCTTTGTAATCCGCATCGGATATTTCACCATCTCTTTTTGCTTTCCTAATACTACCTATAATATCTTCTATAGCTTTATAAAAAGAATTGAAAGGCTCTAACTTGTTTTGTTCTTTAAGTTTGTCTTGATTAATTGACTTACTGCTTTCTAATCTTTTTTCTAATAAGGTATATGTTTTTTCTATAGCTTCAATAGAAGTGCTTTCATCTGCAACTAAATCGGCCATTTCATCAACTGTTTTTAATGTTTTTTTAGCATGTAAGATAGCCTCTTTTATCGAATGATCTTCTAATATTTTTTCTTCAGCTTCTTCAACACTTGTGTCGATAATGCGCAAAAATTCATCTCGGTTTTTATAGTATTCAGTGCTACTAATATTGATTTTGCCTAAGAGGTCACTTCCTTTGGTCCAATTGTCATCTTTATAATCTTCATTAGTGTAATATTTTTTTAATTCTTCATAGTTTTTTTTTGTTTCACTAAAAGATTGTGATACCTTTTCAATTAAGGGTTTAATTTTAGCGGAAAGATTTTTATCTAAATAATCTTCTGGTTGTAGAATATTTATTTGGTTTGTTCCATAACCTACATTAGTTGATGGATTCATGCCTATAAATGAAGTCCATGTTAATAAAGCATTAGTTTTTTGTTTAGCTTGAATCATTTCATCTAATTTATTGTAATCATTATTTAGTAGATTATCAATCATTCTAGATGCATTAGAATCATATTCAATAACAGCATTGTAATAACTAATTAGATTATTTGCAGAATCATTAGAATCGTCATTAAATAAACTAGAAGTGCTTGTAGAAATTGTAGTATTGTTTTTGCAAGCCAATAATGAGCCAATTAGCAAGGCGCTTAAAAAAAATTTTTTCATAGTATGTCTATTGTTTATTGTTTGAAGTGATAAATATACTATTTAAAAATAAAAACACTAAAAAGTTTCTTTTCTAAAATCGGAATTAATTTGATCAATAAATTCTAAAAGTTGGTCTTTACCTGTACTGTCTAATGAGGATGTTATAAAGTGTTGGGGCATTTCTTCCCAGCCATTAGTCAGTATTTTTTTTCTGTAAGCAGCTACGTTTTGTTGCGCTTTTACTTTTCCGATTTTATCAGCTTTTGTAAAAACAATACAAAAAGGTATGCCAGTTTCTCCTAAATAATTAATAAATTCCAAATCTATTTTTTGGGCTTCAAGCCTTATGTCAATCAAAACAAATGCGCAAACTAATTGTTGTCTCGTTTCAAAATATTGAGTTATAAATTGTTGAAAAACTTCTTTTGTTTTTTTGGAAACACGTGCATATCCATAACCAGGTAGGTCAACTAGAAACCAATTTTGATTAATTTTAAAATGATTGATTAATTGCGTTTTTCCGGGTTTTCCAGATGTTTTAGCCAAATTCTTATGATTAGTTAGCATGTTAATGAGGGAGGATTTTCCTACATTAGACCTGCCTATAAAAGCATATTCTGGTAAAGGTTCATTAGGACACTTTGTAGCATCAGAATTACTAATTATAAATTCAGCACTTGTTATTTTCATCTTTTTAAAAACTGAAATTCCCCAAGCAGGGGAATTATTAAATATTATTTTTTTCTAACCAATGTAGTAGTAATCTGTTGAATTCGTTAGGATGTTCCATCATGGCAGCATGTCCACATTTATCTATCCAAAATAATTCAGAATTTGGAAGTAATTTGTCAAATTCTTCCGCTACTTCAGGTGGTGTAACTTTATCGTTTTTACCCCATATGATACAGGTGGGTGTGTTCATTTTAGGTAAATCTTTAGCCATATTGTGTCTTATAGCACTTTTTGCAATGGTTAAAGTTTTAATGAGTTTTATACGATCATTAACGGTAGCAAAAACTTCATCAACAATTTCTTTAGTAGCTACTTTTGGATCATAAAAAACATCTTCACTTTTCTTTTTGATGTATTCATAATCTCCTCTTTTAGGATAGCTTTCGCCCATACCGCTTTCATATAATCCAGAACTTCCAGTAATGACTAAACCTTTCATTAGCTCAGGATACATTTTTGCATGATACAATGCGATATGTCCTCCTAAAGAATTACCCAATAAAATTACTTTTTCAAAGCCTTTATAAACGATGAAGTCTTTTACAAATTTTGAAAAAGCTTTTACATTTGTTTTTAAAATATTTTGAGTGTAAAGGGGAAGCTCAGGAATAACTACTTTATAACCTTTTTTTGGAAAAAAATCAGCTACTGCTTCAAAGTTACTTAAACCACCCATTAATCCGTGTAAAACAATAATAGGTGTTCCTTCACCAGCTTCAAAATAAGTGTACTTCTTTTCTTTCTTTAACATAAAATGAATTCCAAATTTATTTCTGAAATTTTGACAAATATAAGATTTTATATACTAATTAAAAGCAATTGCTAAAACTATTTAAAAAGGATAATAGCTCTTAGGGAAACCAAAGCTAAGTTTTTAGTTTTCAACATTATGTCGTTTTCTGTGTGGGTTCTTTTAGATTTTTTTAATTGTTTTTAATGATATATTTTTTTCAAAAATGGATTGATATGGTTGTCTTTAACTGTAAATGCTTCTTTCATAGATAGATTGTATAAGTAATGAAATGGGAAAACTTATTAACAAAGTGGTAGTAAGTGGTAAAAAGTGGTAATTTTTTTTTAAATTTGTCCATATTCTAATTAGAAAAAGATAATTGACATCCTTTATTGGTACATATGAATGCAAAGTAGATGCAAAAGGAAGGGTGATGCTTCCTGCTTCTCTAAAGAAACAATTCGGTTCTTTAGAGGATGGTTTTGTCTTAAAGCGTTCTGTTTTTCAACCTTGTTTAGAATTGTACTCAATGTCGGAATGGAATAAGATGATGCAAAAAATAAACAAGTTAAATCGCTTTGTGAAAAAGAACAACGATTTTATAAGACGATTTACTGCTGGAGTTAAAATGGTGGAAATTGATTCGACAGGGAGATTGTTGATTCCAAAAGATTTGGTCGTTTTTGCAAAAATTGACAAAGATATTGTGTTGTCATCTGCAGTGAATATCATTGAAATTTGGGATAAAGAATTGTACGAAAATGTAATTGAAAATGCTACAGATGATTTTGCAGCATTAGCAGAAGAAGTAATGGGAAATTTAATTGATGATGAAGATGGAATATCATAACCCTGTATTGCTAAAAGAGACAGTTGATGGTTTGAATATAAAGTCAGACGGTGTGTATGTTGATGTCACTTTTGGTGGAGGTGGACATTCAAGAGAAATAATATCTCGATTAGGAGAAAAAGGAAGATTATTTGCTTTTGACCAAGATGAAGATGCTTTGCAGAACACCATCAATGACAGTAGATTTTTACTGATTAATGAGAATTTTAGAAACATAAAAAGGTTTTTAAGGTTTCATGGGATTAAAAAAGTTGATGGAATATTAGCAGATTTAGGTGTTTCCTCACATCAATTTGATGTTGCAGAAAGAGGGTTTTCAACTCGTTTTGATGCAGAATTAGATATGAGAATGAACCAAAAAGGGGAATTGAGTGCTTATCATGTGGTGAATGAATATGACGAGCACGATTTGAAACGTGTTTTTTTGGAATATGGAGAATTGAAAAATGGTGGTGCAATGGCAAATGTGATAGTTGCAGCTAGAAAAGACAAACAAATAAAAGATTCTGAACATTTAAAACAGGTTTTGTCAAAATTTTTACCACCACATAAAAGTAATAAAATATTGGCTCAAATCTATCAAGCTATTCGTATAGAAGTAAACCAAGAAATGGATGTTTTGAAAGAATTTTTAGAACAATCCTTAGAGATATTAGAAGTTGGTGGAAGAATAAGCATTATTTCATATCATTCTCTTGAAGATAGATTGGTGAAACGTTTTTTTAGAAATGGAATGTTTGAAGGAGAACCTGAAAGAGATTTTTTTGGAAATTATCATGTTCCTTTTAAAATTATTGAAAAGTTGATTGTTCCAGATGCTCAAGAGATTGCAATAAATAACAGAGCTAGAAGTGCTAAATTAAGAGTGGCAGAGAAAAAAGAATAGAAAATAGATTTAAATTATGAAAAACAGTATATATAGTTTGTTAAAAGCAAAATTTCTAGTGAGTGATGATGCTTTAAAAAACTGGAAGTTTATTGTTTTTCTAATATTCCTAGCCATGATTATGATTGCAAATAATCATCGCTATGATGCTAAAAATTATAAGATTACCGAATTAACAAATGAAGTAAAAGAGTTACGATCTGAATTTGTGGATAGAAGATCCGAATTAATGAAGCTTAAAATGGAATCTACAGTAGCAAAAAAAATGGAATTAAGAGAAATTTTCCCTGCTAGTGTGCCTCCAACTAAAATAATTGTAAAAACCCAAAAAGAAGAAAAAAAGAGTTTTATAGATAAATTAAAAATATGGCAGTAAAAGACAAAAATAATAACTACCGTATGTATCTAGTAGCTTTCACAATATTTGTGATGGCTATTTTAGTTATGATAAAACTTAATAATATTCAATGGTTAGAAGGAGATTATTATCGCAAATTAGCAAAAGAAAGAACGGTTAAGAATTTTGTTATTCCTGCTAATAAAGGTAATGTGTATTCTTCAGACGGTAGTTTATTAGCTACTTCTATTCCTGAATATACTATTCGATTTGATGCATTATCTCCATCAAAGGAGAACTTTCAGGGAAATATTAAGCCTTTAAGTGATTCTTTATCGGCTATGTTTGGAAAATCATCTGGATATTACCAAGCAGCATTGCAAAAAGCAAGGTCAAATCAAAATAGGTATTATTTAGTGGCAAGTAAATTAAGTTATACCGACTATATGAGGATTAAAAGTTTTCCACTTTTTAATAAAGGACCTTACAAAGGAGGTATTATTGTAGAACAAAAGACAGTTCGTGAACATCCAATAGGTTTAATTGCACAAAGGACCATTGGTTACGAAAGAACTGATAGTGATGGAAAAGGACTGGAATTTGCGTTCAAAGAGTATATTAATGGGAAAAATGGACATCGAATGATGCAAAAAATTGCAAAAAATCAATGGAAACCTATTAATGATAATAATGAATTAGAACCTCAAGACGGATACGATATTGTTTCTACTATAGATGTATATATACAAGACATTGCGCATCACGCTTTGCTAAAACAGTTAGAATATTATGAAGCAGATCATGGATGTGTTGTAGTTATGGAAACAAAAACTGGAGAAATTAAAGCGATTTCAAATTTAGGTAAAGCAGATAATGGATCCTATTATGAAACCCAAAATTACGCAGTTGCCGAATCACATGAACCGGGATCGACTTTTAAACTTCTAGATTTAATTGCGCTTTTGGAAGATAAAAAAGTAGATACAAGCCAAATTTATGATACGCATGATGGGGTAGTTGAATATTATAAAAGAAAAGTTAGAGATTCTAAAAAAGGAGGTTACGGGAAAATTTCTTTGGCAAAAGGATTTGAGGTTTCTTCAAATACGGTATTAGTTCAAGCAGTTTATGATAATTATAAAGATAATCCTAAACAATTTGTTGAAAGAATTAATAGTTATGGTTTAAATAAACCTCTTGGACTTCAATTAAAAGGAGAAGGGAAACCTTATGTTCCTCAACCTGGAGAGGAAAGATGGTATGGAACTACTTTGCCTTGGATGGCATTTGGATATAATATCTCTTTAACGCCTTTACAAACATTAGCACTCTATAATGCAGTAGCAAATGATGGGGTTATGGTGAAACCTTTTTTTGTGAAAGAGATTAAAGAATGGAACAAGACAATAAAAAAATATGATACTGAAATTATAAATTCTAAAATAGCTTCTGAAGAAACATTAGAAAAAGTAAAAGCAATTTTAGAAAATGTGGTTAAAAAAGGAACAGGATCTAAATTGTATTCTAAAGATTTTTCAATGGCAGGTAAAACAGGTACAGCTCAAGCCAACTATCGAGACAAATCGCAATTGCATTATGTGTCTTCATTTGCTGGTTATTTTCCAGCCAATAATCCTAAATATTCTTGTATTGTAGTAATTCATAAACCAAATGTGCAAGCGGGATATTATGGTGCAGACGTAGCTGGACCCGTTTTTAAAAGAATAGCCCAGAAAATATATACCGATTCACCACCAACGAATCATATTCAAGATTTGAATAAACAAATTACAGATACTGAGAAAAAATATAACAGTTACTTTAAAAAAGTTGAAAACGTTTCAGCTTTTGTACCTAATCTAAAAGGTATGGATGGAATGGATGCTATCGCATTACTCGAAAATTTAGGAGTAAAAGTGAATGTTAAAGGAATAGGTAAAGTTGCTTTTCAATCTATAGCACCAGGTACAAAAATTATAAAAAATCTAATTGTAACACTTGAATTATCATGAAGGTCTTAAAAGACATACTTTATAAAGTGCGTATTGAAGCTGTAAAAGGAATTACCGATGTAGCAGTGAATAAAATCGAATTTGATTCTAGAAAAGTAGAATTAAATGATGTTTTTGTAGCCATTCGCGGTGTTATTTCTGATGGGCATGATTTTATTGAAAAAGCACTTAGTCAAGGCGCAAATGTTATAATCTGCGAAGAGTTTCCTTTGCAAATTGTTAATGGTGTAACTTATATAAAAGTTAAAAATTCAAATGAAGCTTTAGCATTTATGGCTTCAAACTATTATGAGACCCCTTCATCAAAAATAAAATTAGTTGGAGTTACAGGTACAAATGGAAAGACCACTATCGCTTCTTTATTGTATCAATTGTTTAAAAAAGCTGGATACAAAGTAGGTTTGCTCTCAACAGTTAAAGTTTTGGTTGATGAAGCCGAATATAAAGCAACACATACTACTCCAGATTCCTTAACTATCAACTATTATTTAAACGAAATGGTAGCAATAGGATGTGAGTTTTGTTTTATGGAAGTAAGTTCACATGGAATCCATCAAAAAAGAACAGAAGGACTGCACTTCCAAGGGGGTATTTTTACTAATTTATCTCATGATCATTTAGATTACCATAATACTTTTGCCGAATATAGAGATGTAAAAAAGAAATTTTTTGATGAGTTGCCTAAAACGGCATTTGCAATTTCTAATATAGATGATAAAAATGGAACGATTATGTTCCAAAATACCAAAGCCAAAAAAGTTACTTATGCTCTAAAATCGTATGCTGATTATAAAGCACAAATTTTAGAAAATCAATTTACAGGATTATTAATGAAAATTGATAATAATGAAGTTTGGACTAAATTAATTGGATCGTTTAATGCATACAATTTATTAGCCATCTATGCAACGGCTGTAGAATTAGGAATAGAAGAACAAGAAGCACTATTGTTATTGTCTTCTTTGGAAAGTGTGTCAGGTAGATTTCAATATATAGTTTCTGATTCTAAAATAACAGCGATAGTAGATTATGCCCATACACCTGACGCTCTAGAAAATGTATTAAAAACGATAGAAGATATTCGTACTAAAAATGAACAATTGATTACGGTTGTGGGCTGTGGAGGAGATAGAGATAAAACAAAAAGGCCTATCATGGCTCAAATTGCGTCACAATTAAGTACTAAAGCCATTTTTACCTCTGATAATCCTAGATCTGAAGATCCAGGAGTGATTATTGATGAGATGGAAAAAGGTGTAGAACCACAAAATTTCAAAAAGACACTTTCTGTTTTAGATAGAAAACAAGCTATTAAAACCGCTTGTCAACTAGCTTTACCAAATGATATTATTTTGATTGCAGGTAAAGGACACGAAACGTATCAAGAGATTAATGGAGTACGTTATGATTTTGATGATTTAAAAATTGTCAAAGAATTATTAGAACAATTAGGAAAGTAATTTTTTTTAAAAAATTAAAAATAAAGATATGTTATATTACATTTTTCAATATTTAGATCGTGCTATTGATTTTCCAGGTGCTGGTGTTTTTCAATATATTACCTTTCGTTCCGCATTCGCTTTTATCTTATCATTGCTTATTGCAGCTATATATGGAAAGAAAATAATTAATTTTTTAAGAAAGCAACAAGTTGGTGAAACGGTAAGAGATTTAGGTTTAGAAGGACAAAGTCAAAAAGCGGGTACGCCTACTATGGGTGGAATAATTATTATAATGGCTACACTTATACCAGTCTTGTTATTAGCTAAACTCGAAAATATATATATCATTTTATTGGTTGTGACCACGCTTTGGATGGGAACCATTGGATTTATTGATGATTACATTAAGGTTTTTAAGAAAGATAAACAAGGTTTAAAAGGTGTTTTCAAAGTGTTTGGTCAAGTAGGTTTAGGTTTAATAGTAGGTTCAGTTCTTTATTTACATCCAGGTGTAACTATAAGAAAAGATACTATCGGAGAACGCGTAAAAATTGAAAACCTAGATCCTAGTGTTTTACATGAAAAATCTACAGCAACTACAATTCCTTTTTTGAAAAATAATGAGTTTGATTATGCTGAAGTGTTATCTTTTATGGGTGATGGTTATCAGGACTGGGCTTGGATTATATTTATTCCTATGGTGGTAATTATTATTACTGCGGTTTCAAATGGTGCTAATTTAACCGATGGAATAGATGGTTTAGCAGCAGGTACTTCTGCAATTTCGGTACTTACTCTAGGTATTTTTGCTTTTGTGTCTGGAAATATCATTTTTTCCGATTACTTAAATATCATGTTTATCCCAAATTCGGGTGAAATGACAATTTATATTGCTGCATTTGTGGGAGCATTGGTTGGATTTCTTTGGTATAATACTTATCCAGCTCAAGTTTTTATGGGAGATACGGGTAGTTTAACTATTGGTGGAATAATAGCAGTAATTGCTATTGCTATTCGAAAAGAATTAATGATACCTGTTTTATGTGGGATTTTCTTAGCAGAAAATTTATCGGTAATGCTTCAGGTAAGTTACTTTAAATATACTAAGAAAAAGTATGGTGAAGGAAGACGTATTTTTTTGATGTCTCCTTTACATCATCATTATCAGAAGAAAGGATTTCATGAAAGTAAAATTGTAACACGCTTTTGGATAGTGGGTATACTGTTAGCTATTTTTTCATTGGTTTCATTAAAATTAAGATAAAATGAAATTAGTTGTACTAGGTGGTGGAGAAAGCGGAGTAGGTACCGCAATCTTAGGTAAAAAGAAAGGATATGATGTTTTTGTCTCCGATTTTGGAACAATAAAAGAAAACTATAAAGAAGTTCTTACGATTAATAATATAGCTTGGGAAGACGAAAAACATACAGAAGCACTCATTTTAGATGCAGATGTAGTTATGAAAAGTCCTGGGATTCCCGAAAAAGCACCTATAGTTAAGAAATTATTAGAATTGAATATACCCGTAATTTCTGAGATTGAGTTTGCTTTTCCATTTACGAATGCAAAGACAATAGGGATAACAGGTAGTAATGGAAAAACGACGACTACTTTGCTAACCTATCATTTGTTAAAGCAAGGTGGATTAAATGTAGGTTTAGCAGGAAACATTGGGAAAAGTTTTGCATGGCAAGTAGCAGAAAATAATCATGATTATTATGTGCTAGAACTAAGCAGTTTTCAATTAGACGGGATAATAAATTACAGACCAGATATTGCTGTAATAACTAATTTAAGTCCGGATCATTTAGATAGATATGCTTATGATTACAATTTGTATATCGCTTCAAAATTTAGGATAACAAAAAATCAAACTGAAAATGATTTTCTGATCGTTGATCATGATGATATAGAAATGAACAAATGGTTTGAGAATAATAAAATAAAAGCAAAAAAACTGACTTTTTCTATTTTAAATCAATTAGAAGAAGGAGGAAGTATAGAAAATAACAATTTGAATAGTAAAATTAATAACGACCTATTTACCATGCCAATTAATGAATTAGCTTTAGAAGGAAAACACAATTTGAAAAATGCTATGGCAGCTACCGCTGTAGCACAATTAATGAAAGTAAGAAAACAAACGATAAGAGAAAGTTTGAGTAACTTTCAAGGAGCTGAACATCGTTTGGAAAAAGTGTTGAAAATTCAAAATGTACAATATATCAATGATTCTAAAGCGACAAATGTAAATGCTACTTTTTTTGCATTAGATAGCATGAATACTCCTACAGTTTGGATTGTTGGTGGTGTAGATAAAGGGAATGATTATGATGAATTAATGCCATTAGTTAGAGAAAAAGTAAAAGGAATTATTTGTTTAGGGGTAGATAATCAAAAACTGTTTAATGCTTTTAATGGAGTTGTCGATGTTATGATTGAAACAACTTCTATGACTGAAGCAGTGAAAATTGCGCAAAGAATGGCAGAAAAAGGAGATACTGTTTTGTTATCACCTTGTTGCGCAAGTTTTGATTTGTTCGAAAATTACGAAGATAGAGGCCGTCAATTTAAAAACGCAGTGCATAATTTATAAAAATGAAATTATTAGTAGCTAGATTAAGAGGAGATAAAGTAATTTGGGCAATAGTTTTTCTATTAGCACTAGTTTCTTTTTTACCTGTCTATAGTGCTAGTACTAATTTGGTTTATGTAATAGGTAAAGGTTCTACACTTGGGTATTTAGTGAAACATTTAGGTCATTTGTTTTTAGGTTTTGCAATAATCTATTTTGTACATAAAGTGCCTTATCATTATTTTAGAGCCTTATCCATTTTTGGAATACCACTGGTTATTGTTCTTCTATTGTATACTCTCTTTCAGGGAACAACTATTGGTGGAGCGAATGCTAGTCGATGGATTCAGATTCCATTTGTAGGAGTCAGTTTTCAAACGTCAACTTTAGCTTTTACTGTTTTAATGGTTTATGTTGCTCGCTATTTAGCTAAAGTAAGCGATAAAGAATATACTTTTAAAGAGTCATTCTTAGAATTATGGTTGCCTGTTTTTGGAGTTTTAGTATTAATATTACCAACTAATTTTTCTACAACAGCTCTAATATTCTCTATGGTATGTATGCTTATTTTTGTAGGCTATTATCCGTTAAAATATTTAGCTACTGTAATTGCTATGGGAATAGCTTCACTTTTACTTTTTTTATTACTAGCTAAAGCTTTCCCAACAAACAAATTATTTAGTAGGGTAAATACATGGGGAAATCGTATTGAAAGATTTTTAGACGATAAACCAAATGAAGACGATTATCAAATTGAAAAAGCAAAAATTGCGATTGCTTCTGGAGGAATATATGGTCTTGGTCCAGGAAAAAGCGTTCAAAAAAACTTTCTGCCACAATCATCTTCCGATTTTATTTTTGCCATCATCGTTGAAGAATATGGTTTATTTGGAGCTTTTGGGATAATGTTTTTGTATCTCTTGTTATTTTTTAGATTTATTATTAACGCTCAAAAAGCACCTACCTTATTCGGTAAATTATTAATTATTGGACTTGGATTTCCTATTGTTTTTCAAGCTTTGATTAATATGGCTGTTGCAGTAGAATTATTACCTGTAACAGGGCAAACGTTACCTTTAATTAGTAGTGGTGGAACCTCTATTTGGATGACATGTGTAGCATTAGGAGTTATATTAAGTGTGACCAAAAAAGAACAAGAAGTTGCTTTAGATGAAGAAGAAAAATTGAAAAGAGAAGAAGCATTAAAAAGAATTATAGACAGAGAAATCGAATTAGATGAACTTGAAAATAGAAAAGAAAAAGAAACTGAAAACCCTTTAGAACCTATTTTGAATCAGTAATATGGAAAAGAAATTGAAATTTATTATCAGTGGTGGTGGAACAGGAGGACATATTTATCCTGCAATTGCTATTGCAAACGAATTAAAGTATCGTTTTCATGATGCTGAATTTCTTTTTGTAGGTGCCAAAGATAAGATGGAAATGCAAAAAGTGCCTCAAGCAGGTTATAATATTAAAGGACTTTGGATTTCTGGTATACAAAGGAAAATAAATTTGCAAAACCTGATGTTTCCTTTTAAACTCACTTCAAGTTTGTGGAAATCTTATTTAATTATCAAAAAGTTTAAACCAGATGTAGTTATTGGTACGGGTGGTTTTGCTAGTGGTGCAGTTTTAAAAGTAGCTTCTATGTTGGGTATTCCTACACTCATTCAAGAGCAAAATTCTTTTCCAGGAATTACAAATAAATTATTGGCATCAAAAGCAAATGTTATTTGTGTAGCTTATGAAGGTTTAGAAAAATTTTTTCCGAAGGAGAAACTAAAAATAACAGGTAATCCCGTGCGTCAAGATTTGTTAAATATAGATGAGAAACGTTTTGAAGCCATTACATATTTTGAATTGGATAGTACAAAAAGAACATTGTTAGTGCTAGGAGGTAGTCTTGGGGCGAGAAGAATTAACCAACTAATAGCTAAAGAAATAGATTTTTTATTAGAACTAGGTGTTCAAATTATTTGGCAGTGTGGTAAATTGTATTTTGACGAATACAGTCATTTTAATACCAAAGAAAATGTTCATGTTTTTGCATTTATTGATAAAATGGATTTTGCTTATGCTGCATCAGATGTAATTATTTCTCGTTCAGGGGCTTCATCTGTTTCGGAGTTGTGTATAGTGGGTAAACCTACTATTTTCATTCCTTCTCCTAACGTGTCTGAAGATCATCAAACTAAGAATGCACAAGCCATTTTAGATAAAAAAGCAGCAATTTTATTAAAAGAAAAAGACTTGGATAACGATTTTAAGAATATCTTTGCCGACCTTATTTCAAACGACGAAAAGCAAGCCAAATTAAGTAAGAAAATTTACAAATTAGCTAAGCCAAATGCGACAAATGAAATTGTTGATGAAATAGAAAAAATAGTCTAAAAAGACACTGAGTAAACAAAACAAAAAACAAATAAAAAATATGAATCTTAACCAAATACAAAATATTTATTTCATAGGTATCGGAGGAATCGGAATGAGTGCTCTGGCTCGCTATTTTATGAATATAGGTAAAAATGTAGCGGGTTATGATAAAACAAGAACGCAACTTACAGATGAATTAGAAGCTTTAGGTATGTCAATTCATTTTGAGGACAAACTAGAGTTAATTGCCTCGGCTTTTTTAGATAAAGAATCAACCTTGGTGGTTATTACCCCAGCAGTTCCAAAATCGCATTTGCAATGGAATTATTTTATTGAGAATGGATTTCAAGTAAAAAAGAGAGCAGAAGTCTTAGGAATAATTACCAAAGATACCTTTTGTTTTGCAGTAGCCGGAACGCACGGTAAAACAACAACCTCGAGTATTTTGGGGCATATTTTATATCAAAGCGGTGTAGATGTAACTGCTTTTTTAGGTGGAATAGTAGAAAATTACAATTCTAATTTAATTGGCGAGGGTAAAACTGTAACAGTTGTTGAGGCAGATGAATTTGATCGTTCTTTTTTGCATCTGCATCCTAATTTAGCTTGCGTGACATCCATGGATGCGGATCATTTAGATATATATGGTGATGTGGCATCTATTGAGGCTTCTTTTATAGAGTTTGCTAATAAAGTAGAAATAAAAGATTTATTTGTTGCTAAAGGATTGCCATTAAAAGGTAATACTATTGGTATTAATCAAGAAGCCACTTTTTCAGCGCAAAATATTAGAATTGAAAATGGGTTTTATGTTTTTGATGTAAACACTAATGTAGAAGTGATTACCAATGTAAAATTTGGTTTACCAGGGCATCATAATTTATCTAATGCTTTAATCGCTTTTGCTATGGCTAAAAGCTATGGTGTTGATAGTAAGAAAATTAAAGAAGCGTTAGCGTCTTTTAAGGGCGTTAGAAGACGTTTTTCTTTTCAAATACGAACAGAAAGATTAGTTTATATCGATGATTATGCACATCATCCTACCGAGATAAATGCGGTGCATCAAGCGGTTAGGGAGTTGTATCCTAATAAAAAAATTGTGGCCGCTTTTCAGCCTCATTTGTTTTCGAGAACAAAAGATTTTATAGATGGTTTTGCTGAAAGTTTGTCAAAATTTGATGAAATCATATTGTTAGATATTTATCCAGCTCGTGAATTGCCAATGGAAGGGGTTACTTCAGATTGGTTACTAGGTAAGATTGAAAATAAAGATAAAAGGTTGATTCGTAAAGAAATGTTGGCAGATACATTTGCTTCAATAGACGCGGACGTCTTTGTAACTATTGGTGCAGGCGATATAGGTGAGTTAGTTAAAGATGTAAAAGAAGTACTTAATGCGAAGATTTAATTGGCAAAATATTAGGTTGATTATAATTGTGGCAATAATGCTGTTTTTGTATTCCTTTTCTTCTCATAAAAATGAGAAAAGAGAAATAAAAAACATTCATATTTCTTTTGAAGGAGGAGAAGAAAACTTGTTCATAACTCATGAAATAGTTAATAACTTGTTGAAACAAAATTTAGGTGGTACATTAACAATTAAAAAAGAAGAAGTAGATTTGAAGTCTTTAGAAGCTGCTCTTAATAATCACAAGATGATTGAAAAATGTGAAATTTTTTCAACAATAGATGGTTCTCTAAATGCAAACATAACACAAAAGACCCCAATTGTACGATATGTGTCAGGTAGTACTATGTATTATCTTGACTATAAAGGTATTGAGATACCTCTGTCTGAAAACTTTTCTGCAAGAGTTCCTATTCTTATGGGAAATCTTGATGAAAAAGAGAAGGCTAATTATGTGCTGTTGTGTAACGAAATTTATAAAGATGATTTCTTAAAAAAGAACATCACAGGAATACAAGTTTTGCCTTCGGGTAGCGTTATTTTGACAAATAGAAATTATGATTATAAAATAATTTTTGGTAAACCTATTTATGTTGAAAAGAAGCTGAAAAATTACAAAGCTTTTTTTCAACATGCAAGTAAGGACACATTAATTAAAAATTATAAAGAAGTAAACGTAATGTTTACCGAACAAGTAGTTTGTAAGAAATAGAAGTGAATTATGAACAAAGATAATATTGCAGTAGGATTAGATATCGGGACTACAAAAATTGTAGTAATGATTGGTAAGAAAAATGAATACGGAAAATTGGAAATTCTAGGTGTAGGAAAGTCCAAAAGTTTAGGTGTTCATAGAGGTGTTGTGAACAATATTACACAAACAATTCAGTCTATTCAACAAGCTATAATAGAAGCAGAAAACGATTCAGGATACAAAATAAACGATGTGGTTGTAGGAATAGCGGGTCAACATATTCGTAGTATTCAACATAGTGATTACATTAGTCGTCCTAATTCAGAGGAAGTAATAAATGATAGCGATATTGATTCTTTAATCAGTCAAGTGCATAAATTAGCTATGTTACCTGGTGAAGAAATTATCCATGTTTTGCCACAAGAATTTAAAGTGGACGGACAAGGGGAAATTAAAGAACCAATCGGAATGTATGGAGGAAGATTAGAATCGAGTTTTCATGTAGTGGTAGGACAGGCCGCTTCTATTCGCAATTTAGGTCGTTGTGTAAAAAGCGCTGGCTTAGAATTGTCTGGTCTTACATTAGAACCATTAGCTTCTGCCGATGCAGTTTTAAGTCAGGAAGAAAAAGAAGCTGGTGTCGCTTTAATTGATATCGGTGGTGGAACTACCGATTTAGCCATTTTTAAAGATGGGATTATTCGACATACTGCAGTAATTCCTTTTGGAGGAAATGTTATTACAGAAGATATTAAAGAAGGCTGTTCGATTATCGAAAAGCAAGCTGAATTATTAAAAGTGCGATTTGGATCGGCTTGGCCAGGAGAAAATAAAGATAATGAAATTGTCTCTATTCCTGGATTAAGAGGAAGAGAACCAAAAGAAATTTCGTTAAAAAACTTGTCTAAAATTATTCATGCTCGTGTAGTGGAAATCATTGAGCAAGTATATGCGGAAATCAAATTATATGGACATGAAGACCCAAAAAGAAAATTAATTGCAGGTATTGTTTTAACAGGAGGAGGCTCCCAGTTGCAACATATCAAACAATTGGTAGAATATATAACTGGAATGGATACGCGTATTGGGTATCCAAATGAGCATTTGGCAGGCAATTCGGATGAAGAACTATCAAGCCCGTTATATGCAACAGCAGTGGGTTTAGTTATGAATAGTATTAGAAATAATACTAAAAGCGCAACTCCTTTAGTGGAGATGAAAAAAGAGGAACCTGTTTTTGAACCAAAAGTAGTGATTGAAACAATCGAAGAACCAGAAGAACCAAAAATAGAAGAAAAGAAAGAAACAACAGAGAACAAAATCAAAAAATCATTTTTTGACAAGTATATAGAAAAAATTAAAGAGTTTTTAGATAACGCAGAATAAAAAGTACCATTATGGAAGAATTTAAAAGCATTTCATTCGATTTACCAAAAAACCAATCCAACGTTATCAAAGTTATTGGAGTAGGAGGAGGTGGTAGCAATGCCATCAACCACATGTTTAAACAAGGAATAAAAGGAGTAGATTTTATTGTTTGTAATACCGATTCGCAAGCACTTGAAAATAGTGCCGTACCAAATAAAATACAATTAGGTGTAAGTTTAACTGAGGGACTTGGCGCAGGTGCTAACCCTGAAGTAGGACAACAATCTGCATTAGAAAGTATCATCGATATTGAAAAGATGTTAGATACGAATACTAAAATGCTTTTCATAACTGCAGGAATGGGTGGTGGTACAGGTACTGGTGCTGCTCCTGTAATTGCGCAGTTGGCAAAAGAAAGAGATATCTTAACTGTGGGAATTGTAACTATCCCTTTTCAATTTGAAGGGAAAGTACGTTCTGAACAAGCCTTGCTTGGTGTGGAAAGATTACGTAAACAAGTAGATTCTCTAATTGTAATTAACAATAACAAATTACGTGAAGTGTATGGAAACTTAGGCTTTAAAGCTGGGTTTTCAAAAGCAGATGAAGTATTAGCAACTGCAGCTAGAGGTATAGCAGAAGTTATTACGCATCACTATACTCAAAATATCGATTTGAAAGACGCTAAAACTGTTTTAGCTAACAGTGGTACGGCTATAATGGGCTCTGCCATAGCATCAGGAGAAGACAGAGCAAAAGAAGCAATTGTCAATGCTTTAGATTCCCCTTTGTTAAATGATAATAAAATAACAGGAGCTAAAAATGTATTGTTATTAATTGTTTCAGGAACATCAGAAATTACAATTGATGAAATAGGAGAAATCAATGATTATATTCAAACTGAAGCAGGATTCAATGCGAACATCATCATGGGAGTTGGTGAAGATGAAACTTTAGGTGATGCTGTAGCTGTAACTATTATTGCAACTGGGTTCAATATTGAACAACAAGCAGAAATTGTTAACACTGAGCCTAAAAAAATTATTCACTCTTTAGAAGATGACCAAAAAATTGTTCATGATTTAACCAATAAAACCATAGTGAATATGGTGGTAAGTGATCCAATTTTTGAAACCAATGTGCCTAAAGAAGAGAAGAATAATCCTATATCAGAAGTAAATTCGGTTGAAAAAGTAGTTTTTAATTTAGAAGAAGTAGAAGAAAAAGAAATTCAATTTGAAATTCAAGATATCACTCCTACAATGGATTTAATCCCAACATCTGAGTTTATAAAAAATTTAGACGTTACTTTTGAAGTCATTACTCCTAAATCAGTTATGGCTGAACCAATGTTTGAAATTATTGCTCCTCAAGTAAGAAATATAGAAGTAATCGATCCAGAATTTGTCATTAAAGAAGAACAAATTTCTTTCTCTTTGGATTTATTTGGTAATGAAACAATAGAAGAACAACCTAAAAAGACGTTTCATTTATCTGAAGAAACAAAGCAAATAGAAGTAAAAGATCCTATAAATGTTGTACCAGTAACGGAAGTAAACAAAGATGGAATTATCAGATACTCTTTAGAAGATTATTTGCAAAAAGAAGAGGAATTATTGTCATTTAAACCAGTTGCAGAAGTTAATGAGCCTGTAGATGAAGAATTAAATTTCGCTGTTAAAAAGACAGAACAACCAAAATTTGAAAGTGCATCAAATTTAGATAATGATTCTCCTTTTGAAATGACAATTGAGGAAACATTAAAAGCACGTTCTGATGAAAGAAAACGTAAAATGAAAGAATTCAATTATAAATTCAATAATAGTACTACTTATATTGATGAAATTGAAAAACAACCAGCATATAAAAGAATGGGAATCGATGTAACATCTGCACCTAATGACTTTAATGCAAAATCAAGAATGTCACTAGGGACAGATAGTAATGATGATTTACAGTTACGATCAAATAATTCATTCTTGCATGATAATGTAGATTAAAATCTGCTATAACTAACCTAACCTTAAGTCCCGAGAAGTAACATTTTCGGGATTTTTTTTACTATTTTTGCAACAGATTTAAAAAAATAGCTATAACGCTTGACAGATCGAGAGCAGTCGAAATGCTTTAAAATAAAAATAACATCCAACATATAATAAAAAGAATATGAGTTTAGAAGTAAAAATCATGGACCAAATGAAAGAAGCCATGAAAGCAAAAGATACGGTAGCTTTAGAAGCTTTAAGAGCGATTAAAGCAGCTATTATTTTAGCCAAAACAGAAGCAGGTGCATCAGATGGATTGTCTGAAGCAGATGAAATTAAATTATTACAGCGTTTGGTTAAAATGCGTAAAGACAGTGCTGAAATATATACTAATCAAGGTCGTGCCGATTTAGCAGAACCAGAATTGGCTCAAATTGCAGTAATTGAGAAGTTTTTACCAGCACAGTTATCAGAAACGGAAATCGAAGCTATAGTAGCTAAAATTATATCAGAAACAGGAGCAAATGGAATTGCTTCAATGGGTAAAGTTATGGGATTGGCTTCAGCACAAATTGGAGGTCAGGCAGAAGGAAAAGTAATTTCTGGAATTGTAAAGAAATTATTAGTATAAAAAAAGAGAAAGAAAAAAGAGAAAGAAAAAAGAGAAAGATTATTAATAGATTCTAAATAGAGAATTTTTCCTGTATTTTCTCTTTTTCTTACTATGGCTCCGTAGTTCAACTGGATAGAATATCAGATTTCGGCTCTGAGGGTTGGGGGTTCGAATCCCTTCGGGGTCACATCAAAAGCTAAATAGAATTGAAAGAAAATCAATTTTTTTAGCTTTTTTTATTTAACTTGTATGCATTATCCTTAATAAAAATCATAATGCTAGATAAACTTTATATTCAAAAATTTCATCAGGATAAGATTGAAAAATACGGTTCGAATAAACCAGAAAGTTTGGCTTGGTTTTCTGCGGACGACCAACTGAAACGTTTTGAAATATTAACGCAAATAGGCGATTTAAATAATTGTTCTGTATTGGATATTGGCTGCGGAAATGGTGATTTGTGTTATTATTTATCTCAACATTTTACAAATTTCTCCTATCATGGTATCGATATGATTCCTGCTTTTTTAGATAACGCGATTGAAAAAAACAAAGATCTTCCTTCTGCAAGGTTTTATCTGGGTGATTTTATGAAAGGTAATTTACCTCAAATCGATTATGTTTTGGTTTCGGGTTCTCTGAATTATAAGAATAGCGACCCCGATTTTATTTTTAAAGCCATAGCTCATTTGTATGCGCATTGTAACAAGGGATTAGGATTTAATTTATTAAGTGATACCATAAACCTTGATGGAATTTTAATGACCTATTCGCCTAAAACCATCACCAATTTTTGTAAAACGCTTTCTAATAATGTAGTTCTAAAAGAAGATTATATAGCAGATGACTTTACGGTGATGGTGTATAAAAAATAATGACTACCATATTTAAATTTTCTTATTTTACGGATCATCTTTTATTATAATCATTCTCTTGGAATGTTAACATAATGTTCATATCCTTTAATCCATTTTTTAAAATTATTCATATCAGATATAACTTTTTCTGCATTCAATTTAACTTGATTTCTATTTGCTGAATCAGCTTTGGTCGAAATGTCTTTAAGAATAGCTGCTACTGTTCCAAGATATTTAAATCTTGCCGATATAATTTCATTATTTGATAATTTCTTGTTATCCATAAACGAAGATTTAATTTTATCTAAATGATCACTGGCAGTTTTAGCGGTTTTTGGCTCAAGTCCACTTATTTTTCCTGCTTTTGAGGAATCTTTTCGATCTAAATAGAGCCCTTTAAGAATTCGTTTTATATTGCCTATGTGCAAAGCGTTATCTTTTATGATAACACCGATTTGATCTACCCTATTTTTAGATTTTCCAGCTAATACTAAAGCATCTATTAGTGTTTTATGAATTTTATCTGGTCTAGAAAGCCTATTTTCTAGTGCAGAAGTTGTCATAGACCAATGACTATCATCATTAATTACCAAAAAAGGACCTGCATCAGGTGAATTCATTTCATCTACTCCTAACTCTTTTTCTGAGATTCCATCAATAAAGTGAAAAGAGTATTCTAGATCCCAACTTTTAAAAATTATGGTTGTTCCCATTGTGATGGATGGTTCTCCTGTAAATAAAGCGCCATCTTCTCCACTTAATTTTGCCAGTTCATTGACCATAGCTATTTTGACTTCATTAATTAATGATTTTAGACCTTTTTGACTTTCTTTTTTAAAAATTTCTGTAGGAGATTGTTTTTTGTTTATTTGAAAATCCATGTCAATATCTCTCATATTTTCGGAGCTTCTTCCTAGTCTTCCGTCTTTAGGGTATTTAAGTGTCAAGGCTGAACCTCCTCCTAAAATGAAATTAAAGTTTTTTAACAGTTCATTTTGAGCAAATAATTTAGTAACCATTGCTACTAAATTTGGGATTTGAATTAAACGACTTCTGTTTCTTGGGCTAACAGGAGTCCCTCCTTTTTGTTCTTCTTCGAATTCATCCTGTTTGATTTTTTCTAAATCTAAACGAAGTGATTCTTTTTTAGGTTTACCAACTGATTTTGACACATCATTTAAAGCTTCACTAAATTGTGAAGAATTAAGTCCAGCATTATGAGAAATTGCTGCAACCCATTTTTTTTGTTTTTCTTGAGCTGTATTGACCAAAAAATCAAATAATTGACCGTTATCATTTTCGTCTTTGTTGAGCGTATCAAATTCACTTTCAAATTTACTTAGATATTTTACCTCACTTTTTACCTTTTGAAACTTCTCTTCCATATCTTCTTCAGTTCCTTTTACCATTCCATTCATGAAATATCCTTGTGTAACCTGCATTCTATTTTGTTCCGACGATTTATTTTTGATAACTTCAACTGTATCTTTCATTTGCAACGCCTTAGCCCCCATCACATCTGCTTCTTTCTCTAATCCTTTATCATCATTCACATTCACTTTGCCTTTCATCTGCATAGTAGGTTTTACTCTGCCTTGTTTTTGTTGTACCACGTGCCAAGCCTCATGAGGTAAATGTTTTTCTTGTCCAGAGGCTATATGAATATCGGTTCCTTGTGCATAAGCATGGGCGTTTAATTGGGCTGGCTTATCAGAATTGTAATGCACTTTTACATCATCCATAGAATGACCTGATAGGTTTTCTATTCCTGATTTTAAGTTGTCAGGTAAGCCTGTATTGTTAGCTTTTTTTTGTAAAATTGTTGAGGGGCGATTGTCTTCTAGCGTAATTGCTTTATTCTGAACGGTTTTGTTATTTGCATTTGAAACTGATTCAGATTGAGGTTGAAGGTTCTTTGAGTCTTGCATAACATTTCTTTTTGGTGAATGATTAGACTTATTTTTTCTTACGATAGTCTACTTGGTCAGAAGTACTTTTAATACTTTTTCCTTTGCCAATATGTTTTGGTAAATTTTTATAGCTTTTCGTAATGTTTAGTTCTTCAGAATCTGAAAATTCAGAATCACTAAATTCTTCTGCTTGTGTGTTTAAAGTTTCTAAGATGTCTTCTCCATCATCTGAAAGTTCTCCGTTATCTATGTTAAAGTGAGGATATGCTCCAATTTGTCTGTTTTCTCTTTCTGGTTTGTTTCGTAGATTTTTTGGATTTCGATTAGCAGAAAGACGTAAAACATTTGCAATTTGATCCTGTTCAGATGACGTTATTTTTCCATTTTTACGACCTTGTTTTAAAGCAGTAATTCCTTGAGCAAATAGGATATGATCTTTTTTTGTGAATGCAGATTTGTCTGTGTTTTGTATTCCTGAAATAAATCGTTTATGGATTTTACCAGGTTTACGGATGATTCGTTTTCCAATGATTTGATAATATTTAGCAGAAGCTTTATGGCTGATGTCATGTTTTGCTTTTGTACCACCTATTCGCTTTTTCAAAGCTTTACTAAATGATCTTCCACCTATATGTTTGATATTTTTACTTTCACCTCTACCAAACTGTATGGTTTTATTCGGCATTCTTTGAGTAACTTTT
The DNA here is from genome assembly GCF_902506265.1 of Flavobacterium sp. 9AF. Taxonomy (GTDB): domain Bacteria; phylum Bacteroidota; class Bacteroidia; order Flavobacteriales; family Flavobacteriaceae; genus Flavobacterium. The sequence goes on along the minus strand of NZ_LR733556.1, from coordinate 1,183,592 downwards.
GGGTGAGGTTCATTAGTGTTTTCTTTCATTTGCAAAGAGTTGTTGTTCCTATTATCAATAAGCACTCTTCCTTGGTTTCCTGAAACATTGGCAACAGCTTGAGCAGTGCTTGATTTTTTTGGGATTATATCTTTTATCGATTCATTCATGCTAAAAATGTTAGAAGTTACTTGGTAGGTTTGTTTTTTACAATCGTATTTCTTATAAATTTCCTTAATTCCAATCGGTTGCCATTGAAAACATCAAAGTCAAAATTGGTTTCTTGGTACGAATAACTATCGGATCGTTGCCAAAATGTCCAGTTTTCTTCCCATATTGAGGGAATATTATTTTCGGTTAAATCATTGGTGTAAGCAGCTATCCATAGGTGATATTTAGAAAAATTGCTGGTGTTTAAGTATTTATTTCCAGTAGATTTGTTGGTGTAAATCATAGGTATTCTTCCCGTTAGTTTTTCAACTTCTTCAAGAAAAAGAAGGATATTTTTTTGAGCAGTTTCTAAATCGCCACAATTACTATCCATACTGCTGTTTTCAATATCCATTACGGGTGGCAAATGGCCAATATTTAAGAATTGATTATCTGTAATTACTTTTGAAAAATGTTGTGCTTGAGCTATAGGATCGTATTCACATAAATAAAAATGATAAGCGCCTCGTACTACATGTTTTTCTTTTAAAATAGTGCAATTATTCTGATAGGTAGGATCAATATAACTTATTCCTTCAGTAGCTTTACAAATTACAAAGTATAAAGAATCTTTCCTTTTGTTTAACGCACTAATTAAATCTCCTTGATAATGAGAAATATCTAATCCATAGGTTACCGAATCTTTTGTGAGTAAATTTTTAACTAAACTTATGGGTTTTGCTATAGTAGTGTTCTCTTCTATTGGTTTATCTTTAGCCGGTGGTAGTGGTGTTTCGGTTGCTAATTCTGTTTTTAAGAAGGGTTTTATTTTTTCAACATATACCCACTCAATTAAGAACCATAATGCTAAAACTAAGACTAAATTTTTTAACATGATTTATTGTTTTATGAGAATAGTTTTATTTTCTTTATTGAATTCTTTTTTAATTCCTCTAAGTAGTTCTTCCTTAGATACTAAAGTGTCATTTCTACTAATTGCAGCCAAAGCACAATAGCGTAGTACATTGATTATAGCTCCTCCAGCTAATTCATAATCTTCAGCAATTTGATATAAATCGATTTCTTTGGATAAACTACATGTTCCTGAAAATGCATTTTGCCATAATTGATAACGTTCTTCTGCAGAAGGCATATTGAAATGTATTGTAGTCTGAAATCGTCTCGTAAATGCTTCGTCCATATTCGCTCGCAAGTTGGATGCCAAAATAACTACCCCAGGAAAATCTTCAATTTGTTGTAATAAATGTGCCGTTTGCTGGTTCGCATGTCTGTCATTAGAAGAATTGGTAGCCGTTCGTTTTCCAAAAAGCGCATCGGCTTCATCAAAGAAAAGAATCCATTCTTTGTCTCTAGCTATATCGAATACTTTGGAAAGATTTTTTTCAGTTTCTCCAATGTATTTAGAAACAATCATTGATAAATCAATACGATAAACTTCTTTATTTGTGGCTTTTCCTAGTAGTGTAGCTGTTAATGATTTTCCAGTACCTGGTGGTCCATAGAAAAGAGCACGATACCCAGGTTTTATTTTTCGTTGTAATCCCCATTCATGTAAAAGGGTTTGACCATGTTTTAGCCAAGTTAGTATTTCATCTACTTGTTCCATAACCAAGGGATCTAGTACAACATCTTCCCAATCTAATGGACTCGTAATTTTTTTAGCGGGAAACGAACTACTTTCTGCCATGCTAACTTTTTCATTGGTCATAAAAAAATGAAACCAATTGTGGTGTAAACTTAGAATTCCGTTGAGTTGTGGGATAAATTCCTCAGTGTCTGATAATTGAATTACGCCTTCTTTGATAAGTTTGTTTTCTTTGCTTACAATTTTGTGTACTTCGTGTCTTAGTTCTGGATGGGTGGCAGAAATGATAAAAATCAAAGTTTGTCCAGTAGGAAGAAAACCACTATGATTTTTATCGATAACTCCTCCAAATTCTGTAAATCCTCTATCATACATTCCGTTTTTGCCAAAAAAAGTGTCTAATATTTCGGGTTGTAGATGAGGAGCCAAACAAAGAGCAAGAGTTAAACGTTCCAAAGTATTTAAATTCCATTCTTGTACCATTTTAGCATAAGGAGTTTCATTTTTTGAAATATCAGGAACAGGGATATCAAGCCAGTCATTTTCAAAACCTTCTTGCATCAAATAGCTACAAATAACTTGTTGAATTACTTGGTCTAGCCATTCTAATTCTTTTAAAAGCACAAAAATAGGTAAGTGGGTATTCATAATAGTTTAGAAAAAAAGTGCTACATCATCCAGACAGGTATCTGCCCATTTAAAATACTGAAGCGCTGTATTTGGATTTAATTGATTTCCAGATAAAAGATCTAAAATGCTAATTTGCGCATTATTTAATAGTGCTACATCATAATCATGATTAGAAGTAACATCATATGTATAAAATGTTTCACCCCATTGTTTTATTAAAGAACGTTGGTAAATTAATTCGTTAATAAAGACGGGTAATTTTTCATATTGTTCTGTTAGTTTTTTTGCTTTAAAAAATGAAGGGTTTCGTTCATTTTGTCTATTGTAGTACTCAATATCTTTAGATTGTATAGTTCTAGAGTTTTGATGTCCAAAAATATCAACAAGTCCAAAGTTTTCAGTTTCAATTGCAATTTCCAATTCCCCTTTTTTTGATCCAGAAATAGCTAAAGTCCAATCCGATGTACTGGCAGTTTCGGTAATGAGATACAATTTTCTAAAAGAGTAATAGGTTTGAGTAAGTTTTATAATGAGTTCATTTTGAATATCGGTCCAGTTTTTTATTTTTACAGCTTCTGGCTGATGGGCATAAAAAAGGAAACTCCCACTAGATTCAAATGCTAAAATTTGTTTGCTAAATTCAAAATTACCGTCAATACTTTGCCCAGTTCCTCTACCTGCATATGGTTTAGTAACACCATCACTAAATTTCCAAGAATCTGGATTTAAAGGTATATTATGATCAAATTCCACATTTTTAGTATCTACAATTTTTCCACTAAAAATATTACCTAAAATAACCATTTCACCGTTAATAATATGAAAGAAATCTCCAGGAAATAATGTCTTATTGATGGGATTAGAAGGTATAAAACCGTTAGTCTTAAAATAACAATTTCTGTAAAATTTTCTGTAAATAGTATCCATGTTTTTTTGTTTATTTTGAATGGTTGTTTTGGTTCACAGTTTCTAATACCATTTTAGAAACTGTGATTCAAAACAGAAGTTGTAAAACCTATTTAAGAAGCTAATGCGGCAGCGTTGGCAGCAGCAAGTCCAGATTGCAACGATTTCAAATTAATTTGAGCTTTGTTTAAATCTGAGGTTTTTAAGTTGAGTTGATTTAGTGTTTCATTATAAGCTTTTTGCATTTTATCAAATTCTAAAACAGCAAAATTGTATGCGTCATTTAATAATGTATTTAATGATTTATACGGGCTACTAGTTAGATTGTCATTAATTAGCTTGTTGTATAATTTAACGGATTGTAAATTTTCTAGTCCAGAAATATTTAACACATCTTTATTTGTTGATTGTGCTACGAAGGCAGAGTTTAAAGCTACTAATGATAAGGCTACTGCATTATTAGCATTTGTTCCTGCAGCGGTAACCATCGTTATTAATTGATCTGAGATAAGTGGATTTTGCGCTTTTTTACGAACAATTAAATTGGCTAATTTGTTAACCATTTCTGCCGTATAGATTAACTTATTGGTAACACTGGTACAATTTTTCGCTACTTTTTCAGTTTTTTCATTCGCTTTTATAACTTCTTTTAAAGCAATTTCAGAATTGTCTTTTAAGTTTAAAGCATTCTGTATGACTGTATTCATCAAGGTAACATTGTTTTGAGCTTGTGTTTTATTAGCATCAGCTTGTGTTAAAAAGCCTTGATAAGTTGCCAATTTATCTGTTAAAGAATCTACAATTGCTTGTAGTTGTGCTACTTCATCGGTTGCGTTTAGTACTTGAATAGTTAAAGCATCTAATGTTCTTTTTTTATTTTCTGTTACCCCATATTTTTGAGGTTGAGTTGCTATTGTTAACATATTATTTTCTTTTATTCATTAATTAATTAGCTGTTGTTTTATAAGTAAAAACAGCTGTATTTTTAAAATCGGAAATGGCATTTGAAAATTGATCAGTAAACTTTTTAGGTCCTGAAGCTACAGCTAATACAACAGGTATGTATTGTTTGTTATCGATAAGAGGATTACCAAAGTTGTCGGTTGTATTTTCTAAAATAGGAAGTGTTACTTCAACTTTTCCGTTTGATTTATTAATTTGTGGACCTACAGGAACCGAATAATTCGATATGTTTTCTGCAATAAGTTGGTTGAAGAAAAAACCAGGTTTAGGTGTTTCATTAGGGCCTGTTGATTGAGAAGCGGATCCAGAAGGATTAATGTCTCTTAAATCTATTGAGGTTAAGGATTGTATTCTAGTCTTTAATTCACTTATTTGAGTATCAATTGTGAGGTTACTATCAGAGTCTTTTGTTTGAGTAGTGTCATTATCTGCATCTGCATCTGCTTCAATAGTTGTACTATTCTTACTTGCTTGTGCTTTGAGCGTTTCTAAAGCATCTAGTTCATTTTGTAAAGTTTGTAGTAAATTCTGATTGTTATAAGCGTTTATTCGATCTTCTTCATCTTTACGTTTATTTATTTCTGTATTTATTTCTTTTACGATTTGGTTTTCTATAGAAAGTAAATTTTCAGGTTTCAGCATATGATTCACTAACTGCGTATTGTTTAGTAAAAAAAGGCATCTGTACTCTACATTTTCAACTTTTTCATTTACATTAAATTGTAGTACTTGGCTAGTTATATGATTCGGATTATTATCTGCTGGTAAAAAATCAACAGTTATATCATTAGCATTAGGACTATTTAAAGGTGTTGTTAATACAAATTTTGAAGACGCTGCTGTTAAATAGTCATCAAAATTATTTAAAGATTTTTTATATTCTATTGTAAATTGTGCTAAAACAAATACCACATAATTTTCTCCCAAAACTAGATTTTCATTATTAGAATCTTTGATATTACCAAGAGAAATTTTCTTAGAAATTGTTGCTGTTGTTAGTTGTTTTGCTTTTATTTTAAAAGCAATGTCAGAAGTGTCCATTAATCCTTCAGCTGTAGCAAGTGAAAAAGTAGATTTATTACTTTCTTTTACAACAAAAATATAGTAATTCTCCACCGGATTAGAGCTATAAGGAGAATTAGGTATATTTAAAGATAATTTGTGGAAAGGATTTAGATAAGGATTAAACTCAACAGTAAAGGAGTTAGGAGTTGTATCGGTTACTTGTAAATTTAAATTTAATTCATTGATGCTTGATAGATAAGTAGCTTTTGCAGCATCATATTCTACTTTTGCATCTATTAATTTTCCTTCGGCTTTTTTCTCTTCAGTAGCTGCATTAGAATAATTTGTGTTTTCAGTGATTTCTAAAGTAGCTGTAGCTCCTAATTGACTATTTAGAACACCTAATAAATTAGTTAAAGAAGTAGAAGTAGAAGCCGCCATATCAGCGACAGTACTTGCAGTTACTTCAGCCGTAAGAGAAGAAGCTTCCATAGCCCATTGAGAAGTTACTTCAGCATTATAAGCAGTATCATTCATTAATTGGTTTACAGCTATTGCTTGTTCATAAATCTGGCTACCATAATCCGCTGCATTTAAGATGCTTACAATACTTCCCATATCACTGGCTAAATTTACTATTGCGTTGGTTGCAATTTGAACATTAGCTGCTGAAACGGCTGAGTTAGATACAGATTGTAGATTAGATTGTTTTTCTTGATTTGCACTTGCTAATACGTTGGTAGCAAGATTGTTGTTGCTAACAGCTTCATCTTTAATTATTTCTTGCGCTTTGTACTTGTTTTCAGTTTTTTGGAGTTTTTCTTGGGCAGTTATTTTTGCATCTTCTGCATAATACAGGGTAAACATACCTGCATTTAATTCTGATTGTGTAGTACTTAGCTTTAATTCCTGAGCTTGTAAGGAAGTAACCACACTTGCATTTAAATTTTCATTGTAGGAACTCATAATTATTTAATTTTTAATGTTTATATTATTTGTAATCGGTTTTTGTAGTTCTATTTAGCTACTATCTATTTTTTTATTTTTTATCGTTATCATTTTTATTACAATTAATAAGGCCAAACAACATGTAGGGGTTTGTTCATCCACAGATATTTAATGATTGAGAAAGAGAATGGAGACTGATTTATTAAAATATCATAAGGTCGTTTTTCTACTGTTAATTCCCAACGCTCTTCTTTTTCTAATAACAAGCCATCTCTTACTAGCCAATTTCCTCTAAAACCATTTATTGAAGTTTCTCCAATGATACTCCAATAAGAAATTACCGCTTTAATTAGACCTTCTATCAAGTTTTTTTCCGCTTCGGTTATGGTAATACTTGCCATTACAGGAGTTGTGATTTGTAAACCACAAAGCACTTTGTTTAAGGGTAAAAAAACTTCTTCTGTAGCAGATAATCCAGTAACTACATATTGTAAGTACTGTACAGCTTTTAATTGTGAATCGGTATCTTTAAATGATTTTTCATTTAGTAATCCCAATCGATTCATAAGCATTTCTATATAATTGTTTAATAATACAATACCAGCGTTTTTTATAGGAATAGGAGTAGTGTTAATTTCGTTCATGATTGATTTTTTTTCCATTTTTTTTTCCATTTTTGAAGCAATAAAAGTTGGAAGCTTCATCGTGTTTGTCTGATTTGTTTTTACTAATTGATCATAACTGGTTTGTAACGAAGGTGGTAATTGATGTTTGACTTTATCAATAACAGATAAAAAATCGTTTTTTAGGATGTTTTTTTTCTGAACTATTTCCCAAAGTAATTCTTGCCAAATACGATCTACTAAAAGAATAGACCAGTTGTTTTCTGTCCATGCAATGAGAATTTTTTTAAATAAGATTTCTTGTATTTCTTTTGTAGTAATTCCTTTTATTGTGATTTGACTTAAAACAAAATAGAGTTTCTCTATAATGTATAATTGTTGTTTTCCTTTATAATGTTCGTTAATAACAAGCATTGTTTTCTTAAAATCAATCCAATTACACAATTGTTGTTTTTGAAGTTGTGGTATTTTATTGTGTTTGTAAACTACTATAAATGCATTAGGACTGTTTTCTAGCGCTTCATGGAATATCTCTAGCGTAGAAGTGTTTTCTGTATTAGTAAACCAATGCGGAACTTTTCGTTCGGTAAGTAATACAATAAATAATTCTTCCATCAATCCTTCTACTTCACAACGTTGTATTTCCCTAGAAATAGTATCGTTTGAAAAAACCACTATTTTTGAAAAAGTTGTATTGTACTCCATAAGAATGTTTTTTAAAATGGGATTAATTTTAATAGTATTTTTTTTAATTGTGTTTAGAATATAATTTGCATTTATTACCTCTTCTTTTATCATTTGGTCAAGCCAATAGGTAATGAATGATTTTATAGTAGCTTGAAGATTTGTTTCTTGTTTTATGAGTTTCAAACTAATTTCCCAAAGGGCAAATTCTATTTTTGTTGTCAACTTATTCTGAATGAAATAACCGATGAAATTTGAAAATAACCGAAGTGTTTCTAAAGCTTCATTTAATTTAGAATTTCTGTCGTTTGCTATCCAAAAACTAAATTGATACCAATCCAAGTTGCGTTTTAAAAATTTTATATTTTTTGTAGTTATCGAAATGGTGGCCAAAAGTTTTTGGATCTCCTTTGCATTAATTTCTAAAGCCGATTCAAATATTTTTTTAAATGTAAATACGTTATCCTGTATGGTTATTTTTGATGAGGTATTTGTAATACAATGAGTTATCCATTCTATCATTTTTTTTACTTCTACAGCTTGTCCATTAATAATAACCGAATTCATTTCATTTGAATTACTATTTCTAATTTCATTGATCTTGTTTTGAAATTTGTTTTCATCTTGAGAAACTGGTTTTGAATACTGCTGAAATAATTGTAAGCGTAACTTTTCTAAACGTTCATTAGCATTAGCAATAATTTGTATTTTATCTTGTTTAAATAGATAAGAAATAAAACTATTGAAGGCTAATTTTTGAGAAGGTGTTAGTTTTATAAAAAGTTTCTCTAAAATTGATTCTAGAAAATGGAAATCAGTTTGTTGTGTTTGTAATAACAATAACTGTATGCCTAAGAGATGTAGCTTTTTTGTATTTGGAATACTTAAATTTGAGATAAAATGAGTTTGTTTACTATCTTTAAATGCTTTGATAATAAGATGTAATAATTCCATTTTGGAGGAAGCTATTTTATTTACAAAAAGCTGAATATGATGGTTGTTTAAAATATAAGGAAAAAGGAGTTGTAATGTGGTTTTATCTTTAAATTTTTGGAGTATTACAAAGGCTTCTTTCGGGTTCGATTGAATGTAAATAATGATTTCTTTTTGAATAGTAACACAATCTAATGTATGGGTAGTGTTTGCTTTTATTTGTTTTACTAATTCTTCTAACAAATCCATAAAATGACTAGATAAAACTATTTTATTTTTTTCTAATACTTCTTCTTTTAAAATAGAAGTTAGATTTGTATATATCTCTAAAGTTACGATGGTTTTAGAAGAAGCAGGTACTTTTATATGTGGTAATTGATCATAAATAATGTCCTTTAAGGTACTGTTCTTTTTACCTAATGCAGTTATTGTATAATTCAAAAATGTTTTGTTATCAAAAGGAGTGTTTTTGTACTCTAGTATAAATTGAAATCCAATTTCCCATAAAAGAAGTTCTTCTAATTTTACATTCATTTCTTTGTACAACTTTTCAATAAAGTAGATACTTTCAATAAGAAGAGAGGATTGCACAGGTATAACAGCATGAAAAATACTTTCCATAGTTGTTTTTTCCAAATCATTAACAATTGATTTCCAAAAGAGGATACGATCTCCTAATGAATAAAATAATGTTTTAAAACGAGGTCTGTCTTCTTTGGAGAGAACAAAAATTAAATCATTAAACTCATTTTTTTTACTAGCTTCTTTTCGCAGTGTTGGTGATTTAAAAAGTGTGGTTACAACTTCCCAATAATCTATTTTTGAATCAATAAAGCTATTTTCTTTTGAAATAAGCGCTTCATTTTCTTTTGTTAAATAATTTAGGATAACAAGAAAGTCGGCTTTGGTACTCAAATTAACCTGTACTTGTTCAATTGCTAATTCAATAAGGTGCAATAATTCGGAATAAGCTACATTATAATGATTAGACATTTGTAGAATACTACTCTTCATAAAGGCTACTTTATTAAATATAGTTCCTCTATCTGTGAACAAATAATTTAAAATCCAAAACCAAAGATTTCTTTTAAAATCGTTTTTATTTGCAGGAACTAGTGGCTGTTGCTGTTGAATTTGGGTCAATTCCTTTGAGAAACTGATAATTTGCGTATGATTGCTTCGCTCAAGTCCTTCTATGATTTTTATAATATTGGATTCATGAAGTTGCCAAGCCATTCTTTTTCTAACCTTTTCGTCAAGAATACCTACACTATAAAGCATTTCAATAACTTGTTGTTTATTCTTTTTGAATTGTTTTGCCAAGATTTTATTGATTGAGTGATCCGAATCTTTAAAATTCCATGACATTAATCCAGTTAAAAAATAATGTCTAAGAATATTTATTTGAGAAACACTGGTATCGGAAATTTCAATACTATTTTTTCCTTTTTCTTTATTAGTAATTATATCAAAAAGTTGATTTTGTAATTGTTGGGTTAATTTTAATGTTAAATCCTCTTCTAGATTATCATAATCAATTTTTCCTAAATCTAGTGCTAGCATAGGAATTTTCCAAGTTTGACTATTGGGACAAATTGAATCAAAAACACGTGTAATTTCTTGCTGCATCTTAGTATTGCTCCATTGACTCACTCTTTGTTGTAATTCCATAGCTTTTTCTTTCTGGTCAAAAGAATTTTGCCATTGTAATTTAGAGATCATATGATGGTTCAATGCTGTCATAAAACTTATTCTTGTATTGTTTTTAGAAGGGTAATCAAATCATTTGCTGTTGTTGCTTTTTGGGTATAACTAGAGTAGTTAAAAACAATATCGTTGTACCAATTTGTGTAAGCAGGAATTATGTTTTGTAAGTTTTCTTGATCAATGAAATGAACAGAAAAAGAAACTTCCATAGGTAAAGTATTCTCTAGTAATAATTCTAATCTGTTTTTAAAATAGGAAGTATTGAAATAAGGAATATAATTTGGAAAAATTACTGTTATCATTGGAACATCCTGATTTATAGTAGAAATGCTTTCATTTTGTATAGAAAAATAATATGGTGTTTCTGTTGCAAAAGTTTCAGACCAATTGACAGATGTACTACTAGAATAGGTAACTATTACATCATAACTAACACTGTTATTTATAGTGATTATATTAGACGTATTCAAATCGTTTTTTGTACCAATCTCAATTGTTGTAGCAGTTTGAAGTAAAGTATATAAACTAATTATATCTGTGTAGGTAAGTGCTTCATTAATTGTGTAATAGGGTCCGTTAAGAATAGAAGAAGTGATTACAATAGTCGTATTTATAGGATATAATAAACTGTTTTCAATACACAAAACCCCTTTGCGTTCTTTTAAAAACCATAATGACTGTTGAATTTGCTCGACTTGATCATTGCCCGTAATCCAGTTTTCATCTGTTTGATTGGTATCTCTACGTGAACTATAGTTTTCTGAATCAAATGTTTCTAAAATACTTTGCAAGAAATTAATGTATGGTGTTTTAAGACTTAATAAAAGATTTAGTTGTAACTCTAAACCAGAAAAATCAATAAAGTCTTGTTTTCTTATTTTCTCAATTTGATCTACTTTATTGGTGTTAAAAACAAAATCGGTTTCGAAGTTTTCATAGCTATTAAAAGAGAAATCGGTTTCTGTTTCAGAATGAAAATTAAGGGAATCAAGTTGAGCAAATAATTCATCCTGATTTTGTAGATCAATTTTTGAAAGGGAAGCTATTTTTTTTGCTCCCAAATAATTATATCCTTTGTATCTGTTATAGGATAATAAACCAAGATTTTGTAGATATAGACTTTTAATGATAATTTTATCTTTTTGGCTGTTACCTGTATATAACGAGCCATCAATAATTGCATTAATGTATAAAGGTGATTCACCATGTCTAGCTAACAAATGATCTAAAATATCATTGCGTCTTTTTAAATTGTCGTTATCTGCTTCCATACAATTTTGTAACCCTTTAATGTAGGAGTTGTATGGATCTTCTTTGAATTTTTTCCAGCTGATTTCTTCTGCTACATTAGGTGTTTGAACGTTAAGGCTGTAGTTGAAAACAGTATTGTTTTTAAGTAAAGGCTTAATATTGGGAACCGAATATAAAGCCTGATAAAAATAGGTAGGCGAAAAACTTAAATACGGTACTGGATAGATATTTTGCTCCTTTTGAGATTGTGTTTTTGTGGCGTAAAAATTTTTTAATTCGGAAGGAGTACCTGTAATCCCATTCTTAAATGAGAATAACTGATGCACATTGGCCAACTGAGAAAATTGGTTGGCTAATATTTGATCGTATAAAGTTAAGTAGCCTTTTAACTGGCGTGATTGTGCTATTTCAAAATCTGAAGCGTTTGAATTGATATCATTCTCACCTACAGCATAAATTTCAGGAAAAGTATTTTGTATTGAATAGTAGGAATTAATGTCTCTAAACTTGCCCTTAGGTAAATGGTCTTGTTGCTGTTGTGAAGTATCCGAAATAAGTTTTGAAAGAGCAATCGATTTTTCTTCGTTTATAGCATTAGTAGCACCTGCATTGGTATAGCTTATTGTTAATTCTGAGAGGTCAAATGTTAGTATTTCGCTAATTGTAGCGGTAACAAAATCTAATGGTTGTGCTTCTTTAATTTGTAAATTTTGTATGCTATGTACAGCAGCAGTAGATTGAAAAATAGTAATAAGATCTCTAAGGGTTACCGAGTTTTTTTTCTCACTAAGTTTGGCTTCATTAATCCATCCATGTCTCATTTCAGGACCGTTATAAATTGTATTTGTACATTCATCCTCAGAAAGGAGTTCGATGGTATTTTCTCGTATTACTTTTGGAAAAATATAATAATGAATTTTATTTTCTAATAAGGTAATTATTTTAGAAGCTTCTTCTTCACTACTTATTTGAAGCTGCCCTGTTAAGGTGTATTTTTTTTCTTTTAAAGGTTGTGGTACCCAAAAGAGTTCGCCTAAATTTCTTCGTTTATTTAAACGATAAAAAACGGTATTACAAATGGTTAATTTGGTGGCAACATCTTTTATTTGAGGATTTATTGCAAGATAAATACTGTATGTGCCTTTTACATACGATAAATTACTTTGGATTGGAACAATTACTACATTGTCAACTTCATTAACTTCATCAATAATGTATTTTATATAATCATTAGGAGTTATAGGAGAAGTAGTGAGTATTTCATTGGGTAGATAAAACTGATCTTTAATAATGAGTTGGTCATTATGATCTGTTAAAATATCTTTTATATGGAAATTATTACAATAACCTAGTTCTGTTAAAGCATAACAAAGCTGATCCAAAATGGTAATACCTGGATCACTAGGATTTAGATTCGTCCATTCATTACCTGCAATTTTAGTAATATAATCTAATCCTTCATTTTTTAATGAAGTAAAATCCTGAGTTAAAGGTAGTGGGTTATTTATAATATAATTATTCTCTTTCATTGATTCTATGATTTGTGCTAGAAGCGATGAGTAATTCTGGGTTTTGTACCAATGATATTTCGGTTACATTATCTGTAGTAACAGTAGTTCCGTTTGCATCTATTCTAGAAGTTGTGAAATACAATTCAGACACATTACTTACACCAGAGATTGTTTTAATATAATTGATAACATCTATATTACTGAGTGGTTCATCAATAATAATTTGAAGGTTATTTGTGGTTATCCATGGTGATAAAAAGAGTGATAAACCGGTTTGGATTTCTTTTTCTACACCTTGAAATTCATAGCCATCAAAAAGAGTGATGGTTGCATTTACAGTAACTGATAAAAATGAAAAATTTGCAACATTTATAGAGGTAAAAGCACTCACCCTTTCAGACAGATACTTTTGAATTTTTTCCTCTTTGCATACTGAAATCATAGGAGTAAACGCATTATAATCATTTGCATTATCACATTTTTTAACTACATATATTTGTGCTTTTTTATTGTTGTAAATCGACTTAGAAAAAAAGATTTCTGGAAATTCTTCTTGAATCATGCGATAATAATCGGTTGTACTCGCAATGCGATCTTTAGTTTTAAGACGGTTGCTTACACGTATATTTTTAATACTTTCTGTTTCCATTGGTTTTCCTCCAAAGGAAGGGAAAGGTTGAGAAACACTTTCAATTTCAGGAATAGAAGACTTAGGTTTTGTTATAACATTAGCATTTATTTTTGGTGCTGTTGAAGCTGATAGAAAAGTAGTTCCAGAACGAGATAACAATATACCATTGGTTTGTAAAAAAGTAATGTCTGGGTAATTTGAGACAGCACTTTTAGTTGCTAAACAAATCCAAAAATTTTGACTAGACATTATGTTTGTTTTATTGCTACAATCTTTAGGTATATTAAATGTGATGATTCCTGAACAACTTAGATTATTGGTTCCATCAGATAACACAGGAAGTAATTTCCACCCATTAGTACTCAAATAATAATAATCGGGTTTTGTATTGGTTGGAATAGTACCTTCTTTTCTGCCTAATTCGACATAAAGATTCATTATGTTTGGAGCCAAAACATCTTTTAATTCGATATATAAAAACCCTTTATAATTGTAAAAAGAAGATAGTAAAGGAATGCCATTATTAGGCATAGGGTCTAAATGATTTTCTCCTACATTAAAATTATAAAGAGGTAAATCACCATTATTATTATATGTTGAGTATGTAGTAAAAGGCGTATAAGCAAAACATTGTAAAGGATAATTTCCCGTTTGGGTTACATCGTAATATTCAGATACAGTGTAATTCGCTGTTATTTTTTTTAATTTTGGTGAATAAGGTAGTTTGGCAGCTGTTGCTAATTTTTTAGGATTCGTTTTCGGGTCTTTTGAAATGAGTAAAGCATTTTGAAGTGCAATATTAGAAACTACTTCTGGATAGATTTGACTACCAAAACCATACGGATTAGGACCCGTTAAGGACATTTTTATAAATCCAGACCTACTTTCATCAGAATAAACAAAAGGAGTATTTTGGATGCTAGGATCAAACATTGTTTTATTTTCGTTTCCTGAAGGAGAAGTATATCTAAAAAAACTATTTTCTGTTAAAAGACATTCTTTTGTACTGTCATTCGTACTGAAGAGTAAATTAGCCGTTGTGTCTGCTTCAGGTACACAATAAGGATTTGGAACATAGGGAATAGGAGTGATGCTTCCATCTAATGCTATTGCAACCCCTTCTTTAATCATATGGAATGAAGACCAAGAACTATTGTTTAAAATTTCAAAATCAACTGTGAAACAAACATTATTAAAAGGAATAGTTGGGTCGGGTTCAAGGATTCCTAAAAGGTCTTTTAATAGTTGTACAATTTCTTTTAATAAAGCAATAATGGAATCTACAATTTTTTGAAATGCACTTTTTACAATATTTAAGCCGCCTTTTATGATGTTTTCTAATTTTTGTAGTAACCCATGTGATTTTTGATTTGGGAATATTGATTTGCTTTTTTTAGTATTTTGAGTTGTTGCAGAAATATATTTGTTGTATTCTAAGTAGTAATTCTGAAAACTATCAGGTAGCGTATCCCAGTTTAAGTTAATTTCTAATGTTTGTAAAGGTTTACTAAAAATTTCCGAACTACCTATAATAAAATTGCTGTTTATAACAGGAGTAGGACCGAATAATTCAAATGGTTTTTTAGGGTCCAATGCACCAAAATCGTTAGCTAATTGCAAAGAAGCAACATTATTTACCGTAATGTCCCATTGCAATGCATTTAAAATAGGAATATTACCACTTGGGAAAGAAGTAAAGACTATTTTTAATAAAGGCCATTCACAAGTATAACCATCAGGATTTATTGAAAATGCTTCAATAGCAGGTTGTTTATTGTCTAAAGAAATGTTTAAAATAACTGAGGTTGTGTTGTTAGAATCTTCTGTAATTGAGGGAGAAATTGCAAACCAATTTTCTTGAGTACTGAGATAGAAATGAGCATTGTTTAAAAAAATAATCGCATTAGGTTCATTAAAAAACAACGTCAGTTGAATATTTCGACCACCTTCTTTGAGTAACAATAATGGAGAAGCTAAAGCAAAACCAAAATCCACAGTTGTTGCTAGAGGAGAGATATTGCCACCAAAAATAGGCCAACCCATTATTTTCCCTGATTCGTCTTTTTGAAGGGTAGATGGAGAGGCAATTTCTTGTAAAAAAGCAGTGTTGCCTTCATTTAGAGTTGAAGTAAAAATGGTTTTAGCACGCAACACCGAAGCAGGATTTAAACTAACTTCTTCATTAGATGAGAAATAAATGGGATTATTTTCGGTATCAATACCCGCAGTAAATAAGGTGTTTTTTGGCAATAAAAATGCCGCATTTTTTTTTGCCAATTGAATGGAGGCAAACACTTGATCTGGTTGTGCTTTTTTGAGCTGTTGCTTTAAGATATCAGAATAATAAAAGTTCAAATGCTTTTTTGAAATTTCATTTATTTCTTTACAATGATTCATTAATAAATTAATGAAAGTACGCATCAATACAGTATCCGGAAAATTACTTTTCGTTTCTTTTAGTTTGTGAAAGGCAATTTTTGCATAATGGGTTAACGATGTAAAAAAAGTAAAAAGTTCCTCTCCTGATTGTTTAATAACTCGAATAAAATCGGGGATTTTATTTTTTAAGAAAGTGGCATCCAAATGTAGCACTTCCCAAAATGTTTTTTTGTCTTTATTTTGTTTCCAAATTTGTGGGTTAGCCTTTTGAAAAACAGACCATTCAAAGGCTTCTGAGGTAACAATGATTTTATGTAAAATTAATTGTTTTCTTAATGATAATAAAGCCCATAATTGAGCACTATAAATATTTTCAACCTGATAGATTATATATTCTTTTAGACTAAACTCTTGATTGGATTGTAATAAAAAATGAATCCAGCGTTCTAATTTTAAGAACAATTTAAAGATTTGGTCAAGAAGCGAAACTATTAAAGAACCAATATTTTGATCGTTTTGATCTTTCTCATACAAAATATTGATATGTGAGCAAGTTTGTAGAAAGACTGTTTGTTTCTTACTCACATTAGTTCTTGAAATAGTTGCCAGAATCACAATAGGGTCTTTTAAAATAAAAGGAGACCAATTGCCATTAATTTGATTGTAAGAGTCATAAAAATTAATTAATGAAGCAAAATCAGCTATGAAACCCAGCCAATCACGCTCTGTTCTGCCATCTATCAAAGTTGACGATGGCACCAAAGCTTCTTTAAGGGAAGTCATAAATGTATTTTGATTCAGAGAATTCATTTATCTGCTTTTTAGATTAGTTCCTTCTTTTATGTAAAAAGGAAATACATAATTGTGTCTTGTATTAGTATTATTAAAAATATATACCACTTGAATTTCTATAAGTCCAGCTACTATATCTGTAAAGGATACATTTACTTCTTTTACAGTAATTCTGGGTTCATTGTGCATTAAAGAGAATTTTACAGTATCTTCTATTTCTCCCTTTAGTGTTTCGTCCATTTTTCTAAAGAAGTACTGTTGTAAACCAGAACCAAATCTGGGATTTAAAATGCGTTCTCCATTATGAGTTAGTAAAATGGTATTTATCGATTGGTTCACATTTTGTTCATAGTCGGATAAGATCAGCTGATGGTTTCCCACTGAAAAAGTGACTGGGAAAGCCCATCCTGAACCTAAAAAATGGTTTTCTTCTTTGTATGTTTTACTATTATTATCCACCTATCATTACATTAAATGCGCCTAAAACAATACTTCCACCATGTGCGGTAGAATCACCTACACGGGCAGCAGGCATGCCACCAATCATTACTGTTGCAGAACCTTTTACGATAGAATCGGGAGGACCTACACAGGTTAACATATCACCTACTCTTGCAGCAGGTAGTTTGCAAATAAGTACAGTAGGTTCTCCTGGACCAATTATTGGTCCGCCTACGTGTGGAATAGGAGCGGGTACTGCAGGAGTTTGCATAGGACACTCATGAAAATCGGTTAATCTTGCTGCTGGAGGCATATTTTTTATTTTTTAATTAATCATTACCATAGCCGCTTTCAAGGTTAGTTGTGTACCTCCTTGCACTTCGGCTGTTAAATTTCCTTTAGCTGTGTATTGTGTTTGAGCCGTTTCTTTTATATTTATCCCACTAGTTGCTACATCACCAGCTGATGAATTTATTGTAATTCCTTGGTTACCTTTGATGTTTACTTTCTGTGTAGCTTCTATATTAATATCTTTGGCACTTTTTATAGTAATGCCACTACTCGACATTACAATACTATTGTCATTTTGATCTTTGACAGTTATTTGTTTGTCTTTATCACTTACAATAATTGTGTTTTTATTAGGAGTAACAAGTGTCCATACGACATTTTCATCGTCAAATTCGATTGCCATTTTTGATTTTGAAACTATGGCTTTAATACTGTTTTTTTCATTTGGATTTAATCCTTCATAAGGTTTTATTTTAGAACTACTATAAACACTTCCTAGGATAATAGGATATCTAGGATCTTCATTTAGGAAACCTACAATAACTTCATCACCTACTTCAGGTAGAAAAAAAACGCCAGCTCCATTGGTAGAATAAAAATTTGTAAGTCTTGACCAAACCCCTTCTCCGTTAGTGTCAAATAAAGGAATAGTTACTAAAATCCGATATTGAGAATCAGGATCTTCATAGATTTTTTTGACAGTTGCATTAAATAGACCCCTAGCTCCAGGAAGTAATCCAGAAGCAGGCGGTGCCATAACATCGGGTTCTTCTGTAAACCAAATAGGAGACATTCCAATATTTATTTCAGTCAACCAATTTCCATCAGACAAGTCATGCGAAACGCTAGAAATAAAATGATCCCCATTAAATCGGTCGCCAAGACCACCCAACGTAATATAATTTCCAGGATTTACTAAATTGGTTCCCTGAAATTTAGCTTCTCCTTGAATTTTAGAATATTCACTTTTTATTAATTGTGCTTTTGACCAATTAGTTAAATCGTCATTTTCAAGAGGAGCTGTAGTTTGTAAATCATAATCAGAAAGTCCTATTACATCTGCAAGTTTTTTAGTAGATAAATTTCCTGGTCCTGTGACATTGGCATTAGATTGCATAGAGGCAATGGCCTGATTTTTATAATCCCATGTACTTGCTTTTACAGTATTTGTTTGTGTAATAGCATTTAAAATAGCATTAAATTGCATCAATCCATTTCCATAAGAAACGTTTAAAACAGGAGAAGTATTGGCATCTGGTGGAGCTACAGTAACAGTTCCATTAAGAGTTGTAATTAGCATACCGTTACTTTCTGCCCTAGCCATAATAAAATCCCAATCGCTAGCATAATATTGTATTTGTTCAGGCCAAGTTGTTGTTGTGGCTGTTACTTTGGCAGTTAAGCCAGAATAGGTTCCAATAATAGATGAAATAATATCACTGTCTTTCTTTTTATTGAAAGTCAGACTTTTTCTACCCACAATCATTTTAATCGCTTCATCCTTACATTCTATTTCTAATGCAGAACCTACAATTTCATCTATACGAATGGTTTGTCCGGTAATGATACCTTGAAAGACAGTTTCATTTTTGGAATCATAGCCACATTCAATTGCTATTTTGGCTCCAGGAACAAATGTGGAAGAAGAACTGGCATCAAATTTACCGGTCGTTGCTTCTCCATCTAAAATGGTTATGGTGGCAGAAGCAATTCTATTTACTTCTTTTCTTATGTTTATAGACAATACATTAAGATCACTAGAAATTGCAGAACCATCCACTTTTACAGTGAATGTTGCTGTGTTACCTGTTGCTATTTCGGTTTGTGTTGCCATTTATATAGGTTGTATGATAGGAGGAAAAATTAATTTTTGCCCTCCTTTTAAATTTCTAAATTTGTTTAGATCGTTGTATTGAGCTACTTGAATATACATTGAATCATCATTCCAAGTTTTTTCGCATAGTTGAGGTAATGTATTCCCTTCTACAACATTTACTAAATGAGTAATATCTGGAGATTCTTTTTTGTCTAATTCTTCTACATTTTGAGGTGAGATATATTCTGAAAAACTTAAAGATAGTTTCGCTCTTAAAGGACTACCATCTGATTTAAAAAGTGTAAAAGAAGTATCCATTGACTTTAAAACACCTTTAAAAACAATATTTTTTCCCCATTGCACTTTTACAAAATTGGGACGATGAATAGTTCCGTTATAAGTATATATAATGCTTTCTAGGGCATTAATTTCTTTAAACATATCGGTTCTATCAGGATCTACTACTCCTGTACAATCTATGGTAATGTCAAAACTTAGTTTCTCTACTGGAGTACTTTTATATTTTTGAGATGGGGCGCTTGTATTGGGTGCCTGTTGTTCATTGTATTCAATACCTCTTTGCCATTTAATGTTTTCAGGGTTTAACATAACGGTATAAGGTTGACCACTAAAAGCTTGCTGGAAATTTTCATCTGTATATCCTGTAATTTTCATTAATTCCAAACTGCCACTCATATCTTTTACATTATCGTTTATAGTTGCTTTTTTTTGTTTTTTCAGTAATCATTCTTCTACACTCATCGAGTAATTGCTTTTTTAATAGATTAATTTCATTCTCTTTTGGAATATCTTCTCGTATTTTATTACTAGAGGTTATTTCAGTTTTAATGATTAATTCTCTAATTTCTATTGGCATAATCTATCTAGGCAAATAAGTTAGTAGTTGAAGTTTCAGAAGTAATTACAAAATAATTATAAGCTAGTTCAATCGATTCCATAACAATTTCATTCTCTTGTGATTTTAAATCTGAAATAGCATATTTTACAGGGTAAGCATTATAAAATGTCCACATAATAGATACTGTACCTTTTTCGTCTAATAAACTAACTGAGACGTCGTGTGGTTTTATAGGATTAGCCAAACCTTGATCTAAAGTATTTGCACACCAATTCATCAATTCTGATCCTTTAGATACCAAGGCCCTTTTCAGAATTAGATTTTGACTAGTAGTGAGTGTAGGGAGCCGATATTTAAATCGGTTTTCCCCACCACATACTACTTCTTCCATATTAAATTCTTTTGAAATTCCAGATACTTCCTTAAAAGCGGCATCTTCACCTTTAAAAGAAAGTTGGAAATAAAATCCAACAGGATAATTACTTGCCATTTGTAATGATTAATTGTTCGTGAGCAATTTCAAGTGTATCCACTGCTACTTCATTTCCATCCGATTTTAAATCGGTGCTGGTAATTTTTGTGGGCCAAGCATTGTTCAATTGCCATTGCATGGTGGTTCCGCCTTTTTCGTCCAGTAAACGAATAATAACCGTTCTTCTTTTAATGGTGTTCATCGTGATTTGTGCATGCCAATCCCAAAAAGTATTGTCATTTACAAATACACCACGTTTCATAGTTACGTTTCCATATTTAGTAATACCTGGCATTTTTTCAGTTGAAAATAAAGGGCTATTACTTTTTCTATATTCAATAATTTGGTTTTCAACATCCATTCCAGATACTTCCTGAAATGCTACTTTTGTTAGTTCAGTTCCCAGATCCACTTCAAATCGGAACTTTGGCATGGGCCATGTTGCGCCTTCTACGCTTCCGTCATCTGCTGCCATAATATTTTATTTTTTGAATTATTAAAAAATTGTGTTTAAAAAAATGTTTCTTAGCTTGATGTAGCCATTTGTTGTTGGAATGTTAAAACGATAAATTCGGCTGGTCTTACAATAGCTACTTTAATAGTTACTTTCATAAAACCATTTAGAATATCTTCAGAAGTCATGGTTGTTCCTAATCCACAAGCTACAGAAAACGCATCTGAAGCGGAAGCACCTTGTAAACCACCTTCTTTCCAAATGGAAGTTAAAAAACTGCCAATCATCGCTTTTACGGCTTCCCAAGTATTTTTGTCGTTAGGTTCAAATACATATGCATTGGCAGCCAACTTACAAGATTGTTCTAAGAAAGTCATCGTTCTTCTTACAGGTAAATATCTCCAATCTTGACTATTTCCGTCTAAGGTTCTGGCACCCCAAATTAAAATTCCTAAACCATTAAAGAAACGAATGGCATTGATTGATTTCCCAGAAACGGCATCCACATTTAAACCACCTTGTTGTGTTTCGGATAAACGAATAGGTAAAGATGAAACTCCTACCATAGAGGTGTTTGCTGGTGCTTGCCAAACGCCTTCTTGATTATCAGTGGTCGTGATAACTCCAGCCATTCCACCACTTGGAGGTAAAATATTAGCATCAAATAAGATGTGTTTAATCATTAGACTATACGTTTTACTAGCATTGATTAAAGCATTGTTGTTTTGAGTAACCGTTAATCCAGAATTAGGATTATTGATATTTCCCATAATACTCGCTACACTTGGATTTGGATTATCTGCGGGATTTAAAATAGCTTCTAATTGTTTGGTATCTCCACCAAATAAATTAGTATAATCGATATCTTGGTTTTGCATTATAGTGGTACCTACAAATGGATAATAGGCTGTGCCATAATTTAATCCTTGTGAACCCGTATTGTTTCTAAAAGTTTCAATATCATTTGTGTACATAATAGGATCGGGATTTCTACCGCCTATAATGTCAAAAATGGCTACTGCGGTTTGCATTTCTGTACACTGTAATAACATACTTTGCATTAGAGTACCATTGTTTTCCACACTAAGTAATGTGGCTTCTGGACAAATATACATAGTAGGTTCTTGTTCATTTAATAATAATGCGAGACCGTTTTGTAAATCGGTTAATTGCACATTTGGATTGATAATTTGATCGCCAGGATTTATAGGTGTGTTTGAAGGTGCACCATACGAACCTACTGATACGATATAAGCATCGCCACCACCATTTTCGTAGAACAATTTGATACTATTATACAAATAATATATAGTATTTGGATCAGGTACAATGGAATAATAAGCATTATCAATAAGCATATAATCTCCTTTTGTAGGCTGACTTTTTTGTTTTACTAAATAATACTGTGGCTGGTACTGTTTTGCTGGACTCGCTGGTGGAGGCGGATCTGGAAAGCAATAAATAGCTTGAAACTCTGCAAAAGAGGTGATTTTCTGTGCTACATTGGTGTATGACTTACCTTCATACGAAGCTGTGGGTGTGTACCCGATAAATGCGGGAACTGCTGTTGCAACTGGGACTACCGAATTAGGAAATGCATTCAATTCGTTAATGTAAACACCAGGCGATTTGATGTTAGATTCAATCATGGTTTTTCATGTTTATTTTTATTAATTGTTTATATATATACATACATGGGCGATGTAACTGTTTTATTTTCTGATTCTTCTTCTATTCCTAAAAACTTTGGATTTGGATTAGGTAACCCTTTAAAAATAACTTTTCTTGTTGAGTTGGTCGATATAGCTTTGTCTATCAAATCAAATTTATAGTTGACCCCTTCACTCATTTTTATCAAATTTTTACCCGATGAAAAAAGGAGTGCTTTTTTTCCATTTGCAATAGTAACTGGGATAGCTTCTTCAAAAGAAATGGTATTCTTGCTTACAATTTGAGGATTGCTAAGAGATAATTGACTTTCATTAATAACATAATAGCGCCATTGTGTAGCTCTAGAATTCAATTGTATTAAATAATTGCAGTTGAGCTTGTTTATAAATTGAGTAATAATATCTGTAAAGAAAATTTTTAGGGTACCCATACCATTTGCGCTTGCAACTGTAATGTAATTATTTTGGAGAATTAAAGTCTCGGTTTCTACTGTTACCAGATTACTTAAAAAAGAGTACTGA
Source organism: Flavobacterium sp. 9AF (assembly GCF_902506265.1). Classification (GTDB taxonomy): domain Bacteria; phylum Bacteroidota; class Bacteroidia; order Flavobacteriales; family Flavobacteriaceae; genus Flavobacterium. The sequence goes on along the minus strand of NZ_LR733556.1, from coordinate 1,160,369 downwards.
ACTATTGCATTAGTAGGAATGTCTGTAAAAGAATTAAAATTTGCGTTAGTTGAGACGATTTCGAATTCAAAGCAATCTATTCCTGTATTGTTTTCAATGTAACTTAAGTAATCTTTTGCATTGCTATTTGTACTGTAAAAAGTAAAACCATTGCTATTTTCGTTTATTCTAAATCCATATTTTTTTATTAGAGATAAAGTAGTAAAAGTGGGTTTAAAAACCAGGCAATTGCATATTCCGTTTTCAAAGTATTCATGAAAAACATGTAATGAAAAAAGGATATGGAAAGCGGTTTTCATACGATTTTTATTTAATGATTTTCGGTTTGGGTTATGGCTGTGGTAAAGTTTTCATTATCAAATGACTGAATGCTTATTAATCGCGTTTTGTAAACTATGGAAGGTTGGTATTTTGCACCCATAGCTGTCCATAAATTGTGCATTTGATTGTAATTTAATTTAGCTACTTCAAATTCTAGTTTGTTTAAACCAGATGGAATGTTTGAAAAATTAGTAGCATCTAAAACCACATAGGATTGAAAAAACTGAATCACTGAATTTAAAAACTTTAAGGATTCCTCATAATTTTCAAAATTTGCTGTAATGAGTAAATCCAAGTTAAAACGTTGCGTTGGATTTAGATCGCCATAACTGCCATTGGCTAGCTTTTGATTGCGAACATAGAAAGGTTGTAACGTTTCTTGCTCAATATTAATTAATGAAATAACAATTTTGTTCTCATTCTTAGTAGGTATTGAACCATTAGTGTCTATTATGTTGTTTAAGATCACTTTACTTTCACTCAATTGATATCTATTCTTGATATATTGATCAAGAACCGAAGTAGTGAATTGTAGTGATTTCATTAACATAAACAAACAATTTAATTGGTGAAAAAAGAAACCTTTTTCTCGATTTCATTTTTATTGACGTAAAGTTAAAAGGCTTGTTTCAGTAAATGAAGAAAAGGCAATATACCTTTCGTGTACATCCATTAAAAGGGCATAGACAAAACGTAGACATATATTGGATAGCAAAGGTATATTCGTACAGAAATAAAAATAAGAAAACGACTCACAAAGTTGATTTGTAAGAGTTACATAAGAGAAATAAACAAATGTTTTTTTAAGGAATTTTAAAAACTAAATCGCTTTTAAATAGGAGTGTAGATCTAATTCTTTGCTAAGTCGCATTTTCTTTTTTAAGCGATATTTGTGAGTACGCACACTTTCCTGATTAATGCCTAACAAACTTCTAATATCATCGTTAGACATGTTCATCTTTAAATAGCAACAATATTTTAAGTCTTTGGTAGTCAATTGCGGGTGCTTTTTTGCTAATAAGAGCAGGAAATTTGGGTTTGTTTTTTCAAAATACAGTTTGAAATCTTCCCAGAGTTTCGTGTCATTTGCAGAAGTTTTAATCGCGTTTACAATAGAAAGAAGTTCCATACGTGTAGCATTATCGACCGATGGACAAAGTGTTTTAATGCGTTCTTTTACACTGTGTAACACTTCCAGTTTTTGATCTAGTTCTAACACATATCGGCTCATATTTCGATTTGTATGAGTGATATCTCTCTCAATGGCTTGTGCTGCTAAAGAAGTATTTGGAATCGTATTTTGAGACTGATTTTTTAAAAGAAAAATAGATCGTACAGTAGAAGTAAAAAAAGCTTTGTTGTGGATACTTTCCAAAGCATAAGAAAAAATAATGTTTTTATCGTTACATAAATAAGATTGAGAATCATAATGATTGTAAAGACACAAAAGAGGAATTTCCGGTTTGTTTACAAAATGATTGAAGTCTTCAATTGCATTTTGATTATTTCTGAAATTAAAAATGAGTAAAGAAGGATACAAGGATTTGGTTATACTCAATAAATCAGTTATGCGAGAAACAGAAATAACATTGACTAGAAAATTGGGAATGGTTTTTAACCGATCCAATAAAATAGCCAACATGTCACTCTGATCGCAACCTATCACTATTGTTTTTTCCTCTTTCATCATGTTGTTTATCGTTGTCTAGATGTTTGATGAATGTTTTATTTGTTACTTTTCTAACTAAAAAGTGAATGGTTAATGTGTTATCTTTTTTTTGAAAAAGATAGCATAGCGATTTCTACTGTTAAAAGGTACTGATTTTTTATTTTACTTTTTTCAAATGTATTTTAAAAAAAATTTAAAAAAATGAGTAGAATTACCTGTTTTTAAGAACAGGGAAAATGAGAAAAACAAAATAGGTTTACTTGAAAGGCAATAAATCTGGAGTTAAGAATACTTTTTTTGCCTGTTCAGAATGGTAAATATCCTGATTATAATGTTGTGCTATCATTTCCTTAAAATGAGTGAGCAGTCTAGGATAAGCCGCTATAAAATCTTTAAAATGACTGTAATTTTCTTTAGATATAAAATGAGCGACCACTTTTACAGCAGCAACAGTTAATGTCATATTAAATTTATCTTCTGCGCCCACAAGGGTTACAAAATGTTTAAGTTGGCTTACAATATTTTGTTCCGCTTGAGCCACACCATAATGTTGAATATGAATCCACGCGAGTCGTAAATGCGCTTCATGAGTGAACAATTCGGGAGGAAAAGTACCGGCTTTAAAGCGTTGTTCAAAAGCTGTATCAGATAATTCGTAATGATTTTGCATGGTAGTGAGTGTTTATTGGCAAGGTCCTTTGCCGTAATTATTCATAATGGTTGCAGTTACTTCTTTTAACGTTTTTCCTGTTTCTGGATGTACATCATGAAAAGTAAAAAACTCATATTCATTTTTGTTTGCCGATTTTCCATACCACAAACATGCTTTTCCATTCTTTTTATATGGAGTCGTATCGCAAGGAATAATTTTTTTAAAATTCTCAATTAATTTTTCATCTTTTGGAATTACTATTATATTGGGATTTTCATTCATAGCATTGCAATCTATTTCTTGATAATGATCTTTTATCCACGCCATACATTCTTTTTCAGATGTAAAATAATTAATGCCTAAAAAAGTGAGAAGTAGAGATGAACCAGCTATAGAAATTTCTCGGATATATTTTCTTAAAAAGTTGATTTTGATAGTAGATTCGTTATCATCTTTTTTTTCTTTTTCTTTTTCTTTGGTCTTCTCTTTCTCTTGTTTCTGCGAATCTAAAGAATTATAAATATTTTCTATTTCATCTAATGACATTTTTGAAAACCTGTTGAAAGGTCTTTCATCAAAGCCTACTAACATAGCGGCTAAGTCTAATCCATTACTGTCTTGTAGAAATGATTTACCTTTTGAAAAAAACTTACCAATAGTTTTAAATTTACTCATTGGCTCTGTCTTATTCAACTCAAATGTTTGGTCTATAGAAAATTCAAAACCAAAATATAATTTAAAACTCTGTAAGTCATCTTTTTTCTCTTGCTCTCTAAAAAGCATAATACATAAGTTTCTAAGTCTGGCTTCAGTAGGGTTTAATAGAAAATTTGCATGAATTCCATTTTTTTCAATTTCATATTTTTTTTTAATGCATTTTCTGTATGCGTCAAAGTATTTATTTCCCATATTTTTTATTTAGATTTTTCAGATTTTTTCAGATTCTAATAGATTTTTTCAGATTTCTTAATAACTATCAGAACTATCAGAATTTCATATCAACACTGCCAAAAAAATGACAAATCTTTGTCTCAGATTTAGTTCTTGTTCTTCATCGCGATAAGAACAAATGTACAAAACTACTTCTAAAAAAGTGATGCTAAACAGATTAGGATTTTTATCTGGGAAGTATAAATAAGACTTTTCTGTTCCAGCTCACTTCACTTCCCACAACAAAGTATTCACGGCAATAGCTGTAAAAATCAATTATCGAGACTTTCTCGAACGGCTATTCCTATGTCCAATTTTTAATAAAAAATACAATGAAAATTATATATTTATTTATAGCAGTTGTTTTGTTCTCAGTAAGCTTTACCTCATGTACAGCCGAAGATATTTCAGATAGTGTAAAAACCACACAGTACGCAGATGATGATACAGGTGGGCAAAATGGTCAAATAAATCCACCACCACCACCAGCGCCAACAATTCCATAAGCATATGGCAAAAGTTTGCTAATTTTTTAATACATTCGGGAAATGCAATTCGTTATGAAACATTTCCCGTTTTTATTTTTAATCCTTTTTCTCATTTCATGCGTAGATAATGAAAAGGATAAAGAGTTTTCTGACAGTTACACTAAAGGAGCGTTATTTGAAAATAAAAATATGCCAGATAGTGCATTTTTTTATTTTAATAAAGCGAAGTTATCTTGTAAACCTAATGAAGGAACTAGGTTAGTTTTTATTATTTTAAAAACAGCTCAATTACAAGAAAAATTAGGAGATATTGCTGGAAGTATAGAAACTGCAACCGAATCTTTTCAATATTTCAATAAATGTGATAGTATAAGCTATATATATTCTATTTATAATTGTTTAGGAATTGATTATGAACAACTAAAAAAGTATGATTCTTCTATTGAATATTATGAGAAAGCATTAAAGTTGTCTTCAGATCCTTTAAATCAAATTATTATAAAAAATAATATAGGAGTTATAAGTATAAGTTTAATGGAAGAGAAATACGAAACTGCTATCAATAAGTTTGATGAAATATTAAATAATCCTATTCTAAAATTAAATAGAAAATATTATGCTAAAATCATTGATAATTTGGGCTACGCATATTTTAAATTAGATAAAAAAGATTTAGCAATTAAATACCTTGAAGAATCATTAGAAATAAGAGATAGTTTAGGAGATGATTTTGAAAAAACACCTTCACTAATTCATTTAGCTCAATTTTATCAAAAAATAGATCCTAAATCAACTGTAAATTATGCTAAAAAAGCTTATGAATCTGCAAGAATTGTTAATAATCCAGATGACAAATTAGAAGCTTTAGACATTCTTGTAAAGAATAGTTTGACTGTTGATGAATTAAAGTATTATTATAATCAATTTTACAGAATAAAAGATAGTGTAGAATTTGTTAGACAAACGACTAAAAACCAATTTGCAGATATAAAATATGATTTTAGAATAACAAAAGAAGAAAGCGAGAATCAAAAGAAGCAAAAAATAATTTATTTATTACTTTTTATATTAAGTGTCTGTATTGCTTTAGCAATTTTTTATATTATTCATAAAAAGAATAAAGAAAGAGAAGAGAAAATCAGTTATGAAACAGAAACCCGCATTTCCAAAAGACTGCATGACGAATTAGCTAACGATGTATTTAATACATTAACTTTTATAGATACTCAAGATTTACAAAATCCACATAACAAAGAAACCGTTTTACAAGATTTAGATGCTATTTATGATAAAACCAGAAATATTTCTAAACAAACCAGCGAAATAAGAACAGGAAAAGAATTTAGCGAAACCCTAAACCAATTATTTATAAGTTATACTTCAGAGCAAGTAAATGTTATAATACAAGGATTAACAGTTGTCGATTGGGGAAAAATAAAAGAAAACAAACAAATTGAAGTCTATCGTATTTTGAACGAACTACTGGTAAACATGAAAAAACATAGTCAAGCGAATTTAGTAGTGATTCGTTTTGAAAATTTACCCAAAAACATACAAATAAAATATTCCGATAACGGCAAAGGTTTTGAAAAAGATAAGGTTTTCAAAAACGGACTTCAAAATGTGGAAAACCGTATTCATAGCATTAAAGGAAAGATTAATTTTGATTCTGAAACAAACAAAGGAGTAAAAATTAATATTGAATTTCCCAAATAAGGTAGCGTATGTTTTCAAAAGTAATTATAGCAGAAGATATAGACGGATTAAATTTTGCAGTAAAGCAAGCACTTAAAGAATTGCATATTTTGGAAGAACAAATAGATTATGCAAAATATTGCGACGATGCCTTGTTAAAAATAAAAAGCGCACTGCAAAATAATACTGGTTTCCAATTACTCATAACCGATTTGTCTTTTAAAGAAGATTATCGAAAAGATACTCAAAAATTGCATTCTGGTGAAGAATTAATTGTGGCTGTTAAAAAAGAACAACCTCGTATAAAAGTAATTGCTTTTTCTATTGAAGACAGACCGTATCGCATAAAATCATTATTCGAAAAATATGATATTGATGCTTTTGTAATGAAAGGGAGAAACAGTATTCCCGAATTAAAACAAGCGATTACCACTGTTTTTGAATCGGATAAAAAATATGTTTCCCCCAGTTTAAGTCACGTCTTACAAGATAAAACAGCTAATGAAATAGATGCTTACGATTTAGATTTACTTAAGCAATTGTCTTTAGGAATTACACAAGACGAAATGGAAACTAAATTTAAAGAATTAGGCATTACGCCCAATAGTAAAAGTACTATTGAAAAACGCATCAACAAACTTAAAATTAATTTTAAAGCCAATAATACGGTACATTTAATTGCTATAGCCAAAGATTTAGGATTGGTGTAAAATATATTATACTTAATAAATGACCTAACAGATTAAAATTTGTTAGGTCATTTTTTTTATACCTAAAAAAAAATTGAGTTTACGGTTTTCCGTAAGGAATTGATAGGTAATGGGTTTAAGTTTGGAATATAAAATAACAAAAAAAATGAGAACAACCCTATTAACCCTATTATTGACTTTTAGCTTAACGCTGCAAAGTCAAACCTTTCAAAAAAAAGAATTATTAGCTTCTTGTTGTGAAAAAGAAGGAGGAAGATGTACGGGTTCTGCTAATTGTACAGCTTGCAAAAATTGTTCTGGATGCAAACATTGTTCTAGTGGTGGTAGTTGCGGTGTTTGTGCAGCAACAAAAACAAAAACTTTTCCGTCCATTTCCCATAAAAAAACAACTACTGCCGCAAAAGAAAAACTAACCCAATTTGAATTAGAAAAGCCTAAAAGTAAAACAATTACAGTTAGTTCACTTACAGCAAATCTAAGAAAAGAACCCAAAACCACAGGGATAATTGTTCAAAAACTGAAAAAAGGAGACGAACTTACCTTAATTGAAAAAAAAGGAGATTGGATTAAAGTGGGATTGAACAAAAATAAGAAATTAGGTTGGGTTCCTGCTAAGGATGTAAAACAATAAAATATGGAAATACAAGTACAATTAAAAGCTTTAGCGGAAAAGATTCATCTGCTAAAGAATAAAATAGAAACAGAAGAATCGACAAAACATGCTTTTGTCTTACCGTTTATAAATCTTCTAGGATATGACACATTTAATCCAACAGAGGTCGTTCCAGAATTTACAGCAGATATTGGATTGAAAAAAGGAGAGAAAGTTGATTATGCAATTTTTGAAAACAATGAACCTATTTTAATTATAGAGTGTAAAAATTGGAGAGAAAATTTAAGTATTCATAACTCACAACTATTGCGCTATTTTCATGTTACTAAAACACGTTTTGCCTTACTTACAAACGGTATTCAATATCAATTTTTTACAGATTTGGACGAAAAGAATAAGATGGATGAAAAACCATTCTTAGAATTTGATATAACCAATGTAAAAGAAAATGTGATTAATGAGATTGCGAAGTTTCATAAATCAAATTTCGATGTAAATAATATTGTAAACAATGCTAGTTCTTTAAAATATACAAAAGAGATTAAAAAATTGATACAAGAAGAGATTAATACTCCTTCTATCGATTTTATTCGATTGTTTGCTAGTAAAGTATATTCAGGAAGGTTAACAGAAAAAGTAATAGATGAATTTAAAGATTTAGTGCAAAAGGGGTTTAACCAATACATTAGTGAAAAAGTAAATGACCGGCTGAATGCTGCTTTAAATAAAGAAGCCGAAAAACAACAAGTCGATGAAAATGAAGAAATAACAGAAACTACAAAAGTAGAAACTACTGAAGAAGAATTAGAAGGCTATAGAATCGTGGTGGCGATACTTAGAAGGAAAATAACTATTGACAGAATTGTACATCGTGATACACAATCTTATTTTGGAATTTTGTTAGATGACAACAACCGAAAGCCATTATGTCGATTGCATTTTAACGGAAGCAAAAAATATTTAGGTCTTTTTGATGAAAAGAAAAATGAGACTAGGCAAGCTCTTAGCTCTATTGATGATATTTATCAATTTGAAAAGGAATTGCTTGAAACCGTTGGGTTTTATGAGGTTGAAAATCAGGTGTAAATGCGTGTAAATAATTATTAAAATTATGATAATTTTAAAAGTTTGCTTAAACTATTTAAAAAAATAATCTAATTCAATAAAATCTAATATTATGGAGAAAGCCTACAGTTTTAAGAAAAAAAATAGCACTAATGAAATTCACATTTTTGAAGGTAAATTTACTATTGATGCTTGTAATGCAAATAGTGAATCTATTTGTAAAAAAATGAAATTAAACGAAGGTAATTGGCTTAACGAAAGTACTTGTTTGAATGAACAACAAGCTAGAGAAAAGCTGCTAAAATAGGGAAAAATGTCTGTGGGATTTGTGTTAGTCATCTATATACAACATACTAACATCTTATCATGAAATACTACAGAATAATAATATGTTTAATTTTAATGAATATTATAATGCTATTTATAATTCAGCAAATTAAAAAAGATAAAGAATTAGAGAATCAAGTTTCTTATTCTGATGAAGTTTATAAAGAGAATCTATCTTCGAACAGTAGAAATGAATGGTATGTTGGCGGAAATTTACATCGATCAAAAATCGAAGAGTGGAAATCAGCAACAGATGAAAATAAAATGGCTACTTGTGCAGATTTTATTATGAAAATGAAACCTAATATTTCTATAAATGAAGCTAAAAGTCATGCTTTAAATTTGAAAAATTGTATTGATGAAGCTACTTATGGTTCAGATTATACTAATGATGAAAAAGTTACTCAAATTGCTGCAACATGCGCAATTATTTTAGGATATAATTAATTAAAAGATTGCTTATGACAAAAAAACTACTCCTCTTAACCCTCTTCCTTTTTTCCCTCTCTTGTAAAGAAACCCATCAAGAGCCCCTTAAAAGTCCCGAAGAGCAAATACAATCTTTTTATGCGGAAGAAGAAGACACTATACTTCCTAATGATGCAGAAGAAATAACTGAGGTTGAAAAGAAAACTTATCATATAGACAAAACACACAAATATGAGTACCGAACAGGTAGAATTGAGCATTATGAATACAATTATGATATTGTAGGTCATGATGCAGAAGGAAATGAAATAAAAGGGAACATTAATATTAGAAATAAATATGGAGCAGGTAAAATTGTGAATGCCAAAGGAGAAAAGAAAGATGTATTTGTACAATGGATAGATTATGGTAAACTTATAGGGAAAGACCAAGATAGTATTACTTATGAATTTGTAGTAGAGTAACTTTTTTTAAAAAAATAGTAATCCTATAATTTTATACATTGAAATTACCATTGATTTTTGAAATTGAAATTGAAATTGCCATTGCCTCTTAAAATCGTATTAAAAAAATATTCCTTATTTTCACAAACCCAATACTATAAAACCAAATCCCATAATGAAATTAAAGTGTATTGTTCTTGCCTTATTTTACAGCCTATTTTCATGGAGTCAAATTAAAATTTGTTCTTGGAATATCGAAAATTTAGGAGGTTCAAAAAGTGAAAAGGATATTAGTTATATGGCGCAAATAGTAAAAGACTACGATATTGTAGCCTTGCAAGAAGTTATAGTGAGTGATGCAGGAGCTCAAGCAGTTGCTTTATTAGTAGAAACTTTAAATAGAAAAGGAAATCATTGGGACTATGCCATTAGCAATCCTACTTCGGGTAATGCTTATAAAGCAGAACGATATGCTTTTTTATGGAAGCCTAATAAAGTTAAGAAAATAGGCGATCCTTTTTTAGAAGCTACTTATGTAGAAGAAATTGAAAGAGAACCTTTTTTAGGAACGTTTACATACGAAGGAAAAGAGATAACCTTGGTAAATTTTCATGCTAAAACCAAAAAATTACAACCTGAAACCGAAATAAAATATTTCAAGTTTTTTCCTAATTTGTATCCCAATAAAAATTTGGTTTTCATAGGAGATTTCAACTGTCCGCAATCACATACTGTTTTTTTTCCATTACGAAAAATGGGATATGAATCGGTATTTGTCAATCAGAAAACATCTTTGCGTCAAAAATGTATTCAAAATGATTGTTTGGCTTCCGAGTATGATAATATTTTTTTTAACACAAAAAAATTTGAAGTAATCGATAAAGGAATTATTCCTTTTTATCTTGATTTCCCAGAGATACAAGAAGCCCGAAATATTTCTGACCATGTGCCTATTTGGGTTATTTTAAAATAATTAGCTATGCATTTTTTTGTGACAAAATGAATTGCAATAAATTATTTTGTCACAAAGTTGTGGCAAATCCTACTGTGACAAAAAAAAATTGACACAACATAAATTGACACAACATAAATTGACACAAAAAAGGCATCTATTCCACTTTAACCATCTTTCCCGACCATGAAAAACGATTTATCGATGAGGTAAAATAAATTTCATTTTTTACAATACGATTTACTTTAACATACATTTGATCTTCTACATCATAAGTAGGATTTGGAAAAGTGTTTTTAACACAAGTAGTTACAAACTCACAATCGTTAATCCATTCAATTTTAGAATGTATTTCATATTTGCCATTTTCATGGTATTCAATATGATCCTTTTCATGGATGACCACTTTAATTTTTTTATTTTCATAATAATACACAAATGTACCTTCATGTAATAAGTCGCAATCGTATTCTTCTATAGGTTTGATACTTAGGAACAGGCCTAAAAATAAAAAGAATAAGAAAAAAAATGCAATACGTTTTAAAAATGATAGAAGAAAAAGATTAGGCCACTTTGGGTTAACCGCTTTGTTTTTGGCACTTTCCTCTTCATAGATTAAAATAGACGCTAATTTCATAATGCTATTGTTTCAAATGGGTTATTAATACAACTTCTTTGTTAATAGCATGATTCGAAAATACGCATTATTATTGAATTCGATTTTGCATTTTGTCGAAAAAGCTAAAAAATTAAGATTTTTTTTAGAATGATTTTCGTACTATAATAGGTTTGATAATGTTGCACTTGTGAACAAATACAGCTTTTCAAAAGAGAAAGGACGCATTTGAAAATATAAATTTATTATATTCGTTTTTCTCAAATCTAGAAACTTTGCAATATATACTATTATTTATAGGTCTTATCTTCTGTCTCGTTTTTACCTACAATGTTATCATCGAGCCTATTTATGCATTTTTCTTTCGAAAACCTATATATGTGCATTGGTATCTTTTTCCAAAGAAATTAACCTTACAACAAATGCAACTCTTGTATGATAAATTTGAGTTCTACCAAAGATTACCGCAAAATCAAAAAACTTATTTTGAGCACCGAGTAGCTACTTTTATAAAGAAATATCCTTTTATAGGGAAAGATGGAATAACGGTTACAAACGAAATGAAAATACTTATTGCAGCAACAGCAGTTATGTTAACATTTGGTATGCGAAAGTATTTGTTTACAGTTATAGATAAAATTATTATTTATCCGGATGTGTATTTTTCTACTTTTAACCAAGCGTATCATAAAGGAGAGTTTAATCCAAGAATGAAAGCCATTGTTTTTTCTTGGAAGCATTTTTTAGAAGGTTATGCCATTGATAATGATAATTTGAATCTAGGATTGCATGAATTTGGTCATGTATTGCATTATCAAGGTATCAAAAGTTCCGATACTTCAGCAACTATTTTTTCGGTTACTTATGACGAAATTATGAAAGAAGTAAAATATCCTGCCAATTATAATCGCTTAGTGCAATCAAATTACTTTAGAATTTATGCTTATACTAACGAATTTGAATTTGTGGCAGTCATACTCGAACACTTTTTTGAAACACCAGAAGATTTTAAAAGAGAATTTCCTCAATTGTATGAAAAAGTTAAGATGATGATTAATTTTTCTTCAACCGAATAATATACTAAAAAATCACCAGTATTCCAATGATTTAAGTGCTGTTTTTTAACTTATATATGCCTAAATTTGTAGTAACAAATATAGTAAGTCATGAAACAGAAAGTTCCAATTTCAACTATAATGTCGACCAATGTGGTAAAGTTGAATGTATCCGATGATTTGACCAAAGCAGAGATGCTTTTTAAAAAACATCATATAAGACATATTCCTGTGGTTTCAAGCAATAAAATTGTAGGAATGTTGAGTTACACCGATTTGTTACGAATCTCATTTGCTGATGCAGTAGATGAAGACGAAGATGAAATAGATACAACTGTTTACAATATGTTTACAGTAGAACAAGTCATGGCAAAGAAATTGGTAACGGTTAGTCCAGACACTACAATAAAAGAAGCAGCAGAAATTTTAGCCACTAAAGAATTTCATGCATTACCAGTTTGTGAAGGGAATTTGTTAGTTGGAATTGTTACGACTACCGATTTAATCAAATATTTAATTGACCAATATTAAAAAAAGCTGTCTGAAAATTCTAAAACCGTTTTCTAAGATTGTCTTTAGAATTTGATGACCTGTTTTTATAGTTTTTCAGACAGTTTTTTACATTATTTTGTAATAGCTTTTAAATCGGCAATAGTAGCTGTTGGGTTTGTAGCTCCAAAAACATAGCTTCCAGCAACCAAAACATCAGCACCAGCTTCTACTAATTGTTTGGCATTCACATTGGTTACACCTCCATCAATTTCAATTAAAGTAGTAGCCTTGTTTCTAATAATGATTTCTTTTAATTGTTTTACTTTTTTATAGGTATTTTCAATAAAAGATTGCCCTCCAAAACCTGGATTTACACTCATAAGACAAACTAAATCGATATCTTTAATAGTATCTTCCAATAAGCTCACATTGGTATGCGGATTAATCGCTACACCTGCTTTCATGCCTTCTGCTTTAATCGCTTGAAGAGAACGGTGCAAATGAGTACACGCTTCATAGTGTACAGTTAAAATGTCTGCTCCTAGCTTTTTAAAAGTAGTGATATAACGATCTGGATCCACAATCATTAAATGAACATCAATTGTTTTTTTAGCATGCTTGCTAATCGCTTGTAAAACGGGCATTCCAAATGAAATGTTAGGAACAAAAACGCCATCCATGATGTCAATGTGAAACCAGTCGGCTTCACTGTTGTTAATCATTTCAATATCTCTTTGTAAATTGGCAAAATCTGCTGCTAACACTGAAGGAGCAATAAGTGTGTTTTTTAAATTGTGCATGGGTAGTTATGTTGTTTTTTGCAAAGATATTATAAAGTTATAAGTTGAGAGAATAAGTTTATAGATTTTTCCAAAAACAGAATTGTGGGTGACTTAAAAATGAAAAGCCTTTTTGAAATCCAAAAAGGCTTTTAAAACATAAAAAATAAGGTATTAATCTAATTTAGATAAATCCAAATTTTTCATATATGATTTTAATTCGTCTAAGTTTATTTTGGTTCCTCTTAAGGCTACTTGATAACGATCTTTATAAATAAATGTAATTGAAGATTTTATATATTCAGGATTCGTATCGTCTTCTGTAAGACATTTAATTCCGTTAATAGTTTCTGTTTTTTTAGTTTCAGTATCATTAATACTTTCCACATTCATAGATAAAGCCATTACAGTTAAGCTAATAATACTACTACCAGATTCACCTGCTCCATCCATAATACTAACCGCTACTTCTTTTCCCGATTCTTCATTAGTATATTTTGCATCTGCAGTAGCTAATCCCATCATAGAAGCATCACCAGCATTAAAATGAGCTCTTTTTAGACCGCCTAATTCTTCAGTAAGTACATTTTTAAGAACATCATTAGAAATAGGTGTCATTGCTTTTAACTTTTCTTGTTGTTTTTCAAAGTCTTTTAAAGCATCGCCCGCTTTGTTGAGATTACTAACGCCTTCTACAGCATCCATGATGCCAGGTTCGTCTTTTTTTTCTTCATTTTTCTTACAAGCTAAAACGGTTAGCATTGAAAGCAATACAATTGTTTTTTTCATGTTTAAATTCTAGATTTTATGTAAAAATAAGATAAAATAGAAATAATTACTAAAAAGCAATAAGAAAATTAATATAAAACAAAACTACGGACACGAGGAAGCATGACGAACTGAGCGGAGCTAAACCCGAGCATTTATGCGAACTGACCGTGATTTTGTTTCATAAAAAAACAAAACCACGGATACCCGAGCATTTATGCGAACTGACCGTGATTTTGTTTCATAAAAAAACAAAACCACGGTAATCAGCCGTGGTTTCAATCATCAATCAAAAAACGAACAGTTATTGAAACTGTTGTTGCTTTCTATATGTTTGGTTTCAATCATCACCCGAGAGCTTTGCTCGAACTGACGTAGTGAAACGGAGTAATCAAAAAACGAACAGTTATTGAAACTGTTGTTGCTTTCTATATGTTTGGTTTCAATCATCACTCGAGAGCTTTGCTCGAACTGACGTAGTGAAAAGGAGTAATCAAAAAACGAACAGTTATTGAAACTGTTTAATTATTTGGTAAATTTAAAAAAACAAATTCCAAATTCCAATAATTGGATTTTGGAATTTTATCCTGAAATCTCAGAATTGTGTTTTATCCAAGATAAGTTTTTAATATTTTACTTCTTGAAGTGTGTTTTAAGCGTCTAATTGCTTTTTCTTTAATTTGACGTACACGCTCACGAGTTAAATCGAAAGTTTCACCAATCTCTTCAAGAGTCATAGGATGTTGATCACCTAAACCAAAGTATAGACGTACTACATCTGCTTCTCTAGGAGTTAATGTTTCTAAAGCTCTTTCAATCTCGGTTTGTAAAGATTCGTGAATTAATTCTCTATCAGGATTTGGAGATTCACCAGAACGTAAAACGTCGTAAAGGTTAGAATCTTCTCCTTCAACAAGAGGTGCATCCATAGATAAATGACGACCCGAATTTTTCATCGATTCTTTTACATCATTTACAGTCATGTCTAATTCTTTTGCAATTTCCTCAGCAGATGGAGCGCGCTCACTAGATTGCTCTAATAAAGCATACATTTTATTAATTTTATTGATAGAACCAATTTTATTTAAGGGTAAACGCACAATACGAGATTGTTCTGCTAAAGCTTGAAGAATAGATTGACGAATCCACCAAACAGCATAAGAAATAAATTTAAAACCACGTGTTTCATCAAAACGTTGAGCCGCTTTAATCAAACCTAAGTTACCTTCGTTAATTAAGTCGGGTAGAGTTAAACCTTGATTTTGATATTGTTTAGCAACAGAAACCACGAAACGTAAGTTAGCTTTGGTTAATTTTTCAAGAGCTCTTTGGTCTCCTGCTTTGATTCGTTGTGCTAAATCCACTTCTTCATCTGCAGTAATAAGGTCAACTTTTCCAATTTCTTGTAGGTATTTGTCTAAGGAAGCAGTTTCACGATTCGTTACCTGCTTGGTGATTTTGAGTTGTCTCATTTATTTAATTCCTCTTAATTTTAAGTGTTACAATTGTTATACGTAAGAGGTTACAAAAAAGTTACAAAAACTTTAAAAAAAATTATTCCATAATATAATTTTCAATTTTGTTTCTGTAGAATTCTATTTTTTGGTACATTTTAGTAAAGAAAATTTTTTGATCTTTTCTTCCTGCTTTTGAGATGGACATCGAATTTTTTAATTGATTGGTGATAAATTCTTTTTCTTCTTGACAAATTTGGGCGTCCGATGTAACATAGTAACTTAACATATTGTGAGGAATAAAAAAGGAGGCATGAGTTTCATTGGTAAACAAAACCGTATTATTTAGAAGCAAGATTTCATTATGAAATAGCTCAAATGAAGAAGTAGTATTATAAATTTCTTGTTCAACTTTTAAAATGATGTTTTTGATGTCATCTATTATCAATAAAGCATTGCTGTATTTTAATAAACCAGCTTCATAAAAATAATACAATTGTTGCAACGAACTATTTATAGTTGTATCATTCCAAATTTCAACACGATGTATGTTTTGAAAAATCGTAACTAATCGAATGGAGTCTTGTAAAATTAAATCTTCCATAACAAAATTTTCAAAACTTAAATCTTCTTCAGGTGACAAAATAGCTAGCCAAACATAGAGTTTGAATTTGGATAATAAGCTACCTCCTAATGTATAATGTAAAGGAATATCTTTTGCGGAATAATATACAGAGGAACCGTTTCCTTTGTATTGATTTAAAATAGAAGCTGATTTTTCTAAATAGCTTTTAAAATCTGCAATCGATTTTATGGTTTTTGTTTTGTCTAACACATATTTGTTCTCTTTTTTAAATAAAAGATCCATTGCAATATTAAATTGTTGACACAAAAGTATGGTTTCATCTATGGTGAATTTACTTTTTAATGAGAGGCGTCTATGAGCTGCATCGTAACTTATACCTAATACTTTGGCAATTTCATCTAAAAGCGATTTGTTTTGCACTTTTTTTTGAATAGCTTTTAAAAGAAGTTCTTGGTTTTTCATTTTGTGATTTTCGCAAATACAAATATAATTAATATTATTTAACGCAATTTTTTTTGTGATTTTTAAAATAGGTTTGTGATGTTATTAACAAATTAAATAAGAATGATATGAAGACAAAGTATTTTAATAAATCTGAAGAAGAAAAGTTATTCTATACTGTTTTAAAGGAAAAGGTTTATAACCGATTAGAGAATAAACAAATTAGTTATGGAAATTTTATTTTTTGGAGAAAAGGTATTTTGTGGTTTTTATTGTGTTATACCTTTTATAGTCTTCTTTTTTTTAATGAAATATCACTATTTCAATTTTGCTTTAGTTATCTTTTTTTTCAATTATCTGGACTATTAGTTGGATTTAGCTTGGGTCATGACGCAAGTCATAATACAGCTTTTAAGAGTAAAAGACTTAATGAGATTCTTCATTTTATTAGTTTTTTAACGGTAGGAATAGATCCAATGCTTTGGGGTTTAAGGCACATTCGTTCGCATCATTTATATGCCAATGTAGAAGGAAGTGATGTGGATATAGATAAAAATCCCTTTTTGCGACTAAGTCCCACTCACCCTTGGAGCCCAAAACACAAATTTCAAGCTTATTATGCTCCATTTGTATATATGTTAACGCTCTTACACTCGGTTTTTGTGAGTGATTGGATTTATCTGTTTTCTAAGGATTATGATTGGATGAAAAAAGGGTTTACTTCTTTTGAATTGTACAGTCGTTTTTTTCTTTATAAATTAATGTACTTTTTATTAGTATTAGTTATTCCAATTGTTTTTTCTGCATTTAGTTGGAAAATAATTGTTGCTACTTTTTTAGTCTCTAGTGCATTTACTTCTTTAATTTTTATAATAATGCTGGTAGGGACTCATTTTTTTGAAGAAGCTTATTATCCACTTCCCAATCACGATAATTTAGAACACTCTTGGGCGGTACATCAATTATACACAAGTTGTGATTGGGATGCAAATAAACATTGGGCTCGATTTATAAGTGGTGGTTCCAATTGTCATGCAGCACATCATCTATTTCCTACTATTTGTCATGTGAATTATAAAGAAATTAATGATATTATCAAGGAAACTACTAATGAATATAAATTGCCTTATCATCATAAGACTTTATTTGAGATGATAACTTCTCATTTTAAACATCTTAAGAATATGGGAAAATTAAATTGAATTTTATGCGTTTTTTATTAAAAAGAAATAATTCTAGTTTTTATGATAATCTTGATAATATAACTGCTAGAGATTTGTTGATTTATTCAATATTTATAAATCAATTTCAGAAGAAATGTTTTTTAAAAACATCAAAGTGTCTAATTCGATCTAAAAGAAAGTTATAATCTAAAAATCCCGCTTTAAACGAATAAAACGGGATTTTTTATGAATTAAATAATTGAATTAACCTTGTGGGTTATCTTTTTTCTCGATTTTTTTTTCTTCTCTTGGAGGTCTAGGAATAAGGGCTTTTTTCGAAACCTTTTCTTTACGGGTTTTAGGGTCAACACCTAAATATTTAACCATAAATACATCACCGATGTTAACCACATCTGATGGTTTTTCGGTTCTTTCCCAAGCCAATTCAGAAACGTGTAATAAAACTTCATTTCCAGGTGCTTTAGTGTATTCTACTACTGCTCCAAAGTCTAGCATTTTTATTACTTTTACTTCATAAGCTTCTCCCATTTGAGGTTTGAAAACCATAGCTTCTATCTTTGCAAGAACGGAATCAATACCAGCTTGGTTAGTACCTAATATCTCTACAATTCCAAGCTCTCCTTGTTCTGTTAAAACAATTGTAGTTTGCGTATTTTTTTGAAGTTCTTGTATGTTTTTTCCACCAGGTCCAATAAAAGCACCAATCATACTTGCAGGTAAAGAACTCATTACAATTTTTGGAGCTTTTGGTTTTACACTTGTTCTAGGCGCAGCAATAGTTTCGGTTAATTTCCCTAAAATGTGTAAACGTCCTTCTCTAGCTTGCGCTAAGGCTTGTTCCATAATGTCATAACGTAAACCATCAATTTTGATGTCCATTTGACATGCTGTAATACCATCTGCTGTTCCGGTAACTTTGAAATCCATATCACCTAAATGATCTTCGTCTCCTAAAATATCTGAAAGTACGGCAAATTTTTCTCCATCTGTAATTAATCCCATGGCAATACCAGATACTGGTTTTGTCATTTGAATTCCAGCATCCATTAAAGCCATTGTTCCAGCACAAACCGTTGCCATAGATGAAGAACCGTTAGATTCTAATACTTCTGAAACTACACGTATAGTGTAAGGACAATCTGCAGGTACCATATTTTTAAGTGCACGTTGCGCTAAATTACCGTGTCCTACTTCTCTACGAGAAGTTCCTCTTAATGGTTTTGCTTCACCAGTTGAGAAAGGAGGGAAGTTGTAATGTAAATAGAATTTTTCTTCCGATTGTTCACTTGGGTTGTCTATAACGTTTGCTTCTCTAGACGTTCCTAAAGTTACCGTTGCTAATGCTTGTGTTTCTCCACGTGTAAAAAGTGAAGATCCATGAACCGATGGTAAATAATCTACTTCGCACCAAATAGGTCTGATTTCTGTAGTTTTTCTACCATCTAAACGAATTCCTTTTTCAAGGATCACATTACGAACTGCTTCTTTTTGCGTTTTATAATTGTATTTACCTACTAATTCTTCTAAATCTGCATTTTCAGCATATTCTTCTTCAGTAAATAAAGCTTTTACTTCTTCTTTTACCAAAGCAAATTTTTCACCTCTTTCACTTTTTGCAGAGGCTTCTTGTGCAATAGCATAGTATTTATCATAAGAAGCTTTTTTAATTTTTTCATAAATAGCTTCATCTTCTACTTCGCCTTCATATTCTCTGTAAGTAAGAGTGCCAATAGCTTCTCTTAGACGTTGTTGAGCATGAATTTGAATTTTGATAGCTTCATGGGCAAACTTAATTGCAGCTACCATTTCTGCTTCAGAAATTTCATGCATTTCTCCTTCTACCATAGCTACAGAATCTAAAGAAGCACCTACCATCATGTCGATGTCTGAAAGTTCTAATTGTTCTCTACTAGGGTTGATCACAAAGTTTCCATCGATACGCGCTACGCGCACTTCAGAAATTAAGTTGTAGAAAGGAATATCAGAAACAGCTAAGGCAGCTGAAGCAGCTAAACCAGCTAATGCATCTGGCATTACTTCATCATCATGACTCATTAATTGAATCATTACTTGCGTTTCTGCATGATAATCGTCTGGGAAAAGTGGACGTAATACACGATCTACTAATCTCATAGTTAATACTTCACTGTCGCTAGGACGTGCTTCTCTTTTGAAAAATCCGCCAGGGAAACGTCCTGCTGCAGCAAATTTTTCACGATAATCTACCGTTAAAGGTAAAAAATCAACTCCAGGATTAGCAGTTCTAGCAGAAACAGCAGTTGCTAATAACATAGCGTCTCCCATTCTTACTACGACTGATCCGTCGGCTTGTTTGGCTAATTTTCCAGTTTCGATTGAAATGGTTCTCCCATCTCC
Organism: Flavobacterium sp. 9AF; assembly: GCF_902506265.1. Taxonomy (GTDB): domain Bacteria; phylum Bacteroidota; class Bacteroidia; order Flavobacteriales; family Flavobacteriaceae; genus Flavobacterium. The sequence goes on along the minus strand of NZ_LR733556.1, from coordinate 1,140,324 downwards.
TAAATCGATAACTTCTTGGAATACTTTTGGAATCATAAAATGTAATTCTTAATTAAACAAAGGGTCTAGTTGTGTTGTTGTTGTGTGTGCGTAGTTGTTTGAAACCCAATGAAAAACCAAACTTTTTCTTTAAAATATATAAAACAAAAAGGGGCGCAAAGCCCCTTAGTTGATTATTTTCTGATATTTAATTCTTTGATAATCTCACGATATCTGTTGATATCTTTCTTTTTTAAGTAGTCAAGAAGACTTCTTCTTTTACCTACTAACTTCACCAACGAACGCTCCGTGTTGTAATCATGACGATTTGCTTTTAAGTGTCCTGTTAGGTGGTTGATTCTAAATGTGAACAAAGCGATTTGTCCTTCTGCAGATCCAGTGTTTTCTGCTTTTCCTCCGTGTTTAGCGAAGATTTCTTCTTTAACTTCTTTAGTTAAGTACATGCTAATATTATTTTAAATGATTATTATGTATGAAATGGATGTTATTCCAATTCGGGTGCAAATATAGAAATTATAATATATTAATTACTATGTTTTGTTATTTATTTTTTAATAGCCCAGATGGCAACGGCATCCTTTTTACTTTTTTTATAACGTCTTTATAATCAAAAAAGTAAAAAGATATAGTGTACAGCTGGAAAAGGCTCCAAAAAATAAAAATTAATACAAAGTAGCTACTTGTTCATTTACAAATTCTAAAAAGCGTTCGTCCGCTTCAGTAAAAGGATCAATTATATGAGAATCAATATCGATTTGACCAATATTTTGACCTTTTACAAATAAAGGTATTACAATTTCCGATTTTACTGTGAAACTACAAGCGATGTAATTGTCTTGTGCAGATACATCGGGAACCACAAAGTTAGCATTGGACTCAGCTACTTGACCGCAAATACCTTTACCAAATGGAATTACAGTGTGATCGGTTTCTGCTCCTACATACGGACCTAAATGTAAGGTTTTAGTTTCGTGATTAGCAAAATAAAACCCAACCCAATTGTAATAAGAAATGGAGTCTTGTAATAATTGACAGATTTGTAATAATTTCTCATCTCTAGTAGTGTTTTCTGTAGAAACGATATTCACTACTTGTGGTTTTAAATTTTCGAAAGTCATTTTTAATTTGTTTTTGCAAAAGTATTTATTCTTAGGAGTTAAAAATTATATATTTTTGTTAAAAAATAGCCGTTTGAAATCACTTTTTGTTGAATATAAGCCCTTTCTCGCTTTTTTAGTAAAATTTTTACTTTTTTATATCGTTTTTACTTTTTTGTATGAAGTTTATTTGAACCAATATGATAAAGCTAAAAATGAGGTAGATGCGATTTCTATTAGTGTAGCTAACCAGACTAAAACACTTTTAACTTTTATGGGGCATCCTGCTGACATTGTGAAAAATCCAAATGAACCTTCTTTGAAAATAATTTATAATGAGAAATATGTTTCTAGAATGATTGAAGGATGCAATGCAATAAGTGTAATTATTTTATTTGCTGCCTTTGTATTTGCTTTTTCAGTTAATTTAAAAAAAACTTTATTTTACATTGTAATTGGTGGATTGATCATTCATTTTTTAAATGTGGTACGTATAGCTTTATTAACTTATGCTCTTTATTTTTATCCCGAAAATGAAACGTTACTTCATGGAACAGTTTTCCCTTTGTTTATTTATGGAGTGGTTTTTATACTTTGGGTTTTATGGGTTATGAAATTTTCAGGCTATGGCAAGAATTAAAGTGAGATACTTTTATATTTTAATTTTTATAATTAGCTTAATTCTAATTCGATTCTTTGAGAGTCATCTTTTTTATGACCCATTTTTAGCTTTTTTTAAATCGGAATATCAAAATAAATCGTTGCCAATATATAATGGTTGGAAATTATTCTTAGGTATTTCTTTTCGCTATTTTATTAATACTGTAATTTCTTTAGGATTAATTTATTTTCTTTTTTTAGAGAAAAAGATGATTGCTTTTGCAGTAGGATTATATTGCATTCTCTTTACAATATTAATTAGTTTGTTTTTTATTCTTCTACAAGATGAGAAACCAAATTATTTAATCTTATTTTATACCAGACGTTTTTTAATCCAACCTTTGTTTTTATTGCTGTTTATACCTGCTTTTTATTATCAGAAAATGATAAAAAAATGATTACCTTAGTGCTTATTTTTTAGACTAATGAAGATAAAAAAAAAGTCGGGTATAATTGTTGAATTTGATAATACTAAATTAATAGCCTCATTAATTAATTCTGGAGCAAGTATAACAGTAGCCAAAAGAATACTTAATGAAATTCAACCGCAGTTGTATAATGGTATTACTTCAAAAAAGGTTTATGCTTTAGCTTTTCAAAAATTAAAATCTGTTTCCCATGCTAATGCTGCACGTTACAGTTTAAAAAATGGCATTTTTGCTTTGGGACCAGCAGGTTTTTACTTTGAAAAATTTATTGCACGAATTTTTGAAGTACAAGGATATGATGTAATTACTAATCTTTTTTTAGAAGGAAAGTGTGTATCTCATGAATTAGATGTTTTAGTAAAAAAAGACAATCATGTCAGTATGGTAGAATGTAAGTTTCACAGTAGCCAAGATGCCAAAACAGATGTCAAAGTACCCATGTATATTCTGTCCCGATTTAACGATTTAAATAAAAAAAGCTATACTATCTTTAAAAAAGAGGAGCAAATAACAAACTGTTGGTTAGTTACTAATAGTAAGTTTACTAGTGAGGCTATAAAATTTGCTGAATGTTCTGGATTAAAGTTATTAAGTTGGGATCATCCTTTTCAAAATGGAATTAAAAACATCGTTAATCATTATAATATTTATCCTATAACTTGTTTAACAACGCTGACAGCAGCAGAGAAAGAGTTGTTGTTGCTTCAAGATATGCTAACAGTGTATGATTTAATGCATTTTGAAGATAGTTTTGAAAAGTTAAAGTTGAGTGAAAATAGAATGAAACGTATAAAAGAAGAATGTAATCAATTATTAAATAGATGAAAGTACATTTTTTAGGAGGAGCAGGAACTGTTACAGGTTCTAAAACATTGATTGAGACATCTTCTATCTCAATCTTAATTGATTGTGGTTTATTTCAAGGATTAAAAGAGTTAAGAGAATTAAATCGTCTACCTTTATCGTATGATCCTAAAGAAATTGATTTTGTGCTTCTTACTCATGGTCATTTAGATCATTGTGGCTGGTTACCTAAATTAGTTCAAGACGGCTTTAAAGGAAAAATATTTTGTACATCACCTACCAAAGAGATTGCAAGATTAATTTTAATGGATAGCGCAAAAATCCAAGAGGAGGAAGCTGAAAAAGCAAATAATGAACATTATTCTAAGCACAATCCAGCGATACCTTTATATACTATTGAAGATGTACAACAAGTTTTGCCTTTGTTTAAAGTAATAGAAAAAGATGTTGTGGTTGCTTTGTCTGATTCCGTTTCTTTTTCTTTTTTTTACGCTTCACATATTTTAGGAGCCTGTTCTATTGCTTTAGATATTGAAGGTAAAAAATTAGTTTTTTCAGGTGATATAGGTCAAGATGACGATATTTTACTCTTTCCAGCTGTGAAACCTAAAAATGCAGATTATATTTTTCTAGAAAGTACCTATGGAAATAGAGTGCATCCTAATAATAATCCTTTGTTTGATTTAGAGATAATTATAAATAACACCTATAATAAAGGAGGAAACCTTGTTATTCCCAGTTTTGCTGTAGAAAGAGTACAGGTGATGATGTATTTGATTTGGAAATTGAAAAAAGAAAACAAAATTCCTGATATCCCTTATATAATAGATACTCCTATGGGTATAGATGTATTGGAATTGTTTTTAGAAAACAGGAAATGGCATAAGTTAAATTATGAGGAATGTTCTGAGATGTGTAAAACATTTACTTTAATTTCAGAATTTAAAGATACTATTGAAGTGATTTATGATAAACAACCCAAAGTGGTCATTGCGGCAAGTGGTATGATTACTGGAGGAAGAGTCTTGTCTTATTTAGAGAGATATATTACTAAACCAGAAAATACGGTAGCTTTAGTTGGTTATCAAGCGGAAGGAACTAGAGGAAGGAAATTACTTGAAGGGGATAAAACAATTAAAATGTATGGCAAAATATATGAAGTAGAAGCAACCATTTTGTCTATTGAAGGTTTGTCAGCACACGGAGATCAAAAAGATTTAATAAATTGGCTTACTGAATTAGAAAATAAACCGCAAAGTATTTTTTTAGTACATGGAGAAAATGAAGCATCAGAAGGATTAAAAAATGAAATTGAAACGCAGTTACAACTCCATTGTATAATTCCAAAAAGAAGGCAAATTATTGAAATTTAGATAAAATTAACTTTTTTGAGAAAATATTTTTCTAATTTTGTGCTATGTCATTCAGAAAAAACATTTCCATACTACTTGCTTTTGTATTCCTATTTTCAAATTTAGGATTTGCTCTGAATGTGCATTATTGTCATGATAAGCTGTCTTCTATTTCTATAGATTATCAGTTTAAAGATGCTTGTGTTGAAGAAGATAGTACTTCATGTTGTGCTTCTAGTGATAATCATTCCGAATGTTGTTCTAATAAAATAGTTGAAATTGAGAAAAAAACAGACAATACGATTGAAAATTCGTTTCAATTTGTTTTTGATTGTCCCATCTTATTTTCAAACAAAGTTTCTTTTTTTGAAGTACACAATGAAATAGTAAAACCTAATTTACCTTCTTTCTATTGTGATTCAAATGCTCCTCCTTTTTATAAACTATATTGTCAATTAGTATTTTACGCGTAATTTTTAATGTTTTTTAATTTAAGATTTTAAAATTTATTAAACATTAAAAATAATTTATGTATAAAAATATAGTGTTATGGCTACTATTTTTTACTTCAATTGTATCTGCTCAAGAGGAAATTAAAGGAAAAATTGTAGACGAAAATAACCAACCTCTTTTAGGTGCCAATGTGTTTTGGCAAAATACAGCTACGGGAACTACTTCTGATATCGATGGTAATTTTACACTCAAAAAATCAGATGAATCTACAAATTTAGTAGTGAGCTACATTGGTTACAAAACAAAAAAAATAGCAATTACAAATACTGAATTTTTAACAATTCAATTGGAAGCAGTTACCAATTTAGATGAGGTAACAGTTTTAAAAACAAAAAAAAGTACGGAACATTCTAAATTTCAAGTTTCTAATGTACAAACTATGGGTCAAAAAGAGTTGTTGAAAGCAGCTTGTTGTAATTTGTCTGAAAGTTTTAGTACTAATCCTTCTATAGATGTTAATTTTTCTGATGCGGTTACAGGTAATAAACAAATTAAAATGCTTGGATTAACGAGTCCTTATATTTTAATAGCTGAAGAAAATATTCCTTCTGTAAGAGGAGCTTCGCAAGCTTATGGTTTGTCTTTTGTTCCTGGAACTTGGGTGGAAAGTATTCAAATAACTAAAGGTGCAGGAAGTGTTATTAATGGTTATGAAAGCATTTCTGGACAAATAAACTATGAATTATTAAAACCTGTTAATGATATTCCTTTCTTTTTAAATGCCTATTATGGTATGGGAGGTAGATCTGAGATAAACACACATTTTAATCAAAAGTTTTCAGACAAATTAAGTTCAACTTTATTTTTACATGGCAATACCAGACAAATAAAGAATGATATGAATGATGATGGTTTTTTAGATAATCCTATTGGTAAACAAATTAATATTCTAAATCGTTGGCAATATAATGATGCAGAAAAAGGAATAGTAAGTTTCTTAAATGTGCGTTATATGAATGATGAAAAACAATCGGGTCAAGTTGATTTTAATCCTGATACAGATAAGTTTACTACAAATGCTTGGGGAAGTGAGATTAATACTGAAAAAATTGAAATTTCAAATAAAACAGGCTATGTGTTTCCGGATATGCCTTATCAAAGTATTGGTTTTCAAAATTCGTTTCAATCTCATCAGCAAGATTCTTATTTTGGTTTAAACCAATATAAAATACACCAAAAAAGCTATTATTCTAACTTGTTGTTCAATTCGATTATATCAAATACTAGAAATAGATTTACTACAGGAGTGAATTTTTCTTATGATAAATATGATGAGAGCGTAGCTCTAAACTTTAGTCAAGATTTTTCAAGAATTGATAACTCAGTAGGGGCATTTTTTGAATATACCTATGATAATTTAGATAATTTTAGTTTGGTAGCTGGAACAAGAGTGGATAAGCATAATAGATTAGGTACATTTATTACTCCTAGATTGCATTTACGATACAATCCTTGGAAAGAAGCGGTTATCAGAGCTTCAGTAGGTAGAGGAAAAAGAGCCGCTAATATTTTTGCAGAAAATCAACAATTGTTTGCTTCTAGCCGAGATTTTTCTATTCTATCTAATGATGGGAAATTATATGGCTTAAATCCTGAAATTGCTTGGAATTATGGAGTGAGTTTCATTCAATCTTTTAAACTATTTGGAGCAGAATCGGAAGTGGTTTTAGATTATTATCGTACTGATTTTAAAAACCAAGCCGTGGTAGATGTTGATTTTAGTCCCCAACAAGTATTGTTTTATAATTTAGAAGGAAAGAGTTTTGCTAATTCTTTTCAAGGAGAATTTAGTATTGAACCTTTCAAACATTTTAATATAAAATCAGCCTATAAATATTATGATGTTCAAACGCAATATAAAACAGGTCAGTTACAAAGAGCGTTACAAGCAAAACATCGTTTTTTTACTAATGTGTCTTTCGAAACCCATATTAAAGAAAAAGGACAACAATGGAAATATGATGTTACTTATAATTGGTTAGGAGAACAACGATTACCAAATACAGAGACAAACTTACCTGAATACAGATTGAGAGAATTTGCCCCTTCATTTGGAGTGATTAATGCGCAAATTACTAGAACTTTTTCTAGTATATTTGAAGTGTATATAGGAGGAGAGAATATAGGGAATTACAAACAAGATAATGCCATAGTGAGTGCTTCCAATCCTTTTGGAAACTATTTTGACAGCAGTATGATTTATGGCCCAGTTTTTGGACAAATGTACTATGCTGGATTGCGATTTAAAATTAAATAAGTAACTTTAAAATAAAAAAGATGAAAAAAATTATAATGATTTTACTGGTAAGTTTATTTTCACTGGTAAGTTTTTCACAAGAGAAAAAAGATAAAAATAAAAAAGTAGAATTTGCAGTTAATGGGAATTGTGAAATGTGCAAGAAGCGAATTGAAAAAGCGGCCTTTTCTGTTAAAGGTGTGAAAAGCGCAGATTGGCATATTGATCATAAAGATTTGCATTTAATTATTGATGAAAATAAATGTTCAGTAGTAGATGTGCAAAAAGCTATTGCTAAAGCGGGTCACGATGCGGGTAAAGTGAAAGCAACTGACGCAGATTATGAAAAGTTGCATGGTTGTTGTCAGTATGAAAGATTATAAATTAACAAGAGGTTGTCAAGATGTTGACAGCCTCTTTTGTTTTATAATTGAATTTTATTTTTTGTTAAAAAAATAATTCAAAAAAAACTTCCGATTCAAAAAAAGAAATAAATTTGTATCATATTTAGGATGAGTCGTGAAGTTTAAAAAAGAATTGTTTGGTAAAATATTACTTAGTATTTTTTTACTGCCTTTTTTAGGTTTATTAGTTAGCAATACTACTGTTGCAACCAGTAACAAAATCAAACATAATGGTACTTTTACAGAAGTACTAGACGATGACCAATATCTAAAAGTTTCAAGTGTAACAATTGATACAAACGAGGAATCAGTTTCATTCAGTGAAAAAGAAATTGAACTAGAGTTTGAAATTGAAAATTTTACTCATTCAGAATACCTCTCAAAATTAATTTTTCAAAAATTAGAATCTAAATACAGATTTTATTATTTATTTCAGCCTAATGCAAATCAAAGTATACCACTATACGATTTGTTTTGCAATTGGAAATTTCATCTTTCTTAATACACTTTATACTTGTTTATTTATGATGTTGTCATAAATAATTTTCTTGTGTATTAATCTTATTTCATTTCAAAATGAATACATCTCATGTAGGTTTTGACGAACATCATGTTCTGCATCACCTAAATCATTATTTACCAGCGCAAAATCCGTTGAAAGATTTTGTACATCATAATACTTTACATGCCTTTCAGAAAAAACATTTTTTTGAAGCATTGCATGAAGCTTCTGAAATATTTGGATACAAAACATATTTGTCTTTAAATGATTTTAGAACCCGATTTTCAAAAAAAGAAATTTCAGAATCGGTATTAGAATCTGTAATTAACAAAAGGAAAGGGCAAAAAGATTTTCAAACTTGGAAAACCAATTTGCTTACAAAAAAGTATGACGAGCAATTAACTTGTCGTATCGGATATTTACGTTCTTTTTGGAAAAAAGAATACGCCATCAACTTAGATAAATCAACTCATGGAATTTTATTTAGAGTACTATGTAGTTATTTAGACCAAGGAATATCAATTTGGTCATTTCCAGTACATAATGAGGGTTTTTTAAATTCATTAAAAAAATTAAATGCAAATAGTTTTAATGGTATTTTTTCTACCAAACGTGCAAAAGAATTATTAGAAAAAGGAACTTCAATTACAGAGCTTTTATCCATTATCGTTGGAAATGAAGCCTATTTTGAAACCTATTTGTTCGATCAGCAGTTTTCGCATCCAGGATGGAGTGGTATGGTTGTTACCATAGAAAATAATCCAAACTCGTTATTAGATAAAAGAAAAATCACATTTGAAGAGCTAATTATCTTTGAATTATTATTAGAATTAGATGCTTTAGATAAAAAGTTTGGAGAAAATTGGGCGCCATTAGCCCATCGATTTAAAGAAGAACCAATCCATCTATTTAAACCTGTTGCTTATAGTGAATACTATGAAGTGTTGTCATTATGGCAAGAAATTTTTGAATGGAGCTTCTATGATCAAGTGCTATCAGGTATTCAAAATCTTGAAATTACAAATCAGAATGACGAAGCTAGTTTTCAAGCCATGTTTTGTATGGATGATAGGGAATGTTCTTTTAGGAGATATGTAGAAAGTTTAGATAAGTATTCTAAAACTTTTGGGACTGCAGCTTTTTTTAATTTTGAATTTTTTTACAAACCTGTAAATGGTAAATTTTATACAAAACTTTGTCCCGCTCCAGTCACTCCAAAATACTTAATTAAAGAAGTAGATAGAAAGAAAAAGCAAGCTAAAGATTTCCACTATAATAAAAAGTCACATTCCTTATTGTTTGGTTGGATTATAAGCCAAACTTTAGGCTTTTCTGCTGCCTTTAAATTATTTATAAATATTTTCAAACCTACAATGACACCTGCTACAAGTGCTTCATTCAAGCATTTGAACAAAAAATCAAAACTAGTTATTGAAAATAGCGATATAAATGATAAAGAAAATGATTTACAAGTTGGATTCTCTATTGAAGAAATGGCAAATAGAGCAGAAGGATTACTTAAAAGTATTGGCTTAGTAAAAGATTTTGCACCTATAGTATATATTGTAGGTCATGGGGCAACAAGTGTAAATAATACACATTATGCGGGCTACGATTGTGGTGCTTGTTCAGGAAGACCAAGCTCAGTAAATGCAAAAGTTGCTTGTTTTGCTATAAATCATCCCAAAGTTAGAGCAATTTTAAAAGAAAGAGGAATTGTTATCCCAGAAAGTACTCAGTTTTTACCTGCTTTACATGATACGACTCGTGATGAAATTGCTTTTTACGATGAAGAACTATTATCTGAGGAAAATAAAATGTTGCATCAACAAAATGCGATAACATTTACCAAAGCATTGGATTTCAATGCTAAAGAAAGATCTCGTCGTTTTGATACTGTAAAAACGAATCAAACGTTGGAAAAAGTTCATGAAAAAATTAAAAGACGTTCTGTTTCACTGTTTGAACCAAGACCTGAGCTTAACCATGCTACAAATGCGATGTGTATTGTAGGGCGTAGAAGTTTGTCAAAACAATTGTTTTTAGATCGACGTTCTTTTATGAACTCTTATGATTACACAGTGGATCCTACGGGAGATTATTTAGCAGGTATTTTAGGAGCAGTTGCACCAGTTGGAGGCGGAATTAATTTAGAATATTACTTTTCAAGAGTTGATAACCATAAATTAGGAGCAGGAAGTAAATTGCCTCATAATGTGATGGGACTTATAGGTGTTGCTAATGGAATAGATGGCGATTTAAGACCAGGACTACCAAGCCAAATGATTGAAGTTCATGACCCTGTTCGTCTATTAGTAATAGTTGAACATTATCCAGAAATTGTTAAGTATGCCATTACCAAAAATCTGGCAACTTATGAGTGGTTTATAAATGAATGGGTAAAACTTGTTGTAGTTAACCCAGAAACAGGAGGTTTGTTTCATTTTGAAGAAGGGAATTTTGAATCCTATCTGCCAGTTCAAAAAGAAGCTAATTATGTAAAAGATGTACAAAAATTAGCAGAGAAATCACAAGAAAATTTACAAGTAGGAATTTTAAATTAAGGAATGATGAATGAAATTTTGCAATTTTTTATAGCACTTCCTTTTTTAGGATTTGTTTTTAGTTTATTTATACCAGAAAAGAAAGAAGCAGTGATTTCTTGGGTAGCTTTTGGAACCGTTTTTACTCAATTAATAAGTATAACAATATTTATTGTTTTTTGGATAATTGAAGGAACTTTAGATTTAAATCTAAAAGAATTTACTTTAATGAAGACTTCTCATTATGAATTTTTTATTGATTTTTATTTTGATAAAGTTACTGCGGTTTATCTTTTTGTAGGAGCACTTTTAACTTCAATGATTACCACTTATAGTCGTTATTATCTGCATAGAGAGAAAGGATATAAACGTTTTTTTAATACGGTTTTGTTTTTCTTTTTTGGATATAATTTAGCTATTTTATCAGGTAATTTTGAGACTTTATTTATTGGTTGGGAAATAATAGGAATATCATCATTTTTATTAATTGCATTTTACAGAGAAAGATATTTGCCTGTAAAGAATGCATTTAAAGTTTTTTCAATCTATAGAATAGGCGATGTAGGAGTAATTTTGGCTATGTGGGCTAGTCATCATTTATTTCATGAGAACATCACTTTTATTGAATTAAATAATTATAATTTAGTTAATGAACATTTACAAAGTCATTCTGTTATAGGTGCCTTTGTAGCATTGTGTTTGGCTTGTGCTGCTGCTGCAAAATCAGCACAAATACCATTTTCTTCTTGGTTACCTAGAGCAATGGAAGGGCCAACGCCTTCTAGTGCAATTTTTTACGGTTCATTATCTGTTCATTTAGGAGTTTTTCTTATGTTAAGAACATTTCCTTTTTGGGAAAATCAAACATCTATTCGCATTGCTATTGGACTTATGGGATTTACAACAAGTATAGCCGCTTCTTTAATGGCAAGAGTACAGTCTTCAGTTAAAAGTCAGATTGCTTATAGTTCGATATCACAAATTGGATTGATTTTTATCGAAATTGCTTTAGGGCTAGAAACTTTAGCATTATTCCATTTTGTTGGGAATGCGTTTTTAAGAACCTATCAATTATTAGTTTCACCTTCGGTAGTAAGTTATTTAATTAGAGAACAATTTTATAATTATCAGCCGAAAGAAAATTCCATTGAAGATTCACTTCCAAAACGAATAGAATATTCTTTATACATCCTAAGTTTAAAAGAATTTAAGTTAGAAGAGGTGATGAATACGCTATTATGGAAACCATTAAAAATAATAGGTAAATCTATAGATTTTTTTAATTTAAGAACGCTACTCATATTTTTTATACCTCTATATGTTTTAGGTATAGTTTTTTATGAATATAAAGACTTGATACCTAGTTATATTGTTTCTAATTTACCAGAATTATTTGCCTTTATAGGTTTAGTTTTTGTATTTAAGTCTTTTTCAGAACGTCAAAATCCATTTATGGCTTGGGTTTTAATTGTACTCAATCATTTTTGGATTGCTATTGCGGTTCTTTTTAATGATAAAGTTGATTATAACGAAGTTGGGGTATATTTATTTGGTGTCGTTTTAGCTGGAATTGTAGGATTTGTAGCTTTACTTAAGCTAAGAAAAATGGAAGATAATATTTCTATGAATCAATATTTAGGACATGTATACGAGCATCCTAGATTTGCATTTTTCTTTTTATTAGCTGTTTTAGGAGTTACGGGTTTTCCAATTACAACCACCTTTGTAGGTGAAGATTTACTATTTAGTCACATAGAAAGTAACCAAATTGTATTAGCCTTTTTCGTTTCCTCAAGTTTTATTGTATCAGGAATTGCTGGTATAAGAATTTATGCTCGATTGTTTTTAGGTCCGCATATTAAGACTTATCATGAATTGCCTTACAAATCGTCATAATTCGAAAATCAAAAGATCAATTTCAAAAATAAATATCAAAAGATCCTGAAACAAGTTTTGGATCACAAATAAAAATATTAAAATGCATTCAAAAGTAAAAAAATATATACCTGCTGATGGTTTAGCAGGATTAAAAGAAAATTTTAAAACAGATGCAATATCTGGTTTTATTGTGTTTTTATTAGCATTGCCTTTAAGTTTAGGTATTGCAAAAGCGTCAGAGTTTCCACCTGTTATGGGATTACTCACTGCAATAATAGGAGGAGTAGTGGTGAGCCTTATAATGGGTTCTCGATTAACTATTAAAGGACCAGCTGCTGGATTGATTGTTATCGTTGCTGGTGCAGTAAGTGAATTTGGAGCCGGTAATGCAGAATTAGGTTGGCATTTAGCTTTAGGAGCAATGGTTGTGGCTGGTATTGTTCAAATTTTATTTGGTGTTTTAAAATTAGGTAAATTGGCGGATTTTTTTCCACTTTCCGCTATTCATGGTATGTTAGCGGCAATTGGAATAATTATTATAGCGAAACAAATACCTATTTTGCTTAATGACAATCCTACACTTGCAAAAGGAAAAGGGCCTTTAGAATTATTAGCAAATATTCCAAATTTTATAATCAATTTGGATCCAAAAGCGACTATTATTGGAGTAGTAAGTTTAGCAATTATGATGGGATGGCCATATATTAAAAATAAAAATATAAAAATGATTCCAGCTCCATTAGTGGTATTATTATTCGCTATTCCATGTGAGTTATTTATGCATTTTAAAGAGACTGAACCAGCTTACGCATTAGTAAAAATTGGAAACTTTGTTGATGGTCTAGGATTTAATGCTAGTTTTGATGGATTTTCTCAAACGGGAGTATTTATCAAATATGTAGTTATGTTCTCGTTAGTGGGTTCTTTAGAGTCTTTATTAACTGTTAAAGCGATTGATTTAATGGATCCATTTAAACGTAAATCAGATATGAACAAAGATTTAATTGCAGTGGGTGTTGGAAATACTTTAGCAGCTTTTCTAGGTGGTTTACCAATGATTTCTGAAGTAGCTCGTTCTTCTTCAAATGTAAATAATGGGGCAAAAACTCGTTGGGCCAATTTTTTTCATGGACTTTTTATTTTAGCTTTTGTTTTATTAGCAGCACCAATCTTAGAAATGATACCCAATGCAGCTTTAGCGGCCATGTTAATTACTGTAGGTATAAAATTAGCACATCCAAAAGAATTTATACATACTTTTAAAATTGGAAAAGAACAATTAGCGATATTTTTAGTTACTATTTTCTTTACATTATTTGAAGATTTATTAGTAGGAATTGCTGCTGGAATTGTTTTAAAAATGATCATCCATCTCATAAACGGAACTCCTATTTCCTCTTTCTTTAAAGCACCCACCTTAGTCTCTTTTGAAGGAAATAACTACTTAGTAGAAATTGACAAAGCAGCAATCTTCACTAATTACTTAGGTGTAAAACGTAAACTGGAATCAATTCCTCCAGGATTTAATGTGACTATCGATTTGAAAAAAACTAAATTAGTTGACCATTCCGTAATGGAGAATTTAGAACATTTTAAACATGATTATGAGTCGCATGATAACAGTACTGTTACCATTATAGGATTAGATAGTCATAAACCGCTTTCAGATCATCCACTTTCAGGAAGAAAAAACAAATAAGAATTAGAACGATAGAGTTGAATGGCTTAAACTATTCAACTCTATCCATAAAGAATATTAAATGAAAAACTTAGCTAAAAATTGGGCTATTATAGCCTTATTCCTAACAACTTTTGGAGTGCTTGCTCAAGAAGATAAAAAAACAGAAAGTAATGGTTTTATAAAAGATAGAAAATTTTATCTTAATGAAGACGGTAGTAATTATATTAAATTTACTTTATTAACTCAAGCTTGGTTAAGAAGTATGGATTATAATCCGGGAACAACCATATTTGGAATTGAAAAATCAAGTGGGACTGATATAGGTATTCGTAGATATCGTATGCAATTTTATGGGCAATTAACGGATCGCGTTTTTGTGTATTCTCAATTTGGAGAAAACAATTACAATAACATTTCTGATAGAAAACAAGGTTTTTTTGTTCACGATGCCTTAGGTGAATATGCATTAGACAAGACACAGCTATCTTTGGGAATTGGACTTACTGCTTGGAGTGGTTTGTCTAGATTTGCATCTCCATCTGTTGGGACTATTTTAGGAGTTGATGCTCCCTTGTTCCAACAAACAACAAATGATGTTACAGATCAATTTTTAAGAAAATTATCAATTTATGCTAAAGGAAAATTAGGTAAGTTTGATTATAGATTGGTAATGTCGCAACCTATGGCTATTCAAAAATCATCGGCTTACACTGGAGTTATAAATACCAATTGGGCATTTTCAGCAGCTCCGCCTAAAATGCAATGGAACGGTTACTTTCAATATCAATTTAAAGATCAAGAGAGCAATACAACACCTTATATGACAGGAACATATCTAGGGAAGAAGAAAGTTTTAAATATTGGTGCAGGTTTCATTTATCAAAAAGATGCTATGTGGAAACTAAATGCAGTGGGTGATACAATCAATAAAAATATGGTTCATTTATCTGTAGACATTTATTACGACGCACCTATTGGTACAAATGGGCAAGCTATAAGTACTTATGTGAGTATTACTCATTATGATTTTGGAGATAATTATACTAGAAATTCTGGACCAATGAATCCTGCAAATGGTAATAATAATGCAGCCATTCTAAATGGATCGGGTAATAATTTTCCTATGTATGGAACAGGAACTATAGTTTATGGTCAGATAGGGTATAAATTAAAAGAAAATCTGATTGGGAAAACTACATTAATGCCTTATATTTCCTTGCAACATGCCAATTATGGTAGATTAAATAATTCAATGAATTTTTATGATGTTGGTGTTAATTGGTTGTTGTCAAATCATACTTCTAAATTTACTCTTGCCTATCAAGATAGGCCTGTTTATAATACACAAGGAGATCAAATTACTAGGAAAGGTGCGGTAATTGCTCAGTATCAAATTTATTTTAATTAAAACAAAAAATCCGATAAGAATTTCTTATCGGATTTTTTTATTTTTTTGCTTTTACATCATACCTGGCATACCACCACCCATATGGCTGTGACCAGCAGGTTCATTTTCTTTAATATCGATTAAAGCACATTCTGTAGTAAGAATCATTCCAGCAACAGAAGCAGCATTTTCTAAAGCCACACGAGTTACTTTTTTAGGGTCTATAATTCCAGCTTTTAACATCTCAACATATTCTCCTGTTTTAGCGTTATAACCAAAATCGCCTTTACCATCTAGAACTTTTGCAATTACTACCGAACCTTCACCACCTGCATTTTCAACAATTGTTCTTAAAGGAGCTTCTATAGCTCTATTTACGATTTGAATTCCTGTAGCTTCATCTGGGTTTTCAGCTTTCAAGTTTGATAAAACGGATTTAGCTCTTACTAATGCTACACCACCACCAGCAACTATACCTTCTTCAACCGCAGCTCTTGTTGCATGTAAAGCATCATCAACACGATCTTTTTTCTCTTTCATTTCTACTTCTGATGCAGCACCCACGTAAAGAACAGCTACACCACCTGCTAATTTAGCTAAGCGTTCTTGTAACTTTTCTTTATCATAATCAGATGTAGAAGTTTCGATTTGTGCTTTAATTTGGTTTACTCTTGCTTTAATATTTTCAGCATCACCTGCACCATTTACAATTGTAGTATTGTCTTTATCAATTGTTATTGTTTCAGCAGTACCTAACATTGCTATAGTGGCATTTTCTAATGAAAAACCACTTTCCTCAGCAATGACAGTACCTCCAGTTAAAATGGCAATGTCTTCTAACATGGCTTTTCTTCTATCTCCAAAACCTGGTGCTTTTACAGCAGCAATTTTTAAACCACCTCTTAATTTATTTACAACTAAAGTTGCTAATGCTTGACCGTCTACATCTTCAGCAATTATTAATAATGGACGACCTGATTGCGCTACAGGTTCTAAAATAGGTAATAATTCTTGTAAATTAGAAATCTTTTTATCGTAAAGTAAAATATAAGGATTGTCTAATTCAGCAATCATTTTGTCTGCATTGGTTACAAAATATGGAGATAAGTACCCTCTGTCAAATTGCATTCCTTCTACCACATCTACATAAGTATCAGTTCCTTTTGCTTCTTCAACAGTGATTACACCTTCTTTACCTACTTTTGAAAATGCAGTAGCAATTAATTCTCCAATTGTGTCATCATTATTTGCTGATATAGAAGCTACTTGTTTGATTTTTTCAGAAGAATCTCCTACGGCAACTGTTTGCTTGCCTAAATCTTCTACGATAGTTTCAACTGCTTTATCAATCCCTCTTTTTAAGTCCATTGGATTTGCTCCAGAGGCAACATTTTTAAGACCTTCTTTAACAATTGCTTGTGCTAAAACTGTTGCAGTAGTTGTTCCATCTCCAGCTAAATCATTAGTTTTTGAAGCTACTTCTTTAACCATTTGGGCACCCATATTTTCTAATGGATCTTGTAATTCAATTTCCTTAGCAACCGAAACCCCATCTTTAGTTACAGTTGGGCCTCCAAAGGATTTGCTAATAATAACATTTCTGCCTTTTGGTCCTAATGTTACTTTAACTGCATTTGCTAATGCATCTACACCACGTTTTAAACCGTCGCGTGCCTCAATATCAAATTTAATATCTTTTGCCATAATTTTTGTCATTGCGAGGAATGAAGCAATCTTCAATTTCCTCTAAGTTATTTGTTTTTAATTCCCTCTACTGCGTTTGGGATGACTTTTGAATGTCTTAATACTTAATTCTATTGTTTTTGTAATATTATAAAATTGCGTAAATTTCATCTTCTCTCATAATAAGGTAATCTTTACCTTCATATTTGAATTCTGTGCCCGAATACTTTCCATAAAGTACAACATCTCCCGTTTTAACAGTCATGGAATAATCTTTTTTACCATTACCTACTGCAACCACAATTCCTTTTTGAGGTTTTTCTTTAGCAGTATCAGGAATAATAATTCCTGATGCAGTTGTAGTTTCTGCAGCCATTGGCTCAATAACTACGCGATCTGAAATTGGTTTAATGTTTAATGACATATTTTTTTAAATTTTAATTAGTGTTTATTCGGTTCATTATTTTTCAGAAATTGTGCCAAAATCAATTTGTGCCAATTTTACTGAAATTAAAAATGCCAGCACTGACAGGCTGGCATTTTGTTGTAATATATTATGTAACTACTTAGGAGCTTCTTCAGTTTTTACTGGAGCTTCAGTTGGTTTTGCTTCTGGTGTTGTAGGTATCGTAGTTTGAGCAGGAATGGTTACCTCGTCATCACTTAAAACTTTTGAACCGTTAACATCGCTACCGCTAAAAGCTAAAGTAGATAATAAAATAAGAGCAATTAAAATTCCACCTAAAGTCCAAGTACTTTTGTCTAAAAAGTCAGTTGTTTTTTGTACTCCACCTAATTGTTGTGAGCTACCAAAAGTTGAAGATAAACCTCCTCCTTTAGGGTTTTGTACCATGATAGCTAAAATTAATAAAAAGCAAACTATTGTTATTGCAATTAAAAAACCTGTGAATCCCATAATCTAATTATTATTTTGTTGTAAATCTTTTATATCTTTAATTCGGTTTGCAAAGAAACTACTTTTTTCTGGATATTTCAAAATTAAAATTTCATAAGCTTGAATTGCTTTAAAATATTTTTTTTGTTCTAAATATATTTTAGCAAGTGTTTCTGTCATTAAATGTGATTGTTCCTCACCACTTTTCTGCACGTTAGCTGGTGCAGATGTTGCTTCCTTGGTTGGGGTGATTTTTGGATTAAGTTCAATAAAACGATCAATCAAGTCTATTTTTTTTAATTTTTCATCCTGTTTTTCCTCTTCTTTATCATTACTTTCTCTTTCGATAGGTGAAAATTTTGTAAGTTGTAACCATTCTTGAAAGGAATGTTTTTCAGCTTGATTAAATTCAAGAGGTTTTCCTATTTCAAGTTTTTCTTCTATTGAAGAAGAATTGTTGATGACAATTATTTCTTCTTCTTTTTCAATAGTGGTTTCAATAGCGGTTGGAAGTACTTCTACAATTGTGTGGATAGATGTAATGTCTGAATTTTCCATTTTATTATCCTCAAAAGTAGCAGGTGTAATTTTTAAAGGTGATTTTTCTTCAGCATCACCTATATTGACAACTGATGCATCATGTACGGCAATATTGTTTATATTTTTTTCCGTATCTTCTGTAATTTCTTTTTTAAGTATTCTAAAAGTTTCAGAGGTAATGAAATCAAATAATATACTTCTGTCATGTGTATGAGCAGCCGTTTTTTTTAATTCGTAATTATATCTAAAGCTTTGTTGGTTATACAAACCTTTTAAGTGTAAAGCTCTCGCACTTTGAAAAAAAGGAAATTGTTGTAACACAATTTCTAATGACATTGTCCTTTTTTCATTTATAGTTGCAGGATTATTAAGAAGATATGTTAAATCAGTAGTATTCAAATTATTTTTTTTAAATTACCATTTAGCTAATGATTCATTGAAAACATCTTGAGTGATTCTTGTAAATATTTCATCTAATGCAGTCGATAAACGACTACCTGTCATTTGTTCGTCTGCAGGATAATCATGATAAAATGAAAAGCGTTTTTCAAAATCATCTTCTTCTTTGTTTTTATTTGAAAATCGAACTAATACAGAAATAGTTAATCGATTTTGAGCGGCTCTTTGGTCGGCAGTGGCAGTCATAGGTGTAATACGATATTCTGTAATTTCACCTTCGTATAATAATTCTCCACCTTGAGAGACTAAATTTAAATTGGTTTGGTTTTGAATTATTTCTTGTAATTGAATAGTAAAAGTTCTTTCAATTCCAGGTTCTACTAGATCAGCTGTATTTTGAAAATAATTTACTTGAAATGTTTTGGCATCAATAGGTGATGTTCCAGTTAGGTTGTAATATTTACAACTTGAAACGGTCATTAGTAGCGCAATTGATAGTGTTTTTAAAATAGATTTCATTTATAAATCGTATTGTTTAATTTTTCTATATAAGGTTCTTTCTGAAATGCCTAACTCATCTGCAGCTGCTTTTCTTTTACCTTTATTGCGTTCCAAAGACTTTTTAATTAATTCAATTTCTTTAGCCTCTAAACTCAGTGTTTCTTCTTCTTCCACTGTTTCTGCAAAAAGATAATTTTCTTCATCTTCTACATCATGTTCATTAAATGTGTCTTTTTGCATTTGGTTTTGAACCGGAATAATGTCTGAAGGAGATTCTTTTTCAAAGATAAGATTATCTTCATTTTGACCATAAATTCTCTGAATTAAATTTTTATTTGCTTCTTGAACTTTTGTAGTTCCGTTTTGCATTAATTCTAAGGTTAGCTTTTTTAGATCATTTAAATCGGCCTTCATGTCAAAGAGCACTTTGTACAAAATTTCCCTTTCATTGCTAAAATCATTTTCGTTTTTTTTAGTATGAATTACTGTCGGTAAATTACTTCCTTCTGAGGGTAAATACTGTTGTAGTGTTTGAAGACTAATTTCTCTTTTAGTTTCTAGAACAGAAATTTGTTCTGCAATATTTCGCAATTGTCGAATGTTTCCGCTCCAACGATAGCGAATTAAATAATCAGCAGCTTCATCGGTTAATCGTATGGGAGGCATTTTATATTTATGTGCAAAGTCAGATGAAAATTTGCGAAACAAAATATGAATATCTTCTTTTCGATCGCGCAAGGGAGGCAATTGTATTTCAACAGTGCTTAATCTGTAGTATAAATCTTCTCTAAATTTTCCTTTTTCAATGGCGTCAAACATATTTACATTGGTAGCAGCCACGATTCTTACATTCGTTTTTTGAACTTGGGAAGAACCTACTTTTATAAACTCACCATTTTCCAATACACGTAATAAACGAACTTGTGTAGTTAATGGAAGTTCACCCACTTCATCTAAAAAAATTGTTCCACCATCAGCTACTTCAAAATAGCCTTCACGAGTTGATGTTGCTCCAGTGAATGCTCCTTTTTCATGTCCAAAAAGTTCACTATCTATAGTTCCTTCCGGAATGGCTCCACAGTTTACTGCAATGTATTTACCGTGTTTTCTATGGGAAAGCGAATGAATTATTTTTGGAATACTTTCTTTTCCTACACCACTTTCTCCAGTTACTAATACTGAAATATCAGTAGGAGCAACCTGTATGGCTTTTTCTATGGAACGATTTAACTTTGGGTCATTTCCAATAATCTCAAATCGTTGTTTTATGGCTTGTACTGTTTCCATGTTGTCATTGCGAGGCACGAAGCAATCTCTTATTATTTTTTATTTAAATTTAAAATAGTCCATTCTTGCCATTCTCACGAAGGAAGAATCTTTTATAACTTTAAACTCTTTTTTATGTTCAATGAATTTAAAAGTTCTTTTAATTCATTGTATTGATTTTCTTTTAAGTCTACTTTCCTAATAAAATTAGCTCTATTGTTTCCTATATATATAAGAAAAAGATCGTTTTTCTCGACTACTTTTTTTATGTTTTTCCAAAAATGTTTTACTTCAAAACTATCTCCTTTTTCTTCAAAATATTCACTATTTAAAGTGTAAATAATATTTTCTTTAATTCTTGGGTTATCTTGAATCTGTTTTTTTGAATTTCTGTATGCTACAAACAAATAAATAATTATTAATAGTGGAATAATAAATATTGGAGCTATTGCGCTAAAAATATCTTTAACACCCATTGATAAAGTGCCATGTATGCTAAATATATTTATTGCTATAAATATTGCTAAGAAAACTATCAATTTGCTACCGAAAAACACATTCATTGAAGCTTTGAAAGTACTTTTAACATCAAAAGAGGGTTTTATAATGATTTCTTTTTCCATAGATATAAGTATTATTGCATTATTTCAGAATATCCAACAGCTTCTCCAATTAATGTGGCGGCTGTACAATCTGTAATTTTTACATCAACGAAATCACCTGGTTTGTAATTACCTTTTGGGAAAACAACCACTGTATTTTGAGAATTTCTACCAGACCAGTGTTCATTAGAACGTTTAGAATCTTTTTCAACTAAGACTTCTACTGTTTGTCCTACAAAACGTTTTGTTTTTTCTAATGCATGTACTTGTTGTAAGTCTACAATTTCTGTTAACCTGCGTTTTTTAACTTCGTCTGCTACATCGTCTTCCATTTTTCTGGCAGCCATAGTTCCTGGTCTTTCCGAATATGCAAACATAAAACCAAAGTCGTATTTTACATATTCCATTAGAGAGAGTGTATCTTGATGGTCTTCTTCGGTTTCTGTTGGGAAACCAGTAATCATATCTTGAGATAAAGAAATATCTGGGATGATTCTTTTAATATTATCAATCAAAGTCATATATTCTTCACGAGTATGTTGACGATTCATTTCTCTTAAGATTCGCGTACTACCAGACTGAACAGGTAAGTGTATGTATTTACAAATGTTGTGATGCTTTGCCATTACTTCAATTACTTCTACATGCATATCTTGTGGATTAGATGTAGAAAATCTAAAACGCATTTTAGGAAACTGAGTAGCACACATATCTAATAACTGAGCAAAATCAACAGCTGTAGCTTTTTGCATTTCTGTTGCTTTTACAAAATCTTTTTTCAGACCACCACCATACCATAAATAACTATCTACATTTTGACCTAATAAGGTAACTTCTTTGAATCCTTTACTCCATAAATCTTGGATTTCATCTAAAATGCTTTGAGGCTCTCTACTTCTTTCTCGTCCTCTAGTAAAAGGAACTACGCAAAAAGTACACATGTTATCACAACCACGCGTAATGGAAACAAATGCAGTTACCCCATTAGAGTTCAATCGAACGGGTGCAATATCTCCATAGGTTTCTTCTTTAGATAAAATAACATTAATAGCATCTCTACCGTCTTCAACATCTTTTAAAAGATTAGGGATGTCTTTATAGGCATCTGGACCTACAACCATATCCACAATCTTTTCTTCTTCTAAAAATTTGTCTTTTAAGCGTTCAGCCATACATCCAAGTACTCCTACTTTCATACTTGGATTGATTTTTTTTACGGCATTGTATTTTTCTAAACGCTTTCTTATAGTTTGTTCTGCTTTATCTCTAATAGAACAAGTATTTACCAAAACTAAATCAGCTTCTTCTAAATTTTGAGTGGTATTATATCCTTGATTCACTAATATAGAAGCTACAATTTCACTATCAGAAAAATTCATCTGACAACCATAGCTCTCTATAAAAAGCTTTTTCGTATTTCCTTCTTTTTGATCTAATACAAGACTTGTACCTTGTTTATTTTCTTCAATTATCTTCTCCATAATACTATTATGTAATTTCAATCCAAATTTTAATCAGCAAAGATAATACTAAATTATAAATTATGACAAGATGTCAGATTTACTTTAACAAATATTATTATTTTTAATACTGTTTCTTAAATAGAGGTGCTTTTTGTCGATTAATTTTAGTAAAAAAAAACATTAAAACTTAAAATTTAAAAAAAACTGCTACTTTTGTCCCAAATAAAAATTGATAATGGCAAAGAATTTAGTTATCGTTGAGTCACCTGCGAAGGCAAAAACTATAGAAAAATTTTTAGGGAAAGAATATCAGGTCGAGTCTAGTTTTGGACATATAGCTGATTTACCTTCTAAAGAAATTGGTGTGGATGTTGCAAATGGTTTTACGCCCAAATATGAGGTTTCAAGCGATAAAAAAGCTTTGGTTAAAAAGTTGAAAGACTTATCAAAATCAGCGGAAATGGTTTGGTTAGCTTCCGATGAAGACCGTGAAGGAGAAGCAATAGCATGGCATTTAGCTGAAGAATTGAAATTAGATCAGAAAAAAACAAAGCGAATTGTTTTTCATGAAATTACTAAAACAGCTATTCAGAAAGCCATTGAAAACCCAAGACAAATTGATTATAATTTAGTCAATGCCCAACAAGCAAGAAGGGTTTTAGATCGATTAGTGGGATATGAATTGTCTCCAGTACTTTGGAAAAAAGTAAAAGGAGGTTTGTCTGCGGGTAGAGTGCAGTCGGTTTCGGTTAGATTAATAGTTGAAAAAGAAAGGGAAATACAAAATTTTAATACAGAAGCATCTTATTCAGTTATTGCCGAATTTACGAATGAAAGCGGAAAATCATTCAAAGCTAAATTGCCTAAAAATTTCAGCACTAAAAAAGAAGCAGAAGATTTTCTTCAAAAAAATATAGGTTCTACTTATAAAGTAGCCGATTTAGAAACAAAACCGACTAAAAAATCTCCAGCGGCTCCATTTACCACTTCAACATTACAACAAGAAGCCGCAAGAAAATTATACCTTCCAGTAGGAATAACAATGCAAATTGCGCAACGATTATATGAGGCAGGATTAATTACTTATATGAGAACAGATAGTGTAAATCTTTCTAATGAAGCTATGCAAGCTGCAAAAGCTGAGATTGAAAGTTATTATGGTGCTGAATATAGTAAACCAAGAAATTATAATACAAAGTCGAAAGGAGCACAAGAAGCGCACGAGGCCATTCGACCTACCGATATGTCGAGACATACTGTAGATATTGATAGAGATCAAGCTAGGTTGTACGATTTAATTTGGAAGAGAACTTTGGCTTCGCAAATGAGCGACGCACAGTTGGAAAGGACTAATGTGAAAATTGAAGCTAATAATCATAATGAATTATTCCATGCAACTGGTGAAGTGATTAAGTTTGAAGGTTTTTTAAAAGTATATTTAGAAGGTCATGACGACGATGAAGAAGAACAAGAAGGTATGTTACCTGCTTTAAAAGTGAATGAAAAATTAATTAACAATTATATTACGGCAACTGAGCGTTTTTCTAGACCACCTAGTCGCTATACTGAAGCTTCTTTGGTAAAAAAATTAGAAGAATTAGGGATTGGTAGACCTTCAACTTATGCACCTACAATATCAACAATAATTAATCGTAATTATGTTGAGAAAGGAACTTTTGAAGGACAAGAAAGAAAATATAAGCAATTGTTGTTAGAAGCAGGGAAAATTGTTTCTAAAGAGCTAACTGAAAATACGGGTTCTGATAAAGGAAAGCTTGTTCCTACAGATATTGGTATGATAGTTAATGATTTCTTAGTATCTAATTTTAAAACTATTTTAGATTATAATTTTACAGCAAAAGTTGAGCAAGATTTTGATGAGATAGCTTCTGGAAATGAAGACTGGGTAAAAATGATGAATGATTTTTATACTCATTTTCATCCCAATGTTGTAGATGTAGAAAAAAATGCTGACAGGGAAACTGGTGAGCGTATTTTAGGTAAACATCCTGAATCAGGTAGACAGATTTCCGTTCGTTTAGGTAAGTTTGGTCCTATGGTGCAAATTGGTGAACAAGAAGATGAGGATAAGCAATTTGCTAGTTTGTTGCCTGAGCAAAATATAGGTACAATAACATTAGAGGAGGCTTTGTCTTTGTTTTTATTGCCCAAGGCATTGGGTAAATTTCAAGACGAAGAAATTGAAGTTAATAATGGACGTTTTGGTCCTTATGTAAGATTTGGTCAAACCTTTATCTCTTTACCAAAAGGGGAAGAACCTTTAGATGTGACATTAGAAAGAGCAATAGAGTTAATAAAAGAAAAACAAAAAGCGGATGCACCTATAGCTACTTATGAAGGTTTGCCTGTTCAAAAAGGAGTAGGACGTTTTGGTCCATTTATAAAGTGGAATAGTATATTTATTAATGTGAGCAAAAAATATGATTTTGATAATTTATCGCAGCAAGATGTCAAAGAATTAATTTTAGATAAATTACAAAAAGAAAAAGACAAGCTTATTCATAATTGGGAAGAGGAAGGAATACGTGTTGAAAAAGCAAGATGGGGGAGATCGGTTATTTTAAAAGGAAAGATAAAAATAGAATTGGGTAAAGATACAGATGCGTCTAAACTTACTTTAGATAAAGTAAAAGAAATGATTGAGGCAAAAGCACCAGCTAAAAAAAGTGCTACAAAAAAAACAACTTCTAAAAAGAAATAAAGTATAATGGTTTTTGATTTCCTAGAACCAGTAAGTGAATCTTTCATTAAATATAAGGATAATTTACCTAGTCAATCGTTAGGTAAAAAAGTTTTTTTTCATACCAAAGAAGAATTTCCAGATTTAGACCAAATTGCTCTTGCAATAATTTGTGTTAATGAATACAGAGGGACTGAGGCTGAAATAGAATTTCAGGGGTTTGATAATTTTAGAAAAAAAATCTATGCTCTTTTTCCAGGTAATTGGAATGTTTCTATTGCAGATTTAGGTAATATTCGATTTGGAGAAACAATAGAAGATACTTATTTTTTAATAAAATCAGTAAACGAAGATTTAGTAAGAAAAAAAATAATACCTATAATTATAGGAGGAAGTCATGATTTAACTTTTCCACTTTATCGAGCTTATGATAATTTAGATCAGATGGTCAATTTAGTTACGATTGATAGTAAATTTGATTTTGCAAAAGAAAAAGGCTCTTTGGAAGAATCATATTTGACTAGAATTATTGTTGAAGAACCCAATAATCTATTTAATTATAGTAATATTGGATTCCAAACTTATTATAATTCACAAGAAGAAATTGATCTAATTGAAAAATTGTATTTTGATGCTTATCGATTAGGAGAGGTGTCAAATAAAATAGCTATTGCTGAGCCTGTTTTTAGAGATGCAGATTTGGTCAGTATAGATATGAATGCGGTTCAATCCTCTTATTCGGGTAGGAATGGAGTATTTAATCCTAACGGATTTGACGGAAAAGAAATATGTACCTTAGCTAGATATTCTGGAATAAGTGATAAAGTCTCTACTTTTGGGGTTTTTAATTCTTGGTTTTCTGAAAAAGAATCGGTATTAATAGCACAAATGATTTGGTATTTTATTGAAGGATTTTGTTTTAGATCTAAAGAGTATCCTTTTGGTACAAAAGAAAATTATTTAAAGTATATTGTGTTAGTAGAAGAGGAAGAATTAGTGTTTTTTAAAAGCAATAAAACAGAAAGATGGTGGATTGAAATACCTTTTTTATCAAATGCGAATAATAAATTGAAAAGAAATACGTTATTACCTTGCACATATGATGATTATTTGGCCGCTTGTGAACAAGAAATTCCAAGTAGATGGTGGAAGGCATATCGACGTAATTTATTGTAAATCATAGATAAAACGAAGCTTAAACAGCTTTTTTGAATGCTCATTTTAATATTTTTTTAAGAAATATTTCAAAAAAATTGTTTTTTTCAAAATTATTGAATAGGTTTACGCCCTTAAAAGTGAAATTATATTAACCCAAATTTATATGAAGAAGTTAGTTGTATTTACAGCAATCTTATCATTGTTTGCCAGTTGTGGTAAAGGCGATAGAGGTGAACTAGTAGGTGTAAAAGGAAAAAAATGGCATCCTGAGAAACCTTATGGAATGACATTAGTACCAGGAGGTGCATTTATTCTTGGTAAATCAGATGATGATTTGGCTAGTATTCAGGACGCTCCTACTAAGACAGTTACTGTGCGATCATTTTACATGGATGAGACTGAAATTACTAATTCAGAGTACAGGCAGTTTGTAGAATGGGTGAAAGATTCTACAATCAGAACTAGATTAGCAATGTTAGCTGACGAAGTGGGTCAAGGAGGTGCTGAAGGTTCAGATGGAGGAATTGGCGATTATGCTTTTGCAGATGCTAATGTAGAAGAAATGTCACCTTACGACAAATATATGTATGAAAATTATTACAGTATCGGTACTGAAGATGATGATTATGCTAATAGAAAGTTAAATAAAAAGGCGAAATTAATCAATGATCCACAAAAATACCCAGATGAGTATTATGTTGAGGTTATGGATTCAATGTATCTTCCAGAATCAGAATCGTATAATGGGTTAAAAACGATTGATGTTTCTAAATTGAAATTTAGATATAGAGAAGTTGATTGGAATAAATCTGTAACTAAAAAAGGTAGAAAAGGTTTGTATGAAGAAGCTAAACCAATTGAAATATATCCAGATACTACAGTTTGGATTAAAGATTTTGCTTATTCTTACAATGAACCTATGCATAATGACTATTTTTGGCATCAAGCATATGCAGAGTATCCTGTAGTTGGTGTTACTTGGAATCAAGCAAAAGCTTTTTGTGCTTGGAGAACTTTATATAAAAATTCTTATATTAAGAAGAAAAAAGGAAGAGATCAAGTAAATTCTTTCAGATTACCAACTGAAGCGGAATGGGAATATGCTGCTAGAGGTGGTTTAGAGTCAGGTGCTTTCCCTTGGGGTGGTCCTTATGCAAAAAATGATAGAGGTTGTTTTATGGCAAACTTCAAGCCTAATAGAGGTGATTATGCTGCTGATGGTGCTCTTTATACTGTTGAGGCAAAATCATATGAACCAAACAATTTTAATCTTTACAATATGGCTGGAAATGTGTCAGAATGGACTGAATCAGCATATGATGTAACGGCTTACGAATTCGTTTCTACAATGAATCCTAACGTTGCTGATAGAAAAAATCAAAGAAAAGTTGTTCGTGGTGGTTCATGGAAAGATGTGGCTTACTTTTTACAAGTGTCAACACGTGATTATGAATATGCAGATTCAGCTAGAAGTTACATAGGTTTTAGAACTGTTCAAGACTATATGGGAACTGCAGCTACAGCAACTAGTCCTAAATAATGTATAACCAATTTTTAAATTATAAATTAAACTTAACTAACTAAAATTATTTATTATGGCATTTTTAAGTAAAAGAATGATGAATTTCCTTTATGGAATGGGAGCAGCAGTTGTAATCGTTGGAGCTTTATTTAAACTTCAACATTGGCATGGAGCTGATATCATGTTAATTGTAGGATTAGTAACAGAAGCTGGTATCTTTGCTTTATCTGCATTTGATGCACCTGAAAAAGATTTAGACTGGTCTTTGGTTTATCCAGAATTAGCTGGTGGAGAAGCTGGAGATAAAAAGAAAAAGGAAAATCCAACTGATGCTCAAGGTTTATTGTCTCAAAAATTAGACAACATGCTTAAAGAAGCTAAAATTGATGGTGCTTTAATGGAAAGTCTTGGTAGTAGCATTAGAAACTTTGAAGGTGCTGCAAAAAGTATTTCTCCAACAGTAGATTCAATCGCTTCTCAAAAGAAATATTCTGAAGAAATGTCACAAGCAGCTGCACAGATGGAAGCTTTAAATAGCTTATACAAAGTGCAGTTAGAAAGTGCAACTAGAAACGCTGAGGCTAACAAAGAAATTGCTGATAATGCAGCTAAATTAAAAGAGCAAATGCAGTCTATGACTTCTAACATCGCATCTTTAAATGCAGTTTATGGAGGTATGCTTTCTGCGATGAACAATAGAGGATAATTAGTTTTATCAATTTAATTAACCAAAATTATTAATTTAAAAAAACTAATTTAAAAAATGGCAGGAGGAAAACTAACCCCTAGACAGAAGATGATTAACCTGATGTACTTGGTTTTCATCGCAATGTTGGCATTAAATATGTCAAAAGAAGTATTAACTGCTTTTGGAAATTTCAATGACAAATTTGATGAGTCAAATAAACTTACAAATCAATCAAATGAAACTTTATTAGCAGCTTTAGATACAAAAGCATCTGATGAACCAGCAAAATATGCTGAATCTGCAAAAAAAGCAAGAGAAGTATCTAAAATTTCGAATGAATTCAATACATTCTTAGAATCAGTTAAAAAAGAAGTTACTGAAGGTTTTAAAGTTGATCCTAAAACAGGTAAATTTCCTTTTGAAGCTATGGATAAATCTACGATAGATGAAAAATGGTTCAAAGGAGATGGATATAGCCCAAGAGGTCAAGAAATTGTGACTAAGATAGATAATTATGTTGCTGATATCAAGAAAGTATTAGGAACTGATGTGAAATATATTCCTTTTATTAAAGAAATTGAAAAGAAATTTTCAACAGCTGATATAACAAATAGAGAAGGTGTTAAATTAAAATTTCTTGATTATAAAGCAAAAGGTTTTCCTGCTGTATCTACTTTAACTTTTATAACTTCTATGCAAAATGATGTTAAAAATACTGAAGCTGGTGCGTATAACTTATTCTTAGGAAATGCTTTAAAATCAGCTGCTTCTATGAAAAATTTCCAAGCTATTGTAGTTTTAGATAAAAATGCATATTTTCAAGGTGAACAAGTTACAGGTAAAGTTGTATTAGGAAGATATGATGCTAATACGCAACCAACATCTTTCAAAGGACCTGGTAAAATTGAAAATGGTCAAGCATTAATATCTATGACAGCAGGTGGAATTGGTGAACAAAATATTTCTGGAGAGTTTGGCTTTTTAGAAGATGGAAAAGAAATTCCTTTGAAGTTTGAAGGTAAATATGTAGTTGTACCAAGACCAAATTCTGCTACAATTTCTGCTGATAAAATGAATGTGGTTTATAGAGGTGTTGTTAACCCTATGACAATTTCATTTGCTGGTGTTTCTGATAGCGATGTAACTGCATCTGCTGCAGGATTATCTAAAGGTTCTGGTGTTGGAAAATACAACATGAGTCCTGGTGCAGGAAGAGAAGTTGTAATCAATGTTAATGCTAAACTTCCTGATGGGAAAGCAGTTTCTGATAAAAAAGTATTTCGTATCAAAGACATTCCTGGACCACAAGGTAAAATTCGTAAAGAAGTTGCTGCAGAAGGGCCAAAATCAAGTTTAGAAGTTTCAACAGTAACTGCTGAATTAGATGATTTTGATTTCGACTTAAATATTGACGTAACTGGTTTCAATATTAAAGTACCTGGTCAACCAACTATTGTTGTTTCTGGAAACAGAATGGATGCAAGAGCTAAAGCCGCAATTGGTAAAGCAAGTAGAGGTGATGTAATTATCATTTCTGAAATTAAAACAAGATTACAAGGTAGTTCTATCATGATGAAGAAAACGGCTCCTTGTACTTTCGAAATTAAATAAGAAGTTTTCAAAGGGTTTATTCATTAAACTAAAAATTAGAAAAGATGAGTTGGAGAAATTTTATGTTAGTTGTTGCATTAGGTTTAAGTTCTACTTTTACTTTTGCTCAATCTAATCTTTTAAATGCTAAAACACCTGATCAAATTGGTCAGAAAACAGAAGCAGAGTTAGTTGCTGATAATGACAAACCATTACCATATGGTTATGTTATGGATAGAGATGTTTTAATGGGTAAACGTATTTGGGAATACATCGATTTAGATGAAAGAGTTAATTTTCCATTGTATTTTCCTGTTGAAGGAGACTTAGGTCCAGACAGACAACCACTTTATAATGTTTTAATTAATGCTATTAGAGATGGTAAAATAACTGAGGTTTATGACAATAGTTATTTTACTGAGAAAAAATCGCTTAGTGATATTGAAGCCTCTCTTGTATTTATTGATACAACAGACGCAGGTAGAGAATATTTCAACGCAGGTGAATCTATTCCAGAAGAATACATAGTTAAACAAGAAATTGAAGCGTTTCATGTTAATGCTTATAAGACTGTTGGATACTGGTATTTTGACAAAAGACAAGGAGAAATGAAATACCGTATGTTAGGTATTTGTCCTGTAGTTCCAGACGTATTTACTTTAAATAGTGAAGAGCCAGACGATGTTGAATTATTTTGGGTTTACTTTCCTGCTGTAAGAGATGTTTTACACGAAGCAAAATCTTTTAATAATAAAAATTCTGCTATGCCGTTCTCTTTTGATCACTTGTTAAATTCAAGAAGATTTAACGCTGTGATTTACCAAGAAGAAAATGTTTATGGTGATCGTCAGATTAAAGATTACATGAAAGAAAATGCGCAAATGCAACTTTTAGAAGCGGAACGCATTAAAGAAAAGCTACGTAATTTTGAACAAGATATGTGGAATTATTAATATAAAATTTCTCCAATTTTAATATAAACTCTTATCATTAATTTGATAAGAGTTTTTTTATTTTTGCGTTATGAAAGATTTCTTAATCGTTGGTGCCGGTATTGCTGGTGTTTCTTTTGCAGAATTGTGTAAACAGCATAATAAATCCTTTGTGGTTTATGATGATAATTCACAACCCTCGTCACGTATTGCAGGAGGTTTATATAATCCTGTTGTATTGAAAAGATTTAGTGAAGTTTGGAAAGCTAAAGAACAATTGCAATTGGCTTTTCCTTTTTATGAAAATTTAGAGAAAAAACTACAAACTACTTTTGATTATAAAATACCAATTTATAGAAAGTTTGCCTCTGTTGAAGAACAAAATGATTGGTTCACTGCTGCAGATAAGCCTAGTTTGTCTGATTTTCTTTCTACCAAACTTATAGGTGATAAATATGCATCTGTGAATGCTTCTTATGGTTATGGAGAAGTTTTGTATACAGGATACCTAGATGTTAGAAAGTTGGTTTCTTCTTATGCTTCTTATTTAGAAGCCTCTCATTTGTTTACTTCAGAACGTTTTAATTATGAAGAAGTTGAAATTACAAATGATTTCATTCTTTATAAGAATGACAAATATAAAAATATCATTTTCGCAGAAGGTTTTGGTATGCATGCCAATCCTTATTTTAATGATTTACCTCTTGATGGTACAAAAGGGGAACTGTTAATAATTGAAGCTCCAAATCTAAAAATTGACGTTACAATTAAATCTAGTATTTTTATTTTACCTATAGGAAATGATAAATATAAAGTAGGAGCCACTTATGATTGGACAGATAAAACGAATATACCAACAACTGCAGGTAAAAACGAATTAACCGAAAAACTGAAAGAAACGATTACTTGCGACTATAAAATAATAGAACATTTTGCAGGTGTAAGACCAACAGTTAAAGATAGAAGACCTTTAGTTGGTACACATTACAAACATAAAAATATTCACGTTTTAAATGGACTTGGAACAAGAGGAGTAATGTTGGCTCCATTTTTGGCAAACCAACTCTTTAATCATTTGGTACTGGGAGAAAATTTAGAGAAAGAAATTGATATCATTCGTATTTATAGAAAAAGAAGCCTTATTTAGTTTCCTCTTTTAAGTTTTCTTTCCAATCTTTGTCATAATGAACAAACATATTTATCCAAATGTTCCTCGATACGCGCATAATAAAAGGCATAAAAACTACGAGTGTTCCAATAATGGCATAAAAAGTAGTCATTAGGCTGTTATTCAAAAATACTTTAGTAATTACAAAAGCAGCTACCGCAAAAGCTATCCCAACAGCATAACTCACATACATAGCGCCATAAAAAAAAGAAGGTTCAATTTTATAACGGATATGACAGTGACTGCATTTTTCATGCATTTTGTAAATATTATTTAAATTGTATGGATTTTTATCCATATACATACTCTCTTCTTGACATTTAGGACAAGTTCCTGTTAAAATACTATTTATTTTCGTTCCTTTTTTTAACATTTGCAAAATATTTACACAAAGGTACAAATTGTAAGAATGGGTTTGTGTAACAATAGTAACAATATTATCATGATTAATATACATAATTTATCGGTTTCATTTGGTGGAACGTATTTGTTTGAAGAAGTAACTTTTCGTTTAGGTGCTGGTGATAGAGTAGGTCTTGTTGGTAAAAACGGTGCTGGAAAATCGACCATGTTGAAGATTTTAGCAGGTGACATAAAACCAGATTCAGGAGTAATAGCTACTGAAAAGGAAGTGAGAATGGGTTTTCTTCGTCAGGATATCGATTTTGAAGAAGGAAGAACGGTTTTAGAAGAAGCGTATCAAGCATTTAGTGATATTAAAAAAGCTGAAATGCGTATCGATGTGATTAATCATGAACTAGCTACCCGAACCGATTACGAAAGTCAATCGTATTCTGAACTAATAGAAGAATTAGGTGAAGTAACGCATCATTATGAAATTTTAGGTGGCTATAATTATGTTGGGGACACTGAAAAAATCTTATTAGGTCTTGGTTTTAAAAGAGAAGAATTCAATAATCTAACAAGTACCTTTTCTGGTGGATGGAGAATGCGAATTGAATTGGCTAAATTATTATTACAATCAAACGATATTTTATTACTCGATGAGCCAACCAACCACTTGGATATAGAAAGTATTATTTGGTTAGAAGGTTTTTTAAAAAGTTTCCCAGGAGTTGTAGTGATTGTTTCTCACGATAAAATGTTTTTGGATAATGTTACGAATAGAACGATTGAAATATCTTTAGGTAAAGCCTATGATTTCAATAAGCCGTATTCTCAATATTTAATATTGCGTGAAGAAATTCGTGAAAAGCAATTGGCTACTCAAAAAAATCAAGCTAAAAAGATTGAAGAAACAGAAAAGCTAATTGAAAAGTTTCGTGCTAAGGCCTCTAAAGCATCGATGGCTCAATCGTTAATCAAGAAATTAGATAAAGTTGAGCGTATTGAAGTAGATGAAGATGACAATTCGGTCATGAGTATTTCTTTTCCAGTTTCACAAACACCAGGACGAGTTGTAGTGGAGGCAGAACATGTTACCAAAGCCTATGGTGAGAAAGTAATCTTAGAAGATATTTCGCTACTAGTCGAAAGAGGTAGCAAAATTGCATTCGTAGGTCAAAATGGTCAAGGGAAATCTACCTTTATTAAAGCGCTTGTAAACGAATTTGAATACAAAGGGACTATCAAATTAGGACATAATGTGCAACTCGGGTATTTTGCTCAAAATCAAGCTGAATATTTAGATGGGGAAAAAACCTTACTAGATACGATGCTTGAAGCGGCTTTAGATTCCAATCGTTCCAAAGTGAGAGACATGCTTGGGGCTTTTCTTTTTAGAGGTGATGATGTGGAGAAGAAAGTCAAAGTGCTTTCTGGAGGAGAAAGAAATCGTTTGGCATTATGTAAGCTGCTTTTACAGCCAATTAATGTCTTGTTGATGGATGAGCCTACCAACCACTTAGATATTAAATCTAAGAACGTTTTAAAGGCGGCTTTGGAAAAATATGAAGGTACTTTGTTATTAGTTTCACATGATAGGGATTTTTTACAAGGCTTGGCTAATATTACCTATGAGTTTAAAGATAAAAAAATCAAAGAGTATTTAGGTGATATCAATTTCTTCTTGGAACAAAGAAATGCGCAAGATATGCGTGCTTTTGAAATAAAGGATACGGTGAAGACTCCAAAGCAAACGACTCCTGTAGTTGAAAAGAAATCGTTTTCTTATGAAGAGCAAAAGAAGCAAAAAACGTTACAAAACAAGTTGAGTAAAATTGAAAGTCAAATTCAGGATTTAGAGCGAGATATTCAAAAAGACGACAAAGAATTGGCTTCAAACTATGATAAATTAATTGAAAACGCGTCTTTCTTTACTGCTTATGAAAAGAAAAAGAAAGAACTGGATCAGTTGTTAGAAGATTGGGAAACGGTTCAAGAAGAGATTGATGGGATGAATTAAATTTAGAATGAAAGACGAAAGTCAAATAAGCTATTTTATATTATTTATTAAATGAAAAAATCAAGAATAAATTTACTCCTTCTTGTAACTTTTTACTAAACTATTGGTAATATTATTAGTTACAACTTAAATTTATAAACCAGTAAAGAATTAATTTTTCTATGAAAGAATGCAATCTACTTTTAATTTTCATGTTTTCTATTATTTTATTTTCATGTGAAGGTTCTGCGGTTTATCAAGGTAAATGGAAAGCATTGGATTGCGAGGGTAAGAAATTTGAAGTTACATTTACTTCTAAGGAAATAACTACTAAAGATAGTAAAAGAGAAACGGTAAAATATGGATATACACAACATTCAATTGAATATGAAAATGGAGTTTCTACTTATGGAATTCAATTGAGTGATGGTAGAGAATATCAACTTTTTTTCCCAAAAAAGGATAAAAGTGTAGGAATGCTATTAAATGAAAATGGAAGAACAATATATACATTAGGCAGAACAGCTTATGTTACTTATGATGATATTTATAAATTAGATTAAGTATTTTTTATTGGAACATAAGATAAGAATGTTTAAATATATAAGTTATTCAATCAACCCAATCGTTTTAGAATGTGCAATAGCTTCTTTGCTCGATTTAAAATAACAAACCGCTACATCTAAACTTGTAATATTGTCTAGGATTTTTTCTGTTGCTTTCTTTTTAGAGGAACCTACTTGTCTAATATAGATGGCTTTAATGTGCAAAGGGAAAATTTTACAAATTGCTTCATACAATTTAGGATCTTGTTGCGAATCATCGCCTAATAAAACATATTGCAATTCTGGATAAAATTCTAAAACGTGTTTGATTTTTTCAAATTTATGATTGTGGTTCCCACGACCTGTAAAAAACAATTGGGTCAAACTGGTTTTAATATCTTTTAGAAGCATAACGGCTTTTGGAAGCTGGTGTAGTTCTGTAAATTGGGTAATCAAACTGTATAAATTCCATTCGCTACTTGAAACATAAAAAAAAGCGTTTTCTTCCTCCTTGTTGGCTCTTCCTGCCTTTTGTAAGGCTTGATAATGTGGTACTACATCTTCAAATACCTTTCTTTTAGTCACATTTTTAAACAAAAGAATGTAGATTTTTTTAAAAGGATTTCGTGTATGGGAAATTAAAAATGTATCATCTATATCTGAAATAAAGCCAAATTTTCCCAGCTTGGGTTGAATATAACTAGAAGAAGCAGTAATTCTTTCCCCTTCATGTACAATAGAAACGGTGTGTTTTTTCCACCCAAAAGTGGTATCATTCTTTAAAGGAATACAAAACTTAAAATAGCCATCTTCCAATGTTTTGGTATGAATGGTTGTTCCATTAATGTCTAAAAAAACATCGGTATTGGGTTTTGTTTTTACTTGAAATAGGCGAATAATGGATTGTGCATTCTGAAAATTTTTCTTTTGAAAATCATAATCGGAAATACTATTAGGCTTAAACACATGACCCATGACAATTAATTCTTGATTATTTGCATAGCCACGATATAATTTTAATACCGGTTTCATTTAATTTTATACATTTGATTAAGAGTTTTACAAATTACAAATTAATTAGGGATTCGATAATATGTCAGTTAAAAATAATTATTTACTAGTCGTAAATCCTATTTCAGGAGACAGAGATAAAACTACATTGGTTACACAAATTCGCGATTTTGCTCAAGAAATACAACAAGAAATCATAGTTTATGAAACCACAGGTACTGAAGATGAAGTAGCTATTCAAAAATTATATCAAGAACATCAACCCGTTCGCGTACTTATTGCTGGTGGTGATGGCACTATTAAAATGGTAGGAGAAGCTTTGGAACAAGAAGATGTGATTTTTGGTATCATTCCGGCAGGTTCTGCTAATGGATTATCGATTGATTTAAATTTACCAACTACAGTTGAAGAAAATATTAAAATTGCTTTTCAAAACGACTATATCGCAATTGATATGGTGGAAATTAACGGAAAGAAAAGTCTACATTTAAGTGATTTAGGATTGAATGCTTTATTGGTTAAAAACTATGAAAATAGTGACACTAGAGGTAAATTGGGCTATGCGTTACAGGTTATTACTACCTTAACAGAAGCTGATGATGAACCTTTTGAGGTTGATATAAAAACAACGGAAGGTGAGCTGCATACCAATGCTAAAATGATTGTGATTGCCAATTCTCAAAAGTATGGAACTGGAGTAACCATTAATCCGAATGGCAAGATAAATGATGGAAAGTTTGAAATCGTAGTTTTAAAAAGTTTGGATGTGTTTACCATTGGTAAAATTGTAACAGGAAACATTCTTTCTAACACGGAAGAAGTAAGTATATTTTCCACTGATCAAGCAGTAATCACTACTCATAAGAAAATTAGTTTTCAAATTGATGGTGAATATTGTGGAGAAGAAGACGAATTAAAAGTGGGAATTTTACCTGCTCAAATGAAAGTAGCTGTCCCTTAAAATAGTTTATTTAAAAGGATGACGTTGTTGCCAAGAAACATTAGGTTCAAGTTTGCTAAATATTTTTGGCATTAAAAAATTAATTAAGGGATTGGTGTGAAAAATAAATCCTGTCATATCTATAGGTTCTGCTCCAATAGAACTCTTTATCTCTAAAGCAGTACGTCCAAAAATAATTTTTTTGAATTGATGTTCAATGCCAAATTCGGTCATGTTGTAAAGCATATTCAAATACAACATGTGTTCTTTTTGATGCTCCTCATCATAACCCAAGAAATAAGTTTCTAAGGTGTTTTCGTTTAACAAAATAGTATGAAAACCAATTAAAATAGAGCCTTTAAAGTAACCAAATAGCTTAAAGCGATTGCCACATTGCTTTTTGAAAAAAGAAAAATGGTTTTTGGAAAGAAAAAAGGTATTAAAAGGAGCATTTACGGCTACATGATGATAGAGTTCGTAAATGCGTGTTTCGTATTGAATGATTTCTTCTAAACTGAGTTCTTTAGTAACAATACCCTCAATTTTTTTATGTGCTCTTTTGTATTGATCTCTGTATTTTTTAGTGAAAGCATTTACATAATCGGCACTGCTTTGCCATTCAGCGTGTAGCTTAAAAATCATGTTGGGTTGCGTATTGAATTCGTATAGAGAATGAAAATCATGTGCTTTCAACTCTTTAGTAAAAGATTTGTAGAAATCTTTATAGGTAACAATATGAATTTTAATCTTTTTTTGTTTGAAATAATGAATAAGTTCTTTGGTGCATTCCGATAGAATTTTGCTAATCCAAGCTGCTGGAACTTTGTTTTTAAATACAAAACTATTCTCACCAGTAATCATATTATTACCTAAGAATAAGACATGCGAACAGAAATTTTTAAAGATAAAATTTCGAATATGCGTTTTCATACAATTGTCTCTTTCACCAAAAGATTCTAATTGGTCAACATTCACATATTGCGCAATAGAAACACCGATTAATTCAGTAGCATTAAAAATACCAATATAGAAACACTCCATATTTATAGGTGCAGTATGTTGCAACACATTTAAATAGGGTTTTTGTAAGAAATGATTTTTAGATGCTACATTATCCCATTGCTCTGGAAGTGATTGAACATCTCGATATATTTTAAAAGTAATGTTTTCCAAGGTAAAAAAAAAATCGTCCCACAAAAATAGGACGATTAATGTATAATAAAATGTTAATTAGTTTACAAAAAATAATTTTTATTTCCAAGAACAAATAATTCCACCCATAATAATAAAACACACCATCCAATAACCACCTACAATTAGAGTGTATTTCCATGATCTTCTTTCATAAAGAGCACTTGTTCCAACTAATGGTAATGCAAAAAATAGACCAGTCATTAAACCATGTAAAGCACCGTGTTTAAAAGTTCTAAAAACGTCACCATAATCAGACATGAATGCAGCATAGGATGGTTTTGCATTTGCAATATCACCCCCAATCATTCCCAATGCACCATATTGATGTATGGTTAAGAATTGCAGAACAAATGAAATTAAAAATGCATAAAAGAATGACATCCCAAAAATTAAGGCCATATTCGCTCCTTTTGCTTTTTCTTCAGTCATACCTGTTTCTTTCATCCAGATTGTTCCAAAAACCTTTGGATTATACCAAATAAAACCAACTACCAAAGTTGATACAGCCGCAACTAATAATGCTAAAAAATTTATTTCCATAAAAATACATATTGGTTAGTATATCAAATATACTAAAAAAAAGTATTGTAGATTTTTTTGTAATGTTTTTTGTAATGTTATAATCTTATAAAAACACTAAAAAAATATAAAATACGTATAAATACGTATAAAAAACAGCTAAAAATACGTATAAATACGTATTGATTGGTATTGTTTTTGTGTCTAGTTTTGAAATGTTAAGTAAATGCTAAATTAAAATCATTTTGATATGAGCTTTTTAACTATTATTAAAGATTTAAAAATTAATAAAAAGACAATCTTTTTTTCGGTACTAGGACAAACCTATTATTTTTTAATAGCTTTTTTTCTATTTAGACCAGACTATTTGCAATTAATTGATGAAAATTATTTTTTAGACTTTAATTTTTATTTTTTAATATTAGTTAGTTTTTTTATGTCTATTATATGGTTTTTAATGAATATAAGTGTTACAGCAATACTTTTATTATTGTCTAATAAGGAAAATACATCAAGTCTTTTTATCAACGCAATGATTTGTTCCATAGGGTACTTAACTTTTGCTATGGTATTAAATTTTTTATTAGATTATGATTTTAGACATTTTATTTCTTTTGCGTTTAGTTTTATTGCAATAAGAATTATTTGGACAATTATTAGAATGTTTTTATTTAATAAGTCGTTGGTTTAAAGAATAGATTCCAAAATTTAAGCTAAAGAAAATAACATTTAGTCGATAAAAAAAGCTTTTCATCTATTATTATGTTAAATAA
Organism: Flavobacterium sp. 9AF; assembly: GCF_902506265.1. GTDB lineage: Bacteria > Bacteroidota > Bacteroidia > Flavobacteriales > Flavobacteriaceae > Flavobacterium. The sequence goes on along the minus strand of NZ_LR733556.1, from coordinate 1,100,405 downwards.
AAACAAATAAAATCGTGTTAAAAATATTTTTTTGTTAAAATAAATATTATATTCGTTCTATTAACCCTTAAAAATCAACATATGTCAATTAGCCCAAACTCAGGTTCAGAAATTCGCTTAGAAGAAGCGTTAGAATTAGTAACTAACTTTAGAAATAATTATCCTAAGGATATTAAAGGTTCATTTGTAGGTATTGAAACTCTTAATCTTATTCTGCAACAAAATGATTGTATAGGAGTAAGAATTTATAATGGTTATGATAAAACAAATGGGAGAATGGCACCAGTTTTAGTAGGTGTAGATTCTTCAGGTAAAGATATAACAAATGGTGTAATTATAGATAGAATGGCACCTTGCCCAACTGATTGTGATACAAGTAGTCCTTTAGCAAAATAAAATTTTGTATAATAATTTATTACTCTTTGCAGAATTATTGGGATTAATCCCAATAATTCTTTTTTATAGAGGCAAAAAAAATGACAAATTTACTATCTTTTTTTTGCCTTTTATTTGGTTAGTGGCTTTATCAAGTGTTTATGAATTAATTTTTACTTTATATTTAGAAGTAGGGACCAAAATATGGTTTAGGATAAATATTTTTTTAGAGTTTTACTGCGTTTTGTTTTTTTATTATAATATATTTAAGAATAAAAGATTATTTATTAGTATAGGAGTAATATATCTTTTTCTTTATGGATATCTCTTGTTGGATTGGTCTCCTAAACAAAAAGATTTCAATGATTTACTTTTAAATGTGTCTATTACATTGCTTGTTGTATTTAGTAGTCTTAAATGGTTTTTAGACGTTTTTAAGAAGATGGAAGATATTCCCCTCTTTCAGCGAACCGATTTTTTATATGTTTCGGGTTTACTAATTTATTTTACAGGTACTTTTTTTGTATTTTTGGCTGCAGATTATTTAAGGGATAATCCAAATTACAAACTGCTTGAATTTTGGATATTAATTATTATTTTTAACATCATTCTAAGATTAATTTTAATTTTTTCTATTTGGAGAGTGCAAACAAAGTTGGAACAATAATTATACTAGGAACAGGATTAATATTTTTATTAGTTCTGGTTGTGTTATTTCTAGCCGTTTTTTATCAAACCTATGTGATGAAGATGAAGAGAAAAGAAGCAGAATTACTTCTTAAAACTTCATTAGAATCGGAAAAACAAGAACGTAAAAGAATAGCTGCAGATATTCATGATGGTGTTTCAGGTGATTTAAATGCTATAAAGAATTTTTTAGCTGTATTGTATAAAAAAGAAACCAGCGAAGATAAAAAAGCATTATTTGATGATATTAAAACAGGAGTGGAAGCCGCAATAGAAAATACTCGTTTGGTTTCTTATAAACTAATGCCTCCATTATTAGAGACTTCTGGGTTTCTAGTAGCTTTACAAGATTATTTCACTCGATTAAATTCTAAGACAAAAGCGAAATTCTCAATAAAATGCGACGATCATAGCATATTGTTGTCCAATGAGATTTCTTATGAATTATTCAGAATTTTACAAGAATTAACGACAAATATGATAAAATATGGTCAAATAACTTCTTGTGAAATTTATATTAAAACTGAAATTGGAGGATATGATATAATCATAAAAGATGACGGAATACCTTTCAATTTTAAAGAAATGTATGCTATTTCGAAAGGTACTGGACTAAAAAACATTAGCTCAAGATTAAAAGTTATAGATGCAATTTTTAAACAAAATCAAGTTTTATTAGGAAATGAATTTGTAATTTCGGTAAAAAATAAACTAAAATGAAGGTAGCAATAGTAGATGATCACCAACTTTTTAGGAAAAGTCTTGCCCATTTACTAAATTCTTTTGATGATATTGATGTTGTTTTTCAAGCTAATAATGGCAAAGAGTTTTTAAACTGTATCGATCAAATTCAAATAGATTTAGTATTATTAGACATCCAAATGCCTGAAATGGATGGTTTCCAAACCTGTAGAGTTTTAAGAGATAAATATCCCAATATTTATATATTGATTATTTCTCAGTTAACTACAAAAGAAAGTATTCATAGAGTGATGGAATTAGGCGCTCATGGTTTTTTTACGAAAAATTCAGATCCAGACCAATTACAAAATGCTATTGTGAGTATAAAAGAAAATGGTTATTATTTTGGTAACGAATTAGGTTCTATAATTAGAGAAGTGATGTTGTGGGAAAAAAAGAATAGTATGAATGTGGAAGAAGATCTTGAAATAGATGAAAATTGTTTAACCACTCGTGAAATTGAAATTATTAAACTAGTTTCTAATGGTAGAAGTAGTAAAGAAATCTCAGAAATCTTAAATATAAATGTGAGAACTGTGGAAACACATAGAAAACACATTATGGAAAAAACAAATTCTAAAAACTTTATCGGGGTGGTTGTTTTTGCATTGAAACACCAACTGATTGCCTTAGATGAAATGTAAAATAACTACTAGGTATAACAAGATACGTATAAATACTTACGAAAAACACCTAAAAATACGTATAAATACGTATTTTTTTTTATTATAATTCAACTTACCTTTGGTAAAGATAGTTTAGAGTTTGTTTTGTTAAGTTTGTTTGCATATAAACAAATTTAAAAGAAAAGCTGCCTTGAGGAAGGCAGCTTCCTTTTTTTATAATGTAACCTTTTCGAATTATCGTTTCGTTTAAATTTATTCTGCTGCAACAAGTTTAGAAGCACTACGGTATAAAAAATTTCCGTATATATGTCTTCTTGCAAATCGGCTAGGAGATTCTGCATTAATCATTTTTACATAGGTATTTTTGGGTACTCCAAAATATTCATATTTATTACCATCCAGAAAATTAATGTACAGCACATTATTATCCATGTAAAAATCTTCAATATTTACAGTAGAAATAGTTTTTGTATAAAGCTCTTTATCTTTTTCTAGTGTTTCATTAGCTACACTTACTAAAAAGTGATACGCTTCAATAGTTAAGGTGCTTATAGCTTCTACCTCTTTTTTCTTCTCTTCATCTGTAAATCTATCTGGATGATTTTCTTTCATGCTTTGTCTGTAGATAGATTTTAATTCGCTAAGGGTAACATCTTTTGTTACATTGAGTAGTTTTCTATACTCAACTATTTTTTTCATATTCATATAAAAGAGATAAAATACTTATTTAAAAGTGGTTTTTTAAAATTTTTGCAAAAGTAAGATAAAATATGTCTAATTTATGAATTCACAATATTATTTTATTGATATGTAATATGATAAGGTTTGGATAGACTAAATAGAGGTAAAGTTAAGTCATCATTTTCAAATGAATTAGTTTTTATAATATTATTACCTTCAAAAGGAATATTTGAATAATAAGAAAATGAAACTTGAAAACTATTAAATACTAAATAATCATTATTAATGAGCACTCCTATCCCTACTTTTGGATATACTTTTTCGTGCAGTAAATTTTTATTTTTTTCGGAAATTGAACCCATAGATATAGTAACATAAGGGCTGAAACGGAATCCTTTCCAACTATTTGGTGAGTACATTTGTGTTTGCAAGGATAGTGCCCACTTTTTTGTGCCTGTAAGTAAATCGGTAAAACCTTGGATGCCATTTTGTCCTTCTAAATTTATAACGTCTTTTTGTGATGTATCTCTATGATTTCCCCATACAAATGATGGTTTTATAAATTGCCTTATTTTCCATCTTTTTAATCGAAAAAGTGGACTAAAATAATGAGATTCAAATTTTAAGGTATTTTGATAAGGGTTACCTTGGTGAAAAAAGCTTCCCCATTCTATTCGGCTACTAAAATATCCAAAATCAAATTTTTTACCATAAGCCATTGTACTACCTAAATAAAGTCTTGAAGTTCCATTTTTATTTTGATATCCAATATTCAAACCAAAAATTTCTCCATAGGGTACATCTTCAATAATATCATAATTAAATATATAACTGTCTTTAAAGTATTTTTGGGAAACATATCCTAATTGCATTATTACATTTGTTTCATTTGAAAAGTAGGAACTCGGATCTAATGTTATTGAGGGTCTTTCAAGAAAATTTTTCTTGTTATAAGTTAAAGAAGTTATTATTCTTTTTGTACGACTATCGTAATCCTCTTTATTGGATATTTTAAATGACCGACCCATCCAAAATTCTTGGGTTTCCGATTTTATTGGGTTAATTACGCTACTATCTATACTAATTGTGAAGAACTCATTTTGCGATTTATTTTGAAAATATATTCCTCCAGCCCATTTAGTAAGCGCTGAAAAAAAGTTTCTATTTAATGAAAAAGCACGTTGGCTGTTATTGTCATAATCATTATCATAAATAGCATTAAAACTTAAATAACTGTTTTTTATGTTGTTTATAGTATATGATAAAGATTTTGCATTGTTTTTATCGGTAAATCGTTCTTTATAGGTACCATTAATTTGATGCCCAGTGCCCAGTAAGTTTCTTTCTTTTAAAGTGAATTTTCCTTGATCAGAAGATAAACTTCCATTAGGCAAAATACTCCAAGAATCTAAAACAATTACATCGATATCTATTGAATCTTGAGAAGTTAGTATCTCTTTAGGATGAATAGTTACTCGTCTAACATATCTTTGGCTCCTTATTAAACGTTCCGATTCTTTAATAACTAAATTATCGAAAGGATCATTTTTTTTAAACAATAATAAATTTTTAATTGTAAACTGTTTTGTTTTAGCATGTATTGAATTTCCTATTTTTTCCAGTTTATTATTGGGAACTTTTGTGGTGTCGTCAATAGAAAAACCAAATGGATCCAAAGTTTTTATGTGTATTTCTCGAATGATACGCCCATCATAAGTTATCAAATCGTTTTTAAATGCTTCTGTTGACGATGTATTGTTAGAATGATTGAGTTGTGAAGATCTAAAGAATAAGCGATACACAAATTTTGAAAATTTTCCTTTTTTAGCATATTCATGTATATCGTGATAGATTTTTACCGAATCGTTCTCTCTACTGTTTTTTTGAGAAAAACTAGGTATAAAGAATAGGATAAATAGTAAAATGAGGATGTTTTTTTTTATCATGTACATTCCATCGAAAAGTGATAACGTCTATTTTTTTACGAAAATAAATAAAGCAAAGTTGAAAACAACAATTATAACTAAAATTTAAGTTTATAATTTTATTGTAGATTAAAAAATAAAAAGTCGCTCATTTGAGCGACTTAATACATCTCGACATGGTAAACTTAATTAAGATAAATCTTCAATTGTAGCTTCGGGAGCGTTTTTTTTCACAGATTCTATTCCGTTGTCTCTAGCTGTTGTACTTTCATACATTTCGCTAGAACCTATAATTTGTCCATTTGAAGCTTTTAATGAAAAATAAGCTTTACCATTTGAAGCCGTTTTCTTTTCAAAGCGTTCCTCTATTTGTGAGTTCTTTTTTACAGATTCAATACCATTTTCACAATTAACTTTCGTTACATAACCTTCACTCGCAAGAATAACTTGTCCGTTAGTAGCTTTTAAATTGAATTGAAATTCCCCATTATTTCTTTTAGAGATAACAAATTTTCCCATAGTAATAATTTTAGTTTATACACAATTGTTTTCTATAAAAATAAAAAAAAACTTCCAAACTAATTTATTAAATAGGAATTAAAATCCTATTTGAAATACAAATTCAGCAATGATGGTTTGCTCACCTTGCGAATAATCGATATTGGTTACAGCGCCTTGAATTTTAATATTATTATATTTAAAATATTTTGTTATTCCTAATGTATAACTATTAGATTCGGGTAATAATGAAGCTGAATTTTCTTTAAATTCGGGTGCAGTATTTTCATAACGCAAATCAAAACTTAAGCCTTTTTTAGTAACGTATCCAGTTTGAAAACTATATGTATCTCCTAAAATTAAATATTCACTAATTTGTTGTGGAGCTAAAATAGTCGTAGCAGTTTGGTCTATAAATGTCCTATTTATATTGCTCGCACTAGCATTTGCATATTCCGCTAAAAAAGAGAAACCATTATATTTTAATAACAAATCGGCAAAGGCTTGAGAATAATCAGCTAAATTATTTTTTCCATTATTATCATAAAAAATAAAATCACCATGACCTTCACCTACAGCATTTGTTACCCCTTTGTTCTTACTTACTGCACCACCAATTAGAATTTTTACTGTTTCTTCATGAGCTAAATCGGCAGTATATAGGTCATTGTTTTTTGAAAAATAACCTAAAGGATAAATGTCTAATCGACCACCTATTTTTACACCACCTAAATCAGAATCTCTACTATCTGAACCGAATGAATTTCTACCATCACCAGATGTAATGGCGAGTTTTGGAGCGATACCAAAATTTTTTCCAAATTTTGTTTCAATAAAAAGACCAAACTCACGTCCTGTTTTACTATACAATTTGCTCAATCTATTTCTGTCAGTAAACTGTAGTTTATCCTCTCTATATATCATTTCACGATTATTAAGGAAAGATTGTTTTTGTCCTCCAGTTAAAGTTAACCATTCATATGGGTGATAAGCGATCCAAGCATCGAGCAAAGGTTGCGATAAGCTAAAATCGGTTTGTAATAAGAAGCTTACTTTTTCTTGCATTGCTTTTCCTCCAATCATAAAGAAAGTTCTTCGAGCATTAAAAGTATTATTTGAATCTTGATTTTTAGTTTTTTCAATTGATACACTAGGCTGAATAAAACCATTAATATTAAATTCATAAGCGCCTTCATTAAAAGTAAAGTTTAATCCTTTATCATCTAATTGAAAATCTGATGTATTATTTTCTTGTGCATTTAAATTTGATGCGTATATCAATAAAGCTATGTAGGCTATTTTTTTCATAATCTATTTCTTTTTTTAATTCTTTTTAAGTAATCTGTAAATTGGTAGTTCTTCATTAAGTTTTGTTCTTAAAACCCCAAAGCTGATAAAACTATTAGGTGCTTCTGGTTCCAATACTTCTGTGAGAATAGGTTTATTTTTTTGATCAGTAGAAATGATGTAAGTTCCTTTTGGGAATCGTATTACTCGATTTACAATTTCAGTTGTTACTTTTTGTAAATTCATTTTTTCATAAGGAACACTATTGTCTTCTATCGAACTAATTAAATAGCATTCAACAGTAAATTGTTTTTCTTCTGAGAGCGTATCTATTTTAATTCCTAAAACTTTCATTTTTTCAATTATTTCAGGCTGGTTGTGATTAATTATATAGGCTTCTGGAAGAGGTCTAACAAGTTTTGGTTTTGATAATAAAGCATCTCTAATAGTCACAGGTAATTTGATTAAATCGTCAGCTTCTAAATCGATCGCTAAAATATCGTCCTTGTAAACTTCTTGACTACTTGTAACCGTAATTTCCCCCATATTATATCTAGCTTTTGCAATCTCTTGTTTAATTATCTCTGCATTTTTGTGGGCAATTTTTATATAATTCATTCCAATTAAAAAGGTGGTGAAAATCCTTCTTTTGAAAGATGTTCTGTCTAGTCCTACACCTCTTACTTCTACTAAAGTTGAAATTGTATTGGTTAATGCGTATGAAGTAGCACTAGATCGAGCATTTGTAGAACCTCTATTAAAGCGAATTTCTCCTTCAAAATCTTCTGTAGATACATAATCTCTTGAAGTTAAATTGTTTATTTCTAATTCTTTTCTTGTACTTTCAACAAAAAGGGTTTCTGTTAATTGACGAATGTTTTTTGGTACATTTAAATTTCCCGAATAAAGCATCATAGCATCATAGTAAGCAGCAATTCCATAGTTGTGAAGCTTGGTAAAATCACGTCTGTAAGGATTGTATTCATGAAAATCCAAACCTACCTCGGGATCAAAATTTGAAAAAGCTTGTTTAATAGCTACACTTTCAGGAGCCATTAATTTAGTTTGATCTCTGTTTAAATCTAATCCGTTTGCTGCATATCTATTTTGTTTTAAATAGCCATCTATGTTAGCCATGGGAACAACCGCTAATTCAATACTATTTAATAAATATTTATATTCAGGATCATTTAATAAGGTATATAAAATATATAGAACGCCTTCCGAACTTGCAGGTTCATTGCCATGTAATCCACCTTGAATCCAAATTTTTAATTTTTCTTGGTTTAACTTATGATTAGTAAGTTTTATTAAAGGAATTTTTAATCCTTTTTGAGACGCTCCTATGTATTCTAATGTTACCCAATCTGAATGCTCTTCCTGCAAAGTAGTTAAGAAAGAAATTAATTCTTCATAGTTTGTAAAGCCTTTGTTCTTTTTTAATCCGGGTGTCACATCTTTAATTTTATCTGTATCAGGGAAAAATTTTTCAGTGATTTTTTTTGATTGAGGATTAAATTGAGCCCATATTGAAGTTAAACTCAAGAAAAACATAAAAAAATAGGGTATTAAATTTTTCATATTTATAATGAGAATGTTAACATAATTCTGCCAATTATTTCATTGCTGTCAATTGGATTGCCTTCCGTATCATTGATTCCTTCAGAGCCATCTACATAAGTAAATGAAGCTTGTATTTTTGCTCCGTAGTTGCGTGATAAGTATTTACTAAGTCCTATGGTATAATAATTAGGGCGATTATAGAATGTTGCATTACTTAAAAATGAATTTGTATCTGGTTTAAGATGTGTATATCTACCATCAACTGAGAAGCCATTTTTTAATAAATACCCAAATTGTAAATTGTATCCTTCACCCAGCATCATTCTGCCTTTAATATAAGCCTCAATGTCTTGTACTCCATTTACATCGAAACTTGTTGAAGTAGTACCGTCTGTTCTTACTCTTTGTGTAATATCTGAAGGTATGGATGCGGTTGTTTTTACATATTCACCTAATATAGAAAAACCTCTGTATTTAAATAGAAAATCAATGCCATATTTAGTAAAGTCAGGTAAAGATTCTTTGTTCTCGTTATTTAAATATAAGATAGCACCACTTTCTTGTCCTCTACGACTACTTATTCCATTGTTGAAACTATAATTAGCACCTATGACAAGCTTAGGTGTTCTTTCTCTTACAATATCTGGTTCTTTAAACTGACCGATATTAGTAAATAATCCAAATGGAAGATAATCTATTCTACCTCCAATTTTTAAACCACCATGATCTTTGTTAAGTACATTTGCACCATCACCATTGGTAATTACAAAATAAGGTTTTATGCGCGAATAACTACCTGTTCTTAATTCGCCTTGTGCAAAAAGTCCAAATTCTCTGATAGTTGCAAAAGCAGAAGTTAATCGACTTCTTTCAATGAGTTGCAAAGAATTTGAAGTCATGAATAATTCTCTATTGTCTGTGTAGGTAGCTCTTTGACCAAAAGCGATGTTGATTTTTTTGGTAATATCATAAGAAACAAAAGCATCCATTAGATAATTTCCTGTTGCATCCTCTAATTCTGAAGCACCATTCAAATCCACTTGTAATCTATAGCTAAATCGTTTGTCGCTAGAAGTTCCATCTATTTTAATTCTGGAACGACGCATTCTAAATCTGTTGTAAGGATCTTTATCTTCACCATTTGTGAAGTATTTTGTCTCAAGATAAGGTTGAAGGTAACCGCTAATTCTAAATTCTTTACCATCGCTGGTTCTAAACTGTAATCCTTCACCAAACTCATATTTATCCATTTTTATTTTTTGTGAATAAGATGGTAGTATGAAAAATATTACAGCAATTATTGTAATTCTTTTTAAAAGTTTCATAAATACTATTTTATACTATTATTCAAAGCTTTTTTTAACTATTATTTCTGTATTCTTCATCATTTGTTTTCCTCTTGCAAATACGTCTTGTAAAACAAAATCTTTGTTAAAAAAACAAAAATCTGCATCAAAGCCCACGTCTATTTTTCCTTTATTTTTTAATCCTAAATTTCTTGCTGGATTAATAGTGATTAATTTAAAAGCCTCTTCTATTTTGATGTTTCCTTTTTTTATTAATTCAATTACTTCATAAATATTTTGATCTATAGGAGCGCTTTTAAAACCCATATTATTTCCTTCTTTGTCTAATTTCGTTAGTCCTGCATGTCCGTCAGAGCTAAATGTTATATTATCTATGCTGACCCCTTCTTCTAAAGCATACAGTACAGATAAATGCGGATGGGTATATTTTGATGCTCCAGTTGTAATGTCTATCATGCCTCCTAGTTTTGCAAACGCGATTGCTTGATCGAAAAGAGGTTTGGTTCTGCCTACATGAGTAGGAGAGATGTGCTCAATAGGAAATTGGTATTTTTTAACTAATTCGAAGAGTATATCCATTTTAGAATCTAAATTTCCTAAATGAACATGAAGTATTCCTTTTTTATTTCCAATTGAGCCACCTACTCTCACATCTCTTAATTTTCTTAATAATTCTTTTGCAGTTGGATAAGAAGAACGAATATCACTAATTGCAATTTTGCATCCTAAAACTTTATCAATGCAAATCATATCAGCCTGAATGCTGTCTGTAATCGTCACGCTATCAACCCCATAATAACCGCTAAACATATATGCAGAAATACCTTCTTGTTCTAACGCTTTGGTTTTACCATATAGTGTTCTTATATTTCTAGCAGTTCCATCTGTACCTAGTAGCCCTACTACAGTAGTTGTGCCACAAGCTATAAGTTCATTTAATGTGACTTCTGGTGTCATGGATGCAAAACCATCTTTTCCACCAGCGCCAATAATATGAATATGTTGGTCTATTAAGCCAGGAGTCACAATTTTGTTTTCTGCATCTATAGTAGTTACGCTGTTGATGGATAGGTTTAATTCCTCTTCAATAGCTACAATTTTTTCACCAGCAATAAGTATGTCTTTTTTCCCTAAATAGTTTGGGGCATATATTTCAGCATTTTTAATTATTTTCAACATAGTGCATAGGTTAAATGATTTCAAAACACAACATGATTAATAATGCTGTGATTAAAGGGATTAAATTTCGTTTTACGATATTTAGTGTAGGTACTTTCGCTATTTCAGAAACTGCGATTAAAACACCAGCAACAGGAGAAACTGTTCTTCCCATGGAAGCAGAGAATTGCATTGGTAAAATCATAGATGTACTACTTATTCCTAGTTTATTAGCTATTTTAGGAACTAATGGTCCAAAAGCAAAAAAAGCGGCATTTCCACTACCCATTAGCATAGATGCTAGAAAAATCATAATTGTCATTACAATAATAATTCCTGTAGCGTTCAATCCTAGGTTAAGAGATATGTCTAAAAGTCCATTAATGAAGCCTAAGCTAATTAATCCTTTTGCAAAAATATCTGCAGCTATAATTAGAGTTACGACTCCTTTAAAAATAGTACTCATTCCATCCCAAAAGACTTTTAAAGATTCAAATACTTCTTTTATATTACCCGTTCTTACCCATTCAAAAATTAGTGCGATGATTAAACTTATAATCATTGCTGTAGTTGTGTCAAGAATAATTGGTTCTTTAAAAAGACTAAATAATTCAGAAAAAATAATTAATAAAAGTATCGGAAAAACAGGCAGCAAAGCATATATTAAGGGTGCTTTCAACTCTGGTTCTTTGTTTATTAACGCTTCAGATGTTTGGGCTTCTTTGGAATCAAAATAACGATTAACAAAAAAATAACATAGCATCATTACAACGCTCATGATACAAGAAATCAGAATTTGATCGTTAATAAAAAAGAGAACAGCATCAACTTGAATTATATTGGCAGCACTAGCCGTAATCACCGATGCTGGACCTATCCCTAGTGCGGTACTTGCTGTAATCACTGATGCGGCAGTAGTTTTACTTACGCCTAAATTAATCAAAATAGGAAATAAAGACGCCATTAAAAGTAAAGCTAGTCCTGCAGCTGAAGGGATAGCAATAAATAAAATTTGACCAATAGGTATCACTAAAGTAGAGGTAAGATAAGGATGTTTTTTAAATAGTTTTAATGGTTTCATCGCAACATATACAAGGCAATTAGAAGCTCCTATTTTTTCGATATAAGCTACAAAACCACCTATAATCATAATCATTAACCCTACATCTGCATTGGTTTTTGAGAATGATTCTTTAATGTATTTAAATACATCAAATCCACTAAAACCTGAAGGATCACTTATTTGAGGTAATTTGTAATTTAATAAAAGAGCCATGATTAACATTACTAATCCTGAGATTAATAATACCGCATGTGGGTTGTATCTTTTTAATAGTAGGCGTGCTGTTACTATTATAAAAAACAAGGATATAATGGGACCAATAATGTTTTCCATAACTCTTTTTATTTAAAATAAAGAACCATCAATTTTAGTTCCAGGTGAAAATAATGTTCCTAAGCTTTCGGGAATACTACTATGTTGCGTAAAATTACCTGTAAGATCTGGATTTCTTGTATAAGATTCATCTGGATTATCTGAAAGCGGTTCGATATCTAATGTAGTAATAGTATTTCCAGAGCCATCTTGTAAAGTAATAACATCTCCAGCATTAGTAATATTAATTTGACCACCCGAAGCAGTTTGTACTATTGCTCCTCCAAATGTCCCTGTAGGATTACCTCCTCCAAAAACTACTATTACTCCATTAGCAGGAACAATAGTTCCAGAAGGGAATACATGTCTAGGTGTATTATTAGTTAATCCTGTAGAATCAAAAATTTTATAGCCACTAATGTCTAAAGCGGGTCCGGAATTATAAAATTCAATAAATTCGTCGTCATTCGCATCTCTTGTTCCATCACCATTTGCATCGCCTAATAATGTTGCCTCTGGGTCATATAAAATTTCATTAATAAGAAATCCAAGATAAGGGCAACCATTATTCTCTATTTCTCCGAAAACGGTTGGGCATTCATCTAAAGAATCAGGAACACCATCATTGTCTGAATCCGAATCATCATCTAAAAGTTGGATTTCTAAAGAATATTCATTTAATAAAATGTAAGAATCATTTGCTGTAGTCTTTAATATGATTGTTTCTATTCCTTCAATTTGAATATCATCTATTCCAGTAATTGTTATTTCACCAGAACTATTACCTTTATTTATAATAATTTCATTTTTTGATATAGTAAAATCATTTGATAAAGAAGCTGAGCCGCTAATTAGTATTGGAATACTTATTTGATTGTTAGTGTTTGCATTTAACTTTGCTGTTATTGTAATATTTCCACCATTTTCATTTAAGTTAGTGTTAGACACTTCAAAAGAAATTAATGTGGGTTCTATATCATCAGTAGTACAGTTTGTTAGTAGCAATGATAGGCAGACTACTAAAGCAATTTTAAAATATAGTTTCATAAATATTTTTGATTAAATTTATTTTAATATTATTTTAGAAGAAGTAGTTTTATTATCCTGAGTAATTTTAATAATATAAAATCCTTTATTTATAGTATTTATATTTAGGGTATTATTGGAAGTGTACTGTTCCCAAACTTTTCTGCCATTTGTGTCATAAATACTAATGTTTTTAAATCCTTCCATTGAGGGATATATATTAATTTGACCCATATTGGAAGGATTTGGAAAAACAACAAAAGAATGTTTCTCAAAATTAGTAGTTGATAAAGCGGGGTCTAAAAAAGGGTAGGGGCATGCTGAACTTGAAGAAGTTGTTGAATTATCTGTACATTGAGCTGAACCATAAATCCATGTAGAACCTTGTTTGTAAGCCCATGCATCTTCATAATATTGATAATTAGGACAGGTCACAGTAACGCCATCTGCACTAGCTTGACAATCAACATCTCCAAAAGTTTCAATTACATTGCCGTTATAAAATAATTCAATTGCATCATCACCATTTTGAGTGGCAATGCCATCTTCAATAACTATGGCAAAATGATTTAAACTTTCTAAATAAGCTTCTATAGCTACCGTGTTTCTTGGTAAAAGAATGTGATCGCCTGCATTTGCTGGTATCGCTGGGAAAGTGTATTCTTGCCCATCTGTTCCTCCACCATTATTGGCAACTCCAATACCATATACACTTAAATCAGAAATAGCGTTTATAACATGTAAATGAATGGCTTTACCGTTATTGCTTCCTGAAGGAACGGTAAAATCTATAATTCCTTTAAGTTCAAGGTCTTGGGAAATTGATAAGTTGCTTATCATTAAAGCTAGAAAAAAGTAATATTTTCTCATGATAAATTGGGTTTTAATTTTGAATTGTTTGTTTTACTGTTCCAAAAATAGAATAATCACTTTCTGGAAAAAGAAACCAATTGATCAAAAAAAATAATACCAATTTTAAAAGATTACTATTTTATAATATTTTTCCCATTTTTTTTATTTCTTTTTTAATTAATTGTGTTCTTACAGAAGAATATCCTAAAATCAGACCTGTTTGAACAGGTTCTTTAATATAGCATTTACTTAGAGAGTAAGCCGTTATATTTTCATTATTGAGTTGATTGATTATTTCTTTCTCTTGTTCAATTGTAGTTTCTTTATTAAACAAAGCTACTATATGAAAACTAGAAAAATCTTTAGTATGTATGTACATTGATTGGCATTCTTTTTGAAATTCAGAAATGAAAATCTCATGCCTTTCTTTCGCCTCGTTTATGGCATTTTTTAAATGTTGGTACAAATAATTCTTATTTATAAATTGATTCATTACCATTTGCAGTGATGGAGATACAAAACGATGTGAATGTTCTTGAAGTGCTTCAACAGCTTGGATTAAATAATTAGGAACCACCATATAACCTAATCGAATAGAAGGATGTAATAAACGATTAAATGTACCCATGTAAATTGTTCTGTCTTCTTTATCTAAACTGTAAATGCAAGGGATGTTTGAAGTTAAATTAGCAATTTCATTTTCATAATCATTTTCAATGATAAAGGCTTTATTTTCCGATGCCCATTGTAAAACTTCAAATCGTCTTTGCAATGTCATTTTAGTTCCTAACGGATAATGATTTGATGGCGTTAGATGTAAAATCTTTGGTTTTAGATTTGAAATATTTTTTAATTCATCTAAGCGAATACCTTCTTCGTCTAAACCAACAGGAATTAAATTAGCTTGTGAACTTTTAAAAACAGAGTGCACATTAGGAAAAATAGGATTTTCTAAAACGACACTATCATTTTTGTTGAGTAAAGTATTAGCAATAAGATATAAGGATTGTAAAGATCCAGATACAATTACAATTTGTTCAGGATGACATTTTACATTTCTACAAATGTTTAAATAATTAGAAATGCTTCTTTTTAATTCATGTAAACCTGTAGATTGAGAATAGGATAAACCAGAAGATTTAACATGACGCCAATAGGTGTTCATTAATTTTTTCCATTGATTAATAGGAAAAATATCTACTGGTGGAACTCCTGGTAAAAATGCCAAATTTTTATTAGATAATCTATTTATAAGAGAAATGTTATTGAGATAAGATATGGCTTTTTCAGAAATTTTTGGATATAAATCGGGATGAATTACCGATTGTGTCTTTTTTATTTTATTAGTATCCTCATTTAAATAATTTACCCGGTAACCTGAGCCTGTTTTTGAAACAATTAATTTTTCTAGAAGTAATAATTCATAGGATTTAATAATAGT
This sequence comes from Flavobacterium sp. 9AF, assembly GCF_902506265.1. Classification (GTDB taxonomy): domain Bacteria; phylum Bacteroidota; class Bacteroidia; order Flavobacteriales; family Flavobacteriaceae; genus Flavobacterium. The sequence continues at coordinate 1,084,863 of NZ_LR733556.1, read as the reverse complement.
AGTTCTTGACAAATTTAATTCAGTGGCCAACAATCTAGTAGATGGAAGGAGCCAATCATGTGGTAATTCAAGTTTTTCAATACATTTTTTAATAGAGCGATATACTACTATATATCTATTGTGTGGTTTTTTGTGCTGCTGAATTTCAAATTCATTTTTAACCCTTTGTAAAGCAAATTTATGATTGGTATTCATTTACTGTAATAATTGGTATTACAAATATAGAAGCTTTTAAATTTATTTTGTTTTTTTAAACTACTTAAAATTTATGATATGCGAATTAATTACTACATTTTTTGCGTTATTTGTTCCTTTTTTTTAATTTCATGTAATAATGATGAAGTTAATGAAGAAAATTCAATTCCTTTTGAAAGCGAATTACAATCTGGTTCTGGTGTAATCAATTATGCATATAATACCAATTCCTTTAATAAAAACTTAGCAGTGTATTATCATATACCTCAAAATCTTACATCTTCTACCCCTATGGTTATAATTTTTCATGGTACCGAAAGAAATGCTATTGATTATAGAAATACTATCGTTAATCAGTGTGAGCAATATGGTTTTATAGCTATTGTTCCTGAGTTTTCAGAGCAAAATTTCCCAGGTGGAGATGGTTATAATTTAGGAAATGTTTACGTAGATGGAGATAACCCATCAATAAATACTTTAAATCCTGAGAACGAATGGACTTTTTCTATTCTTGAACCTTTATTTGATTTTTTTAAAAATAAAACGAGCAATACGAGTACTTCTTATCATATTTATGGACATTCAGCTGGAGGACAGTTTGCACATCGTTTTTTAATGTTTAAACCCAATGCTAGAGTGAATAAATCTGTAGTTTCTGCAGGAGGATGGTACACTGTGCCCAATACAAACGTTAATTTTCCTTATGGTATTTCTCAATCGGTTTTAGAAACGATGAGCATGCCTGCTTTTTTAAATAAAAAAATATTTGTGCAAGTAGGAATAAATGATGATGATCCTAATGCAGCAGGATTAAGACATAATAGTTTTGCCGATGCACAAGGGTTACACAGAAAAGAACGAGCAACCTATTATTATAACTTTTGTCAACAATATGCAACCACAAATAATTTATCATTTAATTGGAGTTTTCATTTGGTTCCAAATGCAGATCATGATTATGTAAAAGCTTCAATAAATGCAGCATATTTACTTTTTAATTAAAAATATATGGAAATAACAAAGAAGAAGATAGGATTGGTATTAGGACCTTTATTATTTGTTTTAATCAAATTATTATTTCATCCAAAAGGACTAACTGACGAAGCAGTTGCTGTTTTAGCATCTACCGTTTGGATAGCAGTTTGGTGGATAACAGAAGCTGTTGATATTCCTGTTACTTCTTTGCTACCCATTGTTCTTTTTCCTTTAAGTGGAGGAATGTCTTTAACAGAAACAACAGCTAGTTATGGGCATCAATTTATATTCATGTTTTTAGGTGGATTTATTATTGCCATTGCGATAGAAAAATGGAGTTTACATAAAAGAATTGCATTAACTATTATAAAAATGGTGGGAACAAACGTAAATCAAATCATTTTAGGATTTATGATAGCCACAGCTTTTTTATCAATGTGGATATCTAATACTGCCACAGCAGTAATGATTTTGCCTGTTGGTATAGCAGTAGTAAAACATTTAAAGGACAATCCATCAACAATAGAAAATGAAAATGTTCTTTTTGGTAAAATGTTAATGTTAGCTATTGCTTACAGTTCTTCTATTGGAGGCATGGCTACTTTAATTGGTACACCGCCTAATTTAGTTTTAGTGGGCGTTATTCAGAAGACTTACAATATAGAAATCTCTTTTTTACAATGGTTTATTTTTGGTTTTCCGTTAAGCATCGTTTTGCTATATATATGTTGGTTATACTTAACAAAATTTGCTTTCAAAATCAAACAGAAAGAATTTCCTGGAGGAAAAGAAGAAATTGAAAACCAATTGCAAAAATTAGGACCTATAACTTATCAAGAGAAAATGGTTTTTTTAGTATTTGTACTTACTGCTTTAGCTTGGATATTGCGTTCGTTTGTATTAGTGAAGCTATTTCCAAAAATTGACGATACCATTATTGCTATACTTTTTTCTTTGATTCTCTTTGTAATTCCAAGTAAAAAAGATAAAGAAGCTATCATGACTTGGAAAGATGCAGTCACTTTGCCATGGGGAATTTTATTATTGTTTGGTGGAGGAATGGCTTTAGCTTTAGGGTTTGAAACCACTGGATTAGCAGCATGGATTGGAGACCAACTTACACTATTAGAAGGTGCTTCCATAATTTTATTGTTAGTCGTTTTAATAGCAGTAATCAATTTTCTTACAGAAATCACCTCTAATACAGCCATAACGGCTATGTTATTACCTGTTTTGGTTTCATTGTCTCTCATCATTGATATACATCCGTATATCTTATTAGTAAGTGCAACATTAGCAGCATCGTGTGCTTTTATGCTCCCTGTAGCAACACCACCTAATGCAGTCGTTTTTGGTGCAGGTTATCTAAAAGTGGAAGATATGGTAAGGAAAGGAATTTGGATGAATATTATTTCAATTGTTATCATAGCTCTCTTTGGATATTATGTATTACCATTTTTGTGGGATTTAAACTAAAATAAATAGTTATTATTAAAGTGTTTTTATAAAGCGATCCAGTTCTTCTTTCGAATTAAAAAATAATTCTCTATTACTGTCCCTTTCGTTATAAATGATAATTGAGTAGCCTTTATCCTGTTTTTTTATTTCATAATGAGCAAAATCATTATGGTTTTTGGGTAAAATCAATCTTTTTCTAAAATTAGAAAAAATAGTTTGTATAACGCTTTGTTTTTGATGAGGTTTCTTTTTCATGTAGGTTTTATTTGTTTTGTTTAAAAGAATTTAGGCGTTAAACAAAGATAAATAATCTAAATTAAAAAAGGTTTAGTTGTTTATGAAGATAAAATTAAAAAACAATAAACGAAATGGTTTTAAAATGGTATTATGTATGAAACATACAAGTAAAACTATTTTTTGTTCATTTCTTAATCTAGATTAACTTTAGATTTCATTTTAAATTCCGTAATTTGTTACACTCAAAAAAACAAAATAATTTAAGATTAACATTATGACAAAAAAAGGTTTATTTGCTTTAGTAGCAGCAGGATTTATTTTAGTATCATGTGGAGATAAAAAAACAGATACAACAACAACAGAAGAACAAGCAGTGGCTGAAACTACTGAAAATGTATTTGCAGTAGATACAACTGCTTCTGTAGTAAAATGGAAAGCGTTTCACAAAGGAGGTTTTGCTCCACGTTGGGGAACTTTAAGTATTCAAACAGGTGAAATTTCAGTTTCTGGAGATGCTGTAAATGCAGGTAGTTTTGTTATCGATATGCAATCTTTAAAAGTAGATCCAGCTTCTGTTACAGAAGAAGGTAAAAAAGCAACAGATTTAGAAGCACATTTAAAAAATGCTGATTTTTTTAACGTAGAGAATAACAAAACAGCAGATTTCAAAATTACAAAAGTGGAAGATTTATCAGCGCCAGTTGCTGAAGGAGAAGGAGTAGCAGGTGCAAATAAAATGTTAAGTGGTAATTTAACTTTATTAGGAAATACTTTAAATGTATCTTTCCCAGCTAAAATTGATGTAGTAGATAATACAATAACTATTTTAGCAGATTTCACAGTGAATCGTGCAGATTGGGGTATTAAATTTGGTACAACAGAAGCAGACCCAGCTGAATGGATGATTAGCAAAGACATTGAAATTAGTGTAAATGTAAAAGCAACAAAATAAGTTTTTTTTAAAAACTATAATCTAACTAAAAAAGACATCTGAAAAGGATGTCTTTTTTTTTCTAAATTCTTGATTTTAAGTTTTTTCGTTTCATGATTTTTCCTTCTTTATGAGCTTTGTAATAAAGAAATATACCAATGGATAATAATAAAAATACGGTTATAATTGAACCTTCAATTCCTATTGCACCACCAGTAAATAAAGTTGGACCTTCAAATTTAGATGTAATAATAGTTCCTAAATCATTTAGTCCGGTGAGGTTTGAACCATAAAAGGGTTGCGCAAAATTCCAACCTAGATGAAAAAAGAAGGGAAACCAAATTCTTTTGGTATAAATAAAAAGCATAGACATTGTAAAACCCCAACACAAATCGAAAAAAAGGCTAAATAAGTTAGCATTCGGATTAAAAACGTGTGAAGTTTCAATGAGCATGATAATTATAAGAGCAATGTGAGTACCAAGCCAATTTTCAATTACACGCAAAATTAATCCTCTATGAAAAAGGTCTTCTATAAAAGCGGCCACCACTAAAGTTGTAAATAATCTTATAGGATAATTAGCAATTGTTATATCAATGAATTGATAATATCCTAATAAATAAAGAATAAAAATAGACAATGAAATGGTTAAAAATCCTACTGTAAAACCTCCAAACATTTCTTTTGATAAATATTTTGTTGAAAGTTCTTTTATTTCTCTTTTATCATAAAAACGGAATAGGAAATAATAGCTAAATAATAAAATGAAAAAGGAAAGAATATGAATGAATGGGTCGGCATAATCTTTGTCTTTAATGAGGCTATAGCCTATCGGTTTTAAAATAAAATTTTGAGTTCCTACAAAAACGGAAAAGCAAATAATTATTCCCAACATAATTTTTGTAATTGGGAAATACAAGATTTTTTTGATTAATTGATTCATAATTGATTGATTGATTGATTGATGACTTGACGTAAAGAATGGAGAATTGTTACAAAAAAAGATTTTAATTTCTCTTTTTTTAGCTAATCGCTAATGTTAGTTTGTGAGAAACACATAAACTATGATCAAATAAACTTAGAATAATTTTTTAAACGAAAGAGGTATAAATTGAAGCCCACAAAAGCTGTAGCGAAGCTCATTTCTTGTGTTTTTTCATAACAAAACCAAGTGTTTAAGCCTAAATTATTTCTTTAAAACAAGGGAGATGCTTTCCTGTTATAAAAACGATATTTTACAACTTCAAAAACTCGATTTGTAAACTATTTAAATTTTAATATTTTGAACTTTTGCTAAAAAAGATGCACTTAAAAATCTCTAAATTAAGAGATAAACAAGGTGATTTAGTTTTTTTTGAAAATTTAGGGCTGTGTAATAGTTACGGTTTTTACCAGCAGGCTTAATAAGTATAAATATCTACAAGGTTAATACTCCTTGGAATTTTCAACGAATCACATTTAATTAAGAATTGGGAATAACTTAATTTTTTTAAAATTTGTTTTTTTTCTGAATCAATAATCCAGAAATCATAACTATTTTTTTTTGCAATTTTATTATTAGAAATATTACCATTTAGTTTTTCATTTTCTAAGACAAGTCTTTGAGCAATGATATAGTTTTCGTAAACATTTACACCAACCACTTTTGTAGGTATTATCTCTTCTTCATTTATATAGCCCTCTTTTGGAGAGATAATTATGTTTGCAGAAGAACTCTTGTTGAGATTATAATTGTTTGTTAACGATTTTTGAAAATCTTGTGTTCCAGGACCACAACTTTGAAGGAGAAAAATTACTAATGCTGATAACGATAAAAAAATGATTTTTTTCATTGATAAAGAATAAGCCTTTTTTAAAAGATAATTTTGTGAGCTTGGTGATAACGTAAGTTTATAAAAAAAACACATAAACTACCTTCAAATATAATCAAAATATTTTTTTAAACGTAAGAGGTATAAATTGCTGGTTATTCAAATTTCAATATTTTGAACCATAACTAATAAACCTCCTTTAAATCGCTTTAAAAGAGGTTTTATAATATGTCTTTTTGGAGTTATTTTGAAAAAATGTTTGTGTAACAGCTAAGCCTGTTATGCGTAGATTTTTTTTCTCTGTTAGTGCATACAACCCACATAAATGTCTGCTTTAATTTTAAATACTTTTTTCTCTGTCTTTTGTAAAACAGTCAACGCACTATCTGCACTTTTCTCTTTTTCATAAATTCCAGTCACCAATGCAATAGTTTTTTCTCCTGCTGGTCTCTGATAAAAGTCCAAATACTCTAAACTCAAATTGTCTGATGGGAACCGTCTTGGGTAATAGTCACCTGCATAAATTTCATCTTCGTCATTGTCCGGCAGGGCAATTAGATTTTTTGTCTTGTTGTAAAAGCGTCCCATTGTGTCAATAGATAATTTTAATTTGCTACTTAGGTCAAACATTTTTTTATGAAGCATTGAATAGTCTTGGCTTGTGTCGGCAACCACTACGAGATAAGTTGCATTATTATAATCGGTCGTGTCCTCCGCTAAACTAATGTCTGTCGCAACATTAGTTTGTAAATTGGTCGTTGTAACGATTTTTGCACTATTAATTTCAGCTTCTTTTTTATCTGCTGATGGTGTCCCACAAGCGGTCAAAAAAGCTATCAATATGATGTAGATATGTCGTGTCATAAATTTACGCATAACGGTCTTGTATAACCGTCAGTTACGGGATTAAAATTAATAATTTTCAGTTTAGTCTGATGTTAGCAATTCCGAGTGGATTCTAGTCAGCCCTGAGCTTGTCGAAGGGTACTCGAATCCGTCGAAATTGTGTTATACATTGTTGTAACACTTTTTTTATTTAATCTGGTGAAATCCTTTTTCACTACTCATTCCAATTCTTTTTTTCTCAACTGATGCTCCATTGAACATTATAGCTATTATCACAGAAGTTTTTTCAGTCGGCTTTTCCCAGTTCAGATTTTGGTCAATTATTTCTTTAAGATTTAGTTTTTTTGTCGGAATATTTGTGTCATTATCCACACTTAGAAGACAGGATTTTCCATTTAAGTCAACTATAATTTGAAAACTCAGAAGTCCTTTAATTTTCTTCACATTCTCAGTTTCCAAATTGTTCGCTAAAACATAGATTAAATCTTTATTAGTTTCTCTAACCTCAATTGCATCCTTTTCAGTCGCAAATCTATCCGTATTACATCCTTCAAATTTTTCGTCGAAAATATTTTGAGCTTGGTTTACAAATGATATGCTGAATAAAAGTAGAAAAAGTATTTTGTTCAAAGGCGGCTTTAATTTGCTCATAGTTATTTTTCAAATGTGCTAAAATGTTTTGCGGCTACAAGTAGAGGTATGAATCATAATCAAGCCATAACAAATATAAACTTATTTTAGAAAATTCTCCCAATTTTCGGGAAATTCTTGACCAAGTCATTTTTTTAACCGCTTGTGCTTGTTGCACAACTTCTGTTTTTCTATTAAATGCTTAATTTTCTGTTTTTATAAAATCGTAAACGCTTGATTTATAATACTTGTTATTTTTTAAAAATGATTGAAAATCTAGAATTATTACCTTTGATTAGTTGTGCAACAAGCAAGGCAGTTAGCGGCTGCCGATTTATATATACATTATTCTCTTTTAATTCCATATAAGACTTTCAAAGCACGACTTGTTGAAGCAGCTACAACAGAAGTATGTGTTTCATTCTCAAAAATTTGAGTAGTTAATGTTAATCCTTTGTAGTTTCGATCTTTCAGTGTATTTATAAATGAATTAATGGATGGAAGCATAATTTCAGGTTCAAGACTACCATAGGAAATGAAAACTTTCCCATTTAGTTCGGTATTTTTTGTAATGAAGTTTTTTTGATTAGATAGAATTTCTTGATTATTCCAAAGAAAAGAAGGACTGTTTATTCCATATCTTTTAAATAAATCCGGAGCATTAATTAAACAATATCCAGCAAATAAACCACCAACAGAATGTCCTAAAATACCATAATCATTTTTAGTTTTGTAATTTTTATTGATAAATGGTATAATATTGGTTCGGATAGTTGCTAAAAATTCTTTTGCTCCTCCGGTTTTTACTTCAGATTTAGGTATGTTGAGTCCATTTGCTATTTCTGCATCTACATTTGGATCATTTGAAGGTGTACAATCTGACATCCTACTCGACATCCAAGTTTGATTTGATTGATCTTTATCTCCGATGGCTACAATTATTATTTTCTCTATTTCTTGACTAGAATCTAGTAAATTGTGAATAGAAGAAATTAAAGGATAAGAATAGCTAGCATCTAGTACATATAATACAGGATAATGTATTGTGTCTGATGGATTATAATTTGAAGGAAGTGAAACGTATAACTGATATTCTTTTTTATTAAATGCAGATTTTACAATTTGTCCATTCATTGAAAGGTTTTCATTTTGTGCTTCGGATAAATTTGGAATAAAGAATGAAATAATAAAGAAGAATAAATTTTTAAGTTTCATTTATGTTTTTAATTATTTGTTATTGTCCGTTGATTTGGTTGCTGCTAACTTCTATATACACACTATAAAATAGTGCCAATCTACCCAAATATAGATGTATATACGAAGTTAATTGACGTTTTTTATTTTCTCAAATATAACTTTTTTATTTTACGTTTGAATAGGTTAAAGTTGCATCATTTAGAGTATATTTTAAAATTTTACTGCATAAAAAAGACTTAAGTGATTGCTTAAGTCTTTTTTAGTAGCGGGAACTGGACTCGAACCAGTGACCTTCGGGTTATGAGCCCGACGAGCTGCCTACTGCTCTATCCCGCGATGTGCGTTTGTAATTTCAATAAAATTTCTTAGTAGCGGGAACTGGACTCGAACCAGTGACCTTCGGGTTATGAGCCCGACGAGCTGCCTACTGCTCTATCCCGCGATTTGTGAGTGCAAAAATACAACGATTATATTTAAAAACAAGAAAAAATAAGAAAAAAATTAAAATTTCTTCTATTCGACTGTTATGACTACCTTTGTAGCTTAAAAAATGATTCATGGAACATAAAGCAGGTTTTGTAAATATTATTGATTTGATATTAAGAGAAGACTCGAGATTGAAAATCGAATTGTATGAAACAAAGTGGAATAAATGTCCAGTGAACATTCAGTTCAATAAATTTAATTTAAAAAATAAATCTCATGCATAAAGCAGGTTTTGTAAATATTATCGGTAACCCAAACGTTGGTAAGTCAACCTTAATGAATGCCTTAGTGGGAGAACGCTTATCGATAATTACAAGTAAAGCACAAACTACAAGGCATAGAATTTTAGGAATTGTTAATGGAGATGATTTTCAAATGGTTCTTTCCGATACGCCTGGAATTATTAAACCAGCCTATGAATTGCAAAATTCGATGATGGGTTTTGTTAAAAATGCTTTTGAAGATGCTGATGTCTTGGTGTATATGGTTGAAATAGGGGAAAAGGAGTTAAAAGATGAGAGCTTTTTTAATAAAATAGTACATTCAAAAATTCCGGTTTTGTTACTATTGAATAAAATTGATAAGTCTAATCAGGAACAATTAGAAGAGCAAGTAACTTTATGGTCTGAAAAAGTACCCAATGCAGAAATTTTTGCTATTTCTGCTTTAGAGAATTTTAATGTGCAAGCTGTTTTTGATCGCATTATCGCATTATTACCTGTTTCTCCTCCTTATTATCCTAAAGATTCTTTAACCGATAAACCAGAACGATTTTTTGTAAATGAAACTATTCGAGAGAAAATTTTATTAAACTACGATAAAGAGATTCCATATGCTGTAGAAATTGATACCGAAGAGTTTAAAGAAGATGACAACATTATACGTATTCGAGCGGTTATTATGGTAGAAAGAGATACCCAAAAAGGAATTATCATTGGTCATAAAGGAGCTGCATTGAAAAAAGTAGGTATTCAAGCTAGAGAAGATTTAGAGAAATTTTTTGGTAAACAAATTCATTTGGAAACGTATGTAAAAGTTAATAAAGATTGGAGGAGTAATTTAAATCAGTTGAGGCGATTTGGTTACAACCAAAAATAATTAGTTAACTATTCGTTCCATAATTTCTTGTAAATTTTGCATTTCAGGAAGCCCTTTTCTTCTATTTCTTCTTGCTAAATAGTAAAGAAAAAACCATAAAGCAATCATACTAACTATAATAATGATTTCTATATGAAATTTTTGGTGCAAACTAAATTTGGAATACGCAGAAACGGAAGCGATAAAGAAGAGTAAACCAATTAAAAAATGCAGGAAGATGAAGAATGTCCACAATACGGGATCAGGACCATATAATCCATTTACTGCAGTGTTTCCGTCTTCCATGGGTTCTAATTGTAAATGAAGATGAGGAGAATATTTTTCTCTTTTTAATACACCCAAACTAAGCCATACATGATGGTCTAGAATTTTAATTTTATAATTGGGCTCTAATTCTTGCTTTAAATCTTCAAATTCTTTCAAAACAGTTTCGATAGATTTGTGGGCAACGGAATAGAAACGGAATCGAAGGGTAATTTGTTTATCCATAAATTAGTGTGGTTTATCCTACTAATTTACAAAATAAAAAGTAAAAATCAATGTAGAATTAAATTTACTAGCTTGTTTATAAATGAATTAAATAAGAAAAAAGGATTCTCTTTTTCTAAATTCTAAATGATTATCTTTGCACTTTCAAAAAAATAAGTAATGAATAATATTGTAGCCATAGTAGGAAGACCTAATGTAGGGAAATCAACTTTTTTTAATCGTCTCATTCAGCGTAGAGATGCTATTGTAGATTCGGTTAGTGGAGTTACACGTGATAGAAATTATGGCAAAAGTGAATGGAATGGAAAGGCCTTTTCTGTTATAGATACTGGAGGTTATATAAAAGGTTCTGATGATATTTTTGAAGCAGAAATTAGACGTCAGGTGGAACTAGCAATCGATGAAGCGGATGCTATTATTTTTGTTGTAGATGTGGAAGAAGGGGTAACACCTATGGATGAAGAGGTGGCAAAATTACTTCGAAAAGTAACAAAACCTATTCTTTTAGCAGTTAATAAAGTAGATAATGGCGCACGTGAAAAAGATGCAGTAGAATTTTATTCTTTAGGATTAGGAGAATATTTTACCATTGCAGGAATGAATGGTAGTGGAACGGGTGAATTATTAGATAAATTAGTAGAAGTATTACCAGAATTACCAGAAGCTACAGAAGAAGAAAACCCATTGCCAAAATTTACTGTGGTTGGAAGACCAAATGCAGGAAAATCATCGTTTATAAATGCTTTAATAGGAGAAGATCGATTTGTTGTAACTGATATTGCAGGAACGACAAGAGATGCTATTGATACTACTTATAATCGTTTCGGATTCGAATTTAAATTAGTGGATACAGCTGGAATTAGAAGGAAAGCAAAAGTAAAAGAAGACTTAGAGTTTTACTCGGTAATGCGATCAGTGCGTGCCATTGAACATAGTGATGTATGTATTTTAATGATTGATGCTACGCGTGGTTTTGAAGGACAAGATCAAAATATTTTTTGGTTAGCAGAAAAAAATAGAAAAGGAATCGTAATCTTGGTAAATAAATGGGATTTGATAGAAAAAGATACTTTGTCAACCAGAGATTATGAAAGAAAAATTAGAGAAGAATTACAACCTTTTACAGATGTGCCTATTTTATTTGTGTCGGCTTTAACGAAACAACGTTTGTTAAAAGCATTAGAAGTGGCTGTTGAAGTGTATGAGAATAGGAAACAGCGTATTGCAACCTCAAAATTCAATGATTTAATGCTTCCTATTATTGAAGCAACTCCACCACCAGCAATTAAAGGGAAATATGTAAAAATTAAATATTGCATGCAATTGCCTACACCCACACCTCAGTTTGTGTTTTTTGCTAATTTGCCACAATATATTAAAGAACCTTATAAGCGTTTTATTGAAAATAAATTAAGAGAAATTTATAATTTTTCGGGTGTACCTATAGATATCTACTTTAGACAGAAATAAATAAAAAGAGCTTTCATAATTGAAAGCTCTTTCGTTTAGTACAAATAACCTCATTCTTATTATTGTACTATGATTTTTTTAGTAATTATTTTACCATTTTTATGAGTCATTTGTAAAGTATAAATATTTGGAGCTGTTGTTTCATCTAAAATGAAATTAATAGTTTCTTTATTAGCAATAGTAAAATTTATATTTTTTGTATTTCCAGATAAATCAATTAAAGTAATTTCTTTTAAATTAATATCATTAGTAAATATTTTTGAAACATGTCCTTTATAAATAGGATTAGACACTACTACTACCGATTCTACGAAATCATCAGAAATTGAGTTTGATGTATTTTGAAAATGAACTAAATTATTCTCATTTAAAATTTGTACATGTATATCATCAATTTCCATTTGAACCATATTATTTACATCTAAAGATAATTGATTTTCTACTGATGGATAAAACCATAATTGAGAATTGTTTTGAATGGGAATAAAAGTAAATCGTACTACTTGCCAAAACGATTTTGATTTTGAGATAGTATTTGTCCATACAATTTCACTCGTTTCATCAATTTTTGGCATATTTTCTTTAGAATTACTTGATAAACCACTAATTGTTCTAATATTTACCGATGGATTTTGTATTTTAATTTCTTCTGAGTTTAAATTGGTAAACGCTTTAACTTTAAAGGAAATTTCATATTTTTTTCCTACAATGAAGTTATAGTTTGTAAAAATTCCGCCACTATTTTCTTGTGTAATACTTAAACCCGCCCATGTATTACTATTTATATTACCCATAACCATTGGAGTTCCATGACTTGCTGCCCATCCTTCAATACAACTTGGAGCGCTAAAACCGTTACCTGTACAATTACCACTTAATTTCCCATTTTTAAGAGTTTGTGCACCCGCCAAGATAGTTGTTAGTAAAAAAGTTGCAAAAAATAATGTTGTTCTCATGTTTATTTTAAATTAGATATTATTTGTTATTTTGGATATGCAAATATTGAAACAATTGTAAAATAAAACAGTAAGAAATCTCCCGAAATTAAAGGGGAAAAATCCCCTTTTTTTTAAAGGTAGTTTTTAATAAAAAAAAGAATGGGAAAATATTAATTCCCACTCTTTTAGTTTATATAAATCAGTTGTATAAGTGAAACTCTTATTCTATCACTAGTTTTTGGGTCAGTAAGTTATCATTTTTGGTTATTATTTTTACCATATAAATACCTTTGGATTTGTTTTCTGGTACAGAAAATGTAATAGTATTGACATCTTTCTCTTCAAAAGTGATTGTTTCCGATTTTCCTAATAAGTCAACTAAAACTAACTCTTTAATAGTTTTTGAATCAATAGATACTGAACAAGTAGTGCCTTTTTGAATAGGATTTGGATACATTAGAAATTCATTTGCCTTTACAGATGTCTTTTTTTCATATGGAAAGGGTTCAGTATCTTTAATATCTAAAGTTTCTATTGCATAATCAGGGTTTCCATTAGCTAATTTACCTTGAATATAAATTCGAAATGCTTTTCTAGTTTCATTCCAAGGTGCACAATCATTCCAAATACCGTGTTTAATATAGTACCAAGTGTTTACCGTTAAGCCGTTATTAAAAGTAGCAGGAGCAGAGCTACAGCAGATGCTTGGATTTCCAGGAACAGGATTGTTCCCAGTTGTACTTCCATTTGGAGCATAAGAAATTGACCAATGATGGTTTACAAAAACGGGATTACTATGTGCTTCAACAGTTACAGATAAAGAACTACCATTACTTGATAAATTGATAAACTCAAAATTTGTTGTGTAATTACTCCAATATACATCTTGTGGTAAAGCGATCCTCATTTCAGTCCAAGGCAAACAATCATTATAGATACCATGCTTAATGTAATAAAACTTATCTCTAGTTAATCCTGAAAAAGTGGTTGAAGTACCGTTTTGAATACCGCCTACTTGTCCTATGGTATTCGTATCTGTAGTTGAGCCTAAGACGGAAGTTTCCATTAATCCCCACCAATGATTTAAACCTGCAGAGGTATCAGTTGCAGTTACAGTAACAGAAATAGTCCCATTGGTTGCACATGTAGAAGTATAAGTAAATTGAGGTGAACCTGTACTGTTTAAAACTCTAAATTCATGAGTAGTAGGTACCCAAGAGGTACAATTAGGTCTAGCTGTTGCTACTTTAATTTGATATTCATATCCACTACTAAAAGTATATCCTTGAGCATTAAAAATAGAAGTTAAATTCAAAATACCCAATTGTCCTTGCGTCCAGCCATTGCTTCCTTTTTGAGCTTGCCATTGAAAAGCACCAGTAGAGCCAATAGGTCTTCTCCAAACATCTAGAAAGTATTGTGTTTCATTGGCTGAAGCACCACCATTTAAAAAAATAGTTTCATTTGCACAAAAATCATTTTTAATGATATTGTTACTATCTTGAAAATGAAAAACTGAAGTAACAGGAGGTGTAATATAAATATCATCAACTTCCATTTGTACTTGATTATATCCATTACTTGATGAAGAGGCAGTCATTAATGGATAAAAACAAAGTTGAGAATTATTTTTTGTAGGAGTAAAACAAACCGTTATAGTTTCTTCATTATTAATATTTGTCCCAATGGTTCTTTGCCAAATTAATTCTCCTGTAGCTAAAGGGCTTGGAATAGTTGTTGACGAAGAGGTGGTTAGACCACTTACGGCTTTCACTATAGCTAATGAGTTTAGAACGGCACTTGTTGCGTTGCTGTTTTTAGTTGAAGTTTTAATTTTAAAAGTTACTTCGTAAGTTTTTCCTGCTTGAAAATTATAGTTTGTAAAGATTCCTTCACCTGTATTTGAATAAGACCACATCCAAGCGGCTGTATCATTGCCAACAGTTCCAGTTACACTAGGAGTACCATGACTGGCCTGCCAACCTTGAACACAACTTGGAACAGGATTGTAGCCATCTCCTTGGCAAGTGCTATTTAAATTTCCGTTTGTAATAAATTGACTGTTAGATATATTCCATAGTAAAAAAACTATAAGTGTAAATAAATTTTTCATGTTAATTAATCGTTTGATGTTAAAATATTTTGTTGTGATCACAATGCAAAGATTATGACTTCTCTAAACAAACTCTTTTATGTATCAACGTTAATTGTAAGGGGAAAAACCCCTTTTTTATTCTTAAATATTATCTTACTGCGTTTGAAGCTTTCGTTTTAATGATTTCCATTATGGGTTTGTTGTCTATTTTACTCTCTAGCCAAGAAATAATATCTAAATATAAAAAAGCTCTTTTTTCATATGGATGCTCTTCATATACTTTTAACCGTGTGTGTAGTTTTTTAAATTCTCCTTTTAATTGATGTGGATAAATAGTGCCTAAATTTCTCAAAAACTTAATCATTTCACGTTGTACTTCATGTAAGTCGTTCATCTTAATTAAAAACTTATAAGTACTTTTTAATTGCAGTTCTAATTTGTAATCCAAGCTCGCTTCATAATGTGCAACTAAACTCAATACTCTAGCAAAACACATTAAATCTTCTCGCATGGATAAATTTTTATTGTCAATAATTTTTTGAAGATAGCTGATACATAGTGTGTTATTTCCTACTCCAAAATACATACAGGCAATTTTATAATAAAAAACCATCACGTGATGCTCGTCAATTTTATCTTCATCCATTTTTATTTTCTTAAGTATATCATCTACTAAATATAAACCTTGATCAAAAGTGCCTTCTAAAAAATGAAGATTTAATTTGCTATTATAAATGCACAAAAAAGTAAGGATACTTACGTTGTCATTTTTTGGAAAGGCATCTAAGTTGATTGTATCTTCTAACTTATCTAGTGTTTCTTTAAATAGTGTTTTATGTTTAATTAAATAAAGGCATTCTAATAAATAATTGACTCCTTTGATATACCATACTGGATTTAGAAATATCATTTTTGGATTATCATAAAAAAGATCCACCCATTTTTTGGCGTATTTATAACAAGACAAAAAATCTTGTATTAGGAAACTATACCATAAATGTGCTTTATATAACCATAATTTTTCTCTAAAACCTAAATCAGATATGATGTAAGTGGGTAATTCTTTGTTGAAATAATTTGTTATTTCTCGCATTTCAGCATCACTTTTGGCATAACCGCTTTTTAACATAATGCTGTACAATTGTAAGGAAAGATTTGAAAGCTTACTAGCAATAACATTTTCTTTACTTAATTTTTTTGCTTGAGAAGTTAATTCATCTGCTCTTCCTACAATACTTCTAGTAATATATTGCGACTCAATTACTTTTTCAAGTTCTACAATTTCATAAGCAATGTTCTTTTCTTCATTTTCAAGTGCCATTATTTTGGCCTTCTCTAAGATTTTTAAACTTTGTTTGTATAAACCTTTATGATATAAAATTGTAGCAAAATCTAATTGCTCCCGAATCAAAATTCTACTGTTTTGATTTACGGGATTCATTCGTAAACTAATTAAAATTTGTTTGTATAAATGAGCTTTTAAGTTTGAGAGTTGCAATTTGGTTACAATCTTACTTTCTAAAATAGTTTCCTCATTATAATCATTCATTTTGTCTAACAAATTAAATAAAAGTAAAAATTTAGCATTGGTATTTACATCTAAACGATTCGCATAGAGTTTAAACTGACGTTTTTCTGATCGAGAAAGCGATTTAATTAGGATGAATAAATTGTCTTTTGTTATGTTTGCCATTGTAAATAAATGAATTGTATATATTTGTAAATCAACATTTTAGTTTTAAAAAAAATAGTTTTAATACTGTAAAACAAAATTTTAAAAAGTCTCTTTACACGAAGCAAAGTATAAATTTGTATTCATAAATTAAAATTAAGTTTAATAATTCTTTTATGGATAAAGGGAAAGTACAAATATTCGATACCACCTTACGAGATGGAGAACAAGTTCCTGGTTGTAAATTAAACAAAGAGCAAAAGTTAATTATTGCTCAAAGGTTAGATGAACTCGGAGTAGATGTAATTGAAGCTGGATTTCCAATTTCGAGTCCAGGAGATTTTGAGGCTGTGGAAGCCATCGCAAAAGTGGTTAAAAATGCTACTGTTTGTGGATTAACTAGAGCTGTTGAAAAAGATATTGAAGTAGCTGCACAAGCGCTCAAATATGCTAGAAAGCCAAGAATACACACAGGAATAGGTACTTCAGATTCGCATATTAAATATAAGTTCAATGCAACCAAAGAAGAAATTATAGAACGTGCAGTGAAAGCAGTTGCCTATGCGAAAAAATATGTAGACGATGTTGAATTTTATGCAGAAGATGCGGGTAGAACTGATAACGCTTTTCTAGCACAAGTATGTTCAGAAGTTATTGCTGCGGGTGCGACTGTTTTAAATATTCCGGACACAACGGGTTATTGTTTGCCAGAAGAATATGGAGCCAAAATGAAATACTTGGTTGAAAATGTAAAAGGAATTGAAAAAGCAATTTTATCATGCCATTGTCATAATGATTTAGGTTTGGCTACAGCTAATTCTATTGCGGGTGTTATCCATGGTGCTAGACAGATTGAATGCACAATTAATGGTATTGGTGAACGAGCAGGAAATACTTCTTTAGAAGAAGTGGTTATGATTTTAAGGCAACATCCCACTCTAGGTTTAGATACAAATGTAAATTCAAGGTTGTTAAATGAAATGAGTCATTTGGTGTCGGAAAGTATGGGTATGATTGTACAGCCTAATAAAGCCATAGTGGGCGCTAATGCTTTTGCACATAGTTCAGGAATCCATCAAGACGGAGTAATTAAGAATCGAGAAACATACGAAATAATTAACCCAGAAGATGTTGGAGTAACTGAATCTTCAATCATTTTAACCGCTCGAAGCGGAAGAGCAGCATTGGCTTACAGAGCTAAAAAAATTGGTTATGAATTAACTAAATTACAGTTAGATATAGTTTATCAAGAATTTCTAAAAATTGCCGATAGAAAAAAAGAAGTAATTGATGAAGATGTTCATAGGATTATTGAAAACAATAAAATTGGTATTGTAGCATAAAAATGGAAAAGAAAACCTTATTTGATAAAGTGTGGGATAGTCATGTGGTAAGCGAAGTGCCTAACGGACCTCAAATTTTATACATAGATAAACATCTTATACACGAAGTAACAAGTCCTCAGGCTTTTGCGGAACTTGAAGAACGAAATATCCCTATTTTTAGACCCAAACAGATTGTAGCAACTGCAGATCATAATGTGCCTACAAAAAACCAACACCTACCTATCAAAGATGTGTTGTCTAAAAATCAGTTAGAACAATTGACAAAAAATTGTGAAAAAAATAATATTACCTTATACGATTTAGGACATCAATATCAAGGGATTGTACATGTTATTGCTCCAGAGTTAGGGATTACGTTGCCCGGAATGACCATGGTTTGTGGTGACAGTCACACTTCTACGCATGGTGCTTTTGGAACTATTGCATTTGGTATTGGAACCAGTCAAGTAGCACAAGTGTTTGCCAGTCAGTGTCTGTTATTAAACAAACCCAAAAGTCTTCGAGTAAGTGTTAATGGAAAGTTAGCCAAAGGAGTTACACCTAAAGACGTTATTTTATACATTATTTCAAAAATTGGAACCAATTCAGGTACCGGTTATTTCTGTGAATATGCTGGCAATGTTTTTCAAGAAATGTCTATGGAAGGAAGAATGACCGTTTGTAATATGAGTATCGAAATGGGAGCAAGAGGTGGTATGATTGCTCCAGACGACATTACTTTCGAATACATAAAAGGAAGAACTTTTGCACCCAAAGGAAATGAATTAGAGGAGAAAATAGCCTATTGGAAAACCTTACCAACAGACGAAGGTGCGGTTTTTGATAAAGAATATTCTTTTGATGCTGCAGACATTGCTCCCATGATTACCTATGGAACCAATCCAGGTATGGGAATTAAAATTAATGATTGTATACCTGTCTTGGAAGATGAATCATTTGTAAAAGCTTTAGATTACATGGGTTTCCGTAAAGGAGAATCTTTATTGGAAAAACCAATTAATTATGTTTTTATAGGAAGTTGTACTAATTCTCGAATTGAAGATTTCAGAATCGCAGCTCAATACATTAATGGTAAACAAAAAGCAGCCAATGTAAATGCTTTAATCGTTCCTGGTTCACAACAGGTAGCTAAACAAATTCAGGAAGAAGGTTTAACCGCTATTTTTGAAAAAGCAGGTTTTGAAATTCGTCAACCGGGTTGTTCTGCTTGTTTGGCTATGAATGATGATAAAATTCCAGCAGGAGAATATTGTGTATCTACTTCAAATAGAAACTTTGAAGGCAGACAAGGACAAGGGGCTCGAACCCTTTTATCAAGTCCTTTAGTGGCAGCAGCGATTGCTGTAGAAGGTAAAATTATTGATATCACAAAACATCTTAATTAATCATGGAAAAATTTACCACATTATATTCAAAAGCAGTTCCTTTACCTGTAGAAAATATCGATACCGATCAAATTATTCCAGCAAGATTTCTTAAGGTTACGAATAAAGTTGGCTTTGGAAATAATCTATTTAGAGATTGGCGATTTCAAGAAAATAATGAGCCCATTGCTTCATTTGTACTTAATAATCCTAAATATTCTGGAAAAATATTAGTGGCCGGAGATAATTTTGGTTGTGGAAGCAGTAGAGAACACGCTGCTTGGGCTTTAACAGATTATGGCTTTAAAGTGATTGTTTCTAGTTATTTTGCTGATATTTTTAAAGGAAATGCTTTAAATAACGGATTGTTACCCATCCAAGTTTCCCCTGCGTTTCTAAAAGAAGTTTTAACTTTAATTACTCAAAATCCTGAAACCGAACTTATCGTTGATTTAGAACAACAAACCATTGCTGTAAAAGATATTGGTTTACAAGAAACTTTTGAAATCGATGCTTATAAAAAACTATGTCTGATTAACGGGTATGATGATATTGATTTTTTAGTAAGCAATAAAGATAAAATTGAAGCTTTTGAAGCAAATAGAAATAAAACACAATCCATAGTCATTTAAAGAAATCATTATGAAGATGAAAATAGCCGTGTTACCTGGAGACGGTATAGGTCCTGAGGTAACGAAAGAATCCGTAAAAGTATTACAGTCTATTGCAGATGCATTTGGACATGATTTTCAATTTAAAGAAGCTTTAGTAGGTGCAATTGCTATCGATCAAACTGGAAATCCATTACCGGAAGAAACATTAACGCTTTGTAAAGAAAGTGATGCTGTGCTTTTTGGAGCTATTGGTGATCCAAAATATGATAACAATCCAGATGCAAAAGTAAGACCAGAACAAGGTTTGTTGAAATTGAGAAAAGAATTAGGTTTATTTGCAAATATTCGTCCGATTACAGCTTATGATTCGTTACTTGAAAAATCTCCATTAAAGAAAGAAATTATTCAAGGAACGGATATGGTTATTTATAGAGAATTAACTGGCGGAATTTATTTTGGTGAAAAACAACTCAATGAAGAGGGAACTATTGCTTCTGATTTATGTGAGTATGCACAATATGAAATTGAAAGAATTGCGCACTTAGCGTTTAAAGCAGCACAACAAAGAAGAAAGAAAGTAACTTTGGTAGATAAAGCCAATGTTTTGGAAACGTCAAGACTGTGGAGACGTGTTGTAACTTCATTAGCTAAAGAATATCCTGATGTAACTTTAGATTTTCTATTTGTAGATAATGCAGCCATGCAAATGATTTTAAATCCAAGTCAGTTTGATGTTATTTTAACAGAGAATATGTTTGGCGATATTATTTCAGATGAAGGGAGTGTTATTGGTGGTTCTATTGGATTACTAGCTTCAGCTTCTGTAGGGAAAGGTACGGCTTTATTTGAACCTATTCATGGTTCGTATCCACAAGCAGCTGGTAAAAATATCGCTAACCCTGTAGCTTCGATTTTAAGTGCAGCGATGTTATTAGAACAATTCTCTTTGCATGATGAAGCCAGGTTAATCTATAAAGCAGTAGAAACCATGTTAAATGAAAACATTGGAACTGTCGATTTAAATAAAGAAAATCCATCAAGTACTTCAGAAATAGGCGACGTTATTGTTAAACTAATTGACAGTCAAGATGTAACTATTGGAGGGTCACATTTTGAAAATATAAAATTAGGTAAGTCAGTTTATATATAAAATTAAGTTAAAAAACATTTATTTCTTTTTAAACTGTAAGAAATAACTTTATTTCGCGGTTAGTTATTAATCGCGATTTTTTTATGTGCAAAAATTACCTTTTACTTGTCATTTTATTTTTTTATAGCTTAGGTTTTACTCAAAATAATGTTTCTGTTTCTGGTAAATTAGTAGATGAAAATTTGAAATTTCCACTGGAATCTGCTACCGTTTATTTTTCAAAAGTGAGCGACTCATCAGTTGTGGATTATACAATATCAGATAAAAATGGAAATTTTAATTTTAAAATAAAAGGATTAAATTTTCCAGTTGTTTTAAAAATATCTTATAATGGTTATCTCGATTTTAAAAAAGCATTTTCGGTTATTGATAAGGATATCGATTTAGGTACAATAGCCTTAAAAGAAAATGTTTCCTCATTAAAAGAAGTTGTGGTAAAGTCTGAAATACCACCTATTTCTGTAAAATCAGATACTTTAGAATTTAATGCATCATCATTTAAAGTGGCTCCAGACGCGAATGTTGAAAAGTTATTGAAGCAATTGCCAGGTGTTGAGGTGGATACTGATGGTAAAATTACAGTGAATGGAAAAGAGGTGAATAATATTTTAGTTAATGGGAAACCTTTTTTTGGAAAAGATGGTAAAATTGCTACTCAAAATTTACCTGCTGATATGATTGACAAGGTACAAGTAACCGATACGAAAACAAAAAAAGAAGAATTATCAGGTCAAGCCGCTTCAGACAATACCAGTACCATAAATTTAACCATTCAAGAAGATAAAAATAAAGGATTATTTGGTAAAGCAACAGCAGGCTATGGTACAAAAGATCGTTATGAATCTAGTGTTTTATTCAATTATTTTAAAGATACTCAAAAAATAAGTGTTTTAGGGTCTTCAAATAATATTAATTCTGTTGGGTTTTCAATGGATGAAATTTTTGATAATATGGGTGGAGGAAGAAATCAATCTATGTATGTGAACAGTAATGGAAGTTTTGGAATAAATGGAATGCGTTTTGGTGGCAATTCGGGAATTACAAAATCGAATATGATTGGAGTTCATTTTTCTGACGAATGGATGAATAAAAAAACAAATCCTAATGCAAGTTATTATTTTTCTAATGCCATTTCTGAAAATAGAAACAGAACCAATAGGACTAATTTATTGCCTACTGGAAATACGAGTACCAATTCAGAATCTAATTCAAAAACAGATAATACAGGACATGCGATAAATGTCGATTTTGAAATTAAAATTGATTCGACAACCACATTGTATTTTTCACCTAGTTTGTCTAAAAATAGAACTTTAGATTATTATGACAGCCGTGCTACTTCTTTTGACGCTTCAAATGATTTGCTAAATGAAAACAATACGAACAATGCTCAAGAAATTAATCGAAATAGTTTTACAAATAATTTAAACCTATACAAAAAACTAAAGCGAAAGGGTAGAGGTATAAGTTTTACAATGAATAATGATAATAGTGATAATGAAGTGAACTTAAACACTAAGACAAATACTTTGTTCTATCAGTCGGGAAATCCTAACGACAGTAGAAATCAAAATCAATTGGATAAAGATAGAAAAGAGGTTTTGGAATTTTCATTGGGTTATTCAGAACCCATTTCCGATTCTTTGAAATTAACTTTTGAAACTTCTTTTAAAACTGAAAAATCAATAAATAATAAAGAAACTTTTGATTTTAATTCCTTTACAAATAAATATTCCGATTTTAATCCTTTATTGTCTAATGACATAATTGCTAAAAAGAATATATTCAATGGGACAATAGGTATTACTATTTCTGCTTCATCATGGGTAGTCAATTGGTATAAATTTAAATAATTATAAAAATCTACAATTGCTTTTTCGGCTTGATTTTGATAAGCAATAACAACTGGCTTTGAAAATTGACTTTCTATTTTTTTATTTACAACATTAAGGTTACTATTTTGACCTTTCATAAAAAATGAAATTCCAAAAAAGAAAACGATATATATATATTTTCTCATTATTCTTGAATTAATCGAATAAAAATAATCTGATTATTCGCTTCGTTTTTTACTTCTACTATTTTCATTTTTTTTAAAGAAGCAGTAGGAATAATTAATTTCTGCGAAAACTCATCTTTATTAAAATATTCTGCTCCTAAATTATTGGGTAACATAACAATGACTTCAACATTATCATGCAAAATTTTTTCTAATTGTTCTTTTCTAGTTTCCCAATCTTTAATGTCACTCTTAATAAATCCTTGCAAAATATTCGCATAATCATTTGGTTCTAAAGTAATCGTAACAATTTCTGGATTTTGCTTCAAATCAACGGTTTTCTCCTTATAAAAGGGGCTTTTTACTACTACCTTCGCTTCTTTATTTACTTCTATTTTAGAACTTTTTACAACAATTTCCTTTTCAACACTATCTTCTATTATATATGCTTTTGTGATATTAGGAATTACAGAATCCTGTGTAAATTTTTCTTCTAAATGAATCGTTTTCTTTTCCAATGTTTTTTTAGTCATTTGCCAATACAAGCCAATAATTATTAAAAAAACAAATACTGATAAACTAATATATAATAGCTTTCTTGATTTTAAAGATTTTTTTGAAACCTCAATAGTCTTCTGTTGGTTGTGTTCATATTGAAAAGCATCCCAGTTTGCCAAACCAATATATTGTGAAAAAATATCCAACATATCCTTACGCGGTAATTTTTCATTGGTTTCCGGTTTTAAATGTGTATAAATCCATTTTTCACTAACACTTGCTTTGCATTTTTCTTCAACATCTTCAATAAGGTTCAAAATATCTTGTGAACTAAACGTTTTCCAATTTCCATTAAAATAAGGGTAGCGTTTTTTGTAGTGTTGCAAAACACTATTTTTCAACTCATAAAACACTTCTATATGGGTCATAATTCTTTGGTAAAAGTATAATTCTAAGTAAAAAAATTACTGTAAAACCACTGTAAAAGTACTGAAAAAACATTACAGTTTTATTACAGTAGTTATACCAAACTCTTTTTCATAATCTCAATTACGTTTGCCTAACAAAATTTAAAAATATATGATTATGAAAACAATTAACCTTTTGTGCTTAGGCACTTTATTGCTACAAACTATGGTTTATTCACAACATTCTGGAAATGCTAATGCTGAAACTTCAGTAAAAAATTTAAACGGTAATTATAATTATCAAAATCAATACCATAACAACCAATTTAATACCATTCAAACAACATCAAGTAATGAAAATGAAATGTACATTACTATAAAAGGAATTTATAATGAGAAAGCAACATCTCAGCGAGCAGTTTTTAGTGTACTTCAAATTGGAAAAACAGCTGAAGAAGCTACCAATATTATGGATACACGATTAGAAAATGTAATCAAAGCAATTCAGCATTTTAATCCAGAGATTGAAGTAATTATTGATATGATTTCATTTGTTCCAACATATGAATATGAAGTCCAAAAAAAGATCTTTAATCCAAAAACATATAATGAAAAACCAGCTGGATTTGAATTGAAAAAAAACTTAATTATAAAATTTAAAAAAACAAACGATTTAAATAGTATCATGAATATTTGTTCAAAGCAAGAAATTTATGACTTGGCAAAAGTAGATTATATTACTGAAAACATAGATCAAATAAGAGATGTTTTACAACAAAAAGCTTTAGAAGAATACAAACAAATGCTGGCTAACTATTCTTTAATCATGAATACCGATTTATTAAAAAAAGAAAAAACGCTAACTGAAGGATACAATACTATTTATCCCATGGAAAGTTATAAAAGTTATACTGCTTTTAGTCAAGCAAGTATAAATTTTGAGCCTAACAGTAATGTAAATAATATTCGTAAAAATAACACTCAATTTTATGATGGTGCTTTATCTAAAACCCACACCTTTGTTGTAAATGCTGAAATTACTGAACCTACAATTCAAGTCTTTTATGAAATGATTATTCGAATAAAATTAAAAGAAGATTTATTACCTAAAAATACGATTATAAAAAATAATAAATATTATATTATTACTACAAATGGTGATATTAAACCTTTAAATATCTAATAATACGATTTTTTTAATTCATGAACCTAATCCTTAAAAGGGGTTAGGTTTTTTATATGTAACAAAAGTAACATACTTCAATTTAATATAAAACGTATCTTTACAAAAAATCTGGTATGAGAGAAATTTTAGAACAAGCATATGGCTATATTTTTGAAGAAGAATTGTTACATGAAATAGAGAAAGTAGCTACCTATAAAGAATTTAAAGCCGATGATTACCTAATTGAAATAGGTGATTATATTAAATCGATGCCTCTTTTATTACATGGCGCTATAAAAATTTTGCGTGAAGATGAAAATGGAGACGAATTACTTCTTTATTTTTTAGAAAGGGGCGACACTTGTGCGATGACATTAACATGTTGCATGGGAAAATCTAAAAGCAAAATTAGAGCTATCGCTGAAAACGATGGAGCTATGTTTATGATTCCTGTTGAAAAAATGGAAGAATGGCTTACAAAATATAAAACATGGAGAAATTTTGTTTTTGAAAGTTATAATATTCGTTTAAATGAAATGCTAGAAGCAATAGACACATTAGCATTCATGAATTTAGATGAACGTTTATATAAATATTTAACCGATAAAGCAAAAGTCATAGGAAATACTGAAATAAACAATACACATCAACAAATTGCTTATGACATGCATACTTCAAGAGTTGTTATTTCTAGATTATTAAAAAGTTTAGAGTTACAAGGTAAAATAAAACTACATAGAAACAAAATAGAAATTGTAGCAATATAATGGAATTTCTGGGATATTTAGGCGCTTTTTTCATAGGAATTATTATTGGCTTAACGGGTGGTGGTGGATCAATTCTTACTGTTCCTTTATTAGTTTATGTTTTAGGTTACAATCCTGTTGTAAGTGCTGCTTATTCTCTATTTGTTGTAGGAACTTCATCTGCTTTTGGTGCAATTATAAATTATAGAAAAAAATTAGTATCCGTAAAAACAGGTTTAGTTTTTGCAATTCCATCATTTATAGGTGTTTTTGTAACCCGAAAATATATCGTACCTAATATTCCAAATATTATTTTTGAAAATGAAGAAATACTATTGAGCAGGAATACGTTCTTAATGCTTCTTTTTGCTATTATAATGTTTTTTGCTGCATTTTCAATGATAAAAAAAACAAAGATTAATTTACAAGAGATCAATCAAAAACATTATTTAATTAAAATAATAGTCCAAAATACCACTATTGGAATCATAATTGGATTAGTAGGTGCTGGTGGTGGCTTTTTAATCATTCCTTCACTTCTACTTATAGCAAAATTACCCATGAAAAAAGCAGTAGGAACTTCTATGTTTATTATTGCTATGAACTCTTTGATTGGTTTTCTAGGAGATTTAAAACATATTAACGTTCATTGGGATTTTTTACTTCCATTTTCTTTTATATCAATGATAGGAATTCTCTCTGGAACCTATATTAGTAAATATATTAATGAAGGGCAATTAAAAAAAGGATTTGCCTATTTTGTATTAGCAATGGCTGGTATTATCACTTTAAAAGAATTAATGTAACCTAGGTTACTTCCTTTAAAGTATATTATTCGTAAATTTGTAAAACTAAATTTTATTAGACATGAAAATTGAACAAATATATACTGGATGTATTGCTCACGCAGCTTATTATATTGAAAATAATGGTGAAGCTGCAATTTTTGATCCATTAAGAGAAGTTGAACCCTATATTGAAAAAGCAAAAAAAGATAACGCAAAAATAAAATATATTTTTGAAACACATTTCCATGCAGATTTTGTTTCGGGTCACTTAGATTTAGCACAAAAAACGGGTGCAAAAATAGTTTATGGACCAACTGCAAAACCTAATTTTGAAGCTATTATAGCAGAAGATAGTCAAGAATTTTCAATAGGAAATTACACTATAAAAGCTATTCACACTCCAGGTCATACTTTAGAAAGCACCTGTTATTTATTAATCGATGAAAATGGAAAAGAGCATGGCATTATAACTGGTGATACTTTATTTATAGGTGATGTAGGTAGGCCAGATTTAGCTCAAAAATTAGTAGCCGATTTAACACAAGATAAACTGGCTGAATATTTATTTCATTCGCTCCGAGAAAAAATCATGCCATTAAGTGATGATTTAATTGTTTATCCAAATCATGGTGCTGGAAGCGCATGTGGTAAAAACATGAGTAAAGAAACAACAGACACATTAGGAAATCAGAAAAAAAACAATTATGCATTACGTGCAAACATGACAATCGAAGAATTCAAAAAAGAATTATTAGATGGTCTTTTACCACCACCAGCTTATTTTCCGCAAAATGTTTTAATGAATATTCAAGGATATGAGAGTTTGGACACTGTAAAAGAAAAAGCAAATAATCCTTTAACTCCAAAAGAATTCGAAGCAATAGCTAATCAAACTGAAGCAGTCATTTTGGATGTACGCAACGAATATGACTTTATAAAAGAACATGTTCCCAACTCAATTTTTATTGGTTTACATGGGCAATTTGCTCCTTGGGTAGGTGCATTAATTAAAGATGTAAAACAACCTATTTTATTAATTACTCCAGAAGGGAAAGAAGAAGAAACTGTCACTCGTTTATCGAGAGTTGGATTCGATAATACTCTAGGCTATTTAGAAGGTGGCTTAGAAACATGGAAAAAAGCGGGCTATGAAGTAGATTCAATTCAATCTATTTCTCCTGATGAATTTGCTAAAGAATATAATACTGCACCTGTTATTGATGCCAGAAAACCAGGAGAATATAGTGCAGAACATGTTGAAAAAGCGATTAATATCCCTTTGGATTATATTAACGACCATATTGCTGAAATACCGAAAGAAGACACATTCTATGTTCATTGCGCTGGTGGTTACAGATCTGTTATTTGGGCATCTATTATGAAATCTCGAGGATATCACAATATGATAAATATTGAAAAAGGAATTGCAGGAATTAGAAATACTGCAGTGCCATTAACCAATTATGTTTGTCCATCCACATTAAAATAAATTATAAAAAATCAGGTTAAAGCCTGATTTTTTTATGAAAAATTTAATTCTAAAAAAGTGTTCAGAGTATTTTTATTTGAATACATTTGCCTAAAATTAAATGACATAATTATAAATGAAAAAATTTTTAGTATTATTTGCATCTGCTTTAGCATTCACATCATGTAACAAAGCTTTAGAAAATCAATATCAAATTACAGGAACAGTTAAAGGTGTTGAAAATGGTAAAAAATTAATAATTCAATTACAAGATGAAATAGGACAACCACTACCTAAAGATACTGCAGTTGTTGAAAATGGTAAATTTGAATTTAAAGGCGATGTAAAAGGTATAGATATTGCTTTCTTAAAATCGGAAGATGGAATGCAAGTACTGCCTTTCATTTTTGAAGAAGGTAAAACAGAAATTGAATTTAATAATGATAGTATTCACAAATCAAAAATTGGTGGTACTTATAATAATCAGAAATTTCAAGAGTTTAATGATGCTGCTACCAAAGTTGGTGATAAAATAAATCAATTCAAAAAGAATAATGATGAGAAAATGAAAACAGCTCAAACTTCGAATGATACTGTTGTTATGAATCAAATCATGAAAGAATATAGAGTTATACAAGAAGAAACTCAAAAAAACATGAAGGATACTTATACTAACTTTGTAAAATCGAATCCTAAAGCTTACGTTTCAGCCTTATTATTAGAAAATATGTTAATGAGTAATGGCTTAACAACTGAAGAAGTAAAAGAATACTTTGAAAAATTTGACAAATCCTTATTAGATACTAAACCAGGTAAAAGTATTAAAAAGACTTTAGATGCAGCAACTGCAATTACTAATGGAAAAGCAGCTCCTGAATTTAGCGGTCCTTCACCTGATGGTAAAACTATTTCTTTAAAAGAATCATTAGGAAAAGTAACTATTATCGACTTTTGGGCTTCATGGTGCAAACCTTGTCGTGCAGAAAATCCTAATGTTGTAGCTTTATACAATGAATTACATGAAAAAGGATTAAATATTATAGGAGTTTCTTTAGATAAAGATGCTGAAAGCTGGAAAAAGGCTATTGCTGATGATGGCTTAGTATGGAATCATGTTTCAAATCTTAAATTTTGGAAAGAACCTATAGCAGAACAATACAATGTAAAATCTATTCCAGCTACTTTTATCTTAGATGAAAAAGGAAATATTGTTGCAAAAGACCTAAGAGGAGAAGAATTGAAAGCAAAAGTAAAAGAACTTTTAGGCTTATAATACATCAAATCTTTATATAAATAAAAAAAATCTCCCTAGGGAGATTTTTTTTATACTTTCATTTACAAACAGTTATAAAATTATTAAAAAAATAGCTTAATTTTTATTTGCAAGTATTAAAAACAATAGTATATTTGCAATCGCTAAGTCAAAGTAGCGACAGGCTGGGGAGATACTCAAGCGGCCAACGAGGGCAGACTGTAAATCTGCTGGGAAACCTTCGCAGGTTCGAATCCTGCTCTCCCCACAAAAAAAGCATCAAGTAATTGATGCTTTTTTATTTTTATAAATCTTATTCTTTTTTATTCTAACACAAAACTTATTGTAACATTTGCCGTTACTTCTATTTCGCCAATAGCTAAAGTTTCATTTGCTGTATCCATTTCCGCTTTTAACATCACATTTCTATACATCGGTTGTGGATAGTTTGGTGTAGATGTATCCGAAATAATGATTGCTTTACCTATCTTTTGCCCCAAAACCAAAACATAATCCTCAGCTTTCATTTTTGCATCCAGAACTGCTTTTTTTCTTGCTTCTGTTTCATATTCTTTCAACTTTGATGATTTAAATTCAACTCCTTGAATTTGATTAATTCCCGTGTTAACCAAATCCATCATAATTGCTTCGTATTTTGACAAATCTTTTAAATGTATTTTCAAAGTTTGACTGGCTACATAACTATTCTTTTTGGTTTGATAATCATAATTTTTATATAAAGAAACTCTTTCCGATTGAAAATCTGCCACAGGAATACCTTTACCTTTAATTGTTTTAATTACCAAATCAATTGTTTCATCATTTTTTTTCTTTACTTCTTTAGCGTCTGTCCCTGAATTTTCCACTCCTACAGTAATTATTACTTCATCTGGAACTACTTTAATCTTCCCTTCACCTGAAACGGTTACTTGCGGTACTGGAATTAATTTGTTTTCTTGGGCTTGATTCATCATGGTTGTAAATACTAATACAAAGGTTAAAATTGTCTTTTTCATATGTTTATTTTTGTGTAAATAATTCAAAAGCTATGCCAAACTAAAATCTCTTAGTTTTATCCATGTAAAACAGAATAATTATAGGAATCATTAATAGAAATACAATCTTTGTATTAGATTGAAATAAGTCGGGTTGTTTTATTAATGTAATCAAATAACCTCCTATTGCCCCTCCAAAATGAGCTGTATGACCAATATGATCGTTTTTAGCTTTCATTCCATAAATAGAATACAAAAGATATCCTATTCCAAAAATATAACCTGGAATAAAACCATAAAATCTCATTTGCTGATGCACATCTAATAAAATGGAAGCATAAATTATTCCCATAACTGCTCCCGATGCACCTACGGCTCTGTAATAATAATCATTTTTATGCATATAAAGAGTTAACATACTTCCTGCAATCATACTCCCAAAATAAACATATAAGAAATATATAGAACCTAAATTATCAATAACTACAGGGGCAAAAAAATACAGTGTAATCATGTTAAATAATAAATGCATGAAATCGACATGTATAAATCCAGAAGTTATCATTCTAAGTTGTTCTCCAGAGCGTATTCTACCTATATGAAATTCATATTTTCGAAAAAAATTTTCATCATTAAAACCTTTGTAACTAATCAAAGCTGTTATTCCTATAATAACAAGTAATAGTAAATTCATTTTGCTATTTTTTATGTAAATTTAATAATACTTTATGTATTTTCTTATGCTTTTAAAGAAGTATATTTGTAAAAAAAATAATATGCAACTCGACTATAAAGGTTATATGTTAGGTATGTCTATAGAGGAGATTAATCGGTTACATCGTTTTAGATCAACTGGAAAATTTGTCAACTCTAAAGAAGAATTTCAAAAAATAACAAAAATATCTACAGAGTTATTAAATGAAATTTCTCCCTATTTTAAGTTTCCAGATTGGATTACTTCAAATAAAGTTTCTACTAAAGAAGCAGTTTCTTTTCAAGAAAAAAAAGTTAAAATAATTCCAAAAGAATTAAATCAAGCTACTAAAGAAGATTTTATGGAAGTGTTTGGAATAGGAGATAAAATTTCAGATATCATACTCAAAGAAAAAGAAAAGTTGGGTCAATTTGCTACAATTGAACAACTTCAGTTTATTTGGGGAATTTCACCAGAAGTCTATGAGGAATGTAAACGGAGATTCTATGTTCAATCTAATGCTAATTTGAAAAAGATTTTTATTAATACTGCTTCAGTTAAAGAATTGAGTAAATTTCCCTATTTTAATTATGCTTTTTCAAAAGAAATTGTCACTTATAGGAGTATGAATGGTACTTTTTCCTCTATTGACGATTTAGCAAAAATTAACAACTGTCCTTTAGAAAAATTAAAAATAATCGCCTTATATTTGGAATTCTAAAAAAATAACTCAATTTAATCAAATCAGTTTGAGATTTATGAATTCAAAATACTTCACAGAAGAACATCAATTATTTAGATCTAGTTTTAGAGATTTTTTACAAAAAGAAGTCGTACCTCATATAGAAAAATGGGAAAAAAGCGGTACTATTGAACGTTTTATTTGGAAAAAATTTGGAGAAATGGGTTTCTTTGGATTAAAATATCCTGAAGCCTATGGAGGACTTAATTTAGATTTATTTTATACCGTAATCTTTTTGGAAGAACTTCAAAAAATAAAATCAGCTGGATTTGCTGCTGCTATGTGGGCTCATTCTTATTTAGCAATGACACATTTGAATGCGGAAGGAAGTGAACAAATTAAAGAAAATTTTTTAGCACCTAGTATTTCAGGTGATAAAATTGGGGCTCTATGTATTACAGAACCTTTTGGAGGGAGTGATGTGGCTGGAATGAGAACAACAGCTATAAAAAAAGGAAATCAATATATCCTTAATGGTTCTAAAACATTTATTACAAATGGCGTATATGCCGATTATTATGTAGTTGCTGCTAAAACAAACCCAGAGTTAGGAAATAAAGGTATTAGTATTTTTTTAATTGAAACAAATACTCCAGGTGTAAATGCTACAAAATTGGATAAATTAGGTTGGAGAGCATCTGATACAGCAGAAATTTCTTTTGATAATGTAGCTATTCCTTTAGAAAACTTAATGGGAGAAGAAGGTAAAGGATTTCCATATATCATGCAACATTTTGCTTTGGAAAGATTGGTTATGGCTATCAATGCACATGCAAGAGCTGATTACGCGATAGAGTATACTTTAGAATATATGTCGCAAAGAGAAGCTTTTGGAAAATCAATTGATAAGTTCCAAGCATTAAGACATAAAATAGTAGAACATACTACAGATGTGGAACATTGTAAGGTTTTTAATTATGAAGCTATAGCTCGTTTAAATAATGGAGAATATGTTGTTAAAGAAGCAACAATGGCTAAATTAAAATCTACAAAAGTGGCAGATGAAACCATATACAGTTGTTTACAAATGCTAGGAGGTTATGGTTATATGGAAGAATATCCATTGGCTCGATTGTTTAGAGATAGTCGTTTAGGACCTATCGGAGGAGGAACTTCAGAAATTTTAAAAGAGATTCTTTCAAAAATGATAATTGATAATAAAAATTATAAGCCCGCTGTAGAATAATTTTTAGAAGCTCTATCCTGCTGTCCGCTATATCTTTTTTGTTATCAACCCCGTTTGACAACAAAAAAGGATGTCGCTTCCATCAGGGCTAAAAAGAAATTATAAAAATAATTCATAATTTATTATTCATATTTAAAAATAAAATTATAATTTTGCGGTCTAAATGAAAGGGGGTGCCTAAATTATGTTAATTATTCCAATTAAAGACGGAGAAAATATCGATAAAGCGTTAAAACGTTACAAAAGAAAATTTGATAAAACAGGAACTGTTCGTCAATTAAGAGCGAGACAAGCTTTCCACAAACCGTCAATCGTTAAAAGAGCTGTTATTCAAAAAGCTGCTTACATTCAAAGATTAAAAGATTCTTTAGAGTCATAATATTTTTGAATTAAAAATATAAAACCGTTAGAGAATAAAGTGTAACTTTGTTTCTAACGGTTTTTTTATGGCATCAAATTTTCAAGCATATCAGGATTATCTACTTAAGGAGAAAAAGTATTCTCCTCTTACCGTAAATGCATATTGCAATGATATTTTAAGTTTTCAGCAATTTTTAGATGAAAAACATGATAAAATAAATTTGGAATCAGTAATTTATCCTTTAATTAGAAGTTGGATAGTGTTATTAGTAGAAGAAGGAATTTCAAATAAGTCTATTAATAGGAAAGTGTCTGCTTTAAAATCCTTTTATAAGTTTCTGCTTAAGATAAAACAAATCCAAGTTAATCCTTTGTTAAAGCATAAATCTCTAAAAACACCAAAAAAAGTTCAAGTTCCATTTTCAGAAAAAGAAATGGAAGCGGTTTTCGATGTGAGTCAGTTTTCAAAAAATGTTTTTGAAGATAAACGGAATCAATTAATCTTAGAATTGTTTTACACAACAGGTATAAGGAGGGCAGAATTGATTAATTTAAAAATACATAATATTGATTTTTCAAATCGTACTGTAAAAGTTCTAGGTAAAAGAAATAAAGAAAGAATTATTCCTCTACTAGAATGTACACTTATTTTGCTTCAAAAATATTTAGAATTACGCCTAGAAATGCTAGAAGGAGTAACTTCTGAAGTGTTAATTTTGTCAAAAAACAAAAATAAAGTTAGTGAATCATTTGTCTATCGTTTAATTAATGATTACTTTAGTAGTGTGTCTCTTAAGGTGAAAAAGAGTCCTCACGTTCTTAGGCATTCATTCGCAACTCATTTGCTAAATAATGGTGCCGATTTAAATTCAGTAAAAGAATTATTGGGTCATGCTAGTTTGTCTTCTACACAAATATATACTCATAGTAGCCTCGCAGAGTTAAAAAAAGTGTATCAAGATACGCATCCTAGAAACCGTAAATAATTCACTTGTTTAACCTATGTAATTATTAAAAGTATGAAAGTAAATGTTCAGGCAGTTAACTTTAATGTAGACAAAAAATTAGTTAACTTTATTCAAGAGCGATTAGGTAAATTGGAAAAATATTTTGATAAAGTCATTTCTTCTGAAGTGTTTTTGAAATTAGAAAACACAAGTGATAAAGAAAATAAAACAGTAGAGATAAAAATTAATGTTCCAGGAGACGAGTTTGTGGTAAAAAAAACGTGTAAAACCTTTGAAGAAGCTGTAGATTCGTCTGAAGAATCTCTTGAAAGAGTTTTAGTAAAATATAAAGAAAAAATAAGAGCTCACGCTTAATTAAAAAAAAAGACAAAAAAAGTTTTGAATAAAAAATAAATTCTATACATTTGCAGTCCGTTAGAAATAGCGGACTTTTTTATTGTGTTGCCGGTGTAGCTCAGCTGGCTAGAGCAGCTGATTTGTAATCAGCAGGTCGTGGGTTCGAGTCCCTCCATCGGCTCTTAAATATAAGCAACTGATAATAAAAAAGTTAGGGGAGATACTCAAGCGGCCAACGAGGGCAGACTGTAAATCTGCTGGGTAACCTTCGCAGGTTCGAATCCTGCTCTCCCCACTAACATTCCTGTTGATGACAGATGTAAGCCGGTGTAGCTCAGGGGTAGAGTGCTTCCTTGGTAAGGAAGAGGTCACGGGTTCAAATCCCGTCATTGGCTCTGGAGATGTTATAATTTTTGAACACTAATAAATAACTAAGATTAAATTATTAAATCATGGCAAAAGGAAATTTTGATCGTTCCAAACCACACTTAAACATTGGTACTATTGGACACGTAGATCACGGTAAAACAACTTTAACTGCTGCAATAACTAAAGTGTTAGCTGATGCTGGTTATTCTGAAGCAAAATCGTTTGATCAAATTGATAATGCACCGGAAGAAAAAGAAAGAGGTATTACTATTAATACTTCTCACGTAGAATATGCTACAGCAAATCGTCACTATGCTCACGTTGACTGTCCAGGTCACGCGGATTACGTTAAGAACATGGTAACTGGAGCTGCTCAAATGGATGGAGCTATCTTAGTAGTTGCTGCTACTGATGGTCCTATGCCACAAACACGTGAACACATCCTTTTAGGTCGCCAAGTAGGTGTTCCAAGAATGGTTGTTTTCATGAACAAAGTTGATATGGTTGATGATGCTGAGTTATTAGAGCTTGTTGAAATGGAAATTAGAGATTTATTATCTTTCTATCAATATGATGGTGATAATGGTCCTGTTGTTCAAGGTTCTGCATTAGGAGCTTTAAATGGTGAGCCAAAATGGGTTGATACAGTATTAGCTTTAATGGAAGCAGTTGATAACTGGATTGAATTACCAGCTCGTGATGTTGATAAGCCATTCTTGATGCCAGTTGAAGACGTATTTACAATTACGGGTCGTGGAACTGTTGCTACAGGTCGTATCGAAACTGGTATTGCAAACACTGGAGATCCAGTTGAAATCGTTGGTATGGGTGCTGAGAAATTAACTTCAACTATTACAGGTATTGAAATGTTCCGTCAAATCTTAGATAGAGGTGAGGCTGGAGATAACGCAGGTATCTTATTGAGAGGTATTGCTAAAGAAGATATCAAAAGAGGAATGGTTATTGTTAAGCCAGGATCTGTTAAACCACACGCTCATTTCAAAGCAGAGGTGTATATCTTGAAAAAAGAAGAAGGTGGACGTCATACTCCATTCCATAATAACTACCGTCCTCAGTTTTATGTACGTACAACTGACGTAACTGGTACTATTACTTTACCAGCTGGTGTAGAAATGGTTATGCCAGGTGATAACTTAACTATTGAAGTTAAATTGTTAAGTGCTATTGCATTATCTGTTGGATTACGTTTCGCAGTTCGTGAAGGTGGTAGAACAGTTGGTGCTGGTCAGGTAACTGAAATCTTAGACTAATTTTTAAGTCTATAAAATAAATAAAAGCCAGTTGATTTTTCAACTGGCTTATAATAAACGGGCGTAGTACAAGGGCTAGTATAGTGGTCTCCAAAACCATTGATGGGGGTTCGAATCCCTCCGCCCGTGCAAATCATATAAAGTAATGACGAATTTTGTTAATTATATTTCAGAAGCATTTCAAGAATTGAAATCTAATGTAACTTGGCCTGAATGGGCTGAAGTTCAGCGTTTAACAATTATAGTAGCTTTGTTTTCAGTTATTTTTGCGCTTTTGACTTATGGTGTAGATCAATTGTTTGTTAAAGCTCTTGAAGGCTTTTATAACTTACTAAGATAATATCATGGCGGATAATAATGTGAAAAAATGGTATGTTGTAAGGGCTGTAAGTGGTCAGGAAAATAAAGTTAAAGCTTATATTGAGTCTGAAACACTTAGATTGGGAGTATCTGACTATGTTTCTCAAGTTTTAGTACCTACTGAAAAAGTAGTTCAAATAAGAGATGGAAAAAAAATGGCTAAGGAAAAAGTATATTTCCCTGGCTATATCATGGTTGAAGCTAATCTTACTGGAGAGGTTCCGCATATTATTAAGTCTATTCCTGGTGTAATTGGTTTTTTAGGTGAAACTAAAGGAGGTGAACCTGTGCCTCTAAGGATGTCTGAAGTAAACAGAATGTTAGGTAAAGTAGATGAATTATCTGTTAAAGTAGATAATATCGCTATTCCTTTTTCGGTTGGAGAAACTGTGAAAGTAATAGATGGACCTTTTAATGGTTTTAATGGTTCTATTGAAAAAGTCAATGAAGAAAAACGTAAACTTGAAGTAATGGTGAAAATATTCGGAAGAAAAAC
The DNA here is from genome assembly GCF_902506265.1 of Flavobacterium sp. 9AF. Classification (GTDB taxonomy): domain Bacteria; phylum Bacteroidota; class Bacteroidia; order Flavobacteriales; family Flavobacteriaceae; genus Flavobacterium. Next base: position 1,047,761 of record NZ_LR733556.1, on the reverse strand, counting down.
ACCATTAGAATTAAGTTTTATGCAAGTAGAAAAAATATAATAAGTTACATATACAATTCACATCAATCGCTTCCAATTGATAGATGTGCTAAATTTTTTTAAAAATGGCAAAAGAAGTTAGTAAAGTAGTTAAACTACAAGTTAAGGGAGGTGCTGCGAATCCATCGCCACCGGTTGGACCTGCTTTGGGGGCTGCTGGGGTTAACATCATGGAGTTTTGTAAGCAATTTAATGCTAGAACTCAAGATAAACCTGGCAAAGTTTTACCAGTACAAATTACTGTGTATAAAGACAAGTCATTTGACTTTGTTGTTAAAACGCCACCAGCTGCTATTCAATTATTAGAAGCAGCTAAAGTTAAGTCTGGTTCAGGACAACCAAATCGTAAAAAAGTAGCAAATGTTACTTGGGATCAAATTAGAACTATAGCAGAAGACAAGATGGCCGACTTAAATGCTTTCGAAATTGAAAAAGCAATGAGTATGGTTGCTGGAACTGCTAGATCTATGGGTATAACAGTATCTGGAAATGCTCCTTTTTAATCGTTAAAAGAATTAGACATGGCAAAATTGACAAAAAAACAAAAAGAGGCTGCTTCAAAAATTGAGAAGAACAAACAATATACATTAAAAGATGCTGCTGCATTAATTAAAGTAGTTGCTTCTGCAAAATTTGATGAGTCTGTAGATATAGCTGTTCGTTTAGGAGTAGATCCAAGAAAAGCGAATCAAATGGTAAGAGGTGTAGTAACATTACCTCATGGAACAGGAAAAGATGTACGTGTTTTAGCTTTAGTTACTCCAGATAAAGAATCTGAAGCTAAAGAAGCTGGTGCAGACTATGTAGGTCTTGACGATTATCTTCAAAAAATAAAAGATGGTTGGACAGATGTAGATGTTATTATTACTATGCCAGCTGTAATGGGTAAATTAGGTCCTTTAGGTCGTATTTTAGGACCAAGAGGTTTAATGCCTAATCCTAAAACAGGTACTGTAACTATGGATGTTGCAAAAGCTGTTCAAGAAGTTAAATCGGGTAAAATTGACTTTAAAGTTGATAAAACAGGTATCGTGCATGCGGGTATTGGAAAAGTATCTTTTGATGCTGATAAAATATACGATAATGCACATGAAATCATTCAAACATTAATTAAATTAAAACCAACTGCAGCTAAAGGTACTTATATTAAGTCTATACACTTATCAAGTACAATGAGTCCTGCTATTGCTTTAGATCCTAAAGCAGTATAATTTGGTAGTTAAAAATTTTTAGTATGACTAGAGAAGAAAAATCAATCGCTATTGAAGATTTAACTGCAAAGTTAGCGGGAGTAAATGTTATTTATTTAGCAGATACTTCAGGACTAGATGCAGATTCTACTTCAAACTTAAGAAGAGCTTGTTTTAAAGCAGGAATCAAATTAGAAGTAGTTAAAAATACATTGCTAGAAAAAGCAATGGAAGCTTCTGATACAGATTTTGGTGATTTATCATCAGTATTAAAAGGAAATACTTCTATAATGATTGCTGATGTTGCAAATGCTCCAGCTAAAATTATAAAAGAATTTCGTAAGAAAGGTAGTAAGCCAATCTTAAAAGGTGCTTACATTACTGAGGATGTATATATAGGTGATGAAAACTTAGATAAATTAGCTTCTATTAAATCTAGAGCTGAAGTTATTGGTGAAATCATCGGATTATTACAATCACCTGCTCAAAGAGTTATTGCTGCACTTCAAAACCAAGAAGGTAAAGAAGAGTCAGCTGAATAATAAAGAACGCACATTAATAAATTATAATTTTTACAAAACATTTTAAAAGATAGAAAAATGGCAGATTTGAAACAATTCGCAGAACAATTAGTTAACTTAACTGTAAAAGAAGTTAATGAATTAGCAACAATATTAAAAGATGACTATGGTATCGAGCCAGCTGCTGCTGCAGTTGTTGTGGCTGGTCCTGGTGATGCTGCTGTTGCTGCTGAGCAAACTGAATTCACTGTTGTATTGAAAGATGCAGGTGCTTCTAAATTAGCAGTTGTTAAAGCGGTTAAAGAATTAACAGGTTTAGGTCTTAAAGAAGCTAAAGATATGGTAGACGGTGCTCCTGCAAATGTTAAAGAAGGAGTTTCTAAAGATGAGGCTGAAGGTCTTAAGAAAGCTTTAGAAGAAGCTGGTGCTGTAGTTGAGCTTAAATAAGTTAAACTTAGGTATAAAACCAGGTTTAGGCCTTGAGATTTATTCTCAAAGGCCTAAACCATTTTTCGTATAAGAAAATTATGTTTTTAATTTCTTTATGAAATCTTGTAATTAATACGAAGAAAAAAAATAGACTATCTTTCCTGGTCTATCTTTAAAGATGTGTTAATTATATTAAAAGGAAGTATAAATTAAAATAGTGTTTTACACAAAAAAATTACTTTTTTTAAATCAAAATTTTGTCCATTGATGATAACAAATCAGACTGAAAGATTAAATTTTGCTTCTACGAAGAACATTCCTAATTATCCAGATTTTCTAGATATTCAGGTAAAATCATTTAAAGATTTTTTTCAACTAGAAACAAAATCAGACGAAAGAGGCAATGAAGGACTTTACAATACCTTCATGGAAAATTTCCCAATTACAGATACAAGAAACCAATTCGTTTTAGAATTTCTTGATTATTTTATTGATCCACCACGTTATACAATAGAAGAGTGTATTGATAGAGGTTTAACGTATAGTGTACCTTTGAAAGCACGTCTTAAATTGTATTGTACTGATCCTGAACATGAGGATTTTGAAACAATTGTTCAAGATGTTTATTTAGGGACAATCCCTTATATGACACCTAGTGGTACATTCGTAATTAATGGTGCTGAACGTGTAGTTGTATCTCAATTACATAGATCACCTGGAGTGTTTTTTGGGCAATCTTTCCATGCAAATGGAACAAAACTATATTCTGCAAGAATTATTCCTTTTAAAGGTTCTTGGATAGAATTTGCAACAGATATCAATAGTGTAATGTACGCTTATATTGATAGAAAGAAAAAATTACCTGTAACTACTTTATTTAGAGCTATCGGATTTGAAAGAGATAAAGATATTCTTGAAATTTTCGATTTAGCTGAAGAAATCAAAGTTTCTAAAACGGGTATTAAAAAATATATCGGTAGAAAACTTGCTGCTCGTGTTTTAAATACTTGGCATGAAGATTTCGTAGATGAAGATACTGGAGAAGTAGTATCTATTGAAAGAAATGAAATCATTTTAGATCGTGATACTATTTTAGATAAAGATAATGTTGAAGAAATTATAGATGCAGATGTAAAAGCTATTCTTTTACATAAGGAAGATAATAATGCAGCTGATTATACTATTATTCACAATACTTTACAGAAAGACCCTACAAACTCTGAAAAAGAGGCTGTTGAGCATATTTATAGACAATTACGTAACGCAGAACCACCTGATGAGGAAACGGCTCGCGGTATTATAGATAAATTATTCTTCTCTGATCAACGTTATAACTTAGGTGAAGTTGGTCGTTATAGAATGAACAAAAAATTACAGTTAGATATTCCAATGGAAAAGCAAGTCTTAACCAAAGAGGATATCATAACAATTGTTAAGTATTTGATTGAATTAATTAATTCTAAAGCAGAGATTGATGATATCGATCACTTATCTAACAGACGTGTAAGAACAGTTGGTGAACAATTATCACAACAATTTGGTGTAGGTCTTGCTCGTATGGCAAGAACTATTAGAGAAAGAATGAATGTTAGAGATAATGAAGTGTTTACACCTATCGATTTGATTAATGCAAAAACATTATCATCGGTAATAAACTCTTTCTTCGGAACCAATCAGTTGTCTCAATTTATGGATCAAACAAATCCATTAGCAGAGATTACTCATAAACGTCGTTTATCTGCATTAGGACCTGGAGGTTTATCTAGAGAGCGTGCTGGTTTCGAGGTTCGTGACGTTCACTATACGCATTACGGTCGTTTATGTCCTATTGAAACTCCAGAAGGACCAAACATTGGTCTTATCTCTTCATTAGGAGTTTATGCTAAAGTAAATGGAATGGGATTCATTGAAACTCCTTATCGTAAAGTAATGGATGGAGTTGTAGATTTAGTATCGGAACCAATTTATTTAAGTGCTGAAGAGGAAGAAGGAAAAATGATTGCACAAGCAAACATTGAAATGAATGATGGAGGTAAAATTACTGCTGAAAAGGTTATTGCTCGTGAAGAAGGCGATTTCCCAGTTGTGGAACCTAATGTGGTTCATTATACTGACGTAGCACCTAACCAAATTGCTTCTATTTCAGCTTCTTTAATTCCATTCTTAGAGCACGATGATGCGAACCGTGCCTTGATGGGATCAAACATGATGCGTCAGGCAGTTCCTTTGTTAAGACCAGAATCACCAATTGTGGGCACTGGTTTAGAAAGACAAGTGGCTTCTGATTCTCGCGTACTGATTAATGCTGAAGGCGAAGGTACAGTTACTTATGTAGACGCTAATAAAATTACAATCAAGTACGATAGAACGGAAGAAGAAAGAATGGTAAGTTTTGAAGAAGATGAAAAAACATACCAATTAATTAAATTTAGAAAAACGAACCAAAGTACTTCAATCAACTTAAAACCAATCGTTAGAAAAGGTGATAAAGTTGCTAAAGGACAAGTACTTTGTGAAGGATATGCAACACAAAATGGAGAGTTAGCTTTAGGTAGAAACTTAAAAGTAGCCTTCATGCCTTGGAAAGGTTATAACTTCGAGGATGCGATTGTAATTTCTGAAAAAGTTGTTCGTGATGATATTTTTACTTCTATTCACATTGATGATTATTCGTTAGAAGTTCGTGATACAAAATTAGGTAACGAAGAATTAACAAATGACATTCCAAACGTTTCTGAAGAAGCTACTAAAGATTTAGATGAAAATGGAATGATTCGTATTGGTGCAGAAGTAAAACCTGGTGATATTCTTATAGGAAAAATCACTCCAAAAGGAGAATCAGATCCAACACCAGAAGAAAAATTATTACGTGCTATCTTTGGTGATAAAGCGGGTGATGTAAAGGATGCTTCGTTAAAAGCTTCTCCATCATTACATGGTGTTGTTTTAGATAAAAAATTATTTGCTAAAGCAGTTAAAGATAAGCGTAAGCGTTCAAAAGACAAAGAAGATATCGATAAACTTGACATAGAATTTGAAGTTAAATTCAATGAATTAAAAGATAAATTAATCGAAAAATTATTTGTAATCATTGATGGTAAAACATCTCAAGGTGTAATGAATGATTTAGGTGAAGAAGTATTGCCAAAAGGTAAAAAATTCACTAAAAAAATGTTACAATCAGTTGAAGATTTTGCTCACTTAACAAAAGGACAATGGACAACCGACGAGGTTACTAATAAAATGGTAAATGATTTAGTTCATAACTTTAAAATTAAGTTAAATGACTTACAAGGTTGGTTGAGAAGAGAGAAGTTTACGATTACAGTTGGAGATGAGTTACCAGCTGGAATTTTAAAATTAGCTAAAGTTTATATCGCTAAAAAACGTAAGTTAAAAGTAGGGGATAAAATGGCGGGTCGTCACGGTAACAAAGGTATTGTGGCTAGAATTGTACGTCATGAAGATATGCCTTTCTTAGAAGATGGAACACCAGTTGATATTGTATTGAATCCACTTGGGGTACCTTCTCGTATGAACATTGGGCAGATTTATGAAACCGTATTAGGATGGGCTGGAATGAATTTAGGTAAAAAATTCGCTACACCTATTTTTGACGGAGCTTCTTTAGATCAAATCAATGCTTTAACTGATGAAGCTGGAATTCCAAGATTCGGTCATACCTATTTATATGATGGTGGTACTGGAGAACGTTTCCACCAACCAGCAACTGTGGGTGTAATTTACATGTTGAAATTAGGACACATGGTAGATGATAAAATGCACGCTCGTTCTATTGGTCCATACTCTTTAATTACGCAACAACCATTAGGAGGTAAAGCTCAATTCGGAGGTCAGCGTTTTGGAGAAATGGAGGTTTGGGCACTTGAAGCATATGGTGCATCAAGTACTTTAAGAGAAATATTGACGGTTAAATCTGATGATGTAATCGGTAGAGCTAAAACTTACGAGTCCATCGTAAAAGGAGAAACAATGCCAGAACCAGGATTACCTGAATCATTCAATGTATTAATGCATGAATTGAAAGGTCTTGGTTTAGACATCAGATTAGAAGAATAAATAAAGCAGTAACAGTCTCAGTCGCAGTAATCAGTTTTGCGACTGAATACTGAGACTGTTGCCCTTAATTGGGAACTGTATAACTGAACAAAAGTTTTTTACAAAAAATCGATAGTAATCAGATCATGACAAGATTAAAAGATAAAAACACCGTTAAAAGATTTAACAGAATTACGATAGGATTGGCTTCACCAGAATCTATTTTGGCAGAGTCAAGAGGTGAGGTTTTAAAACCTGAAACTATTAACTATCGTACGCACAAACCTGAAAGAGATGGTCTTTTCTGTGAAAGAATTTTCGGACCAGTAAAGGATTATGAATGTGCCTGCGGAAAATATAAAAGAATCCGTTATAAAGGGATTGTTTGTGACCGTTGTGGTGTTGAAGTAACAGAAAAGAAAGTTCGTAGAGATAGAGTAGGTCACATTAATTTAGTGGTGCCTATCGCTCACATATGGTATTTCCGTTCGTTACCCAATAAAATTGGTTACATTTTAGGATTACCTTCTAAGAAATTAGATATGATTATTTACTACGAAAGATATGTAGTAATTCAACCAGGTATTGCTAAAGGACCAGAAGGTGAAACTTTAAATAAATTAGATTTCTTAACAGAAGAAGAGTATTTGAATATTTTAGATACCCTTCCAATGGAAAATCAATATTTAGATGATACCGATCCAAATAAATTCATCGCTAAAATGGGTGCTGAATGTATTATGGATTTATTATCAAGAATTGATTTAGATTCTTTGTCGTTTGAATTGCGTCACGCTGCAAACACTGAGACATCTAAACAACGTAAAACAGAAGCTTTAAAACGTTTAAACATCGTTGAGTCTTTCCGTGAAGCTAACTTAAACAGAGAAAACCTTCCAGAATGGATGATCTTAAAAGTAATTCCAGTTATTCCACCAGAATTACGTCCGTTGGTGCCACTAGATGGAGGTCGTTTCGCTACTTCAGATTTAAATGATTTGTACAGAAGAGTAATCATCCGTAACAATCGTTTGAAAAGATTAGTTGAGATTAAAGCTCCAGAAGTTATCTTACGTAACGAAAAACGTATGCTTCAAGAAGCAGTAGATTCGTTATTTGATAATACTAGAAAAGCATCTGCTGTTAAGACAGAATCAAACAGACCTTTAAAATCATTATCGGATTCCTTAAAAGGTAAACAAGGTCGTTTCCGTCAAAACTTATTAGGTAAACGTGTGGATTATTCAGCTCGTTCTGTAATTGTTGTAGGACCTGAATTGAAAATGTATGAGTGTGGTTTACCAAAAGATATGGCTGCAGAATTATACAAACCTTTTGTGATTCGTAAATTAATTGAAAGAGGTATTGTTAAAACTGTAAAATCAGCTAAGAAAATTATTGATAAAAAAGAGCCAGTAGTATGGGATATCTTAGAGAATGTAATCAAAGGACATCCAGTATTATTGAATCGTGCTCCTACGCTTCACCGTTTAGGTATTCAAGCTTTCCAACCAAAATTAATCGAAGGAAAAGCAATCCAGTTACACCCATTAACGTGTACTGCATTTAATGCCGATTTCGATGGTGACCAGATGGCTGTTCACTTACCTTTAGGACCAGAAGCAATTTTAGAAGCGCAATTATTAATGTTAGCTTCTCATAATATCTTGAACCCTGCGAATGGAGCACCTATTACAGTACCTTCTCAGGACATGGTTCTTGGTTTATATTATATGACTAAAGAGCGTTTATCTACTCCAGATTTAAAAATCAAAGGAGAAGGTTTAACTTTTTATTCAGCTGAAGAGGTAAATATCGCAATTAACGAAGGTAAATTAGACTTAAATGCGCGTATTAAAGTAAGAGCAAAAGATTTCAATGAAAATGGTGAATTAGTTTATAAAATAATCCAAACTACTGCAGGTAGAGTTTTATTTAATGAAGTAGTTCCTGAAAAGGCTGGTTATATTAACGAAGTCTTAACTAAAAAATCTTTACGTGATATTATTGGTAAAATCTTAGGAGTAACAGATGTACCTACAACTGCTGCTTTCTTAGATGATATGAAAAATATGGGTTATAAATTCGCTTTCCAAGGCGGTTTATCATTCAGTTTAGGGGATATTATTATTCCAGAAAAGAAACAAGATTTAATTGCTGATGCAAATGAACAAGTTGAGGCAATTACAATGAATTATAACATGGGTCTTATTACAAATAATGAGCGTTATAATCAGGTAATTGATGTTTGGACTTCTACTAATGCATTGTTAACTGAATTAGCAATGAAAAACATTAGAGAAGACCAACAAGGATTCAACTCGGTATATATGATGCTTGATTCTGGAGCAAGGGGTTCTAAAGAGCAAATTCGTCAGTTAACTGGTATGCGTGGTTTGATGGCTAAACCTAAAAAATCAACTGCTGGTGGTGGTGAAATTATTGAAAATCCGATTCTTTCTAACTTTAAAGAAGGATTATCGATCTTAGAATACTTTATATCAACTCACGGTGCTCGTAAAGGTCTTGCGGATACCGCTCTTAAAACTGCCGATGCAGGATACTTAACAAGAAGGTTGCATGACGTATCTCAAGATGTTATTGTAAACTCTGTAGATTGTGGTACTTTAAGAGGAATTGAGGTTACAGCATTAAAGAAAAATGAAGAAATTGTTGAGTCTTTAGGAGAAAGAATTTTAGGTCGTGTGGCTTTACATGATGTAATCAATCCTTTAACTTCTGAAGTATTAGTTCCAGCTGGTGAACAAATTACAGAAGCGTTAGTTAAGAAAATTGAGAACTCTCCTTTAGAAAGAATTGAAGTACGTTCTCCATTAACTTGTGAAGCTGAAAAAGGAATTTGTGCTAAATGTTACGGAAGAAACTTAGCAACTGGTAAAATGACTCAAAAAGGAGAAGCTGTTGGAGTTATTGCTGCACAGTCTATTGGTGAGCCTGGTACACAGTTAACACTACGTACGTTCCACGTTGGAGGGGTTGCTGGAGGTTTATCTGAAGAGTCAAGTATCATTACTAAATTTGCAGGTCGTTTAGAAATTGAGGATTTAAAAACGGTTGTAGGTGAAGATGCAGAAGGAAATTCAGTAGATATTGTTATTTCACGTTCTACGGAGTTAAAATTAGTAGATGTAACTACTGGTATCGTTTTAAATACTCATAATATTCCTTATGGTTCTAGTATTTTTGTAAAAGACGGAGAGACAGTCGAAAGAGGTACAACTATCTGTAAATGGGATCCATATAACGGGGTTATTATTTCTGAATTTACGGGTAAAGTAGAATATGAAGATATCAAACAAGGGGATTCGTTTGTAGTTGAAATTGACGAACAAACAGGTTTCCAAGAGAAAGTAATTTCTGAATCTCGTAATAAAAAATTAATTCCAACTTTACATATCTATGGTAAAGATGGTGAGTTAATTCGTTCGTACAACCTACCAGTAGGGGCACACTTAATGGTAGATGATGGAGAGAAAATTAAGGCAGGTAAAATTTTAGTAAAAATTCCTCGTCGTTCCTCTAAAGCGGGTGATATTACAGGAGGTTTACCTAGAATTACAGAGCTTTTAGAAGCGCGTAATCCTTCTAACCCAGCTGTAGTTTCTGAAATCGACGGTGTAGTTACTTTTGGTAAAATTAAGAGAGGAAATAGAGAGATTGCCATCGAATCTAAATTTGGTGAAGTGAAGAAATATTTAGTAAAACTTTCTAACCAAATCTTAGTTCAAGAGAATGACTATGTGAAAGCGGGAATGCCTCTTTCTGATGGTGCCATTACACCAGAAGATATCTTAAGAATTAAAGGACCATCTGCTGTACAACAGTACTTGGTAAATGAAATTCAAGAAGTATACCGTTTACAAGGGGTAAAAATTAATGACAAGCACTTTGAAGTGGTAATTCGTCAAATGATGCGTAAAGTTCAAATCCAAGATCCAGGTGATACACTATTCTTAGAAGATCAATTGGCTCACACAAGCGACTTTATCGTTGAAAATGATAAATTATACGGAATGAAAGTAATTGAAGACGCTGGAGATTCTCAAAATCTAAAAGCGGGTCAAATTATCTCTCCACGTCAATTACGTGATGAAAATTCACTATTAAAACGTGAAGACAAAAATCTAGTTGTTGCTAGAGATATTATCACTGCAACTGCTACACCTGTTCTTCAAGGTATTACAAGAGCTTCGTTACAAACGAAATCATTTATCTCTGCAGCTTCTTTCCAAGAAACGACAAAAGTATTAAATGAGGCAGCTGTTGCTGGTAAAATAGATACTTTAGAAGGATTGAAAGAAAATGTAATTGTAGGTCACAGAATTCCTGCAGGTACAGGTATGAGAGAATACGATAATACAATCGTAGGATCTAAAGAAGAATACAATGAATTAATGGCTGCTAAAGAAGAATTTAATTATTAATAAATTAGTAGTTCGTTACAATTAAGTATAACCAAACCTAACAGATAATTCTGTTAGGTTTTTTTTAAATCAGAAATTATGGAAAATAATAACCAACAAGGTCAAATTAATATTGAGTTAGATGAAAAAACAGCAGAAGGAATTTATTCTAATTTAGCCATTATTAATCACTCTAATAGTGAATTTGTATTAGATTTCATTGCAATTATGCCTGGAGTTCCCAAAGCAAAAGTGAAGTCTCGAATTGTTTTAACACCACAGCATGCCAAAAGGTTACTAAAAGCTATGGCTGAAAATATTCAACGTTTTGAAGCAGCTCATGGTAAAATAGAAGAAGGAGAACATCCTCAAATTCCTTTAAATTTTGGTCCTACTGGACAAGCTTAAAAAATATAAAACCATTTAGATCTTATTAACTAAATGGTTTTATTATTTTAGTTCCAATAAATTTTGATTTAATACAGATGGATATCGTTAAAATAGAAAAAACAGAGCTAGCAATCATAAAAGAGTTAGCATATACTATATGGCCCGTTGCTTACAAAGAAATTCTTTCTAAAGAGCAATTAGAATATATGCTAAATCAATTTTATGATGTTAGAGCTTTAGAAACCCAATTGGAAGATAAAGGGCATGTTTTTTATATGGTAATTAATGAAAGCAACAAACCTTTAGGTTTTGTTTCTTACGAATTGGATTGCCTGCCTCAAAAAACAAAAATTCATAAAATATATCTTTTGCCCGAAATGCAAGGAACAGGTTTAGGAAAGAAACTAGTAAATTTTGTAAAAGAGAAAGCTTTGGAAAATAATCAAATTGCTATTTTCTTGAATGTAAATAAATACAATCAAGCTAAGTTTTTCTACGAAAAAATAGGTTTCGCAATTGTAAAAGAAGAAGTTATCGATATCGGTAATAATTATGTAATGGATGATTATGTGATGGAATTAATTTTATAATATTTAAATGAAGCCAGTCATCTTATACTTTCTTGTATTAGTTTTTGTGCAATTTTCTAATGCTCAGGTATTTAACGCAGATTATTTTGATTATCATACCCAAATTAATAAAGCCGAAATATTTCTCTATAAGGATAAGAATGTAGATAGTTGTTTTTATTATTATGATAAAACTTTTAAAGAATTTGATTTTATCTTTTTGAAAGATTTACTAATTGCAGCACAAATAGCCAAAATAAATAAAAGAAATCCTCAAAAATATATTTTACAAGCTTTTGAAAATGGGCTTAAAATGAATCATTTAGATAATTTTCCTGTTTTAAAAGAAGCAACAGCAAAAATTATAAAAGATGATAAATTGCAGGATATTATTATTGAAAAAAGAAAAAAATATTTGAGTAGAATAGATTTCGATTATTTAGATAGAATATATGATTTTGCTATTAAGGATTTAAAAAACAGAGAATTAGATCTAAAAGACTATCATTCAAAATTAGCTTCGAATGTGACTGTTTTTTCTGAACTTATTCAATCAAAAGGTTTTCCTAGCGATAAGTTACTTGGAATTTCTGATTCTACCATTTTTAGAGAAGTTAAATTACCTAAAAATGATATTACTTCAAGAGAAAATAAAATTCCTACAAAGCATAAATTTTACAAAAGAATTACTGAAACGTATTTCTCTAATTATTTTTTAAATTTTTTCTTAAAAAATGCTAGCTTATGTTTTTTTAAATCAGTTTCGAAGGATGTAATTCTACGTGAAATTAAGAGGGGAAATTTGCATCCAAATGATCTTGCCTATCTTAGCGATTTAGCAAATTATAATTCGGTTTATAATCATTTAGATAATTGTGGAAATCTAAAAGTATATCCTTTTTTTAGCCCTAAATTAGATGAAAAAAATGAATTTAATATTTATGAATCTAATAAAATTAGAGAAGCGTTTTATATGCTTTCTTATGAAATTGAGGTATTAAAAAGAACTTATCAAAATGAAAATAAATCTTTAACCCTTTTTTATAACTCCGATTTTCAAAGGTAGTTTTAATTTTAGTCTAAACTTTTTATGGTAATATAATAGCGATAGGCTAATATTGCTTTTTGCCATTTTTTTGCTTTTGTAACATCTAGTTTCTGTTTGGTAAAACTAGGGAGAATAATTTTATTCAATTTGGCTAAAAATTTATACATGAGTTTGTTTTTAACAAAGATACATAAAAAAGCATCCTTTTTTTGGAAGGATGCTTTATCTAAATTATATTTTTTTTAAAGCTTCACTTCTTCTTTTTTGTTCCGCTTTTTCTCTTTCCATTTCTGCTTTCATTCTTGCCATTTCCATTTTCATTCTTTCTTTTTCTGCTTCCATTCGCATTTTTAACGCTTCTTTTCTTTCCTTCATTTCCAGCTTGTGCGCTTCCATTGCTTCTTTATGTGCTCTCTTCATTTCTTCTTGATGGATTTTGTTTTCCTCATTTAAGGCATCTCGACTATTCATTTTCTCAACCTTATATTCATAAGCATATTGATGTTTTTTCATCATTTTTTCTTGATAGGCTTCCATTTCTTTTTCAAATTTTTCCATTTCTTTTTCAAAGTCTTTCATATCGGGTTCAAAATCTTCCATTTGCATTTCATACTTTTCCATTTCTCTTTCAAATTGTTCCATTTGTGGTTGCATTTTTTTCATGTTCATTTCGAATGCAGCCATTTTTTCTTCAAAATTTTTCATTGCCTGCTTATCACTCAAATCGGAAGGAACTTCTGGAGCTTGTGGAAAATTTGGAGGACTAGGAGGACTTGGCATAGATTTTAGCATTTTAGAAGATGGTGGTACAGGAGGCATTGGAGGTACAGGCATGTTTCCCTCATCATATGAATAAGCTAAAGCATCTTCTTCATCATTATCTTCACTCTCATAAGTGTAAGTTGCATTACTTTTATTTTCATTTGAAAGGGAAGTAAAGCCCATATTTCTTTTTCCATTGTTATTATTTATGAAAAAAACATAAGGTTTTATAGGTTCGTCTCCAGATATTTGCGTTGATCCTGAATTTCCTTTACCATCGTTGTAATCCATTTTTAAACTTACTATTTCTTCTTCTTTATTTCTTTTGATTTTTGAAACTTTAACCGTTAAATGATACTTTTCTTCAAGGTATTTAGTTTCTTTTTTAATTTCTTCATCTGTCGAATTTTTATCGATGCGAAGTTCAACTCTTTCTTGTTGTTGTTGATTATTATTTTGGTTTTCTTTCACTTGCGCAATGGTTTGAATTTGGAAAAAGAAAATAAAACCAATTAATAAAGGAAGTACCAAACAGTATTTCCAAAGTTGTTTTTTGTGTGAAGGATTGGTGTTTAACATAACGATTCGTTTTTTGATTAATGATTGATAAAATTGATTTGTAATTGATAATTGATTTGCACAAATAACTGCTTTTAATAAAGTTTTTTGGTATTCATACGTTTTATTGGATCTTGCAGAAGTTTGATGATCTGCAATGAATTCTAAATTTTCTAAAATAGCTTTTCTATAAAACCAGACTATAGGATTGGCCCAAAATAATAAACACAATAGTTTACTTATTAAAACATCAATGGAATGTTTTTGTTCTATGTGAATCTTTTCATGAATTAATATTAATTCTAATTCTTCAGTTGTAAAATGTCCTTTATTCACGACAAGGTAGTTGAAAAATGAGAAAGGATTCTGACATTCATTGGTTTCAACCAAAATAATTTTTTCTGACTTACTTTTATTTCCTTTTTTGATGATTCTGAAGAAAGAAATAAACTCTATCAATAGTTTGCTCAAAAAGAAAAAAGAAACTAAAAAATAACAGAGAAAAAATAACAGATTCCAATTAAATGGTGCTACTTCTACTTTATTTTCGAATGAATTTAATGGTAGGGTTTGATAAGCATAACCAGATGTAAGTGGTTCTGGATCTTTCCAAATAATAGTAGTAAATGAAATGAGTGGTAAAACGAATGAAGTTATTATACCTAAAAGCAAAAAACTGCGGTTAATTTGAAAAAAAGTTTCCTTTTTTAATTGAAAATGATAAATTAAATAGAAAACAACTAATAATCCATTTACTTTAAGAATATATAACATCAAGTTTTCCATATTACTTTTTCTTTTCTATGATTTCTAAAATTTCTCGAAGTTCGTCAGCTGAAATTTTTTCTTCTTCAGCAAAAAAGGAAACTAAATTTTTGTACGAACTGTTAAAGTAAGTATCAATAGCGCTGTTCATGAATTTTTTTCTGTAGTTTTCAATACTTACAAGAGGGAAATATTGATGCGTTTTTCCATAAGCAGTATAACCTACATATCCTTTTTCCTCTAAATTGCGTACTATTGTAGAAAGCGTGTTGTAATGTGGTTTGTCTTCTGTAATTTCTTCCATGATGTCTTTTACAAAAGCTTTTTTAAGCTTCCATAAAATCTGCATGATTTCTTCTTCTTTATTGGTTAATTTTTGCATAACTTTTTTTTGTTACACAAACATATAACTATATTTTTAGTTTTACAACTATTTTTATAGTTATTTAACTATTTTTTTAGTTTTATTTTTTTCTTTTTCTTTTTTAAGAAAATATAAAGTCAATCCCCCAAGAAAAGTACCAAATAGACCTATACTACCCATAAAGAACCAATTCCGTTGAAAACTATCATATTTTTCAATAATAAAAAAACCTGTTTTAGAAGAGAGAATATGTGCTAAGCTATAACTCATAGTAAATATAGCCATATATCTTCCTTCATGTCCTTTAGGTGCACGACTCATTGCGAAGGAATTAGAAAACGGAAAAGCAAGCATTTCTCCAAAGGTCATACAAAACATCATAATCCATAAAACAAATACCCATTGTTTTAAAAGAAGTAAATACATACATAAAGCCATTATAAAGGTTCCAATAGTAACCACTTTTGCTTTGTTCATCTTTCTGTTTTCTATATAGCTTACTAAAGGCATTTCCATGAAAAATATTAGAATGCCATTAAATGCTAATAATAAGCCTGTTTGAAATTCTGTTAAATTAAATTGCTTTTTATGATAAATAGGTAAAGTAGTAAATAATTGAAAAAAGATAATACCATTAATTAAACACATAAGTAAAAAAGTCCAAAAAGTAGTATCGCGAAAGACTGAAGTTGTTAAAATCTCTCCTGGATTTTTTTTATCTAAATAAGGAGAGTGCTCTTTTTCTTTTACTTTTATCCAAAATATAAGAATAGCAATAATACAAGTTATTCCATCTACCCAAAACAATCCTTTATAGCCAATATTCATTATAATAAGTCCTCCTAAAGCAGGTCCTGCTGCAAAACCTAAATTAACAGCTAATCGCACTAAAGTTAATGCTCGTGTTCTATTCTCTGGTTTAGCATAGGCACCTAATGACACAAACATGGCTGGACGAAACATATCGGCTATGGTCATAATTAAAAAAATGGCTATTAACAATCCTTCGTATGACGTAATATGTTGTAAACCAAAGAACATAAAACCGCTGGTTAATAAGCTAAAAATCATGACTTTGTAAAATCCGATTTTGTCAGCTAATTTTCCTCCTAACCAAGAGCCTAACATGGAACCGCAACCAAAACTAACCATTATCCAACCCACTTTATCTAATGAAAAACCTAAATCTTCATTTAAATATTTTGATAAGAAGGGGAGTACCATAGTTCCTGCTCTATTAATAAAAGTAATAAGAGTTAGAATCCAAATTTCTCTAGAGAAACCTTTAAAGTTTTCGATATATTTTAAAAATGCCTTCTTTATCATGATTTTGATTGATTTTCAAAGGTACGAAATAGGTTTTTTAAAATTATATAACTCAAAATATATATTTTTGTAAAAAAAAGATGTTAAGGATTTGGGTTTTATTATTATGTGTAGGGTTTTGTTTTGCTCAAAAGAGTGAAATAGAAGTAATACATGAATTTCAAAAAGAATTGAATGAAGAATTTTCTGACGTGAAAAAGAGCCCTTTAACGGAAGAAGATAGAGCACAGTTTAAGGGTTTGGATTTTTATCCGATTAATGAGAAATTAATTATTGAGGCTATTTTTGAGAAGGCTAAAAAAGAGATGCCTTTTAAAATGAAAACTTCTACAGATAGAACTCCAATGTATGTTAAATTTGGAACACTTCATTTTGAGATAGAAGGAAAGCCTTTCAGGCTAAATGTGTATCAAAATATAGAATTATCTAAAAAAACAGAATTTAAAGATTATTTGTTTTTGCCTTTTTCAGATATAACTTGTGGTAAAGAAACTTATATTGGCGGACGCTATATAGATATGCGAATTCCAAATTCAGATAAAGTAATTATTAACTTTAACAAAGCTTATAATCCTTATTGTGCTTATAATCATAAGTATTCATGTCCAATTGTCCCTTTGGAAAATGATTTGGATATTGCGATTGAAGCTGGTGTAAAAAAATTTCATGACTAATGTATTTCATCAATTTACATACACATTCTTTTTCGAATGATGCATCTGTTTTAGAAGTTGTAAATCAGTATCCTTGGGAATTTAATAAACACATTCCTCAATATTCCATTGGCATTCATCCTTGGTATATTGATGAAAATCGAGTTGCATCAGATTTAGCTTGTATTGAAGAGAAATTGGCTTCAGAAAATTGCATCGCTTTAGGAGAATGTGGTTTAGATAAACGTATAGAAATTCCTATGGAAATTCAATTACAGGTTTTTAAAGCACAATTGGCATTGGTACAGAAAACGAATAAACCTGTAATTTTGCATTGTGTGGCTGCTTACCAAGAAGTAATCGAAGTAAAGAAGGAAATGAATATTCAAAATCCAATGATTATACACGGTTTTTCTAAAAATGATCAGGTAGCGCAATCCCTTTTAGATAATGGTTTTTATTTGTCTTTTGGAAAGTATTTATTGCGTAATCCAGAATTAGAAAATGTATTTATGAATGTACCAATAGATCGATTTTTTTTAGAAACTGATACTATTGAAGAATCGATTGAACAGGTTTATAAAAAAGCTTCAGAAATAAGAAATATAGCTATTCATGAACTAAAAGAGATAGTCAGCAACAATTTTAGAATCATATTTAATAAACAACATTAAACAATTTAACAGTTAAACTTTTTAAACAAAAAGAGCAAATGGCAAAGTGGCAAGAAAGAGCAGTTTTATTATTTAAAGAAGAAGGAATGAATAAACTAACCAACGCAAATGTGCTAATCGTTGGTTTAGGAGGAGTGGGTAGTTTTGCAGCAGAATTTTTAGCACGGGCTGGAGTAGGAAGTATGACCATAGTAGATGGTGATACGGTTGATATTACCAATATTAATCGTCAGTTACCAGCATTGCATTCTACGGTGGGTGAACCCAAAGTAAAAATTGTTGGTGATCGATTATTAGATATAAATCCTGAATTGAAGTTGACTCGTATTCAAGAGTTTTTATCACCTGAAAGAGCTTTTGAATTAGTATCTCCAGAATTTGATTATGTTTTAGATTGTATCGATAGTGTTACTCCAAAATTAAACCTAATTATGGCTTGTAAAAGAAAGAAGGTTAAAGTAATTAGTAACATGGGAGCTGGAGGAAAATATAATGCTGAAAATGTAAAAGTAAGAGATATTAGTAAAACAGAATACTGTCCTTTAGCAAAAAATATAAGAAAACGATTAAAGGCAGAAGGTATTTCAAAAGGAGTTAAAGTAGTATATTCAGATGAGCGTCCTGATTATACAAGTATAAAAACTACAGATGGGACTAATTTTAAAAAGTCTTTTTATGGAACCAATAGTTGGATGCCTGCATTGTTTGGGTTACATGCTGCAGAAACAGTTGTGAAAAATCTTATTAAGTAATTTTTTATTATCTATCTGAATTGGGAGTACTAATTCAGATAGATAATTTAAATAAATTATTTAAATAAATCCATTCCTGGAATATTTGGCATACCTTCTTTAGCTACTGCTGCTAATTCTGTTTCGTGAACATTTGTAGCTTTTTCAATTGCTTTATTCAAAACGGTCACTAAATAATCTTCTAGCATTTCTTTGTCTTGTAATAAATCATCACTTAAGGTAATCGATTTTATTCTTCTATTAGCAGTCAAGGTTACTTCAAGAAGTCCGTCATTACTTTTTTCATCAATTAAAACCGTATCTAAGCGCTGTTTTGTAGCTTCAACTTTGGCTTGGGTTTCTTTAATTTTACCCATCATTCCCATAATGTCTCCAAACATAATATTTAATTTTTTTATTACTACAAAAGTACTAAATTAGCTTTCAACTTTAAACATATAACTTAATGAAAAATATTTCTTCTATTGTTATCATTTCTATTATTTTTGCTACTTCATGTAAAGATAAAAAGGAAGAAATGAAAGCAGAAATTCAACCACCTGTTGCTAAAATCGTACCACATACACTGGAAAAGCACGGTGATGTTCGTACAGATAATTATTTTTGGTTAAATCAAAGAGAAGATAAAGAAGTTATCGATTATTTGAATAAAGAGAATGAATACTATGAGAAGATGACCGCTCATACAAAATCATTTCAAGACGATTTATTCAAAGAAATGAAAGCAAGAATAAAAGAAGACGATAGTTCAGTTCCATATTTTTATAATGGGTATTATTATATTACTCGATATGAAACGGGAAAAGATTATCCTATTTATTCTCGTAAAAAAGGAAGTTTAGATGCCAAAGAAGAAATTATGTTTGATTGTAATGAAATGGCTAAAGGTAAATCTTATTTCAACTTAAATGGAATTAGTGTTAGTGAGGATAATAAATGGGTAAGTTTTGGAGTCGATTTAGTATCTAGAAGGCAATATACACTACAAATAAAGAATTTAGAAACAGGTGAAATTTTACCAGAGAAAATTGAAAATACAACAGGAAGTTCTACTTGGTCAAGTGATAATAAAACTTTCTTTTACACTAAAAAAGACCCAAAAACACTTCGTTCAGATAAAATTTATAAACATATTATACAAACTGAAGTTAAAAATGATCCTTTAGTATATCATGAAAAAGATGATACTTTTTATTCTTTTGTTTACAAAGAAAAGTCCAAAAAATATATTGTCATCGGTTCTACAAGTACATTAACTTCTGAATTTCAATTTTTAGAAGCGAACAATCCTAATGGGAAATTTAAAATGTTTCAAAAAAGAACTAGAGGTTTAGAATATAGTATTTCTCATTTTGGTAATGATTTTTATGTAGTTACTAATAAGGATAAAGCAACTAATTTTAAATTGATGAAAACATCTGAGAATACTACTTCAATGGAGAATTGGGTTGAAGTTATTCCACATAGAGAAGATGTTTTATTAGAAGGGATAGATATATTTAAAGATTATCTTGTGGTGGAAGAACGTTCAAATGGTTTAAATAAAATTCAAATTCGTCCATGGAAAGGGGAAGGTGCTTATTATTTACCTTTTGAAAGCGAAACTTATACAGCATATACTACGACTAATCCTGATTTTGATACTGATATTTTACGATTTGCTTATCAATCCATGCTAACTCCATCTTCGGTAATTGATTTTAATATGAAAACCAAAGAGAAAAAGGTGCTAAAAGAACAAGAAGTTTTAGGAGGAAAGTTTGATAAAAATAATTATGTAGAAGAAAGAATTTGGGCTACAGCAACGGATGGGACCAAAGTACCTATTTCAATGGTATACCGAAAAGGAATGAAAAAAGACGGATCCAATCCTTTCTTGCTGTATGCATATGGTTCGTATGGTGCATCTATGGATCCTTATTTTTCTACAACCCGTTTAAGTTTATTAGATAGAGGTTTTATTTATGCTATTGCACATATTAGAGGAGGTGAAGATTTAGGAAGACGATGGTATGAAGATGGTAAATTATTAAAAAAGAAAAACACATTTACCGATTTTATTGATTGTTCTAAATATGTAATAGCACAAAAATATACTTCTTCAAAGCATCTTTATGCAGAAGGTGGTTCCGCAGGAGGACTCTTAATGGGTGCAATAGTAAATATGGCTCCTGAATTGTATAATGGTGTAATTGCTCAAGTTCCATTTGTTGATGTAGTAACTACAATGTTAGATGATACTATTCCATTAACTACAGGGGAATATGATGAGTGGGGTAATCCAAACGAAAAAGCATATTACGATTATATGAAATCCTATTCACCTTATGATAATGTGATGGCGCAGGCGTATCCTAATATGTATGTTTCAACTGGTTTACATGATTCTCAAGTGCAATATTGGGAACCAGCTAAATGGGTTGCTAAATTAAGAGCTACAAAAACGGATAAAAATTTATTATTCTTAGATACTAATATGGATGCAGGACATGGTGGTGCTTCGGGTCGTTTTGAAGCATTAAAAGAAACTGCAAAAGAATTTACTTTTTTGTTAGATTTAGAGAATATTAAGGAGTAGTTAATTTTTTTTTGTTAAATTTGCAGGGTTTTGGGGTTGTTAAAATTACAATTTACCTCAAATATAATTTAGTTTTTATGAGAGAAGAAATAAATGCCTACAACAATGTTTTAGCGTTAATCGGTAATACACCTCTAATTAAATTAAATAGAGTAACTGAAAATATAAGTGGTAATTTTTATGCTAAAGTAGAAGCCTTTAATCCAGGACATTCTACGAAAGATAGAATAGCACTTTATATTATAAATGAGGCAGAAAGAAGAGGTATTTTAAAACCAGGTGATACAATTATAGAAACCACATCAGGAAATACAGGATTTAGTTTGGCAATGGTTAGTATCATTAAAGGATATGATTGTATTTTAGCAGTAAGTTCTAAATCTTCAAAAGATAAAATAGATATGCTTCGTACAATGGGAGCAAAAGTTTATGTTTGTCCAGCTAATGTTTCTGCAGATGATAAAAGGTCTTATTATAGTGTAGCTAAAAGATTACATGAGGAAACAAAAGGATCTATTTATATCAATCAATATTTTAATGATTTGAATATAGATGCTCATTATAAAACCACAGGCCCTGAAATTTGGGAGCAAACAAAAGGACAGATTACTCATTTGGTAGCTTGCAGTGGTACTGGTGGTACAATTTCAGGTACTGCTCGTTTCTTGAAAGAAAAAAATCCAAATATTCGAATTTTAGGTGTAGACGCTTATGGTTCTGTTTTGAAAAAATACCACGAAACAAAAGAATTCGACAGTGAAGAAATTTACCCATATCGTATAGAGGGTCTTGGTAAGAATTTAATTCCTACTGCTACCGATTTTGACATGATTGATAAGTTTATCAAAGTCTCTGACGAAGAAAGCGCTCATACAGCTAGAGAAATTTCAAGAAAAGAAGGTTTGTTTGTTGGTTATACTTCAGGAGCAGCTATGCAAGCTGTAAAACAATTCGCTGAAGAAGGTGAATTTACAAATGAAAGTAATGTAGTTGTAATTTTTCCAGACCATGGATCAAGATATATGAGTAAAATATATAGTGATGAATGGATGGGTGAACAAGGTTTCTTTGATAGCGTAAATATTGAAGAAGCCCAAAAAATTGAAATAATCAAGTAATTATTTAAATTGCTTTATTCATAAAAACAAAAACTCCGAGAAAACCTCGGAGTTTTTGTTTTTATTTGTGTATAATGTTTAATTTTTACTTTTACTAAGGTGTTTTTTGTAATTAATCCAAGCAATAATCCCAATTACAATTATTGCAGACAATATATATAAGTAATAAGTTACGTTTTGTCTCTCACCTGATGCATACGAGTGTAAACCACTTAAATGAAAATTAACGCCCACATAGGTCATTACAATAGATGCAAAGGCTAATACACTTGCAAAATTATAAAACCATTTTCCTCTTAGTCCAGGAACTAATCTGGCATGAATAACAAAAGCGTATACAAAAATACTAATTAATGCCCAGGTTTCTTTTGGGTCCCAACCCCAATAACGTCCCCAACTTTCATTAGCCCATTGACCGCCTAAAAAGTTACCAATGGTTAACATAACTAAACCTACCGTTAACGCCATTTCATTTATGTAACTTAATTCATCTATCGCTAATTTTGTTTTTTTAGCATTATCTTTATTGGTGAAAATCATTAAAAATAAAGCAACTAAACCCAGTATCATTCCTAATGTAAACGGACCATAGCTAGCAACAATTACCGCAACGTGTATCATTAACCAATACGAATTTAAAACGGGTTGTAGATTCCCAATTTCAGGATCCATCCAACTTAGATGAGCAACCATTAAAAGCATGGAAGTGACAAATGCAGTCGCTGCAATTGTAAGCTTAGATTTTCTACTAAATGCTACTCCAAAAAACATGGTTGACCAAGCTACATAAATCATACTCTCATAAGCATTACTCCATGGAGCATGACCTGATACATACCAACGGGCAATTAATCCTAAAGTATGTAAAATAAATAAGAAAGTAATTAATTGTTGGAAAAATTTAACAGTGTAATTTACCCATTTTGCAGAGGAAAATAATTGATAAATAGCAAAGCCTAACATCAGAACACCGGCAAGCATATATAGATAAAATAATCTTTTAAAAATATCGTATTTATTGTATAATACTTCAATTTTAATTTTTTCATCAGAAAGCATTACATTTTTACCATATTTCGATTGGTAATTTTTTAATCCAATAAGTAAAGAATTGGCTAATTTGTAATCGTTGTTTTGACTAGCTTTTGAAACTGCATCTAAATAAAATGGTACTACATTTTTTATACTGTCTAAGGCAGTATTTGTAGAATCATTAATTTCTAGATAAGACAACCATTTGTTGTTTTTGTCATTAGGAATAGGGAAAACACGTAATATTTTTCCGCTTAAAGCATCGTAAAGAAGGTTTACTTTTTTGTCTGCTTCTATGAAATCTTTCTGAAAACTATTTGCTACGCTAGCTTTATAAGCATCCTCTAAATAAGGAGCTAATTTATAGTTGCCTTTTTCGTCAAAAAAGTCAACCAAAGAAGCAAATTTAACTTTTGAATCAATTCCTGCGATTTTTCTAATACTGTCATTTTCTCTTTTTAAATAAATAATAGGAACAGTATACCAATATTGTGGAAATTGTGTCATGGAAATAAATGCTTGATCAGAATTCATACCATTATAAGTGTCGCTTTTGGAAACTTTACGTAACAATTCTGATGAAAAAGTATTTACAGGTTTCATCCTTCCTCCTTGATCCTGGATAACCATTTTTCCAAATTCTTCTGCATGTTCTTCAGAAACTTTGTATTTATTGATAAGCTCTAGTGCTTTTTTTGAATCTGTTGTTTCATTATTGTGTGTGTGCTCTTGCGAAAAACCTATCCATGTAAAGAAAAACAAAAACAAAGTAGCTAAAAGGTTTTTCTTTTCTTGTATTTTATTTATTTTTTTCTTTAAATCACCAAAACGAGTGTTTTTGTCAAACAATATAGCCATCAAACCAAAGTAGAGTAAAAAATAACCAATATAAGTTGTCCATGTTCCCCATTGGTCATGATTGACTGATAAATGTGACCCTTTTTCATCTGTATCAAAACTTGCTTGAAAAAAGCGATAGCCTCTATAGTCTAAAATGTTATTCATATAAATGCTGTCTTTAAAAATATTGTTGTTTTCTGTATCCTGAATTTCAACTTTACTTTTAAATGCTGAATAACTTTTTTCAGTTCCAGGGTATTTGTCCGCAATAAAGTCTTCTAGTTTTACATTAAAAGGCGTTTCATATACTTTACTTCCAAAGAATAGGGTGAAGTCTAGCTCGCCAATTTTTATCATTTGCGGAATACCTTGTGATCCTTTAGATCCTAACAAAGTTACTTTTTCTTCTTTATCCTGACTTTTAATAGTTACAACAAGTGCGTCTTGAGTTTCTTTATCTTTATAATTATTATTGGATTGATAACTCATTTTTCCTTTGATAGGTTTTTCGGGAAAAACAAATTGATTTCCAGCTAAACTATATAATGATCTTAAATACAGGGGTTGAATACTGTCTTTTGAAACATTTCCTTTAGATTGATCAGCCATTTTCATATAGCTGCCTTCAAATGGAGTTTGTATCTTTAAAGAATCATTAGAAAGAGAAATATTGATTGCTCCTTTTGTAGGATTATTAAATGCATATAAAATATTATGAATATTTTGAACTTGTCCTTCTTTTAAGTAATGTTCATGACGAGAGCCATCACTAGATTCAACTAATTTTAGATAATAAATTCCGTTTTTGTCTTCTTCAATCGTTTCTGTAGCATTCATAATAAAATCCTCATATTCTATTGAGTATGGAATGTTATTAAAATCACTTTTTATGGAAAAATCATTTGAAAAAAAAGGTTTTAAATACCATGCAACATTTTCAGGTGCAAAATAATTACTTTTCTCAAACGCTCTTCTTTTCATTTCACCCTTGTATTTACCATCGACAAAACCATATACAAATGTTTTATCTGAATATATTCTGTTTTCTGTTTGACCTTCTCTAATTAACATCATACCCTCATAACTAATATACCGCGTGATGAAAGCACCTATCAAAATAAATATAAAAGACAAATGCAATAATAATGTTGCCCATTTTTCTCTTTTATATAATTGATATCGCTTAATATTGCCGATAAAATTGATTACAAAAAAGACCATTATTACTTCAAACCACCAAGCGTTGTATATAATTATTCTTGCAGTTTCAGTGTTGTATGCATCTTCAATAAAAGTTCCAATAGCCATAGCAGCAGCAAAAATGATGAATAATACAGCCATTAAACGAGTGGAAAATAAGAAAGAGAATATTTTTTTATCCATTTTGTTGTAGTAATTTTAAACGTTTGCAAAAGTACTTAAAAACATACACTTTAGTGTTAAGTTTAACAAGTCTTTACTAAGATTTAAGAAAATAATTAATATAACATTTTAATTTCCTTAATGTCAAATTCTTTTATGCAATCTTCTTCTAAAAGTAGAATTAATTTGCCATTTCTTGAAACTCCTTTAATTATACCCATAAACCGCAATTTTTCTGAGCTTTCAAATGCCATTGGAATATCCTTTTTAAATAATAAACTATGATATTTCTCCCATAAATAATCAGGATTTCCAATTTCTTTTAAATTGTTTTCTAACTTATTTATTAGGTCAAGTAACAATTTTTCTTTGTCAAATTCTCTCTTTTTTAAAATTTTTAATGAGGAAGCTTGAGGTAGTTCCTCAAATTTTTCTTGATTCACATTTAAACCAATTCCAATAATTGATTTTGTTGTTCCATCAGTCTTAATGGTGTTTTCAATTAATACACCACAAATTTTTTTGTTTTCTGACAAAATGTCGTTTGGCCATTTGATGTTTAAGTCAGTTATTTCATTAATTTGTAATGCTTCAACTACAGCAATTGAGGTTGCAATGTTAATAGTAAATAGATTATTTAAATTGATGTTTTGAATCTCATAAAACACGCTAAAGGTTAGGTTTTTTCCGTCTTCAGAGTGCCAAGAAGCACCTCTTTGGCCTTGCCCTTTTAATTGTTTTTCAGTTACAACTGTAGTGAAATTTTCTATTTTTTTGGAAACTGACAATTCTTTTAAAAACTTGTTTGTAGAATCTATGGCATTGAGTTTGATAATATTCATTTACAAAATGTAAAGTTTTTTAATTTTAATCTTATGTTAAGGTTCAAAAATAAAGACAAAAAATGATAACTTTGCATAAACTTATAAAATTTAAATGGCAAAAAATAATAGTAACGACGATTTAGTAGTAAATATCATTAAGGGAATTGAAGATGTTAAAGGGGCTGATATAGATGTCCTAGATCTTAGAGAAATAGACAATACAGTATGCGATTATTTTATTATATGTAATGGTAACTCAAACACTCAAGTAGTTGCAATCGCAAATTCTATCCAAAAAGTAGTTTCTAAAGAGCTTAAAGAAAAACCATGGCATGTGGAAGGTCTAGAAAATGGAGAATGGGTATTAATGGACTTTGTAAATGTAGTGGTGCATGTTTTTCAAACGCATATTAGAGAATATTATAACATAGAAAGTCTTTGGGGTGATGCCAAAATAACTTCAATTCAAAGTAAATATTAAAAGAAATTATGTCTGAAAATAAAAATCCAAAATTTAAATTTAGTCCATGGATATTATATGGACTTGCAATAGGAATATTTATACTTCTTAGTTTGAGTGGTAATGGGTTAAATTTGAGTAATCCTAAACCTACAACATTATCCAAATTCTATGATTTTTTAGATGCAAATCAAGTTGATAAGGTTATTTTTAGTAATACTAAAGCTCAAGTTTTCTTAAAGAAAGAAGCTTTGGGAGAAAAAGAACATAAAGAAGCAAAAGATAATTTATTAGGAAATCTTAACCCTAAAGGACCTCATTACTATTTTGAGATTGGAAATTCAGAATTATTCCAGAAAGAACTAATAGAGGCAAAGAAAAAAGGATTAATTAATGATTTTGCTAAAGAACCAGAAGGTATTTGGGGTGACATTTTATCGTTATTACTTCCTTTTGTTTTACTTGCTGGACTATGGATTTTTATGATGCGTAGAATGTCGGGTGGTGCCGGTGGAGGCGGTGGTCAAATATTTAGTATAGGGAAATCTAAAGCGAAATTGTTTGATGAAAAAAATGATGTTAAAGTTACTTTTGAAAATGTAGCAGGTTTGGAAGGTGCTAAGGAAGAAATTCAAGAAATAGTTGAATTCCTTAAAAATCCAGAAAAATATACATCAATCGGTGGTAAAATTCCTAAAGGAGCTTTGCTAGTAGGCCCTCCAGGTACTGGAAAAACACTATTAGCTAAAGCGGTTGCAGGTGAAGCTAAAGTACCATTCTTTTCTTTGTCTGGTTCTGATTTTGTAGAAATGTTTGTAGGTGTTGGAGCTTCGCGTGTAAGAGATTTATTTAAACAAGCGAAAGAGAAATCACCAGCGATTATTTTTATTGATGAAATTGATGCAGTCGGAAGAGCAAGAGGGAAAAACAATATGTCTGGTTCAAACGATGAAAGAGAAAATACGTTAAATCAGTTGTTGACTGAAATGGATGGTTTTGGTACAAATACAAATGTTATCGTTTTAGCGGCTACTAATAGAGCAGATGTATTAGATAAAGCTTTAATGCGTGCTGGACGTTTTGATAGACAGATTTATGTAGACTTACCAGATATTAGAGAGCGAAAAGAGATTTTTGAAGTTCATTTAAAACCGATAAAAAAATCGGAAGAGCTAGATACAGAATTTTTAGCTAAACAAACACCTGGTTTTTCTGGAGCAGACATTGCTAATGTATGTAATGAAGCAGCTTTAATTGCTGCAAGAAAAGATAAAAAAGCAGTAGATAAACAAGATTTCTTAGATGCAGTAGATCGAATTGTAGGAGGTTTAGAGAAGAAAAATAAGATTGTTACTCCAGAAGAGAAAAGAGCTATTGCTATTCATGAAGCGGGTCATGCAACAGTGAGTTGGATGTTAGAACATGCGGCACCTTTAGTGAAAGTTACGATTGTTCCAAGAGGACAGAGTTTGGGTGCTGCTTGGTATTTACCAGAAGAAAGATTAATTGTGAGACCAGAACAAATGCTTGACGAAATGTGTGCTACGATGGGTGGAAGAGCTGCTGAAAAGGTAATTTTTAATAAAATTTCTACTGGAGCACTTAGCGATTTAGAAAAAGTGACTAAACAAGCTCGTGCAATGGTTACTATTTATGGTTTGAATGATAAACTAGGTAATATTACTTACTATGATTCATCAGGACAAAGTGAATATAATTTTTCAAAGCCATATTCTGAAGAAACTGCAAAAGTAATTGATGATGAAATTTCATTGCTTATTGAAGGACAATATCAAAGAGCAGTACAATTGTTAGAGGATAATAAAGATAAATTAATTCAATTAGCTGACATATTAATTGAAAAAGAAGTGATTTTTAAAGATGATTTGGAGACTATTTTTGGTAATAGGCCACATGAAAAAACTATAGAAATTACTGCAGAATAAGAAGTTATAACTTCAAAAATATCATTTTTAAAAAAACTTAGTTCTTTACCATTAAAGAACTAAGTTTTTTTTTATCTTTGGTTCGCGCAAGTATGAACATACCTACTAAAAATACATGAGTCTTTTTAGAAAAATTTTTGGTAACTCTGGAAATGCATCAAAAAGCAATAAAGACGACGAAAAGAGTCCGTATGCACCAGAAGTAAAATTACCAATTGATGAGATGTTTACTCACCATTTTAAAAAGAATGGTGGGAAGTTTATCTATTGTGAAAACTTAAATGAAGTATCAGAGAACTTTATTAATATATTAGAAGAAAATGATTGGTTTGAAAATGAAGTCATGTGTTTTGAATCGCAATTGTTTCACTTCTTAGACGAAAATAAATTAGTTTATAAAAATGCTTCAAAGGAGGCAAAGTTTTATTTTTCAACTTGTGAGAATTTAATTGCAGATGAAGGTTCGGTACTTTTTTCATCTAATCAATTAAAACATTATAGACCAGCAGATTTACCTACTAATATGGTCGTTTTAGCTACTACAAGTCAACTAGTAGCTAATAAAAGTGAAGGGCTACGTCATATTAAAAATAAATATGATAAAGAATATCCAACTAATATTACTACAATAAAATACTTCGAAAAAGTAAAAGAAGAAGATTTTTTGCACTATGGAAGTAGTCATAAAAATTTGTATTTGCTTTTATTAGAAGATCTTTAATATGAATGAAACATTAAAGAGAGCTATTTCAGGTGCTGTTTATATTATTCTATTGTTAAGCTGCATTTCCTATTCTAAAGAGAGTTTAGCCATTCTTTTTGGTATATTTTTAATTTTAGCAGTTTATGAATTTTGTAAATTAGCACATCTTAATTTTTATTTTGCGATTCCTATATCGTGCTTAATGTATTTTTATTTATGGGATAGAAATGGAATTACTATTGAAATATGGACATTTCTAAGTCTTTTTTCAATAATTATGGCTTTTAAACTTCTTTTTTATTTATTTAATGCTAATAAAACAAAATTTAAATTATTAACTAGATATACATTATTAATAGGATATATTATCATACCTTTTATTTTAACCAACTATATATGTATAGGTAAAGGAAATAAATATAATGAGAAAATTCTAATTACCATATTTATATG
Organism: Flavobacterium sp. 9AF; assembly: GCF_902506265.1. Classification (GTDB taxonomy): domain Bacteria; phylum Bacteroidota; class Bacteroidia; order Flavobacteriales; family Flavobacteriaceae; genus Flavobacterium. The sequence goes on along the minus strand of NZ_LR733556.1, from coordinate 1,017,922 downwards.
TATTTGGACTAATGATACTTTTGCTTATCTTGTTGGTAAAAATTTTGGTAAGAGAAAGTTGTTCCCTCTAGTATCTCCAAAGAAGACTATAGAAGGGTTTGTTGGAGGAATTTTTTTTACAATTATTTGTAGTGTAGTTTTATCTAAATATTATATTGAAACAAAAAATATTTACATTTGGATTGTAATTGCAATAATTGTAAGTATTTTTAGTACTCTTGGCGACTTGATTGAATCTAAATTTAAAAGAGTTGCAGAGATAAAAGATTCTGGAAATATTATGCCAGGACATGGTGGAATATTAGATCGTTTAGATAGTATTATATTTGTAGTACCATTTATTAATTTGTTTTATTTAATTTTATATTATGTTTCATAAAGAAGGAGCTAAAATTATTTTGATAACACTTGCAATTGTTGTAGCTGTTATTTTTGCATCAGATTTTATAACTATTCAATGGCTAAGAATTAGTGTTATTATTCTTGCAGTAGTGTTTTTGATTTTAATTCTACAGTTTTTTAGAAACCCTACAAGAGAAATTGAGAATAGTGATAACCATATTCTTGCCCCTGTAGATGGTAAAGTGGTCGTAATAGAAGAAGTGTATGAGCCAGAATATTTTAAGGATAATAGGTTGATGGTCTCTATTTTTATGTCGCCTATAAATGTGCATGTTACACGTTATGCTTTAAATGGTGTAGTTAAGTATAGTAAATATCATCCAGGTAAATTTTTAGTAGCATGGCATCCAAAAGCAAGTGAAGAAAATGAAAGAACCACGGTTGTTATTAATAATCGTGTTTATGGTGAAGTAATGTATAGACAAATTGCTGGTGCTTTGGCTAAACGAATCATAAATTATGCTAAAGAAGGAATGCGAGCAGTTCAAGGAAAAGATGCTGGATTTATCAAATTTGGATCAAGAGTAGATATTTATTTACCTTTAGGTACAGATGTTAATGTGAAGTTAGGTCAGAAAGCTATAGGAGGAAAAACAGTTATTTGTAAAAAATAAATGGAAGATAAAGATTTAGATACTTTATTTCAAGAAGCATTTGATAATGCACAATTAGTTCCTCAGGAATCAGTTCCTCAGGATGTACAACTCGTTTTATATGGTTTGTATAAACAAGCAACCAGTGGAACCTCAAATATTCATGTGCAAAATCCTCAAGATTTAATCAATGCCTTTAAGTTGAATGCCTGGATTCAAGTAAAACACCTAACAATAGCAGAAGCCAAACAAAGATATATTGATATTATTAATCAACTTTTGAGAGAACGTAATTTATGATAAAATTTTATTCTTTTTTTATTGCAGTTGTATTATTTGTCTCTTGTAAAGATAAAAATAATTTGGTAGAAGTGGCACTACCTGAGCCTGAAGAAACTGTTTCTGTTTCTTTTGGTAATCCCGCAGATGTAAAAGCTACTGGTGTATTTCAGTTAATTCCATTAGATTTCAGTTATGAAGCATTAAAAACAGTTATTGATGGAAAAACTATGGAATTGCATTATGGAAAGCATTATTTAGGATATACAAATGCTTTAAATAAAGAAGTTGCAATTAGAAAAGAATTAGAAAAGAAAACAATCGAAGAAATTTTAAGTAAAGTTTCTGACAAGGAACTACAATTGAAAAATAATGCTGGCGGATTTTATAACCATTCCCTTTTTTTTGAAATAATAAAACCCAAAGGAGCTAAAAAACCAACCGATGAACTGTTGGACGCAATCAATACCCATTTTGTTTCCTTTTCAATTTTTAAAAACAAATTCATTACTGAAGGGAATCAATATTTTGGTTCTGGATGGGTTTGGTTAATTGTCACCAAAAATCAAGAACTAAAGGTAGTTACAACTTCCAATCAGGAAAATCCTTTAATGTTAGATGCAAAAGATAAAGGCCTACCCATTTTAGGGATTGATTTATGGGAACATGCTTACTATTTGAATTATCAGAATAATAAAAAAAAATATCTTGAAAATATTTTTGATTGTATTAATTGGACAGTTGTAATGTCTAAATATAAAAAAGCATTAGAAAATATAAAAACTATTCCCTCTCAAAATGGAGTAGTGAAAAAAGAAATAAATAATACCTCAATAAGTCCTGTAGAGGTTAAACCACAAGAGATTTCCAAATCTCAGAGCGAATAATTTTAAATAAAAAATGGGTTTGTAAGCAAACCCATTTTTTATTTAAAATTTATTTTTCAAAATCTTTTAGCGTATTAATAATTATACCTACACAATCTAATAATTGATACTCTGTCATTACTAATGGAGGAGCAAAACGAATGATGTTGCCATGCGTTGGTTTTGCCAATAAACCATTTTCAGCAAGTTTCATACAAATGTTCCATGCTGTTTCGCTTTCTTCATTATCATTGATAACGATTGCATTTAATAATCCTTTTCCTCTTACCAATGAACAAATAGAACTGTTGGCAATGTATTTGTTCAGTTCAGATCTGAATAATTGTCCTAAAGCTTCGGCATTAGATGCTAAATTTTCCTCTTTAACTACCTCTAGTGCTGCTATTGCAACCGCTGCAGCAACTGGATTTCCACCAAAAGTAGAGCCGTGTTGGCCAGGCTTAATCACGTTCATAATATGGTTATTTGCCAAAACTGCTGATACTGGATAAGCTCCACCTGATAAAGCTTTACCCAAAATTAAAATATCAGGTTGTACATCTTCATGTTGTACGGCTAATAATTTACCTGTTCTAGCAACTCCAGTTTGAACTTCATCCGCAATGAATAAAACATTGTTTGCTTCACATAATGCTTTTGCTTTACTTAAATATCCTTCATCAGGTACAAAAACACCAGCTTCACCTTGAATAGGTTCTACTAAGAAACCTGCTATGTTTTTTGAAGAAGTAATAGCCTTTTCTAAGGCCTCAATATCGTTATAGGCTATTTTGATAAAACCAGCAGTGTAAGGGCCAAAGTTTTTACGTGCATTTTCATCATTAGAAAAAGAAATAATTGTGGTGGTTCTTCCATGGAAATTGTTTTCACAAACAATAATTTGAGCTTCATTTTCAGAAATTCCTTTCTTTTCATAAGCCCATTTTCTACAAATTTTCAGGGCAGTTTCAACGGCTTCTGCACCAGTATTCATTGGTAATACTTTGTCAAAGCCAAAATATTCGGTAATGTATTTTTCGTAAACGCCTAATTTGTCATTATAAAACGCTCTAGAAGTTAAAGTTAATGTTTGGGCTTGCATAGTCATTGCATCAATAATTTTTGGATGGCAATGTCCTTGATTTACTGCAGAGTAGGCTGATAAGAAATCATAATATTTCTTTCCTTCTACATCCCAAACAAATACTCCTTTTCCTTTGCTTAAAACCACAGGTAGTGGATGATAATTGTGTGCACCAAATTTGTCTTCTAATGCAATAGCTTCTGCCGAGCTCATTTTTTGTAAAACTGACATGATAAATTTATTAGATTATTAATCTTCAATTCCTTCTTAAAAGTGGAGAGAAATCATCCGTTTTACAAATGTAAAAATTTTACAGCATCTAATCTTGTTTTATGTTTTTTTCTTCACTTTCGTAAAGCAAACAACCTCCATTTATTAAATAAATAGAGGTTGTTCTATGATTTGGGTTAATTGGGTTTTATACCAAAGTAGCCGATGATGTAATTTCAGTGTCAAATAATTTAGAAATGGGACAATTTTCTTCCGCTTTTGTGACCAATTCTTGAAATTCATCATTAGAAATACCTTGTATTTTAGCTTCTACAGTTAAATGAGATTGAACAATTGTACCTTCTGTTAGTGTAATATCACATTTGGTTTTAATTTCGTCAATTGTAAAACCTTTTTCACCAATAAATGCTGATAATTGCATGGTAAAACAACCAGCATGGGCAGCAGCAACTAATTCTTCTGGATTAGTTCCTATACCGTCTTCAAAACGAGTTTTAAAAGAATATTGGGTGTCGTCTAAAGTTTTGCTTTGGGTTGAAATTGTTCCTTTTCCGGTTTTTACATCTCCGTTCCATATGGCTGTTGCATTTCTTTTCATGTTATTTCTTTTTATGTTATACCTTAAAATTACTTAAAATATACCGGTATTCATTAAGATTAACATTCCTATAAGTCATATTTAAAGAACAATTAACTTTTGTATAGGCTAAATTTCAATTTCTTTATATAATTCTAACAATTTAGTAACGGTATTCCAGTTACGAATTGTGGCAGTTACTTGTAGTTTTTTTTCAATATATTTTTGATCAAATTTGGTTTTTCCTGCTCCTATGTTATATTTTATAAAAATTTTATTGCCATCAATTAAACATTCATCAGGTTTTACTTGGCTCATTTTTAAATCATTTATAGCTTCTTTTGAAATTTCTTTCGATAAAAATGCAACATATAATTTTTTTGTATCATAATTTATCTCTTTTAGAAAAGAATTATGGGTAAAACAATCCTCTAAATCTTGTTTATTAATTATTATGACTGAAACATCAAAGCCTAAGGTTTTAAAAATTTCTTGCTTGATTTTAAATCCTACTGATGAGGCATTTATTTCACTACTCTTTAAGAATACATTACCAGATTGAATATAAGTAGTCACATCTTTAAAACCTATATTTTCAAGAAGGCTTTTTAGGGTTTCCATTTTAATGATATTGTGTCCTGAAACATTAATACCTCTTAAAAGTGCTAAATGAGTTGTCATAATTTTGTGTTTTAAATTGAATAATGTTTAAAATTTATTTAATAAATAGTGTAATTATATTGTAAATTTTGTTAATTTAGTTAAAACTTTAAACCCAAATCTAAATGAATAAAAAAATACTTATTTTTTTAACAATATTTCTATTGCTAAATTTTTCTTGTAAAAAAGAAAATAATAGAAATCTTTCAAAAATAGAGAATGCTAGATTAAAGCATGAATATTTTTTAAAAAATAATCCTGTTAATAGATTATTAACTTTATCCAAAGAAGATAGAAAAGCTGCTGGTCTTCCTCCTAATAAATATGTTGAACAAGAATGGCTATTGGAAATGAATCCATATCTGGGACGACCTACCCCAGAAAATATTGCTCAAATTAGAAAAAATTTAGAGTACGAAAAATTACAGTCAGCTACACAACGTATCCCAGGAGATGGTACTGATAATAGTTGGGTAGAAAGAGGACCTAACAATGTGGGTGGAAGAACTCGTGCTATAATATTTGATCCAACTGATACAAACACAGCTGATGGTATTACCGTTATTGCAGGGGGTGTAAGTGGTGGTCTTTGGAAAAATACAAATATAACTAGTGCTTCTTCTTCATGGACAAAATTGCCTTTACCTGAGCACCTAAATGTTCAAACAATCACCGTTGATCCAAATAATAATAATATTTGGTATGTAGGAACTGGTGAATCTTATGTGTTTGGAGATGTGAATGGAAATGGGGTTTGGAAATCTTTAGATGCTGGCCTGTCATGGTTTCAAGTTTTAGGAGGAGGAACCGTTACTTCTGTAAATCATCAAATTGAAAGGTTACAAATTATTTCTCCTTCAAATAGTGCGGTTATAGGCAACTATTTAACTGGATTGCCCGCTTTTGGAAATCCTCCAGTAACACCAATTACGGCACCTATAGTTTTAGTAAATGATGGTGTTGCGCCAACTGAAGATGCTTGTACTTCTTTACCAGCGAGTTCAATGAGTGGTAAAATTGCATTAATAAGGAGAGGAAGTTGTTCCTTTGAATCAAAAGTTTTAATGGCTGAAAATGCTGGAGCTGTTGCGGCTATAATAATGAATAATGCTCCTGGTGCAGGCGTAATTACGATGTCTGCAGATGGTTCTGGTGCTACTATTCCATCCGTAATGATTACTAAAGAAGATGGAGATTTATTAATGGCAAATTTAACTAATTTGACAGGTACAATCAGTCCTGCTATACAAGGAGAATTTTCAGGATTAGAAGTGCAAGGTGTTCAGGTAGTTAATGATGTGGTAACAAGAAATAATGGTGGAAATACAGAAATATTTGTAGCTTTAGGTGACGGAACTTATGGAGGTATAGGGATGACTACACAATTTTCCCCTACAACTCTAGGAATTTACAAATCTATAAACGGTGGTGAAACGTGGACTAAATCAACTTTGCCTTTGACAGCTAATGGTAATCAAGTATGTCCTAATGATATTGAAATCGGATCTGATGGGAAAGTATGGGTTTCTTCTACAGAAAGTTGGACTTTTGGTGATGGTGGAGGACAAGTTTTTGGTTCAGCCAATGGGGGAGTTTCATTTAATTTAGTTCATACAGTTACAGGTAATGGTGGAGGAGCGAGAGTAGAACTCGAAGCGTCTGCAAGCAATCCGAATAAATTTTATATTTTATCTCAACTTTCTCAAGCCAATCCAAATACACCTACAATAGAAGTAAAACTCGAAATGACTACAAATGCTTTTGGCTCTGTTTCAACCTTAACGCTACCACCTGCAACAGGTGAAACTCGTTTAACGACTTATGGCTTTACAGGAGCGCAAGCTTTTTATGATTTGGTTTTAGAATCTGACCCAGCTAATGATGCTATTATTGTAGCAGGAGGGATTAATTTGGCTAAATCAACTAATAGTGGTACTTCTTGGACACAAATTACCAATTGGAGTACAGCTAATTTAGTTCATTCTGATCAACATGCTATTGTCTTTAATCCTAATAACACAGACGAAGTTTTATTTGGTAACGATGGAGGAGTATACTATTGCCCTAAATTATCTCTTGCTACAGGTACAACTTCAAATATTACTTCTAGAAATACTGGTTTTAATGTAACCCAATTTGTAGGTCTAGCGGTAGCTCCTAAAGGTCAAACAAGTACAACAGGCGATATTTTTGTGGCAGGTGCTCAAGATAATGGGTCTAATTACTTTGCAGCCGGAAGTACTTCAAATACAGGAGCTTCAGCAGGAATTAATTCCAGTATAGAAATACAAGGTGGTGATGGTGGAATTCCTTTAGCGTCACAAGATGCAGATAAATATTATATTACAAATTATGTATATAATCAAAATATGAATAGAAGAGGGATTGGTGGAGCTTATAGTACTAAAAATTTGGAAGCGACTCAGGCAGGGATGTTTTACCCAGTTATGGCTTTAGATTCTAATTTAGATATTATCTATTCCGAATTTTATGATTATAATACTTCTACTATTCAAATTAGGAGAATATCTAGCTTTTTAGGTAGTTCACCCGCTTCTAAAACTACTTTAACAAATGCTTTACTAACTGGTATTCCATCAGCACTTACAGTTTCACCTTATACAACTGCTAGTTCAAAATTGTTTGTTGGTACTATGAACAGTAAGGTTTTGCGAGTTACAAATGCGAATGGTACTCCTACATGGACAGATATTTCTGGACCAAATTTCTTAGGAAGTGTTTCAGATATTGAATTTGGAGCTAATGAAAACCAGATATTTGTAACTTTTCATAATTATGGGGTTACCAATGTGTGGTACACACCTAATGGAGGTACAAATTGGTATAGTATTGAAGGTAATTTACCCGATTTACCAGTAAAATGTTTTATACAAAATCCATTAGCTCCTAATGAGCTTATGATTGGTACCGATTTAGGTGTTTGGTATGCAAATACTTTTGATGCTTCAGCAAGTAGTAATCAAGCCTTAGTATGGAGACAATCTTATAATGGTATGAGTAATGTAAAAGTAACTGACATGGACATTCAAAAAGATTTGACTAATCCTAGTAAATTTAGTGTTTATGCTGCTACTTATGGAAGAGGTGTTTTTTCTGCTGATTTTTGGTATTGTGGTGCAACTACTACTACATGGAATGGATCTAGTTGGTCTAATGGTGTACCCACACCTAAAACAGCTGTTGTGTTTGCAGGTAATTATAATTCAACTGCTAGTTTAGATGCGTGTTCGATTGTAGTTAATAACGGTATAAATGTAGTGTTTAATTCCGGTCATACTTTACGTGTAGGCGAAAATTTAACGGTTAATGGTACAGGAACATTAACTATTCAAAATAATGCTGCTTTAATTCAATATACAAAACATGCTGTAAATACAGGAAATATTATTGTAAAAAGAAATTCTGCACCTATGGTTCGATTAGATTATACTGCTTGGTCTTCACCTGTGCAAAATCAGCAATTATTGGCTTTTTCACCAAATACATTAACGAATAGATTCTACGAATATTTATATACTGGAACTACAACCCCAACGGCTTATCAAACCGTTGATCCTATGACAAATTTTGAAACAGGTAAAGGCTATGTTATACGTGTAGATAATACTTGGAGTACCACTACTCCAGCAGCTTATAATGGTACTTTTACAGGGGTGCCTAATAATGGGATTTACACATCAAATATAGGAAGTGGAATCAATGTGTTAGGAAACCCTTATGCTTCTCCTATAAGTGCGGACGATTTTATTAGAAAAAACGCAAAAGTAAGAACCTTATATTTTTGGACACATACTGCTCCAGCAGTTGGAGGAGTATATCCTGTCAATAATTTTGCTTCTTATACACTTTTAGGTGGTGCAGCTTCCGCAGCTGGTGGCGCAATTCCTAATGGTGTCATTCCAATAGGTCAAGGATTTTATGTTAATTCTTTATATGCTTTTGCAGTCGAATTCAATAACGAAATGAGAAGAGATGCTGCTGTATCTACACAGTTTTTTAAATCATCAGCTGTAGCATCTTCAGCAACTACAAATAATATTGAAAGACATCGAATTTGGTTAAATTTGAATACATCAACGCATCCTGTGAATCAAATATTATTAGGTTATATGAATGGAGCGTCTAATGCTATCGATCCAAGTATAGATGGGATTATGTTACAAGATTCAAACTCTAAAATATATAATTTAATTGATAATACAGCTTATGTTATTCAAGGTAGAACCTTACCTTTTACAGATCAGGATGTGGTACCTTTAGGTTTTCAAGCGAGTGTGTCAGATACATTTACTATTAGTTTAGAAAATTTTGATGGCTTATTCACTACACAAGCTATTTATTTGAAAGATAAAGTCGCTAATGTAATCCATGATTTAAAAACGGGAAGTTATCAATTTACTTCACAAGCAGGGATATTTAATAACCGATTTGAAATAGTATATCAAAATACTGCTTTAACAGCATCCATTTTTGAGAATGAAAATACTGTGACTATTTTTGCTGCCTCAAACACCATTCATGTAAAATCAAGTTTGCCAATAAAAGAAGTAATGGTGTATGACCTTTTAGGAAAAAAACTAGTTCATACAAAAAATATTAATAGTACTGAATATACCAATGCGACTTTGATGACAAACCACCAAACGTTATTCATAAAAGTAATGGATCAGAATGGTAAAGTTTTTACCAAGAAGATCATTTATTAATATCTAAATTATTAAATAAGCAGAAGGCTATCTTAACGGATAGCCTTTTTGTTATTGTAGATCTTGAAAAAGATAGGCTTCGTTATAATCAATTGCAAATTCTTTTAATAATTTTAAGTATTCCTCTTGAAAAGATTCTTTTTTATGATGCTCTTCATGTTTAGCAATATAATTAATAACATTTTCTACATGAGATTTCGAATAGGAAAAAGCACCATAACCGCTTTGCCATTCAAATTTGGCTTTTAAAAACTGCTTTTCATTAATCCATTTAGACGAACTGCCTTTAATGTCTTGCAAAAGATCAGAAACGGATTGAGTTGGTCGCATACCTATAAAAATGTGAATGTGATCTTCAACTCCATTTATAGCTAATACTTTATGATTATAATGTTGGATAATTCCAGTAATATATTGATACAATTCATTTTTAAAAAAAGGTAAGATAAGCGCTTGTCTATATTTTACTGCAAAAAAAACTGTAAGTGAATTTGTGTATAAGTATTTGCCATTTGTTATTTGTTTTTACTAAAATAATATAATTATGAATATCCTATCTAAAGAGGATTGAATTTTTGCTTTCCAAGGTATCATCCCTAAAGGGATTTGATTTCATTACTGTTTTTTTGGGTTACCAATATTAAATCCCTAACGGGATTATTTAGAATTGAATTCTAAGTAATTTTGTTTTATTAAAATCAAAAAAAAGTAGAAAATGTATTACTGCTAAAGTTATTAGATGTCATTATTTAAGAATCCTGTTAGAGATCAAATATCGATTATAAAGGTTAAATGAAAGACAAAAAATCCCTTTAGGGATTAAATATCGGTAAGAAAAAAGAGGTTGCATGAAAAAAAAAGAATCCCTTTAGGGATGATATATTGGTACCATAAAAAAAACGATATTTTTTTCTTAAACTATATCTATAAATGTACGCAATACTTTATTTTTGCGCTATGGGAAAAAAGAGAACAGAACGAATCGTATTCGAAAACGTAAAAGTCCTTGATGCAGGTGCAAAAGGCGTATCGGTAGCAAAAGCTCCAGATGGTAAGGTAATTTTTATACCTAATGTAGTTCCAGGTGATGTGGTAGATGTGCAAACCATGAAGAAAAGAAAAGCCTATTATGAAGGTAAAGCTACTGTTATTCATCAATTTTCTGAAGATAGGGTGGAAGCAGTTTGCCAACATTTTGGTGCTTGTGGTGGTTGCAAATGGCAAAATATGAACTACGACAAACAATTGTTCTATAAAAATCAGGAAGTATATAACAATCTCAAGCGCATTGGTAAAATAGAAATGCCAGAATTCGAACCTATATTAGGTTCTAAAAAGCAATTTTTCTACCGCAATAAAATGGAATTTGGTTTTTCTAATTCGCGTTGGATGACAGATGAAGAGGTGAGAAATGGTGTTGAATTTGATCATAAAAATGCTTTAGGATTTCATATTCCAAGAATGTGGGATAAAATCTTAGATATTGAAAAATGTCATTTACAACAAGATCCTTCTAATGCCATTCGAAACGAAATTAAAGAATTTGCGGTAGCTAACGGATTAGAATTTTATAATCCTAGAGCACAAGAAGGTTTATTACGCACGTTAATGATTCGTACCGCTTCTACTGGAGAAATTATGGTGTTAATTCAATTCTTTAAAGAGGATAAAGCGAAAAGAGAATTAATATTAAATTTTTTAGCAGAGCGTTTTCCAGAAATTACCTCATTGTTGTATGTAATTAACAGCAAACCTAATGATACGATTTACGATCAGGATATTAAACTTTTTAAAGGAAGAGAATATATCTTAGAAGAAATGGAAGGTTTACACTTTAGTATTAATGCCAAATCGTTTTACCAAACCAATTCGGAACAAGCGTATGAGCTATATAAAATTACACGTGAATTTGCTGGCTTGACAGGGGAAGAATTAGTGTATGACTTATATACGGGTACAGGAACAATTGCTCAATTTGTATCTAAAAAAGCAAAGAAAGTGATTGGTGTAGAAGCTGTTCCTGAAGCGATTGCAGATGCTAAAGAAAACGCAAAACGCAATAATATTATAAATTGCGAGTTTTTTGTAGGCGATATGAAAAATGTGTTTAATGACGAATTTATTAAGACACATGGGCATCCAGATGTAATTATTACTGATCCACCAAGAGATGGTATGCATGCTGCTGTTGTAGAACAAATTCTTAAGATTGCACCTAAACGTGTAGTGTATGTTAGTTGTAATAGTGCTACACAAGCAAGAGATTTAGCATTGCTTGATGAAATGTATAAAGTAATTCGAGTAAGACCAGTAGATATGTTTCCACAGACGCATCATGTTGAAAATGTTGTACTTTTGGAAAAAAGATAGAAAAGATTAAATTTATACAATGAAAAAATTAAGCTTAATACTTCTTGTTTTGGTAACAATATTTTCATTTTGGAATTGTGAAAAAGATGATATATGTGCAGAAACAACGCCTACAACGCCAAGAGTAGTCTTGGAGTTTTATGATATAACAGATCCTACTACTTTAAAAAGTGTAACCGATTTAGTTATTGAAGAAACCACTACAAATACTAAATTAGTGGCAAATACATCGCTTCCAACAGATAATACAAATCGTTATTTGTTTAATGCGAATAAAATTTATTTACCATTACAAACAACTGTGAATACTTCTGTATTTAATTTTACTTTAAATCAAGGTGGAGCCAATGAAAAAATAGATGTATTGACTTTTAGTTATGACAGAAGTGAAATCTTTGTTTCAAGAGCTTGTGGGTATAAAACGAATTTTGAAATAACAAATCCAAATCAGCTAATAGGTCCGTTACCAGCCAATTGGATACAAGCAATAAATGTTCAAAAAACAACAATCGATAACGAAAATGAAGTTCACATTAAAATATTCTTTTAGTTTACTAATTGCTCTTTTTTTCTTGCCTGTCAAAGCTCAGGATACAATTAAAAAATATCCAGAACGTTATGGTTTGCGAGTAGGAATAGATTTGCATAGATTGGCTAAATCTTTTTATGATGATAATTATAAAGGATTAGAAGTAGAAGGTGCTTATAGATTAACAAAGAAATTTTACATCGCTGGAGAATTAGGTAATGAAGAAAAAACGATAGATGATGATCGATTGAATTTTACAACAAGTGGAACGTATTTTAAAGCGGGTTTTGATTTTAATTCATATGAGAATTGGCTCGATATGGAAAACCTGATTCATATTGGTTTACGTTATGGATTTAGTTCGTTTAATCAACAATTAAATTCGTATAAAATATATGACCCGGCTAATTTTTATGGTGTGTATACGGTTTATCCTAATGAAAAATTTAGTGGATTAAATGCCAGTTGGATTGAAGTAGTAGGAGGTGTTAAAGCAAAAATGTTTAATAATATTTATCTAGGGTTCTCTTTACGATTAAATTATTTAATTTCAGATAAGAAACCTGAGAATTTTGATAATTTATATATTCCAGGATTTAATAGAACGTATGATGGTAAATTTGGAGCTGGTTTTAATTACACCTTAAGTTATTTTATTCCTATTTATAAGAAAAATAAAGGACAAAAAAAAGACAACAATAACGAATAGTTATGTTGTCTTTTAATTTATTATTTATGAATTAAAGGCTAAAATGACATGTTACATCTACTGTTTTAGCTACTTTTTTACTTACAACACTAGGAATTTTAATATCAAAATCTTCTGGTTGAACGGCAAAAGTATTGTCAATAATAATGGTAGTTCCCGATTTTTTAATTAGGGCGTTAGAAGTTATGTTTTTCGTTTTTCCATGTAATTCTAAAGTACCATTTATAACAAACTTTTGTTCTTTTTCTGTTAATTTAGCAACATCAAAATTTTCAATTTTTCCTTTAAAGACAGCTTTAGGATATTTTCCGCTTTCAATATAATTTTCATTGAAATGTTCTTCCATTAAAGCTACTTTAAAACGAAATCCTTTTACTAAAGCCAATGAGGCAATTTCACCTGTTTGGGTATTTAAAACGCAAGAAACTCCCTTGTTTGTTGCTTTTACTTCTTCAAATGAAGGAACGGATGCTTCAAAAGTAATTTCTCCCGTTTTAGTCGACTTTTTTTCTTGTGCGAATCCAAAGGCGGTAAAACAAATCAAAATTAATACTGCAATTTTTTTCATATTTATTTATTTTTTTGTTATTCTAATAAACCATCTGTTTGCCATTTAGTGATCGCATCTATAGTTGTTTGTGGTAATCTTGTACCTCCATTTGGCATCATACCTGAGGAGCCTTGAGGTCTTGAAATGCGGTCTAATAATCCTCTGTTCAGAACAGCATCTTTCACTAAACTATATGTTGTTAACGACATGGGAGCACCATTTGATGGTGTAGCTCCATGACAAAATAGACAATTACTATCAATTACATTTTTAACATAATTGGTGTAAGTTACTGTATTTTCGTTAGGAACATCTACTAAGTCTGCTTCTGAATCATTAGTACAACTAGCGAGTAAAGTTGTTAAGATTGTAAGTGTTAAAATTGTTTTTTTCTTCATAGCTTTTTGTAATTGTTATAGTAAAAATAGTTTTTTTAAGACATAGATAAAAATTTTATTTTATTTTTGTTAAAAAACAAATAGCAATATGAAAAAAAATAAATGGATTTTTATTCTTATAATCCTAATAGTTGTAGGTGTTTTAGGTTATAATTATATCTACAAAAGTCATAGAGATATTAGTTCTGAAGAAGCGAGTTATTCTATTAAAGTAGCTACTTTAGCTCAAGATTTTAAAGCAGATGAAAATGCTGCCAATACAAAATACTTAGATAAAACTATAGATGTGAATGGAAAGGTTACTTCTTATGATGCAACAGCTAATCTTTTAGTTGTTGATGAGGTTTTATCGGCTACACTTCTTGAAAAACCAAATCAACCAATAGAAAAAGACCAAGAAATAACTATTAAAGGAAGATTTATTGGTTATGACGAACTTTTAGAAGAATTCAAAATGGACCAAGTGTCTGTAATTAAATAAATTGCTAAAAAAAATACTATGAAAAAATTTTTATTCGCTATGCTACTACCATTTTGTATGCAGGCTCAAGATGATTTACTTTCTGAAATTGATACGCCATCAGATCCTACGGAGGTATCTTCTGCTTTTAAGTCATTAAAAATAGTTAATTTAGAATCTACCAAATTAGCTGCAAAAGGTGATTTTTATTTTATTGTTTCACACCGTTTTGGTTCTATTAAGAATGGAATTGATACTTTTTTTGGATTAGACGATGCGAATACTCAAATCAAGTTTTTATATGGAATAAATGAATGGTTAACGGTTCATGCTTCTAGAAGTGGTTTTCAAAAAGCCTATGAAGGAGCCGTTAAATACCGATTAATGCCACAACAAGAAAATGGTTTTCCAGTTACTATTGTTGGATTTAATAGTATTGTAGTGAATTCTGAACTAGATAAAGATTTGTTGCCAAAATTGACTTTTGAAAATAGGTTAAATTATACAACGCAACTTTTAATTTCTAGAAAATTTTCTGATCGATTATCATTAGAATTAGCTCCTACATTTTTTCATGAGAACTTTGTAGTTAATGATTATCAAGATAATAGTCAGTATGCTATTGGTGCTGGAGGAAGATATAAAATATCGAATCGTGTGGCATTAACGATGGACTACGCAGCGCATTTAAACAGAGCAGCAAGTTCATTATCACATAATCCTTTATCTGTAGGGGTTGATATTGAAACAGGAGGGCATATATTTCAGTTGCATTTCACTAATTCACAAGCTATGAATGAAACAGGATATTTAGGTAATGCCTATGGGAATTGGTCAAAAGGAGATATTTTCTTCGGATTTAATTTAGTAAGAGTATTTTAGTTTGTAAGAAGAATATATTTAGATAAACAAAAATCCAACTTCAAGTTGGATTTTTTTATTTATTCAAAAAGGCTATTAAAACCGAATCTGCATTTTTAAACGTTGGCGGTTGCTCAATAATACTAGCCACTTTTTTCTTATTGATTTTTAATGTAATGTCTGCCTCTGTTGTGAAAAGTAAAGCTGATAAAAAAGGGTAGGGAAGATAAGGGGTTAACTCACTTTCTAAAGAATCTAAAGGATGAATTGTGGTGATTTCTTTTTTTTCACCGTCATAGACTTTTTTGGTAAGGGTATATTTTAATTGGTTGTTTTCTTCTGTCAATTTTACATATATATTCTGTAATTCAGGTTTACCTATCGTTTTTGCTAAAGTTAATTTGGCAAAAGTACCATTTGTGATGCTTTCTTTTACTTGAGAAAAGAAATGGGAAAAAATAATTTCGTTTGTCATTTTTATAATCCTAATGCTGTTTTTACATTTTCATCAAAAATCATATTAAATAACTGATTTTCTTTGTCTTTATTTAAGAATTTCCATTTGTTGCTAGTCGAATCGTCATATACACCAATAAGTGTTGAGCGAAGCTTGATAGTAAATTCATTTTTGTCTTTATCAAAGGTCACTTCTTTCGCATCCATAGATTTTTTAAATATGCCAATCATGGTTTCGGCATCCTTATCTATAATTGGTTTTTTAAATTTCATTTGCATCACATTGTCATGATCTATTAAACAAAAAGTTTGTGTACCAATTTTTTTAATTTCGCCAAATGAAAAATTAGGTTCTACAGGAATTAGTTTTATATTGTAATCGTCATTACTCATCATTTGTTGGAACATTTCCTTCATTGTTTCTTTAGGAATAATATCAAAAACTTTAGGATAGGTTGTTTCAAAAATACCATCATAATCCATTGAAGCAGTTGCTTTATAAATTTTAGTAACTTCCGTTTTTAAGCTTCCAATATCTTGTGAAAAAGCTGAGAAATAAGTGAAGAATAATGCGGTTAGAAAAAATATTTTAGCTCTCATGTTTTAGTATTTTTTCAAAGATAAAAAAAACCTCAATGCTTACTAGAATTGAGGATGTTTTTTAACGTAGTTTTAATTATAGGTTGTTGGCTTTCTTAAATTTTTCAGCTTCATTTAAAACATATAAGTTGTAAATTAATGCACCAACAATTATTATTTTGAAAATGATTCCATTAAAAAAGTGTTCTCTATCAAAAATAAAATTCAATGTGTAAAATAACAAGATTATTGTTAAAGGAATTATAGTTAAAATCTTTGGATTCTTCTGTAGAAAAATGCCACATAATAGAAAAATTAGACTAATAAAAACAGTTAAAAAAACACCTAGAAAATCATATTTATTATTCATAATAGCAATGATTAATCCTATTGTATTAAATGCTACGATATAAAACAATATACGTTTACTGTTTTCGATATTGTGTTTAGATTTATCTAAAATTCCCTTATCTGCAATAAATTTACCAATGTGAGTTGCTTGTTCTTTTTCTGTTCCGTTAAATGGAAATTTACAGTAACTACAGTTGTCATAAGATTCTGGAGATTCTTTTTTGCAAGCAGGACAAATTTTATTATTCATAAGGTAGTTGTTAAAATATAAATCCTCAAATCTATCTTAATAGAAATGAGGATTTATTGATTTAGTTTTAAAGAATTATTATGCTAAAACCCATTCACCAGAAGCGATTAAGTTTTCTGCTTTTTTAAATTTCATAGTTTCTGTTTTTCCACTCATTACATGTTTAATAGTAACGGTATCATTGCGATTAATTTTTGGAGTTTCTCTCACAATAGTTTCTGTAACTTGTGGGCGATTTTGTGTTTGTTGACCCGCTTCTCTATTTCTAGCAGCTAATTCATCGCTATTTAAAATTTCTTCTTTACTCTCTGTGTAGTTTTCTTTTGTTCTAACTTCCTTGGCTTCACTAATCGTGTTTGCATTTTGAGAAGGTAAATCGGCTTTAAATAAGAAAGAAATGACATCTTTATTTACTTCATCCATCATTCGTTTAAATAAATTGAATGCTTCAAATTTATAAATAAGTAAAGGATCTTTTTGTTCGTGAACAGCTAATTGTACCGATTGTTTTAGTTCGTCCATTTTGCGTAAATGTTTTTTCCAAGCCTCGTCAATAATAGCTAGAGAAACATTTTTTTCAAAATCAGTTACCAATGATTTTGCTTCAGAACTATAAGCTTTTTCTAAATTGGTTACAATGTTTAATGATTTAATTCCGTCTGTAAAAGGAACTACAATACGCTCATATTGGCCATTATTGTTTTCATATACATTTTTAATTACTGGAAAAGCTTCTTTTGCATTTCTTTCTGATTTTTCAGTATAATGATCTAAAACGGCTTTATAAGTTTTGCTAATAATTTCTCTTTCTTGAAGTTTAGAAAATTCCTCAGTAGATACAGGAGAACTGATTGAGAAGTAGCGAATTAATTCAAATTCATAGTTTTTAAAATCACCAGCTGCTTTATTATTTTGTACAATCACTTCACAAGTATCATACATCATATTAGCAATATCCACTTTTAAACGTTCTCCTTCTAATGCATGGCGACGACGTTTATAAACTACTTCACGTTGTGCATTCATAACATCATCATATTCTAATAAACGTTTACGAACACCAAAGTTATTTTCTTCTACTTTTTTCTGCGCTCTTTCGATAGATTTGGTCATCATAGAATGTTGAATTACTTCCCCTTCTTTTAATCCCATTCTATCCATCACTTTGGCTACTCTTTCGGAGCCAAACAAACGCATTAAGTTATCTTCTAAAGATACATAGAATTGGGAACTACCTACGTCTCCTTGACGACCAGCACGACCTCTTAACTGACGGTCTACGCGTCTTGAATCGTGACGTTCAGTACCAATGATGGCTAAACCACCTGCTTTTTTTACTTCGTCTGATAATTTAATATCGGTACCACGACCCGCCATGTTAGTAGCAATAGTTACAACACCAGGTTTACCTGCTTCAGCAACAATTTCTGCTTCTCTTTTATGCATTTTCGCATTTAAGACATTGTGTTGTATGTTTCTTATTTTTAACATACGGCTTAATAACTCAGAGATTTCGACTGAAGTTGTACCAATTAATACAGGACGACCTGCTTGTGAAAGCTCAACAACGTCGTTAATAACAGCATTGAATTTTTCACGAACCGTACGATAAATTAAATCTTCTTTATCTTTTCTGGCAATAGGTCTGTTGGTTGGAATTTCTACTACATCTAATTTGTAAATTTCCCAAAATTCTCCAGCTTCAGTTACAGCTGTCCCCGTCATACCAGCAAGTTTACTATACATACGGAAATAGTTCTGTAATGTAATGGTTGCAAAAGTTTGTGTAGCCGCTTCAATTTTTACATTTTCCTTAGCTTCAATTGCTTGGTGTAATCCATCCGAATAACGACGGCCATCCATAATACGACCCGTTTGCTCATCAACAATCATGACTTTGTTGTCAATGATTACATATTCTGTATCTTTTTCAAATAAAGTATAGGCTTTTAATAATTGTGTAAGTGTATGAATACGTTCCGATTTAATTGAAAAATCTTTATATAAATCGTCTCTTTTTTCTGCTTCTTCTTCAGTAGAGAGATTCATTTTTTCAATTTTTGCAATTTCAGTTCCTATATCTGGTAAAACGAAGAAATGTTCGTCGGTATCTTGAGAAAGAAATTTAATACCGTTATCTGTTAATTCTACCTGATTGTTTTTCTCTTCTATTACAAAATATAGTGCTTCATCCACTTTTGGCATCTCACGATTATTGTCTGCCATGTAATGATTTTCTGTTTTTTGTAATAATTGCTTAACTCCTTCTTCTGATAAGAATTTAATTAATGCTTTATTTTTAGGAATGGCTCTATAGGAACGCAATAGATAGAAACCGCCATCTTTAGTATTGCCTTCTTTGATTAACTTTTTAGCCTCTGTAAGACAGTCCGTAGCTAATTTTCTTTGAAGCGAAACTAAGTTGTCAACTTTTGGTTTTAATTCGTTAAATTCATGACGATCTCCTTGTGGTACAGGTCCTGAAATAATTAAAGGTGTACGTGCATCGTCAATTAATACAGAATCCACCTCATCCACAATAGCAAAATTGTGTTTTCTTTGTACCAAGTCTTCAGGTGAATGCGCCATATTGTCTCTTAAATAATCGAATCCAAATTCGTTATTGGTACCATACGTAATATCTGCATTGTAGGCTTTTCTTCTCGCTGCTGTATTGGGTTGATGATTGTCGATACAATCTACTGTTAGACCATGAAATTCAAAAAGTGGTGCTTTCCAAGTGCTATCACGTCTTGCTAAATAATCATTTACAGTTACAAGATGAACTCCATTACCTGTTAAGGCATTTAAGTATAATGGCAGTGTAGCAACCAATGTTTTTCCTTCACCTGTTTGCATCTCGGCAATTTTACCTTGATGTAAAACCACTCCACCAATGAGCTGTACATCATAATGAATCATATCCCAAGTGATGGCTTTTCCAGCGGCATCCCAAGAATTTGCCCAAGTAACATTATCTCCTTCGATAGTGATATAAGGTTTTGAAGCAGATAATTCTCTATCTCTTGCGGTAGCTGTTACAGTAATCGTTGAGTTGTCTTTGAAACGTTTAGCAGTTTCTTTTAATACAGCGAATGCTTCTGGTAATAATTCATTTAATATGTTTTCTGAAATTTCGTAGGCTTCTTTTTCTAAAGCATCAATTTCAGTGTAAATATCTTCTCTTTTGTCTATGTCAGTAGTATTTTCGGCTTCTACTTTTAAAGCTTCAATTTTACTATCTTTTTCAGCTCTAGCTGATTTTATTTTTTCTTTGAATTCTTCAGTTTTTGCTCTTAATTGATCGTGGGATAAAGAGGCAAGTGCTGTTTCAAAGGTTTTAACTTTGTTTACAAGTGGCTGTATGGCTTTTACGTCTTTCTGAGATTTATCTCCAACAAAAGCTTTTAATATAGAATTAATTAAACTCATAATAATTTTTATTCAAAAATTAGGTGTGTAAATGTACAAAAAAAAGCCTCTATGTGAGACTTTTTAAATGTTGTTATTTTATTTTTTAATACTCATCCTCGTTCCAAAGATAATCCTCGTCAGTTGGATAATCAGGCCAAATTTCTTCCATTGATTCATAGATTTCTCCTTCATCTTCAATCGATTGGAGATTCTCAACTACTTCAAGAGGAGCACCCGTTCTGATTGCGTAGTCGATAAGTTCGTCTTTGGTAGCAGGCCAAGGAGCATCGCTTAAATAGGATGCTAGTTCTAATGTCCAATACATTTTTCTATCGATTTAAATTTATGCAAAAATAATTTTTTAACTTAAAAAATCAAGTTTTTTTTGATTTATTTTTTATTATTTGTAAGAACGTCTTTTTTTTAAGTAAATCGTGAGTCTTTTTTTACTATTTTTAATTCGTTTTTTAAACTACTAATTGTATAGAAGTGATACGGTTTACCAAAGACTGAATACTAAAAAACTACTTCCTAGGTATCCATTTTACTTCCTCAGCCTTTACATCGTAGGACAACTTTCGTGCCAGTACAAAAAGATAGTCAGAAAGTCGGTTTAGGTATTTCATAACATAGGTATCTGTAGGCTCTATGTCATTCAAATGCGTCACTAAACGCTCCGCTCTACGGCAAACACATCTTGCGATATGACAATATGACACGGTTATGTGTCCACCTGGTAATACAAAGTGTGTCATAGGAGGAAGATTTTCTTCCATAGTGTCTATTTCTTTTTCTAAATATTCGATATCACTTTCTATAATACCTAATTGTTGCAAACGAGGTTGACCATTTTTTAAGGTTTCTTTTTCAGGAGGTGTTGCTAAAATAGCTCCCAATGTAAAAAGACGGTCTTGAATTTCAATTAAAACGGTTTTGTAGTGCGACTGCATCTCTTGATCACGAATTAATCCAATGTGTGAATTTAATTCATCAACTGTGCCATAACTTTCAATGCGAATATGGTGTTTAGGAACCCGTGTGCCACCGAAAAGAGCTGTTGTTCCTTTGTCTCCTGTTTTAGTATATACTTTCATAAGAATTTAGAATTTAGAAACCTTATTTTTAAAATTGAAATTAGGATTCTAATTTTTTTGTATTGTCTTTGTTTTTGTTATAAGCAATATGAAACGGTTTTCTATGATTTAAATTTTTAGATTTCTTTTTCTGAACCAATCGTAGTACAATATATAAAAATGCTAAAATGCCAACCAAAAAGAACATGTCCATTTTATTTTCAAATTTACTGAATTAATTGCACTATTGCTTGGGTGAATTTTTGCAATGCGTCTGGAGCATAATCAAAATACAAATCGGGTTCAATGCATTCTACTTCCATTAAGTGAATGGTGTTGTTTTTTACAATTCCATCTACCCGCGCATATAGTAATGGTTCTGGAAATTGATTGACAATTTCTTGTGCTTGCTGAATCAAAGATTCTGAAGGTTGTACTAAAGTGTATTGCCCTCCAAATTGTACTTGTATTCTAAAATCGTTAGCAGCAGGTTTTTTGTTTACAGCATGTGAAAATGTTTTGTTAAAGAAAATAAAGGAGGTTTCCCCTAAAGAAGTAATTTCAGGTTGAAATTCCTGTAATAATAATTCTTTTTCTTGAGCAATTATTTGATATTCTTCTTCGATTTTTTTTATTTCACTAGATTCGAACACTTTGGTTAAATAAGAACCCGCAGAAAAAGCAGGTTTGACAACCACTTTTTTCCAATGTGATGGGATGGTATTTTTTAAATCGAGATGAGTTGTTTTTTTCTGAAAATAGGTGGGTAAAATAGTAATTCCTTTTTGTTCTAATTCTTGCAAGTAGAACTTGTGTTTGTTTTGTTGAATTACATTCAATGAATTGAGTGTAGGAATGCCTAGATGTTCTATTTTAGAAAGCCAATGATTGAATGCTTCTTCTTTTTCATAATAATCCCAAGTATTTCTAAAAATGAGATAATCATACTGCGTCCAATCTTCTTTTGGGTTATCCCAAATGGCGGCTTGAGCTGTAATGCCATGTTTTTTTAATTCAGGAATAAGTTGTTGGTCGGATGGTTTTAAGTCAGGTAATTTATCGCAAGTGAGCAGTGCAATTTTTGTCATGGATTTATTTTTGTTTTTCAAAGATAAGGAGTTCCTAACAAATGAAGAAATGGAAAAATAACTAGCCCTGACAGTAAAAAGTAGCTCCCGATTTTTTCGGGACTACTTGGAATGGCAGGAAAAAGGACGGCTGATAAAAACCAAGCGATTCGCTTCTAAAATTAACTTTTCACAGTGTTGTTTTTTTGTAAAAGTGCTAACAAAAAAAGACCTAATCCTGTTCCAGTTAAAATACCTTTGGAAAAATCGTTAAATTGAAAATAATGGGTAAGAATTTGTGAAATGTTAACGGTTAAAATTCCTGCTATAAAAAAAGTTTTGGATTTCATATTGGTATTATTTGTTAAGATTGTCACTTTCAATAAGTCCGTCTCGTAAACGAATGATACGATGTGCATATGCAGCAATATCTTCTTCGTGAGTTACTAAAATTACCGTATTTCCTTTGGCATGAATTTCATTGAAAAGATTCATGATTTCTACCGAAGTTTTACTGTCTAAGTTTCCAGTTGGTTCATCGGCTAAAATAATGGCAGGTTTGTTTACCAAAGCACGACCTACGGCCACACGTTGTCTTTGACCACCGGATAACTGATTGGGTTTGTGATCCATACGATCCGCAAGGCCTACTTGCGTTAGAACTTCAGTAGCTCTTTCGTTTCTTTCCGATTTTGAAAAACCAGCATACACCATGGGTAAGGCTACATTATCCAAAGCAGTAGTCCTAGGCATTAAATTAAATGTTTGGAAAACGAAGCCAATTTCTTTGTTACGAATTTCTGCCAATTCATCATCGTGCATTTGACTCACTAATTTTCCATTTAGTACATAACTTCCGGAAGTAGGTGTATCTAAGCAACCTAAAAGATTCATTAAGGTAGATTTTCCGGAACCTGATGGTCCCATTAGTGCCACATATTCCCCTTTGTTAATAGTTAAATCAATTCCTTTTAACACATGAATGGTTTCGTCTCCTAAAGGAAAATCTCTAGTAATGCCTTTTATTTCAATGATTGGTTGTGCCATCTTAAATTAGAATTTAGAATTTACAATTCAAAAAGTTGAATTCTTAATTACACATAAGTAGAAAAAGCGAGTAATTTGTTACAATTAGATTCTAATTTTTTTAAATAGGTAGGAGCTAAGGCTACGTTTAGGATTGATTATAAAATGCTCTTTGTTTTGTTCTTTTCTAAAGAAAACCATTCCCCATTGAAAGGTGTCTATGGTTACCGTTACTTTGGGATGATTTTGTATTGTTTTCCAAGCGTCTTCCATGTCTTTGGACCAATGAATGTCGTCAAAAATCCAAACACTGTCATTGGTAACGGTTGAGAGTAATGTTTCGAAATAAGTTAAGGTTGCTTTTTTAGAATGATTGCCATCGAAGTAGATAAGGTTGTTGGTTGCTGGTTGCTGGTTGTTGGAAGAAAGGTATTTCGAGAATTCGGTATTTATGAATTCAATGTTTTTGGCTTTTACAGTTGAATTTGTCAAGTAATCTTTTGCAACAGACAAAGTATTTGGACAACCTTCTAACGTTGTAATTTTTGAGTTTTCAGCACCTAATGACAGGGTAGAAGTAGCTAATCCTAATGAAGTGCCAATTTCTAAAATAGTTTCGGGTTGAAAATACTGTGTAATACGAAATAATAATTGTGCATTTTTAGGGCTAATTCCTGCATTTTTAGCAATCGCTGAGATAGACCTTGTGTTGGATTTGAAAACTCGCGAGCCTGCTCCAAAATCGGTTACTTCTATAGTGTTTTTATTTTCTAAAAGTGCTTTTCGATAGCTTTTTAAGATTATATATTCTGGATAATGGAAATTGTCATAAAAGCATTTGGTAACCAAATCAAATACAAATGGAGAATGAATTCCATGTTCGCTTTTGGCTTGGAAAAGAAATTTTATGTAGGCTATGATTGGGAACAACATATTATTATGTAAAGACTTCTAAAAAATGTGACAAAATACAAATTACATCAAAAATACTTGAATATAAAAGGATATGAATAATTAAAAAAGGATTTATAAATTAGCTTGTTTTGATTGTAAAGCTTTTATTTCTTTTTTTAATTCGGCATTTTCTTTCTTTAAATCAATTATTCTTTCTTTTTGTAACTCAATCACATAATCTAAATGATTAATGTCTACGTGGGGAATCTCTTTTGAAACACCTCGGAATAACCAATTTGCATCTAAATCTTTAAATTCATTCAATATTTTGAACATTTTATCTGTACCAAAAACTTTTCCATTCTTTACATTGCTAATTTGACTACCCGATAACCCTAATAATTTTGCTGTATCATTTATACCTAAACCTTTGGTTTTTAGGTATTTGTAAAATCTTATTCCTAATTCGTTAAAATTATCCATTAAAAATGTTTGTTAAAATTTGCATAGCATTCAAAATAATTTACATTTGTACAAAAAAATGAATAAATATTCCTTGTTATGCAAATTTAGGAATTAATTAGTTAATTTAATAAAACAAAAATTATGTCAGATTTTTTAAGCCAATTTGGTGAAGAGTTGAAGAAAAATGTTGCGGGTTACATTGCTGTAGCTATAACAGAAGTTAAAAGTGGAATTTCTTATTATTCTGACTCTATAATGCCAGATTTTGATCCTGAATTAGCATCTGCTTACAATCTTGAAGTTGTTAAAGCTAAAATTAAAGCTATTGAAGCACTGAAATTGAATCAATCTATCGATAATATACTGATTACTCTAAGTGGTCAAATTCATATAATAGATGTTTCTGATGACAATCAATATTTTATTTATTTAGCTGTTGATTCTACAAAATCAAATTTAGGAATGACAAAGGCATTGTTAAATAAATATAAGAATTTAATTTCGGGAAAAATTTAAAATTGAAAGGTTTGATATCCAACTATTTTTGTTTTTTTTAAAATAGTTGGATTGTCAAATTGTAATTTATCCTTCTGATTTTGCGGTTAATTCAAACCATCTTTCTTCTTTTTGTTCTAAGGATTGAATTATTTTTTGTAGTTCGTTTGCCTTGGTTTCAATTTTATCATCTGCAACTTTTCCATCAGCAAATTCTTGTTCAATTTTGGATTTTTCGTATTCCAAATCTTTAATTTCACGTTCAATTTTATTGAGTTCTTTTTGTTCGTTAAAAGACAAACCTGAAGTACTTGCGTTTTTTTCTTTCCAATTGACTTTTTCGGTACTTACTGCATTCAGTTCTTTGGGTTCAGCCGAATCTTCATACGCTCTAAAATCGGAATAATTACCCGGAAAATCTTCTACTTTTCCTTCGCCTCTAAAAACAAATAGGTGATCTACAATTTTATCCATAAAATAACGATCATGACTTACTACTAAAAGGCAACCAGGATAATCTAAAAGAAAACTTTCTAGTACATTTAAAGTTACAATATCTAAGTCATTGGTAGGCTCATCGAGAATTAAAAAATTTGGATTTTGAATCAAAACCGTACACAAGTATAACCTTTTTAATTCACCACCACTCAATTTTTCCACAAAATCGTATTGTTTTTTGGCATCAAAAAGGAAACGTTCTAACAGTTGAGATGCCGAAATGATTTTTCCTTTGGTTAACGGAATGTATTCTCCATATTCTTTAATAATGTCGATCACTTTTTGCCCTGGTTTAGGATTAATACCACTTTGAGTATAATAACCTAACTTGATGGTGTCTCCAATAATAACTTTACCTGAATCTGGAGGTGCAGTTTGCGTTAGAATATTTAGAAAGGTAGATTTTCCAGTTCCGTTTTTTCCAATAATTCCAATGCGTTCTCCACGTTGGAAAGAATATGAAAAATCATCGAGTATGGTTTTTTCAGGAAATTTTTTAGTCACTTTTACCATTTCAATGATTTTGCTCCCCATTCGCTCCATATTAATTTCCAGTTCTACTACATTTTCTTTTCTGCGACTTTCTGCAACAGCTTTGATTTTATAAAAATCATCCTGACGCGATTTGGATTTAGTTGTTCTTGCTTTGGGTTGGCGACGCATCCAAGCTAATTCTTTTACGAATAAGTTTTGTGCTTTGTCAATAGTTGCATTTTCAGAGGCAATACGTTCTTCTTTCTTTTCTAGGTAATAAGAATAGTTTCCTTTGTATTGATATATTTTATTATTCTCTAATTCAATGATTTCATTACACACACGCTCTAAGAAAAAGCGATCGTGCGTGACCATAAACAAAGTAATATTTTCTTTCGCAAAATAATCTTCTAACCATTCAATCATTTCTAAATCCAAATGGTTGGTTGGTTCATCTAAAATTAATAAATCCGGTCGATTAATAAGAATAATGGCTAATGATAAACGTTTTTTTTGACCACCCGAAAGATTTTTAACTTTCAGTTTTAAATCGTCTAGTTTTAATTTGGATAAAATTTGTTTGTATTGGGTTTCAAAATCCCAAGCATTGTAGCGATCCATATCGTCAAAAGCCCTTTGATATAATTCTTCGTCTTCTGGGTTTTCCAATGCTTTTTCGTACGCTTCAATGATTTTTAAAGTATCATTATCCGATGCGAAAATGCTTTCCTCTATGGTTAACTCGTCTTGTAAATTATTATTTTGAGATAAAAACGCTACATTGATTCCTTTTCGAAGTATTACCTGACCCGAATCGGGTTCGTCTAAACCGTTAATCATATTCATGATGGTAGTTTTTCCAGAACCATTTTTAGCAATAAAAGCAATTTTTTGATCTTTATTAATCCCAAAGGAAACGTTATCAAACAAAACACGTTCACCGTAGGCTTTAGATATATTTTCGACTGAAAGGTAATTCATAAATGTAAGGTGTCAATTTTCAAGAAGGCAATTTGCCATTTGTTTTGCAAAAGTAATTTTTTTGTTGAAGCTAAAAAGTTTTAAATCTAAAAGTTTTGAATTTTTAGACATGTTATAAGTTGTTATTTATATGAATGAAAAAAGCTGTCTTTAGACAGCCTTTTTTTATTTAAATTATTTTAAAACATCTACTTCAATATGACTATCGCTATATACCTTTATGAAGGCTTTAGAATAATCGTCTTTTGTAGCTAAGTATGGATTTTCTAAGAATTTTTGTGGGTTTACCATCATTAAAGGATACCAAGTGCTTTGGATTTGAATTTGTATTTTATGCCCTTTTTTAAAGGTGTGTAATACATCTTGTAATCTAAAATTAATTTCCGTGTTTGTATTAGGTTGCAATGCTTCTGGTTTTTCAAAGCTATTTCTAAATCGAGCGGGCATAATCTCGCTACGCACCATTTGATGGTAGTTTGCATAAAGCACGTCTGGTTTGTCTTTGTTTTCAGGTTCGTCTAAAGGATAAATATCAATTAATTTTACGATAAAATCGGCATCTGTTGCATCTGTTGCAATTTTAAGTTTTGCCATGATTTCACCAGCTAAAGTAATATCTTCTTCTAAATATTCGGTTGTAAAGGTTACCACATCAGGGCGACTTGTTGCAAATCGTTGGTCTTCACTCATATAATTTCTTGGGGTAAAACCATTATAATCTGCGTAATTATTACTACTTGGAACGGGTTTGTTGGGGTCACTAAAGTATTCGCTAAAATGAGTTTTTTCTTCCTTTTTATTTTGTAATTTACCATTAGAATGCAAATAAAAATTAATTTTGCTAGCTTGTTTAGGAGGCCAAGTTGTAAATTCTTGCCATTGCTTTTTACCCGTATTATACATGTAAGCTTCAGGTAAATTAACAGCTGTTTTATTATTGCCTTTTAAATAATGGTTGAAGAATTTATATTCAATATTTTTTTGATAAAAGGTAGCAATACTATCACCAAAATAGATGTCATTAAGGTAGTGTTTTCCGTTTTCACGAGCCCAAGCACCATGAGAAAAAGGTCCCATAACAAGTGTGTTTTTAGCATTCGGACTTGTTTTTTCTATGGTTTTGTAAATGTTTAAAGGCCCTGCTAAATCTTCTGCATCAAACCAACCACCTACAACCATTACGGCGTGATTGATTCCTTTTAAATGCGGTAATAAATTTCTTTTTTGCCAAAAAGAATCATAATTCGGATGCGAAACAATTTCCTGCATGAAAAAATTGTCTGCATAATATTTATCGGTTGCTTCTTTAACAGTTCCTAATTCATTGTAGAAAACAGAACCGTCTTTTGAAGTGGGCTTAATATATTGATCCATATACCAAGCTTTATCTTCTGCTTTTGTTTTTTGTACACCAAAAACAGGAAAAGTTCTGAAATAACCTGTTAAAAATGCACCGTTGTGATGAAAATCATCAAAAAAGAAATCCGAAATAGGTGCTTGAGGAGAAGAAGCTACTAAAGCAGGATGATTAGCTAATGTTCCTACAGCAGTGTAAAAACCAGGGTAAGAGGTGCCATATTGTCCCACTTTTCCGTTATTATTATTAATGTTTTTAATTAGCCAATCTATAGTGTCGTAGGTATCGGTGCTTTCGTCAACATTTGTTTTTGAAGTGTGTTCCACTTGCGGAGTCATATTGGTAAAAGTCCCTTCACTCATATATCTTCCTCTTACATCTTGATAAACAAATATGTATTTATCTTTTAAAAGAAAGGTGTTTGGGCCTAAAGATTTTTTAAAATTTCCTTCTCCATAAGGTGCCACACTGTAGCAGGTACGTTGCATTAGGAAAGGATATTTATTGCTTTTAGAAATGTCTTTTGGAGTGTAAATTGCGGTAAATAATTTTACGCCATCACGCATAGGAATATACACTTCCATTTTATTATATAATGCAGAAAGATCTTCTTGACAAAAAGAAATCGAACTAAAAATGAGAAGAATAAAGGTGAAAAAAGGTTTCATTTTGGAAATTTTTATTAATTCTTCGAAGATATATAGTTTTTTTTAAATATTATTTTATTAGGATGTTCATTTTTCATGAGAAATTTATAAAGTTGTTAAAAATAATAAGTCGCAACAGTGAATATTGCGACTTATCGAACTAAAATTCAAATTATAAGAATGAAAAAATTGTTGTGAGAATTTTTATTTATTTACCCACTCATATTCGCAAACATATTTTAATTGATTGTTTAATTGGTTGTATATATTTATTTTTTTATAATTACCATCTTCATTAAATTCATAATCATAAAGGTAATGATCATAAATTTCTCCATTATTGGCATTTTTTCTAATAGCAATCGATGGATTATTTGCATTTAATTTAGGGTTGATTAGATTTATCAATGGCATTGTAGAACGTTTAAAATTTCTTGAATCAAATTGTTGGAAATCATATTGAAAATCAATTGTATTAGGGTTAGCATAATCATATTTTATCTGTTGTACATTATTGTTTAAAATAGTATAATAAGTAGTTACAATTAACTCATCTAGTACAGTTTTTCCAGTTAATTTGACAAGACTTGGATTTGAATAATCCCACATATAGATAGCGTATAGTTCTCCATTATTTCTATAATCTTCTTCTTTAATAACATAACCTTCTGAATTATAATAATATTTAGTTTTCGAAATTTCATTTGGATTATTAGTTTCTTTTTCAAGTTCAATTAATTGATTATTTGAATTATAAGCGTAATTAAAGGTGGAAACAAGTTCAGAATTCAGGAAATATTGATAATTACTGATTAAATTGTTTGAATTATATTCATATTTCCAAGTTTTAGTTATATTTTCTTCTAAATTTTTTGTGGTCTCACTAATTAGTAAATCTTTTTTTAATGATGAATCGTCTGATTCACAAGAAATAAGTGTTAAAAGGAATGCTGTAAATAAGATTGTTTTTTTCATGTTCTTTAATTTATTAATTTTAATTATGAAAACTGTAGATAGGATTAACAGACAATATATTATTATTTAAGAATTCATAAATGTTATTAAAAGTTTAATTATTTTTCCATTCATATTCACAAACATATTTCAACTGGTCATTTAATTGATTGTAAACATTAACAGTTTTATAATTGTTTTTTTCATCAAATTGGTAATCATATTTGTAATTTTCATAGATGTCTCCATTTAAAGCATTTTTTCTAATAGCAATTAAAGGATTGTTTGTGTTCAACTTTTCATTAGATAAGTGATTTAATAGAGGCATTTTAGATTTTCTAAAAGTTTTGGAATCAAAAGATTGAAAATCATATTGAGAATCATTTATGCTTGGATCTGCATAATCATATTTTATATTCTGAATATTATTGTTTAAAATAGTATAATATGTTGTGAGAATTAATTGATTTTGTGTGTTTTTTTGTGTCAGTTTGACTAAATTTAAATTAGAATAATCCCAATCATAAATTGCTGATAACTCTCCATTATTTCTATAATCTTCTTCTTTAATAACATAACCATCTGAATTATAATAATATTTGGTTTTAGAAACTTCATTAGGCTCTGTCATGTCTCTCTCAAGTTCTATTAATTGATTGTTTGAATTATATCTGTATATGTAATTATACATCAATTGAGAATTTTTGAAATATTGATGTCCACTTATTAAATTATTTGAGTTGTATTCGTATTTCCAATTTTCTATTGTATTTAGATCCAGGTTTTTAATTGTTTCTTGTATTAGTAAATCTTTTTTTAATGATGAATCGTCTGATTCACACGAAATAAGTGTTAAAAGGAATGCTGTAAATAAGATTAAATTTTTCATGTTTTGTTTATTTAATTGTTTATAAATTTTTTTGTTTTTTTGATGAACCAATTTTCATTATCAATAAAAAAAAAGGTTTTAGAATGATGAGTAGTTATTTGTGAGATATTTTTAGAATTTATATATCGTTCTAACGTGTGTATTTCTGCTTTTTTCTCGAATGTTCTTCCTACATTAAAATTGAGCCATGGAATCTCATTGTTTTTTAAATATGGATATAAATCTGTTGTTAATTGATTGATTAATACATTTATAATTGTTTTTCGGTCTGAAGCCAATTGCCAAGACAATATTTTTTCAGCTAGCATTTTATCATTCGTATAAATCGTATGAATTATTTTCCTTTGAAAGGCAATAAAATCTTTTAGTGGTGCATAACAATAAATTTCTTTTAATTGCTGAATTATCTCTGGAATTTTATTTGGCTTATATTTTTGCTCGTGAACTAGACGTTGGTTCGGAAAGAAATCGGTAGTGATTATTTTTCTAATATTTATTTTTTTATTGGCAGCTAACTGACAAGCAATAAAACCACCAAAATTATGTCCGAAAAGAATAAGGTTGCTCCAGTTTTGTTGCTTTACATAACTTTCAATTTCTTCTACATATTGTTTTGTATAGTAATCGTTGATGGCTGGAGTATTGGCAAATCCTGCAAAATCTATCAAGACACAATTGTATTGTTCTTTATAATGATTTGCCACGTTCATCCACATTTCAGAAGAGCATCCTATATCAGGCAAAAATAAGATAGTACTTTTATCAGGATTTGCGCTATTCATTTGTATCAGATTTTAAGAATTCGTTTTAGAACTTTATAGAGAGAAGTAATAGATTAAAATCTATATAATCCTCCCAATCGAAGCCCTACCCAAGTGCCACCACCATTTGAGAATGAAAAATTGATATTCAATCCCGAATCAATCCCGAAATTATCATTGAAAAAGTAACGATATCCAGGTTCTAAGGTTAAATAGACGCCACTAGCAGTTATTTTCTCGGTGGAATACTCTACCTCAAATCCGTTATAGTTTCCCGTTTCTACTTCATAAGAGCTGTGTGAGTAAGTAAGTCCAGCACCACCAAAAAAGTTGTTAAATAGATACCTTCCGAAAGCACCCACTTCAAAATTACTTGTTCCTGTTTCAAATTGAGAACCTAATTTTATACCAGCGAGAATTTCATCTGAAAATTGATGTGCTCCTGTAGAATAAATTCCAAAACTAGACCCATTTGATAAATTGACTTGTGAGCCTAATCCAATTTCATAGGCTTGCGATTTTTTTGCAGATTTTTTTGCAGATTTTTTTTGTGCTTGAATAGCCTGTGTACTAAAGATTAATAGGCTTACAATTAGCATTGCTTTTTTCATTGTTATTATATTATTTGTTTAACAATACAAAGCAACGCATACTTTAGAAAAAAAAATTCATGGTTACTGACCAAAAATAAAAATAGTGGTTTTCAGGGATGCCGTCTTTTTTAGTCAGAAATTAATTTAGAATTCCATATTGGTAGGCTTTAGCTATTATTCCAGGTGAATTCTTTGCGCCTAATTTTAATAATAAATTCTGCCTATAGGTTTCAATTGTATTAACACTTAAGAATAATTTGTCTGCTATTTCTTGGGTTGTAAATTCTTTAGCGATTAATTCTAAAACTTGTTTTTCCCTTTTGCTTAAAATTGGAATTATCGAGCTATTACTTGTTTTTTTATTTCCAGTTGCAGAATCTAATAAAATGTTTTTTATACTATTACAGTAATACTTTTCTCCTTTTTGAACGGCATCTAAAGCAGAAAAAAAATCTTTCTCTTCACTGTTTTTTAAGAGATAAGCATCGGGCGCATTTTTTAAGACATTCTTTACTATAGCATTTTCAGTATGCATACTCAAGACAATTACTTTAACGGATGGTTTACTCTTCTTAACTTTTGCTAATAAATCAATTCCATTAATTTGTGGCATACTTATATCAGTAATTACAATATCTACCTCGTTATTTTCAATGTGGTTTAATGCTTCAATTGATTGGTCAAATAAAATAATATCTTTGCTAAACTCATATCTTTTTAAAATGGCTTCCAAGCCATTTAAAAAGATTGTATGGTCATCTACTAAAACTATTTTTACTTTATTCATTATAATAAAAAATATTGAATGTAATGGTGGTGCCTTTGTTTGGTTCAGAATCTAAATCCAAATCAATGTTAAATTCTTTGCATCGTTCTTTAATACTTTTAATGCCTAATCCATATTGCGTGTTTTTTGTATCAAAACCAATACCATCATCTTCTATAATAATATTTACATAATTGTCAAAGCAACTGATTAAAATATTAATATTTTTGCATTTAGAATGTTTAATAGCATTATTAATAGATTCCTGAACAACTCTGTAGAGCATTAATTTTTGTTGATTACTTAATTTTTCTAATTTTTGTTCATCTGTGAAATAAATTTCAAAATGAAGGCTACTATTTAGTTTGTAATTTTCTACTAATTGTTCCAAAAGGCTTTGCAAACTTTGCTCTGTAATATCTGGAGGCATAATATTATGGCTAATAAAACGAACCTCATTACAAATACTATCAATATAAGTTAGCAATTTGTTTTTTTCTTCTGAGGTATCTTTCATTGCATCCATTACAGAAAATCTAACTGCTGCAAGAGAGCTACCAATATTATCATGTAACTCTTGGGCAATTCTTTTACGTTCTATAAATTGTCCTTTAAGATTTGACTCTGCATCATTTAAATGTAATTTTGATTTAAAAATTTTTCTCTCTTGTTTATATAATAAATAAAAAAAGATAATGCTTAATAAAATGAAACTTAAAATGGAGAGGATAATAATGTTTTTTCTTTTTAAAGATGCATTAATGGCTTTTTTTTCTTTTTCTAGTAATTTTAATTTACTATCGTTTCTTTCGATTTCAAAGTTGGATTCAATCTTTTTTATGGCTGCTAAATTGCTCATTTCGTTTGCCGAATCTTTAGCTTTAGCAAAATTTTCCATATGAAATTGAGCTTTTTTGTAATTACCAGTAAACTCATACGCTTTGGATAAGTTATATGAAAGTTCATATAAGCTGACAATGTCTTTTTGATCATTAACTTTTTTTAAAGCTTTTTCATAATATGGGATTGCTTTAGAATAATTATCGATAGACATATACGCATTTCCAATATATTTTGTTATTCGTATATCGTCGCTTTTAGATTTATGTGATTTATTAATTTCTAAAGCTTGATTATAATAGAATAGAGCTTTATCAATGTTTTTTAAATTACTATATACATTACCTAAACTTTTTAAAACATAGATTTTATTTTCTTTTTCGTTACCTTCTTTCTCACAAATTATAAGTGCTTTTTCTAGATATTCAATAGCTTTATCATATTCTTTTAAAAAATCATAACATTTTCCAATGTTTGTATATTCATGCAAGATTGAATATGGTTTTGAAGATAATTTTGAAAATTCTAAAGCTTTTTTAAAGTAAGGGATAGCTTCTCTATATTTATTTTGAGAGGCTTGAATATTTCCTAAATTAACTTGAATTTTAGCTAAATTGTAATAATCTTTTTTCTTTTCAAAGTGTTTTTTAGCAATTAAAAAACTTTTCAACGCTTCATTATGGTTTCCAAANAAAGATTTGCCAATTATGAAACAAATAATAAAAGAAGTTATCCAAGTTTACAATCAAAAAAGACCTCACTACTCTAATCATATGTTAACTCCAAATCAAATGCATCAACAATCTAATCTAAAAATGAGAACTTATAAAAGAAAAAACACTTGCAAGAACGTTCTTGCAAGTGTTTAATTTAATTATTTTTGTCTAATAAATCTGTATCGATTTTTTAGGACTAGTCATAAGGCTTAAAATATTAATGAATGTGTTTTTCAGCATGGTAAGAAGAACGAACAAGCGCTCCACTTTCGACATGTCTAAAACCTAATTCTTTACCTATCTTTTCGTATTTTTCAAATTGTTCTGGTTTGATAAACTCTTTTACAGGTAAATGTTTTTTACTGGGTTGTAAATATTGTCCAATGGTTACAATGTCAACGTTTGCCTCTTTTAAATCATGTAAAGTTTGAATGACCTCTTCTTCGGTTTCTCCTAAACCTAACATGATTCCCGATTTGGTTCTTTTGATACCTTGTTGTTTCAAATAACGAAGTACTTCCAAACTTCTTTCGTATTTCGCTTGAATGCGCACTTCACGAGTCAATCGTTTTACAGTTTCCATATTATGAGAAACTACTTCTGGAGCAACTGCTACTATTCGGTCTAAATTTCTTTCGTTTCCTTGAAAATCAGGAATTAAAGTTTCTAAAGTAGTATTTGGATTCATTCTGCGAATAGCTTTCACAGTTTCCGCCCAAATAATGGAACCCATATCTTTAAGGTCATCTCTATCTACACTAGTGATAACCGCATGTTTAATTTTCATTAATTTGATAGATCGTGCTACTTTTTCAGGCTCATCCCAATCCACTGTTTCAGGTCTTCCCGTTTTTACGCCACAAAAACCACAAGAACGCGTGCATACATTTCCTAAAATCATGAATGTAGCGGTACCTTCTCCCCAACATTCACCCATGTTAGGACAGCTACCTGACGTACAAATTGTGTTTAATTTATATTTATCTACTAAACCTCTTAATTCTGTATATTTTTTTCCAGTAGGTAATTTTACACGTAACCATTTTGGTTTGGGTTCCTTTGGTGGAAAAACATTATTTAATACCGATTCCATTCTAATCAATTTGAACTACAAAGATAAAAAGAAGTTAGAAGTTAGAAGTTAGAAATTAGAAAAATTACAAACTTTATGAAATTGTTAGGATTTGTTATTGTTTTTAAACATAACGACAAAGTAACAATGATTATTCCACAAAATCCAAATCGGTATTGTGGGTTTCTGGAATGGTTAGAGTAGCATAAATGGCTAAAACAAAAACTACAAAGCCCACAATTGCTGCTCCCCAAATAACACCGTTAGAGACCTTTAAATAATTAAAACTGATGAGCATAACGGGAAGTAAACCTCTAACCATATTCGGAATTGTTGTGGCTGCTGTACTTCTTATATTGGTGCCAAATTGTTCTGCTCCAACTGTAACGAACATGGCCCAATACCCCGTTCCTAAACCAAGCCAAGCACAGTAAAAATAATACATGTTTTCTGTTTTGGTTCCTCCAAAAAGCATGAGACAAACCCCAATAATGGTGAAAATCATCATATAAAAAATGGCTTTTTTTCTAGAATGTAACCAATGTGAGATAAAACCGCTAGCAAAATCACCAATAGAAATACCAATATACGTCCACATAATAGCTCTTCCAGGATTGATGTTTTCGATTCCAAAAGCAGGAGCAAATTGATTTCCCATTACGGCTAAAATTCCTACACAAAACCATGTTGGAAGTCCGATAGCGATACACTTTAAATATTTTACAAAACGATTAGTATTGGTCACAAATAATAAAATATTGCCTTTTTGAATGCTGTCTGATTTTTTGATGTCTTTATATATGCCAGATTCGACTACTCCAACACGTAGAAATAGAAGAAGTAAACCTAAACAGCCACCTACAAAATAGGCAATGGTCCAATCGCCAGCAAGTTCTACAGTTAATTGAGCTACAACCGCTCCTAATAGTCCAAACCCCGCTACAATAGAGGTGCCAATAGCTCTTAATTCTTTCGGTAAAGATTCTGAAACCAAAGTAATTCCAGCACCTAGTTCTCCTGCTAAGCCTATCCCTGCTATAAAGCGCAATAGAGCATATATTGATACTAAGTTGTCTTTAGGGAAAAAAGGTAAAAAACCGCAGGCAATATTCGCTAATGAATACACTAAAATGGAACCGAAAAGTACTGATAATCTGCCTTTTTTATCTCCAAAAATCCCCCAAATAATACCTCCAATTAATAAGCCAACCATTTGGTAATTTAAAATCGTTGAACCTGCTACATTGGCATCTAAGCCTAATGCTTCTAAGCTAGGGACTCTTACAATTCCAAACAGTAATAAATCATAAATGTCTACAAAATAGCCTAAAGCAGCTACAATTACTGGAAGTGAAAATAAATGTTTTAGCTTCTGAGAAGTGGTAAAATCTTGCATAACATTCTATGTTGGTTGGTTGCCAAATATAGAAAAGTTATTTTGTTTTTTTCTTCTCTTTTTTGGTAATAATTTCGGCTAATAATTTTTTAGCACGTAGTAGTTTTATTTTGATATTATTGAGTGGTTCCTCCAAAGTTTCTGCCATATCTTGATAACTCATTTCTTGAAAATAACGCAATTGGATGACTTCTTGATAAGCAGGTTTTAATTTTTTGATGTAACTCAATAATTGAGAAAGATTTTGTTCAGTAATAATTTCGTCTTCAATGGAAGGAGTGTCATCAACTACATTAAAAGCACGATCGTCGTCCTCATCTGAAATTTCTATAAATAAGGATGATTTTTTCTTTCTAAGCATGTCAATGTGAACATTCTTAGCAATCGTAATTAACCAAGTATTAAATCCGAATTCGGGATTATATGTGGTTATTTTATCAAAAGCTTTTGCAAAGGTTTCAATAGTAATATCGTCTGTATCTGTTTCGTTTTCTGTTCTTTTTAACATGAAACCATACACTTCATTCCAAAAGAAGTCTAACAAGAAGGTAAAAGCTACCTGATCCCCATTTTTCGCAAGTTCAATGTTTTTTTGAATAATTTCCGAATTTATTTCCAATGTACTGGTTTTGAAATAAGATTAGTAAAAAATACATTTAGTTGTGTGAAGATAAGTATTATTTCGATAATTGGGTACCAAAGTAAAGTGTCTTTTTCATTTAACTTGCTGGCAGCATAACCTAAACTAATCCAGGTAAATACATATCGGATGAGAACAAGACTCAGAACAAGTAACCATTCTTGTTGAAAAGCAAAAAGAATAATTGAAAGTATAATGAATAAAAATTGTGTGATATAAAATAGACCTAATTGGAAACGATCAAAAGTAGAATATAATTTTGCTGTAGAAACATGTCTCCTTTTTTGGTTGAACCAATTTTTAAATGTTTTTTTTGGCTCTGAATAAGTAAAGCTTTCTGGAGTATAACAGATGGCAGTGTTTTCCTTCGTACTAACTTGATTTATAAATAAATCATCATCACCAGAACGCACTTTCATGTGGTTTACAAATCCGCCTACTTTAAAAAATAAATCTTTTTGGTAGGCTAAGTTTCTTCCTACACCCATGTATGGTTTACCTGAATTTGCCCAACCAAAATATTGTGTTGCAGTCAAAAGTGTTTCAAAACGTATGATTTTATTTAAAAAAGAATTTTTAACTTTTTCATAAGCTCCATAACCTAAAACAATATGTTTCTTTTCTGAAAACTGCGAGGTCATTTGATTAATCCATTCTTTAGAATTAGGATAACAATCTGCATCAGTAAATAATAAATGATTGTATTTAGCAGTTTTTATACCTAAAGTTAAAGCATATTTTTTATTTGCCCAAAATGTTTCATTATTTTCTACTTTTACCAGTCTTACATTACTGTATGTCTTTTGATATTCTTCGAATAATTCTAAAGTGTCATCTGTAGAAGCATCATCTATGAGTATTAATTCATATTCAGGATGATTTTGTGCTATCAAAATAGGAAAATATTTTTTTATATTTTCTGCTTCATTTTTAGCACAAATTATAACTGAAACAGCTACTTTTTTTGAAGAAAACGTTTTTTGTTTAGCGAATGAAAAGCGTCCAAAAATGAATATGTAATAAATAAATTGGATGCCTACAATAGTAGCTAAAGCTATCAGTAGGATTGTAAAAATCATAGGAAGAAGATAAAATTAGGAATGTGAACTTTCTTTACAGTCTTTCATTTCTTCTGGAGTTTTACCGCAAAAACTACAATTTTCACCATCAGGATTTAAAAAAGGACTTTGACTTGCACAAGTTCCAGCAAATTTACCGTCTTTCTTTGCCCAAATTTTTATTGTGATTCCTATAACAGCTAAGGCAAGAAGACCAATTGTAAGTAAAATTAATTTCATCTTTTTTTAAAAAAAATTACAAGGCAAAGATACAAAAAACAATTTTCAAAATAGAATTTCATCTTTAGAATTTATACAAAGATGGGTTATATAATATTTACTTCAGCTTCAATGGGAATGCCAAACTTTTCCAAAACGGTTTCTTGAATCATTTTTGCAACAGCTAAAATTTCTGCACCTGTAGCATGACCATAATTTACTAAAACAAGAGCTTGATTTTTGTGTATTCCAGCATCCCCAAAACGTTTTCCTTTAAAACCAGCTTGCTCAATTAACCAACCTGCAGGAACTTTGACTTCATTTTCTGAAACGGGATAATGCGGGATTTCTGGATAATTTGTTTTTGCTTTTTCGTATATAGTTTTAGAAACTATTGGGTTTTTGAAAAAACTACCACTATTACCTAGTTCTTTTGGATCGGGGAGCTTGCTTTTTCGAATTGTTATTACAGCATTACTAATGTCTTTTAATGTTGGTGAAGTGATTTTTTTATTTGTTAATTCTGTTTCAATTGCACCATAAGAGGTATTTAAACGGTGATTTTTTTTAGTTAATTTAAAAGTAACAGATGTAATAATAAATTGGTTTTTCAATTCATTTTTAAAAACACTTTCCCTGTAACCAAATGCGCAACTTTCTTTATCAAATGTGACTAACTTTTGTGAAGCGATTTCCATGGCTTCGCAACAAAAAAAGGTGTCTTTAATTTCTACACCATAAGCACCAATATTTTGTATGGGTGTAGTGCCAACGTTTCCAGGTATTAATGAAAGATTTTCTATTCCACCGTAGTTTTTTTCAATACAATATAATACAAAATTGTGCCAATTTTCTCCTGCATGAGCCTTTACCCAAACATAATCTTCATTGGTGTCGATAATTTCTATACCTTTTAAATCTATATGAATAACAAGTTTGTCAACATTTTGTGTAAGAAGCATATTGCTACCTCCACCTAATATAAAAATATCTTGATGATTTTGTAAAATTGCTGCAAGTTCTTCTTTAGAATGTATGGCTATAAATTGTTTTGCTTTAGCATCGATTCCAAAAGTATTATAAGATTTCAGAGAAAAATTGGTTTCAAAATTCATAATATATGTAAGGTTTGAATACGTAAAAATAGCAATTAATTGGTACAATTTATAAATTGAATAAAGTATAGGATTGATGTGTACTTTTTATAATACTTTCTGTTCTTTCTGTATGAGTATCTGAGATAAAAATTTGACCAAAAACAGCGTCATTAACCATTGATATGATTTTTTCTACTCTGGTTTCGTCTAATTTGTCAAAAATATCATCAAATAAAAGTATGGGTAATTCACCACTTTCTTTTTTAATAAATTCGAATTGAGCCAATTTTAAGGCAATTAAAAATGATTTTTGTTGCCCTTGGGATCCAAATTTTTTTATAGGATAACCTTCGATTTCAAAAGAGAGGTCGTCCTTGTGAATACCATTACTCGTATATTGAAGTGCTCTATCTTTGGATAAATTTTGATGAAACAACTCAATCATTGAAGAATTCATTAGTTGGCTTTGGTAAACGAGTTGTACTTTTTCATTTTGATTGGTAATATGAGTATGGTATTTTTGAAAAATAGGGGTAAACTCATTTAAAAAATGTTGTCTCTTGTCAAAAATAATTTTTCCTAAAGGAGCTAATTGTTCATCATAGATAGCGAGGTTGTCTTTGTCAAAAGTTTGATTTAAAGCAAAATATTTTAATAAAGCGTTTCGTTGTGTAATTAATTTTTGGTACTGTATTAGTTGATTTAGATAATGATGATCTAAAGTTGAAATAACGGTATCAATAAACTTTCTTCTGATTTCGCTTCCTTCTATAATTAAATCAGAATCAGAGGGAGAAATTATTACTAAAGGAATAAAGCCAATATGCTCAGAAAGTCTCTCATAAATCTTATTATTTCTTTTTATAATTTTTTTTTGACCTCTTTTAATGCTACATGAAATTTTTTCTTCTTTGCTATTTTTAATAAAAACACCATCTAATAGAAAAAAATCCTCTTCATGTTTTATGTTTTGTGTGCTCAAAGGATTAAAATAGCTCTTTCCATAAGCTAAATGGTAAATTGCATCTAGAATATTAGTCTTACCTACACCATTTTTGCCTACAAAGCAATTAATCTTACTTGTAAAATCGAAAGATTTTGAAGCAATATTTTTATAATTTAATAAGGTAAGATGATTTAAAAACACAAGTGGAAATCTTTAAAATAGAAGGTGCAAAAATAATAGTTAATTGATGATAATTATCTTTTTTTATGAAAATATATGAAAGAAAAAGAAGGTTATATAATTGGAAGCAGTAAAAATCAAAAGGTCTAATGACAAAATAGGAAATGAAAATTTACAAAATATAGCACTATATTTTCTCATTGTTAATTATTTTAAAATATTTTTTGTGTGTGTTTAAAGAAAAATTATATTTTTGCACCTCTATTAAATGTATTATAAATGGCAACATATAACAAAAGAGGTTATAAAACACCAAAACCAAAAGAAGTTTTAGATAACGAAAATGAATTTGAGGAAGTTTTAGAATCTGGAGAAGAAAGTACAACAGAAGAAGTATTTAATGCTTTAGATGAAACGGCTTCTAGAACAGAAGAGTGGGTGGCTAAAAACCAAAAAATAATTTTAGGAATTGTTGGTGTAATTGCATTAGCTGCAGTTGGATACATATTGTTTAATAAATTTGTATCAGAACCAAAACAAGAGCAAGCATTAAATGATATATATCAAGCACAAGTATATTTTAATGAGGCTTTAACTAATACTCAAAATCCTGATTCTTTATTTAATTTAGCTTTAAAAGGAGGAGAAGGAAAACTAGGATTGGTTAATTTAGCAGATCAATATTCTGGTTCAAAAGCAGGTAATTTAGCTAATTACTATGCAGGTATGGCTTATTTGCATACAAAGGACTTTAAAAATGCTGAGAAATATCTTTTAGCTTATAAAGCAGAAGATATAATGACAAAAGCATTAGCTTTAGGTGCTTTAGGAGATGCATATTCAGAATTGAATAAACTTGATGCTGCAATTGATTCATATAAAAAAGCTGCTGAGGTAGATGAAAATGATTTTACAGCACCTAAATTCTTGATGAAAGCAGGACAATTGGCTTATTTAAATAATAAAAAAGCGGAAGCACATGCTATATTTTCTACTATAAAAGAAAAATATGAAACTTCAAGAGAAGCTGTTAATATTGATGCTTTAATTGCAATGACAGAGTAAGCTTATGGCTACAGAAAATAAAAACTTATCACAATATGATAAAAATACAATCCCAAATGCGAAGGACTTTCGATTTGGGATTGTTGTTTCAGAATGGAATGATACTATTACAAACGGGCTTTTTGAAGGAGCTAAAACTGCATTAATAGATTGTGGAGCTTTACCAGAGAATATTATTCGTTGGGATGTTCCAGGTAGTTTTGAATTAATTTTTGGCTCAAAAAAGATGATTCAAACTCAAGATGTAGATTGTGTAATTGCAATTGGCTGCGTAATAAAAGGTGAAACTATGCATTTTGAATTTGTATGTGAAGGTGTCACTCAAGGTATAAAAGATTTAAATGTACAATTTAATGTGCCTACCATTTTTTGTTTATTAACAGATAACAACATGCAGCAATCTATTGATAGAAGTGGAGGGAAACACGGAAATAAAGGTACAGAAGCTGCTATTGCTGCTATAAAAATGGTTGACTTGAATAAAAGAGTATAGTATCTTAACCATAATTAACAAAATTTGGCATTTTGAATTTCAAATTAAATTTATTTTTAAGTATTTTTGATGTATAAATTTGCTCAGTTTTGTTTCATAAATCAAATAAAAGAACTTTTAATTACAAACCTAGATTTTCAAGTGAAAATCAATTAGGTAATGCTACTTCATCAGGAAAAGATTTTGTTTCTCAGTGGAAAAATGCAAATAGTCAAAACAGGAAAACAAAAACTCCATTGCCAATAAGTGTCTTATTGCTTTTATTGGTACTATTATTGATAGGAATATATGTGTTAGATTCCTACATTAATTAATTTAAAACATAAGAAAATGGGACTTTTAGGTAAGAAAAAGAACAAAAAATTTAGTTATCAGCCTAGATATTATGACAATAAAGGAGAAGGTAACCCTTTTGAGTTTAAGCATAAATTTGATGATTATAGAGTAACAATACAATCTGATAGAGGTATCAAAGCTAAGTTTGTAAGAGCTTTTAATGATTTTAAAAATAATCAAAATAGAGAAGCAAATAGAAGAATTTTAATTATAATCAGTGTTTTAATACTGGTTTTTTTGCTCATAATAGATTTCGATTTATCGATTTTCAAAAGAAAATAAATGTCTAGTATAATTCAGCTATTACCCGATCACGTTGCCAATCAGATAGCTGCTGGTGAAGTGGTACAAAGACCCGCATCAGTAGTAAAAGAGTTGTTAGAAAATGCTATTGATGCCAAAGCAACCGATATCAAACTTATTGTTAAAGACGCAGGTAAAACTCTAATTCAAGTTATCGATAATGGTATTGGAATGAGTGTAACCGATGCTCGATTATGTTTTGAGCGTCATGCAACTTCAAAGATCCGTCATGCTGAAGATTTGTTTGATTTACATACCAAAGGTTTTCGTGGAGAAGCATTAGCTTCAATAGCTGCAATTGCTCATGTAGAGCTAAAAACGAAACAAGATCAAGAAGAATTAGGACATCATATAGTAATTGAAGGAAGTAAGTTTGTAACGCAAGAAGTTGCGGTATTACCAAAAGGTACTTCGTTTTTAGTAAAGAACTTGTTTTTTAATATACCAGCTAGACGTAACTTTCTAAAGTCTGAAACGGTTGAGATGAAACATATTATGGACGAATTTCAACGAGTAGCGCTAGCTCATCCTTCCATATATTTTACTTTAATACATAATGGCTCTGAAAATTATAATTTGCCTCATTCTAATTACAGACAACGTATTGTGAATATCTTAGGTGGGAAAACCAATGAAAAATTAGTTCCAGTTTCAGAAGATACAGAAATTGTTTCCATAAGTGGTTTTATTGGTAAACCTGAATATGCTAAAAAGAGCAGAAGTGAGCAATTTTTTTTTGTTAATGATCGATTCATAAAAAGTGGTTATTTGCATCACGCAATTATGAGTGCTTATGAAGGGCTTTTGAAAGAAGGAAATCAACCCAGTTATTTTTTATACTTAAAGGTTCCTCCGCACACTATCGATAT
This sequence comes from Flavobacterium sp. 9AF, assembly GCF_902506265.1. Taxonomy (GTDB): domain Bacteria; phylum Bacteroidota; class Bacteroidia; order Flavobacteriales; family Flavobacteriaceae; genus Flavobacterium. The sequence goes on along the minus strand of NZ_LR733556.1, from coordinate 973,406 downwards.
TAATATTCATCCTACTAAAACCGAAATAAAATTTGATGATGAACAAGCTTTATATGCTATTTTAAGATCTTCTGTAAAGCATAGTCTTGGACAATTTAATGTAGCGCCTGTTTTAGATTTTGAAAGAGATCCTAATTTAGATACTCCTTATGATTATAAAGACAAAAGCTCTCATTTGCCATTGATTCAAGTTGATGCTAACTTTAATCCATTTGCGGATGAAAGTCCAGCTAAAAATGCTTCAAGTTTGAGCTACACGGGTTCTTATAATTCTAAAGGGAATTATTTTAAAAAAGAAACAGTCAATTCTTGGGAAAGTTTATATGTAGATTTAAGAAATGATACTAAAGAAATTGAAAGTATTGCTATAGAAAGTGAGGAAGTGACAGGTTCATTTTTTGAAAATAAAGATGTTGAGGTAACTCCTTCTAGAACCTATCAAATTCATAAAAAATATATTGTGAGTTCGATTAAGTCGGGAATGCTCGTAATTGACCAAAATAAAGCGCATCAACGCATTTTATATGAACAGTTTCTTACCAATATAACGGTTAAAAAAGCATCCAGCCAGCAATTGTTATTTCCTTTAGAATTATATTTCAATAATGAAGAGCTGATTTTTATAAAAGAATTAGTACCTTCATTAGAAAATACAGGTTTTATATTTGATAGTATTACTAAAGACAGTATTCAAATTGCAGGAATTCCTGCCTGTATTCAAGAAAGTGAAGTAAGTATTTTGTTAGAAGAATTATTAAATGGCTTACAAAGTAATATACCTGAGAGTACTTTTTCATTAAATGATGGTATTGCAAAAACGATGGCTAAAAGTGTTGCTGTTAAAACAGGAACCTATTTGACAGAAATGGAGCAAGAAAATTTAGTTAATGGATTATTTGCTTGTAAAGATCCAAATGTATCTCCATTCAATAAACCTACTTTTATTACAATAAGTGTTGAAGACTTAGATAAAAAATTTGCATTATGATGAAAATGACCGATATGGTTAAGCATTTGCTAATCATTAATATTATATTCTTTTTAGGATGTTATTTAGTTCCAACAGCTTTCGATGTATTAGCTTTGCATTACTTTGAAAGTGATAAGTTTCGTTTTTGGCAACCTATAACTCATATATTTGTACACGCTGATATAGGACATATCTTTTTTAATATGATTGTTCTCGTGCTCTTTGGTTCAGTAATTGAATATTTTTTAGGTGATAAAAAATTCGTGCTTTTTTACTTCTTATGTGGATTAGGAGCATATGTACTCCAAATGCTTATCAACTATTTTGAATTTCATCATAGTTTGAATATTTTAATTGATAATGGATTTGATAAAAAAGAAATTTACCAAACTTTAAATGAAATGAAATATAATACTATATGGAACGAATATTTGTCTCAAAGTAATTTTAATGGTTTGGTTTCAACTTTTTTAAGAAGTTCAGTGGGAGCATCAGGTGCTATATCTGGGTTAATGGTAGCTTTTGTTGTTTTGAATCCTAATAGAGAAATGATATTGTTTCCATTCCCAATTCCAATAAAAGCAAAATACTTAATTGGAAGTTACTTCTTAATAGATTTATTCTTGGGATTACAAGGAAGTTCTTTGTTCGGAAGTGGAAAAGTTACTTTAATTGGACATTTTGCTCATCTTGGAGGAGCTATAACTGGTCTTGTAATGATGTGGTACTGGAAAAAAAATCAATTTAATAAAAACCGCTGGGATAGATAATATTTGACATTTATGAATATTTTTCAAGATTTTAAAAATGAATATAGATTAGGAGGTTTAGTACAAAAAATTATATTTTGGAATATAGGAATTTTTGTAGTTTTTTCTTTGCTAAGTATGATTTTAAAAGTTACTAATGTTCACTTTAACTATTATGAATATGTAGCTTTACCTTCCCTGTTTAGTAAATACATTACTCGATTTTGGACTATATTTACTTACATGTTTTTTCATCTTGATTTTTTTCATCTTTTGTTTAATGTATTGGTGCTTTGGTTCAGTTCTCGTTACTTTTTATATTATTTTACACTAAAACAATTTACTACGGTTTATTTTATTGGAGGTATTTTTGCAGGTATTGTATTCTTAACTTACTTCCAGTTTATAGGTGTGCAATCTCAATTAATTGGAGCTAGTGGTGCTATTTTAGCCGTTTTATTTGCCGTTACAATATATGCGCCTTATACACAAGTAGGTTTCTTTTCACTTAGCTTTGTTAAGCTTTGGCATATTAGTTTTTTTATTCTATTCTTGGATTTTATTCAAATGCCTTTTGGGAATTTCGGAGGACATTTAGCACATTTTGGAGGAGCATTTTTTGGTTTTATATATGTTAAATTACTTCAAAATGGAACCGATTTGTCTAAAGGAATATCTAAATTGCAAGATATTTTTAAAAGCAGTGTTACTCCTAAAAAGAAGACTCCTTTTAAAAAGGTGCATAAAAACAATTATCAAAGACCTGTTTCTTCAAATGTTTCTAAAGAAAACGATATCAATCAAAAAAAAATAGATGATATTTTAGACAAAATAAGTAAATCAGGATATGATAGTTTAAGTAAAGAAGAAAAAGAGTTTTTATTTAAAGCAGGAAATAGTTGAAAAGAGAATCATTAATAAGTAGAGTTGCCTTTTTTTGTAATAAAGTTTTAGCTTTACTAACATTTCTTGCCTATTTATTACCCTTTCTTGCACCTAATTTGTTTCCATTTTTAAGCGTATTAACACTTTTATTGCCTTTGTTTTTGGTTTTAAATGTTGCCTTTTTTATTATATGGGTTTTGCAATTAAAAAGAAAGATGTTCTTGTCGGGAATAGTACTTTTAATAGGAATTACCTTTTTGGGAAAACTATATCGTTATGATGCTGTAAAGTTAGAACCAGAACCAGATGATTTTGTAGTTATGAGTTATAACGTGAGATTATTTAATAAATATGAATGGTTGCCAAATAAAAAGGTAGCAAGCGATATTTCTGATGTTGTTCAAAACTACAATCCTGATATTTTATGCCTTCAAGAATTTACCCCTAATGATGATGTAAGACTAAGAAATTTTCCTTACAATAAAATATATTTAAAAGGAGATAAGAATAAATATGGTCAAGCTATCTTTTCTAGGTATGAAATTATCAATACTGGAAATATTGTTTTTCCAAATTCTACAAATAATGTCATTTTTGCCGATATAGTAAAAATGAACGATACCATTCGAGTATATAGTATGCATTTGCAATCTGTAAAAATAAGTACGGATATACATGAAAAATTAGATGAAAATAAATCTAAATTTATTTTTAAAAGAATAAGTGAAGCTTTTAAGCAACAACAATTACAATCGGAATTGATTAAGAATCACTATGCTGGTTGTAATTATCCTAAAATTATTTGTGGAGACATGAATAATAGTGCTTTTTCTTATGTATATAGAAATATTAAAGGCGAAATGAAGGATGCTTTTGAAGAAGCAGGTACTGGTTTTGGTACCTCTTATAATTTTAAATATTATCCTGCGCGAATTGATTATGTTTTTGTTGAAGATTCATTTGTTGTAAAAGAATTTACTACAGACAATAAAGTAAAACTAAGCGACCATTTTCCTATAATTACGCGTTTAAAGAAAATGGATGAAAAACAAAAAGAAAATTAATTATATTAATTGTTGAGCTAATAAATAGTCTTTTGCATGTCTTCCTTCATTAAATAGAAGGTCCAAAATACTCAAGTTTGGGATAAAACCTTTCTTCTCATTAAATACTTGAGTGTAAGGTTCGTTTACAAAAGAATCTTTTTTACCATTTGCTAGATATCGAAAATCGGTGCCATTTTCTACTTCATGAAAAAATTCATCTGTAATTTGATATGGTAAATGAATACCTAGGCAAGAATTGATAATCTCAAATATTTGAAAATTTAAATCCATCATAAAAGTATGCTCTTTTTGAAATATGAGATGTAATTCGTCTTCAAAATATTCAAAAAAAGGGGAAGTTCTATATGCAGCTTCTAAGGATTTGAAATGATTTTTTTGCCAACCAAATGCATTTTCAATTTTGACATCTTTATATTTTTGATGTATTTCTTTAGAATGTTTAATCGGTATATTTAACATTTGAATACCATTCGGACTATAAATATACATTCTATTTCTATTCGTTTGCTTTTGAAAATTATCTTCCATTTCAAACGTAATAGTTTTTGCTTGAAGCATAGCCACATAATGACTTATAGAAGGAAAATAAGTGGGATGTAAAAGGATATTCATTAAATTAAACTTTTATCAATTCGGATTTAGCTTAGCTTTTGTTGCTGTTTATTTTATAAAAAGAAGGCTGTCCAAAAAGTATAATCTTGTCAAGCTGAATTTGTTTCAGTTTCTGTAAATTATTTGATTTTCAACTATTATTAGATTCCGAAATCAAAGATTCAACGAAGTTAAATAAATTTGGAATGACAAATCAAGACTTTTTAGACAGCTTCAGCAATTTATTTATTAAGTTCTTTCTCTTTTTTCTTTTTCTTCCAAAAATACTCACCTACAAAATATAGAGCAAGTAAAACTAAAAAGTATTTAAAATACGATTTAGGCTGACCATCACCAGATACAGTTGTGAATAATCTTTCCCAACGAATTTTGTTCAGTCCTTTACCGTTGGAATTCCAACTCATCCAGATGAATACTGGTTTTCCTACAATATGGTCTTCAGGAGTGTAACCAAAATAACGCGCGTCTAACGAATTGTGACGGTTATCTCCCATCATCCAATAATAATCTTGTTTGAAAGTATATTGGTTTGTTACTTGTCCGTTAATTTTAATTTGATCACCATTAACTTCTAGTGTATTTCCTTCATATTCTGTAATGATGATTTTATATAGTGGAAGTGTTTCTTTGGTTAATGCTACTGTTTTTCCAGCTTCTGGAATATAGATAGGGCCAAAATTGTCTCCGTTCCAATTTCTGTTAGGTGAAGGTGTACCGTCTTTAAAATCTGGGAAAGTACCGTCTTCAGCATCTTTTTTTATATTTCTTTTGATGTTTAAAATACCTGGGAAATTTTTCAATCTTTCAGCAGATTCAAAAGTTAAGGCACTAAAATATAAAGTATCTTCCGTGATTAAGCCTATACCATCAGTAATATTTAATTCTGATATGATATATTCAATATTTAATTTGCTTCTATCTACTGCAACATTGTATGAATATTGAGGTTTTGCTCTTTCTGGTAAAATGAGTTGTTTTCCATTTATATAAACAAATCCATCTTTAATTTCTAAAGAGTCGCCTGCTATTCCCACACACCTTTTAACATAATTCGTTTTTTTATCAATAGGTTTGTCGATTCTTCTATTAGAAGGATGATACATGTTGTCTAAGGTGTCTCTTGGCCAGTTAAAAACAACGATATCATTATTTTTAATTTTCTCTAGTTTTGGAAATCTAAAATAGGGTAACTGTGGTTTTTTAGAATAAGATAATGTTCCTACCAAAGGAATGGAATCATGAACCATTGGAGCTGCAATGGGTGTCATAGGGGTTCTTGCTCCATAATTAAACTTACTTACAAAAAGAAAGTCCCCAATTAATAATGATTTTTCTAATGAAGAAGTAGGAATTACGTAAGGTTGAATAAAATAAGTGTGAACAAAAGTAGCGACAATAATAGCAAATGCTAATGAACCTAAAGTATCCATAGCTTTTGTAGGTGCTTTTAAATCACGATCACTATGATAAGTAAGTTCTTGAGTATAATTTACATAGAGAATATACAATCCTAATGTAGCTACGCCTAAAAGCATATCTAGAGTGGTTTTTTTACCAAATGTTCGTAAGGTTTCTATCCAAATAATTGGAAACATAAACAAATTAATAATAGGAATAAAGAGCAACAATGTCCACCAAGTAGGCCTGTTGATTATTTTCATTAATACAATAGCATTATAGATAGGTACGAAAGCTTCCCATGCTTTTCTACCTGCTTTTATATATAACTTCCAAGTGCCTAAACCATGTATGACTTGTACTATTAAAATAAATAATAACCAACCTTGTACTGACATTTTTATTTTATTTAATTGTTTAAATTGTTTTAAAGTTTAAGTATTTAAACTTCAATGCAATTATTATGTTTTTACTTTTCTAATTTAATCCTAAAACATCTTTCATCGTAAAGATGCCTTTTTTACCTATAAGCCACTCTGCAGCTACAACTGAACCTAAAGCAAAACCTTCTCTAGTGTGTGCGGTGTGTTTTATTTCGATTTGATCCACATTGCTATCGTAAAAAATACTATGTGTACCTGGTATATCTTCAATTCTTTTGGCTTCGATATGTATTTCCTTTGCTGTAGCTTCTTCTAAGGTCCAATTAGTGTAATTCGTATTTCTTATAATTCCATTGGCTAATGAAATAGCTGTTCCGCTTGGCGCATCTAGCTTTTGAGTGTGATGAATTTCTTCCATCGACACTTGATACTGATTTAATTTAGCCATCATTTTTGCCAAATAATCATTTAATTCAAAAAAGATATTAACCCCTAAACTAAAATTAGAACCATATATAAAGCTTCCATTTTTTTCTTTACACAAGGCAGCTATATGATCATATTCTTCTAACCAACCAGTAGTTCCAGAAATAACAGGAATATTTTTTTCAAAGCATGTTGAAATATTAGCAACGGCACTGCTTGGAATACTAAAATCAATAGCTACATCTGCTTGCTCTAAGTCTACATAATCATCATCTCTTCCTTTTTTTAAAACAATTTCATGACCTCTTTCTAAAGCTATTTTTTCAATAACCTTACCCATTTTTCCATATCCTAAAAGTGCAATTTTCATGAAGTATAAGACGTTTTTTTTATATTATGTTAGCTAATAAAAAGTTAAAAATTGTAAGTGAGTTTGATACCCGTTTTATATTGATAATCTATTTCGTTTTGATATAGTTCTGGTTTTATAGATAAATTGTCATTTACATTGAATTGAAGCAAATGAGCATCTACATTGGCATCAATAATATTTAGGATGTAAATACCTGCAGTAATTAAAGCAGACAAATCTCTATTTCTTTGATGGTATTTTTGTCCTCTTAGTAATCCATCATTTGAAAGTGAACCATATATAGGGTGGTCACCTTGTTTAGAAGTTCCGTCTAAACGAGCTTTGTATTCATCTCTAAATTCATGGTATTTTTTATTGTTCCATCCATAAAAATATAAACTAGAAGCTAAACCTCCATAAACTAAAGGAATTTTCCAATACTTTTTGTTGTAAGCTTGTCCTAATCCAGGTAAGACTGCTGAATAAAAAGCAGCTTTAGCAGGAGACAAAGGATTAATTTGGGTTGGTTTAGAAATAACAGAGTCTTTAACCACTACAGAAATCTCTTCCTGAGCTATACTCGTATTACTAAAAAGTAAACCAAAAAAAGATATGAGAAATAACTTTTTCACTAATTATTTATCAATTTCAAAATACGATTAAAATCTTCCTCAGAATGAAATGGAATAGTAATTTTTCCTTTTCCATTTGAAGCCACTTTTACATCTACTTTTGTACCAAAAAAACCTGTAAAAGCTTTTTGATCGGTATCTGCTACTTCAAAACTTCTATCTGACGCTGATTTTGCAGCTTGTGGTTTTAAGCTGTCTTGGTATTTTTTTACTAAAGCTTCTGTCTCTCTAACAGAAAGGTTTTGACTTACTACTTTATGATAAATTTCTGATTGAACCTCATCATCTTCAATAGAAATCAAAGCTCTTCCATGCCCCATAGAAATAAATCCATCTCGCATGCCTGTTTGAATAATTGGGTCTAATTTTAATAAACGAAGATAATTAGTAATTGTAGAGCGTTTTTTACCCACACGATCACTCAATTCTTCTTGCGTTAAATTAATTTCATCTATTAATCTTTGATAGGATAAAGCAACTTCAATAGGATCTAAGTCATGACGTTGAATGTTTTCCACCAAAGCCATTACTAATGATTCATTGTCATTCGCTAAACGAATGTATGCTGGAATCGTTTCTAAACCAGCTAGTTTAGAAGCACGTAATCTTCTTTCTCCAGAAATTAACTGGAATTTATTAAAGTCTAATTTACGAACAGTAATGGGTTGAATAACACCTAATTCCTTAATGGAAATAGCTAATTCTTTTAAGGTTTCTTCATTAAAATTACTCCTCGGTTGAAACGGATTTATCTCAATTGCATCTAATTCAAGCTCAATTATGTTACCTACCACTTTATCTGCTCCTTTGTCTTCAACTGATTTAATATCATTTGCAGGATCTTTTAATAAAGCTGATAATCCTCTTCCTAGTGCTTGTTTTTTCTCTGCTTTCGCCATCTTACTATTTACTTATTTTTCTTGATAATTTCTTCCGCTAAATTAATATAATTGGTAGCTCCTTTACTTGTTGCATCATAATTAATAATGCTCTCACCAAAACTAGGTGCCTCACTTAGTTTGATATTTCTTTGAATTACAGTTTCAAAAACCATATCGTTGAAGTGTTTCTGTACTTCTTCAACTACTTGGTTTGATAAACGCAAACGAGAATCATACATGGTTAATAATAAGCCTTCAATATCTAATTCTGGGTTGTGTATTTTTTGAACACTCTTAATGGTATTCAATAATTTTCCTAAACCTTCTAGAGCAAAATACTCACATTGAATAGGAATAATAACACTATCAGCAACTGTTAACGCATTTAAAGTTAGTAATCCTAATGAAGGAGCACAGTCGATAAGAATGTAATCGTATTTGTCTTTCACACTTTCAAGTGCTTTTTTCAACATGTACTCACGATTTTCTTTATCTACTAGCTCAATTTCAATAGCTACTAAGTCTATATGTGCAGGTATAACCGAAACATTCGGAGCATTAGTAGCCATAGTAGCTTCGTCTGGAGTATTACTATGTTCTAGAACTTGATAGCTACCTATCTCTACACTTTCTACATCTATACCTAATCCTGAGCTAGCATTAGCTTGCGGATCAGCATCAATTAAAAGTACTTTCTTTTCTAAAACACCTAGTGCTGCAGCAAGATTAATAGAGGTAGTAGTTTTACCTACACCACCTTTTTGATTGGCAATTGCTATGATTTTACCCATTGTGATTTCTAAAAATTTTTGAGTCGTAAAAATACAATTATTTATGGGTTTTGAAAATCTATTTTGTTAACAATTTAATTTTTTTAATTAATTATAACTATTTCTTAAAAACAAAAACAGGAAAGAAATAATTCCTCCTGTTTTTGTAATAATTGTAGTAATCAGTAATTTAATTTTTTATAATTTTTTTTGTAATAGATGAATTGTTTCGTTCGAGTGTGAGAAAATAGATTCCTTTTGGTAAATGACTCATTATAATATTTTGTTTAGACAACATTTCGATTATTTCTTTTTTTACTTCTACTTCTTGACCAAAAGAATTATAGAGTGATAAATTCACTTTTTTATCTTCTAATAGTAAACTTTCAATTGTAATGTAATCTGAAGTTATTGTAGGATATACTTTCCATTTTTCAAGCACATTAAATTGTTCAATATTTAAGGCTGAAAAATTTGTAACTACATTATCCACAATTAAAATACTTCCCCAATTTATACTTGAACTGTTTTTATCCATACGAAATGTAATGCTTATAGATGAAGCAACTGCATTAGAAGAATAATTTATGGGTGTGTAAATGTAATTATAAAAGTTATTTGTATTTTCGATTGTCATTGCTGCTTCTCCAATTGTATTATTGTCTGAATCAAAGACTTTTATTTTTGCTTCTGCCTTATCATTACCTATGGGTATAAATTTATAGAAAAAACCTAACATAGAAATATTGTCATTTTCTGCTACAGGGATATTGTCTTCTAAGTGACTATTTGTATTTTCTAAATGAATAATTGCTTTTCCTGGTATAGTGTAATTTTGTGTTTCATTATAAGCATTGGAAACTACCATCGCATAATTTCCAGAATAAGAATCAGTAGTAGCATAAACCATTGATGAAATAGATGCATTTGTATATAATATCTCATCATGTATTGTTTCACCTGTATTAGGGTCAATTTGAGAAGGAATTTCAAAATCCATACTCCAGTTTTTAAGAGTAAGATTTGAATTTATTTGTTCAAAATTTCCATTTAAAACCTGAGCTAATAATAATTTATTAAAAAATAGAAGTAAATAGATTGTCTTTTTCATAGCATTTTTACTTTCTCGTTGTTTATAGTCAAAGATATGTTTTTAGTTGTTTTATTAAAAACAAATATTGATTTTTAGTTAATTATGATTTTTTCTTGAGTTTTTAAATTATCATGTTCCAATTGTATTATATATATACCTTTTTCGAAATTTTGTAAATCGATTAAAGTTTCAAGTTGGTTTACTTTTAATGTATGCATTTTTTTACCCATTAAATTAAAAATGGTTACTTCACTTTCATTCCAAAAAGACTTAAGTGTGAATAATCCCTTACTTGGGTTGGGATAAATTTCGAAATAAGTATTCTTACTGAAAGAATTTTCTAGTAAGGTACAAGTATTAGGATTTGTAAATTTAGAGATAAAAATGCCAGCATTATCTGGTGAACTTGATGAATTTGATGTTAGAGTTTGCACCCCAATTGTAGGGTCAAAATCCATTTCCCCTCTAAAAGTACCTGTTAATATGATATTGTTATCTGAATCAAGAGCAATAGGTAGATATCCAGCAAAATCTACAAAATCTACATTTCCTGAACCTCCTATATCTATTGTCCAGTTATAATTTCCGTTTACATCAAAACTAGTAATAAAAGCTTCTCTTTTATTATTTAAGCTAGAATGAATATCTGAAGCAGTAGTGTTAAAATTGCAATCCCCAGAAAACTCACCTGATATATAAATAGTATTGCAATCATCAGTAATTACATTAGCTGCAAATGAGCTAGGGAAACTAGTGCCTTGTACAGGTTCTGGAATACCAAACGATTTATTCCATAAAGTAGTTCCATTATTTGTAAATTTAATGATATTTGAAGTGTAATGATTTGGAGTATTAATGTTGTTGTTATTCGGTAATATAGCTTGTCCTTTTAAAGAAAAGGTGTTGATAATATCATTATTACTATCTACGGTGATAAACGACATGAAAATATCTGTTGTGCTATTTCCATTTATATGTTGATTCCATATAAAGTTTCCATTGGAGTCTAATTTAGTTATAAAGCTAGAACTTATAGCTCCAAAGGAAACCGATTGCGAGGTAATAAAATTATCTATGAATGGATTTGGATTAATGTCAACAGTTCCTACAAAGACACCACTTAAAAAAATATTGTTATTACTATCTGTTGCTAAATCGGATATAAAAACAAGTCCATTTGTTCTAAACTGTTTAACCCATTGGAAAATGCCATTTTCGTTTAAAGATAATAAAAAACCATCCTGATTTATACCTGTTAATTCGTTAGTTTCAGTAGCAGGGTTAAAGTCTAATGTATTAGCAAATGTTCCTGTAATGAGAAGGTTTGAACCATTTTTAGCAATTGCAAAGGTACTCACGAAATTTTGGTCTGTGTCATCAAAATATTGAGTCCAAATTTCGTTTCCATTTATATTCCACTTAGAAACAAAAAAACCTCGTGTAGAAGTAAAACCTGTAAGATATAGATGGTTTCCATCTATAATCATGGCGTTAGCTCTTTCTTCATTCATGTTTACAAAAGTAGGTTCGTTCAATCTATTTACCCAAATTAACGATCCTGAAGAAGAATATTTTGCTATATATACATCAGCTTCACCCGAATTATCATTAGTTATTCCTCCTTGATAAGTTAAAAGAGTTTCACTTGAGCTAGAAGGATCGAAATCTACAGTACCATGAAACAAGCCTGTTACATATAGGTTCCCATTTATATCTGTAACTGTAGCTCTTGACCAAATTCCATGTAAGTGATTGGTTTCAAGTTTTTCGGCAAAAAGTAAGGTAGGTGTTTGTGCGTAATTTTTTTCTATTAAAAGAAATGCGATTAAAAGAAATGTAAAATGCAAGTTTGGTAATAATTTTTTCATATTCTATATTTTTTTTTCAAAAGTATTGACTATGAAAAATAAATTGCATTTTTTGAGGTGTACAATAGGTAAACAATGGGTTTAAGTTGCTTGTTTATAGTGTTTTAAATTGAAAGAATAAAATCGGTTAAATTCTCTTCTGTAGATAATTGTAGTTTTTTTCTTAAACGATGTCTAGCTGTTTTTACACTATCAGGTGAAATATTTAATATAGATGCCATCTCTTTGATAGATAAATTTAATTTGATAAGAGCACACATCTTAAGGTCATTCGTACTAATTTCCGGGTATTGATTTTTTAAACGGGTGTAGAAATTTTTATTAATACTTTCAAAATAGAAATCAAAGTCTTGCCAACTTTTATCTTGGAAGGTATGCTTACTGATTAATTTTGCTATTTCAGTATCATTTTGAGATTCTTTTTTATTTATAATTTGCTTAATGTCTTTTAATAACTCATTTTTTTCTAAAATTTGAATAGTAATTGCACTAAGTTGACTTTCTTTATGTTCAATGTCGTTTTGAAATTGCTTTCTTTTGAGCTCTTCTTGTTTTTGTAAGGCTTCAAAAAGTTTCTCTTTTGTAACTAATAGTTGTTTGTCTCGTTTATTTATTCGTTTTAGAAAAACATAAATTGTTATTGCAATACTTGCTATTAATAAAATTAAAACGATAAGAAAGTAATTAATTAAATTAGTTTTTTCTTTTTCAGTTTCAATTATTTTTAGTTTTCTGTCTTTTTCAGAAATTTCAAATTGAATTTCTAAGTTTTTAAAGGTTTGTTGCTGTTTAAAGTTATTATATTGATCTTTAATTTTAATAATATTATTTTGTAGTGAAGCAATTTCTTTATAATCTTTTTCTGTTTTAAAATTTAAATCAACTAATGCTTCTATAGTTTTAATTTGAAAAGTTTTATCTTTTAAAGAAGCAGCATTTTTATTTGCTTCTGTAAAGTAGTTCTTTGCATTTGTATGATCATTCTTAAATTGATAGTACCAATTACCTAACGCTATTTGGGTATTGATTAATGCTTGTTTGTTTTTTGTCTCTATAGATACTTTTAAAGCTTTATTAAGATAATCTAAACTTTGATTTTCGTTTTTTTTCTTTCTGTAAATCTCACCAAGTTTAAAATAGCACATTGGAACATAGGCATAACTTTTATTTTTTTCAAAAAGGACTAAGGCTTTTTTGAAATTTTTTTCAGATAAAGAGTAACTATTCTTTTGTTCATATATAAATCCTAAACTATTATAAGCCAAACCAAGAGTTTCATCTTTTTGATTTTCATTTTCTAATTCAGATATCACTTCTTTGCTAAGTTGTAATGCTTCTTCATATTTGCCTTGTCTGGCATAAATGGTGCTAATTAATTGTAAACATTTAAATCGTCCCATTTTTGCTTTAATTACAGAAGTGTTTTCTAATTTAGAATAAGTTTCTAATGATTGTGTAGCAAATTGAAGTCCATTTTGCAAATTAGAACCATAAGAGCAAATACCTAAATAAAGTAATGATTCTGCTTTATCAAAAGAATTATTAGTTTTTTCAGCCTTTTCTTTAGCTTCCCAAAAATAGAAAAAAGCTTTGTTTTCATTATCTTTTATCAGCTCTTCCCAACCTTTTTTAATTAATGCATTGGATTGATTTTGGGAAAAACCCAACTGAAATAAGAAAGCATAGAAAACAAACTGAAAAAAAAATTTCATAGGGTTTAATTTTATATTGAAACTAATTTCTCCGCAGCAGCTATTAAAGTTTCATCTGTTTTTGCAAAACAAAAGCGCAACATCTGCTTGTCTGTTCCATCCTCATAAAATACAGAAATTGGAATGGCGGCAACACCATGATGGGTAATTAATTCTTTAGCAAAATCGGTGTCGTTTTTAGAACTAATTTTATCATAATTAACCACTTGGAAATAAGTGCCTTCACAAGGTAATAGGGTAAAACGACTGCCTTCTAAAAGAGATCGAAATAAATCTCTTTTTTGTAGATACATTTTGGCTACAGCATCAAAATCAACGATATCTAAATAAGAAGCAATCACATTTTGGGAAAGACTACTCACGCTAAACACTAAAAATTGATGCACTTTTTTTATTTCATGCATTAGTTTTTCTGGTGCAATCAAATAACCTATTTTCCATCCGGTTACGTGTAACGATTTCCCAAATGAGGAAGCAATTATAGCACGGTCTCTTAATTTAGGACGTGTGTTTATCGAAATATGAGGTTGCGTAAAGGAAATGTATTCGTACACCTCATCACTTAAAAGTACTATTTGAGGGTGTTTTTCTAAAAGGGTTTCTAAGGCTTCAAATTCACTTTCTTTCCAAATTCTTCCCGTAGGATTGTGTGGATTATTCAGGATAAGCATTTTGGTTTTAGAAGTTATACCCTCTTCAATACGGTTAAAATTTGGGGCATAATCTTCGTTTAAAGCAATACGAACAGGTTTGCCTCCTGCAACTAAAACAGAAGGTTCATAACTGTCGTAACAAGGATCTAAAATAACCACTTCATCACCATTTTCAATTAAGGCATTGATTGTAGTGTAAATCCCTTGTGTGGCTCCAGCTGTAACTAAAATTTCAGTAGCAATGTCTGTTTTTCGTACATATTTTTCGTAAGTAAGCTGACTAATTTTTTCTAATAAAGAGGACAGCCCAGCCATGGGTGTATATTGATGGGTATTTTCTTGTGTAAGTTGCTTCGTTATATCTAAAAGCCTTTGGTCAACCGGAAAATTAGGAAAACCTTGTGATAAATTGATAGCTCCATATTCATTCGCTAATTGCGACATCACAGAGAAAATACTGGTTGGAATGTGAGGTAATTTTGACATGAAAATTATTATTATTACAAAAGTAGGGGTTTTTTAATAAAAATAAGTGTGAAAACAAACTCCAATTAATTAACATTTCTATAGGTCTATCATTTCATAGAATATGTACTTTTGTGCTTCAAATTTTAAAAAATAACGTTTTGAAAAATATTGTTTTATATGTAGCTGTATGTTGCAGTTTTTATTTAGGAACTGCGCAGCAAAAAGAACACACTTTGGCTTTTAAAAATAATACCGATTTTAAATCATTTTTTAGAGCCTCGACTAATTTTTATCCTGTGGTAAGTGCACATCGCGGTGGACCAACAGTAGGTTTTCCAGAAAATTGTACAGCTACATTTGCACATACAATTTTGTATAATCCAGCCGTAATTGAAACAGATATTGCATTAACCAAAGATTCTGTTTTAGTCATGATGCACGATAATACCTTAGATAGAACTACTACAGGAACAGGAAATATCAATGCATATACCTACAAAGAATTGCAACAATTATATTTAAAAGATACCGAAGGTAAGGTTACTCCGTATAAAATTGAAACCTTAGACGAGGTGTTGCAATGGGGAAAAGATAAAGTAGTGTATACATTAGATGTAAAAAGAGGTGTACCCTTTAAAATGATAGTGGATGCGGTAAAACGTAACAAAGCAGAAAATTATTCCATTATTATTACCTATAATGCTACTCAAGCGGCAGAAGTGGCAACTTTAGCTCCAGAGATGATGCTTTCGGTTTCAGCTAGAGGTAAAGAAGATGTAGAGCGTATGGAAAATTTAGGAGTTAAAGCGGAAAACATGATTGCTTTTGTAGGAACTACTTTTCCAAAACCAGAAACCATGCACTATATGAAAGGGAAAGGAATTGTTTGTATATCTGGAACAATGGTGAATATCGATAAAAGTGCTATCGCCAATGGAGATGCCATTTATTTAGACATTGTAAAAGCAGGTGTCATGATTATTTCTTCGGATAGACCTACTGCTGTAGCCCAACAAATGGCGCTTTATATAAAAGAAAATCAACTTACAAATAAATTTTTGATGCAATAAGTTTATGAAGTTGTCCAAAAAGTAATGATTTTTGTCAATCTGAACTTGTTTTAGGTTCTAAATTAAGTTGATAATCAATGTTATCAGTTTCTTAAATCGAAGATTAAACGAAGTAATAAATTTTGAATGACACCTTTGTAACCTTTTTGGACAGCATCTTTTTATCTTATCAAACTAAAATGCGATTTAAATATACGAGTCTTATTATTTTCTGTAAATTCTATGGTAAACCAATAATCGTTTGCAGGTAAGTCTTGATTGTTGAAAGTACCATCCCAACCGTTAGAGTTATTGGTAATTTGTTTGATTAATTTACCATAACGATCAAAAATAGAGATAATAGCGTTAGGAAAGGCATTTTCAAAACGAATGGACCAAGTGTCATTAATTCCATCTCCATTCGGTGTGAAGAAATAAGGATAATTAACGATGAAAACTTCTTGGGTTAACTCTTCCGAACAACCTTTAGTATCTATAACTGTAATGGTATGACTACCCATAGAGACATTTTCAAATACATTATTTTCTTGTAGCGGACCTGCATCTAATTGGTATAAATAATTACCTGTTGCAGTTGCTACTACAGTAATGATTTGGTTTTCGGAAAAAGCAGCTGTTGTGGTATATTCAAAATCGGTTAAAGTAGCTTCATTAACAGTTACTTGTAAGGTTTGTGATTGTGCACATTGTCCCGCATCTGGGGTAAAGATATAAATACCAGAATTATTATTATCAATTACAGCAGGATTCCAAGTGCCTGTGATTCCATTAGGTGCTGTATTTTGTAAGATGGGAGGAGTTGCACCAGAACAAAAAAGGAGTTCATCCTCAAAATCAGGACTAAAATCGTTGGCTACAGTAATCGTTATTTCATAAGGGTCAATTTGCACACAAGAAGTTTGTGATTCTGGTGTAAAAGTATAGGTTGTAGTTCCTAGAACTGATGTGTTTATTGTAGATGGATTCCAAGT
This sequence comes from Flavobacterium sp. 9AF, assembly GCF_902506265.1. Classification (GTDB taxonomy): domain Bacteria; phylum Bacteroidota; class Bacteroidia; order Flavobacteriales; family Flavobacteriaceae; genus Flavobacterium. The sequence continues at coordinate 956,446 of NZ_LR733556.1, read as the reverse complement.
TCCATTAATAGGAGTACTGTTTGAAGATGTATTAGGTAAAACGGGTGCAGTTGCATTTTCACAATATAATAAAGGAATATTTGGAAAACTTAATTGTATGATTTGTGTAGGATTTACAGAGATAGTGATATTTTCTGATATTCCTTCACATCCATTAATGGAAGGTGTAATAGTATAAATAACTGTTCCAGTCGTGTTATTCGAAGAGGTCAACATTTGCGAGATACTGTTTCCTGTACCATTAGAGGCTCCTGTACAATTATTTTGCATTACTGTCCAACTAAAAGTGATATTGGGGTTTGTGCTGTTTAATGCAATAGACGTTGTTTCACCCGAACAAATGGTTGTTGTACCATTTGTGGTTAGTGTTGGCATGGGTTCTAAAGTAACAGCCGTTCTGTTAGCACTAGGGCAGCCATTTGCGTTAATCGCTTCTGCGTAATAAGTGCCAATGTTAGTTGGTGTAAAAGAATTACTATTTGCCAATAAAAGTGTTCCACCTGAAGCAGTATCATACCAATTGACCGTTTCATTTGCATTCACGCTTACTGATAAAGTACTAGTTGAATTGTTACATGCTGTAGCATTTCCATTACTTACAGGAGCATTAGGTAATGGACTAACAAAGACAGTATAAATATCGGATAAGGTAGAACAGAAGTTGTTATTAATGTGAGAAATATCTTGTGCTACTTTTACTCTATAATAGGTGGTTACTGAGGGCGTAGGTACAGAAAAAGTAGTATTGTTTTCTCCTAAAATATCTGAAAAATTAATATTGTTTGTACTTTGTTGCCATTGATAAAAATAAGTGGAAGCACCAGAAGTACTTACTTGAAGGCTATTATTAATAAGCGTTTCATTTGGACAAATAGTAATCGAATTGCCTGAAGTAGTTGTATTAGCAATAGCTGAATAATCACCACAAGAACGAAACATAATATCATCGATAGCCAAGTCATTACCGCAACCACCAGCACCATTGTTTTTCATTTTAAGAACTACGGCAGATTGTCCAGTTGGCATGGTAAAAACGAGTCCGTATTGTGTCCAATTAGGTGTTGATGTTCCTGCAATATTTCCAGTACTTCCCGATCGAAGCAATACGGTTTCTGTAGCATTCCAAATTTCGAAAGTCACATTAATGGGAATGCCAGTTCCAGGGCAACCATTTGAAGCCGAATTGTAAATATTAAGCAACCAAGCCGTAAATTCGAAAGTGGTATTACTACACAACCCCGTAACCACTCTTCTATAAAATTGGCCTGGAGTATTACTGGCGTTTACAATTAAACATTTACCATTTAATCCATCAGGTTGTGTATCAGGTGTATGATCTAAGGAGTACAGCCAGTTATTAGGTATAAGATTGGTTCTATTGTAAAGTGTATACTGACCATCTTGTGGAAAACCACTGGCTACATAAGTATAATTCGTAACTCCTGCAGGCAATTGCGGACCATAAGTGCTACCACTACCAAAATTTTCAAAAAAAATAGGAGCGCCACTACTGCCATTACAGAAACCAAGCTGACTGAAAGTGAATGTATAGTTAAAAAGGAATAAAATTATAAGATAGTTTTTTTTCATTATTACCAAAATTCAAATACTATTTTTTATATTTTTTAAATATAATGCCATATAAATTATAATGATATAAAATATAAGTTATAAAAACTATACAGATTTGTTTTTCTCTGACTCTTTTATTTTGTTTATATAATTTGGAAATTCAGCGGTTAGATAGCTTAAAATGCAAACGGCTTAGCCTTTTAGAGCTAAGCTGTTTTAATATTGTTGAGGTGTTGTAGAGTTGTTTTTAGTTACTCCTCCAATAAAACTTCTAAAATACGAACGGCAGCATCGCTAATTTTAGTTCCAGGACCAAAAACAGCTACAGCACCTGCATCAAATAAGAATTGGTAATCTTGCGCTGGAATGACACCACCTACAATCACCATAATATCTTCCCGACCGTATTTTTGTAATTCGGCTATTACTTGAGGAACTAAGGTTTTATGACCCGCTGCCAAAGAAGAAACACCTAAAATATGTACGTCATTTTCAACAGCTTGTTTTGCCGCTTCTTGTGGTGTTTGGAATAACGGACCAATGTCTACGTCAAAACCAACGTCTGCATAACCTGTTGCTACTACTTTGGCACCACGATCATGTCCATCTTGGCCCATTTTGGCAATCATAATACGAGGACGACGCCCGTCTTTTTTAGCAAAAGCATCGGCTAATTGTTTCGCTTTTTCAAAGCTTTCGTCATTTTTTATCTCTTTACTATACACGCCGCTAAAACTTCTAATTTGTGCTTTATATCTTCCAAATACACTTTCGAGTGCATCACTAATTTCTCCTAGAGTGGCTCTATTACGAGCTGCTTCTACAGCTAAAGATAATAAATTTCCATTACCTGTTTTAGCACATTCCGTTAATTTTGCCAAAGATTCAGCTACTTTTTGTGCATTTCGAGTGGCTTTTATTTTAGCTAATAATTCTAATTGTTGGTTGCGCACCATTTGGTTGTCCACATCTAAAATATGTAACGGATCTTCTTTTTCCAAACGGTATTTGTTAACTCCTACAATTATATCTTGTCCGCTATCAATACGGGCTTGTTTTCTAGCTGCAGCTTCTTCAATACGTAATTTCGGAATTCCTGCTTCAATCGCTTTGGTCATGCCACCTAAAGCTTCCACTTCTTCAATCAATGCCCAAGCTTTTTCAGCAATTTCAGCCGTTAAGCTTTCTACATAATAACTTCCTGCCCAAGGATCCACCGTTTTACAAATTTTAGTTTCTTCTTGAAGGAAAATTTGCGTATTTCTAGCAATTCGAGCAGAGAAATCGGTAGGTAAAGCAATGGCTTCATCCAAAGCATTGGTATGTAAAGACTGCGTGCCACCAAAAGCAGCAGCAGCAGCTTCAATAGCAGTACGCGCTACATTGTTAAATGGGTCTTGTTCTGTTAAACTCCAACCTGAAGTTTGACAGTGCGTACGTAAGGCTAGTGATTTTTCATCTTTAGGATGAAATTGTTTTAACAGTTTAGACCACAACATTCGGCCCGCACGCATTTTTGCAATTTCCATAAAATGATTCATTCCAATTGCCCAAAAGAAAGATAAACGAGGCGCAAAAGTATCAATATCCATTCCAGCAGCTAACCCGGTGCGAATGTATTCTAATCCGTCTGCCAATGTGTAAGCCAATTCGATATCTGCTGTAGCACCTGCTTCTTGCATATGGTAACCTGAGATAGAAATCGAGTTGAATTTGGGCATATTTTTACTGGTGTATTCGAAAATATCAGCAATAATTTTCATGGAAGGAGTAGGAGGATAGATGTAAGTATTTCTTACCATAAACTCTTTCAGAATATCATTTTGAATGGTTCCTGAAAGTAATGCAGGTGCCACACCTTGTTCTTCTGCTGCTACTATATAGAAAGCCATGATAGGTAAAACTGCACCATTCATGGTCATAGAAACCGACATTTCACCTAAGGGAATTTGGTCAAACAAAATTTTCATGTCTTCCACCGAATCGATGGCAACACCTGCTTTCCCAACATCGCCTACTACACGTTCATGATCGGAATCATAACCTCTATGAGTTGCCAAATCAAAGGCAACAGAAAGTCCTTTTTGCCCCGCTGCTAAATTTCTGCGGTAAAAAGCATTACTTTCTTCTGCGGTAGAAAAACCAGCATACTGACGAATGGTCCAAGGTCTTCTTACATACATAGTACTATATGGACCTCGAAGATTGGGTGTAAATCCTGCCGCAAAGCCAATATGTTCTAAATTTTCAATATCTTCTTCTGTATAGGTTGATTTAACCTCAATTCCTTCTGCGGTAATGAAATTCTCTTTTCCGCTCGAACTGACAGATTTAGATTTCTGATTTCGGACTTCTAATTTTAAATTTTGTATGTCTTTTCTCATAGTTGTTCTTCTTGAGCTAAGCGTTCTTGTTCTAGTTTTTCGGCTAGTCTTTTTTCGATTATTGGTGTAACTAGTGTTTTGCGCGAATGGGTTTTTACAAAAGGGAATAGTTCCAAATCCTCTTTCATTCGGTCATTTTTATTCGGATATTTATTGGTGCCTAATAAAATTTCTTTACCTGTGTCGAAAAGTTCTTGTTCTTTGGTAGCACTTTCTTTTATTTTTCGTTGGATTGTGCCTTCAATTAATTGCGTAATAAATCCGCCATTCGCTTCAATGTCTTTAAAAAGTTGGAGCGCTTTTTCCGCTAATTGCTCTGTAATAGTTTCTATATAATAAGCACCATCTGCAGGATTGTTGACTTTATCGAAATAACTTTCGTTCTTTAAAACTAATAATTGATTACGAGAAATACGGTCACCAAATTCATTGTCTTTATGATATAAGGCATCATAAGCCAAATTAGCAACCGAATCAGCACCACCTAAAATAGCACTCATGCATTCGGTTGTAGTACGAAGCATGTTTACATTATAATCGTATAAAGTTTTGTTTCGTTTCGTTGGTGTAGCCAATATATGACATTCGATATTGGGATGATATTCTTTTGCTAGTGTTTCAAATAGAAGGCGTAAGGCTCTAAGTTTGGCAATTTCAAAAAAGTAATGTGTTCCCACAGCCACTTCAATGGTTATAATTGTTTTAGAATTTGACTCCACAGACCAGTTAATTCTATTGAAATATTCATTGGCATGCGCTAAAGTATAAGCCAATTGCTGAATGATATTCGCTCCTGCATTTTGATAAATACGCGTTTGTAAGTTTAAAAATGGCAGGTTTGTTTGGGTAATAATTTGATTTAATGTATTAAAGTCGGTGTCTAGATTGGTGAACCAATTTCCTTCTTTAACTAAATGACCAATGGGGTCAACTTGTATGGAGAAATTTGCCTTATTTTTGGTTGCAAAATCATTAATTTGATTTACGAAATCGATTGATAAAAAAGGTAAATAAAAAAAATAGTGCGTGTTACCTAAAGGAAGATTTTGCATTAAATCCTTTATAACTACCGATTCGTTTTCAATAGTAAAACGAATGCTTTCAGCACCACGTTGTAAAGTGTCTAGCGCTTTTTTATTGGATTTAGCAACATCATGAACAAAAATATTTTGTACAATTTTAAATTGGGTTACTTGCGTATTAACTTTTATGTTAGATTCAAATTCGTCTACATGGTAGAGAGGTTTTACTTTAATACCTTCTAAACTTTCCCAAACGAGAGTTTCATTATAATCGGCACCTTTGAGTTCAAATTGTATTTTTTGTTTCCATTCTTTTGATGAAATGGCTTCAAATTCTTGAAATAATTTTTGACTATCCATTAGTTGTTTTTTTAATGGGTTTTATTGTTCCTGTCGTTTGTTTTAGTCCTGATGGAAGCTAACTACCTTGTAGTGCGTACAGCAGGAACATGGTTTAAAAGAAGCGCAAGTGTTTGACTTCTTATTAAAAATCGTTTTGTTCTTGTTTTTCTTCTCCTTCGAATTCTATGATGTAAATATCTTCGTTTTCGCGTTTCATAAAATATTTTTCTCGAGCATATTTTTCAATTTGATCGGGATTTTTCAATTTTTTGATGCGAATACTGTCTTTTTTAATTTCGGTTTCGTAATAATCGATATTGTCTTGCAATTCGTCTATTTCTTTATTTAAAACGCGATGTTCCAAATATGAGTAATTGTCTAGAAAAAGCATCCAAACCAAAAATCCTATGGTTACCAATAGGTATCTGTTTACTAAAAAATTTAGAAAAGGGAATTGGGATAATATGCTTTTAATTTTTTTCAAATTAACGGATGCGTTGTTTGATTACTGCTCTCACTACGTCGATAGCTACGGTGTTGTATTTGTCATTTGGAATAATAATATCGGCATACGCTTTAGTAGGCTCAATGAATTGTTGATGCATCGGTTTTAAAGTATTTTGGTAACGGTTTAAAACTTCTTCCATATCTCTTCCTCTTTCTGCAATGTCTCTTTTTAGACGTCGGATTAAGCGTTCGTCTGAATCGGCATGAACAAAGACTTTAATGTCAAACATTTCGCGTAGCTCTGGATTGGTTAAAATTAGAATTCCTTCTACAATCATCACTTTACGAGGATGTGTAATGATAGAATCGTCTGTTCTGTCATGCGTTACAAAGGAATAAACAGGTTGTTCTATGGTTTTACCTGCTTTTAAATCTTTTAAATGCGTCACTAATAAATCAAAATCGATGGCTCTTGGATGGTCAAAATTTATTTTAGTACGTTCATCATAACTAAGGTGATGTGTTTCTTTATAGTATGAATCTTGTGAGATAATTCCAACTTCAGTTGCCGGTAATTCATTCATAATTTGGTGAACTACAGTGGTTTTTCCGCTTCCTGTTCCACCAGCTATTCCTATTATTAACATTTTTGATTTATTTTATTGGGCAAATTTAAGTATTTGATTTTAATTTTATGTCTTTCCTATCAATTATACATTAGAAAATCTATAAAGTCAAAAGAATGCATTAAAATATACTGTTTTTTGTTAGAAAACTGAGAATTGAACTATTTTTTGATGGAAATTTTAAATGCGAAAAAAAATATTTTTTTATTTGCAGGTCTTAAATTTAGTTTTATATTTGCATCCTCGTTCGCGGGGTGTAGCGTAGCCCGGTTATCGCGCCTGCTTTGGGAGCAGGAGGTCGCAGGTTCGAATCCTGCCACCCCGACAAAAAAGCCTTTCTGATTCAGAAAGGCTTTTTTTATTTCTTTTATATTTCTAAAATTAATTTAAATCCAAGGGTATTTTAACGCTTAATGCAATATTTAAGCCAGGTTCCGCAATTTTATAAGGTCTAAAGCGAGACATATGATTGATGTAATTGCGATCAAAAATATTGTTTGCAGTTAAGGTGAAAGCTGTTTTTTATAACTAGTGCTAATTCCTAAATTGAAGATGGAATAACCTGGCGTTTTTAATTCATTTTTGGCTACTTGATTTTGGTCGAAAGTAGAAGCAACTGTTAAGTTGATAACCGAACTACTAAATTTACCAAAATCATTCAGTGTAATGAATAAGGTATTGGTTAACTTCGTTGGGTTCATCATGGGTAAATACGAATCATCATCTGTTCGTATGCCATTTAAGGTTGCAAAACTATTGTCTAAACGGAACCATTTTAAGCCTTCTGGGTGAATAGAAAGCGTAGCTTCTCCTCCAGTAATTTGAGCTTTATTCTGCTTGAACTCATATAAAGGGACACTATTTGTTGGGTCTAAATTACTTGGAACTGTAGTGCTTGTTGGTTCAATATAGATATAATTTTGAATGGTATTCACGAAGAAGGCTCCTTCAATGCTTATCGATTCATTGGCATAAACCGCATTCAAATCAAATTGTTGGTTGTGTTCTTTTTTAAAATTAGCATTACCCACTTCGAAACGTTGAGATTCTAATTTGAAACCATTTGATGTTAATTCGTTTAGATTAGGCGAACGATAGCCTGTTGCAAAACTTGAACGTAAGGTTAGTTTTTTAGCAATAGTATAAGCAATACCTGCAGATCCACTAACATTATTATAAGATTTAGAAATTTCGGGAATGGTATAATTTAAGCCGTTCGTTTCATCTGTATCTAAATTTCTAGAATCGAAACGCGCACCCAAACTAAAATTAAAAGCTTGGTATTGGTATTTGTTTACTGCAAACAAACCAAAATCTTTAATCCTTGCATCTGGAATTAAAACGGTTTGTGCTCCCGAATTATTGGTATTGTTTTGGTACATTCCTTGAGAACCAACAATCGTACTGAATCGATTCCAAGTAGGAGCGTACCATTTTAAGTTATAGGTAAGACTTTGCAAGGTCATATCGACATACTTATAGCCTTTTTTTACACCTGTTAATTCTTCATTTTCAGTACGGTGGTTGTTTTGATAACCGACAACTAAATCGACTTTTGATTTTCCAGTTAAAAAAGTAGAGTGAGATGTAAGGCGGTTGTCTAAGACTGTATGAAAAGGCGCTTCAATTTCAAAAGGATATTTTTCTTTTTCAATATCACTGTTAATAATTTCACCATTGGGTCCAAAAGTAATGTCTTTACCGTCTAAAATTCCAAAGAAAGCTTGATTAAAAGTATATTCTAAATTAGTGGATCCCATTTTCTATTAGTACCTAGATATCCTTTGGCTCCATATTCTAACAAACGGGTATTTGGAATTCGGAAAGATTGATTGTCGATAAAGTAATCAGAGAAAAGTTTCCCTAAAGCGCTCACACCCCAATTCAAATTTTCTTTAGCACCGTCTACTTTAGCATTGGCTCTCCAACCTAAATTGTTAGTAGACATAGCTGCAAAAGCAGAACCTTGTGTGATTCCAATAGGAGCGGGTTTGGTTTTTACAAAATTTATAACACCACCCATTGCTTCAGGTCCATATAATAAACTTTCAGGTCCTTTGATGACTTCAATTTTTTCAAAACCATTTTCATTCACCCCAATTCCGTGTTCGTCATCCCATTGTTGAGTTTCAAAGCGAACACCATCAATAACGGTTAAAACCCGATTACTTGAAAGTCCGCGAATAGAAGGTCGGCTTACCATAGTTCCAGAAGTTACTGCATCTACACCCGGTATTTTATTAATAATGTCCATTACACTAAAACCACCCACTTTGGATATATTATCAATATCCACTACATCAACTTCATAAGTATTGGTGCTTTGTGTGTTGATATAAGAATTTGATAACACCACTTCATCCATTTGAATGATTTGTTTTTTTAATTGTACATTAAGGGTTTGTTCTGTATTGGAATCCGAAAGGATTACTTCTTTGACAACAGGTTCGTAACTCAAATAGGAATATTGAAGCGTCAGTCTACCTTTTGTAGTTAAAGTTATGGAATAGTTTCCGTTTTCATCTGAAACAACCCCTTTGTTCCATTCGGTAATATAAATATAAGCGCCTGATAAAGGAAGATTTGAATTTTCTTCTGAAATGGTTCCAGAAATACGATTTTGTGCGTGGAAAAAGGTTGATATAGTTAAGAAAAATATCAAGAAAACTATTTTTTCATTTCTTGTTTAAAGTTAGACGATACGAGTAGTAAAAATAGACTAAAATTAGAGAATAAAAAAAATACTGTTTTCAATTCCTTTTGTAAGATGATTTTATTTTTAATTATTTTATAATTATTGTAAGCTTAATTTATACTGAAAAAATCAATTTCTGTATTTTATAACTATAGTTTTTGCCCAAATGTCACCCAGTCTTTGTCCTTTTGAATTGCTTTTCATTACCAAATACCCAACAAGCCCCAAAAAGGACATGTCAATTGGGTCTAACAGATGTCGCTGTAAAGATTGAATAAATGTAATTTTAATAGTTTGATTATCTTGTGCAACTGGCTTCAAACCCATAATTCCATTTCCGAGGGTTGATCCTAAAAAGTATTCGAAACAAATAGTAAAAATAAACCACGGAAGAATCGTTATTAATGCGGGAAAATCATTTAATTCATAACTTTCAGGCTCTCCAGCTACAGGTTCACCTAATGCAAATATTAAATAGAAATCAATTATTACAATAATAGAATAATCTATCAAAGCTGCTACTATTTTTTTTCCAATATAATGCCTCATGAGGTTTTTAAATGTAAATTTATTTATAAACTTAAATTCCTCAAAATAGATCTATTTCCACTTTATTAAAATAATGTCATTTCAAAGAAAATAGGAAGTAGTTACAGGAATGTTTATTTGTTTATAACTAATCTTAATCGTATATTTTTGGTTTACTAAATGGTTTCAAACCGTATGCGTTTTCGTATGCGTTTCCGTATGCGTTTGTTAAAATTAGTTTAGTTAAAGACATAAAAAAAGCGGTCTTAAATTTCTTCAAAACCGCATAAAATCTAATGTTTTTAAGTTTTTAACTTTCGTAGCGAAGACGGGATTTGAACCCGTGACCTCAGGGTTATGAATCCTGCGCTCTAACCAACTGAGCTACCTCGCCATATTTGTTGGTTGTGCATCTCTCAATGCGGGTGCAAATATATAATTATTTCTTTTTACTCCAAACATTTTTTGATAAAATATTTTTTTAAAAAAAATCTGTTTTTTTCTTTTTGGTTTTTAAGATTATTCTCTATATATTTCCAAAATAAATTTTTAAAAATGGAAGTTAAATTAAAATACGAATTAGAATTCCCCATTCATGCCTCGCCTTCACTATTATATCAATATATATCCACTCCTTCTGGGTTATCTGAATGGTTTGCAGATAACGTAAATTCAAGAGGAGAACTTTTTACGTTTATTTGGGACGATTCTGAAGAGAAAGCTAAATTAATTGCCAAGCGTACAGGTGAAAGAGTAAAATTTCGTTGGTTAGACGAAGAAGGGAGTGATACAGATTATTTTTTTGAAATGAAAATTATGGAGGATGAAATAACAAAGGATGTGTCTTTAGTAGTTGTCGATTTTTCAGAAGAAGATGAGTTGCAAGAATCTAAATTGCTGTGGGAAAATCAAGTTTCCGATTTAAAACATGTGTTAGGTTCTGTATAAAACTCGATTTTATAAAGTATATTTGTCCCGATTAAATCGGGACTTTTTTATTTATGGTAAATTATAATGGAACTATCCAACAGAGTAGTAGTGTAGTTATTGAGCAAAATAGAGGCTTTTTATTTGGGGATTGTGTTTTTGAAACGATGAGGATATTTGATAAAAAGGTATTGTTTTTAGAAGATCATTATTTTAGATTGATGGCTTCTATGCGTATTTTTAGAATGGAAATCCCAATGGAGTTTACAATGGAGTTTATGGAAGAACAAATCCTATCTCTAGTAAATGCACAAGAAATAAACGCTTTATCTTATAGAGTGCGACTATCAGTCTTTAGAAAAGATCTAGGGTTGTATTTACCTAAAACGAATGATATTGCTTATGTAATAACTTGCTTTCCTATTGAAAACGATATGTATATTATTCATTCTGCAAATTATGAAGTTGAATTGTATAAAGATGCTTATATAACTAAACAACTTTTTTCTTCACTGAAGTCGAATAATAAGATGGTACAAGTTGTTGGGAGTGTTTTTGCTGCAGAAAACGGTTATGATAATTGCCTTTTATTGAATGATGAAAAAAATGTAATTGAAGCTTTACAAGGGAACTTGTTTATGCGAAACGGAAATACATTGATTACTCCTCCAATAACTGATGGTTGTTTAAACGGAATTATGCGTAAACAAATTTTAAATTTTATCAAGAAGAAACAACAATATAACGTAATTGAACAATCTATTTCGCCTTTTGATTTACAAAAAGCAGATGAGTTATTCATTACCAATGTGATTTCAGGAATACAGCCTGTTACAAAATACCGTAAGAAAGAATATCAAGTACAATTAGCTTATGAATTGTTGCAAGATTTGAATGTTTATATTCGACTTAATTAAGTATTGGGTCAGAGGGGGCATTTGAAAACAATATATATTCACCTCCTTGTTCTTGTATTTTTTCTTTCCAAAAATATTGTGATGCTTGAGCAAGTAGCTCACTTTTTTGTGTATTTTCCGTAATTATCCAAGAATTTTCTTTGAGTTCATTTTCTAATTGATGGAGTGCCCATCCACTATAGCCTAGAAAGAAGCGAATGTTATTTTTAGAGATTAGACCTTGATTAATAAGGTTTTTAGTGGTTTCAAAATCACCACCCCAATAGATTCCATGTGCAATTTCTACACTGTCGGGAATAATTTCAGGAATATTATGAATAAAATAAAGATTATCTTGTTCAACAGGACCACCATTATATACTTTAAATGAAGCTTCAATTTCTGGAACTAAATCATTTATAGTATAAGATAAAGGTTTGTTTAATATAAAACCAACAGATCCATCATGATTATGCTCTGCTAGTAGAATAACTGATCTGTTAAAAGAAAAATCTCCTAAGGTTGAAGGTTCTGCTATCAGCAAATGTCCTTTTTTGGGTAAAACTGATATCATAAGCGATGATTTTTATTTAAAATTATCAAAAAATGTTTACAAAATCAAATGTTTTTCTTAAAAAGTTAAAAAAAAATCCCGCATTTGCGGGATTTTATGATTTATGTAAAAAAATAAGATTAGTTTACAGCTCCGTCTAACTCTGCACCAGCTTTAAATTTAACTACATTTTTAGCAGCAATTTTAATAGTTTTACCAGTTTGTGGGTTTCTTCCATCTCTAGCAGCTCTTTTAGATACAGACCAAGAACCAAAACCTACTAATGAAACTCTTCCACCTTTTTTCAAAGTTCCTTCCACGTTGCTTAAAAATGATTCTAAAGCTAATTTAGCAGCTGCTTTTGTAATTCCAGCTGAAGCTGCCATTGCATCGATTAATTCTGACTTGTTCATAATAAAATGTTTATTAATTTGGTTAAACTTAATTATTTCTACACAAATTTAGTTGTATAACTGAATTGTGCAAGTGTTTACTAGGATTTTACCTTAAAATGTTAATAAAACGGTTTTTTTGTTAATAACCTTGGTTGTTTTTCTAATTTAAAACGATTGTATCAGTATTCATAAGGTCTAAAAAGCAATCGCGTCTTCAGAAAATTCTATACCATTCAGCAATTCTTTAGTTTCCATTTTTCTTTTTCCTGGGAATTGTAAACTATATATATGAAGATATCCATCAAGGGTTGCAATCTTTAATTCTTTTTTGGATGTGATTAGTTTACCAACAGGATTTTTATGTGTTTCAGCCGAAAAATGAATATCAAAGAACTTTACATTCCATTCATTATGACCATCTTTAATATATGTCCAAGCTGCAGGATAAGGATTTAAACCTCTTATAAGGTTGTAAATCTCATTTCCTTTTTTAGACCAATTAATTTTACAGTTTTCTTTGTTAAGTTTGTAAGCAGTTTTTAATTCTCCAAGTTCTTCTTGAATAGTTGTTTTTACTTTGTTATTGGCAATTAAATCTAATGTTTCAATGACAGCATTACAACCTAAATGCATGAGTTTGTCATGTAATTCTCCAACGTTTTCGGTAGGAGAGATGTTTGTCTCTTTGTGTAATATCATTGCACCTGTGTCAATTTTATCATCAATAAAGAACGTAGTTACTCCAGTTTTAGTTTCTCCATTTATAATAGCCCAATTAATAGGTGCTGCCCCACGATATTGAGGAAGTAGCGATGCATGTAAGTTAAAGGTGCCATATTTAGGCATTTTCCAAACTACTTCGGGTAACATTCTAAAAGCAACTACAATTTGTAAATTAGCATCTAAATTTCTCAATTCGTTCAAAAAATTTTCTGATTTGAGATTAGTTGGTTGTAAAAGTTTTAAATTTTTTTCTAATGCAAATTCTTTTACTGCACTCATACTTATTTTTTGTCCTCGACCCGCAGGCTTGTCTGGAGCAGTAATTACACCTACAATTTCATAGTTACTATTATATATCGTGTTGAGAATTCCTACAGCAAAGTCAGGTGTTCCCATAAATACAATTCTTAATTTTTCCATTATAATAAAAAATATTGATTATAAGTGTTGATGTCTATTTTATTTTTCTCTAGTAAGGTTTGTATGGCAAAGATAGTTTGTTCTGTAGTTAAGTCTAAACTATTTTGTATTTCTCTTGATGTTGCTTTTTTTTCTTCTAAAAAATGAACAACTTTATTGATTGTTTCAAAATCTAATGTGCTTTTTTGTGAAACACAATAAGAACAAATACCACAATTTTCTATTATTTTTTCATCAAAATATTCTAATAAAAGTTTGTTTTTACACTTTTCTTTAGAGATATAGTGAATGACACTTTTTAATTGATTAACTTTTAATTCGTTTTGCTTTTCTAAGGGTTTTGAAATTCTATTTATGGTAAGAGCGTCTTCTCTTATTTCGTTAAATGTAATACGACTATCGTTATTTTGAATGATAAGATGAATGTTGTTGTTTTTCTCTAAATCAGTTATAACTTTGAGAACCTCTTTTTCAATTGTTTTTGCTTTTTTAGCAATTAAACTGATATTTATTAATGTGTCTAATTCAAAAACTCCAGGGTAGGTTCTAAGTATGGTTGTGATAATTTCTTCAGATTTAGGATTCAAACTCATATAACGTATTACTTCTTTACTGGGAATGATAAATTGAAGGCTTATTTTTTCAGAATATTCATTTTGAAGCGTAATAATTCCTTGTCTATCTAAATATTGTAATGCATTAAATGTTTTAAGCACAGGAAAATTATATTGTGTGCAAAATTGATTTAAATTAAAATTAAATTGTTCATTAAATCCTTCTCCATATGCTATTTGAAAATAATTGTTGAGTTTTATATAAATTTCTTTTAAAAAATCTTTATCAGGTAAAGAGGTTAAAAATTGTTTTTTTGCTATTTCAACATCACCTACACTAACCAATAATATAGCAAAAGCTTTTTCATTATTTCGCCCTGCTCTTCCAGCTTCTTGATAATAATTTTCTAGGTTTTCCGGAAGTTGCACATGTATTACTGTTTTTACATCTGGTTTATCAATTCCCATTCCAAAAGCATTAGTAGCTACAATAACTTGGGCTTTGTCTTCTAGCCAAAGCTGCATATTGTGTTCTTTTTCTTTGCTTGGTAAACCACCATGAAAGTAAGTTGCTGTAAAACCAAACGCTTCTAATTGATGCGATAATTCTAAACAAGATTTTCGATTACGTACATAAATAATAGATGATTGGGGATTTTTAGTAAGTATTTGTCTTACTTTATATAATTTATCTTCTGTTTCAATAACATGATACGCTAGATTTTTTCTACTAAATGATTTTTGAAATATAGCGGGATTGTCTAAAGCTAAATTTTGGATAACATCTTCTTGTACTCGTTTTGTAGCTGAAGCTGTCAAAGCTAAAAAAGGGATTTTTGGAAAATGTATTTTAAGGTTTTTAATTTTTAGATAGGAAGGACGAAAATCGTGTCCCCACTGGCTTACACAATGAGCTTCATCAATTGCTATAAGGTTAATAGGGAGTTGCTTAAGCCTTTCAATAATCCAATCTTGCTGTAATCTTTCTGGAGAAAGATATAGAAACTTATAATTTCCAAATTGGCAATTGTCAAGCAAATCGATAGTTTCATTTTGTGAAATTCCACCCAAAAGAGCTATCGCTTTAATGTCTCGTTTTTGTAAGTTTTGAACCTGATCTTTAATTAAAGCAATTAAAGGAGAAATAACCAAGCAAATACCTTCCATTTGCATGCCAGGCACTTGATAGCATATCGATTTGCCTCCGCTAGTGGGTAAAAGTACAAAGGTGTCTTTCTTTTCTAAAACCGAATCAATTATTTCTTCTTGTAGTTCTCTAAAAGAACCATATTTCCAATACTTTTGAAGAATTTGTAAAGATCCAGTCATTATAAAAAAAGATAGAAATGTTTAAGTTAACCAATTATTTTTTAAGTTCACTCATTAAAAATGAAACTCTATTTTCTACAGTGTCTTTTGGAACATGAATTAAATGATAACCATATTTTTGGTAAATATTTTCTAAATGCATTTGAATTTCTACCGCTTGTTCAAAAGATTCATAACGTTCTTGATCACTAGTATAAATTTCTTCCCAAGGGGGTAATACAAATACCTTTGAATACTTATGTGTTAAACAAGCTTCATGGAAAGCTTCAGGGAAAGAATCACCAATAAAATTCATATAAGCTATTACGTCTGGAAGACCTCTATCTATAAAAATAAGATTAGAAGTTTCTAATTTTGCTTGTTGATATTGTTTTATTCTACCTTCTAATAGCATTTCACTAAATAATAAAGGTTTTTCTAAAAATAATTGTTCAATACCCTCTTGTTGCGCTTTTTGAATTACTTCTCTTGAAATTTCAGGATAACATATATGTCCTTCTTTTACTAAAGCATTAATTAAAGTTGTTTTTCCAGAGCTTGGACCTCCTATCAAAACTACAATTTCTTTCTCCATTCCATTAAAACTAAAACGCAAAAGTAAGTTTTTTTTAAAAATCTAGTTCATAAATTAAATTTATGTTCTTCAAAACATTTATTCTTAACTTAAAAAAGTATATTTGCTACTTTAAAAAAATGAAGATGGATAAGAAAACGGAAGACTTTTATATTCGTTTGAAAGAGGAATTGGCAAATACTTCACTATGGCCTACAGAATATTTATTTAAATTTATTGTTCCTTCAAATGTTGAAAAAGTAGAAACGGTAGAGAATGCTTTCAATGAAATGGGAGCAGTTATTAATACAACACAATCTAAAACAGGAAAATACACTAGTATATCAATAAGTGTACAAATGCAAAACCCACAGAGTGTAATTGATAAATATCAAGAATTAGCTGTGGTAGAAGGTATCATATCATTATAATTATGGAAGTAAAAACAGAAGCAGTTTCACAATTAGAATATAATTCATTGCGTGAACCTTTAATAATTCCTGAGTATGGAAGACATTTACAGAAATTAATTGATCAGGTAACAGATATTAAGGACAGAGAAGATAGAAATAAGGCAGCAAAATATGTTATTTCTGTCATGGGTTCTTTAAATCCTCATTTAAGAGATGTTCCCGATTTTCAACATAAATTATGGGATCAATTGTTTATTATGTCTGATTTTAAATTAGATGTAGATTCACCTTATCCAATTCCTTCCAGAGAAGCTTTAAACCAACGTCCAGATATATTAAAATATCCGCAAAACTTTCCTAAATATCGTTTTTATGGAAATAACATCAAATATATGATAGATGTGGCTATAAAATGGGAAGAAGGAGATTTGAAAAGTGCTTTAATATTGGTTATTGCTAACCATATGAAGAAATGCTACTTGAGTTGGAACAAAGAAACAGTAGAAGATGAAGTTATTTTTCAGCATTTATTAGAATTATCTGATGGGAAAATAAATTTATTCAAATCAAATGAAGAACTTTCCAATTCACACAACCTTATGAAAGTGAATAAGAAAGTATCAAACAAA
Source organism: Flavobacterium sp. 9AF (assembly GCF_902506265.1). GTDB lineage: Bacteria > Bacteroidota > Bacteroidia > Flavobacteriales > Flavobacteriaceae > Flavobacterium. Next base: position 939,438 of record NZ_LR733556.1, on the reverse strand, counting down.
TCACAATTTAATTCGGGTAATAAGAATTCGAATACTAAAAACCATAAGAAAAAACCAAATAATAATAATCCTAAAAACCATAAAAGAAATTAATTTTCATGGGAACATTTAAAATAGAAGGTGGAAAACAACTAAAAGGAGAAGTTACTCCTCAAGGAGCAAAAAATGAAGCGTTACAGGTTTTATGTCCTGTATTGTTAACATCAGAAAAAGTAAGGGTAACCAATATACCTGATATTATTGATGTAAATAAATTAATTACCCTTTTAGGAAATTTAGGTGTTAAAATTCAAAAAAACGGTGCTGGTGATTATACTTTTCAAGCGGATGAAGTAAATGTTGACTATTTAAAAACGGAAGCTTTTAAAAAAGAAGGAGGAAGTTTAAGAGGTTCGATAATGATTGTGGGGCCATTATTAGCGCGTTTTGGTTGTGGATATATTCCAAAGCCTGGAGGAGATAAAATAGGTCGTCGTCGTTTAGATACACATTTTGAAGGTTTTATTAATTTAGGAGCGAAATTTAGATATGAAAGAGAAGACCATTTTTATGGTGTTGAAATAGAAGGTAGGTTACAAGGAACCTATATGTTGTTAGATGAAGCCTCGGTTACTGGAACGGCTAATATTGTTATGGCAGCTGTTTTAGCAGAAGGAACAACTACTATATATAACGCAGCTTGTGAACCTTACTTGCAACAATTGTGTAAAATGTTGAATTCGATGGGAGCCAAAATACAAGGTATTGGTTCCAATTTATTAACCATTGAAGGCGTTGAAACTTTAGGGGGTTGCGAACATCGAATTCTTCCTGATATGATTGAGATTGGTTCTTGGATTGGTCTTGCTGCAATGACTAGAAGTGAAATCACTATTAAAAATGTGAGTTGGGACAACTTAGGACAAATTCCGAATGTATTCAGAAAATTGGGAATTACATTAGAAAGAAAAGGAGATGATATTTATATTCCTGCTCATACTAATGGTTATAAAATAAAAACTGATATTGATGGTTCTATTTTAACGGTTTCTGATGCACCCTGGCCAGGTTTTACTCCAGACTTATTAAGTATAGTTTTAGTCGTAGCAACTCAAGCAGAAGGAGATGTCTTAATCCATCAAAAAATGTTTGAAAGTCGATTGTTTTTTGTAGATAAATTAATCGACATGGGAGCCAAAATTATGTTGTGTGATCCACATAGAGCTGTAGTTATGGGACATAATTTTCAATCACAATTAAAAGCGACTACAATGAGTTCACCAGATATTCGTGCGGGAATTTCATTGTTAATTGCGGCTTTAACGGCTAAAGGATCAAGTACGATTCAAAATATCGAACAAATTGATAGAGGTTATGAAAGAATAGACGAACGATTAAGAGCTCTTGGAGCTGAGATTGTGAGAGTATAACAGTTTTTTGAGTTATAATAAAAAAATCCAAATTCATTTGAATTTGGATTTTTTTATGGGTATTTTTTAATTAAAAACGTAATCCAAACATTATTCCGTCTCCTTGGAAACCACCTTGATACGCTCTTACATAATCAATTCGTAAAAATCGGAATTTACCAAAACCAATATTATCAAAACCTACACTAAATTCCTGATAAGGTTTTGTATGGGGTATATTAATTTGGTGAAAACCACCTACTAAATTCCATTGTAATTTGTTTAATAACGGAATTTTATTCATAATATATCCTTTAAAATTGTGTTGCAAATGGGTTTCTAAATAGGAATCATTTGTAGAATGTGTGTAATAAGGAAGTAGATTAAAAGCATTCGTATAATTGCCTCTAAAATTCACATGCGTTTGATTTCCATTAAAATGCTTATAATCAATAAAAGAAATACCATCAGCATTGAAAAATTTTCCACCTCTTATATTGATGTCAAATTCTCCTTTGTTGCCAAGTGTTTTATTATAATCAATACGTGCTGCCACAAAATCATAATTGTAATTAGATTCACTTCCTCCAAAAGCTTTTTCGTAAGCAAAACTTAAAATGGGGTAGTTGTCATTTTGTATGTTGATCTTTCCGTCTGGTCTTGATATGTATTTTTGACCAAAACGAATTCTAGTTGAAATATGCGCTTTATATAGACTGTGTTTTTCAAATCCAGATGTATAGTCAAACGGGTTTAATGGATCATTTGAAAAATAAATATCCTCTTTTTTTGCAATTGCATAATCTGTAGTATTAAAAAGAGAATGTCTATTTTCATAGGATATTTTAGCATTAGCCGTTAATCCGTTTATGACCTCTTGGCCATAACTAATTTCTACAAATTCTTTATTGTATAATTTCATAAAGTTGTTCTTAAAGAACAGTGTACTTACCGAATTTACAAAATTTGTAATCGGTTCATTACTATTAAATTGATTGACACTACTTCCTCCAGAAAGTGTTAGATTTGCATAGTTTTTATTATTAAAACGATGAAAATAACGTCCTATAACACGCAACCTGTCTTCTGCAAACCCATAATTGAATTTTGAGCTTATAGAAGTAAACTTACCTGTTTCTTCATCCCATTTTCGGAATGAAAAGCCACTGTCAAAATTCCAACCTTGAACCGTATTGAAACTTAAAGAGGAAAAGTCTAATACACCATCATAAGAAAAGCTCCAATTTTTAAATGAATTTTTGTAACTATAACCAGTTATAATGTCAAAAAACTTAAATTTATTTGATTTGGCATCAATAGAATCCAAATAGGTTTGCGATTTTCTAATGGTTTGTATACTATCTTTTTTTGTATAACTTGTAATTTCTTCTTCTGTTAGCGGTACTGGTCTACTTGTTTGCCAAAAAGCATTTTCCTTTTTATTTGCATTTTCAGCAAAAGTGACAATTTCTTTGCCAAACGTTTTTTTATCAAAGTTTTCTTTAAAATGGTAATTGCTAAAAACATGAGTAAATTTACCTGTAAACTTCATGCCAAATATTCCAGCATTAAAATCTAATGATTGAATATTTTTTACCCACAACTTTTCTTCTGTATTATAACTGAAGTTTTGAATTAGTTTCATAGTCTCTAATATAGGTTGTTGCATACGATATCCTTTAATATCTAAGTCAATACCATAAATAGCCCAAGTATCTTCTACTATGTAAATATATCCTTCGAAAACCGGTTCTTTATCTCTTTTGGGAGTTACAAGTATTTTATTGATTAATTGATTTTTATCATCATAAAAAGTGCTTTCAAGTTTGAAACGATAATAATTAAAAGTATTATCTGCAATGGGTGAAACCATATTTATATCAAAATTGACATAGTTTTCATAAAAATCATAATTAGTATTTAAAGCAGTATTATAGCTAAAACCATTATCATTTCCTGCTATTTTTGATGCAATAATTTCTTCTTTTAAATTATTAGGTTTTTCGAATTTTATTTTAGAAACTGTTTCAGATAAATAAATTACTCCGCTTCTTGTAGAATCAAGACTACCATCTAAATCGCCTATTTCTACACCCATGAACTTTTCAGGGATGTCTTTAACCTTAAAAATACCTCTAGAATAAAAATCTGCTTCAAATTTATCCGTTTTATCTGCATTCGATTTTTTATTTATAATTGCTTTTTTAATGATTTCATCTGCTGGGTTAACACCATTTTGAACAACAACTTCGTTTAACTGAAAATCTTCTTCTTGTAAAGTTACATCATAAATAAAAGGATATTGTGTAACATTTAATTTGTGCTTTTGCGTTTTATATCCTAAATACTGAAACAAAAGATTCACGTTTCTAGAAGTGGTATAATTCAATTCATATTTTCCATTTTCATTAGTTGTTGTGCCAATGTAGGTATTCTCAACATAAATGTTAACATAAGGTAGTGGGTTGCCATTGGCATCTGTTACAGTTCCTTTAATTTGTGCTAAAATAAAGCTACTAGTTAATATAAGTACTAGAGTAAATAATTTTTTCATTTTTAATTTAGGTTTATACAATAGACGATTTTGTCAGTTAAAGGGTTGCATTAAAGAAAAGAATGTACAGCTAATTCATAACTTTTTAGTCCAAACCCAATAATTACTCCTTTAGCATTGGGTGAAATGTAGGATTGATGTCTAAATTCTTCTCTGGAAAAGGTATTCGAAATATGTACTTCAATAACAGGGGTGTTTATTCCTTTTATAGCATCACCTATACCTATGGATGTATGTGTGTAAGCACCAGCATTTAGGATAATTCCGTCGTATGTAAAACCTACTTCATGAAGTTTATTTATTAATTCACCTTCTATATTACTTTGAAAATAAATAAAAGAAATAGTTGGAAATTGCTGTTGTAAAGTTTTAAAATAATCTTCAAATGTCAGATTTCCGTAGATTTCAGGTTCTCTTCTTCCTAATAAATTGAGATTAGGACCATTAAGTATTGCTATTTTCATGTTTGTATTTTATATAGATTTTGAGTAAAAGTAAAAAAACCATTTGTCTAACAAATGGTTTTATAAAAAGTTTATGAAATTTTAGCAAAAAATTAGTTTATGGTACTTATCGTATTAAAAATGGGAATAAATATTTAAACTAATTTCTTTAATTATTCAATGATGAATTTTTTTGTTTTTAAATTATTTTCAGAATCAAGATACGTAAGTAAGTAAATTCCTTTACCATAATTAGCTGTTACTACCGAAATTTCATTGCTTGTAGGTGAATCATTTTGGAAATCTTTAATCATTTTTCCATAAAAATCGATAATGGATAGAATTTTGCAATTGTTTTTTACGATTGTTAACTCATTTTTAACTGGTATTGGAAATAAAACGGGCTCTTGTTCCAATTTAAATATACTTGTTTCTTCATTATTAGCTTTTCTTCCAGAAGTGGAATTACGATTAGCTGTGTATTTAGCACTTGCACACATATCGACTAATTCTGATTGTGTTGCAGGTATAACTTTATTTGTTGGATTTGCAGGATTTGACGTGCCTTGATTTGCATATGTTATTGCATCAGCTATATAATCTGAACCATTCATATTATATCCAGCAGGTGCCTCTTTTAATTCTATAGGATATGTAACCACATATAATACATTTTGAGCATCAGGATTATCGGTTCTTTTTAAGTTAAGAACAAATTTTAATTTGAAATTTTTAACTCTTGGTGCTAAGAACTCTGGTCTAGGCGTTGTTACTTGTGGCTCAAATGCTAATGAATTTGCGGTATTGCTTTTAAAATCTGAAGTTAATAAATTGTTCCAATTTACAGGTAAGTCAGCCTTGTTTTGTGTATAACTGTATATTCTAGGACCTTGAATATTTTGGAAATCACAAGTGTTTGTGCACTGCCATTTTTTGGTAAAAGAACCTGTACTATATTGATTTATTTGTCTTTTTTTGACAGATGTACTCACAGAAGAAACATCATGTAAAAATTCAAATGAATAATCATTTTTAAAGTTGTTTATTCCCATTGGTTTAAAAGCATTTTGAAAAATTCCATTATTTGGATCAACAGAAGGACCAATGTCTGTTCCATTAATAGCTAAACCATTATTTAAGTCAGAATCAAGATTACTAAAAACAAAAGAAGGGTATTTTTTGGGATATGTAATTGAAGGTTTTTCGTATTCAACTATAAGAATAACTTCCGCATCTTGTAAAGTTAAATGGCTAGCAGGGTTTATGGCATATTTTATAACATCACCCGAAAGTTTGTAACTTCTGTTTGTGAATGTGTAATCAGAGAGTATTTCCCAATATTCTTTTATTCTTGATGAAGGGACTATTGTTTCTCTATTCAAAAAACTCTTTGAATAATTACTGTCTTTGTAGTACATTACAGGTGAATTTATTAATGAAAAAACCCCAAGTGTTTCATTATATAAAGGTTGTCCACCCATCGTACCGGGTAAAAAATTGTTGTTTAGCGAACCTGGTAAACCAATAGTTTGGTTATGCATTGGATCTTGAGTAGAAATCGTTCCGCTTATTTTTACGTCTAAATTAACACTCATTGGAGCTAATTGTATAGGTTGGTTTCCACTTGCACCACCTCCAAATAAGCCACTTATAAATTTTACTCCTTCGCTTATTTTTGGAAGAGCTGCTAATCCTGCTTTCATAAAACTATTATTATTGAAAAAATCACCAAGATTATTAATAGCGTTAATCGTAATACCACCATCTGCTAAATCTTTATAAATTTTTTGATATTTTTCTTTAAATTTTTCAATACCAGAGTGTACAGACATCATTTTATTATTGATATTGTCTGCGGTTTTCCAAAAATTTCCATCAGAAGAAGCTCCACCTTGTCCTTGAGAAATAGAGGTTATAGTACCGGTTATTTTACCTGTTAATTCTACAGATGAATTGCTAATTAGTTCACTATATAATTTTAATCGTGCTGTTTCATTTACAGAACAAGTACAAGGATCATAATTTAGTTTAAAATCGGCATACGCCCAATAGTTATTGTCATTGTAAAATTTTAAAGCTGTGCTCAGAGATGGATTGGCAATATGAGGAGCATCTAAAGCTTTTTCATCATTAGCCATATCTAAAAGATTGGTTTGAAAACCTGGAGTGAATTTTAAAGTTAATAAAGCTCCATTATAATTAACATTTCTACACCATTTTACTAAAATACGAAGCATACCAGTGTATTTATTGTAGAGCATTAGATAGGTGTGTTCTGGTCTTGCGGCTAATGGAATATTATTATTGTCGTATCCAAGATTATAGGCAATCATTTCCCAGCCGTCTTCTGGTTTCATGTCTTTAGATAAGGATAATGGCAGAAGTTCAGATTGATTCGATTGGAAAGGATTGGGAGTAAATGAGTTTGGAGTGCATTGAGAATTGATACTATAGTAGGCACTAGTAGTAGTCCAATCAAAATGATTCAAATAAGTAGGTTCATTTGGATTAATTGGTGATTGAGGATTAGTACTCACTCCGTTGGGCGCGCAAATACTTTGTGCATAACTGAAAAAAAAGCAGTTTAGTACGAGCAAGAAATAAATTTTTTTCATGGTTTTTTATTTAATTGCAGCAAATTTAATGTGGTTTTTTTTAGCAAAAAATAAACTTGAGTTGTTGTTTTTTTGAAAAGATTGTGTTTTTTATATAAGAAAATAATCTTTTTATTTGGTTAAGTTGTTGAAAAATAATAATTTATTGTTATAAAATCTTTATGTCTTATTTTGAAATTTTACTTAAAACATTGATAAACAGCGATTAATAAAAACTAAGTTTAGTAACTTGCTAATAACCAATACTTATGTGTTATTTTATTAAGAAAAAAGTATATATTTGTTATAATAACTAAAATTTAATAACAATGAAAAAATTATTTTTTGCTGCAGCAGCAGTTTTTGCATTTGGTTTTGCAAATGCACAAGATGGTCAAACATCAAAAGGGAAAATATTAGTGGAAGCTAATACAGGTAATGCTATGTTAGGAACAACTGGTTTTTATTTTTCTTCTCAAGATGGTAGTAGTGATTACAATATTGGACTTGATGGAGGTTATTTCATTATGGATGATTTAGCTCTTAAAGTTGGTTTAGGTTATGGAGGTAGTAAAGAAGATGGTTCAGATGCAGTAAGTGCTTTTGCATATCGTATTGGAGCTAAATATTATGTGAAAAGTATGATTCCTGTGACATTAGATTTAACAGGTGCATCAGGTGACGCTGTAGAAAATTTTGCAGGAGAAACACCTATGTGGTTAGGAGTTGGTGCTGGGTATGCTTGGTTCTTAGGAGATAAAGTTTCTATTGAACCAGGGATTAGATATAATCATTCATTAAATGAAGATTATACAGATAAAGGAGTGTTCCAAGTAAATGTAGGTTTTGCACTTTATTTCTAATTTTAGAATAGAAATAATGAAATTTTATAAAAACTGGACTTTATGTCCAGTTTTTTATTTATTGATAATTAATTACTTACATTTTTTATGTTTTTTTTAATACATTTTTTGATTGTTAGAATGTAATAATTGTATAGATTTGCCTACTAAAATTTTTTAAAATTAATAAAAATGAAAAAATTATTATTTGCTGCTGCTGCAGTTTTTGCTTTTAGTTTTGCTAATGCTCAAGAAGAAGGAAGTACTTTTGGTTTTGCTCAAGGTAATGTTATTGTAGAGGGAAATTTAGGTTTTTCATCTACTAATAACAAAAATACTGAAACTAAAGAAAGTAGTTTTGTTTTTAACCCTAAAGCTGGTTATTTTTTAACTGATAAATTTGCATTAGGTCTTGAATTATCTGTTGGTTCAGACAAAACAAAAGTTGCTGGAACTGATACTGACAAAAATTCTAACTTTGGTGCTGGTGTTTTTGGACGTTACTATTTCTTAGATTTAGGGGCAAGATTTAAAACTTATGCTGAAGCAGGTGTTGGTTTCAATTCTGGTAAAAAAGGTTTAGCAGATGCTAAGTATTCTGGTGTTGGTGCTGGAGCAGGTTTAGGAATTAACTATTTCTTAACTGAAAACTTTGCTATCAATTTTGCTTTAACTGATATTTTATCATATTCTTCAAACAAAAATGATGGAGAAAAAGCAGTTTCAGAATTTAACGGAAACGTAAATGTTTTTGATAATTTCTTTACTACTACAACATTTGGTTTAACTTACAAATTCTAATATTTGTATAAACTATATAATTAAATCCCACCATTTGGCGGGATTTTTTTGTTTAAGGTGGTTTCTTTTTTTTATGAGATACTTCTTGTAACGTAGAAATTAATTAATACTTTTGCACCCTTAAATTTTATAGCTTTTTTATGAAAAAAATTTTATTATTCGTTTCAATATTTGCATTAGGAACTGTTAATGCACAACAAAGAAGTAAAGAAGATGTTGAAATAATACCTTTGGTTGGTTATTCTTCATCTAATTATTATGGAGATGAAAGATTTAATAATTCTAGTCTCACAAGTGTAAATTTTGGTGTTGAGGTCGATTATTATTTTAATGATAGATGGAGTTTACGTTCAGGATTGCTTTTTCAAACCATGGGATCAAAAGTAACTAGTTATTATAAAGAAGAATTAGATTATATCACTATACCTGTTAATGCAAATTGGCATTTTGGCTCTACTAGAAAATGGAATTTAAATTTTGGACCTAATTTTGGGTTTTTAAATGCAGCAAGAGCGAATGGTAGAAGTTTTAAAAATGAGGTTAATGGATTTCAATTAGGATTAGCTTACGGAATAGGTTATAAAATTGAAGTGAATAAAAAGTTTAGTATTCTAATTGATTACCAAGGAATGACTGGATTAACAGAAGTTCCAGAAAATGGATATTATGGCATTAAAAATGCTTACGCTTCATTTAATGTTGGTGGCGTTTTTAAATTATAAAATCAAAAAAATCTCAAGTGAATTCTTGAGATTTTTTTTTAGTTTTGCGTCAACAAAATTAAAAATAAACAAAATGAAAAAAGTATTACTTTCTGTATTTGCAGTTTGCGGTTTTTTAGTTGCAAATGCTCAAGAAGAAGAAAATTTAGTAAATCCTATTGTTTCTAGTAAAGGGGAACATTATTTGCCTCAAATGGACGATTGGGCAATTAGTTTTAATGCTGATGGAATTTTTGAATATGTAGGAAATGCATTTAGTGGGTCTACTTCAAAAAACTATGCTCCCAAAGTGGGTTATGTTAGAACCAATACCTTTGTAGGAAAGATGTTTATTTCTGACAAAAAAGCGTATCGTGTTGTAGCAAATTTAGGTTTTGGTACTCAAAATAATACAAATCCTATTACTACAGGGCCAAATGCAGGTACTACTTTAGAAACTTCAAATAATGATTTTGCATTAGCTGCTGGTTTAGGAAAAGAGTGGAGAAAAGGAAATACACGTTTGCAAGGATTTTATGGTGCTGATGTTTTATTAACTACCGCTTTTAGTAATGAAAAAAACACTACAACCGATACACAAACAGGGGACTTTATAAGTAGTGTTGAGGAAAAATCAGGTTTAGATTTAGGCGTAGGTGTTCAAGGATTTATTGGAGCTGAATATTTTATTTTTCCAAAATTTGCTATTGGAGCGCAATATACTTATAGAGTTGGATTAGCGTTAAATGGGGCTTCTGAAACTACCACAAAGCTAGGAACAGCTGATGCAGAAACAGTAGAAGGAGATAAAAGTTTTTCTTTTGCATTTGGAGATTTAGATAACACTACCAATGTGGGTGTAGGGGTTTTTTCATTGAATTTAACCTTGCATTTTTAAGAAAAACGATTTTTGTAAAATATTAAAATTCCTGCTTTAGCAGGATTTTTTTTTATAAAAAATATTTTGATATTTTTGAAGCATGAGTAATTGGCAAACGTATATCAAAGAATTCCAGCACTATTTAAGGTTAGAACGTGGGCTTTCAGAAAATACAATTGAAAACTATTCTTTTGATATTGAAAAACTTGTTCTATTTCTTTCAGAAAATTCTATTTCCGAAAGCCCGATAACTATATCTGAAGAAACAGTGCAACAGTTCATCTATAAAATAGCTTCTGAAGTGAACGCAAGAAGTCAGTCTCGAATTATTTCTGGACTAAAGAGCTTTTTTAATTACTTGGTTTTTGAAGATTATAGACAAGAAACTCCTATGGAGCTTATTGAGGTGCCAAAAACAGCTAGAAAGCTACCAGATACGCTTTCTGTTACTGAAATTGATTCACTAATTCAAGCAATAGATTTATCTACTTTTGAAGGAGAAAGAAATAGAGCTATTCTTGAAACTTTATATAGCTGTGGGTTACGAGTTTCTGAATTAGTTAATTTAAAAATTTCTGATTTATTTTTTGAAGAAGGTTTTGTTAAAATTACAGGTAAAGGCAATAAGCAACGTTTTGTACCAATAGGTAAAACAACCGAAAAATATATTACAATTTATATCACTCAAATTCGAAATCATTTGAATATAAAAAAAGGTCACGAAGATACTTTATTTTTAAACAGGAGAGGGCAACAGTTAACAAGAGCAATGATATTTACTATAATTAAAGATCTAGCGGTTAAAATTAGTTTAAATAAAGTAATTAGCCCTCATACATTTAGGCATTCTTTTGCGACGCATTTATTAGAAAATGGTGCCGATTTACGCGCTATTCAATTAATGTTAGGACACGAGTCAATAACTACCACTGAAGTTTATATGCATTTAGATAGAAAATTTTTATCAGAAGTTTTACAAAATTATCATCCTAGAAAATAAAAAACGCTCTCAAAAGTTGTATCATACTGAGTTTATATGAAAAGCAGAATGAAGAAATTTTTGTTTGCTGACTCATTGTTAATCTTAGTTTAAAATTTATCCTTTGAGAGCGTTTTTTTATTTTAAAAATTAAAACCAACTCCTAGTTGAAAAACAGAGTTTTTAGAATCTGTATTCTTAATTACTTCATTAATACTATAAGTGTACCTTGCAGAAATTAAAAAATTATCAATGTTAAATGAAACTCCACCAGCTAAGGCAGTATCAAAACTATTTACATCATTGTTAATCACTGAATTGTTATCGGTTTTTATTTTTTCGTTAATTTTGAAACCAAATTGAGGACCAGCTTCTACCGAAAAAACTTTGCCAATATGAAGTTTCGCTAAAACAGGAAGATTAATGTAGTCAATTTGATATTCTTGAGTATAAGTTGTTCCTAAAAGGGTTGAGTAATTGTTTTCAAAACCTTGTCTAGAATAGATAATTTCAGGTTGTAAGGAAAGTACTTTTTTAATTAGAGGTACTTCTCCATAAAAACCAATGTAGAAGCTAGTTCTAGGATCAGCTCCTTCATTAAAATCTCCTTTAGTTACTGTGGAATAATTTAGGCCACCTTTAATTCCAAATTTTTCTGAATTTCCATTTTGTCCAAAAAAGGTATTTGTTAATAGAAAAATAAAACTGAATAAAACGATTTTTTTCATATTAATTTATTTTTGTGTTTATATTTAAATAAACGAAAAAATCATGCCAAAATTATTTTTATACAATTGGGAAGGGTATAAAAAAAGCGCTTTTCTATTGAAAAGCGCTTTTGTCTTCTATATATTTTACAGCATTATTTTGCAATGTTCACTGCTCTTGTCTCTCTAATTACAGTGATTTTTACTTGCCCAGGGTAAGTCATTTCAGTTTGAATTTTTTGAGAAATTTCAAAAGATAAATTAGAAGCCATTTCATCAGTAACTTTTTCACTTTCTACAATTACACGAAGTTCTCTACCTGCTTGAATGGCATACGCATTTTTTACTCCATTAAAACCAAAAGCAATGTCTTCTAAGTCTTTTAAACGTTGAATATAAGAATCAAGAACCTGTCTTCTTGCTCCAGGTCTAGCTCCTGAAATAGCGTCACATACTTGAATAATTGGAGAGATTAAGTATTTCATCTCTATTTCATCATGATGCGCTCCGATGGCATTACATACTTCTTCTTTTTCTCCATATTTTTCAGCCCATTGCATTCCTAAAATAGCATGTGGCAATTCGCTTTCCGTATCAGGAACTTTTCCAATATCATGAAGTAGTCCAGCTCTTTTTGCTAGTTTAACATTTAATCCTAATTCAGCTGCCATAATACCACAAAGGTTAGCCACTTCTCTAGAGTGTTGTAGTAAATTTTGACCATATGAAGAACGGTATTTCATTCGACCTACAATTTTTATCAATTCTGGGTGTAAACCATGAATTCCTAAATCGATTACTGTACGTTTACCTACTTCTATAATTTCTTCTTCGATTTGTTTTTGCGTTTTAGCAACAACTTCTTCAATTCTTGCTGGGTGAATACGTCCGTCAGTTACTAATTTATGAAGAGCTAAGCGTGCAATTTCTCTTCTTACAGGGTCAAAACAAGAAAGGATAATCGCCTCTGGGGTATCATCAACAATAATTTCAACACCAGTAGCCGATTCTAATGCTCTAATATTTCTACCTTCTCGACCAATAATTCTACCTTTTACATCATCAGATTCAATATTAAATACAGAAACACAGTTTTCTACAGCTTCTTCTGTACCTACTCTTTGAATAGTGCTAATAATAATTTTCTTAGCTTCTTGTTGAGCGGTTAATTTTGCTTCTTCCATAGTTTCTTGGATAAAAGACATAGCATTTGTTTTTGCTTCAGCTTTTAAGCTTTCAACTAATTGATTTTTGGCTTCATCCGCAGATAAACCAGAGATTACTTCAAGTTGTTCAACTTGACTTTTATGTAGTTTGTCAATTTCTTGTTGTTTTTTTTCTAAAATGTCAATTTTAGAATCATAGTCAGCCATTTTTCTGTCTAAATCTTCATTTGCCTTCTTATTTTTTGCTAACTCATTTGAAACTTGAGATTCCTTATCTCTTGTTCTTTTTTCAGCTTCAGCCATTTTTTTATCTCTTGATAAGATGACTTGTTCATGTTCAGCTTTAAGTTCTAAAAATTTTTCCTTAGCTTGTAATATTTTATCTTTTTTTAGTGATTCCGCTTCCGTTTTAGCATCTTTTAAAATTGAACCTGCTTCTTTTTTGGCGTTTTTTATAAGATTTGAAACATTGCTTTTTTCAAGAAATTTTGCAATTCCAAATCCTAAAGCAAGACCAGCGATGATTCCAATTATTATACTCAGTATGTCCATAGTTTGTTAAATAAATTATATAAAAAAAGCCTACATTAGGTGTTTGTATAAACTCGTAAAGACAAGTTTTGAGCTAACTCATATTTCATGCTTCCCACTTAAGGGCTTGCAATAGCTACGAAGATTCACTCATTTTAATTTGTTAGTGTTGAGTTTATCAAATATATACTAATGTAGGCAGTATCTTTGTTTGTATGTAAGAACGTATTTTATTTATAGAGTAAATCACTCAGTTTTTTATCCAAATTCCTTAATCGATTTAACGAAATGTCATACTCTTGTGACGAATCAATTTGCTTTTGTTCTGTTTGAGAAGCAAATTGTAAAGCGCACATGGCTAAAACATCTTGTTTGTCTCTTACTGCATAGTTTTCTTCAAATTCTTTAATCATAATATCAATTTTTTTAGATGCTCTTCGAAGACCTTCTTCTTGTGATTCCTCTATTGTTAAAGGATAGATGCGATCCGCAATCGATATTTTAATTTTTAATTTTTCACTCATGTCTCTCTAATCAGAAAGTTGTGCTATGCAATAATCAATTTCTCGAATTAATGAATTTATTTTGAGTTTTGTTTCTCTTTTATTTTCTTCACTGCCTAACAATGAATTTACCATCTTCAAATTTTCAATATTATCTTTAAGTACAGCTATTTCCTTAGCTTGTTGGCTTTGAATATCTTCAGAAGCCTTAATTTTTTCTAATAATTCTTGGTTTGTTTTTTCAAGTTTAATTAACTTTTGGTTAAGCTTGAAAAATTTAATTTCAAGAGAATCAATTAGTTCAGATAATCCATTCATCAATGATATAATTCATTTCAATATTTTACAAAATTAGTATTACTATTGAATAATAACAATACTTTTTATAAAAAATTATAATTTTAAGAATATTTTTTTTAATGTATTGATATTTAATGATTTGTGAATAGGTTTTTTTTTTATAATAAAAATAAAGTATTTTTTATTATTTTAGCCTAAATATATATACGCACATGAGACTTATTATTATCCTTTTATTAGCAACTTCTACAATTATTGGACAAACACAATATCCCAATAATTTTATTTCTCCACTAGATATCCCTATTGATGTATCTGGTTCTTTTGGTGAATTAAGATCAAATCATTTTCATTCGGGTTTAGATATTAAAACAGACAAAAGGGAAGGACTTCCTGTTTATGCAGTATCTGACGGCTATATTTCCAGAATTAAAATTTCTACATATGGCTATGGAAAAGCAATTTATATCACACATTCTAATGGTTATGTTTCTGTATATGGTCATTTAAGAGAAGCAAACGGAAGTATTGAACAATATATTAAAAAGCAACACTATAATCAGAAAGCTTTTGAAATTGAACTTTTTCCATCTTCAAGTGAATTGCCCGTAAAACAAGGAGATGTCATTGCATTTTCCGGAAATTCCGGTGGTAGTGGTGGTCCACATTTGCATTTTGAGTTTAGGGATGTAAAAACAGAAAAAGTAATTAATCCTTTGCATTTTGGTTTTACCAAATATGTGCCAGACAAAAGAGAACCTTTTTTACAAGGTATAGTTGCTTATCCTTTAGATAATACTATCGTTAATAAATCTGAAAAACCGATATCCATTTCTTTTAATAAACAAGCAGATGGTTCATATCTAGCTTCAAAAGTATTTGCTAATGGTAGGGTTGGATTTGGGATAAATGCTTATGATTATTGTACGAATCCATATAATAAGAATGGATTATATAAGGTTAATGCTTATTTGAATGGAGTTTTATATTATGAATACGACTTTGAGACTTTTTCTTTCGACGAATCAAGATACGTTAATAATTTGATTGATTTTGAAAGATTTAAAAAAATGAATCAGAGAGTGCAACGTTTGTTTCATTTAACACCTTATCCTTTATCGGTTATAAAATCGACTAAGAACAACGGTATAATAAATACTCAGGCAGACACAAGTTATAATTATAAAATTGAAATTTTTGATTTTCACGGAAACATGACAACAATTTATATTCCTATTGAATTTCAAAATCAAGAAGCATCTGTTCATAAAGAAATTGACAAAGATCCCTATTTATTACGTTCAAAAGTAGAGAATAATTATACAAAAGAAAATGTTTCTATTTATGTGCCTGAAAATGCATTTTACGATGATTTTAAATTTAACTTTGATGTAAAGGAAGGTGTTTTAAGTTTTTCAGAAAAAAATATTCCTATTCAAAAAAATATTACAATAACATTTAGTGATGTAGAGGGGATTAAACCAGAACTTTTAGACAAAACATTTATAGCTTCTGTGGAAGGATATAAATTATATTATAATAAAACCTACAGAAAAGGAAATAGTTTTTCTACTAGAGTGAGAGATTTAGATACTTTTAAGTTAGCGCAAGATACGGTTGCTCCTAGAATTTATAATGTAAATTTCATAGAAGGGAAAGATTTAAAAAATCAAAAAACATTAAGTGTTTCAATAGCAGACAATCTTTCAGGAATTGATACATATAATGCCTATTTAAATGGTGAATGGATATTAATGGAATATGATTATAAGACTAAAAAGCTAATTCATACGTTAAGTGATAATAAGTATGTAAAAGGTAAAAATGATTTTAAAGTTGTAGTAACAGATAATATGCAAAATTCTACTACCTTTGAGTCCTATTTTTTTATGAATAATTAAAGTTGCAATAATTGAAAAAACAAATTTTTTTAGTCTTTTTTTGCCTTATAGGGCAATTTCTTTTAGCACAAACGGCAAGAATTAAAGGAGTTATTTTAGACGAATTTAATACCCCAATAGAAAATGTAACGGTAAGTGTAGAAGATAAGGGAACTGAAACTAATAAAAACGGTTTCTATTCTTTGGAAGTTCCAGCTGGTAAAGAAATTACTATTGTTTTTTCTCATGTTTCATTTAAAAGTGCAACCATTATTACTACTTTAAAAAAGAATGAAGATTTTGAATTTTACCCCGTTTTGAATGATCGTGTAAATCAGATAGGTCCAGTTACGGTTACAGGAACTAGTAAAAAAAGAGTAGAAGGCGTTACTTCAATTGACCCTGTAATTATAAGAACGATTCCAGGAGCCAATGCAGGAATTGAAAATGTTATCAAGACTTTACCAGGTGTTTATTCTAATAACGAATTAAGTACCTCTTATGCTGTTAGAGGTGGAAATTATGATGAAAATCTTGTATATGTTAATGAAATTGAAGTATATCGTCCTTTTTTAATTCGTTCAGGACAACAAGAAGGATTAAGTTTTACCAATACAAATATGGTTGAAAATGTAGATTTTTCTGCAGGAGGTTTTCAAGCTAAATATGGAGACAAATTATCTTCAGTGTTAGATATTACTTATCGTAATCCAAAGCAGTTTGGAGCAAGTTTAGAAGCTAGTTTAATGGGAGGAAGTTTGACTGTTGAAGCAGTTTCAAAAAACCAAAAATGGAGTAATATTACTGGTGTTCGTTATAGAGATAATAGTTTATTAGTAAATAGTAAAGAAACAGAAACAAATTTTAGACCGTCCTTTGCTGATGTTCAAACCTTAGTAAATTTTAATGCTTCAACCAAATGGAATTGGAGTTTCTTAGGGAATATTTCTCAAAACAAATACAATTATGAACCGCTAACTCGTCAAACAAATTTTGGAACAATTAGTGATCCGATTGCTTTATTAATTTACTACGAAGGACAAGAAAAAGATAAATATCTTACTTTATTTGGTGCTTTGAAGTCGGTTTATCAGTATAATACAAACAATAAATTAAAGTTTATTGTTTCTACTTATCATACTCAAGAACAAGAATATTATGATATTTTGGCGCAGTATCGTTTAGGCGAAGTAGATTCAAATATTGGTTCCGAAACTTTTGGAGATGTAGTTTTCTCAAGAGGTATTGGGTCTCAATTGAGTCATGCTCGAAACGATTTAGATGCTTTAATATTCAATGCAGAAACAAAAGGGTTTCATGAATTAAATGAGAAGGCTCAAATTGAATGGGGTTTTAAATACACTAAAGAAGATATTCGGGATAGAATTGTAGAATGGGAAGTAATTGATTCTGCTGGATTTTCTTTGCCTACACCTGTATTAGATTACCAAAATGATCAACCTTATAATCCTTATGTTGGACCTTTAGCTCCTTATAGAAATATAAGAGCTACAAATTATACAACTATAAATCGTTTTTCAGGATATACACAATGGAATTATAAAGGTGAAATAGGAACACATAAATATTGGTTAAATATTGGAGTAAGAGGGCATCAATGGCAAGTTAGTGGTAAAACAGTGGCAAATGGTGAAAGCCAATTTTCTTTTACGCCAAGGATTCAATTTGCGATTAAGCCCGATTGGGAAAAAGACATGCTGTTCCGTATTTCAGGTGGAATGTATCATCAGCCTCCTTTTTATAGAGAACTTAGAGATTATGATGGGGTAGTTCAACCTAATGTAAGTGCGCAAAAATCAATACATTTAGTAGTAAGTAATGATTATAGTTTTAAATTAGGAGACAGGCCGTTTAAATTAGTTAGTGAAGCTTATTATAAAAAGATTAATGATGTAAACACTTATACTATTGACAATGTAAGAATACGTTATCGAGCGAATAATGAAGCCACAGCTTATGCTTATGGTTTGGACACACGCTTAAATGGAGAATTTGTTCCAGGTACAGAATCATGGTTCAGTTTTGGCTACCTAAAAACAGAAGAAAATCAAAATGATAGAGGATATATTTCAAGGCCAACGGATCAAAGATTGAAATTTGGCTTATTATTTCAAGATTACATGCCTAATATTCCTAATTTTAAAGTATATCTTAACTTAGTCTATAATACTGGTTTACCAGGAGGTTCACCTTCTTACGCTGATCCATATGATTTTCAATTAAGATTAAAAGATTATAGAAGAGCAGATGTAGGATTCTCTTATGTGTTTAAAGACGATGCTATAAAATCTAGTAAGAAATGGTTGCAACCTTTTACCGATTTTTCGCTTGGGTTAGAAATTTTTAATCTGTTTAATAACCAAAATTCAATTACAAATACTTGGGTAAGAGATGTATATACTAAATCTCAATATGGTGTGCCTAATTATCTTACGACAAGAGTTTTTAATGCGAAATTAATTGCACGTATGTAATTTTTATACAGCAAAAAAAATAGTATATTTGATTATAATTCCAAATTATGAATACTCTCACAAAATATATCGCTTTTTTAGGAATTTCTCTTTTTCTAAGCTGTAAACAAGAAAAACCAACTCCTAAAGTGATTTATGAAGAAGCTAAAGAAACTATCGAAACTAAGAAAATCGATTCTACTTCTATTAAGATTGCCGATTTACCAATCCTTATGGAAGGTACAAAATATCTTATTCATCCTGTAGGTGATATTCGTGTTTATGACGATTATAGTAAAGTGTATGGTTCAAGTAAAACCAATCAAGTGAGTTATGCCATTTCTAATTACAATCGTTTTGAATTAACGGGATATTTTGAAAATTTAAAATTTCAACATCTTGATTCCACTTCTGTTAAACCACTGACGGATAAACTTATCCAAATTCAAACGGTCACATTTTTAAATACGATTGCAGAAAAAACTAAAAGACAAATTCTAGCTTATGTTTTAGTAGATTCTGATACGAATAAAGATGGAAAAGTGAATCAAAATGATATTAAATCCTTATATATTAGTAATATTGATGGATCAAATTTCACTAAATTATCGGAACCCCTTCAAGAATTAATAGATTGGAATATCATCGAAATTCAAAATCGCATTTATTTTAGATGTCTAGAAGATATCAATAAAAATGGCGCTTTTGACAAAAATGATAAAGTGCATTATCATTACATTAATCTTGTCTCAGACGAATGGAAAGTAGAGGAATATATGCCTATTTAAAAGATAGAAGTTAGAATTCAGAATTTATTTGTATTAGCAATGAAAAACTAAGATTTGAAAAATATACTCTTTTCAATACTTATTCCCATTATGATTTTCTCACAAAATGAGTTATGTGATACAAGTATTGAATTGTCAAATTTATATTATAAGAACGATTATAAAACTCTCTTATTGAGATTAGAACATTTAAAGTCTAACGAAAATAATTTTTCCCTCAATCCAATTATTGATTTTAATTTAGCTCGATTATATTTTTATTTTAATAAATATAATGCTGCGGAAAATATACTTTTGCATCTAAACAATTCTGATGAAGCATTTAAGTTTAATAGATTTATATGTGAAAAGTCAGTTTTTGTCGATGAGTATGAGGTTGAAAATATTTTCAGTAATCTTTCAGGGAAGCAATTAAAAAAAGAAACGCAAGTTTTATTGTCTGATATTTATTACGAAAAACAAGAATATAACAAATCGCTACAATACTTAAGAGATTCTAAAAAAAATGAAAACTATAAATTCGTTTCTTATGGTTGTGGGAATGCAATGATTGGAGATATTCTTCAATATGAACACCGAAAATTTGCTATATTGAATAAACTGGGTGAAATTGAAGAGGCAAATCAATCTGGTTTTTCTATTTTATTTTTAACACAAAACGAAAACCTAATTAAAAAACTTAAAGCTAATTTATTGCAGCAATATTCAGAGAAGGAGATCATCAAAGAGTTAAAAACACAGTTAAAAGAAATTAAAAGAGGAGATGTCTTTGTTTGTGAAAATATAATAAATACCTCATATATTG
>NZ_LR733556.1:893427-919002 GCF_902506265.1 Flavobacterium sp. 9AF | reverse complement strand
TCTCTGTTTATTTTGAAAGTAATAAGTCTGAATTAACAAATAAGGAATTATACCGCTTACAAGAATGGATAAAACAGAACAATAAATCGAAAATAGTTGCCATAAATGGGTATACGGATGAAGTAGGCACAACTGAATATAACGATTCTTTAGCTCAAAAAAGAGTCGATTTTATTACTAATTATTTATTAAATAAAGTAAGTATTAGAGAAGACTTTAAAACGAGAAGTTTCGGTGAAAAATTTAAACAATCGGAAAATAAAGCAGAAAATAGAAAAGCCACCCTATTTTATATCTTAGAAAAAGATTTAGATAAGGAGAATGAAATTTTAGGTATAAAAGAGGAACCAATTGATGAAAATCTTCCCCTTCATGAGAAAATTAAGTTAGCAAAAAAAGGAACTAAAATAATATTGAAAAATATTAATTTTTATCAAAATACGTTTGCTATTACACCAGAATCAAATGAGGCACTAAACGATTTGCTATTTGTGATGCAAAATAATCCGACTTTAAAAATTGAAATTCAAGGACATATATGCTGTGTAAGCAGTGATCGAAGAAAATTATCTTTAGAGAGAGCAAAACAGGTGAGACGATTCCTTGCAGCAAAAGGAATTGAATTAACAAGAGTATCCGTAACGGGTTTTGGAATTAATCATCCTATTTATCCTATTCCTGAAGCAAATGAAGAACAAGCTGCAGCAAATAGAAGAGTTGAAATTGAAATTTTAAGTAAATAAATTTAAATAATAAATGAAAAAAAACATTTTTGTTATTGTAACTTTTATAAGCCTTTTTTTTATAAGTTGTTCAGATAAATGTATTGAAGGAAATCAGCCTACACCCGCTTCTTTTTTTATTGAAGTTATAGATGAAAATACTAGTGAAAATGTTTTTCAAAACGGTACTTTTTTAAGTGCAAATATTACTGTAACTGATGTTATTGATACAGAAATTCCTTTTGAATTTGTAGAAGGAACTAATATTATTCATATTCTTCCTAAAACTACTATCAATGCGAATAATATAGAATTGAAAGTCACTTTGAATAACCCCAATACTATGGAAACAGAACAAATATTTTTAAAATATAATGTATCTTCCCAAGTAGAAGAATGTTACACTTCTTTTCATATTTCAAATGTTTTGTTCCCTCAAAATCAATCCCAGTATGAAGAAGGTGTTTTTGTTGTAAAAATTTAATCCTTTTTTAAACTCAAATTTTAGAATTAAAATTTAAAAAACTATCTTTGTCGCACAACACAACAAACTACTTTTTTAATGAGTTCTGATACGAGCCAACGCTACAATCTTAGAGGAGTTTCTGCTTCTAAGGAAGATGTGCATAATGCCATCAAAAACATTGACAAAGGATTGTTTCCAAAAGCTTTCTGTAAAATTATTCCAGATTATCTTACCAATGATGAAGACTATTGTATCATAATGCATGCAGATGGTGCAGGAACAAAATCGTCTTTAGCTTATATGTATTGGAAAGAAACAGGTGATATTTCGGTGTGGAAAGGCATTGCACAAGACGCTTTAATCATGAATATTGATGATTTATTATGTGTAGGAGCAACCGATAATATTTTGTTATCTTCTACTATAGGTAGAAATAAAAGTATCATTCCTGGTGAAGTCTTATCGGCTATCATTAATGGAACCGAAGAATTAATTCAGGATTTAAAAGAACATGGTGTCGTTATTCATTCTACAGGCGGCGAAACGGCTGATGTAGGTGATTTAGTGCGTACCATAATTGTAGATTCAACAGTTACCGCTCGAATGAAGCGTAAGGACGTAATTGATAACGCGAATATTCAACCCGGTGATGTAATTGTAGGATTGGCTTCTTTTGGTCAAGCAAGCTATGAGAAAGAATACAATGGAGGTATGGGAAGTAATGGATTAACTTCGGCTCGTCATGATGTTTTTGCCAAATACTTAGCTGAAAAATATCCGGAAAGTTTTGATGCTGCTGTACCAAATGAATTGGTTTATTCGGGTAACACCCAATTGACCGATGCCGTTACCAACAGTCCGATTGATGCTGGAAAACTAGTTTTATCACCTACCAGAACGTATGCTCCAGTAATCAAGAAAATCTTATCTAAATACAAGTCAGATGCCATTCACGGAATGGTGCATTGTAGTGGTGGTGCACAAACGAAAATCCTTCATTTTGTGGATAACGTTCACGTTATAAAAGACAATTTGTTTTCTGTTCCTCCTTTATTTCAATTGATTCAAGAACAATCTAAAACGAATTGGAAAGAAATGTATCAAGTTTTCAATTGTGGACACCGAATGGAAATTTATGTACCAGAAGCAATTGCTCAAGATATTATTGCCATTTCAAAATCATTTCAAATTGATGCTCAAATTATAGGTAGAGTGGAAGCTTCTGAGTCAAAAAAACTAACCATTACAAGTGAATACGGAACTTTTGAATATTAGTATATGAATAGAGTCTTTTTTTTAGTATGCTTACTTTTTTTACTTAGTTGTAATCATTCCAATGAATTAGATAAAAAAGGATTGCAAGTAGAAGAAGTTGTTGATTCTAAAGATGCTCAAAACCTTATAAAAAAAGATTCTTTAGATTTTAAGGTAAAATCAAAAGGCATGCTATTAACTACCGATGCTTCTATCCGTATTTCACCTTTATATAAGTTAAATTACAATAAAAAGGATAACGTTTATTTTACGGGTTCTAATGGATTTTATTTCAATTATTCTTATGATAATGAACAACAAAAAGGAAACCATTGGGATAATCTTATACCTGGATTTACAGCCTTATATGGCTATAATCTAGTCAATATTTTTCATTATAATCATACCGAAAATAAAGGAAAGAATCTTTTTGATAAGCCTGTTTTAATAAAAACTTGCTACTATCCTTCGACGGCAAAAGATACTCTTAGTTTTCAACCTGTTCATAGGAAGTTTTATATGATATCTGCTTATGATGAAGATACAAATAAAGATAAGTTTATCAATACGAATGATTTGAGAAGATTTTATTTTTTTGATCAAGATGGAAATAATAAAAGTCTAATTGTACCTAAAAATTATTCTGTTATAGGCGCTGATTTTGATCCATTTAATGATTACTTATACATTAATGCTATTTTCGATGTAAATAATGATGGGAAAGTTTCAGATGAAGAACCCATTTCAGTTTTTTATTTAAATTTAAAAGAGCCTTCACAAAAAGGTTTGATTTATGAAAACTAAATCTTTACAAATGGTAATATTACATTTTTGAAATCTATAACAACAACAATTTTAAATATAAACGAGTTGTATTTTGAAAGTAAATCACTACTTCTAAATTCTAACTTCTAACTTAAAAACAATGCAACACAACGTATTAATTTTAGATTTTGGTTCTCAATACACCCAATTAATCGCAAGAAGAGTAAGAGAATTAAATATTTTTTGTGAAATTTTTCCTTATAACAATCCTCCTAAAGATTTAGATAGTTATAAAGCGGTTATTCTTTCTGGAAGTCCGTTTTCAGTTCGTGCAGCTGATGCGCCTCATCCTGATTTATCCGAAATTAGAGGTAAAAAGCCTTTGTTAGCGGTTTGTTATGGCGCACAATATTTAGCTCATTTTTCGGGTGGAGAAGTTGCGCCCTCTAATATTAGAGAATATGGTAGGGCGAATCTTTCGTATATAAAAGAAAACGAACTTTTTTTAGAAGGTGTTTCTACTGGAAGTCAGGTTTGGATGAGTCATTCCGATACAATTAAAGCGTTGCCAACAAATGCTATTCGCTTAGCAAGTACCAAAGATGTAGAAAATGCAGCTTATAAAATTGAAGGGGAAACCACTTATGCGATTCAATTTCATCCAGAAGTATATCATTCGACAGATGGAAAACAAATGCTAGAAAACTTCTTGGTAAAAATTGCAGAGGTGCCTCAAAACTTTACACCAAATGCTTTCGTAGAAGAAATTGTTGCTGAAATGAAAGAAAAAATTGGAAATGACAAAGTGGTTTTAGGTCTTTCTGGAGGTGTAGATTCTACGGTAGCTGCAGTTTTACTAAATAAAGCAATAGGTGACAACTTATATTGCATTTTTGTGAATAACGGATTGTTACGTAAAAATGAGTTCCAAAGTGTGTTAGATCAATACAAAGATATGGGGCTAAATGTAAAAGGTGTAGATGCTTCTCAACGTTTTTATGATGCTTTGTCTGGTTTAGATGATCCAGAAGCAAAGCGTAAAGCTATCGGAAATGCCTTTATAGAAGTATTTGATGATGAAGCCCATTTATTAACAGATGTAAAATATTTAGGACAAGGAACGATTTACCCAGACGTAATCGAATCTGTTTCTGCAACAGGTGGACCATCAGCGACTATTAAATCGCATCACAACGTAGGTGGATTACCCGATTTTATGAAATTAAAAATCGTAGAGCCTTTACGAATGTTGTTTAAAGATGAAGTAAGAAGAGTAGGAGCAACATTAGGAATCGATCCCGAATTATTAGGACGTCATCCTTTTCCTGGACCTGGTTTAGCCATTCGTATTTTAGGTGATATTACTCCTGAAAAAGTAGCTATTCTTCAAGAAGTGGATGCTATTTTTATTAATGGACTAAAAGAGCATGGTTTATATGATAAAGTTTGGCAAGCGGGTGCTATTTTACTTCCAGTAAATAGTGTAGGTGTTATGGGAGACGAACGTACTTATGAAAAGGTGGTTGCCTTACGAGCTGTTGAATCTACAGACGGTATGACAGCTGATTGGGTACACTTACCTTATGAATTTCTAATGAAAACGTCTAATGAAATTATCAACAAAGTAAAAGGCGTAAATAGAGTAGTTTACGATATCAGTTCTAAGCCACCTGCAACTATAGAATGGGAATAATGTGGATAACATTTAGATAATTTTAACAAAAAAGCTTTGAAAAGTCGTTACAATAAATAACTTTGTAACGACTCTTTAATTTAAAAAAAACAAACAAACTATTCATGAAATACCTTTTAATTTTATTTGCGTGTACTCATTTGCTTTTTGCTCAAGAAATTAAAACTAAAACGTATAAGGTACAACCAAAAGAAACCTTATACTCAATTTCTAAAAAATTCAATATTACAGTTGATGAAATAAAAAAAGTTAACCCTTCAGTAGATATAGCTAGCCTCTCAATAGGTCAGGAAATTGCAATACCTTTATCTCAAGATGAATTGAAAAAGATAAATGCTAAAAATATCCCTAACCATACTGTACAGGCACAAGAAACTTTATTTGGAATTGCAAAAATGTATAATGTTTCTGTCCAAGATTTAGAAAATTTAAATCAAGAAAATCTAAAGGAAGGCTTAAAAACAGGGCAAGTATTAGTTATCCCCACTCGTAAAAAGACAGTAGATGGAAAATCTAGAATTATTAATGAAGAAACTATTTTTCATAAAGTAAAAGCAGGTGAGACAAAATATTCTGTTTCTAAATTGTATAATATTAGTATAAAGCAATTGGAAATCCAAAACCCTGAAATTATCAATCGATTCGCTGTTGGTACAGTTTTAGCCGTAAATAAAGAAGGAATTAGTCCGCAAGATATTTCAGATGAATTAATGAATGCTATTGCTGAAAAAGATGCAGTAATAGAAAAAAATAAAGCTCAAAATGCAAAAATTGAAGACCTTGAAGATCGATTGATTGTGCAACAACAAATGAATCAAAAAATTATAAAGATGAATTCTGTTGATGTCGATTTGAAAGAGATTGATAATTCCAAAGGGAGTTCAGTTGATAAATTGAAACTCATTTTAGCCTCTAATAAAAATATTCAAGATGTTTTAACTTCAAAATTAGATTCTTTAGTGGGTAATATGTATGAAGATTTAGAGAAACTGAAAAATTCTCATTTAGATGTAGAAGAATATAGAAAATTACAAAAAGAAACACAAGCCAATCGTATAGAAACGAGTAAGTTAATTATTCAATTGAAAAAAGATTTAAATGAGTCTAGAAAAAATTATGTTGCATTAATGAATAAAGTACAGCGAGTAAACGTTGCTCAAGATCAAGAGTTAAAAAAACGTAATAAATCTATGACGGCTATAGAAGCACAAAATAAAGCGGAACAAGAGCAAATCGCTAAAATTAAAGCCTTGCATGAAGATAGTGATAGAACAAATGAATCTTTGTTTTTTAAAATGGCTACTATCGAAAAGGAAAAAGAATATATTATAACAAAAAGAATAGAAAAAGCAACTTTTTACAGTGCATCTGCAAGAGAATATGATGACCGTTTAGCATTGCAAAAATTAGTGCGTTACCAAAATAATATTAAGAAAGAAAAGAATATTATTCAAGAAGATGAAAAACCCGTTTCTTTAGAAGAAATCAGAGCAAAAATTAAAGCTAGTAATTTTAGTAATGAGAAACAACCAGCAATTGAAAGAATTACAAATCTTAAACAAGTTGAGGATGGTTTTTATATCGTTTTAAAAGTAACTAAGGATCAAAATGAAAGAGATGAATTTGCTAGGGTTTTATCAGATCAAGGTGAATTAAAAACGAGCTTTTTCTATGATATAAATACGTTTACTTATTGTGTTTATACCAATAAATTTAAATTGTTTGAAGAAGCATTGTTTGCTATTAAAACAAAAGAAAGTTTACCTTTGTATGAAAATGCAAAAATAGTCGAAGTAAAATTGGAATAAAATTTGACTATACTTATAATAAATTCTAAAACTATTTGTTATTTTATAACAACATAAAATTAAGTTATGAAAATTATTAAGCTTTTAATTTTATTCTTTGTTTTTACATCATGTGCTGCAAAAACAAAGCAAGATAATTATTTAAGACATAATGTTGAAAAAGGAGAAACAATCTACCAAATTGCAAAAAAATATCAAGTTACTCCTTTTGATATATTTAGACTAAATCCAGATGCAAAGAATGGAGTGGAAGTAGGAACTGTATTGTTGATTCCTAAAGGAAGTGCAGGGATAAAAAGTAATTTAGAAACTAAAAATATTATTCACGAAGTTAAGGCTAAAGAAACCTTATATAGTATTGCTAGAGATTATGAAGTTACAGTTGACCAACTGCAAGAATGGAATGCTGAGTTGTTAAAAGACGGATTGAAAAAAGGACAAGAAATAATTGTAGGAAAGGAGCAACTACCAGTAGATAGCTATGTTGAAATTCAAAGTACAAAAAATTCTGTAGCAACTTTTTCTCATAAAGTACAACCACAAGAAACTTTATATGGTATATCAAAAAAATATGATATTTCAATAGAAGATATAGTTAACCAAAATCCAGATGCTAAAGAGGGCTTAAAAGTTGGTTCAATCCTAACTTTAAAAAAGAAATCAGAAAAAACGGTTACAGAAGTTAATAATCAAGCTAAATTTTATACCGTAAAACCAAAGCAAACTTTATATAGTTTAACTAAAGAATTAAATGTAACTTTAGATGAATTAACAGCTCTTAATCCTGATTTATTAAAAGATGGATTAAAAGAAGGGATGGTATTAAAATTACCTAATTCTACCAGAGTAAATACTACAGTAGCACCTCAAATAACTAATAATGCAATTGTTTCAAATCCTAAGAAAGATACGGTTGTCACAAAACAAAAGAAGTTAGTTAGTCTAACTGAAACTATTAATAATAAGAAAAAAAGAAACTTAGTTTTATTATTACCTTTCAATTTAGGGAAAGTAGATCCAAATACTTCATTGTCTAAACAAGCATTAAAAGATAATCCTCTTTTAAATTTATCTTTAGAATTTTATTCTGGTGCCATGATGGCTATTGATTCGGCAAAAGTGCTTGGGCTACCAGTAAATGTAAAAATATTAGATGTTGAAAGTTCAAGAACAACATCAAACATTGCTAAACTAATTTCAGATAATGATTTTTCTAAAGTAGATGCTGTTATTGGTCCTTTTCAGAATTCGCATGCAGAAAAAACAGCTGAATTTTTGCTAAAAGATAGTATTCCTGTAATTTCTCCTTTATCAAAAGAAGTAGGTATGAAGTTACCTAATCTATATAATGCTGTACCTTCAGAGGAACTTATGGTGAAAAAATTATTTGATTATTTTAAACAAAATAATGGAAATGTTGTGGCAGTAGTAAGTACTAAAAAAGGCTCAACAAAAGAATTTTTAGAAGCAAGGTATCCAGATGTTAAATTTCCAAGCTATACAGCAAAAGGATCTGTAGATACAGATCAGTTAAAAATGTTTTTGCAAAAAGGAAAGAAGAACTTTGTAATTTTAGAATCAGAAACCACTGCACAAATTTTAGGGGTAACAAATTTCTTGAAAAAATTGCAAGTGGAATACGATATTCAACTTGTAGTTCTGAAATTATATGATACACTTGATTTTGAGGAAATTCCAATGACTAATTTAACAGAATTGAAAATGTTGTTTCCTTCGACTAGAAGAGAAGTACAAACAGATGAAAGCAATAAGTTTTCTAATATATATAAAAAACAAAACGGTACTTTACCAAGCAATGCAGCTGCAAAAGGTTTTGATGTAACATTTGATACTCTTTTAAGAATTTGTCAAGATCAAGGTTATTCTAATTCGGTTAAAAATGAGAAAACCGAATATTATGAAAATAGTTTCGATTATATAAATTACAATGGTAATATTATTAATAATGGAATTTATTTATTGTATTACGACACAGATTTTTCTATAAAACAAGCAGAATAAATAATATGCCAACTTCAAAAATAACTTATGCAGGTGAATTAAGAACCACTTGTATTCATCTTCAATCGGGAACTGAAATTTTAACCGATGCACCAACAGACAATCATGGAAAAGGTGAAGCTTTTTCCCCAACCGATTTAGTAGCAACTGCATTAGGAAGTTGTATGGTGTCAATTATGGCAATAAAAACAAAAGATTTAGACATCGATTTAAAAGATTCTACAATTTTAGTAACCAAAATTATGCAAGCTGAACCTAGAAGAATTGCTAAAATTATTATTGAATTGAATATGTCAATTGCAACTACAGATAAAAATAAAACGATTTTAGAAAGAGCAGCCATGACTTGTCCTGTCTTATTGAGTTTGCATCCCGATATTGAAAAAGAAGTCACTTTTAATTGGAAATAAATTCACGTTTAAATATGGCATACAACACAATCATTAGAAGTTTTATACTGATACTTTTAATGATTTTTTTTTCTTGTAAAAATGAAAAGCAAATAGAGGGTGAGGATAAAATTGAAATTACCAATGCAGCTTTACTTAATGAGCTAGAAACTTCAGAAATAGATTCCGCTCTGCTTAGTTTTGATTCTATAGTGTTTGATACTAACAAATTTTATCTTAAAAGATTAGATACTCATTTTTGGAAAGATAAGAGTATTCACGATTGTAATTTTATTCTTTTTGACTCAAACCATGATACGCTTTACAAACATGAAGGATTAACTAGTGGATATGAAATCAAAGATTTCAATGAAGATGGATTTATGGACATTCAAATTGATTATAT
This sequence comes from Flavobacterium sp. 9AF, assembly GCF_902506265.1. Classification (GTDB taxonomy): domain Bacteria; phylum Bacteroidota; class Bacteroidia; order Flavobacteriales; family Flavobacteriaceae; genus Flavobacterium. Next base: position 909,477 of record NZ_LR733556.1, on the reverse strand, counting down.
AACTAATGTTCCGGGAATAAATGATTTGCTTTTGTATGATACGAACAATGCAAGCTTTAAACTGGTTAAAAATTTTGATAACTTTCCAAGTGCTATAAAAATTAAAGGTTCAGACTATTATTATTCCTATCATCGTTCAGGTTGTGCTGATGTTAATTGGGATAGTGATTTATTTTACATCCAAAATTTTGAATGCTTCAAGATTGGAAATATTTCAGGAAGAGGTTGTGATGGTGAAGAAAGGAATGGTATTATAATTTCAAAAGTGAAAGAGAATAAAAAAATGGAGTTAGAATATATCGAACATGAAGTTGAATATTATGGAGATAAATGGGAATTTATAGAGAACTATTGGAAAAAGAATTACAAAAAATTTATTCCAAATTAATTTAAGTTTTTACCTTTCTAACAACTAACAACTAACAACTAACAACTAACAACTAACAACTAACAACTAACAACTAATATTGACACCAAACGAACAACTTATAAAATTAGCTCATACAAAAATGCCATTCGGAAAATATAAAGATTGGTATTTAATCGATTTACCTGAGTATTATATTGTTTGGTATGCTAATAAAGGATTTCCTAAAGGACAATTAGGAGAACAATTGCAATTGGTTTACGAATTAAAATTGAACGGTTTAGAAGAAATGATTCGAAATATTAGAAGAAATTTTCCAAAAAAATAGAGCTCCAATTATGGAACTCTATTTTTTTATTTTATACTAGAATCTTATTTCTTATGCATTAACTACTTTTGTTTTTGCTATATTATCACCTAATCTTGGTTTGTCAATTAAAACTAAAATCGCATCAACTAAAGGAATAAGTAGCGTAATATTTCTCATAATACTAGTTACATAATCACCACTTAAAGAAGTTCCATCTTCTTTAACAGCTTTGTATTTCATTACTTTTTTTCCAATACTTTGCCCTCCAAACAAAGCATCTCTTAATAAATAATATGCAATTAAAAGTACATAACTTAATGTGATTAACCAGTACATTTCTGTTGCTCCGGCAACAAATGCTAAAATCCCAGGTATTATATAGGCAACTATTCCATCAATAAAAATGCCTAAAAATCTGTTTAATTTTGAAACTTCCATAGTAATAGTTTTAATTGTTAGTGAATCAAATATATAAAAAAAAGTTAATTTTTTAACATATTTTAATTTAAAAATAAGATTTTTTATGTTAAACTTTATTAGGTTAAGAAAATGGAAATAAAACATTAAATTATTACTACAAAATAAATTGTCCTATAACGTTTATTTTGTTATATATCTTAGGTCTTTTGCCATTCTATTAAAAAATAAATTTTACATATAGTTAATTGTCTATTTCATAAATTTAATCGTATTTTTGCCAAGTTTTTTAAACAACTACAACAACAAACCACAACACAATGAATCAAACGAAGTATATTTTTGTTACTGGAGGTGTTACTTCTTCCCTAGGGAAAGGTATTATAGCAGCTTCTCTAGCTAAATTGCTACAAGCAAGAGGGTATCGAACGACCATTCAAAAGTTTGACCCTTACATTAATGTCGATCCGGGAACATTAAATCCTTATGAACATGGAGAATGTTATGTAACCGATGACGGAGCAGAAACAGATTTGGATTTAGGACATTATGAACGTTTTTTAAATGTACCCACATCACAAGCCAATAATGTAACTACAGGTAGAGTCTATTTATCAGTAATTGAAAAAGAACGAAGAGGTGAATTTCTAGGAAAAACAGTCCAAGTTGTTCCACACATTACTAACGAAATCAAATCGAGAATGCAATTATTAGGTCAAAGTGGTAATTTTGACATAGTAATTACAGAAATAGGAGGTACGGTTGGTGATATTGAATCATTACCTTATATTGAATCGGTTCGTCAATTATTATGGGAATTAGGAGATGAAAATGGAATTGTAATTCATCTAACATTAGTACCTTACCTTGCTGCTGCTGGCGAATTAAAAACAAAACCGACACAACATTCAGTAAAGACTTTAATGGAAAGTGGTATTAAAGCTGATATTTTAGTTTGTAGAACCGAACATGAATTGTCAGACGATTTACGTCAGAAATTGGCTTTATTTTGTAATGTTAAAAAAGAAGCAGTTATTCAATCTATTGATGCTTCTACTATTTATGACGTTCCTAATTTAATGTTAGAAGAAGGCTTAGATAAAGTAACTTTGCAAAAATTAGGATTACCTGAAAAAAATAATCCCGATTTAAAACAATGGAATGAGTTTTTACAAAAACATAAAAATCCAAAACATGAAGTAAATATTGGACTAGTTGGGAAATATGTAGAATTGCAAGATTCCTATAAATCTATTCTAGAGGCATTTATACATGCTGGTGCTGCCAATGAAACTAAGGTAAATGTAATTTCTATCCATTCGGAACATTTAGATGTCAAAACGGCAGAAAAACACTTAAAAGGATTAGATGGCATACTAGTTGCACCTGGTTTTGGAAATAGAGGTATCGAAGGAAAGATAGATACCGTTCGTTTTGCTAGAGAAAATAATATCCCATTCTTGGGAATTTGTTTAGGAATGCAAATGGCTGTTATTGAATTTGCGCGAAACATATTAGGATATAAAGACGCAAATTCCACGGAAATGAATGATAGTACCTCACATCCTGTAATCAATTTGATGGAGGAGCAAAAAAATATTAAAGATATGGGTGGAACCATGCGTTTAGGAGCGTGGAAATGTCATTTAAAAGAAAATACGTTGGCTAATCAAATATATGGAGCAACCGATATAATGGAACGTCACCGTCATCGTTATGAATTTAATGGAAAGTATTTGAACCAAATAGAAGAAGCTGGTTTAATTGCATCAGGAATTAACCCTGATACTGGGTTAGTTGAAGTGGTGGAAATTAAAAATCATCCTTTCTTTATTGGTGTTCAATATCATCCAGAATATAAAAGCACTGTTGCTAATCCACACCCTCTATTTGTGAGTTTTGTGAAAGCAGCTGTTGAAAATAAAAGTAAATAAACCGTTCAATTTAATTGAACACTGAACACTAATAGGTAAATGGAAGAAAAAAAGTTAGATTTTAAATCAATTATTGGATTTGTATTAATTTCTGGTATTTTAATGTGGATGATGTATTCAAATCAACCCACACCTGAAGAACTAAAGGAAAAAGAAAAAATTGAAAAGGCTAAACAAGAAGTAGAAGCCAAGAAAAATGTTGTAAATTCAGTAACAAATACTGCTATTGCAACCGATTCTATTTCACAAGAAAAAGCGAAAGCGGCTTTAGGAACATTTGCTTATTCAGCTACGCTACCATCTGCAAAAGAAACTGTTACTGAAATAAAAAATGATGTACTCTCTTTAAAAATTGCTAATAAAGGAGGTTATATAGTAGATGCTACTATTTTAGGGTATGATAAATTTCAAAAAGAATCAAATCTACCAGTTCAAATTATCAAAGATAATAATGCTAAATTCGATTTAGCTTTAAATACTACTGACAACCGTTTACTACACACTTCAAATTTGTTTTTTGAACCAAAAGTTTCTAACGAAGGTGACAATCAAGTATTGACAATGCAATTGAAAGCGGGTCCGAATCAATTTTTAGAGTATCGCTATGTGTTAAAGCCAGGTGAGTATATGTTGGATTTTTCTATCCGTTCTCAAGGATTAGAAAATGTTATCAATACATCAAAACCAGTAGATTTAGAATGGCAATTAAAAACATATAGAAATGAGAAAAGTATTTCTTATGAAAATAGATATACTGAACTCGTTTTTGAATATGAAGGTGGAAAAGATGATTATTTAAATGCAGGTAGAGATTCGGAAGATACCGCTGAAGAAGTAACTTATATTGCTTTTAAACAACATATGTTTACTTCTGTATTATTAACGGATACACCTTTTAAAACAGCAAAATTCACATCAGACAACTTAGTTGACGATGAGGAAAAAGATACTGTCTTTACTAAAAATTTTATTGCACAAGTACCGTTGGAGGTTAAAAATGGCGCTATAAATTATAATATGAATTGGTATTATGGTCCAGCTAAGTATCAAATTTTAAATAAATATGATAAAAATTTAGATGAAATAATGCCTCTAGGATGGGGGATTTTTGGTTGGATAAACCGCTATATTTTTATTCCAGTTTTTGGTTTCATTTCAAGTCTTGGAATAGGCTATGGTTTAGCAATTATTTTCTTTACTATATTAGTAAGGTTAGTAATGTCTCCTGTAACTTATAAATCGTATGTTTCACAGGCTAAAATGAAAGTACTTCGTCCTGAAATTGCAGAATTGAATGAGAAATACAAAGACAATGCAATGAAGAAACAACAGGAAACTATGAAATTGTATTCTAAAGCAGGTGTTAATCCTATGGCAGGTTGTTTACCCGCTTTAATGCAAATGCCTGTTTTCTATGCCTTATTTCAATTCTTTCCATCGATGTTTGATTTGAGACAAAAAAGTTTCTTATGGGCTAATGATTTGTCATCATATGATAGTATTTATGAATTACCTTTCCACATTCCTTTATATGGAAGTCATGTAAGTTTGTTCCCAATTTTAGCATCTATTGCCATCTTCTTTTATATGAGAATGACAACAGGAGATCAACAGATGAGTGCACCTACACAGGAAGGTATGCCTGATATGGGTAAAATAATGAAGATAATGATTTATATTTCCCCATTAATGATGTTATTTTTCTTTAATAATTATGCTTCTGGATTATCATTATATTATTTTATTTCTAACTTAATTACTATTGGAATTATGTTGGTAATCAAAAATTATATTGTAAAAGAAGATAAAATTCATGCTCAAATACAAGAAAATAAATCTAAACCCAAAACAGAAAGTAAGTTCCAAAGAAAGATGAGGGAAATGATGGAACAAGCGGAAGCTCAAAAGAAAAAATAAGTCACTGTACTCTTTTATTCAAATCCCTATTTTTATAAATAGGGATTTTTTTTTCAACAAAATGTATAAAATTGTGATAAATTTTGCTTAAGTTTTTTTACAAATAAATACCTAATATCTTTAGAAGATAAGACAAGTTTTATTAAAATTATTAAAAACAATTCAACATGAAAACATTGATTATAGGTTATGGAAATATGGGGCAGACCTATGCAAGCAGCTTTGTTAGTTCGAGATTTATTGCTGCAACAGACATACAAGTTTTAAACAGAAGTAGTATTGAAAATAAAAATACTTTTACAATAGCTCAAACTAATTTTCATACTAAACCTCATTCAAAATTATTTGAAGTTGATATTATTATTATAGCTGTTAAACCACAAGATTTCGAATCTTTAGCTAAAGAAATTAAACCATTTGTGCATAAAGAGCATCTTATATTGTCTGTAATGGCAGGTATTCCTATTCAAATTATACAAGACAAATTAGAATGCGAAAAAGTAATTCGTTCCATGCCTAATATTCCCACACAAATAGGTTTAGGAATGACCGTTTTTTGTGCATCGCAAAACGTAGATCGCAAAGAATTATTTATTATTCAAAATTTAATCAATACCACTGGAAAGTCCATTTATATAGATAAAGAATCGATGTTAAATGCCACAACTGCAGTTTCAGGTAGTGGACCGGCTTACGTTTTTTACTTTATGAACGCAATGATTCAGGCGGCTATCGATTTAGGTTTTTCAAAATCCGAAGCAGAGTTTTTGGTTAACCAAACCTTTATCGGTGCTGTACAGTTGCAAAATAGAAGCAATTTGTCACATGAAGAATGGATCAACAAAGTAGCGTCCAAAAAAGGAACTACTGAAGCGGCATTAGCTGTTTTTAATCAAAATAGTCTGTTAGAATCCATTAAAGAAGGGATTTTTGGAGCCAATAAAAGAGCTGAAGAATTAGGAAAAACAATAATATAAAAATCCCAACTAATTATTGACTAGTCAGGATTTTTAAAATGCTCTATTCTATTTGTTATAATTGAGGAAGAATTACATTATTAATAACATGGATTATACCATTGCTAGTTTGTATATCTACAAGAGATGTTTCAATCTGCGTTTCTCTTGAAACTTCATCAGTAATTGTGGTACCCGTAATGCTAAGTGTACCGCTTTCTAATGTTGTTATTGGGCCAGAAGGTATTGCATTCGACAATACATTAGCTCCTGAAATCACATGGTAGGTTAAAACTGAAGTTACTTGTTCTGAAGTTAAACTGGCTAAAGTTCCAGGGTTTTCATTTTCAAATGTTGTAAAAGCGGTATTACTTGGAGCAAAAACAGTAAAAGGAGCATTAGTTTGACCAGATAATACAGGAACAAGACTTTGTTGAGATAATAGATTAGTTAATGTAGATAAAGCTGGATTAGCAACCGCATGATCTGCAATATTTGCTAGACCAAGTACAGTATCAACTTGATGAATAACTCCATTTGTAGCTAAAATATCAGCTGATGTTACAGTAGCAACACCATTAATTTTTACATTGGTAGTCTTGTTGATAAACAAGCTTAATGTGTTAGTTGAAGATGCTTCACCTTTGCCTAATGATTTTACGTATCCTGTTGAAAGAGATGAAGATAAATTAGTCCCCATTACGACATGATTTAAAAGAATTTCTTTAAGTGTTGCAACAGGAACTGCATCCAGATTAGCAAATCCATTATCGCTTAAAAAATCTTCAAACGCATCGTTTGTTGGAGCAAAAACTGTAAAAGGACCATTTTAGTCTAATGTTTGTACTAATCCTGCTTTATCTAATGCAGTTACTAAAGTTGAAAATTGAGAATTTCTAGATGTAACACCTACAATGCTATTATTAATGGGGGTTACAATAGTATCGTCATCAGAACATGAAAACATCGTTACTAATGTAGTAGCGATTAAAGTTAATTTGATTAATTTTGCAAAGTTTTTCATAGTAATTTATTTTATTGTTTAAGCAAATTTAAAAAAGTTTAAACAAAAACAGGTAGGATATATACTAAAAATTAGAAATTTAACGTTCAATTAAAAAACGTTTAATTAATTATTAAAAAAATAGTAGTCATAATATATTATTAATAAACAGATGAAATTATTTTTTATTTTACAGTTATTGTTTTTGAACTATTTTGCGATCTATAGTCAAGAAACAATTAATCAGTTGGATACTAATGGAAAAAGACATGGTTTGTGGAAAGGAACACATGATGTTTCAAAAAGACCTCGATATGAAGGGAATTTCAATCACGGAAAAGAAATAGGAGTTTTTAAATATTTTGACGATACAAAAGCAGGTACAATAATAGCTACAAGAGACTTTTCCAAAGGAGACGGCTCATGTTATGCTGTTTTTTATCACCAAAATGGAAAAAAAGTTAGTGAAGGACTGCTGGTTGACAAATTACCTCAAGGTGAATGGAAATACTATCATTTTGATAGTGACCAATTAATGTCTGTAGAAAATTACAAGCAAGGTAAATTAAATGGTGTTAGAAAAGTATTTTATAAAGATGGTTCTTTAGCAGAGGTGTCAAATTATATAAAAGGTAAATTAGATGGTAATTATAAAAAGTATGCTGAAAATGAAACTATTTTAGAGGATTATAACTATAAGAATGGTAAATTAGATGGTCCAGCTTTGTATTATGATGGAAAAGGAACTATTAATTTGAAAGGTCAATATAAAAATGATCGAAAATGGGGCTATTGGGAGACATATGAAAATGGTAAGTTAATTTCCAAAGAAAAAATATCAAAGGAAACTAGAAAAACATTTCATTTAGAAAAGAATAAAGAGGGAAAGATGGCACCCACAGATCTAAAGCCAAAAAATAAAGTAGAATAAAATGAAAAGAGTAGTAGTAGGTTTATCTGGAGGAGTTGATTCTAGTGTAGCCGCTTATTTATTACAAGAACAAGGTTATGAAGTCATTGGTCTTTTTATGAAAAATTGGCACGATGATTCAGTTACAATATCTAATGAATGTCCATGGTTAGAAGATAGTAATGACGCGCTTTTAGTTGCTGAAAAATTAGGAATTCCATTTCAAACTGTTGATCTATCTGAACAATATAAAGAAAAGATAGTGGATTATATGTTTAAGGAATATGAACAGGGAAGGACTCCTAATCCTGATGTTTTGTGTAATCGAGAAATAAAATTTGATGTATTTATGAAAATTGCGCTTTCTTTAGGTGCAGATTTTGTAGCTACAGGTCATTATTGTAGAAAAGGTATTATACAAAAAAATGGACAGGAAATATATCAGTTACTAGCGGGTAAAGATGATAATAAAGACCAATCGTATTTCTTATGTCAATTATCACAAGACCAATTATCAAAAGCTTTATTTCCAATAGGTGAATTAACAAAACCGCAAGTTCGTGAAATAGCTGCCAAACTCGACTTAATTACAGCCGAGAAAAAAGATTCTCAGGGACTTTGTTTCATAGGTAAAGTACGTTTGCCTGAATTTTTGCAACAACAATTGCAACCTAAAGAAGGAATCATTATTGAAGTACCTGAGGAAGCATCTATTTTTAATGAGACAGTTCCAGAATTTCATTCGGATGAAGAACTTTTTGCTTTTGAATCTAGAAATCGAGATTATTCTAACGAAATTGGAAAAACAGTTGGTAAACATCAAGGAGCGCATTATTTTACAAAAGGGCAAAGAAAAGGCTTGAATGTAGGCGGTACGAAAGAAGGTTTATATGTTATTGAAACGGATGTAGAAAAGAATATTATTTATACGGGTCAAGGGGCAAATCATCCAGGATTGTTTAAAAAAGCACTTTTTATTAAAAAGGATGAAATTCATTGGATTCGTGAAGATTTAGCTTTGCAACCCAATAAAAATATGGAAGTTATGGCTAGAATTCGCTACAGACAACCTTTGCAAAAAGCAACATTGCATCAATTTGATACTGGAATGTATGTTGTGTTTGAAGAACCTCAATCTGCAATTACCGAAGGTCAGTTTGTAGCTTGGCATAATGGAGAAGAAGTATTAGGTAGTGGTGTAATCTCTTAATTTTTTATGGAAAACATATTGTATATTATAGGTGGACTAATTTTATTAGTCTTAGGTGGCGATTGGTTATTAAAATCCTCTGTAGGTATATCCTATCGATTAAATATTTCAAAAATAATTGTCGGTTTAACTGTAGTTTCCTTTGCTACTTCTGCACCTGAAATGATTGTTAGTGTAAAAGCGGCTATGAATGGATTTCCAGATATTGCTTTAGGTAACATAATTGGTTCTAATATTGGTAATATTGGTTTAGTATTAGGAGTCGTATTATTAATTAATGCCATACAAGTTGATAAAAGTTTTTATATAACTGACTGGCCAACTAAAATGATTGCTTCCATTTTACTATTCGTTTTCTTAATTATTGATGGTGGGTTAACTAGAATTGATGGATTTATCTTTATTGTATTGCTTATCGTTTTTTTAATTATATTAATTAGAAATAATAAAAAAGTGCAAGTAGATATAGAAGAAATTGATAAAGAAGAACCTCTATCCTATTTTAAAATAATTATTTTTTTACTTTTAGGAGCATTTGCTTTATGGGGTGGTTCAGAATTATTAGTTGAGGGTGCTGTTAATTTAGCCACTAATTTAGGTGTAAGTAAAAGAATTATTGCTATAACGGTAGTATCAATTGGTACAAGTATTCCAGAATTAGCTTCTTCCATTATAGCGGCTATTAAAAAAGAAAATGATATATCTATTGGTAATATTATTGGTTCCAATATTTTTAATATTTTAAGTGTTTTAGGTGTAACAGCTATAATATCTCCTATTGATAAAGTAGATGTTCAAATAATTAATCAAGATATTTATTGGATGTTAGGATTCGCTTTTATTTTGTTGCCAATGGTAATTTTACCAAAGCGAGGAAGTCTTAGTTTAAAAGAAGGTATATTGTTATTAATAGCTTATGGCGTTTTCTTATATTTTTCAGTAATTTAATTAGCTAAAAGTCAGAAATTCATATATTTGAATAGAAATTATCAAATTCATGAAAATAACAGCTACTTTTTTATTTTTATTGTTATCTCTTTTTTCTTTAGCACAAGAAGATGCTTGGGTTTATTTTACTGATAAACCTGACGAAGTTTATTATACAGCAAATCCATTGGAAATGCTTACACAAAGGGCAATAGATAGAAGAACAACACAAAATATAGCTTTAGAAGTAAAAGATATACCTATTTCTTCAACTTATATTGCACAAATAGAAGGTTCAAGCGGTATAACAGTGATGGCTAAATCAAAATGGTTGAATGCATTGCACATAAGAGGTAATCAGTCTGATATTCAAGCATTAACAGCGTTGTCATTTGTAGATCATGTGCAATTTGCTAATCATAGTTTAAATCCTATTAATAGAAAAGTTGTTTCCTCAACTTATAATAGAAATAATGAATCTTTTGAAGTGATGGCAAATTTTAATTATGGAAATTCAAGTAATCAAATCCAAATGTTAAATGGGCATTTATTACATCAACAAGATTATACGGGTCAAGGAAAGGTTATTGCTGTTCTAGATGCTGGTTTTCCAGGGGTAAATACAGCTTCACCATTTCAGAGATTGAGAGATAATAATTTAATCTTAGGAGGATATAATTTTCCTGATAGAAGTTCTAATTTCTATGTAAGAAATTCTCATGGTACCAATGTACTTTCTACCATGGGAGGATATGTGGATGGACAACTAATAGGTACTGCACCTGATGCAGCTTATTATTTATTTATTACAGAAGATGTTAGTTCTGAAAACCCTGTAGAAGAATCGTATTGGGTAGAAGCTCTTGAAATGGCTGATAGCTTAGGTGTCGATGTAGTAAATTCATCTTTAGGTTATGGTACATATGATGAACCAAGTTACAGCTATTCTTATTCACAGCGAAACGGTCAAATAGGTTTTGCTTCCAGAGGTGCTGCTATAGCAATGTCAAAAGGAATTGTTTGTGTTGTAAGTGCAGGTAATGAAGGAAATAACGCAGAACCACATATCGGCATACCTGCTGACGCAGATAATATATTAACAGTTGGAGCAGTAAATAGTACAGAAGGTTATGTCAGTTTTAGTTCCATAGGTCCTTCTTATGATGGTAGAATCAAACCAGACGTTTGTGCTAGAGGACAAAGTGCTACTGTAAGCAATACAGCAGGAACAATAACTACAGCAAATGGAACTTCCTTTTCAAGTCCTATTTTAGCAGGTATGGTTACGACTTTTTGGTCAGCTCTTCCTAATTTAACAGCAGCTGAAGTCATTCAATTTGTAAAAGAGTCTGCGGACCAATTTAATAACCCCGATAATTTAAAAGGTTTTGGTATTCCCGATTTTCAATTAGCTCTTAACAATGCTTTAAATGTAACATCTTTAGTAAATGAGAATGTTACTTTTTACCCTAATCCTGTTGATAATTTCTTATATATTAAAGGAAATTATTTAGATAGAGGAGAAATTAAATTATATAATAGTTTGGGACAGAAAGTATTGGATTTAATAGTTTGGCAAAATGAAGAAAAAATCTCATTAGAAAACCTTGCTCCTGGAATTTATGTCTATGATTTTTCTGCTAATAATGCTAACTTGCAGGGGAAATTAATCAAGCAGTAATGAATAGAATTACACAACTTTTCGATATACAATATCCAATTGTTCAAGGTGGAATGATTTGGAATAGTGGTTATAAATTGGCCAGTGCAGTTAGTAATGCAGGTGGTTTAGGTTTAATAGGTGCTGGATCTATGTATCCAGATGTTTTAAGAGAACATATCCAAAAATGTAAAAAAGCAACGAATAAACCTTTTGGCGTAAATGTTCCTATGTTATATCCTAATATTGAGGAGATTATGCAAATAATAATAGATGAAGACGTTAAAATTGTTTTTACTTCAGCTGGTAATCCAAAAACATGGACATCTTTTCTAAAAGAAAAAGGAATAACTGTGGTTCATGTTGTAAGTAGTTCTAAATTTGCTTTAAAAGCACAAGAAGCTGGTGTAGATGCAATTGTCGCTGAAGGTTTTGAAGCTGGAGGGCATAATGGAAGAGAAGAAACTACTACGTTAACCTTAATCCCTATGGTTAAAGAACAGCTTACTATTCCATTAATTGCAGCTGGAGGTATAGCAACAGGAAGAGGAATGCTAGCAGCAATGGTACTAGGTGCAGATGGAGTACAAATGGGAAGTCGTTTTGCAGCTTCAACAGAATCTAGTGCTCATGATAATTTCAAAAAGACAATATTAGAAACCAAAGAAGGTGATACGATGTTAACATTGAAAGAGCTAGCACCTGTGCGTTTAATCAAGAATAAATTTTTCAATGATCTTCAAGAATTATATAGCAAATGTCCTTCTGTAGACGATTTAAAATCGCATCTTGGTAGAGCAAGAGCAAAAAAAGGTATGTTTGAAGGAGATTTAAACGAAGGTGAATTGGAGATAGGTCAAATTGCTGGAATTATTCATGAAATTTTACCAGTTGAAGTTATTATAGATGAAATAATCAAAGAGTTTACAATGGCCAAACAAGAAATTCAGAATAATACTTTTTAACTTTTTTGAATATTACTATTTTAAATCCTTAATAATATCCCTAATTACATACTATAAACATTTTAGAGATGAAACTATTTAAAATTATAACTCTACTATCTTTATTTTCAGTAGGTTTTACATTTTCTCAGCAATTCAATTTTCAAACTACCACATTAACGATTCTTCAAAAAGATACTAAAGGAAAATGGGGAAAATGGAGCACACCAGAGAAAGTAAAAATTATTGTAAAGTTAGATTATGATAAAAATAAAATCATAATTTATTCTAATGTTATTCAATATTATTCTATTGCAGAATATTTACCTAAAGAAGTAACTAAAGTGGATGAAATCAACTCTTATTTATGTAAAGACATAGATGGATATCCATTTAAAATATCTTTTATTGTTAGAAAAGATTTAAAAAATAAAACTCAAATGTATGTTTATAGCGAAGATTATATTTTTTGCTATGATATATTCGAAATTGTAAAATAATAACTATAAAAACACTCAAATTTAAAAAAATACATGAAAAAGTTTTTCCTACTGCTTATTCCTTTATTCTTATCTTCTATTAATGCCCAAGAAAAACCAAAATTAGTTGTTGGAATAGTGGTCGATCAAATGAAAATGGAATATTTATATCGTTTTTCTGAAGATTTTTCTGAAAATGGATTCAAACGTTTAATGAAAGATGGATATACCTTTCATAATACTCACTATAATTACATGCCAACTTATACTGGACCAGGTCATGCTTCAATATATACTGGGACAACGCCTAGTGTACACGGTATTGTAGGTAATACATGGTTTAACAAGTCTATTGGTAAAGAAATGTATTGTACCGATGATGATAAGGTAGCTACTTTAGGTGAAGGAACAGATTATGAAGGAAAAATGTCTCCAAAAAATTTATTAAGTACTACCATAACGGATGAATTGAAATTGGCAACTAACTTTAAAGGAAATGTAATAGGTATAAGTCTTAAAGATAGAGGAGCTATTTTACCTGCAGGACATTTTGCAGATTGGGCTTTTTGGTATAGCAAAACAGGAGCTTTTGTTTCTAGTACATACTATGGAGAAAAACTGCCAGACTGGGTTACTCAATTTAATAACGAAAAGAACTATGAAAAATACCTAAATAAAGAATGGAGTCTTTTTAAACCAAAAGAAATTTATAATGAAAGTTTGAATGACAATAATCCTTATGAAGGTAAATTATATAAAAAGACACCTTTCTTTCCTTACAATATGAAGGATATGTATGCAAATAATGACGCGGGTGTATTACGATCTACACCTTTTGGAAATAATTTGTTAGGTGATTTTGCAATGAAAGTTATTGAAAAAGAAGATTTAGGAAAAGATAATATTACCGATTTTCTGACAGTTAGTTTTTCTTCAACTGATTATGTAGGACATTTATTAGGACCTCGATCTATTGAATTGCAAGATACTTATTTAAGATTAGATCAAACAATTGCAGATTTCTTAAATTACCTAGATAAAAATATAGGAAAAAATAATTATTTAGTCTTTTTAACCGCAGATCACGCTGGTGCTGAAAATGTAACCTATTTAAAAGATAATAAATATAATGTTGATCAGATTAATAGTAAAAAATTTATCCATGATTTGGAAACATTTTCTAAAGAAAAATATGGTGAAAATTTACTTTTAAATTATTCTAATTCTAATATTTTTTTCAATAAAGAAATAATTGAAGCAAGTAATCTAGAAATGGAAGAGGTAAAAAATAGTTTTAAAGAGTTTATTTATAAGCAAAGTTTTATAAGAAGCGTATATACCGATAGTGAAATACTTTCTAATTCTGGAAATGATATCTATTTAAATGCAATCGCAAAAGGTTTTGACCCTATCCAAAATGGTGAATTAATTATTCTAGAGAAACCTGGTTATTTAGAATATGGAGCAACTGGAACAACCCATGGTTCTCCTTATACTTATGATACTCATGTGCCTTTATTATTCTATGGATGGAAAATAAAACCAGGTGCTTCATATAATAAAAAAGAGATTACTCAAATAGCACCTACAGTTGCTTTAAAGTTAAAAATAACTTTACCAAGTGGTACTGAAGCTAAAGTCTTAGAGGAAATATTAGAATAATTTTTATGTCATTTGTTTCTTATAAAAAATATCCAAATAGTTTACAGGCTAAAGAAATTGCCTCTCTTTTAAGCAAGTATAATATTCTAAATGAATACGTTGAAAATAAAAATTCCCTAGATTCTAATTTTAGTAGCGTTTTATTAGAAGAATATGAAATTAAAATAAAACCTGAAGATTTTAAAAAGGCAGACGAAATTCTTTTTAAACAAGCCTCACAATTAATCGACTCTTTACCAGATGATTATTATTTATTTTCTTTTAGTAATAAAGAGCTAATAGATATTGTTATTAAGAAAGATGAGTGGAGCGAACTAGATTATGCATTAGCAATACATTTATTAAAGTCGAGAGGTGTTTCTGTTACCAATGAAAGTATTGAAAAGGCAAATAATCAAAGAATTAACGAATTAAAGAAACCAGAAAAGAGTAATTCAGCTTGGATTGCTGTGGGCTATATATGTGCTATATTAGGTGGTTTTTTGGGTTATGTAATAGGATATATTTTGCTCACACAGAAAAAGACTTTACCAAATGGAGAAAGAATCTATGTTTATTCAGAATCGGATAGAAAACACGGTAAAAATATCTTATATTTAGGAACATCCTTTTTTGTACTTTCAATAATTTTGGTTTTAACTTTATGATGTAATGAAATTTAAAGTTATTAAAATAATTGCTTTAGTTTTTATCCTTTTTGCAGTCATTAATTTTACTGGGATGTTTTTTTTAAACTTGAAAATTTTTAATAAAGAATTAAAAACATCTTTGAAAAAAAACACATACTATTCTAAATCAAAACATTATGATGAAGAAAGATATCATAAGAAGATAGATGTTTATACTTATAAGTTAGATAGCTTATTAGAAATTAACCCAGTTCAAACTGAATTATTTGCAGATAAACTGATCAAAAAATATAAAAATGAATCTATATTTAAAAAATATAAAGCGATTGCTTTATTTGATCAAAAAAGATATGAAGAGGCATTACTTATTTTTAAAAACATTCATATAGTATACTTAGGCAGTATAGAGGCTAATGATAACCACAGGGATATAGCCATCTGTTTTGAAAATTTAAAAGAATATGATTCCGCTATTTTTTACTATAAGAAAGCCACATTAGATGATTCTTTTTTTAGAATAGCAAATTGTTTTGAATTTAAAAAAGAAAATGATAGTGCTATTTATTATTATTCTGCTTTATTAAAGGAATTAGAGTCTAGAGAAAACAAAATTTTTCAAATAAAAAATATCGACTTTTTAAAGCAAAAAATAGCTACTCTAAGAAGTAAAAAATGATAATATTGTTTTCTCTAGAATATATTTTAAAAATATTATACCTGTGGAT
>NZ_LR733556.1:699238-893327 GCF_902506265.1 Flavobacterium sp. 9AF | reverse complement strand
ATGTTAAATAGTAGGAATCTTTATCTTTAAATTTTTTTGAAATTTCTCTACTTTGTATGTTGTAATTGTTTGCTTTAATCACATCTACATAAATATTTGTAGCACATAAATTATTTAATAATCTGGACTTATTGCTGTCAGCTAACTTGTGGAAATGTTTTTTGTAAATAACTTCTAAACTATCTTTTCCTAGCTTTTTGAAGTTTTTGGGATCAATTTCTTGACAAAAAGCACTCACACAAAATAATAAAAGAATAATTTTTGAAAAATGTTTCATTACTTTTGAAAAATAAAAAAGCTAATATAAATTAATTGTTCATAATTCTGTGCAACTCTCTGTTATTATTTTAAACTATAATGTGCGCTACTTCTTAGAGCAATGTATTTATAGTGTTCAAAAAGCGCTAGCAAATTTAAATCCCGTTTATTCAGGAGAAATTATTGTTGTAGATAACAATTCTACAGATGGAAGTTGTGAAATGGTTAAATCGCTTTTTCCTGAAATAGTTCTCATTGAAAATAAAGAGAATTTAGGATTTCCTAAAGGAAACAATATAGGCGTCGCTAATGCAAAAGGAGAATATATATGCATTTTAAATCCTGATACTGTTGTGAGTGAGGATACTTTTTTAAAATTATTTGATAAAAAATGGAACGAAAAAACAGGTATTGTAGGTTGTAAATTAGTCGACGGAACTGGATATTTCTTGCCTGAGAGCAAAAGAGGAACACCTACTCCTTGGGTTTCTTTTACCAAAATCTTTGGTTTATATCATTTTTTTCCTAAATGGCATTGGTTTAATAAATATTATGCACAACATCTTAAAGAAGATGAATCAGGTGAAGTTGATATATTAGTTGGTGCATTTATGTTTATGAAAAAAGCATTATATCTAAATGTAGGTGGTTTTGATGAAAACTGTTTTATGTATTCTGATGATATTGATTTGAGCTATATGGTGCTTAAAAAAGGGTTTCAAAATTTATATTTTCCATATACAGTAGTGATTCACTACAAAGGAGAAAGTACCGTTAGAGATAGTAACTATTTTAAAAGATTTAGTGAGGCTATGCAGTTTTTTTATAAAAAACATTTTAAAAAATCATTTCTTTTTGATGTAATGATGCGGTTAGGGAGTGTGATTTTTACTGTTTTTAAAATGAAGCAACAAAAAAGTAAGGAAAGAATAATTGATAGCTTTATAGTGTTTAGTAAAACTGTCATTAATTTAAATGTAAGTCAGCCAATCAGCTATCTTGCTTCCTTTGAATTCTTTAAAAACACTTCACAAAAAAATATCGAAATTATATTTAACACAGATGATTTCAGTTATGGAGAAATTATTAATTTTATGCAGTTAAATAAGTGTAAAAATATTACTTATAAAAACTATATACCTCAATCAAAGTATTTAATTGGAAGTAATAGCTCTAACGATAGAGGGAAAGTAATATTGCTTTAAAATAATAGTAGATTCATTATAAAAACAGGTTTATTTTATTATTTTTGCAAAACAAATAAAGAAAAACAACTTTAGTTTATAAATATGGCAAAGTTTGAATTGAAATTACCTAAAATGGGTGAAAGTGTTGCTGAAGCAACTGTGACCAACTGGTTAAAGAAAGTTGGAGATAGAATTGAAATGGATGAAGCTGTTCTTGAAATAGCAACAGATAAAGTTGATAGTGAGGTACCTTCAGAAGTTGCTGGTACTCTTGTTGAAATTCTTTTTAATGTAGACGATGTAGTACAAGTAGGCCAAACTATTGCTATCATAGAAACGGAAGGTGGTTCAATAGAAGTATCTAAAGAAAATGTTGCAGAAACTACAGTTGAAGAAAATGCTGTGGAAACAATAAATCAATCCATTGAATCAGCACAAGAAACGACAACTTCGATTGATTTTTCAGATTCGAATAAATTTTATTCTCCTTTAGTAAGAAATATTGCAAAAGAAGAAGGAGTTACCTTAGAAGAGCTAGAAGTAATGGAAGGTTCAGGAAAAGGTGGTCGTGTGAATAAAGAAGATATTTTAAATTATATCAAAGAGAGAAACACTAAATTTTCTATACCTAAAAAAGAAACAATTTCACCAGTAACAATTTCTGAGACTAAGACAGCATCGGTGCCTGAAAAACAACAAGCAGTTTCAACAGTTGTACCTACTTCTGTGAATGGTGCTGACGAGATTGTAGAAATGGATAGAATGCGTAAACTTATTTCTAAATATATGGTTGAATCTGTGCAAACTTCAGCACACGTTCAATCTTTTATAGAAGTAGATGTTACTAATATTGTTAAATGGAGAGATAAAGTGAAAGGAGCTTTTGAAAAAAGAGAAGGTGAAAAATTAACTTTTACACCTATTTTTATGGAAGTGGTAGCTAAAGCTTTAAAAGATTTTCCAGGAATGAATATTTCTGTGGATGGAGAATATATTATCAAGAAGAAAAATATTAATTTAGGGATGGCCGCTGCGTTACCTAATGGAAATTTAATTGTACCAGTTATCAAGAATGCGGACCAATTAAATTTAGTTGGGATGGCTAAAACGGTAAATGATTTAGCCAATAGAGCGAGAATTGGTAAATTAAAACCAGACGATACACAAGGAGGTACTTATACTGTAACCAATGTGGGAACTTTTGGATCGGTTTTTGGAACACCAATTATCAATCAGCCTCAAGTAGGAATATTAGCATTAGGAGCTATTCGAAAAGTTCCTGCGGTAATTGAAACTCCAGAGGGAGATTTTATTGGAATTCGTCAAAAAATGTTTTTGTCACACTCTTATGACCATAGAGTAGTTGATGGTGCATTAGGTGGAAGTTTTGTTAAGCGTGTTGCAGAATATTTAGAAGCTTGGGATATTAATAGAGATATTTAATCCGAAATTTTATTTATATTTAGGCAGGTTTAAAACCTGCCTTTTTAATATTATTAGCATGAAAAACTTTATTTTTTTACTTTATGTACTAACATTCTTTAGTTGTAAAGAAGTGGTTAGAAATGAAAAAACAACAAAAAAATTGGCAATCAATGATGAAAAGTTAATCGATTTTCATGAGCCTATAGTTACCAATAATTTAATGATGTTGTCTAAAGAAGATTTGTTAGGTTATTGGGTAGGAGAATTTAAAGCGGATTTGTCAGATTATGAAATAGATACTTTAGTTGCTGAAGATGAAAATGTTTATTATAATTTGCATAAAAAAATAACTTTATCTATCGACGAAATTGAAGATTCAATTGTGAAAGGGCATTCCATTGTGAGTGGAAATATAAGGCCTTTTAATGGTAAAATTACATTTCAATCGAATCAATTTAATTTGGAATTACAAGAGCCTGGTGATGACCAATATGATGGAAAGTTTCTTGTTTCAATTAAGAGTAATGATAGTTTGATGATTGGTACATGGAAAGCAAATGAGGTTTTAAAAATTGATAGAAGAAAATTAGAATTAAAGAAGAGACTTTTTGTATATAATCCAGAGAATGAACTGGAAGATGTTTATACTGATTGGGATAAAAGTAAGAAAGTTGAACATAAAGAAACTATCGATGATCAAGAAGAAACTTGGTTTGAAGATGAATATTTAACATCTACAAATAAAGTTTTTGAAAAGAATCCTTCTGTAGATATTCTTACTAAAGAATTTGTTGAGAATTTAAAAAAATCGGATATTTTTATTCTTAGAAACTCAATATATGCAAGACACGGGTATTCTTTTAAAAATAGACAATTGCGATCCTATTTCGAAATGCATGAATGGTATATGCCTGTTTTTAATGATGTGTCCAAAGATTTTACTGAAATAGAATTGAAAAATATCGATTTATTGCTATTGTATGAAGAAAATGCTGAAGAATATTATGATCGATTTGGAAGATAATTGTTGTAATGAAGAAAGTTAAGCTCTTTTTTATAATTATTTATATTTATTTTTCTTATTTACTATTGTTGATCACACTTCAATATTTACCCCTAAACTTTGAAGTTACCTTTCTAAAATTAAAACAAGAGGAAGTAAAACTACCTTATTATACAATTGCTTTTTTTACACATGTTTATACTAGCATATTTTTGTTGTTATTTGGTATTTTACAATTTTCAAAAAAAATAAGAATAAAATTTCCTAAAACTCATAAAGTAATCGGTAAACTATATTTAATAATTATTTTATTGTTTTCTGGTCCTGCCTCTTTAATAATGGGTATTCATGCTAATGGAGGGTTAGTTTCAAAAATCAGTTTTACCATCTTGTCAATTTTATGGCTTATTTTTACCTTTCTTTCTCTTTATTATGCGAAAGAATTAAATTTTAAAAAGCATCAGCAATTTGCAATTAGAAGTTTTGCATTAACTTTGTCGGCTATTTCCTTACGTCTCTTTAAATACATTATTGTATTTTTGTGGCATCCTTTACCTATGGATACTTATCGAATTGTCTCTTGGTTGGGATGGGTGATTAATTTGTTAATTGCAGAAATAGTAATAGTTTATTTTATAACAAACAAATTTAAAAATGGAATTAAAACTAAATAGACCTATATGTTTTTTTGATCTTGAAACTACGGGTATTGATGTAGGGAAAGATAGAATTGTAGAAATTTCTGTATTTAAAGTGTATCCTAATGGAAATAAAGAAAGTAAAACATGGTTAGTTAATCCTACTATTCCAATACCCGCTCATACTACTGCTGTTCATGGTATTGATGATGCAAAAGTAGCAAACGAACCTACTTTTAAAGAATTAGCTCCGCATGTTTATAATATGATAAAAGATGCAGATTTAGCAGGCTTTAATTCTGATCGTTTTGATATTCCTTTACTAGCTGAAGAAATGTTGCGAGCTGGAGTGGATTTTGATATGAAGAATCGAGTTTCTGTAGATATACAAACCATTTTTCATAAAAAAGAAGAACGAACATTAAGTGCAGCTTATAAGTTCTATTGCAATGAAAAGTTGGAAAATGCGCATAGTGCAGCTGCTGATACAATGGCAACTTATGAGATATTAAAAGCACAACTAGATAGATATGACGATTTGGAAAACGATATAAAATCTCTGTCTGAATACACAACAAGAAAAAAGACTGTTGATTTTGCAGGATTTATTATTTTAAATAATGAGGATAAAGAAATATTTTCTTTTGGAAAACACAAAGGAGCTTTAGTCGAAGAAGTACTTGAAAAAGAACCAGGCTATTTTAGTTGGTTGCAAAATGCAGACTTTCCGTTATATACTAAAAAAGTCTTAACAGGAATTAAGTTAAGAAAATTAAATACTAAATAGATTTCAAACTAAAATTGGCATTATAAAAGCATTTTTTTAAATGTTTAATATACCAACTTGTAATAACTACTATTATAAATATGAAGATAATTTGTATTGGTCGAAATTATGTTGATCATATTTCCGAATTAAATAATGAAAAGCCATCAGAACCAGTTATTTTTTTAAAACCTGAAACAGCGGTCTTACCCAAAAAGACGCCCTTTTATATACCAGAGTTTAGTCAAGATGTACATCATGAAGTAGAAATCTTAGTTAAAATTTGCAAAGTTGGAAAATATATAAGTCCAAAATTTGCTGCAAATTATTACGAAGAAATAGGTCTTGGAATAGATTTTACTGCAAGAGATATTCAAAATGAGTTAAAAGCAAAAGGGCTACCATGGGAAAAAGCCAAAGCCTTTGACCATTCAGCGATTATTGGTAGCTTTTTACCGAAAAAATCGTTTTCCTCGTTGGAAAATATTAACTTTGAGTTAAGAAGTAATGGAGAAGCAGTACAAATTGGCAACACTTCATTAATGCTCTGGAAAATTGATGAAATAATAGCTTATGTTTCACAATTTTTTACTCTAAAAAAAGGCGATGTTATTTTTACAGGAACACCTAAAGGAGTTGCGGCTGTGAAAGCAGGAGATGTTTTAGAGGGTTATATAGAAAACAAACAAACATTCAAGATTCAAGTTAAATAAAAATTATGGCATTACAATACAATTTATCTAAAGTGTATGAGATTTCCGAGAACGATGTAGAGTTTGCACTTCAAATTGTAAATCTTTTTTTGCAGGAAGTACCCGCTGAAATTAAATCAATCAAAATTGGTATAGAAGAAAAAGATTATTCTAGAACTTATGCTGCTGCTCATAAAATTAAGCCTTCTCTTGACTTACTAGGGATGGATTTAGCTTATGACGAAAATATACAAATTATGACTTGGGCTAAATCAGAAGGGAAGAAGAAAGATATTAAAGAAGTGTATAAATCTCTTAAAGAAAGAGTAGATTTAGCTATTAAGGAATTAAAAAAAGACTTTAAATTATAATTACAAATAATTTATGAAGGCTGCAATTGTTACCATTGGTGATGAAATACTTATTGGTCAAATTGTTGATACAAATTCATCATTCATTGCAAAAGCTTTAGATAAAATTGGAATAGCAACTTTCGAAATGCTTTCTATTTCAGATGATAAAGAGCATATTTTAAACACTTTGTTAGGATTTCAAAATAAGGTAGATGTAGTTATTGTAACTGGAGGGCTTGGTCCTACAAAAGATGATATAACTAAAAAAACATTCTGTGATTATTTTGATGATAAATTAATTGAAAATAGTTTTGTTTTAGAACATGTTAGAGATTTAATAGAAGGTTTTTATAAAAGACCTATAACGCAAATAAATAAAGAACAAGCTTTGGTTCCTTCTAAGGCTGAAATTCTTTTTAACAAAGTGGGTACTGCCCCAGGTATGTGGATGGAAAAAGAAAAAACTGTTTTTATTTCCTTACCTGGAGTGCCTTATGAGATGAAATATTTAATTGAAGAAGAAGTGATTCCTCGATTGATTTCTAAATTTAAAAGACCTTATATAATTCATAAAACCATTATGACTTATGGAAGAGGAGAAAGTCTAATTGCAGAGCAAATAGAATCATGGGAAGATAATTTGCCTTCTAATATAAAATTAGCTTATTTACCAGCGCCTGGAAGAGTTAGATTAAGATTGACAGCTAGAGGTGAAAATGAAGATTTATTAAAATCCAGTCTAGAGGTTCAAATAAAAGAATTATATCAATTAATAGGAGAAATTATTACAGGGATAGATGAAGAAGAAGTTATCGAAGCGGTTGTAGGTTCTCTTTTAAGAGAGAGAAAACAAACTTTAGCTTTAGCTGAAAGTTGTACAGGAGGTAAAATTGCTGAAAATGTAACTTCTATATCAGGAGCATCAAATTATTTCAAAGGGAGTATAGTAAGTTATGCAACTGATTCTAAGATAAATGTTTTAGGAGTAAAAAAAGAAGTTATAGATGAGTTTTCTGTGGTAAGTAAAGAAGTAGCTAAAAGTATGGCACTTCAAGTTCAACAACTTTTTAAAACAGATTATGCAATTGCGACTACAGGAAACGCTGGGCCGACAAAAGGTGATTCTGAAGCAGAGGTTGGAACTGTTTTTATTGCTTTAGCTACTCCAGAAACCGTTTATTGTGAGGAATTTAATTTTGGACAACCAAGAATAAAGGTTGTAGAAAGAGCCGTTAGCAAAGCCTTTGAAATGCTTTATAAAGAAATTTTAAAAAATTAATACAAGATAGTTGTGTAATTGGATTCAATTTTGTTTCTTTGCACCCTGATTTTGAATAACGAAATAAAGAGTATAAATAATGTCAAGAGTTTGTGAACTTACAGGTAAAAGAGCAATGGTAGGAAACAATGTTTCTCACGCTATGAATAAAACTAAGAGAAAATTCTCTGTAAATTTATTTAAAAAGCGTTTTTATATTGCTGAAGAAGATAGATGGGTAACCTTAAAGGTTTCTGCATCTGCATTAAAGACAATTAATAAAAACGGTATTGCTGCTGTTCTTAAAAAAGCAAAAGCAGACGGAATGATTAAATAATTCCTAAAACCTTAATAATATATAAAGATGGCAAAGAAAGGCAATAGAATTCAGGTTATTTTAGAGTGTACAGAGCATAAAGCTTCTGGTGTAGCTGGAACTTCTCGTTACATTACTACTAAAAACAAAAAAAATACTCCAGATAGATTAGAAATTAAAAAATTTAATCCAATCTTAAAGAGAGTTACAGTTCATAAAGAAATAAAATAATATAAGTCATGGCAAAGAAAACCGTAGCAACTTTACAAACTTCTTCAAAGAGATTAACTAAAGCAATTAAAATGGTTAAATCTCCAAAAACAGGTGCTTACACATTCGTTGAAGCAGTTATGGCTCCTGAACTAGTTGATGAATACTTAAAAAAGAAATAATTCTTTTACAATTATATAGAAAAGCTACTTTCATTTGAAAGTAGCTTTTTTATTTTTACATTTGCTAATAAATACTAACTTTAAAAATATGAGTTTTTTTAAAAGAATTTTTTCTTCTGAAAAAAAGGAAACTTTAGATAAAGGTTTAGAAAAGTCAAAAACAACTTTTTTTTCAAAATTAACTAAAGCTGTTGCAGGAAAATCTAACGTCGATGACGAAGTTTTAGATAATCTTGAAGAAATATTAGTTTCTTCAGATGTGGGAGTAAATACAACACTTAAGATTATTAAGCGAATAGAAGATAGAGTTGCTAAGGATAAATATTTAGGGACAGATGAATTAAATGCTATTTTAAGAGAAGAAATTGCAGGTCTATTAGCAGAAAATAATACGGGTAATGAAACAGATTTTATCATTCCTAATGAAAAGAAACCATATGTAATTATGGTTGTAGGTGTAAATGGTGTGGGTAAAACCACAACAATTGGGAAATTAGCAAATCAATTTAAAAAATCAGGCTATAATGTTGTACTTGGTGCTGCAGATACCTTTAGAGCGGCAGCAATTGATCAGTTACAGATATGGGCTGATCGAGTGAATATTCCTATTGTACGTCAACAAATGGGAAGTGATCCTGCATCCGTAGCTTTTGATACATTACAATCTGCAGTGGCTCAAAACGCAGATATCGTTATTATTGATACTGCCGGTCGCTTGCATAATAAAGTTAACTTGATGAACGAATTAGGTAAAGTTAAACGTGTAATGCAAAAAGTAGTAGGAGATGCTCCTCATGATGTTATGTTGGTTTTAGATGGTTCAACGGGGCAAAATGCTTTTGAACAAGCCAAACAATTTACTGCTGCTACCGAAGTAACTAGTTTGGCAGTTACTAAACTAGACGGAACTGCAAAAGGAGGAGTGGTTATCGGTATTTCAGATCAATTTAAAATTCCAGTAAAATATATAGGTGTAGGCGAAGGAATTGACGATTTGCAAGTGTTTAATAAGTTTGAGTTTGTAGATTCTTTCTTTAAATAGCATATGTTAAGCCGTATTTTTAATTTTTTAATAAATATATCTTTTATATGGTATTTTATTAGTTCGGTTATCTTAGCTGTTGTTGTTTATCCTTTTGAGGAATCTCATAATGGATTATTTGTTATGACAAGATTGTTAAGTTTTATCTTGTTTTATTTTTCTATTGTTGTATTAGTTTTCAAGGAAAAATAGATAAAATAAAGGAGTTTTTTATAAAACTCCTTTATTTTATTCAGTTAATTACAGCGCTGATTTTTTCCCAAAGCAAATTGTCAAAATCGGAAAGTGCATAATTAGAACTATCTGCAGCATCTCCCATTCTTATAATAACTAATTTACGACTTGGGATAACATAAATTTTTTGGTCATCTTTCCCTAATGCCATATACATATCGTTAGGCGCATTAGGAACTAACTTACCAGAGAATTGAATTTGTGTTTGAGGTAAATGATAAGTCGATTTTCCATTTAACCACCATAGATACCCATAGGCTTCGTTTATATTTTGAGAAGTAGTTGTTGCTTGAGAGAAAAATGAACTGTTTATAATTTGTGTTCCATTCCAATTTCCATTATTTAAAGCTAACAATCCGAAACGAGCCATACTTCTTGTCGTACTCCAATAGACATTCGAGTTGTTATTAGTAATCCATGTTCCCGTCATCCCTATAGGATTTTTTAATTTTATATTAAAATAGTTTTCCCATGTTTGACCCGAAGAGGTTGCAACTACGTCTTGTAATTTAACATATACATTATGGTATGCCCATCTGGTTCCTGCATCAGAAATATATTGAAGATTTGCTGGTGATACATCATCACCTAAGGCGTCATTTAAACCAGAAGTCATGTTTAAGAGATTTTTGCATGTAATCAAATTTTCTTTATCAAAAGGAGCACTAGTCCATCCAATGCCTAAATAGTCTGAAACCTTGTCTGTAATAGAAAGTAAGCCTTCTTGTTCTGCAATTCCAGTTAGAGTAGAAGTTAATGTTTTTCCTGCACTTGCCCAATACCAAGCGGATGTACTCATGTGGCCATTGAAATAATTTTCCATGACAATTTTGCCATTATGAAGTACTATAAAACTTTTGCTGTTTTTAGTTTCTAAGTAGTTTAATAAATCAGGAATGTTGTTTTCTTTCCATGATAAACTTGCAGGTGTTTTGGTTGCCCAAGTATTAATGTCATTTGGTGGGAAATACATATTTTCTTCCGTAGAAAAAGGAATTAAATCTTCGGAGTTGCTACAACTTAATAGAATAAAAAATAATATTGAGAATATAGTAATTCGTTTCATAAAAGATAATTTCTTGTTTAGATAATAAAATGGGAAAATAGTTTAATTTTTCTATTTGAAATGCGTAATTTTATTTAAAATTTAATCGATGAGAAAAATATTTTTTAGTTTGTTTTTTTTGATTCTATTATCTTGCTCTGAAAAAAAAGATAACATAGATTTAAAATTTTTAAATGGAATTTGGGAAATTCAAAAAGTTGTTCTAACTGATAATAGTGTTAAAGAATATAAGATTAATGAGTCGGTAGAACAAATAAATATAAACAAAAATAAAGGTACACGTAGAAAAGTATTGTTATTCTATAATGGAAATTTTGTTCTAAATAATATAATTCAGGAATTTAGAATGGAACAAAAAGATAAAAAATATTTTTTATTAAATCATACTCAATTTTCAGAATGGAAAGAAGTAATTGAGACATTAAATGATTCTGAATTGGTTCTGAAGAATGAACAAGGTTTAGAATATCATTATAAAAAAAGAACAGACATAAAATTAGGTGAAGATGGCAAAGAGATTTAGTGAAGAAGTTTCTATTAAAGAGGTTTTGCAAAGTTTTGTAATCCAAAATAAATTAGAAACAGGAATAGATAAAGTTAAAATCAAAGAAACTTGGATACAAATTATGGGTAATGGTGTGGCTAATTATACTGAAGCAATTGAATTGAAAAATAAAACGTTATATGTACGATTGACTTCTGCTGTTTTAAGGGAAGAACTTTCTTATGGACGAGAAAAAATTGTTAAAATGATTAATGAAGAAATGGGAAAAGAAATTATTAACAAGGTAGTTTTGTTATAAAGCTGATTCAAACGGATTAAAATAAAAAGAGCTGCAATATCATTTGCAGCTCTTTTTGATGAATTATATAATAAACCATTAATAGTATGTATAGCGTCTTACTTTAGCAATATATTTAGCTAATCGAATTACTTGATGGCTATATCCATATTCATTATCATACCAAACATACATAACAATATTTTTACCATCTTCAGATACTATAGTAGCATTACTGTCATAAATAGACGGAGCAGAAGTGCCTACGATATCTGATGATACCAATTCATTATTTAATGAATATTTAATTTGTTCTACAAGGTTACCTTCAAGGGCGTATTTTTTCATAATACTATTTAAATCGGAAACAGTAGTTTCTTTATTTACTTCTAAGTTCAAAACTACTAAAGATCCATTTGGAACAGGTACACGAATAGCATTTGAGGTTAATTTTCCAGCTAAACTAGGTAAAGCTTTTGCTACAGCACTTCCTGCACCAGTTTCTGTAATAACCATATTTAATGCAGCTGAACGACCTCTTCTATATTTTTTATGCATATTGTCTACTAGATTTTGATCATTAGTGTAGGCATGAATGGTTTCAATATGACCTTTTACTACGCCTAATGTGTCTTCAACCACTTTTAATATTGGTGTAATAGCATTTGTAGTACAAGAAGCTGCGGAATAAATAGTTACTTCATCTGGATTGAAATCTTCGTGATTTACACCATATACAATATTAGGGACTCCTTTTCCTGGTGCAGTCAATAAAACCTTGTCAACTCCTTTAGAAGTTAGGTGTCTTTTTAACGCTTCTTCGGTTGTAAATGCTCCTGTATTATCGATTACTAATGCCTCTTCTATTCCATAAGTAGTGTAGTCAATTTCTTCCGGACTTGAAGCGGTAATTATATGTACAGTAGTACCATTAATAATTAAAGCATTATTTTCAATGTCTGCTTGAACAGATCCCTCAAAATCCCCATGTACTGAATCATATCGTAATAAAGAAGCTCTTTTTTCTAATAGTACAGCGTCTGATTTATCTCTGGTTACAATTGCTCTTAAACGCAATTGTTGTCCTTTGCCTATTTTGCTCATCATTTCACGAGCTAAAAGACGACCAATTCTTCCAAAACCATACAATACTACATCCTTTGGCTTGATTTCTTTATATTCTCTAGCATTTTTTAATTTATCTATTACAAATGCTTTAGAATCATTGTATTTGTCATCTTCTAAATGATATTCATAGGTCAGTTTGCCAATGTCTATTCGAGACGGAGGTAAATCTAAACTTTGTATTGCACTTGCAATTTCAACTGAATCAAAAACGTTAATAGGTTTCCCAACAAATTGTCCAGCATATTCATGAAGGTTGATAATATCGCTAACACTTCTGTCTATCAATTGATTTCTAAAAAGAATTAATTCAATGGATTTATCATACCATAAATCACTTATAATTTTGATAAATTCTACACATGCTTTTCTTCTGTCTGCTTGAAAAGTAAGCTCTTTTTCGTATAAAGTGTTGTTGTTCATGAAATAAAAAATA
Organism: Flavobacterium sp. 9AF; assembly: GCF_902506265.1. Taxonomy (GTDB): domain Bacteria; phylum Bacteroidota; class Bacteroidia; order Flavobacteriales; family Flavobacteriaceae; genus Flavobacterium. The sequence goes on along the minus strand of NZ_LR733556.1, from coordinate 880,354 downwards.
AATTGGTGTTGTTTAATTTTTTGCAAAAGTACTCATTTCAATCGTTTTCGTAAAATATTTTTAAATAAAAAAAGCTTATAAAAATATTTTTTGTGACTTCATAAATTAAAGTATTTTTGGCAAATAATCTAATACAAAATGAAATTCAATTTTACTGCTATTTTTTTATTCTTGTCTTTAATGTGTTTTTCCCAAGAACAAGTAAAAGAAAAAAAATGGTTGCGCTTCGGTCTTATATATGGATATTCTTCACAAGATTCGTTTGTAAAACAAGACAGTGATTACTTTTATGAAAACACAATTTATAAAATTTCAAGTCATTTTAATTTGTTAAAAAATAATAAGCATACTTGGGAATTGATTGTTGAACCAAGTTATTATCGCTCTAAACATGAAGCTTTAAATTATTGGCATGAATATTTTACAAGTAGTGAAAATGCTACAGAACTGAGATTAAAATATATGAAATTAAAACAAATAAATGAATATGTTTTAAATCTAGGTATTATATATCGCTATTATTTCAACCCCAAAATTTCTGTTTATGGATTAGCCAATGTAGGACCAATGTATATAGATACAGAAACAGAAAGATTGCATAAAGGTTTTGCTTTTAGTGATATTTTAGCTGTTGGGACAAATTATAAATTGGGAAAGATTTCATTAGATTTAAAATGCTTATTTAGGCATGTGTCTAATGCTAATATTCAGAAACCAAATTTTGGATATAATGCTTTAGGTTTTGAAATTGGTACTTATTATGAATTTAATTAAATAAAAAAACAGCACTTTTAAGTGCTGTTTAAGTTAAATTTTATAAACTTATTTTTTAAAATATAGCTTGAATTAATTGTCCGTCTTTAGTAATCAGTTTATATTGTGATCTCGGATTTCTTTTGCTTTTTAGATAAGTGGTAACTTTCTCGACATCTTCTGCTTTTCTACCATCTACACTTAATACGATACTTCCTTCTAAAGCATTTGTGTATTCTGAAAGCTCTTGATTAGTAACCGACTTTATTTTTATTCCATAGTCTATATTGTTTGCTTTTTTGTCATTATTCGAAAGGTCTTCAAATTCAATACCGTTTACTTCGTAAGTTAATAATTCTTTCTTAGTCAATTTAACTGGAATTATTTTTTCTTCTCCATCTCTCAAAACGGTCACATTAACGATTTCATTTGGTCGCTTAGAATTTATATAATTTGTTAAATCAGTAAACTTGTTAATTTTTTTAGTATCTAATTGAATAATTATATCACCTTCTTTAATGCCAGCTTTTTCTGCTCCAGATTTTTTAGTCACACCGCCTACATAAAATCCTTGGCTTTGATTAATACCTATTTCTTTTGAAGAAGTATTATTTAATTCTCTTCCTTCAATACCTAATACACCTCTTTGAACATTTCCATACTGCATTAAATCTTCTACAATCTTTCTTGTAATATTTGAAGGTACAGCAAATGAATATCCGGCATAACTTCCTGTAGGCGAAGAAATCATGGTATTAATTCCTATTAATTCTCCTCTTGTATTTACTAATGCTCCACCACTGTTGCCAGGATTAACTGCGGCATCTGTTTGAATGAATGATTGTAATCCTTCATTACTTAAATCTCTGGCTTTTGCCGAAATAATACCAGCGGTAACTGTAGAAGTCAAATTATATGGATTACCAACAGCTAATACCCATTCTCCAACTTTAGTATTTTCTGAATCTCCAAACACAATATAAGGTAATTTTTCATCAGCGTCTATTTTAATTAGAGCAATATCCATTTTTGAGTCTGTACCAATTAATTTTGCCTTATAACTTCTATTGTCATTTAAGGTAACTTCTAATTCACTAGCATTATCAATAACATGATTGTTGGTTACAATATAGCCATCTTCAGAAATAATTACACCTGATCCAGTTCCAATTTGCATTTGTTGTTGTGTGCCACCTCTGCCGTAACCAAATATGTATTCCATAGGATTACTATAAACACGTTGCATAGTCATGTTTTTAACATGCACTACACTATGAATCGCAGTTTCAGCAGCTGTAGTAAAATTAGTGTTTTCGGCACCTAAAGATACATTTCGAGTGTAATTTGGGGCTACTGTTACTAATGAGGTGTCTTTAGGCTCTAAAAATAATTTGTAAGCACCTAAAGTAATAGCTCCGCTGAATAATGCTACTAAAAAAATACTTCCTAATCTTTTCATATAAATTTAATTTTTTATAGTTATAAATGGGGTTGTCATTCAAATTTTTTAAAAACAATACGAAATATGAATTATTGATAATGTAATAATTTGATTTCATTGTAAAATTAAACACAAAATTTTAACAAAAAATCAGTTTAACGCTCGCTTAACAATGTTTAACATCTTTTTAATATTTTTTGTATTAGCTAATATTTGTTCTTTTATGTTTTGTTAATAAATTGTATTCCTAATCACTTTGTTTTTATCTTTGTGCTATATAAAATAAAATTAATGAAACTTCAATTTTATAAATATCAAGGTACAGGTAACGATTTTGTTATGATTGACAATCGTGATAATTGTTTTCCCAAAAATGATACCAAATTAGTAGCTTTTTTATGTGACAGAAAATTTGGAATAGGTGCAGACGGATTAATATTACTTGAAAATCATGAAAAATATGATTTTAAAATGGTGTATTATAATTCAGATGGAAATGAGAGTAGCATGTGTGGGAATGGCGGAAGATGTTTAGTTGCCTTTGCAAAAAAGATAGGAGTTGTCGATGAAAAAGCTGAATTTGAAGCGGTTGATGGATATCATTATGCTACCATTTCTGAACAAAACATTGTTTCATTGCAAATGAAAGATGTTTCGGGTGTTCATGTGTTTCCTAATCATTTATTTCTAAATACAGGTTCTCCTCATCATGTTGAAATGGTTACAGGTTTAGCACAATTTGATGTAAAAACAATAGGTAGTCAAATTCGGTATTCCGATTTATATGGTAAAGCAGGAAGTAATATCAACTTTGTTGAGCAACTTGACAGTGACAAATTTGCAGTACGTACTTATGAAAGAGGAGTTGAAGATGAAACCTTATCTTGTGGAACCGGAGTTACTGCAGTTGCAATTGCTATGTTTCATAATCAATTGACTTCTTCAAATGAGGTTAAACTGCAAGTAGAAGGGGGTAATTTAGAGGTAAATTTTGAGGAAAATAACGGAAATTATACGCACGTTTTTTTAATTGGTCCAGCTAAGTTTGTTTTTGAAGGTATAATTGAAGTATAAAAAAATAAAAATTAAACAATTGATTACACTAAAAGGGCAACAGATTTATTTAAGAGCTTTAGAACCTGAAGATTTAGAGTTTGTGTATTCTATTGAAAACGATGAAAAAATTTGGGAAATTAGTAATACAATTACTCCTTATAGCCGTTTTTTAATTCGTCAGTATTTAGAAAATGCTCATCAAGATATATATGAAGCAAAACAGTTAAGATTAGCTATTTGTCTTACAGAAACAAGTAAAATAATTGGCTTGATTGATTTGTTTGATTTTGACCCTAAGAATAATCGAGCTGGTATAGGAATTTTAATTCATAAGAATGAGAACAGAAGTCAAGGACTTGGAACAGAAGCCTTGCGATTATTAATTGAGTATGCTTTTACACAATTGCAATTGCATCAATTATTTGCAAATATAAGCGCAGATAACGCACATAGTTTCCAACTTTTTTCTAAATTTGGCTTTCAAGAAATTGGTATAAAAAAAGATTGGAACAAAGTCAATCATGTATATAAAGATGAGCATTTATTACAACTAATTAATTCTAAAAATAAATAAAATTGAGTCTAAAGAAAATAATTGCATATATCGCTGTTGCGGGTTTAGTAGCGGCTGGAATTTTAGGTTTTATAGTGTATAAAAAAGCATTTGTTTCAAATACAAAGTTTAATGAAAATGAATTGTTTGTATTTATTCCTACAAATAGTAGCTATTCTGAAGTAAAAGAAATTCTAAAACCTTATCTCATAGATTTGGATAATTTTGATTTTATGGCAAGTAGTAGAAAATATAATCAAAATGTTAAAGCGGGCCGATTTTTACTAAAAAAAGGGATGAATAATTTTGATATTGTTCGTTCTCTTCGTAGAAATGTTCCCGTGCGAGTTGCCTTTAATAATCAAGAAAGTATAGGTAACCTAGCAGGACGTTTAGCTTCTCAAACCGAACCAGATAGTCTAACTTTTGTTACTACATTTACAAATCCACAATTTTTAAAAGAGAATGAAATTACTGAAGAAGCTGTTTTAGCGCTATTTTTACCTGATACTTATGAGTTTTATTGGGACACTTCAGCCAATCAAATTGCTGAAAAAATGGCAAAATCATATCGTCGTTTTTGGAATCATGAACGAAAAATGAAAGCTGCAGCTAAAAATTTAACTCAAGTGGAAGTTTCTATTTTAGCCTCTATTGTACAAAAAGAAACGGTTAAAATAGATGAGAGACCTAGAGTTGCTGGAGTTTACTTAAATAGATTGGCAACAGGTATGCCTTTGCAAGCTGATCCAACAGTTATCTATGCTATAAAAAAACAGTCAGGAGATTTTAATCAGGTAATAAAAAGAGTATTGTATGATGATTTAAAAATAAATTCTCCTTATAATACATATATCAACACAGGATTGCCACCAGCACCTATAACAATGCCAGACATCTCTGCTATAGATGCGGTTTTAAATGCAGAAAAACACGATTATTATTATTTTTGCGCAAGTCCTTCTAAACCTGGATACCATCTTTTTGCAGCAAATTATGAACAACATCAAGTAAATGCTAAAGCTTACGCAGAATGGGTAAATAAATTAGGTATAAATAGATAGTTTTTGGAGCGAATTTACCTAACATATTGGTTATCCCTTTTCCTGCTTTTCGTTACAATCTTTTCTTGTTTTTTGCAAAACAAGAAAAGGATTTTTACTACAATCAGGGCTATTGTTTTTACTTTTTTTCTATTTGGGCAAGTTTCGTCCTATTCACAATCTTCATTTAATTCATTTTTAAAACCATCTGATACCTTAAATAAAAACAGAAAGACAAATGTTTTTATTACTGAAGCCATAATTTTAGGAGGAACACTAATTGGCTTAAATCAACTTTGGTATAAAGACTATGCTAAAAGTAATCTTCATTTTATTAATGATAATGAGGAGTGGTTGCAAATGGATAAAGCAGGACATTTATATTCCTCGTATCATTTGGGTAGAATAGGAGCAGAAGCTCTTAATTGGAGTGGTGCTTCAGAAAAAGAACAGTTGCTCTATGGAGCCACATTGGGTTTAGGTTTTTTAACAGTAGTGGAAGTGTTTGATGGTTTTTCACAAGAGTGGGGAGCCTCATCTGGAGATATGATTGCTAATTTCTCAGGAACTACCTTATATGTTTCTCAACAGTTACTTTGGAAAGAACAAAGAATTATTCCTAAATTTTCTTTTCACCAAACAAGTTATGCCAATTTACGCCCCAAAACCCTTGGAGATGGATTACATGAAGAAATTTTAAAAGATTATAACGGACAAACCTATTGGTTGTCATTTAATATTAACTCTTTTACAAAAGCAAAATGTATTCCTAAATGGTTGAATTTTGCTTTGGGTTATGGAGGAGAAGGAATGATTTACAGTTCTAATCGAGAAGCAAAAAAAAATGATTTTTCACAAAATATTTCTCGTCAATTATTTTTGAGTTTAGATGTAGATTTGACGAAAATTGAAACAAAATCTTCTTTTTTAAAAACTTTTTTTTCCGTTTTTAATACAGTAAAAATCCCAGCCCCAACGCTCCAAATAGTTGGTTTTAACGGATTTAAAGCACACTTAGTCTATTTTTAGAAAACTTTAACAAGCTCATAATCAATATTCTAAAAAATATTGTATCTTTGCCCCCGGAAATTTCAGCGTTGTGACAGGGCCTGAGAAATTTAAATTTATGGTAAAAAAAGGTTCGTATTTTTTTGGATTAACCATCCTAGTTGCATTAGTTTCATCAGGATTTAATTCCTTTGAAATTGAAAAAGTAGAAGGGTTTCATTTAGGAGAAAATGAGAAAATTTCTTATTATGTTCCAAGTGAGGATGAAAATGAAATCGAAACAGAAATCGATATGGAATCTGGTCTTGTTGCAGTTCCATATGTGGGAAAAACTTTCGCTGGATTTAAACAAGCAGTTGCTTTTAAAGAATCTAGAGGGGTTTTAAATAAGGTAAATACCTTTGGTTACATGGGTAAATACCAATTCGGAAGAAGTACATTACGTTCAGTAGGTATTCATGATTTTCAAGAATTTCTAAGAAATCCAGAATGGCAGGATAAGGCTTTTAGGGCGTTAATTGCAAAAAATAAATGGGAACTAAGAAAGGAAATTGAAAAATATAACGGAAGAGTTATTAATGGTGTTAAAATTACCGAGTCAGGTTTAATAGCAGCAGCTCATTTAGGAGGAGTAGGTTCTGTTAAAAAATACTTGAGAAGTAATGGAAAAAGAGGGTTTAAAGATGGTTATGGTACTTCTTTAAAAAGTTATATAAAGAAATTTGGAGGTTATGATATTTCTCACATTGCCCCAAATAAAAATGCCAAAGCCAAAGTTAGTTAAAATTACATTTTATGTATAATGAAAATGCAAGGTCGCTTATGTAAGTCGACCTTGTTTTTTTTCCATTCTGCAATAGTCTTTGTTTTTATAAATTCTGTTGGTAGTGTAATATCGCTGGCAATACATAAATAGGTGGTTGGATGCAAAATTTGAATTAAATCCTCTACTAATTTATTATTTCTATAAGGTGTTTCAATGAACAATTGAGATTGATTTCTTTCAAGAGATAAACGCTCATAATATTTTAATTCGTTTCTCTTTTCATTATTGTCAATGGGTAAATAACCATTAAATGCAAAACTTTGACCGTTCATGCCACTTGCCATTAAAGCGAGTAGAATGGAACTTGGTCCTACAAGTGGTACTACTTGGATTCCTTTTTGATGCGCTATTTTAACAATTATAGCCCCAGGATCTGCGATACCTGGGCAACCTGATTCGCTTAATATTCCCATATTTTTACCCTCTAATAGAGGTTTGATCATATTAAAATGTTCAGAGTTTTCTGTGTGCTTATTTAATAAAGACAGTTTTAAATCAGATTGTTTCTTATCTGGATGTATGCTTTTTATAAAACGGCGGGCTGTTTTTTCATTTTCAACGATAAAATCATCAATAAAATCGATAGCCCTTTTAATTGTTTGAGGTAGTACATCTTCAGGAATAACGCTGGTCTCACCAGGATTAGATAAAGTACAAGGAATTAAATAAAGTTTTCCAAAAGAGGTGTTCATTGTTTATTTTATTTTTTTTGCAATGATCTCGCATGCTTTGTCTAACATTTGGTATACATTTTCAAAACCTTCTTCTCCTCCATAATAAGGATCGGGTACTTCAACGTTTTCATTAGGAAAAAGCTCATTTAATATCAATTTTACTTTGGCTTTACCCTCAGAATTAGGAGCTAATTGAAGAATGTTTTTGTAATTTGACAAATCCATTGCATAAATATAATCAAATTTTTCAAAATGTTTTACTGTAAAATGTTGCGCTCTTTGGTCGGTAATGTCGATTCCATATTTTTTTGCAATTGCTATCGAGCGTTTGTCAGGTAATTGTCCTACATGCCAATCTCCTGTTCCAGCGGAGTCTACTATAAATTGATCTTTCGGTAATTTACTTTTTAAAATGCCTTCAGCCAATGGTGAACGACAGATGTTTCCAAGGCAAACCATTAAGATTTTTATAGCCATTTTTTATAGAGAAAGTTTTTTATTAATATCATCAACAAACTTTCTAAATTGTTTGTCAGTAGTTACTAAATTGTCTACGGTTTTACATGCATGTAAAACGGTGGCATGATCTCTATCTCCTATTTGAGTACCAATATTTGCTAAAGAAGATTTTGTGTATTTTTTTGCAAAAAACATAGCCAGTTGTCTCGCTTGAACCACATGTCTTTTTCTTGTTTTTGATTGTAAGGTTTCTATATCTAATTGGAAATAATCAGATACAATTTTTTGAATATAATCAATAGAAATCTCTCTTTTTACATTCTTAACAAATTTTTCAACAATTTGTTTAGCTAATTCAATAGTCACTTCTCTTTTATTAAACGAAGATTGAGCGATTAATGAAATTATAGCGCCTTCAAGTTCTCTTACGTTGCTTTTAATGTTTTTGGCTACATATTCGATAATTTCATCAGGCATTTCTACACCGTCTCTATACAAAATGTTTTTTAATATGGAGATACGTGTTTCATAATCAGGTTGATGTAATTCGGCTGATAATCCCCATTTGAATCTAGAAAGTAATCTTTGTTCAATATCCTGCATGTCCACAGGAGCTTTGTCGGAAGTTAAAATAACTTGCTTTCCGTTTTGATGTAGATGGTTGAATATGTGAAAGAATACATCTTGAGTTCCAGATTTTCCTGATAAAAATTGAACATCATCTATAATAAGAACGTCAATTAATTGATAAAAATGGATAAAATCATTTCTTGTGTTTTTCTTAACCGAATCAATATATTGTTGTGTGAAAATTTCTGCAGAAATATATAAAACTGTTTTTTCAGGGAATTTATCTTTTATTTCCACACCAATAGCATGAGCTAAGTGGGTTTTACCTAATCCTACTCCTCCAAAAATTAGCAAAGGATTAAATGAGGTTCCACCGGGTTTATTAGCAACTGCCATACCAGCACTTCTAGCTAATCTATTTGAATCTCCTTCTAAGAAATTGTCAAAACTATAATTAGCGTTTAATTGTGAATCTATATTGATATTCCTGATGCCAGGAATAATAAATGGATTTTTTAATTCAGGATTTTTCTGAACTATTGGTACATCTACTTCCTGTGTTTTTACTGGTTGTCTATTGTTACTTGGAATTTGTTCTGTAAATGGAAGCTTATTGCCATAAGTATTTTCCATTTTAATTTTGTATAATAATTTTGCACTTTGTCCAAGTTCTTTGGTAAGGGCAACTTTAAGAAGTTTTACATAGTGTTCTTCTAACCATTCATAGAAAAATTTACTAGGTACTTGGATAGACAATGCGTTATCATTTAGGTCAACTGCCTGTATAGGTTCAAACCATGTTTTAAAGGCTTGTTCCTGGATGTTATCTTTTATAAACAACAGACAATTTTTCCATACTGATTGCGCAGTTTTATCCATATATTTGCTTTTTTTTATAATTATCTTTAGCTTTTATAGTAGTTGTCTTACAAAGATGAATGAGTTAATAGCTTTGTAAACGGGAGAACAAATATGTGAACAATTTTTGGTAAAAAAAAACAAAATCACTATTGATTTTTCAAAAAAAATATTGTAAGCCTGAAGAAGGAATTAAATATTAATTTATTGTGTTTTTAAAATGAGAGAATATGAATTTAAAGTAAGAGTAAGATATGCTGAAACAGATCAAATGGGTGTGGTTTATCATGGTAATTATGCTCAGTATTTTGAAATGGGAAGGGTTGAATGGCTTAGAAATCTAGGTGTTTCTTATAAATGGATGGAAGAAAACGGAATTATGCTACCAGTAGTTTCTTTAACTATGAATTATAAGAAACCCGCACGTTATGATGATCTGTTAACAGTTAAAACGATATTCAAAAGCCAGACATCTGTAAAGATTGAATTTGAGTATGAGATTTATAATGATATCAACGAGTTATTAACAACGGGTTATTCTATGCTGGTTTTTGTTAATATGAAAACAGGAAGGCCTTCTTTGCCACCTGACTACGTTAGCGAAAAAATTAAAGCTTTGTAGTAATATGTTATAGTTTATAAATCAATTTTTTGAATTGTTATTTCGTACAATGATTCAAAAATTTGATTTATTTTTTCTTCATTCTGTTTGCGTGTCGCTATTTCAATTTGACAATTCATTTCCATTTTTTGACTAATTATAGCGAGTTGTTGTTCTTTTACAACTCGCATTACCTTATTCATGTTTTTGTAATCGAAAGTAATAAGAAAATGAATGTCAATTGTTTTTTCAATAATAAAAGCGTTTTCTAAAGCCATTTGTGCTGCAGTTTTGTATGCTGAAATGAGTCCGCCAACGCCTAGTTTTACTCCACCAAAATAACGAACAACAACGATTAATACATTGGTAACTTCAAAGGATTGAATTTGACCATAAATAGGCATACCTGCGCTATTGCTTGGTTCTCCATCATCATTTACTCTATAATACATGTGCTCTGTACCTATTTGATATGCATAACACCAATGTCTTGCGTTATAATGCTGTTTTTTTAATTCAGATACAATCTCTTTTATTTCATTCTCATTAGTTACTGGAAAAGCATAACCAAAAAATTTACTATTCTTCTCTTTGTAAAGAATTTCTTCAGAAGGATTTTGTAATGTTTTATAAGTGTCTTTTATTTGAGTCATTATAGTGAAAGCAACAATAAGGCAATAATAGCAAAAGCTATACCTATATAATTATATTTTTGAATTTTTTCTTTAAATAAAAGTATGCCAATTAAAGTAGTGAGCAAAATTACGCTAATATTGATTAAGGTAAACAGAGTAGCACTAGAAATTTTATCATTTTGTAGAGCTTTAATTAAGAAATACATAGAAAAATAGTTAGGTATTCCTAACGCAATTCCTCCGACAAGATTTTTTATTTTGAACTCGAACGTATTTGTAGTTTTTTGAAATAGAAGGATGCCTATTCCAATTAAAAAAGCACTTAAAAAAGTTAAAGCCGAAAATAAACCAGTATCATCTGAGTCTATATGTGTTTTTTGAATATAATTAATACTTGTGTCAATAATACCTGAGCCAAAAAATAAAAGAATGGGATAAATATAATTAGATGGTCCAAAACTAATATCGTTTCTTTTAGTGGTAAAATAAACGGCAATTAATGCGATAAGTATGCCTATTATTTTAAATAAATCTATTTTTTCTTTAAGAAAAAGAAGCGCAAAAAGTACGGGTATTATTAAGGACATTTTACTGGCAACGGAAGCTACTGATACACCATTTTTTTGAGAAGTTTGCCCCATAACAAAAAAAATAGAAATGAATAAAATGCCTAAATATAAGCAATAGGAAAACCAATGTATTTCGCCTATATGAGAAATAGATATTGAAGAAGGACTTATAGAAATTCCTGTTACAAATGCTACCAGATAATTAAAAATGATGGCTTGTAAAGTGTTGATATTGTATTTTTGAAAATATTTAAAAACTATAAATAAAAAGACTGAAAATAAAACAGCTAAAATTATATGAATCATTAATAATTGTTAAGTTTTTCAATTAATGAAGTTACGTCTTCTTCTTTAGGGTTCAAATGCCATGTTTGTAAACCTACTTTTTTTGCGCCTTCAATATTTTCTAATTTGTCATCTACAAATAAAGTCTTTTTTGGAACTAAATTATGATTGTTAATGATGTATTTGTAGGTGTTTTCATCTGGTTTTCTTTGGCCTATTTCAAAAGAGAAATAGACTTTTTCAAAACAAGAATAAAAATCTCTAGCAAAGGATTGTCCTACTTTGTGTTCAAATTTGTCAATATGTGTAGCATCGGTATTGCTTAGTAAAAATAAGCGGTATTTTGAACTTATCATTTGTAAAAACTCTAAGCGGTATAATGGAAAATCTAATAAAATAGCATTCCATGCCTCTCTTATAGTAACTAAATCTGTTGATGTTGTGTGTTTCTGAATTCCTTCAATAAAAGCTAGTTCATCTATTTTCCCAATCTCATAACTCTTATTTAAAGTGTCTAATTCTCTATTCCATTCTTTTAGACCTAGTTTTTGTAAAGCATTAGCTGTTGCTTTAGGGTCTAAATTGATGAAAACATCCCCAAAATCAAAAATAATTGTGTCAATCATAATTTCTGAAAATTTTTAAAGTATCGTCCATTATGTTCATCGTTTTTGTAGAAATTGAATTCAGGACTGGGGCTTTTATTCCAGAATTCAATACTGTATTTCCTTCAAAAACGCGGGCTTCATCCCACAAGTTCAAATCTATAAAGGATTGTAAGGTCTTTAAACCGCCTTCTATGATTACAGATTGGATCTCTTTTTTATATAGACGATTTGTTAAATTTAGTAAAAAATTGGTATCAAAAACAATATTTTCGTAAATAATATTTTCTTTTTTTGTTAAAATGTTATTTTCGGTAAAAAAATAAGTCTTTAATTCGTTGCTTTTTACAGCAAAATCTTCTGATATTTTATTGGATTTATCTATTATAAGTCTAATGGGATTTTGGCCACTAAAATCGCGAGCATTTAATTTTGGATTGTCATCTAAAACGGTTTGTGTACCTACAAGAATTGCTTCTTCTTCTGTACGCCATTTATGAACTAATTGTCTCGAATACGTATTGGTAATCCAAATAGGTTGTAATGCTTTATGTGCTGTTGCTCTCTCTGATTTATCTGGAGCCAAAAAACCATCTTTACTAGCAGCCCATTTTAAAATAATATAGGGTCTTTTTTTTTGATGAAAAGTAAAAAAACGTTTATTTAATTCGTTGCATTCTTTTTCTAAAATACCTAAAGTAACATGACAATTGTTTTCACGTAATTTTTTTATTCCATTTCCTGCTACTTTTGCAAAAGGATCAATTGTACCAATAACAACATTAGGGATTTTGTGAGATACAATTAAATCACTACATGGAGGTGTTTTTCCAAAATGACTACAGGGTTCTAAACTAACATAAATAGTGGCTTTCGAAAGTAATGTTTTATCTTTTACAGAATGAATAGCATTCACCTCAGCATGTGGCTCACCCGCTTTTTTATGCCAACCTTCTCCAATTATCTTGTTATCATGTACAATTACACTTCCTACCATTGGATTAGGATAAGTAGTACCTAATCCATTTTTTGCTAGTTGAATGCAACGTTTCATGTAAAATTCATGTGTACTCATATTGCAAAGGTAGTATTTTAAGGTATATTTTTAGTTAGGTTAAAACCAATTTATGTACTTTTACCTCACAAATTTTTAACTATGAAGATTAGAGAAATTGAGGAAAAGGATAATGCTCAAATAGCTAAAGTAATTCGTGATGTTTTTGAAGAATTAGATGCTCCAAAAGTGGGAACAGCTTATGCCGATCCTATATTAGATACTTTGTATGAAGTGTATCAAAAGGAAAGATCAATTTATCTAGTAGTTGAAAAAGACAATCAAGTTGTAGGAGGTTGCGGAATAGCTCCATTAGAAAATGGCGCTTCGCATATTTGTGAATTACAAAAAATGTATTTTGCTCCTGAAATTAGAGGTACAGGCTTAGCAAAAGAAATAATCGAAAAATGTTTGATTTTTGCCAAGGAGCAACAATTTACACTTTGTTATCTAGAAACCCTCTCTTTTATGAAAGCTGCTCAGAAATTGTATTCAAATTTAGGTTTTCAATCAATAGATCAGCCTATGGGTTGTACTGGTCATAGCAGTTGTGAGGTATGGATGACTAAAGATTTGCAACTATAGAAATTAAGAAAATGCTTTTAAAAGATTATAGAAAAGAGTTTACTTTAAATTTAGAACCTTTATTTGATAAAATGGAAATCGAGAGTTTCTTTTTTATCATTTTAGAACATTTGCATCAAATGAAGCGAGTGGATTTGGCATTACAACCTGATTTGGAATTGACTGAGGATAAATTACAAAATTGGAATGCTATTTTAATTCAATTAAAGAAAGAAAAACCAATTCAATATATTATAGGGGAAACCGAATTTTATGGATTGCGTTTTTTGGTTAATGAAAATACCTTAATTCCAAGACCTGAAACGGAAGAACTAGTGCTATGGATTATTGAATCACAAAACAAATCTTCTCAAGAAATTGCTATTTTAGATATAGGAACGGGTTCTGGATGCATTCCTATTTCGTTAAAGAAAAATATTTCTAATGCAAAAGTTGTAGCTATTGATGTTTCTACTGATGCATTAGCGGTTGCTAAAAAAAATGCAATTTTAAACCAAACTGCGATTCATTTTATACATAAAGATATTTTACAAACGGAAACTTTAGATGCAAGATATGATATTATTGTATCTAATCCACCCTATGTAAGACATCTTGAAAAAGAAGAAATAAAGAAAAATGTTTTAGATTATGAGCCTCATATGGCTCTTTTTGTGGAAGATACTGATGCTTTGTTGTTTTATAGAAAAATTGCGCAATTGGCGCTTAAATCATTGAATACTAACGGCTATGTTTTTTTTGAAATTAATCAATATCTTGGTCTTGAAACTGTGCAATTATTAGAAAAATTAGGTTTTATAAATATCGAATTGAAGAAAGATATTTATGGTAATGATCGTATGATTCGTTGTTCATTACCATAAAATTTTATTCATAACGAAGTGCTTCTACCGGATCTAGTTTAGAGGCTTTAATTGCTGGATATAAACCTGAAATAATGGTAACTATTAAGGTTGTTATAAAAGCAGCAAACATCGCTAACCAAGGTACTACAAAAGAAAAACCTGCAAATAATGCAATTACTGTTCCTAGAATAATACCAAAAAGTATTCCTAGAAAACCACCTATTTGACTAATAATAAAAGTTTCGGTAAAAAACTGCCAAGCTATAGTACTTCTTTTTGCTCCTAATGATTTTCTTATTCCAATTTCTCGTGTACGTTCACTAACCGAAACGAGCATGATATTCATTAAGGCTATGGTGGAACCAAAAACTGTAATGGCTCCAATAATGACTGCAACCAAATTAATTACAGCTAAGTTTGAACCTAAAGTTTGAATTAAATCATCACTACGAGAAATACCAAAATCTTCTTTTTGTATAGGATTTAATTTTCGTATCAAACGCATAGTCACAATGGCATCATTAACCGCTTCATCTAATAAGGCTTCATTATTTACTTTTATATTTAAATCATAATTAATGTTGGGTGCCGAAAAAATGGAACGAGCAATTTGAGTTGGAATTAAAACGCGTAAATCCTGACTGTTTCCAAAAGTAGAGCCTTTTTCTTTTAAAACACCAATAACTTTAAATTTAGCTCCTCTGATGGAAATAATTCGATCTAATGGGTTTTTGTCTTTAAAAAGACCTTTTTCAAAATCAGAACCTAAAATACATACATAATTATTGTTGGTAATATCGAAAGAATTAAAATTTCTTCCTTTTACAACTTCTAGACCTTTATTAGGACAAAAATTTTCATCTACACCTAAAATAGAAATTTCTGGATCTGTTTTTTCTCCTTGATATTTTACCTCGATGGCTGATGCAGCAGTAAACGATAAAGAAGTGGAAGTGGATGGGAAATCATATTTATCTTTAAATGCCTTAGCTTGTGGATAACTAATAATAGGATTCACTTTTTGCTCCACATTATTTCGGTTGATTTGACCAGAAAAATCATACCTGCTAATAGAAAACGTATTGGCTCCCATTGAAGCAAAATTTCCAAAAATATTATTTTCTAAAGCTTTTGTCAAGGTAAGAATACCTACTAAAAAGGTAATTCCTATCATAATAATTAAAACAGTTAAAGCTGTACGCAATACTTGACTCTTTATAGAATCTATTGCTATCCTAGTGTTTTCTTTAAATAATCCTACCATAATGACAATTAGACTTTAGAAAGTAAATTTTGTTACATTTTTTTAGTAAATAGTAAAAAGTTAATAGTAATTATTTATATAATTTTTCTGAATCAGTAATAAATTCGATATTTGCATTTTAGATGTTCAAAAGAAAATGTTACTATTTATTCGGTGCATTTTTCAATTGGCACATTGACACATTATCAAATTGACACATTCATAAAAATGGCTCAGAAACCAAGTATACCAAAAGGAACGCGCGATTTTTCTCCTATTGAAGTCGCAAAACGCAATTATATTTTCAGTACGATAAAAACCAATTTCGAAAAATTTGGTTTCCAACCTATAGAAACGCCTTCTTTCGAAAATTCGGAAACCTTAATGGGAAAATATGGAGAAGAAGGCGATCGCTTGATTTTTAAAATATTAAATTCAGGGGATTATTTAGATGATTTACGTTCTAATGTAATTGATTCAGGTAAATTTAGTGTTCATTTTTTTGAAATTTTAGAAGGCTTCGGAATAATTATAAGAAATAATAATAATTTTAATGAGTTTGAAGAAACTTTAAAAAGATTTTTATCAATATATTCTGGATTGACTTTTGATGAAAAAGAAATATTATCAGAATGCTTTACAGAAAATAAAAATGAAATTTTTGATTTTTTTAGTAAATATAAAAAGCATGATAGCTTTAATGAAGTTACTTTACAATTTAAAAGAGATATTTTTAAAAATGTATATAGCAAATATATTAATAGTTTAGAAGCTCTAAATTCCAAAAAAGCGACATCATTAATTTCTGAAAAAGCATTGCGTTACGATTTAACCGTTCCTTTCGCAAGATATGTGGTGCAACACCAAAATGAAATTGAGTTTCCGTTTAAAAGGTATCAAATTCAACCGGTTTGGAGAGCAGATCGTCCTCAAAAAGGTCGTTTTAGAGAGTTTTATCAATGTGATGCGGATGTAGTAGGTTCTAATTCGCTTTGGCAAGAAGTAGAATTGGTACAATTATACGATTCCGTTTTTAGTCAATTAGGATTAAAGGGTGTAACTATTAAAATCAACAATCGTAAAATATTATCAGGAATTGCTGAGGTTATTGGCGCTTCGGATAAATTAATCGATTTTACAGTTGCTTTAGATAAATTAGATAAAATAGGGGAAGAGGGTGTTAAAAAAGAAATGCTTGAAAAAGGAATTGCTGAAGAAGCGATTACTAAAGTGCAACCTTTATTTAGTTTTACGGGAACAATCGCTGAGAAAATTGCGAAGTTAGCGGATTTGTTAGTTACTTCAGAAGAAGGAATGAAAGGAGTAGAAGAATTACTATTTATTTGCGATAATATTAACGAAATCGGTTTACAAACCGCTACATTAGATTTAGACGTTACCTTAGCACGAGGTTTAAATTATTATACAGGTGCTATTTTTGAAGTGGCAGCTCCCAAAGGTGTGGCTATGGGTTCTATTGGTGGTGGTGGTCGTTATGATGATTTGACAGGTATTTTTGGTTTAAAAAACATGAGTGGTGTAGGAATTTCATTTGGCTTAGACCGAATCGCTTTGGTCATCGAAGAACTGAATTTATTTCCTGAAACTGTTACTGCAACTTCAAAAGCCTTATTTTTAAATTTTGGTTTAGAAGAAGCTAAATATGCGATGAAAGCTATTGCAAAACTAAGACAAGCAGGAGTTAAAGTTGAAATGTATCCAGATGCAACAAAAATTGGTAAACAATTTCAACATGCTGATAAAAGAGGAATTCCTTATGCTATTTTAGTTGGTGAAGAAGAAATAAAAAACAATCAGTTTGGTATTAAAGATTTGGCTACAGGATCGCAACAAAAAGTGTCTTTTGAAGAATTATTAAATCAATTAAAAGAGAATAAATAAACCTTATTGTCAAATAGTTATTTTGTAAGTAATATAACATTTCATTTGGCTCAAAATGCTTAATTTTGGGCTTCAATAAAAAAATAAATCATGTCAGATACAATAGAAAAAGTAAAATGTTTAATTATAGGTTCTGGACCAGCAGGATATACTGCAGCGATTTATGCGGCTAGAGCCAATATGTTTCCTGTGTTATATCAAGGGCAACAACCTGGTGGGCAATTAACAACAACAAACGAAGTGGAAAATTTCCCGGGTTATCCAGATGGAGTTACTGGACCAGAAATGATGATACAATTACAAGAACAGGCAAAACGTTTTGGAACAGATATAAGAGATGGTTGGGTAACTAAAGTTGATTTTTCTGGAGAAATTCATAAAGTATGGGTTAACGATACGATTGAAATTCATGCAGAAACCGTTATTATTTCAACAGGTGCTTCGGCTAAATATTTAGGATTACCTTCTGAACAAAAATATTTGCAATTAGGCGGTGGTGTTTCAGCTTGTGCGGTTTGTGATGGCTTTTTCTACAGAAATCAGGAAGTAGTAATTGTGGGTGCAGGAGATAGCGCTTGTGAAGAAGCCCATTATTTATCAAATATTTGTAAAAAAGTAACCATGTTAGTGAGAAGCGATCAATTTAGAGCTTCTCGTATTATGGAAGAAAGGGTTAGAAAAACACCTAATATTGAAATTTTAATGCATACAGAGACTGAAGAAGTCTTAGGTGATGGACAAGTAGTAACGGGTGTAAGAGCAAAAAACAGAACTACAGGAGAGGCAATTGAAATACCTGCAACGGGTTTCTTTGTGGCTATAGGTCATAAACCCAACACCGATATTTTTGCAGATTATTTAGATTTAGATGAAACGGGATACATTAAAAATATTCCTGGAACAGCCAAAACAAATGTGGCTGGTGTGTTTGTAGGTGGTGATGCTGCAGATCACGTCTATCGACAAGCAATTACAGCAGCAGGAACTGGTTGTATGGCTGCGTTAGATGCGGAACGTTATTTAGCTGCTAAACATTCATAAAATTGGAATTAAAAGATAGAATAAAAAAAGGTCATTCTTTTGAATGACCTTTTTTTATTCTATCTTTTTAAAAAATTCAGAAAGAGAGATGTTAAAATAGCTACAAATTTTTGATAATGTTGAAACTGTTATATTGGTTTTTCCTTGTTCTATTCTTGCTAAATGAATTCCAGTATCAAAATAGAATGTCTCTAAAGTCACATTGTTAGACTTTCTCAATTGTTTGATATTGAGAATAATTTTTTGTAAAAGTTCTTTATCTTGAAATTGCTTAGCCATTTCGCAATTTCAAATTACTTTAATGAAAAAATAATTACATATTTGTCATTTTTTAAATTTCTTTTTTTATTTTTGGGTTAATATTTAGTTATAGTTAATTCAAAATAAATGTGATTTATAAATATTTTATGATCACTAAAAGATATTCTTGCGCAGGAATAGTCAGAAGTTCAAGTGACTATAAATGTTTGGACCAATTTTAATTTTATTAATTTTTAAAAAATGAAAAAATCAATTTTAAATTTGAAAGGTGTATCTGTATTGACAACGATGGAACAAAAAAACATCGTCTCTGGTGAAGATGTGAGTCAAGGAATAGAAGATACAATTACAAATACTCCTAAATTATTTCAACCGATTCCTCTTGGTTATGAATTATCACAATCAAGTTGTTCATTTTTGTTTGGTAGAGGTTGGACGTATAATGGTCTTGCTGGTTGTGTTCATCATAACTAATTTATATCTTTGATTAATTAAGTTCGGATATTTATCCGAACTTTTAATTTTTAATTTTTTTTGTAATGAAATTCAGTTTTTTATCTATTTTATTTTTTTTGTTTTTTATTTCTTGTAAAGAAAAGGAAGAAAATAATTCCCAAGAATCTATTATTTCTATAAAACAATATGTTATCAAAAACACTTATCCTCATGATACCAATTCTTTTACTGAAGGTTTGTTTTTTGATGGAGGAAATTTATTTGAAAGCACTGGTGCTCCTGAGAGTGTGGCAAATACTAGATCTCTTTTTGGGATATTAAGTCTTGAAACTGGCAAAATTGATGTAAAAGCTGAACTAGATAAAAGCATTTATTTTGGTGAAGGTATTGCAAAGGCAAATAATAAAATTTTTCAATTAACTTATTTGAATAAAATGGGTTTTGTATATGATGCGGAAACATATCAACAATTAAGTACTTTTAAATTTGAAAACAACGAAGGTTGGGGTTTAACAAATTTAGGTGATTCAACTTTAATTATGAGTGATGGGACAGATGTATTGACATTTTTAGATGTAAATACTCAAAAACCTACAAAAAAGATTAAAGTTACTGAATATGGAAACCCAGTTTATAGATTAAATGAGTTAGAATACATTAATGGTTTTGTTTATTCTAATGTTTACACTGAAAATAGAATTTTGAAAATAGACATTAATACTGGAAAAGTAGTAAAATCAATAGATTTATCTAGTTTATATTTTGATGTTAAAAATAGATTTTCAGGTTCTATGGAAATGAATGGGATTGCATATAATTCTAAAAAGAATACGTTCTATATAACGGGAAAAATGTGCCTGTTATTTTTGAAATTGAAATTTTAGAATAGCATTTACAATTCCTTTTTATACAATGTAGTTGAATTGGTAAACTTTCTCATTTCAATTTTGGGTTCTCCATATAATTCAACTTGTGTTTTTCCTGAAGCGGATAAGGCCAATTCTTTTGTTACATTTACTTCGCATTTGGCATAATTTTCAACTGTTAAATCCATTACTGCTGCAGTAAATTTGTTGGCTAATAAATAAGCATTGTTGTCTAATCTTATTTTAGCATTGGCAGCATCGCCTTCAATTTTTACTTCAGCTTTTTCATATAAATCTATTTTTACTTCGGGTGAAGCAACTAAAGCTTTTAATTCAGCATTTTTGCTTACTTCTAAAACTGTATTTTGAGCTTTTACATTTAATTCGGCTTCCGATTTATCATTTAAAATTAAGGTAAAAGCGTTAGAATTTACATTTAAAAAAGATTGGGATGAGTCAAAATTTTTGATTGTAATCGTATCTAATTGTAATGCATTTAAAGCATGTAATTTTGCCTCATTTTTTACTGTAATAAGTTTTAAATCAGATGCGTAATTAATTCTTAAATCAAATTTTTTTGCTCCACTCACTGTTTTTAAAGTAGTAATGCGAAGTGTATTTCCTGTAACAGCAAAATTAACAACATCGTGTAAATTGTCATCGGCTTCGATTTCTATAGATGGTGTATCTGCTTTAACTAAGTAGATTTCTACATTGTCTTCTATTTCAATATTTTGAAATGTCTCAACTTGTTTTATAGTATGAGTAATAATCTTAGAACCTTTAATTTTGTCTTTTTTTTGGGAAAAACCAATGTTAGAAGCGAATAATACTAAAAGTAAAAAAGTTATTTTTTTCATTTATTATGATAATTATATAGGTTAAACTGCTCAATAATCATTCCAAAAAAATTGAAGCAATACAAGGCAAATATAAAAAAAACATCAGCTTATAGGCTGATGTTTTTTTAGTTATTGAATAAATTATTTTATATCGACACTTCCACCTGAATTTTCGTCTTTAATTAAAGAATTCGGTTTTGAGGCTACGCTAATACTACTACCACTAGATGCTTCTGCCTTTAACTCATTGGTTACATTAACATGCGTTGTGCTGCCGCTTGATGAACTTGATTGACCATTTTCTGCAATTAATTTTTCCAGATTGATAGAACTACCACTAGATGATTCTGTGTTAATTGATTTTGCAGTTCCTTTAGCAGTTATACTGCTTCCGCTACTACTTTCGCAAGATAAAGTATTGCTTTTTATTACTATGTCAATTAAACTACCACTACTTGATTCTAATTCTAGATTTTCAAAATTCAATTCTTTCTCACTGCTTACACTAGCTCCACTTGATGAAGAAATTTTATTCAAATTTGGTAAACAAACATAGATTTTTTTTGCTTTACAATTTAAGATGTTAACATCTGTATGTATCTTTAATTCACCATCTTTAACTTCTGTAAAAATATGGTCTTGAAGATTTTCATCTGCTTCCACTTTAACGCTAACATTATTATCTTGTCTTATAATAACTTCTAAACCAGTTTGTGCAGCAATTGCATTAAAAGGCATGTCAATGGTTCGGTTAACTTCTACTACTGTTCCATTTCCTTTAAGGGTTTCTCTATTCCAATTGGAATTCATGCAAGATTGTAATAACAAGACTGCAAGAATTGTTACAATCATTTTTGTTATTTGTAAAATGAATTTTGTCATGATTTTGGTTTTTTATTTGTTTATTTAAAATGTTTTTATTTTGCTTCTATTTGTATGTTGTCTTTTGAAGCGTTGATTTTAACTTCATTATTGTTTAAATGAATGGATATTTCATCCTCATCAAAATCCTCAACATCTTCATCTTCATTTTCATTTTCTTCAGAAGGACAATTAGTACATACTATTTTATTGTCTTTCACTTCATAAATATAATTATCGGAACTATAATGTAAATTGAAAATATCATTATCAGACCAATCATAATCTTGTATGCTGTCATCTGGTTTTAAATAAATTCCATTAGGTAAATAGATATAAACATTAACTTCCTGATCTCTAAATTTATTTCCAAATGCTGTGGTGAAATAATTATCTAAAGTAATTTTATTTCCTTGAATATCAAAATTATATCGTATTTTTTCTGAACGACTAGTAGCTTCTTTATGTGATTTCCCCGTGGCAGAACGTTCTACTTGTAAAAAAGGTTGATTTTCATCTGTTTTTAAGAAATGCACACGCACTTTCGTAGAATATATGATTTCATTATTGTTTTCGTCATGAGTATATTTATTATATGCTCTTTCATTAATACTTTTAGCATAATAATTGTTGTACTGCATTCTTACATAGATAGTGTCATTTGGTTGTACAAAAAGTTGTTCCTTTTTCACTGTTTTCCCTTCAAAACCTATAGCTGTAGCTTGTTGTACACCTAAATAAGTTATTCCTATAATTGCTACTATCCAGATAGCTAACAAAGAATATTTTATATTGTTACCAATAGATTTCATATTCGTAACCAATAATTTTAGACCCAGTATAAGTAAGAAAAATAAAGGTATTCCTACACTAAGAAGTAAAAGTACTCCCTGTATCCACATAGGAACATCAAAATCCAATGGAGTATGTATATTATTAAAAATGTACGAATTAGGTAATGATGATGAGAAAATCATAAATAAAGATCCTATGAGTACTCCTAATAATGACATAGCTGAGAAGAAAATAATAAAAATGCCAATTATTTTTATCATAACTTTAAAGAAACTTAAAAACAAATCACTTAAAGTATTGCCTATTTGTTGTGCTCCAGACTTAGCGGTATTTGCTATTTTTTGATGATCTAAATTATTAATTTTATCACTAATTTCATGGATTCCTTCTTTGACTTTTTTTTCAATATTTGAAATAGTTATAGGTTCACCTCTCATTTCTAATTTTTGAGAGGTAGTTACTGCTTCAGGAACTATAATCCATAATAATAAATAGATTAAAATAGGACTTCCCACACCAGCAATTACAATTAAAACTATACCTAAACGAATCCAAAGTGGATCAATATTAAAGTAATGACCAAAACCCGCTGCAACACCACCTAAAATGGCATTTTCTTTGTCTCTATATAAACGTTTAGATCTTGCATGATAAGTTGTTCCAGAATATGAAGATTGAGAAGAGTAAGTTGTTTCTTCATCTATCTTATAATCTTCAGGTTGTCCCATAATAGCAATTATTTCGTCTAACTCGGTTAAACCAATTACTTGCTTCTCCGTTTTAATTCTTTCTTGAAAAAGTTCAGCTATTCTGCTTTCTATATCTTTTATAATTTCATCTCTTCCTTCTGGAGAAAGTGATCGTTTCACTGCATCAAAATAACGTGATAATTTTTGATACGCATCTTCATCAATATGAAAAAAGAAACCTCCTAAATTGATACTTATTGTCTTATTCATGATTATTGTTTTTGGCTAGGTTGTGTTATGATATTCACTGCATCAGATAATTCTGTCCAAGTGCTGTTTAATTCGCTTAAAAATTCTTGACCCAATTCGGTTAAACCATAATATTTTCTTGGTGGACCAGAAGTAGATTCTTCCCAACGATAATTAAGTAAACCATCGTTTTTTAATCTAGTTAATAAAGGGTAAACTGTACCTTCTACTACTAGTAGTTTTGCATTTTTTAGTGTTTCTAGAATTTCAGAAGTATATGCATCATTTTCTTTTAATACGGAAAGGATACAGAACTCTAAAACACCTTTTCTCATTTGAGCTTTTGTGTTTTCAATATTCATAATGCTTTTGTTTTTTAATTAAACTGTTCATTTTTTGATTTTTTTTGAATTGTTAAATTCAATTGATTGATTGATTGATTGATTGATTGATTTGATGATTGAAACTATTTAATGAATTTAATGGTCAAAGGATAATTGTAATATTCGCCATTTGCACTTTTAAATGAAGCATATATAATTAGAAAGAATTCACTTAATTTTAAAAAAAGGGCTATGGTTAAAGCCACTAATCCTAAAATGACCATACCTGTAATATTTTGTGTTGTGATAATTTCTTTAACCGTTACATGATGTCCATTTATTTCTAATTTTTCAATTAGTGTAATAAACCAAAATAAGCAAGTAGGTACAGCTATAATAATTGCAATTAAGCTATATAACAACATACTCAATTGAAAATTTAAAGCTTGTTTTCCGTTAAAATCTACAAATGCAGATTTATCTTTTTTAGAAGACCACAAAACTAGTGGTATAATATAATTTCCTAAAGGAATAATGTATTGACTTAAAGTGCTTAAGTGAATTAATGAACCTATACTTTTTTCGTTAGATGTTTCCATAATTTTTTGGTTTTGATGATTGATGATTAAAAGAACTATTTAATAGCTATTAATTTCTTATACAAAGATAAGTCTAAAAACTAGTATTATGTTACGCATAGTACTTATTTTTAACAAAAAATTAACATTTAACAAAATAGTATGAATGCATAGTATTTTTTGTATTTTTACAAAAAATTAAAAAATTATGAAATTTACACCTTCAAAATTAAATGCTTTTATGTTTTTTAAACTTCCATCAGCTTATTGGTGTGGTGTGAGAGTAAAAAATATTAGTCAAGAAGAATGTTCAGTTACTGTAAAACATAGATGGTTTAACCAAAACCCTTTTAAATCGATGTATTTTGCAGTTCAAGCCATGGCAGCAGAGTTTACTACAGGAGCATTGGTAATGTATCAAATAAAAGAAAGTGGTGCTAATATTTCTATGTTAGTAGCAAATAATAAAGCTACTTTTACCAAAAAGGCTACAGGAAGAATTACTTTTACATGTAAACAAGGTGATAATATAAAAGAAACAATTCAAAAGGCTGTCCAAACAAAAGAAGGTCAAACTATATGGGTTACTTCCATTGGAACAAATGAGAAAGGAGAACAAGTTTCGGAAATGTTGTTTGAATGGACTATAAAAGTAAGAAATTAATAAGCTCAATTATCTACAGTTGTTAAGGTTAGTTAATAAATACTATTCTACCATTTATACTTTGTATTTTTGTTAAAAAGAGATAAGTATGAAAGTTTTGATTACGGGTGCAACAGGTTTAATAGGAAAGGAATTAACAAACTTATTACTTCAAAATGGAGTAAGTGTGCATTATTTGTCCACTTCTAAGTCTAAACTAGTTGATGAAAGAAATTATAAAGGTTTTTATTGGAATCCATATAAAGGAGAAATTGATAAAAATGCTTTTGAAGACGTAGATGTTATATATCATTTAGCAGGGGCATCGGTTTCTGAGCGTTGGACAAAAAGTTATAAAGAAGAAATTATAAATAGTAGAGTTCTTTCTACTCGGTTATTATTTCAAACTTTACAAAAAAATTACAATCAAATACAACAAATTATATCCGCATCGGCCGTTGGGATTTACCCTAGCAGTTATGATAAAGTTTATAAAGAAGATGAAGAGGGAGTAGATGAATCTTTTTTAGGTGATGTGGTTTTAAAATGGGAAGAAGAAGTAGATCAATTTAAAAGACTTTCAATCAGAGTTTCTAAAATTAGAACTGGAATTGTTTTAGCCAAAGAAGGAGGTGCGCTACAAAAAATGGTTACACCTATTAAGTATGGTTTAGGAGCTGCATTTGGTAATGGAAAACAATATCAATCTTGGATTCATAATCATGATTTAGCTAGTTTGTATTATTTCATTATGTTGCATAGATTAGAAGGTGTTTATAATGCAGTTTCTCCCTATCCAGTTTCTAATGAAGGATTAACAAAGGCAATTGTTAAAACCTTAGATGTGCCTTATTTTATGCCTAATATACCTGGATTTATTTTGAAATTAATGTTAGGAGAAATGCACCAAATTTTATTATCAAGTCAAAATGTGAGTGCCAGAAAAATTCTAGAAAAAGGGTTTCAATTCAAATTTGCTTCTTTAGAAAAAGCACTGCAAAATCTTTTAAAAAAATAATTTTTTTATAAAGATTTCATTTCTGTTAAGTTGTCTTATTCTTTTAACTATTCTTTATGGTTTAAATAAAAGGTATTTACTAATTAAATATTCGATAAAATACCTTTTACTTAAAAGAAATAGTTATACAATATAATGACAATTTGACATTTTTTATTTTTTGGCAGTACATTTGCTTACTATTGTAAATAAAATTTATCTAAAAGAAAAATAGATTATGAGTCAGGATAATACTGAAAATATCGAAAAAGAAAGCGTAGAAAAGGAGACTGTTCAAGAAGAAAATACTTCCGTACAATTAACGGTTGAAGAGCAACTTCAAGAAGATTTAGCAAAAGAAAAAGATAAATTTTTGCGTCTATTTGCTGAGTTTGAAAACTTTAAAAAAAGGACTGCAAAAGAACGAATTGATTTATTTAAAACGGCAAATCAAGAAGTACTTCAATCGATGTTGCCAGTTTTGGATGACTTTGATAGAGCTTGGGAACAAATTTCAAAATCTGAAGACGAAGCTTTAGTTAAAGGTGTAGAATTAATTCATGAAAAACTGAAAACTACTTTAATTTCAAAAGGATTAGAAATAGTAGATATTAAAGCAGGTGACGATTTTAATGCAGATTTTGCTGAAGCAATTACTCAAATTCCAGCTCCTACAGAGGACTTAAAAGGGAAAATAGTAGATGTAATAGAAAAAGGATATAAATTAGGAGACAAAATCATCCGTTTTCCTAAAGTAGTTATTGGTAATTAACAACCCTTTTTAGAACTTTTTTTATTATAGATTAAGTTTTATAATTAGGAATTTTAGAAATTTTATGAAAAAAGATTTTTACGAAATATTAGGAATAAGTAAAGGTGCATCGGCTGAAGAAATTAAAAAAGCTTACCGAAAAAAAGCAATTCAATACCATCCAGACAAAAATCCAGGTGACAAAACTGCAGAAGAAAATTTTAAATTAGCTGCAGAAGCTTATGAAGTGCTTAGCGATCCTGACAAAAAAGCACGTTACGATCAATATGGCCATGCTGCTTTTGATGGTGCTGGAGGATTTGGTGGAGGTCACATGAATATGGATGATATTTTTAGTCAATTTGGAGATATTTTCGGAAGTGCATTTGGTGGTGGCTTTGGTAGTGGCTTTGGCGGTGGTGGCCAAAGAAGAGTTAAAGGAAGCAATTTAAGAATTAAAGTAAAATTAACTCTTGAGGACATTGTTAATGGTGTAGAGAAAAAAGTAAAAGTAAAAAGGAAAGTTCAAGCAAAAGGGGTTACTTACAAAACTTGTTCTACTTGTAATGGAAGTGGGCAAATTATGCGAGTTACAAATACTATTCTAGGCAGAATGCAAACAGCATCCACGTGTACTACTTGTGGAGGTTCTGGTCAAATTTTAGACTCAAAACCATCTGGAGCAGATGCTCATGGAATGATTATGGAAGACGATACAGTTTCAATTAAAATTCCAGCAGGAGTGGTAGATGGAATGCAATTAAAAGTTTCTAATAAAGGAAATGAAGCTCCAGGAAATAATAGTTTACCTGGCGATTTAATTGTTGCTATTGAAGAAATTGAACATGAGTTCTTGAAAAGGGAAGGTGAAAATCTTCATTATGATTTATATATTAGTTTCCCTGAGGCAGCTCTTGGTATCTCTAAAGAAATTGAAGCTGTTGGAGGAAAAGTAAGAATAAAATTAGAAGATGGTATTCAATCGGGTAAAATTTTAAGATTAAAAGGTAAGGGTATTCCAAGTTTAAATGGATATGGAAATGGAGACTTGTTAGTTCATGTTAATGTTTGGACACCTAAATCTTTAAATAAAGAGCAAAAGGCATTTTTTGAAAATATGTTACACGATGAAAATTTCAAACCTTCGCCTCAAAAAACGGATAAATCTTTTTTTGAAAAAGTAAAAGATATGTTTTCATAATTAAATAAAAATATATACATTTGGAATTCACTTTCTTATAGGAAGTGAATTTTTCTTTTTCATAGCAATTTTTCCCATCCTTCGTAAAAAAGGGATGGGTTTTTTGTAACAATCCTAGATTTTTTCTACTAATTGATTGTATAAAAGTATTAAATGGAATATTTAGTTACTACAGAAGGTTTTAAGAAATATAATCTTATACTTAATAACTCTATTTTAGCCAAAATGAATTATATCGGGTGGTTAAATTCAACCCATCCAAGTTTTGATATTAATAATAAAAAAAACTACCTGCTTGATAAACCAAGTATGTGGAAATCTAATTTTAAAATAGTAAGTTTTAACCAAGTTATTCTAGAATTTAACTTTAGATGGAACGGAAATATTACTATTAAATGGAATGATAATAATCATGTTAAAATCGTAACATTAAGATTGCAAAGTATCTGGAAATCAAATTATGTTTTATATAATGAAACCGGTAACGAAATTTTAATTATTAAATGTAAATACGATTGGAAAACTTGGAAATCTAATTATACAATCACGGAAAGTACTAATTTAATTAGTAATCATAAAGAAGTTTTATATCTTAGCTTAATACATTGTATTATCACTTTAAAAAATATGGCAGCTGCTGCTAGTGCTTAATAAAAAATATATGAATTCAATTCTAGAAGTTTCAAATGTTGTCAAACAATACGGCAACTATACTGCTTTAAATAATGTTTCTCTGAATGTCCCATCTGGAAGTATTTATGGTCTGTTAGGACCAAATGGTGCTGGGAAAACTACACTTATTAGAATTATCAATCAAATTACCATGCCCGATTCTGGAAAAGTGTTTTTAGATGGTAAACCACTACAACCTGAACATGTTAAATACATTGGATATTTACCAGAAGAAAGAGGTTTGTATAAAACCATGAAAGTAGGCGAGCAATGTTTATATTTAGCTCAATTGAAAGGCTTATCTCAACAAGAAGCGAAAAAACAATTGAAATACTGGTTTGAAAAGTTTGGTATAGAAGATTGGTGGAACAAAAAAATTCAAGAATTATCTAAAGGAATGGCGCAAAAGATACAATTTGTAGTAACTGTTTTGCATCAACCAAAATTGCTAATTCTCGACGAACCTTTCTCGGGTTTTGATCCTGTAAATGCAAATTTAATTAAAGATGAAATTATTGAGTTAAATAAAAAGGGGACTTCTATAATTTTTTCAACCCATAGAATGGAAAGTGTTGAAGAAATGTGTAATTATATTGCTTTAATTCATAAATCCAATAAATTAATAGAAGGTAAACTTAATGATGTAAAACAACAATATAGAAGTAATACATTTCAAATAGGTATTTTAACTAATAATATAGAAGGGTTAATGTATCAATTAACACAAAAATTCGAAGTGGGACAAACTCATTTTAAGTCATTAAATGATGATATTCAACTAGAAATTAAAATAGGAAATCATACTTCTAATGATTTATTAGCAGTATTAACCAGTTTTGGTCAAGTAACACATTTTGTTGAAAAAATCCCAAGTGTTAATGATATTTTTATTCAAACCGTCTCAAAACAATAAATTTAACTCACTAAACTAAGAACAAAATGAACAAATTATTCTTAATTATAAAAAGGGAATTCATTGCAAAAGTGAGAAACAAATCATTTATTGTAATGACTTTTTTAAGCCCAATGTTATTTGTAGGGATTGCTGTATTAGTTGGTTATCTATCTACAATGAATAAAGATAAAGCAACAGAAATAGCTATTCATGATGAAAGCGGTTTTATAAAATCTAATTTTAAAAATAATAAAGATTTTCATTATACTGATATCTCTAAAATGCCTTTTAAAATTGCCAAGGATTCGGCAGCAAAAAATTATGAAGGGCTATTATACATACCAAAAGTAGATTCCATTCAATCGATTAAAGATAAAGTTGAATACATTTCAGAAAACAGTGCTAGTATAAGTTTTATTAGTCAGGTAGAAAAAATAGTAGATTCGGTTTTAACTTCTGACGAATTAAAGAGAAGAGGTTTAGATGAAAAAAGAATTGAAGAAGCTAAAATAGATTCCACACTTAAGTTGTCTAAGTTTTCTGGAGAAGAAAGCTTAAAAGGATTAAATGAGATTAAAATCGCTATAGGTGGTCTAATGGGATATTTAATCATGATGTTTATTGTTATTTATGGAAACTTTGTGATGCGAAGTGTGATCGAAGAAAAAACAAATCGAATTATCGAAATTATCATTTCATCTGTGAAACCTTTCCAATTAATGATGGGAAAAATCATAGGGAATTCACTAGCTGGAATTTTACAATTTTTAATTTGGATTATTGTAGGACTATTATTGGCTTTCGTAGCACAAACTTTTTTTGGTTTACAATTAGGCTCCACAGCTTCTCTTTCTCCAGAAATGATGCAAGCCGCTGAACAATCCTCTGGAATGCTGAAATTTCAATCTTATGTAACAGAAATCGTTAATCTACCTTTAGCATTAATGTTAGTATGCTTTATACTTTATTTTATAGGAGGTTACTTTTTGTATAGTTCATTATATGCTGCTATTGGTGCAGCAGTAGATTCAGAAACTGATTCACAACAGTTTTTATTACCTATTATTCTTCCTTTAATTTTAGGTGTTTATATCGGTTTTTTTACAGTTATTAATGATCCTCATGGTACCATTGCAACCGTTTTTTCCATCATTCCGTTTACGTCACCTATTGTAATGTTAATGCGAATTCCTTTTGGTGTGCCATGGTGGCAATTAGTTTTGTCAATAGTTATTTTGTTTGGAACTTTTACATTTGTAGTATGGTTTGCAGCTAAAATCTATCGCGTAGGTATTTTAATGTATGGTAAAAAACCTACTTGGAAAGAAATGTTGAAATGGATAAAATATTAAAAAATGTTAAAAAGAATTATTGTATTAGCCACGATTATTGTTGTTAGTTATTCTTGCATTGGTTACTATCCAAAAGAAATTTTTACACCTCTTCAAGATGAAACGATAAACTGTACTACTAAAGATACTATTGTAGATTTGTATTTTGAAGGAGAACCCATTAATTTTGAATATGAAAAAATTGGACTAATTGAAGTTCATGGTGCTAATTTGGATAATGATAAAGATGTAATCTTATTGTTAAAAAAAATGGCTATTGAAAAATGTTGTAATGCTATAATAGGAATTAAAAAAGGAAATACCGTTCGTGAATCGGGTTTAGTTTTTGTTGAAAAGCATGAATACACCTATAATTCAACAACCTATTTCGGAGTAGGGGTTAGAAAAAAATAAAATGTTTGAAACTTTTAAAGAAATAATAAATTTTAAACTTATCGATACAGATTCCATAGATATTACTATAGGAACTGTTGCATTATTGTTAATTGTCTTACTAATTACAAGTTTGCTTTTAAAATTAGTTCGAATAATCGTAACTAAAAAATTGCCCTTAGAAGACAAAAATAGATTTATAGGTTTCTTTCAATTCATTAGATATATCGTTTTTATTTTTGCGGTCATTTTTGCTTTAGATGTATCGGGAGTAAATATGAGCGTACTTTTAACAGCTTCTGCAGCTTTATTAGTAGGTTTAGGTTTTGCCTTGCAACAATTATTTCAGGATATCATTTCTGGTGTATTAATTATTTTAGACCAATCTTTACACGTGGGAGATATAGTTGAGGTAGATGATAAAGTGGGTAAAGTTTTAGAAATTAAATTACGAACTACAAGAGTGGTTACCAGAAATGATCGAGTAATGGTTATCCCTAACCATAAATTTATGATGGATACACTGTTTAACTGGACTCAAAATAGTTTTACAAATCGAGAACAAGTAGATGTAGGAGTCGCTTATGGAAGCGATGTGGAATTAGTTCGTACACTATTGTTGCAATGTGCTCAAAACGCAGATAATGTATTAAATGAACCAGAACCTCTTGTTTTATTTGAAGATTTTGGAGATTCATCACTCAATTTTTCACTTTATTTTTATGTGTCAGATGGCATGCAAAGTCCCAAAATTAAAAGCGATTTACGATTTAGAATTGAAGCAATTTTTAGACAAAACAATATAATTATACCGTTTCCACAAAGAGATATTAGAATTATTAAAGAATAGAAACGAATGGCTTGGGACAATTTGTTTTTGTAATTCCTGCTATTCATTTCAATCTGTTATTGCCAGCTAAAAATCAATTAAAGATATTTCAATAGGGCAATAACAGGATTTACATTCCTATCAGGGTTAAAAAAGGAAATGTTTGGATTTTTGCTTAACTTTGAAGCCAATAGAAGAAAATAAGTTACTAATTATAACAACAATATGCCAAAAATATTAGTTATTGAAGACGAAGCAGCTATCAGAAGGGTATTAGTAAAAATACTTGCAGAAGAAAATGATAGCTATCAAGTGGAAGAAGCGGAAGATGGAGTGCAAGGAACAGAGAAAATAAAAAATGACGATTACGATTTAGTACTTTGCGATATTAAAATGCCAAAAATGGATGGAGTAGAAGTATTAGAAGCTGTAAAAAAAATAAAGCCAGAAATTCCAATGGTTATGATTTCAGGGCATGGTGATTTGGAGACGGCTGTAAATACCATGCGTTTAGGCGCTTTTGATTATATTTCTAAACCACCTGATTTAAACCGATTATTAAATACAGTTCGAAATGCTTTAGACAAAAAGAAATTAGTAGTCGAAAATAAAATTCTAAAGAAGAAGGTTAGCAAGAACTACGAAATGATAGGTCAAAGTGAAGCTATCAACCATATTCGTACCATGATTGATAAGGTAGCACCCACAGATGCACGTGTTTTAATTACCGGACCTAATGGTACAGGAAAAGAATTAGTAGCACATCAATTACATGAAAAAAGTGAACGATCAAACCAGCCCATTATTGAAGTAAATTGTGCCGCTATTCCATCTGAGTTGATTGAAAGTGAGTTGTTTGGGCATGTTAAAGGTGCTTTTACTTCTGCAGTAAAAGATAGAGCGGGTAAATTTGAAGCGGCTAATGGGGGAACTATTTTCTTAGATGAAATTGGTGACATGAGCTTACCGGCACAAGCGAAAGTACTTAGAGCTTTACAAGAGAATTTAATTCAAAGAGTTGGAGCTGATAAAGATATAAAAGTAGATGTGCGTGTGGTTGCAGCTACTAATAAAAATCTAAAAAAAGAAATAGAAGAAGGGCGTTTTAGAGAGGATTTATACCATCGTTTAGCTGTCATTCTAATAAAGGTACCCGCATTAAATGATAGAAGAGACGACATACCTGAGTTATTAGAGCATTTCGCAAATAAAATAGCGCAAGAACAAGGAAATAGTGTTAAAAGTTTTTCTAAATCGGCTGTTAAATTATTGCAAGAATACGATTGGACAGGAAACATTAGAGAATTAAGAAATGTGGTAGAGCGATTAATTATTTTGGGAGGAAACGAAATTTCGGAACAAGATGTCAAACTATTTGCTAGTAAATAATTTTGGTAAAAGCTAAAATATAAAAGTCCTTTTACCCAAACTAAATGATAATGAATTTAAAAAAGATAAATATTAATCTGCAAAAAGCCTTAATTGAGAATGGTTTTACCGAAGCAACAGAATTGCAAGAAGAAACTTTTTCCTACATTAAAAGTGGTGTAGATGCAGTAATTCAAGGGAATAAAAATTCAGGAAAAACCACAGCATTAATTTTAAATATAATTCATAAGCTGAAAGAACCTTTTGAAGAATCACCTAGAGCTTTAATTATGGTGGAAGATAAACCACAAGTTTTAGCTTTATACGAATTGTTTGAACAACTTAATAAATACAATAAATTACGCCTATATTATACACATGATAAAACGGATTTTGATGATGACAAAAATCAAATTTCATTGGGGATTGATGTATTAATTGGGACACCTAATCGTTTAAACGAAATGTTCTCAGGAGCTGGATTTAATGTTAATAAATTGCAAATTATCGCTTTTGATGATGTAGATGTATTGCTTAGAAATCGTTATGAAAATAAAATATTGCGTTTGCTTGGAAGTATTGAAAAAGGTCAACGCTTGTATTTTTGTTCTCAAATTACGGAAAGGGTAGAAGCGGTAGCTTTAAACGATGAAGAACGTGAACCAATTTTCTTGGAAATGGAATAGCTAAAAATGAATAGAAATAGTAAAGCCAAGCATTTGCTTGGCTTTTTTCTATACTACTGTTGTATCCTAATTATTCAAATTGAACCGAACCGCTTATCGCTACTTCACTCCAAGTCTTACTTACACCATCTGCTCCTTTGTGTAATTCAAAACAAGCTTTATTAATAGCTTGTATTGCCGCTTGTCCACCAAAATCATCTAAATTAATAGAGGTTGCTATGGCAAATTTCTTATTTTCAAAAGTATAAGGAACTTCTAATTGTTTGGTTACATCATTTAAAGTTAAAGTTAGTAAACATTTACCATCTCTAAAATTAAAAGCACCGCCAATCATTTCGGTATTTTTCAATGCCGCGAAGAAAATAGTTTTTAATTTTGCATCTCTATCTTCATTATTGGTAAACAAACTACTCACAGGAATAGAGAAGGATGCTCCTTCTAAAACGCTTTCAGGAGTAGTACCATTTTGAGTGTTTTTCAATTCGATTTGTTTGAAACTCCCACCAACAGCTACTTTTTCAGTAGTTTTATAAGCAGTCCAACCTACTTTTGTGGAATCTGAAATAATTTGTAAACCACTTGTTGCTTCTGTTTTTACTTCCTCTACAGGAGTTTCTTCTTGTTTATCTTCTTTTTTACAACTTGTAAAAGCTAAAGCTAAGGAAAAAGTAACTATAGCTATTTTTTTATTCATCATCTTTAATTGTTGTTTGTAAATCCTCGTTTTCATAAGTTTGATTTTGTTAAAATTCTATATCAAAGATAGGAAGAAAATTATCGTGCGACAAGATAGTCTTGTTAAACCTACATTAAAAAGTGTTACTTATTTAAAGAGCCCTTGTTTATACGTTAGAATAGTAATGAAAATGCCTAAAACACCTACAGTTGCAAAAGAATATTGTAAGGATGTAGCTTCAGCAATATACCCTATTAAAGGTGGACCAATTAAGAAACCGAGGAAACTAATGCTGGAAATAATGGTCAAGGCTGTTTCTGTGGCAACCGATTTGATTTTTCCAGTCTCATTAAAAACAATCGGAACGACATTGGATACACCAAAACCTACTAGCATAAAGGCTATTGTACAAGGTATTAAATAGGGGAATAAAACCGCAAGGTATAAACCTGTTGTAATAACAACTCCACTGGAAAGAATAACTTTTCTCGGACCATATTTACTTACTAAAACATCACTTAAAAAGCGACCTGTTGCCATGGTAATCATAAAACTGGTATAGCCTAATGTAACCAAAGCGCCTGGAGCATTAACAATATCTTTAAAATAGACACCGCTCCAATCAAACATAATACCTTCACTAGCCATACAACAGAAACTAATGACTCCTAGCCAAACTAATATCTTTTCTGGAAATTGAAAAAATCGCTTTTTCTCGGTAACTTTTGTTTTCTTTATTTTGGTTTTTACCAAATAGTTTGCATTTAGTACAACCAATATCATCACAAAAACAAAAGCCAAAATAAAATGTATAAATGGAGAAAGATTAAGATAAATAACCCCTAAAGAAACCAATGCACCACAAAAACCAGCCAAACTCCAAGAGCCATGAAAAAAGCCCATCACTGGTTTTTCAAATAGTTGTTGGGTAACCACTCCTTGTGTGTTACTGGCAATGTTACAAACATTACCAGAAATTCCAAATAAAAAAAGTGCTAAGGCTAATTGCCAACTCGTATTTGCCAATCCTAAAAAGATTAAGAATAAAGCATATAAAAGCGTGCCATAAATGGTAACGGCATTACTGCCAAATTTGCTTACAATTCTACCTGAAAATGGCATGGCAACTAATTGTCCAATTGGAAGAAAGAAAAGAATAGTGCCTAGTTCCGCTTCATTTAATTGTAAGGTGTTTTTTAAATCTGGAATTCTACTTGCCCAAGTCGCAAAACAAAAACCTTTTCCAAAGAAAAATAAAGCCATTGCAATCTTAATGCGTAATAAATAATCAGTTTTTGCCTTGGTGTAAGATTTTTTAATTTTAGCTTTTGGCAAAATTTTAGAAAGAAAACTATAATCGATTAATGGCATACCTTTATTTTTGTGATACAAAATTAAACTATTTTGTTTTCTAAGGTTTTCATCAAAGCATTTTTATGTTAGGAATTGAATTATTACTAAAAAATTAAGAATCAAATTATCAACTTGTATTTTTAATTCTATTTTTCATTTTTCTGAATTGGGTTATTCGTTTTATACTCTATATTTGCACCTTCAAAAATTATAGTTACTTGTCTTTTGACTTTTAACTTTCGACTTTTAACTTTTTTATAATGATTACAGTAAATGACATCGCGGTAGAATTTGGTGGAACCACACTTTTTAGTGAAGTAACTTTTGCCATTAATGAAACCGACAAAATAGCATTAATGGGTAAGAATGGAGCCGGTAAATCCACTTTATTAAAAATTGTTGCTGGAGAAAATAAACCGACTAGAGGAGCTATTTCTGCTCCCAAAGAAACGGTTATTGCATATTTGCCGCAGCATTTATTAACTGATGATCAATGTACGGTTAGAGAAGAAACTTCGAAGGCTTTTGCTGAAATTTTTAAAATGAAGGCAGAAATCGATGACATCAATGAGCAGTTAACCATTCGTACCGATTACGAAAGTGACGCGTACATGAAGTTAATTGAAAAGGTTTCCGAACTTTCTGAGAAATTTTATGCTATTGAAGAAGTCAATTATGAAGCTGAGGTTGAAAAAGTTTTAAAAGGGTTAGGTTTTGCTAGAGAAGATTTCGACAGACCTACAAGTGAATTTTCTGGAGGTTGGAGAATGCGTATTGAACTTGCAAAAATTCTATTGAGAAAACCGGATTTAATTTTATTAGATGAGCCTACAAATCATTTGGATATGGATAGTATTCAATGGTTGGAAGACTTTTTGGTAAACCAAGCCAAAGCGGTTATGGTAATTTCACACGATAGAGCTTTTGTGGACAATATTACGAACCGTACTATTGAAGTAACCATGGGGCGTATTTATGATTATAAAGCGAAATATTCGCATTATTTAGAATTACGAAAAGACCGTCGTGCACACCAACAAAAAGCATACGAAGAACAACAAAAATTTATTGCTGAGAATCAGGCTTTTATTGAGCGTTTTAGAGGGACTTTTTCTAAAACAGAACAAGTACAATCGCGTGTGCGTATGCTAGAAAAACTAGTTTTAGTAGAAGTAGACGAAGTGGATAATTCTGCTTTAAAGTTGAAGTTCCCACCTTCGGTACGTTCGGGTCAATATCCTGTTGTGGTAAAAGATTTGCACAAAAGTTATGGCGATAAAGTGATCTTTAAAGATGCGAATATTGTAATCGAAAGAGGTCAAAAAGTAGCTTTTGTGGGTAAAAATGGTGAAGGAAAATCGACCATGATCAAAGCCATAATGAAAGAGATAGGTATAGATAGTGGTAGTGTGGAAATTGGTCATAACGCTCAAATTGGATATTTTGCTCAAAATCAAGCGGCTTTATTAGATGGAGAAGCTACTATTTTTGAAACCATTGATCGCATTGCAGTGGGTGACATTCGTACCCAAATTAAAAATATTTTAGGCGCTTTTATGTTCCAAGGTGACGATATTCAAAAGAAAGTAAAAGTGCTTTCTGGAGGAGAAAAAACACGTTTGGCTATGATTAAATTGTTGTTAGAACCGGTAAACTTATTAATCTTGGATGAGCCTTCTAACCATTTGGATATGAAAACCAAAGATATTATCAAAGATGCGTTACGTGATTTTGACGGAACTTTAATTCTAGTTTCCCACGATCGTGATTTCTTAGATGGTTTGGCTACGAAAGTATTTGAATTTGGAAATAAAAGAGTAAAAGAACATTTTGAAGATTTGAAAGGCTTCTTGGAAATCAAAAAAATGGATTCTTTAAAAGAGATAGAGAAGTAATTTTAAATAAGTAAGATTTTCTTGCTTCACCTATTTAAAAATAAAAAAACATCAAGAATTTTCTTGATGTTTTTTTATTCTATTCCTAAAAATGCCCCTATTTATTGAGTTCTTATAGTGTTCTCAATTTCTTTAAAATAGGCAATAAGTGTAGCTTGTTCTGCTTCTGTTAAAACAGCGTCTTTATGAATCAGGGTATAGCTCGAAAGTGGCATTTCACCTTTTTCAATAAGTTCATATGATTCTTCTAGTTTATGTGCTTGTTTTTTTGGAGAGTAACTTCCAAATTCAGAGAAATTTAGATGTTTTTTTCCATCATCAATATGATGCTTTAAAAACCAACCTACAGGTTGAATATTGGAATACCAAGGATATATACTTTCGTTTGAATGGCAATCGTAACAAGAAGCCTTAATTTTGGATGCGATTTCATCAGCAGGCTTGTACATCGTTATAAAATCTTGTTTTTGATCAACTGGTGGGTTTGTTTTATCAATTTGAAAGAATTGAATGACAATAAAAACCACGAGCAAGAATAAAAGTATTTTTTTCATATTATTAAATTTAGTCTAAAAGTAATAATTTTTAAGTTTTATAGCTATTTTTTTCTTTTTTTCCATTCTAAAAAACCCATAGCCGAGTTTTTTATTTCATTTTCCCACTGTTTTCCAAAGTTTGCTGTAAGATTTTCAAAAACTTGTGCATTTGCCTTTTCATATTTTTCAAAATTTGAAGGTGCTACACATCCAAAATCGTAATATTGAATATTGTATTTTTTTGAAAAGGCTAAATCTTCTTTAGTAATCGAAGAAGCAATACCACCCAAAATATAGATGGTTTTTGTTTTCGCATTAACTTCAATTTTTATTTCTTTTTGTGTTGTTTTTTCTTGGGCAAAAGTTTGCCAGTAAAAGAAAAGCAGAAAAGCAATAATTTTATAATTCATTTTTTTTAATTTTTTGAGAAACATCCGTTCCGCCCCATTCTACTAAGGTGAAACCTTTGCGTGCTGTTTTTGGTAATTTTTGTTCGGGTATCGGTTGTAATTGGTTTACACCAAAAAATTCCATATACACTCGAATGCTGGTTTCTGGTTGTGGATGCACTGTATTTACAGCAACTTCATTACAGGCGTCATTTACTAAAAAATGAATGAAATTAAATTGATTTTGCTCTAAAATGGGCAACCAAAACTGAATAAAATCATTCGTTTCCTGATGGTTTAAACCAATATGTTCCAATTTTTCAATTAAGAAGGGCGTCAAATTTTCTTTTGCAATTACAAATCCTTCATTGTATTGATAATGTGATTTTGAAAGTTCAATTTCACCGTCCCAAAATAGAGAAGTGTAAGTTCGTTTGGTTTTCGTATCATATAATTGTCCGTTTGGAGAAGCGATTACTTTCCAGTTTTCGTCATATTTAGGATAGGTAGTTTTTAATGTCCCGTTAAAATGAAATTGTACCGTAACTTCCGTTTCTTGAGTAGGATAAAGATAAAGTATCGGTTTTTTTAATAAAATAATCTCTTTTTTTGGGTTTGCTTTCAATGAAATCTTTAAGTTTTTTTGTTTTTTAATAGTGATTTTTTGAGAAATATAAGATTCTTTTTCAAAAAGTAAAATATCATTTTTATGTGTCTTTATTTTAAATTTCCCTTCAAAATCAGATGAGACTTGCTCTTTGGTGTTTAAATTAGTGATAGATACTTCTGAAATTTTCAGTTTTTCACAATCTAAGATAGTACCAGAAAGTAAAAATTCTTTTCCTGTATTTTGTAAAAATTCTGGAACATGAGATTTATAAAGTTTTCCTAATTCATTATCAGAAATGTTTTTTGTGGTAATAAGAATAACTCCATTTTGCCCTTTAGTTCCATAAATAGAAGTTGCTTTTTCATCTTTTAAAATGTCAATTTTTTCGATGTTTTCTGACTCAATTTTTTGTATGATAGAGGAATTAGCTACATGTCCATTTATGATGTATAAGGGACCAGAATTTGGACTGATTGTTCCTTGACATCTAATTTTTACGACTGTTGGTTTAGTAATGCTATCTTGTGCAAAAGATTTTCCCATTAGTAAAAATACTAGGATAGTTATAAGATGTTTCATAATTATTTTTGATTAGGTTTACCATTTTTAGTTGTAATAATAACAACACCTTCTTTTCCTTTTTTTCCATATATTTTTTCACCTTCTTCCTTATATAAAATAGTGGTTGAAATAATTTTTTGTTTATCCAATGGGTTATAAGGACTATTAGGGTTTTGTCCGAATAAAGAGGCTTCAGAATATTCTACTCCATTAATAATATACAAAGGATTGGTTAGTACATAAATAGAATCGACATTTTCTGCATCTAATGTTTTCAAATGATGTAAGCTATCCACTTTTCCATCAATAATAACTAAAGGGTTTGTTTTTTTTATCGTTTGAATCGGATTTTCATTTGCAATACCCTTGGCAGAAAAATTAGAATATTCCATTTTTCTGTTCCCAAGGGTTGCTGAATAGGAATTATATTGATAATTAGGTTGGATTGAAAGAGAATCTGTTACAGAAATAAATCCTAAAGAATTAGTGTTAGTAATAAGTTGTACTTCTTCAACTGGAAAAGAAATACTGTCTTTTTGCAAGCTTAAAAGAGGTAATGATTTTATAGGGATACTCTTTTTTTGAAAAGCTACCAAAGTGTCTTCTTTACTTTTTTTTACAGAGTCGGAAAAGAATGCCATTACTTCTTCTTTTTGGATTATTTCTTCTTTTTTTAAGGTATCCGTTAGTGTAATAGTATTTTTGTCAATTGTTTGTATAGGTTCTTTTTTATTAAGATTGAAAAGAACAGTAAAAACAATGATGATGGAAGCTGCAATACTTATTTTTTTCCAGTTGTTTTTTTCTTTTTTAAGGTTGTTGTTTTGTAATTTTTCTTCAACACGCGTCCATACTTTTTCCAAGCTAGGAAAAGTATCTGAAGGAGTATTTTCTGCAGCTTGTTGTATTTTTTTATATAATTTATCTTCTGTTCCCATGATTATTTTGCTTTTTGATAGTAAAAAGTGTTTACCAATTCTTTTAACTTCGTTTTTGAAGCATTCAATTGTGATTTTGAAGTACCTTCAGAAATGCCTAGTTGTAATGCAATTTCCTTGTGTGAAAATCCTTCAATTACAAAAAGAGTAAAAATCGTTCTACAACCTTCTGGAATGTAGTTTAATAGATTTAATAAATCGGCTTCTTCTAGTTGGGTAACTTCTTCAGCTAAAGGTTGGGATTTGTAATTCACATCTTCTAAATACAGATTGAAATTAAGGTTCTTTTTGAGTTGTAACAAACATTGGTTCACCACAATTTTACGAGCCCAAGCTTCAAAAGCGTAATTTTCTTTTAATTGGTCTATTTTAGTAAAAATGATATAAAATCCATCGGCTAAAACTTCTTCTATTTCTTCCTCTTTTTTAAGATAGCGTTTACAGGTATAATATAGCTTTGGAGCCATATATTCATACAGTTTTCGTTGCGCTTCACGGTGTTGTTTTCTGCAGGCTTGTATTATTTTTTCATCCATCACAATGGGTTTGCTTTACTATATAGAGCACAAATTGATATCAAAGGTTGGGAACCTATGTAAATTTTTTTATGACTAGTCAAATCTTTAATCCAAAATTAGGGAAGCATCTTTAGGACTTTTTACTTTATACTTTATGTTGAGTTTCTTTTCAGTTTTAGAGAGCAACTCTAATTTCCAAGTAATAATTTTTGTTTCCTCAGCTAAAGTTCCTTCTTTGTATTCTTCTTCTTGAACGGTAATTTCTTTAGTATTACTTATTGGTAATTGATCCATAACAACAATTTCAATAGGATACGGTTTATTATTTTTAATTGAAATTTCAAATGCTCTACTTTCTGTTTTATAGCTACTTAAAAACTGTTTCGCTTTAAATTCTTTCAATTGCTTTCTGACAACACTAATTCCTTTGTCTTTTCCTAAGGAAACTTCTAAAGTATCAGACGCATTTTGTAAGTATAGTAAAGACTTTCCTAAATAAGCTCCTTCAAAAAACAAATTCAATTCGCCATCAAATAAGTTTAAATCTTGCCAATCCGTTATTTTAGCAGTTAAATATGCACTTGCATCTAATTTTGGTATACTCAAATATTGATACTTTGCGGGCAAATGAAATGTTTTTATTTCAGCAGTATATATTTTTCCGTCACTTAGTACTGTGTAAGGGTCTTTAATTTCATAAGAAATAGTAGTCGGTTGATAAGCCACTGTTGTTTCCATAGGAATACTTGAATCTTCTTCTTGGTGTTTTTTTCTTGATTTTTTTGAGGAATATCCCGCTACAACTACTACTTCTAATAGAGCAACACTTTGATCCAAAACTACATTAATATGATTACTATTAGCAGGAACAATTTTTTCTTGCATACCAATATAACTAAAAATTAATTCACTATTCGTATTGGGCACTTTTAGGGTATAATTTCCATTAAAATCGGTAGTCGTACCTATTGAAGTTCCTCTCACAATCACATTAGCACCAGCCAAAGGACCTAAATCATCTGAAACAGTACCAGAAATAGTATTTCCAACTAATTGCCCATAGGTTTGAACAGCATTTGTTATTCTTCGCTGATTTAAATTCAAATACCAAGGTGAAATAGTAGGTGCAATACCACTTTCTGTTGGATTTCCACTAGAAATAGACATATCTACATCTTTCCAATCTTCTCCAGAAGACTGGAAAATATTGGCTTTAAACAATAAATCTATAGGATTATTTACATCTTCTACTCTTAAATCATAGTTTGAATACCAACCTGCATCTAACACATAATAATCAATATCAAAAGAAGCATTTGTTACTGCATTAGCTGCTGAAACGGTAACTACAATATCACTCGTTGCATTTTCATCAGATTTATTTAAGGCTTTTAATTGCTTTTCTAACTTAACTAAAGTAGTATCAATCCCAATTATCTTTTGTTTTATTTCAGTTTTCTGTTTTACTAATTCAATTAAGCGTTGTCTATGAAAATCAACAGCTTCTTTCAAATCGGTAGTTTTTAAACCCGAATTGGTACCACCAATAATTTGATTTTTTGATAAAATAGCCTCTTCATTTTGAAGAATCGACAAAATGTTAGATTCCGTTGTTTTTTTCTGTTCCCAATCTCTTTTTTCAACTTCTAATTTGCTTATTTCAGCCCTATGTTGTTGTGTGTTCAAAAAATTATTTTGATGTATAACTGATAAAATAGTAAAACTACCTTTCCCTTTTACTTGCAAACTTTGTTTGTCGATTTTAGGTGAAATTCCTTGAAAAACAAGTTCTGTTTTTCCAGATTCGAAACTTGCCTTCGCTTTTCTACTAATTTGAGCCCCTTGGGTAAATACAATTACTTTCTCAATTTTAGAATTTATTTGTTTTGTTTTTGTTTGAGAAAGCATCGTTATGGATACAAATAAGAAATAAATAATTTGTAGCGCTTTTTTTCTTTTATTAGTCATTAAAAATTGTGTAAATTAAGATTATAAATTAAACAAATTATATGAATTTGCTATTTAAACAAATATAATAAATACTTACTTTTGTAACCTAATTTTCCTCGATGAAAAAGACAAGAATTGCAATCAATGGTTTCGGAAGAATTGGTAGAAATGTTTTCCGATTATTATTAAACCATCCTAATATAGAAGTTGTCGCTATAAATGATATTGCTGACAATAAGACCATGAGTCATTTAATTAAATATGATAGTATTCATGGGGTATTACAAGAAAGAGTAACGTATGATGAAAAAGCGATATTCATCAATGAAAAAGAATATTTATTTTTTCATGAAAAGGAAATCAAAAATTTAGATTGGAAATCCTTAGCTATTGATTTTGTAATTGAATCTACAGGTAAATTTAAAACATGGGAAACGCTTAACCAACATATTTTAGCTGGTGCTAAAAAAGTAATTCTTTCAGTTCCTCCTGAAGACGACATTATAAAAACGGTAGTACTTGGGGTAAATGAAAACATTTTAGATGGCTCTGAAGTAATTATTTCTAATGCAAGTTGTACAACAAATAATGCGGCACCTATGATAAAAGTGCTTCAAGAACTTTGTGAAATTGAACAGGCTTACATTACCACAGTACATTCTTTCACTACAGACCAAAGCTTACACGATCAACCTCACAAAGATTTAAGAAGAGCTAGAGGTGCTTCCCAATCTATTGTGCCTACTACAACTGGTGCCGCTAAAGCTTTGACCAAAATCTTTCCTGAACTAGAAGGAAAAATTGGTGGTTGTGGAATACGTGTTCCTGTCCCTGATGGCTCTTTAACAGACATCACTGTGAATGTAAAAAAAGAGGTTAGTATTGAAGAAATTAATACCGCATTTAAGAAAGCTT
Source organism: Flavobacterium sp. 9AF (assembly GCF_902506265.1). GTDB lineage: Bacteria > Bacteroidota > Bacteroidia > Flavobacteriales > Flavobacteriaceae > Flavobacterium. The sequence goes on along the minus strand of NZ_LR733556.1, from coordinate 835,721 downwards.
CTGAATCGCATCTAAAAGGAATTTTAGATTACACAGAAGATCCTATAGTTTCAGTGGATATAATTGGCAATAGGAATTCATGTTTATTTGATGCCCAATTGACTTCTGTTATTGATAAAATGATAAAAATTGTAGGCTGGTATGATAATGAGATAGGTTATTCATCTAGATTAATCAATTTAATAGAATTAATTATACAAAAACAAAAACATTAACAGAAATATCTTATTGTAAAAATAGCTTTCGAAAGAAAAAAAACATATTTTTGTTGGGAACTGTTTGTCTGAACTTTAAATAAGATTTTAATGAAAAGCTACATATTTGCTTTTTTTTTATTTTGTACTTTTAGCCACTCCCAATCTATCCTAAAAGAGACTACCCAACTAAATGATAGTGTAGATTATTATCTTGAAATTGCTTCTTTTAATAAAGAAGACAAACATTCTTATAATAAAGCAATCGCTTATACTGAAAAAGCAATTGAATTTGCAAAGAAAAAAAAGCTTAATAACAAGCTCCCCGATTGTTATTTAATTTTAGGCAATATCTATTACGATCTCGAAAAAACGGACTTAGCCATCGAAAACTTCATTAGAAGCATCAATTTATATAAAACCAATGAGCCGAAATCAAATTTAGCTTTAGCATATTATGGTTTAGGCAAATGTTACTTAGAAAAAAACAAAATAGAGCTTTCAGAAATTTATTTTAGAAAAGCTACTGATATTTATGAAGCACTCAATTATACCGATGCTATTCAATTGATAAACCTTCAAAAGGGGTTAATACAGAAAAATAAAAAAAATTACTACAAAGCCATATCTATTTTTAACTCAATTATTAATTCTATTCATCAAGATAACTTTTTAGAAACAAAAATTGAAGCTTATTATCAAATTGGAGAAATCAAATTCATTAAAGAACAATATGATGAAGCTATTAATAATTATAAACTAGCTTTAGAAACACACCAAGAAAATTCTAAAAACATACAACTTCAAAAGAAAATTTTAAAACAACTCAGTCTTGCATATAAATTAAATAATGATGTTACTAAATCTCATAAAGTACTAGAAGAATATGTTAAAATTGTTGATTCCATTGGTAATGATTATAACCATTCTTTAACAGAAGATACTTTTGATAAGATTCAATTTGACAAACAATTAAAAACCATTGAACAACTCGATAAAGACAAAAAAATACAGCAACGTTCTTTGCGTTTTAACAAACTAATCAGTATTCTTAGTATTGCACTAATTTCAATTCTTTCTTTACTTAGTTTGTCTTTATATAAAAATAATAAAATTAGAATTAGTACAAACAAACTTCTAAAAGAAAAAAACAGAGAACTAGTTATTGAAAAAAACAAAGCGGAAAGAGCTAGTAAAGCCAGATCAGAATTTCTAGCGACTGTAAGTCATGAACTACGCACTCCTCTTAATGCCATTAATGGAATTACATACCTTCTTCTAAACGAGAAACCAAAAGCTACCCAATTAAACTATCTTAAATCGCTAGAATTTTCAGGTAAATACCTTTTAACTTTTATTAATGATATTTTAGAAATTAATCGATTAGAATCGGATAAAGTTTTAGTTGAAAGTATCAATTTTAATTTAATTGAGTTGATTGAAAATATAAAAACTTCTTTTAACGCTTCCCATTCCGAACAGAGAAGTTAAGCCCGACTGCGCAGATGGTACTGCAATCTTGTGGGAGAGTATGTCGTCGCCTTTCTTTTGAAAACCCTTATCAATTCGATAAGGGTTTTTTGTTTTTATATGTATTTTCTTATCAATAAGATTTTTTTTAAATACTTGAAAGACAATTTTTACTTTTTACTATTCCTTTTTTATTTATATTTGTTAATGCGATATTTTATAGATGTTATTTTACCTATAGCTGTAAAAAAAAAATTTACTTATGAAGTTTCAGAAGCAGAATTTAATTTTATAAAAATAGGGTCAAGAGTAGCGGTTCCTTTTGGGAAAAAAAATATTTATACTTCATTAGTATTTAGTAAAAATAATACTCCACCTACATTATACTCAGCAAGAGAGATTGAATCTATTATAGATGAAAAACCAATTGTTAATTTATTTCAATTAGAACATTGGCAATGGGTTGCAGATTATTATATGTGTTCACTGGGTGAAGTTTTTAAATGTGCCTTACCTTCTGGATTTATATTAGAAAATGAAACAAGCATATCTCAAAGAATAGATTCAAATATTAATGTTCTTGAATTTAAAGATGAAGAATATTTAATTTATGAAGCTTTACAATTACAATCTTCAATTACTATAGACGAAATTATCAAATTATTGGGAAAAAAAAATATTTTTCCTATTATTAATGAGATGGTGTCTAAGGGAATTTTAGTTATTCATGAAGATTTAAAAGAAAGTTATAAGCCTAAGTTGATTAAATATGTTAAAATTTTTGATGAATTTTTACAAGAAGAAAGATTGCAAGAATTGTTAACAATTATTAGTAAGGCAAAAAAGCAAAATGATTTAGTATTAAATTATTTTCAATTACGGGCAGAGGAAAAAAAAGATATTTCTGTAAAACATTTATTAGAATTTTCAAATTCTTCTTCTTCTGTTCTAAAATCATTAATAGATAAAGGCGTTTTTGAAGAATATTATTTGAATCAAGATAGAGTTATTTTTGAAAAAGATTCTGATTCTCATTTTGACTTGAGTGATGTGCAAGAAAAAGCATTGAGTGAAATAAAAATGAGTTATGAGAGATTTGATATTACCTTACTACACGGAGTAACCTCATCTGGAAAAACGGAAATATATATAAAATTAATTGAAGAATATCTTTTTTCTAATAAGCAAATATTATTTTTATTGCCTGAAATAGCTTTGACCACACAATTGGTGCAAAGGTTAACAGCTTATTTTGGTAATCAAATAGCAGTTTTTCATTCCAAATATAGTGCTAATGAAAGAATAGAAGTGTGGAATAATGTATTACATGTTTCTGAAAAAGCAAGAATTGTTATTGGAGTTCGAAGTGCTTTATTTTTACCTTTCTCAAATTTAGGCTTAGTTATAATTGATGAAGAACATGAACAAACTTTTAAACAACAAGACCCAGCTCCAAGATATCATGCAAGAGATGCAGCAATAGTATTGGCAAAACAACATCAGGCAAAAGTGTTGTTAGGAAGTGCTACACCTAGTTTAGAATCGTATTATAATGTACAAAATAATAAATATGGTTTGGTTGAATTGTTTGAAAGATATGGTAATGTTTCACTTCCAGAAATTAAATTGATAGATTTAAAGGATAAATATTTTAGAAAAAGAATGCAAGGTCATTTTTCAGATGAACTGCTAGAACTTATAAATGAAAAATTATCTATAGGTGAACAAGTTATTTTATTTCAAAATAGGAGAGGCTATTCACCATTTGTTGAATGCTTAACATGTGGTCACGTTCCACATTGTCCAAATTGCGATGTAAGTTTAACTTTTTATAAAATTAAGAATCAATTGCGCTGCCATTATTGTAGTTATGCTATTGCAAAACCTACACATTGCCATCATTGTCAATCAACTGAATTGACAACAAAAGGCTTTGGAACAGAACAAATTGAAATTGAACTAAAGACATTCTTTCCTGATAAAGCTATTGGACGAATGGATCAAGATACGACAAGAGGTAAATATGGTTATGAAAGAATAATAGATGCATTTAGAAATAAAGAATATAATATTCTAATTGGTACACAAATGTTGGCAAAGGGGTTACATTTTGATAATGTAACATTAGTTGGTATATTAAATGCAGACAATATGTTGAATCAGCCTAATTTTAGGGCTTACGAAAGAGCCTTTCAGATGATGACTCAGGTAGCAGGAAGAGCTGGTAGAAAAGAAAAAAAAGGAATTGTTGTGATACAAACTTATAATCCCTATCATAATACAATACAACAAGTGGTAAATAATGATTATAGAGCAATGTATAAAGAACAAATTTATGAAAGACAGAATTTTAAATATCCTCCTTTTTATAGATTAATAAAGCTTACACTAAAGAATAAAGATTATGAGAAATTAAAAGAAGCATCACTATGGTTGTATAATGTTCTTGTTCAGCAGTTACAAATTCCAGTATTAGGACCAGAAGAACCCGTTGTAAGTAAAATTAGGAATGAATATATACGCACTATAATTATTAAAATTCCGACTGCTAACCATTTGGGCAAAACCAAAAAAACTATTGAAAAAATAATTCAAAGTTTTGATGCGATTTCGCAATATCGTACAGTTAAAATAATAATTAATGTGGATAACTATTAAATAGCTTCAATAGCTTTACTAATAACATCTTTTTTGTTTCTACTAATTGGAATTTTTTGACCTTCAATCTCTGCAAATTTGCTATTGAATTTTTCTACACGGTCTAGATTAACGATGTAAGATTTATGAACTCTAATAAATTTTCCCTGAGGTAACTCATTTTCAAATGATTTCATTGTAGATAATACTAAATGACTCTCTTCATCAGTAACTACTTTAATATAATCTCCATAAGCTTCAATCCATTTTATTTTATGGGTAAAAACTTTTAGCTTTTTTAAATTACTTTTTATAATGATGGCTTCACCTAATTCTTCATGTGAATCATTTCTTAACTGATGTAATTCTAAAGCTTTCTTAACTGCTTTTAAAAAACGATCTTTAGAGATAGGTTTTTGAAGGAAATCAGTAGCTTCATAATCAAATGCTTTAACAGCATAATCTGCTTTAGAGGTAATAAAGATTATTTGAGGTTTTACTTTTAAACCATCTAATAAATCGAAACCACTGATTAAAGGCATTTCAATGTCTAGAAAAATTAAATCTACATTGTTATTATTTAGGGAGTTCTTTGTTTCTAATGCATTTGCAAAATCACCAACTAAATGTAAGTTAGTAGATTCATTCACTAGTTTGGTTATGGTCATTCTTTGTATCGCACTATCATCAACGACTATACAATTCAACTTCATATATCTAAATTTAAAGTTAAAAGTATGCCAAAAAAATTAATAGAACAAATAAAAACGTAAATAAAATACAATTAGTCGCTTATATGTTGTTATTTAAAATAAATTTTATATTTTTGCACCCAATTTAAAATAAATTAAATATAATTATTATGAATCATTATGAAGCTGTTTTCATCTTGAATCCCGTTTTATCTGAGCAACAGATAAAGGAAACAGTAAGTAAATTTGAAGATTTTCTTACTTCTAAAGGGGCTGAGATGGTATCGAAAGAAGATTGGGGCTTGAAAAAATTAGCTTATGAAATCCAACACAAGAAAAGTGGATTTTATCACTTATTTGAATTTAAAGCACCAGGAGAAATAATTGCAAGTTTTGAAACTGAATTCCGTCGTGATGAAAGAGTAATGCGTTTCTTAACTGTTACTTTAGACAAACATGCAATTTCTTGGGCAGAAAGAAGAAGAGCTAAATTAAAATCTAAATCTAACTAATTATGTCAACTTTAGAGCAATCTGCAAAAGGAAAGAAAGAAGGAGATATCAGATATCTTACTCCTTTAAACATAGAAACTAACAAACAAAAGAAATACTGTCGTTTTAAAAAATCAGGTATTAAATATGTTGATTATAAAGATCCTGATTTCTTATTAAAATTTGTTAATGAGCAAGGTAAAATTTTACCAAGACGTTTAACAGGTACTTCTTTAAAATATCAAAGAAAAGTGTCTATTGCAGTTAAGAGAGCACGTCACTTAGCTTTAATGCCTTACGTGGCCGATTTATTAAAATAATTATAAATAAGTTGTTGGTTTCCGATTCATTCGGAACCTAACTTCTAAAAAAAAGGACAACAACATGGAACTTATCTTAAAACAAGACGTTCAAAATTTAGGATTTAAAGATGATGTAGTAACTGTAAAAAATGGTTATGGTCGTAATTATCTTATTCCTCAAGGATTTGCAATTTTAGCTACTCCTTCAGCTAAAAAAGTTTTAGCTGAAAATTTAAAACAAAAAGCACATAAAGAGCAAAAATTAGTTGACGATGCAAATAAAATTGCAGAAGCGTTAAAAGCTCTTGAAATTAAAATTAGTGCAAAAGCTGGTGGTGATAAATTATTTGGTTCTGTAACTAATACAAATATTGCAGATGCTTTACAAGCTAATGGTCATTCAATTGATAAAAAATTCATTACAAGTGGTATTGTTAAACGTGTTGGTAAATACACAGCAAATGTAAGACTACACAGAAATGTAATTGTTGAATTACCTTACGAAATTGTTGCTGAAAAAGCTTAATTTTTTATTAAATAATTTAAAGCCCTTCAAAAATTGGAGGGCTTTTTTTTTATATTTACAGCATGAAGTACATTAGACTTACTAAAGAACAGTTAGAAGAACTCCATCCTGAATTTGTTACTTTTTTAGCAACACAATCAATTGATAAAATGGAGTGGGATGATTTAAAAAGGAATAAGCCTGAAATTGCTGAACAAGAAATAGACGTCTTTTCAGATATGATTTGGGATAAAGCAATTTCCAATGTAAATTATATTGATCATTTTTCTAAAAATTATATTTTCTTATTTAAATGTGTAGAAAATGTAATGTATTCTTATGTGATTAATAGTAATGTTGAAAATGTAGATTTTTTAACTTCTGATGGTATCAATTGGTTGAGTGACAATATATTTTCTGATGATATTGAAATTAAGAGAGGAAAAAAGGATATTTCTGAAGATAGAAATGGAGCTTTATTTTCAATTATAAAACAAGGAGGAATCATAAGTAAAGGGGATTTGTTTACAAAATTAGACCATCTTTTAAATCAATAGTTTTTTATGAATGTTTTAGAAACATTGCAAGCTCTTAGAGAGGAATTGAATCAGCATAATTATAATTATTATGTATTAGATAAACCTACAATAACGGATTTTGAATTTGATACTAAATTAAAGCAATTGCAAGATTTAGAAGCCCAACATCCAGAATTTTATGATGAAAATTCCCCTACTGTAAGAGTAGGTGGAGCAATTACTAAAAATTTTGAAACTGTTCAACATGAATATAGGATGTATTCATTAGATAATTCCTACTCAAAAGAGGATTTATTAGATTGGGAAAAAAGATGTCAAAAAATACTTGGAAATGTTCAATTAGAATTTACTTGCGAACTTAAATATGATGGTGCTTCAATCAGTATATTGTATGAAAATGGAAAGTTAAAGAAAGCTGTTACTAGAGGGGATGGTTTTCAAGGAGATGATGTAACAAGCAATATTAAAACTATAAAATCGGTGCCTATACACCTAAAAGGTGATTATCCTGATAAATTTGAAATTCGAGGTGAAATTATTTTGCCCTTTGCGGGATTTGAAAAAATGAATCAAGAATTAATTGAAATAGGTGAAACACCTTATTCCAATCCAAGAAATACGGCTTCAGGGAGTTTAAAGTTGCAAGATAGTGCTGAAGTAGCTAAAAGACCGCTGGATTGTTTATTATATACATTAGTAGGTTCGAGTTTGCCTATTATGAACCAGTATGAAGGACTTCAAAAAGCCAGAGAATGGGGTTTTAAAGTGCCTCAAGAATCGAAATTAGTATATAATATTGATGAAGTCTTTGAATTTATTAATTACTGGGATACACATAGACATAATTTACCTTACGAAACGGATGGAGTTGTTGTAAAAGTGAACCAAATTCAATACCAAGAAGAATTAGGATATACCTCTAAATCACCTCGTTGGGCTATGGCTTATAAATTTAAAGCGGAACAAGTAACTACGATTCTAAATTCCATTTCATATCAAGTTGGAAGAACAGGAGCTATTACACCTGTCGCAAATTTAGAACCTGTACAGTTAGCTGGTACTATTGTAAAAAGAGCTTCATTGCATAATGCTGATCAGATTGAAAAATTAGATATTAGAATTGGAGATGTTGTTTTTGTGGAAAAAGGTGGAGAAATTATACCTAAAATTATTGGAGTTAATTTAAATGAAAGACAAGAAAATAGTCAACCTACAGAATATATTTCTCATTGCCCTGAATGCAATACAGAATTAGTAAGAATTGAGGGTGAGGCTAATCATTATTGCCCTAATTATTATGGTTGTCCTCCTCAAATTATAGGAAGAATTCAGCATTTTATTTCTAGAAAAGCAATGGACATAGATGGGTTAGGTGGTGAAACAGTTGCTTTATTGTATAATGCTGATTTGGTTTCTAATTATGCTGATTTATATGAATTATCAAAAGAGCAAATTATTCCATTAGAACGAATGGCTGAAAAATCTGCTGATAATTTAATTAAAGGGATTGAAAATTCTAAAAAGATACCTTTTGAAAATGTACTTTATGCATTAGGAATAAGATATGTAGGGGAAACTGTAGCAAAAAAATTAGCTAAGCATTATAAATCTATTGATAATCTTGCTAATGCCTCAATAATGGATTTGGTATTAGTAGATGAAATTGGCGATAAGATTGCTCAAAGTGTGGTTCAGTTCTTTGATAATCAAGAAAATAGAAAAATAATTGAAAGACTAAAAGAATATGGTGTTCAATTGCGAAGAGATGAAACACAAAATACTATTGTTTCAAATATTCTTAATGGTAAAATATTTGTTGTTTCAGGGGTTTTTGAAACCTATTCTAGAGATGATTTAAAGAAAGTAATTGAAGATAATGGGGGAAAAGTAGGGAGTTCCATTTCTTCCAAAACAAATTTTGTTATAGCTGGAGCCAATATGGGGCCTTCAAAATTAGAAAAAGCGACTCAATTAAATATTCCAATATTAGATGAGTATGAATTTAATAAAATGATTGATGCCAAAATTTAACGCTTCTCTTATATTATACATTGTTGCAGCAATAATATATGTTGTTGCATCATGTGTAAATAATGATTTGTTTGTTTTGCTCAGTAAACCAATAATAATTCCTGCTATAGTGTTTTATTATTATACGCAAATTAGAAGAAAAAGTGATGATTTATTTGTGTTGTCATTAGTTATCTTCTTTTTTGGAGATATTTTATATCTAATAAATATTGATGATTACTATTTTTTTGGGCTTTTTTTGTTTTTGATGCCTTACCTGATTTTAATTTTTTTTATTTACAAAGATTTTCAGCTATTATTACAAGTAAGGCAAATAAAAAAGATAGATTTATCTTTGATAATAGTTATGTTAACCATGATTTACTTGATTTATAGTATTCTTAATTTAATTGAATATAAATCTAAAAAAGAGTTTGTTTTTATATTACTATTTGCCCTAGAATTATTTATAATGACTTTGCTTACCGTTTTGGTTTTTTTATACTCTACTTACAGAAAAAATGCATATTTAGCATTTACTGTCGTTGCTTTTATTTTATCTGATGTTTTTTTTATGTTAGATAAACAATTTAATTTAGTCGTTTTAAAACTAGTAAATACATTATCTCAAACAATATCTTATTATTTTTATGTAATGTACTTTTTAGAAAGAACTTCGCTAAGAAGAAGGTATTTAAAATAGTTATTTATTTTAAAATAATATTTCTAGTGGTTTGGTCGTATTTAATATCATCTGATAAATAAAAATCTATTCTTCCTAAATTGATTCCATAACAGCCAACCTGATTAATTAAAACTTCTTTACCATCTAAATTTTTTTCCAAAACGGGTTTGTCTAAAAAGGTATGAGTATGACCTCCAATAATTAAATCAATGTCTTTGGTTTGTTGAGCTAAAGTAATATCACAAACTCTTTCTGGTTCATTTTTATATTTAAAACCAATATGAGATAGACAGATTACCAAGTCACATTTTTTATCTTGTTTTAAAGTTTTGGTAATGCTTTGAGCTACTTCAATAGGATTATGATATACTGTTTCTTTATATAATTTCTTATCCACTAGACCTTCAAGTTCAACACCTAAACCAAAAATACCTATTTTAATACCGTCTTTATTAATGATTTTATAAGGTTTGACAATGCCGTCTAAAACAGTATTTTTAAAATCATAATTAGCAGAAACAAAATCAAAATTAGCATGACCTAGTTGTGCGTAAAAGCCATCAATGCCATTGTCAAAATCATGATTACCCATAGTGGCTAAATCATATTGCATCATACTCATTAACTTGAATTCAAGTTCTCCACCATAATAGTTAAAATAGGGTGTGCCTTGAAAAATATCTCCAGCATCTAATAGTAAAACATTTTTTTCTTCTTTACGAATTTGTTCTATAATTGATGCTCTTCTTGCTGCACCTCCCATATTTGGATTTCTAGGATGATCCGCAGGAAAGGGATCAATATGGCTATGAACATCATTTGTATGTAAAATAGTAATTTTTTTTGTTTCCAAAGTTGTAAAACTACTTAAAGAAAGTCCTCCTAATGATAATAAAGCAGAACTCGCTACTGTTTTTTGTAAAAAATCTCTTCTTTCCATAATTTCTAACTTTATTTAATAATTACCCTCTCGGTAATTATATTAGGTATTGTATCTGTTTTTTTAAAATAATCAATAAATAAATTTCTTAATTTGTAATCTAAATCATATTTAATATTACTATCTCTAAAGAAATTCATGTTGTCGCCTCCATTAGCTAAATAATCTGAAGTGGCTACATAGTATATTTTTGCATCATCTATAGCTTTTTGATTGACTAATACATCAATTATTTGATTCTCTTCGTTATTAGTAAAAATAGTTAATCCTGCTAATGGATGCGGTTTTTTTTCTTTGATAAAATATTCAGCTAATGCTTTAACTTCTTTACCAGTTAAACCTACAATCATAACGCTGTTCTCAAAGGGCATTATTTCAAATGCTGTTCTTGTAGTTACGTTTCCTTGAGGTATGATAGAACGAATTCCTCCGTGATTTAAAAGACAAAAATCAATGTTTTTTTTCTCTCTTTTTAGAAAAATGGGATTACTTAATGATAATGTGGTTTCTGCAAATAAATTGCCAATATTTGTTTGCCATTTACCATTCGCTTTTTCTTGTGTTATAGGGCAAAATGCAAGAACACTATCTAAATCATTATTGATATGTTGTCTATAAGGAGCTATGAAATTTTCAATTTTGTTATCTGAAATGAAAGCTTCATTTATATTAATTCGTTTTCCTTCAATTTCGTAAACATTGTTTTTATTAGTTTTACAAGAATAGAAAGTTATTAATGTTAATAATATAACAAAATAGCTACTATTTATTCTTTTCTTTTTTACATTTACCATCCTTTAAATAGGTTTAAATATTTATTTTTGTCAAACACGTAAAATTACTATGTTTTCTAGAATTATAAAGGATATTTCGTTAAAAAAAAATATTAATAAAAGGTTAATAAAATTAACTGATGCATCAAATGATAAGATTAATACTATCGGAATAATAATTGACTCAACCTATTTCTTTGATTCTGAGAAATTATTGACGGAAATTAAATCGAGAAAGAACGATTTTAAAGACATACAAATTTTGTATTATAATGATAAGATTGGTCATAAAAATAGTTTGTCTCACTTAAGTTTCTCACATAAAGATATTAGTCTATCAGGAGAAATTAATGTGGTAGAAGTAAAAGATTTTATCTCTTATCCTTTTGATTTGTTGATTAATTTTTATGACGAAGAGAAATTACCCTTAAAATTTGTATCCTTATCTTCAAAAGCCAAGTTTAAAGTTGGATTTTCCTCTAATAAGAGTGTTGGAAATCATTTATTGATTAAATCAGAGGTTAAGAATTATCCTGAATTTATATCAGAAATGTTTAAATATTTAAAAATACTTAATAAAATATAAAAATGAAAAAATTTGTAGGCACAGGTATTGCACTTGTAACTCCATTTAAAGAAGATTATAGTGTTGATGTTGAGGGGTTGAGAAAAATAGTGGCTTTCATGATAGAGGGTGGTGTGGAATATTTGGTTGTATTAGGAACAACGGCTGAAACAGCAACCTTAACTGTCGATGAAAAAGAATTAGTTATAAATACGGTAGTAGAAGCAAATGCGGGAAGACTTCCTTTAGTACTTGGTGTAGGTGGAAATAATACAACAAAAGTAATTGAGGAATTAAAAACGAGGGATTTTTCAAAATTTGATGCAATTCTTTCGGTGTCTCCCTACTATAATAAACCTACTCAGGAAGGTATATACCAACATTTTAAAGCTATAGCAGAAGCGTCTCCGTTGCCGATCATTTTATATAATGTACCAGGAAGGACAGCAAGCAATGTATTGCCTTCAACAGTTTTACGATTAGCTAAAGAATTTAAAAACATTATTGCTATTAAAGAAGCCGCTGGAGATATAGTGCAAGCAATGCGTTTAATTCAGAATAAACCAGATGATTTCTTAGTAATTTCGGGAGACGATATGATTACTTTACCAATGGTTTTAGCGGGTGGTTCAGGTGTAATTTCAGTTATAGGGCAAGGTTTTCCAAAAGAATTCTCTGAAATGGTGCGTTTAGGGTTGCAACAAAAGGTAAAGGAAGCTTATAAATTACATTACTTATTGGCAGATTCCATTGATATGATTTTTGAACAAGGTAATCCTGCGGGGATAAAAGAAATATTAAAAACCAGAGGTTTAATAAGTAATGCGTTACGTTTGCCTTTAGTAAATACAGATGAAATTTTAGCGGAGAAGCTTCGTCAATTTACAGTGAAAAATAGCTAAAAAAAGATTTTCGTAATATTTAAATAATGTCTAAATTTGCAGTTGCTTTTTTAGATGCCATAAAACAATTTAAAAAGGTATAAAAAAGAATCGATGAATAAAATTATTAGTTTTCTCCTTATTGTTATCATGCTTGCTTCTTGTAGTGAATATCAAAAAGCAATAAAAAGTGAAGATTTAGCATTTAAAAATAAAATAGCTAATGAAATGTATGATAAAGGGAAATATGCAAAAGCATTAAGGATTTATGAACAAATTGTTCCAGCTTATAGAGGAAAACCTAATGCAGAACGTTTGTTTTATATGTTTTCAATGGCATATTATAATACGAAGCAATATTATTTAGCAGGTTATCAATTTGAAAGTTTTGCTTCTAATTATCCAAGAAGTGAAAAAAGAGAAGAGGCAGCATTTCTATCTGCAGAATGTTTTTATAGGTTGTCTCCCAAATATAGTTTAGATCAAACCGATACAGATAAAGCTTTAACCAAATTGCAAAGTTTTATTGATACTTATCCAAATTCGGAATATTTGCCTAAAGCAAATGAATATGTAAAGGAACTTAGAGAAAAATTAGAGAAAAAAGCTTTCGAAATAGCGAAACAATATTATACTATTTCAGATTATCGATTAGAATATAATGCAGCAATGACAGCTTTAGACAATTTTATTGCAGATTATCCAGGTACACCATTTAAAGAAGAGGCTTTGTTTTTAAAGTTTAGTACTGCCTACAAGTTAGCAATAAATAGTGTGCAAAATAAAAAAGAGGATCGTTTAATTTTAGCTAAAACTGCCTATAATAGTTTTACAAAATTTAAATCAGATTCTCAATTTAAAGATAAAGCTGACCAAATGTTAGCTACAATAGATAAAGAATTACAACAATTTTCTAAATAATTAAATCATGGATTTAAAAAAAACGACTGCTCCAGTGAACACAATTACGTATAATAAAAATGTAATTGAAGAGCCAACGGGTAATATTTATGAAGCCATTACAATTATGGCTAAAAGAGCTAGTCAAATTAATTCTGAAATTAAGAAAGAGTTAATTGAAAAATTAGAAGAATTTGCTACTTATAATGATAGTTTAGAAGAAATTTTTGAGAACAAAGAACAAATTGAAGTTTCTAAATTCTATGAAAAATTGCCTAAACCTCATGCATTAGCTGTACAAGAATGGTTAGAAAGCAAAATCTATCATAGAGAAGCAAAATAATAAATGAATAGTTCTGTATTAAGTGGTAAAAAAATCTTACTAGGCGTTTCTGGTGGAATAGCCGCTTATAAAACAGCACATTTAGTTAGACTTTTTATTAAAGCAGGTGCTCAGGTACAAGTTATTATGACACCTGCTTCAAAAGATTTTGTTACCCCTTTAACTTTATCCACGCTTTCTAAAAACCCAGTATATTCTTCTTTTTTTGATGAAGATCAAGATAATGGTGTTTGGAATAACCACGTGGAATTAGCTTTGTGGGCAGATTACTTTATTATTGCTCCAGCTACAGCGAATACATTATCTAAAATGGCAAATGGTAATTGCGATAATTTGTTGATTGCAACTTATTTGTCTGCAAAATGCCCAGTTTATTTTGCTCCAGCAATGGATTTTGATATGTATAAACATCCTTCTACTTTAGATAGTTTTTATAAATTGAAGCAATTTGGTAATATTATTATACCTGCTGAAAAAGGTGAATTGGCCAGTGGACTATCGGGAGAAGGTAGAATGGCTGAACCAGAAAATATTATAAGTTTCTTAGAAAAAGATTTGCTATCAAAACTACCACTTACTGGGAAAAAAGTTTTAATCACAGCTGGTCCTACTTATGAAGCGATAGATCCTGTTCGATTTATTGGAAATCATTCTTCTGGTAAAATGGGATTTGACATCGCTAAAATTGCGGCAAATCATGGAGCAGAAGTTATTTTGGTTTCTGGACCAACACATTTAGAGATGAATCATCCTTCTATTAATTTGATTCGCGTCAAATCGGCTGAAGATATGTATGAAGCTTGTTTTAAATATTTTGATAGCGTTGAGGTCGCAATTGCAGCAGCAGCTGTGGCTGATTATAAACCAAAAATTATAGCAAGTCAAAAAATAAAAAAGCAGGATGAAACGTTTGTTATAGAGCTAGAAAAAACAAAAGATATTTTAGCTTCATTGGGAAAAATAAAAAAAAATCAGTTTTTAATAGGTTTTGCTTTGGAAACAGAAAATGAAATTGAGCATGCTAAGCAAAAAATTCAGAAAAAAAACTTAGATTTGATAGTTTTAAATTCATTAAATGATAAAGGAGCAGGTTTTGGTCATAGTACGAATAAAGTTACTTTTATTGATAAAAATTTTGTGGTTGAACCAATGGATTTAAAAACTAAAGAAGCTGTAGCTCAAGATATTATTAACAAAATTATTCAACATTATGATGCATAAATGGCTAACAATATTTATTTTAATAGTTTCATTTCAATTTGGATTGTCTCAAGAACTAAATGCTACAGTTTCTGTTAATGCTGAGAGAATGACTGATGTTAACCCTCAAATTTTTAAGAATTTAGAAAAACAGGTTTCAGAATTTCTAAATACTACAAAATGGACTGATAGAGAATATCAACAACATGAAAAAATTGCTTGTAATTTTTTTATAAATGTATCTGAATTTAACTCTAACAATGTGGTAGCTACTTTACAAATTCAATCTTCTAGATTGATATTTAATTCAAGTTATAGTTCACCTGTTTTAAATTTGAATGATAAAGATTTTGCCTTTCGTTATGTGGAATTTGAACAACTTATTTACGATCAAAATACATTCAGTTCCAATCTAACTGCTGTACTAGCTTTTTATGCCAATATTATTATTGGTGCCGATATGGATACTTTTAGCGAATTAGGTGGAACCAAATATTTTGGAATCGCTTCTAATATTATGAATTTCTCTCAATCTAGTGGATATAAAGGATGGTCTCAATCTGAAGGAAATAATAATAATCGTTATTTTTTAATTTCTGATATCTTGTCTAATACTTATGCACCTTATAGAAAATCCTTAAATAAATATCATTTACAAGGTTTAGATTTAATGGCAGATGATCTAAAAAAAGGTAAAGAAGGTGTTGCAGAATCTATAGAAATATTGGCTCAAATTCAAAAAGCCAGACCTAATGCATTATTAACTAGAACATTTTTTGACGCTAAAACCGATGAAATCGTTCAAATATTTACTGGTGGACCGCAAACAAATAATGCTAATTTATTGGAAAATTTAAATCGAATTTCTCCTTTAAATTCTATAAAATGGAATAAAATAAGATAATTTCTTTAAAACCAGTCTTTAAAATTATGCTTTTATCTCTTTCGATAAAAAATTATGCATTGATAGAATCATTAGATGTTAATTTTTCTAATCAATTTTCTATTATTACTGGAGAAACTGGTGCTGGTAAATCTATTCTATTAGGAGCACTTGGACTTGTTCTAGGTAATAGAGCCGATTTAAATGTATTAAAAGATAAAGAACAAAAATGTGTCATTGAAGCAAGTTTTTCATTGGCTAATTATAATCTTGAAGTTTTTTTTACTGAGAATGATCTTGATTATGAAGTTCAAACCATTATTAGAAGAGAAATCTTGCCTTCTGGTAAATCGAGAGCTTTTATTAATGATAGTCCAGTTAATCTAAATGAATTACAACAATTAGGTGTTTTTTTAATTGATATTCATTCTCAACATGAAACAAGAGAATTATTAAATGAAGAATATCAATTTGAAATAATTGATGCCGTTGCAAAAAACAACAAACGTCTTGAAAGCTACAGAAAAGGGTTAGAAATTTTAAATAAATCTAAAAAAGAGTTAGCTAAACTGCTAACGGAAAAAGAAACGCTAGCGAAAGAACAAGAATATAATAATTATCTTTTAGAAGAATTATTAACTGCTAAATTAAAAGAAGGTGAACAAATTGAGTTAGAAACCGAATTAGATCAGTTAAGTAATGTTGAGTTTATAAAAGAGAATCTAGATAAAGTTTTAAGTATTGCTAATGAAGAGCAATTAGGAACATTGGTCACTCTAAATGAGATGAAACAAACGTTACAGAAAATTGCTCCTTTTTCAAAAGATTATTCTAGTTTTTATGAAAGACTTGTAAGTGTTGCTATTGAATTGCAAGATATCAGTAACGAATGTTTTTCGAACGCTGAAAAAATTGTAAATGATCCAGAGCGATTAGAATTTGTAAATACTAAGTTACAAAGTATTTATAATTTGCAAAAGAAACATAATGTTGCAACTGTAGAAGAACTTTTGCAGATTCAAAATGTACTTGATGGTAAATCAGTGCGTTTTGATGATTTAGATAATGAAATAACGAATAAACAAAAAGAACAACTAGATATAATTGAAAAAGTAAATCAAGTTGCGACTTTAATTACAAATGCCCGTTTAGAAGCAATACCTTTATTAACGAAACAAATCCAAAATATATTAGCACAATTGGGTATGCCTGATGCTCAAATTGTTTTTGATGTTCAGCCTACCGATAACTTTACTAAATTCGGTAAAGATTTGGTTTCACTTTTGTTTTCTGCTAATAAAGGAATGCAAATTGGCCCCATAAAAAAAATGGCTTCTGGAGGAGAAATGTCGAGAATTATGTTAGCTGTAAAAGCGGTATTGGCAAATTATTCCAAATTACCATCTATTATCTTTGATGAGATTGATACAGGTGTTTCTGGAGAAATAGCCATAAAGATGGGAGAAATAATGAAAGATATGAGCCAAAATATGCAGGTCTTTGCCATTACTCATTTGCCTCAAATTGCAGCTAAAGGAAATCAACATTATAAAGTTTTTAAATATAATGTAGCTAATGATACACTTTCTGAGTTGAAATTACTTAATGAGCAAGAAAGAATAGTTGAAATTGCAGAAATGCTATCTGGTAAAAATATTTCCGATTCGGCTATAAGTCATGCTAAGGAATTATTAAATTAAAATTCTTATGGAAAATTTAAGCTTATATGAAAATCTCTTCATTAAAGCAGATGGTTTAATTGGAGAAGGCAAAGTTTCTGAAGCCAAAGAGTTATTAGAGGAAATTTTAGAACAATGTCCCGATTTTGGAAAAGCTCATAATCATTTGGGTTGGATACATTATAACAAATTAAGTAATCATGAAAAAGCAATTTATCATTATAAATTAGCTATAAAGTTTGATCCCAATTATCCTGCTACTTATCTTAATTATGCTTATTTATTAGTAGATTTGAACAGATTTAAAGAAGCTAAAGAACATATCGATTTTACTTTTAAAACCTTAGAAAATATTGATTATTGTAATTTTTACAGTGAGTTAGGACGAATTTACGAATTAGAATCGGATTATGTTGTAGCTTATACCTATTATCAAAAAGCAAGTAAACTAGCTTTCAATCCGCAGTTTATTGAAAATATGAAGATCAACACACAAAGACTTTCTAATAAAATGTCTATTTTTGATAAAATAAAAATTAAATTCAAAAAAAAAATATAAAAATGGTAATAGAACCTAGAATGAGAGGATTCATTTGTTTGACAGCTCATCCAGTAGGCTGTGAACAAAATGTGAAAAATCAAATTGCTTATGTAAAATCTAAAGGTGAAATAAACGGTCCAAAAAGAGTATTGGTTATTGGGGCATCTACAGGCTTTGGTTTGGCTTCAAGAATAACAAGTGCATTTGGTTCAAATGCTTCTACAATTGGTGTTTTTTTTGAAAAACCACCTATGGAAGGTAAAACGGCTTCTCCAGGTTGGTATAATTCTGCCGCTTTCGAAAAGGAAGCTCATAAAGCTGGATTATATGCAAAAAGTATAAACGGAGATGCGTTTTCTAACGAAGTAAAACAACAAGTTGTCGATATGATTAAATCCGATTTAGGTCAAGTTGATTTAATTATTTATAGCTTAGCTTCTCCAGTAAGATTGCATCCCGAAACAGGTGTTTTACATCGTTCTACCTTAAAGCCTATTGGAAATAAATTTACTAATAAAACTGTAGATTTCCACACTGGGAAAGTGAGTGAAGTGTCTATCGAACCTGCAAATGAAGAAGATATTGCTAATACCGTAGTTGTAATGGGTGGTGAAGATTGGTCTATGTGGATGGATGCTTTAAAAAAGGCAGATGTTTTAGCTGAAAATGCAAAGACTATCGCTTATTCATACATTGGTCCAGAAGTGACTGAAGCAGTTTATAGAAAAGGAACTATTGGTCGTGCAAAAGATCATTTAGAAGCTACTGCTTTTGAAATATCGGATAAGTTAAAAGATATTCACGGTAAAGCATATGTTTCTGTAAATAAAGCATTGGTAACTCAAGCAAGTTCTGCTATACCGGTTATTCCTTTGTATATTTCTCTTTTATACAAAATAATGAAAGCTGAGGGTATTCATGAAGGTTGTATTGAACAAATTCAACGTTTGTATGCAGATAGATTATATAGTGGTGAAACCATACCTACAGATGATAAAGGAAGAATTCGTATTGATGACTGGGAAATGAGAGAGGACGTTCAATCTCAAATTGCTAAACTATGGGATGAATCTACAACAGAAACTTTAGTCGAATTAGGTGATTTAGCTGGCTATAAACAAGATTTTTTAAATTTATTTGGATTCGGATTTGATGGAGTTGATTATCTTGCTGATGTTGATGAAATGGTTCAAGTGCCTAGTATAGAATAAATTATATATAATAATGTTTAAGGAGTTGCAGGATATTTCTTGTAACTCTTTTTTATTGCTTAGTAAACTCTTTTTTTTAAATTTTATAAAATATTTTATGTTTTATTACGTTATAAAATATTATATGAAACAAAAACTGAAAAATATTATTTTAGAGAGTTAGTTATATCTAAAATTTCATTTTCATTATAAACAAACAGACAGTACAGTAATGAGAAACATGAATCCTAAGTATTTTACTTGGGATTTTGTGTTTAAAAAGCAAAAGCTAATACATTTTGATAGGATTGATTATATTTTTTTCAGCTTTTGAAAATACTGATATATACCTAAAAGCGAAACTAACATCCAAGAGGCTTCTAAAATTATAAATGGAACATACTGTAAAAATATAGAGGCTAAACAAGCTAAACTTGCACCTAGAAAGTTTAACGATAAGTAGATTATACTTTCTTTTTTAAGAAGATTTTTAAGATTTAAAAAATAGGCAATTAATAGGATGCTAACGCCTGTAAACCCAATCCAATCGGTTAATGTCATTTATATATTGATTAAAATTTAATTATATTTTTAAGCAACCTCTAAAACCCCTTACTGCATAATATGATTGGGCGCCATTATGGTAAATGAATACTTGGTTATAACGAAAATCGGCAAAAATAGCTCCTCCTAATTTTCTGATTTCTTTTGGAGTCTTTAACCAACTAGAAGTTTTTTGGTCAAAATTGCCTAATTTTTGTAAAAAATGATATTGTTTTTCATCTAATATTTCAATTCCCAACGCTTTAGCCCTATTCATAGCGCTATCTTTTGGTTTATTTTCTTTTCTTTCATCTAATGCTTCCTGATCATAACAAAGGCTTCTTCTGCCTTTAGGACTCTCTTCCGAACAGTCAAAGAAACTATACTCGTTAGTTGAAATGTCAAAAGCAACTACATCTGGTTCACCACCTGAAATTTCCATTTGATATAAGCCATACAGTTTTTCTGGGTTGCTTTCCAGTCTTTCTTGTATTAATCTCCATTCCATATCTTTATGACGAGAAATGTTATTTTCAAATCGTTGTTTTAAAATACTTATAAATTCTCTTTCATTATATTTTTCTTTATTTTTTATCATAAATACAAAAGTGTTTTTTCAAGAATAAAGATAATTAATTTGTAGGAGTCTTATTTTATAATGATGTTATATTTTGATAATAAACCAGGTAGGCCTTCTAAAGAAAATTTCGCTTTTTTTATTTTGTTTGCTTCTGGATCAAAAGCATAATTAAAGCTTGTAGTAAAATCAGCTTTGGTTAAATTAGTTTGTATAAAAACAGTTCTTCTTAAATCGCAATTGTCAAATAAGGCTTCTGTTAAATCGGTTTGCATGAAATCGGCAGCGACTAAGCTACATCCTGTAAATTGAATTTGTTTTAATTTTAATGCATAAAATTTGGTGTAATCTAGAAGACAATTTGTAAAATTAAAATTATAAATCACTTGATCAGTCATAGCAAAATTTACGTTTTTAATTTCTGTTTTTTGTAGGTTTGCCTATCGGTTTTTTACGGTTCTGCATACTGACGGCTAACGTTAGGCAGCTTGTAGCAGTAGCGGTAAAATTTACCAAAAAAATGATTAATCACTAAACTTTTCAAGTACAATAGCGACTTTTAGTTATGCCCGAAAGCCGCTATTGAGTATATGCAATGTTGTAGACTGTATTTTATTTTATTATTTCAAAAATAAATTCTGTTTCGAGAGCATTAAAATACCCAAAATTGGAAATATCTATATGAACTCTTGCCTTATATAAGCCTTCATCTACTATTTTTTTATAGGTATCAATCTGGATATTTTCATACTTTAAATGTTTGCCTTTATTCGTTTCAAGAACAACTCTCTTTGGTTCATTTATAGCAGGATGAACAAAGGTTTGAGTTGTCATACTTTTTTGAACATATTTTTCAAAATGGTTCTTACCCATTTTATAAATTTCAATCGTCATTTCTACATTACTAAAGTCACCATTAGCTCTAAACCATTCTGGCAGATACAATTCTTTCGTTCCATAATTGGTAATTTGCATTGAAAAATTCTTTTTCTCTTCTAGGTCAAAAACTTTTTTTTGAGGGTGTGATATAATTTTTATATCATAAAAATCGGAAGTATTTATCCTAATACTATCTTTATTAACATTACTTGAAGACTCTTTTATTTTATCAATATATTCTTTTGAAACATAATCATCGGTATTATTTAGATATTCTAAATTTTTCTTATGATTATTTTTCGAATTTGTTTTACAACCTAATATAAATATTGAACAAATTATCAATAGAAATAAATTTTTACTAATTAATTTTTGCATAACTCTGGAAATATTTGTTGAACATTATTTATCATGTCCTGTCTTATTGTTTTTTCTGATGTAGACATTAGCTTCATCATCTTTTTAACAAGAGATAAAGAAAATAAATAGACTTAAAGAAATTAAGCCAAAAAGGAACGATTTTTTTTCATATTACGTTGTTTTTAAATGTCACTAAATTTTAATTTAGTCGTAAATATTTTACAAAAGTATGTTATAATTACGTTTTTGATGGTTGCAGAAAAACTGTAAAAATTGTTAAAGTTTCCACCCAATCTTTCTCAAATATAGTCTACAACTAGTTTATATGTGTGACGAAATCACACATAGCCATCCAAAAGTAGGTAGCTATGTATGATAAACGTCATTCTTTTTATTTTTACTACTTACAAATCTAAACTATTCTATTTGCTCTCGCAATACTTATAAATATGTATTTTTTGCTCTTTTTTTAGCTTTTTTTATACGTATATGAGTCGTTTTTAGATAAAATACTAGTTTGTGATTGTATATGTTTTGGTAAAAATAAAAAGTAAGCAAATAGGAATTTTACGGGAAAGCGTAAAGGAGTAAATTTTTTTGTTATGGATGAGACTCTAAAGAGATTCTGAAACAAGTTCAGAATGACAAGTTTGTGACAGTTGTTTTGAAAGTAAAAACGGCTATAATAGCCCCGATTAACTCATAAATCGTATATTTTTTAATGGTATTCGTTGATTTAAAATTTGCAGAAGAAATCCTTTTCTTTTTTCAAAAAAAAGAAAAGATTGTAACGGATAGCGGGACAAATTTTCTACCGAAGTTTTGCTTTTGTGCTTCTGATTAGGAAAACTATGAATATACTATGAAAAAAGATACTATTTTTAACTTACTTTACCACAATATTATATTTTGATAATAAACCAGGTAGGCCTTCTAAAGAAAATTTCGCTTTTTTTATTTTGTTTGCTTCTGGATCAAAAGCATAATTAAAGCTTGTAGTAAAATCAGCTTTGGTTAAATTAGTTTGTATAAAAACAGTTCTTCTTAAATCGCAATTGTCAAATAAGGCTTCTGTTAAATCGGTTTGCATGAAATCGGCAGCGACTAAGCTACATCCTGTAAATTGAATTTGTTTTAATTTTAATGCATAAAATTTGGTGTAATCTAGAAGACAATTTGTAAAATTAAAATTATAAATCACTTGATCTGTCATAGCAAAATTTACGTTTGTAAAATCACATTGGATAAATTCAACACCACGAAGTGATACATAATTAATTTTAGTGTCATGAAAATTACAACCTGTAAAAGTGCAATCGATAAAATAGACACTTGTAAAAAAACAACTGCGGAAATCACAATTTATGAATTGGCAATTTTCGTATTCTTTATATTTAATATCTTCTTCTTGAAAGATAGTACCATTAAAATGTTGATCTTGAAAAAAATCGTTTGCCATAATTTATTTATTCTTTTTCCTTTTAGCTGCTTTTTTTGCATCAGCCGCACGATTTCGAGGAGCTGTTTTTCTAGGTTTTGTTTTACTAGGACCTCCGAGATTTATTTTCTTGTTTTTTTCTTTCTTTTCATGGAAAGCAGCTCCTTTGTTTTCTAAATTTATTTTTTTTCCTGTTGATTTAAATTTGCGTTTGTCTTTTTCAAATTCTAATTTTTTTTCTTCTATAACAACAGTTTCAGGTATTTCTAAAACATCAATTTCCATGTCCATTAGCATCTCAACTGCTAATAATTGTTCTTCTTCATAAGGAGCAACTAAACTTATTGCCACACCTTCTTTATCTGCTCTACCTGTCCTTCCAATACGATGCATATACTGTTCTGGAATCTCAGAAAATTGAAGATTTATAACATGAGTTATGTTAGAAATATCTAAACCTCTTGCCATTACATCGGTTGTAATGATACCTCTTAATGCTGCATTTTGAAAACTAGCCATAGTTGACAAACGATAATTTTGTGATTTATTGGAATGAATTACTCCAAATTGACTAGGAAATTCTTCTTCTAATATTTCAAAAACTACGTCAACTATACGTTTGTTATTTACAAATAATAATATTCTTTCAGTTGTTTCATCTGTAGCAAGAAGGTGTTTGACCAGATTCATCTTCGTTAGAAAATTAGGCACTTGATACACTTGTTGCGTAATTTGCTCCAAAGGTGTACCGCTTGGGGCTAAAGAAACTTCTTCTGGAAATTCGAAAAACTCATCTAAAACATCGTCAACATCATCTGTCATGGTAGCAGAAAACATTATATTTTGTCTTTTACTTTTCATCATAGACAAAATAGAAGT
This sequence comes from Flavobacterium sp. 9AF, assembly GCF_902506265.1. Lineage (GTDB taxonomy): Bacteria > Bacteroidota > Bacteroidia > Flavobacteriales > Flavobacteriaceae > Flavobacterium. The sequence continues at coordinate 811,625 of NZ_LR733556.1, read as the reverse complement.
TAGTTGCACTCGAAATCCTAAATTGAGTATTTCGTCAAATTCATCTATAACTAATTTTTGTAATGCATCAAAACGCAAGACTCCATCTAAAGCTAAATCCATCGTTCTTCCAGGAGTTCCTACTAAAATATCCACACCTTGAGCTAAATCTTTGCGTTGCGTATTGATATTTATACCACCGTAAATACCGAGTGTTCGAACCGACATGTACTGGGTTAATTTTTCTACCTCTTCTACTACTTGAACCACTAATTCTCTAGTAGGAACCAAAATCAAGACACGTGGTGATTCGGTATGTTGAAATTTCCATTGTTTCAAAATAGGTAGTAAATAGGCAAAGGTTTTTCCTGTACCAGTTTGTGCAATTCCCATCATATCTCTACCTGATAAAATTACTGAAAAGGATTTTTCTTGAATGGGAGTAGGGTGTACAAATCCTAATTCATCTAAAGCTTTTTGTAATGATTTTGGTAAATCGAAATCTTGGAACGTTTTCATCTCAAATTAAATTTGTACAAAGGTACATAATCTTTTTTTGGATAAGAAAGATTTAAATATTGTTCCCTATTTTACTATTCTGTAACAAAGATTACATCGCTTACGAATACAAATTTGTAAATTTACACTTTAGAAAAAGAAAAGTTATGAATGCAAAATTTAATAGTTTAATAAATCAAAAAGAGTTGGTTCTTGTAGATTTCTATGCTGAATGGTGTGGGCCATGTAAGACAATGTCTCCAATTTTACAAGAAACTAAAGCTGTTTTAAAGGATAATGTGAGGATAATAAAAATTAATGTGGATCAATATCAAGATTTGGCTTCGGAATTTAGTGTACGAGGTGTACCCACATTAATTTTGTTTAAAGAAGGAAAGATGTTATGGAGACAATCAGGTGTGGTATCTTCTAAAGATTTGGTTAGTATTGTAAATCAGCATTTCAATTGATTTTTTTTGTAAATTTGATTGATATCGTGTAAAAATAAAATTAAATATTTAGTTATAATGAAAATAAAAATAGGAATTGTTTTTATGTTGTTTTTTATAGCAACTTCTTGTGTAAAATCGCAAACAGATGATATTAAATTAGTAAATACAACTGTTTTTGAAGAAAAAATGAAAGAAGAAGGAGTGCAATTAGTAGATGTAAGAACTCCGGAAGAATTTGCGAGTGGTCATTTAAAAAATGCAATCAATATTAATAGCAACGATTCAAATTTTAAACAACAAATTGAAAGTTTAGATAAAACAAAACCTATATTAGTATATTGTAAATCAGGTGGAAGAAGTGGAAGAGCTTGCGGTCAGTTAAAAGAACTTGGTTTTACAACGATAATTGATTTAGATGGAGGTATTTTAGCTTGGAAAGCAGATGGCAAAAGTGTAGAATAATTTTTTACGAACTAAATAAAACTACAATTATGAAAAAAAATATGGGAAAAGGAGATCGTTTTCTCCGTGTTATTATTGGAATTGTTGCATTTGTTTTTGGTTTATCCGATTTAGTAGAAGGTACATGGAAATGGGTTGCTTTAGCAGTAGGAATAATAATGATTCTTACTTCTTTAATACAATTTTGTCCTTTATATACTTTATTAGGAATTAATACCTGTAAAGTAAAAAGTGAAAAGTAAAAAAAGTAAAAAGTAAAAAGTAAATTATTTAAAAATAGTTACTAAAAAACCACAAATCAAAATATGAATTTGTGGTTTTTTATTTAAAAAAGGTATCCTGTAAATTTTAGAAATTTGGTGATAAATTGTACTTTTTGTAAAAGTTATCTAACACTTCTAATACTTGATCTTCATTGTCAACAATAGAAAATAAGTCTAAATCTCCAGGACTAATATTGTTGAATTTTTCTAATAAAGTAGCTTTAACCCAATCCATCAAACCTGTCCAAAATTCTGTGCCTACTAAAATGATAGGGAATTTGGCTATTTTTTTAGTTTGAATTAATGTAATTGCTTCGAATAATTCATCCAATGTTCCAAAACCACCAGGCATTACTACAAATCCTTGCGAATATTTTACAAACATTACTTTTCTCACGAAAAAGTAATCGAAATTTAAGTTTTTATCTCTGTCGATGTAAGGATTGAAATGTTGTTCAAAAGGTAAATCGATATTTAAACCCACTGAAGTTCCACCACCATGATGTGCTCCTTTATTACCAGCTTCCATAATACCTGGACCACCACCTGTAATTATACCATAACCTCCTTTACTAATTTTATACGCAATTTTTTCAGCTAACAAATAATATTTATCTTCAGGTTTTGTGCGTGCAGAACCAAAAATGGAAACGCAAGGGCCGATTCTACCCATGGCTTCGTATCCATTAACAAATTCGGACATGATTTTAAATATTGCCCAAGAATCGTTGGTTCTTATTTCGTTCCAAGTTTTTTGTTTAAACTTTTCTTGTATTCTATGATCTTCGTTTTCGTATTGATCTAATGCCATCTTCTTTTCAGTTTTAAAATTAAACAAGCCTGCTAAGATAATTCTTTTTTCAAAAACTGAGCCGTGTAGCTTTTTTTATTTGTAACAATTTCTTCGGGTGTTCCTTTGGCTACTAATTGTCCGCCACCTTTACCACCTTCGTAGCCAATATCAATTACATAATCGGCTAATTTTACGACATCTAAGTTATGTTCGATAATTAAAACGGTGTTGCCTTTATCTACTAATTTGTTAATCACATCCATTAAAACACGAATATCTTCAAAATGTAAGCCTGTGGTAGGTTCGTCTAATATATAAAAAGTGTTTCCTGTGTCTTTTTTAGATAATTCTGTTGCTAGTTTTACGCGTTGTGCTTCTCCACCTGAAAGTGTTGTGCTTTGCTGTCCTAAAGTAATATAACCCAAACCTACATCTTGAATGGTTTTTACTTTTCTGTAAATTTTTGGAATATTTTCGAAAAAATCAACCGCTTCATCAACCGTCATATCTAAAACGTCAGAAATTGATTTTCCTTTGTATCTAATTTCCAAAGTTTCACGGTTAAAACGTTTTCCTTGACAGGTTTCACATTCTACATATACATCGGGTAAAAAACTCATTTCAATGGTTCTTACTCCAGAACCTTCACATGTTTCACAACGACCACCTTTTACATTAAAACTGAAACGCCCTGCTTTATAGCCTCTGATTTGAGCTTCAGGAGTTAAAGTGAATAAGTTTCTAATTTCAGAAAAAACGTCGGTGTAAGTCGCTGGATTACTCCTTGGAGTTCTTCCAATAGGACTTTGGTCTATATCAATTACTTTGTCTATATGTTCTAAACCTTCAATTTTTTTGTAAGGTTGAGGTTCCTTCACTCCATTAAAAAAATGAGCATTAAGAATAGGATATAAAGTTTCATTAATTAAAGTAGATTTTCCACTACCAGAAACCCCAGTGACACAGATTAATTTTCCTAATGGAAATTCAACAGTTACATTTTTTAAATTATTTCCTGTCGCACCAGTTAATTTTACTATTTTTCCATTACCTTCTCGTCTGGTTTTAGGAACTTCTATTTCCATTTTTCCGTTTAGATATTGAGCGGTAATAGTATTGTGAGATAAAATCTCTTTGGGTGTTCCTTCACTAATAATTTTACCACCAAAACGACCTGCTTTTGGACCAATATCAATAACATAATCAGCCACCAAAATCATGTCTTTATCGTGCTCAACCACAATGACAGAATTTCCTAAGTCGCGAAGACTTTCTAAAGATTTTATAAGTCTTTCATTATCTCTTTGATGCAAACCAATACTTGGTTCATCTAAAATATATAATACGCCTACTAATTGTGAACCAATTTGTGTGGCTAAACGAATGCGTTGTGCCTCACCACCAGATAATGTTTTTGAACCTCTATTTAAAGATAAATAATTTAAACCGACATCTAATAAAAATTGAAGACGAGTGGTAATTTCTTTTAAAATTTCGGTTGCAATCGTTTTTTGTTTTTCAGATAAGTGGTTGGGTAAATCGTAAAACCAATCGGACAATTCAGAAATATCCATTTGAACTAAATCACCAATATTTTTATTATTGATTTTAAAATAAAGAGATTCTTTTTTTAAACGTGAACCATTACATTCGGGACAATTTTTTTCGTCCATAAATTCTTTAGCCCATCTTCTAATTGAAGAGGAACCACTTTCATCGTATTGATTTTTAATAAAATTAGAGATTCCTTCAAAATCAATTTTATAATCTTTTGTAATTCCCATAACTTTAGATACAACTGAAAATTTTTCATTTCCACCGTATAAAATCATTTGCATGGCTTCTTCTGGAAGGGTATCAATAGCATCTGTTAATTTGAAATTATACTTTTGTGCAATAATTTCAAGTTGTTTGAAAATCCATGAGTTTTTATATTCGCCTAACGGTGCAAAACCACCACTTTTGATGGATGCTTTAGGATTGGGAACAATTTTAGAAAGATTAATTTCATTAACAGTCCCTAAACCATTGCATGTAGGGCACGCTCCTTTTGGTGAATTGAATGAAAAGTTATTGGGTTCTGGATTAGGATAAGAAATACCAGAGGTAGGACACATTAAACTTCTACTATAAAAACGTACTTCTTGACTTTCTTGTTCGATTACTAATAAAACATCTTCACCATGATACATAGCTGTATTGATACTTTCAGCTAATCTTTTTTCTGTTTCTTCATTGTTTTCAATTGCCATTCTATCGATTACAATTTCAATATCGTGTGTTTTGTAACGATCGACTTTCATGCCAAATTCTAAATCGCGAATTTGCCCATCCACGCGTACTTTTAGAAAGCCTTGTTTGGAAATTTGTTCAAATAACTCTCTATAATGACCTTTTCTTGAACGAATAACAGGAGCTAAAATATTGATTCTTTTCCCTTGAAAATCCTCAATGATGAGGTTTTTAATTTGCTCATCGGAATATGAAACCATTTTTTCTCCCGTATTGTAACTGTAGGCATCCGCAGCACGAGCATATAATAATCGGAGAAAATCATAGATTTCTGTAATCGTACCTACAGTAGAACGTGGACTCTTACTAGTTGTTTTTTGTTCGATAGCAATTACAGGCGAAAGACCATCAATTTTATCTACATCAGGGCGTTCTAAGCCACCTAGAAATTGGCGTGCATAAGCTGAAAAGGTTTCAATATATCTTCTCTGACCTTCAGCATAAATAGTATCAAAAGCTAAGGAAGATTTTCCTGAACCCGATAAACCAGTTATAACAACTAATTTTTCGCGAGGAATGACAACATCAATATTTTTTAGATTATGAGCTCTCGCACCAATAATTTCTATAGTTTCTTCTGTGTTTAGCATAATTTTTTTGGCAAAACGCAAAGATACCAATTTGTAAGGATAAAAGCTAATAGCCTTATTCAGAATTAAATGTTAATACTTTAGATTAAAGAATACACTATTTTTTGTACATTTAGTAAAACATTAAAACCAATATGATTACTATTGAAGCCTTACGTAAACACGTTTTTTCTTTTCCAGAAGTAGAAGAAGCACCACATTTTGAGAAAATTTCTTTTCAAGTGAAAAAGAAAATCTTCGTAACGTATTCTCATTCTAATCATATTATAACTTTAAAATTATCCTTAGAAGAACAAGATGTGTTTTCATCAGGTAAAGGCAATGCAATTTATCCTGTTCCAAACGCATGGGGTAAGCAAGGTTGGACAGTTGTAGATTTAAGTATCGTACATGAAGATTTATTTCATGATGCGATTGCTACCGCATATAGTAATGTTGCACCAAAGAAATTAGTACAATTAGTAAAAAAAAATTAGCTTAAAACAGGTTCGTATTGAGTTAGGTCTTCACGTAACCAATCAGGAATTTCAACCGATTTTCCTATAGAAATATCCACTAAAACTTGCACACTTTTACCTTTGGCATGAATAATTTCGTTATTCTCTTTGTCTAAACTTGTAATAAGATATTCGATTTCAAAACTCTTGGAACCAATTGTAGAAGTGCGCAATTTAATGCTTGGTTGTTTAGCAGTTAACTTTAATTCTTTATAATAGTCGCATTCGATGTGAGCAATAACAAACATGTTTTTTGTCCAATCCCATTGTTTACTAGCAGCTAGCATGTAATGACCACGTCCAATTTGAAAATATTCAAAATAATATACATTATTTACATGGTTTAATGGGTCTAAGTCATTCCAACGAATACTTAATGGCATTGAAAATCTAAAATCATTTGTGTTTATTGCGCTCATAGTATAAAAATTATGTTGCAAATTTAATATATTTGAGTTTTAAAGTTATTTATATTATGAAATTATTAGGAATTGGTTCAAGAATTAAACATAATGAATATGGTGTAGGGGTAATTACAAATGTTACTTCTAAATATTATTGGGTTACGTTTATAGATAAAGGTGTTGAGACAATTACTTTAGACGAAGAAATTGAAGTGATTGAGGCTGTTGAGGATGAGGTTGATACGGTTAGTTTTTTTGAAGTTGAAAAAATGCTAAAAGGAATTCTAGAAAAATATAGTGATATAGGTCCAAAAGTATCTATCGCTGATAAATGGAAAGGGGGCAAATTAATACTTGAACCTGGTACAGCTACTCAAAATAAAGAAGTGCCTATTGATACTTTTTTTAATAAAATTGTAATGGTTAGAGATCGTGTGAGGGTAATGGAACAAAAGATTAATTCAAGTAATTTAGAACAAAATGAAAAGATAGAAATGCAACAATATATTACTAGAATTTATGGTAGTTTAACTACTTTTAATGTGTTGTTTAAAAATCAAAGTGATTATTTTGTGGGTGAGAAATCGAAGTAGTTCTTTTGAAATAAAAAAAAAGCTCCAATCTAAAAATTGGAGCTTTCTAATTATTGTTGTTTTTCTAATAATTCAACTTCAAAAATTAAATTAGTATTAGGAGGAATCACACCACCAGCACCCGTTTTTCCATAACCTAATTCTGAAGGGATAAAAAGAAGTACTTTGTCCCCTAAATTCATATTATTTACGCCTTCCAGAAAACCAGGAATTAATCCTCCTTTATTACCATATTGAAAAGGAAAAGGCAAATAACCATTTTGATTCGCTCTATTTTGATCAAATTTACCATAAGCTTTGCTTACTTCTTCGTAACTACTATCAAATAGTTTTCCATCTTCAAAATAACCTGCGTAATGAATATAAACTTGAGAACCATCTGCTGGTTTAATCCCGTTACCTTTTTGAGTGATAATGTATTTCAAGCCAGAAGGTAATAGAACAGCTTCTTTGTTTTTACTTTCAAAATAAACCTTTTTATCTGTGATTGTTTGTTGTAGTTTGGCTTCAAATTCTTTCTTTTTTTGAGCTTCAATTTTATCTTTCTCTTCTTTTTCTTTCATGTAGGTTTCGAAGACTTTTTCAGCTTTGAATTTTTTTGCTAATTTACCATTTCTAATAATCGTTATTTTTTCAATAGCGTCATTTTGAGCGATAGCATCTACCACTTCTTGTCCTTGAATTACGTGTCCAAAAACAGTATGTTTTCCATCTAACCAAGGAGTTTCTTTATGAGTAATAAAAAACTGGCTTCCATTTGTACCAGGACCAGCGTTAGCCATTGATAGGATACCTGCTTTGTCATGTTTTAATTCGGTAACGATTTCATCCACAAACTTATATCCTGGATCACCAGCTCCTGTTCCTTGAGGATCACCACCTTGAATCATAAAATTAGCGATTACTCTATGAAATTTTAAGCCATTATAAAAAGGTTTACCTTTTAATTCTTCTTTTACAAAGGAGTTTTTTCCTTCTGCTAGAGATACAAAATTAGCTACAGTGATAGGTGTTTTTTCAAATTCTAATTGTAAAAGGATTTTTCCTTTAGAGGTTGTTATTTCTGCAAATAATCCTTCGTTTTTTTGAGCTAATGCAGCATAAAAAGTGCTACAAAGGATGGCAATAAAAAAAGCTATCTTTTTTGTGTTCATTGTGAATATAATTAATTTGGCATGTTTTCTAAAATTTCTATCTCAAAAATAATATCGGTATTTGGAGGGATTACATTTCCAGCACCTTGACTTCCATATCCTAAATTTGAAGGTATATAAACCATAATTTTGTCTCCAAAAGAAAGTAATTCAATCCCTTCAATAAATCCTGGAATTAATCCTTGTTTACTACCAAATTCAAAAGGAAAAGGTTTATATCCATTCTGTTGAGCTCTTATTGGGTCATATTTAGCAAAGGTTTGAGATACACTTTCATAATTGGAATCAAAAAGTTCTCCATTAGGTAAAAAACCAGCATAATATACAAATACTTTTGATCCTTTTTTAGGTTTATTGCCTTCTCCTTTAGTTAAGTATTTGTAAATAACACCTGATTTTGTTTTAGTACCTTCTTCTTTTAATTTAGCAATTTCTTCTGCTTTTAACTTTTTTGTTTCTTCCACTTTTAAAGCTGCTAAACGTTGTTCTTCTTCTTCCTTTTTTTGAACTTCAGCAGCTACTTTATAATATTCTTTAAAAATTTTTACTGCATCAAACTTTTTTGCTTTAGCTCCTTTTCTAATGATAGATATTTTATAAATGTTATCATTTCCTTCTATTGAATCTACAACATCTAATCCTTCCATTACTTCTCCAAAAACTGTATGTACATTATCTAGCCAAGAAGTTTCTCTGTGTGTTATAAAAAATTGGCTTCCATTCGTGTTTTTACCAGAATTAGCCATTGATAAAATTCCTTTTTTATTGTGTTTTAAATCAGGATGAAATTCATCTTTAAATTTATATCCAGGATTTCCAGAACCATCACCATTAGGATCTCCACCTTGTATCATGAAATTTGGGATTACTCTGTGAAAAGTTAATCCATCATAAAAGGGTTTGTTACTAAATTCTCCTGATACAAACGGATTTTTTCCTTCGACAAGAGAAATGAAATTAGCCACTGTAATAGGTGTTTTTTCAAATTCTAATTTTACTACAATATCTCCTTTGTTAGTTTCTATATCGGCATAAATACCGTCTTCAAATTTTGCAAATTTGTCATTACATGAGGTAAAGAAAAGTAATAAAGTAAATGAAAAGATAAAAAAATGTTTCATAGTAGATTTATTTTGTTTTTGTTTGTTTGCTGTTTTATCATTAAAATTAATTAATAGTATCTTTTTTAATGTCATTTAAAGTTACTGTACAAATTAGAGGCATGTTTGATTTTATTTTATTATCATCTCCATGATAGCCAAACCCCATATGAGAAGGGAATAAAAAAGTTATAGTTTCTCCTTTTTTCATTAGTTTAATTCCATCTCTTAATCCCATCATTATATTTTGTTTATCGATGGTGTATTGTTGTGGTTTTAATTCTTCTTTTGAATAAATTACATTATTATTAATATCATTAATTTCGTAATCAAACAAAGCAATATCACCTTTAACAGGTAAATTACTATTTGCTTCTATTTTAGTGATGTATTTATACCAATAACCTTTATTGGATGCAATATACTCTTTTAAAGTGTCTTTTTTAATTATTGTATTAATTAAGGATTCTTCACTCGCAATTAATTTTTTGTTTCTTTCAATAGATTCTTTAATAAAATTGCCATCCGTTTTAGAAATAGGCTTTCTCGCTTGTTGTTTTGAACAACTTACAAGAATAGAGGCAATAACGATTATCTGAAAAATTATCTTCATTTTTATTTTTTTTCTGTTGCTAAAATAGCAATAAATTGGTTGACTGTTTCTTCTAAGCTTAAAAAAGATTTTCCCCCTGCTGCATTTATATGACCACCTCCATTAAAGTGCTTTCGAGCAAATTCGTTTACATCAAAATTACCTTGTGATCGAAAAGAAATTTTTATAATTCCTTCTTCTTTGTTTTCTATAAAAATTGCGGTTACAATAATTCCTTTTATACTCAATCCATAATTAACAATACCTTCTGTATCACCTTTTTTATAACTGTATTGATTAAGTTCTTCTTGGCTTAGGGTAATGTAAGAAGCGTTAAATTCAGGAAGCACTTTTAAGTTTTGTAATGCTTTGCCTAAAAGTTGTAGGCGTTCATAACTTGAATTGTCAAATAATAAATTATGTATTTCACTATTATTAATGCCTCTACTAATTAAATCTGCTACACATTGATGTGTTTCTGGAGTAGTTTTGGGAAATCTAAAACTTCCTGAATCGGTAACAATTCCTGTATATAGGCAGGTTGCTATTTCTTTATTAATTAGATGGTTGTAGCCTAAGATATTTATAAAATCATATATCATTTGGCAGGTTGAACCGTAATTAACATCTGAAAAAGTATATTTTGAATAAGTATCAGGTAATTGATGATGATCAATCATGATCATTGTATTAGATAATTTTTCTAATGTTTTTTGCATTGCATCACCTGTGCGATGTAAGGCGTTAAAATCTAAAGTAAAAATATAATCACTGTTTTGTAAGATAGGTAAAGCTTTATCATATTCTCTTTCAAAAATAACAGTTTCATTAGCCTTTGGTAACCATTCTAAAAAATCAGGGTATTCATTTGGTGAAATGAAAGTTACTTGATGATTTAATTGAATTAGAAAGTGTAATAAACCTAAGGAAGATCCCATAGCATCACCATCAGGGTTTCTATGTGAAATAATTGTAATTTTTTTTGGTGAACTTAGTAACGATTTAAGCTCGCTAATTTCTTTACTTGAAAACATCTTATTTAGTTAAGTATATGCCTAATCCTACAAATGCTATACCAATTGTTATAGATAATATAATATAAGACAGTGTTAATATATAATTTTGTGATTGTAATAGATTATAATTTTCTAAGCCAAATGTTGAAAAAGTGGTAAATCCACCACAAAATCCTGTTATTAGTAATAATTTAAAAGCTTCATTAGAAGAATGGTTTTTAATAAAATATCCTACTAATATTCCAATTAAGAGACAACCAATCATATTTGCAAAAAGGGTGGCAATGTACCCTTTGTTAGGAAAAAATTTACCTATATAGATATTGCTTAAGTATCTTAAAACACTTCCTAATCCGCCTCCTAAAGCAATAAAAATAATGTTTTTTAGCATAATTTATCTTTTCAGTGAAAAGTGATTTTTTATTTTTTTTCCATTGGGTAATTCTATTACAAACCAATAGTCTGAAGAAGGAAGAATTTGACCATTAAATGTTCCATTCCATCCGTTTCCTTGAGGACTTATTTGTTTTAGTAATTTCCCAAATCTATCAAAAATATATATTTTACTGTTTTCAAGACCCGCTTTTTCTAAATTTTTAATTTGCCAAGTGTCATTATATCCATCACCATTAGGTGTAAAAAATTTTGGAAAATCTAAAATGATAAAAGTTTTTGAACTTAATCCGCAACCATTTTTGTCATTAACATATACGGTGTATTCACCTGCAAGTAAGTTTTGAAATACATTAGAATCTTGATAGTTTAAGCCGTTTAATGAGTATTCATAATTGCCATTACCTGAAACTATTATTGTAGCTGTATTGTTTTCTGAAAAATCGGAAACGATTACATCTTCAATAGTTGCAATTTGAGAAGCTTGTACTGTGAATGTTTTTGTTTTAAAACATCCTAAAGTATTTTCTAAAGTAACTGTATAAACACCAGAATTTGATACTGTAATACTTTGTGTAGTTTGTACTGGATTTGTATTCCAGCTGTAGGAAACAAAACTATTTCCAGCATCTAAAATAAGATTGTCGCTTTCACAAATGCCAAACATTTCATCAGAATAGTCTTCCGTAAAAGTGTTAACTTCAATTGTAATTGGGAAAACTACTGTATCATAGCAATTAGGTATATTAGTAACTTTGGCATATAGTGTTTGCAGATTAGGAACCGTATTTTGATAAGTTAAGGGTAGGGCAGTTGTAGAAGTTGGACTATCAAATATGCTTAATTGATAATTAGAAGGTAGGTTAGTAATTATTTGTGGAATAATTAAATTTAAATCAAAAGTTGTTATACCGTCTTGTATGTCATCATCATCACATTGAGAAAAGTTAGTATTTGAGCTTTGTATTAATGTTGGAGCAAATTCAATGTCAATTTCATCCATTGGAGCAGGACTACAACCAGGAATAGAAACAATAACTTTGTATGTACCATTTTGTGTAATAGTAAGGGTTGAAGTAGTTTCTCCAATAATTTCATTCCCATTTAAAAACCATTGATGTGTTCCTGTTAATTGGGTATCTAATTGAAAGGTACCACATACAGGGTTACCATTTGCAATAGTTCTATCCTCACCTAAGTTTACATTTGTATTAAAACTTCCTCCTTTAAGAAAAATAGCAGAATCATACCTGTAATTCCCTTCGTCAGCAATAACTAGTTTTATATGGTACTGTGTGCCAGGAGTTACAGTAGCTTGAGCAGTTAAAATTTTAGTTTGGCCATTAAAATTTGTTGGGTGATTTGTATTGTTAAATGCATCAAAATATTGTTCGTTTTGAGGGCCACAACCTCCAGGAATGTTTGGGTGAACTGTAGTTACTTTAACAGGGGTATTCGTGTTCGGAATTAATGCTAAGTTTTGATAAATTGTTGAGCCCACTTCTCTTAGTAGAAATGCAAATCCATCAGAATATTGACAAGTTGCGGTTCCATGATATTCTTCAGAAGAAAAAATATAATCGAAACTGATACGATTTCCTAAAGGTGTAAAATCAAATTCTAATATAGTCGCATTAATAGAATTGGAAATATTTAACGCTTGATTTAAATCACTATCACCAGTCCATCCAATACCATTTCCATCATCTGAAATGGAAGCGTTAGGTCCTGGTGCGTTATATATTCTACCTGTACTTAGAATAATTCCATTTTCAAGAGGAAAAGAAGATCCATCTCGATTAAAATAACCATAAGACTTATCACCTGAAGGAAAATTTCCACCTGAAACAGTCACATTAGTTACTGATGCGCATCCACTATTAATCAGAATATCTTCTACTAATTGTTGCGGTGTGTAAGTATTTTGATCTACACTAATACTTTGTGCACTAATATTCTGAAATAATAGAATAATTATTATAAAATGTAAATACCTCATTTCTACTTTTTAATAGCAGAGGCAAAGATACTACAAATCTCTTTTTTTCAATATATAATAAGAAGAATAAATAAAGATTACTGTCCAAACACATACGATCGCAATCTCACCAAAATGAACTCCATATTCTCTAACCACTTCTTCACCAGTAATAGTAGTTTCGATATTTTTTATGGCTGAAAGTCGAGTAAAAGGCTCTTTGATTAAATTACTCATTGATTCCAACGGGAAGAATTGATTTATTTTTGAATAGATATCTGTTTTAGGAAAAAATTTCCATCTTAAGAGACCAGATACTATAAATTCTGCAATATTCCAAATTAATAAAAATCCTAAAGCGAAGGCACTTCTTTTAACTAAGATACCTAAAAATAAGCAAAATGAAAAGAAACCAATTAATTTAAATAAAAAGGCGATAAGGTATTCTAAATCTGAAAATACGATACTAAATTCGGTATAGGATGAAAATGAAAAACCTAGAATAAGCGATAAAACAAATATAAATAGAGTAGAAGCCAGTGCAAAAGTTACAACGGTTAAGAATTTTGATAAAATGAATTCTTTCTTACTCATACCGTCGATTAAATTTTGTTTTAAAGTGCCATAAGTATATTCATTCGCCATCATAGATACAATGACAATAGCTAAGAACAATTTGAAATAGCCAGCAATATAAGTGTTAAAATGCCATATATAGGGAAAATTAAAAATTCCTTGATCTGCAATGTGTAGTTTAAAATTACCAAATTCAAACTTTATTGAAGCTATTAAGGCTATAAAGGATAATAAAATAAAATAAGAAAAAATTAAAAATTTACTAGCTTTATTTTTGAATAATTTTTGAAATTCTATGGTGAGTAATCGTTTCATTTTCTTTGTGTTAGTTGTTTTTAGTTAATTGTAAAAATTGTTCTTCCAGACTGTTTTTTCTTTTTACTAAATGTTGTAAAACAATTCCTTTTTCAAACAAATAACTATTTAATGTTTTTGCTTCTAAATGGTTTTTTAAGTAAACTAATAATTTATCTTCTTCTATCTTAACATCTTTTACTTCAGGAAGTAGTAATAAAACCTTTCTTAAATTATCGTTATCATCTGATTTTAATTCAAAAAACCCTTCATTTGATAACATTCCGTCAACAGGGCCATGATATAATGTTTCTCCATAACGAAGTACGACTACATGGCTGCAAACTTTTTCTACTTCATCTAATAAATGAGAAGCTAGTAAAATTGTAGTTCCTTGAGAAGCTATGAGTTTTATTAAGTCTCTAATTTGTCTAATACCTTGTGGATCTAACCCATTAGTAGGTTCATCTAAAATTAAAATTTCGGGATCATTTAACAGGGCAGAAGCAATGGCTAATCGTTGTTTCATCCCTAATGAAAATGTTCTGAATTTACTGTCTTTACGCTCAATTAGTCCGACTAACTCTAGTTTTTCAATAACTTTTGAGTAAGGAATGTCTTTAATTTTGCAAACTAATTCTAAATTTTCTTTGGCTGTCATGTAAGGATAGAAGTTAGGTCTTTCTATAATAGCACCTACTTTTTTTAAAGCTTCATGAACAGGTAAATTTCCATTAAACCATTGGTAACTACCAGATGTTTTATTTACAACGTTTAATACAATTCCTAAAGTAGTTGATTTTCCAGAACCATTTGGACCAAGAATTCCGTAAACATTTCCTTTCTGAATTTCAAAAGAGACATTTTTAACAGCATGTACTCTTTTGTTAAAAATTTTATTCAGATTGCTAATTGTTAGTATTGTTTCCAAAATATAAGTTTTTTTATATAAACAAGACGAAACTTATCTCTATTTGTTACAAAATGTATTAATGAATAAATTTTTTAATAAAGAATTACCATTTTTTTTGACTATCCAATTTTTAAATATGCTTATTTTTATGACAAGAAATTAAGTTATGATAATCGAAACCGTTTTTTATGTATTTTCTGGTCTTATTTTATTACTAAATGTATTGCCTTTTGTGTCTAACCAACATTGGTTTTTTAGAGTATGGGATTTTGGCAGGATACAATTACTGTTTATTTTACTTTTTTTATTTGGATTTAGTTTTGTTATCCGTTTCGAAAATATGTCTCTATCTTTAATTTGTAAGGTAGTCTTACTCATTTTTATACTATATAATTGTTTTGTCTTATTGCCTTATACACCTATTTTTCAAAAAGAACGAATAGATAGACAATTAAAATATGATGAAAAAGCGCTAAGTATTATTTCGGTAAATGTTTATCAGTTTAATACATCATATCATAAATTGGTTCATTTAATCCATCATATTAATCCAGATATAATTTTAACAATGGAATCTAATGCTGATTGGGAAAAAAACATGCAAAGTATTGAAAAAGAATATATTTATTCTCATAAAGCAACTTTAGAGAATACTTATGGGATGCATTTTTATTCAAAACTTAAAATTATAGAAGCAGTTACTCATTATTTTGTTGCAGATGATATACCTAGCTTTGAAATTATATTAGAAACGCAAGATGGGAAAAAGTTAACTTTTTTTGGAGTACATCCGCCACCTCCAAGTCCTACGGAAGAAGAAAATTCTAAAGAAAGAGACGGAGAGTTATTATCTGTAGCCAAAAGAGTTAAAAAAAGTAAATTTCCTGTTATCGTATCTGGTGATTTTAACAACGTGGCATGGGCAAAATCGTCTGTCTTATTTAAAAAAATTTCTAATTTAATTGATCCAAGAATAGGAAGAGGTTTTGTTTCGACTTTTCATGCAAAATATAAATTATTGCGTTTTCCAATAGATTTGTTTTTTCATTCGAAGGCAATTTATATTGAAGAGTTTAAAACATTATCTCAAATTGACTCTGATCATTTACCCATGTTTTGTAAATTTAAATTGGCTAATGTTGAAGAAGTAAAAAATAAGGAAACTTTAAATAGTGAAGAAAAGAAAGAAGTGGATAAAATGATTGAAGAGGGTAAAATGCAGGAAGGAAATAGAGATACAATTGCAAAAGAATAAAAAAATCCTGTAAACTTTCTATTATTATTTAATTTAGTTTACAGGATTTTTTTGATTTAAACTCTTCTTCTCCCACTTATTAGAGATAATATAAAAAGTACTATAAAAATAAAAAATAATATTTTTGCAATACTAGCAGCACCAGCTGCAATTCCTCCAAAACCGAATATTCCAGCAACTATTGCTAAAATGATAAATGTGATTGTCCAACGTAACATAATAATAAATTTTTAGTTTGTAAATAGTTTATTTTTTTTATGAGAATATATTTGCTCTCATTTTCTTTTACAAATTTATATCCTATGCTACTAGTCTGGGTTATATTATTTTACAAAAGGTTTATAGTATTGCCATTTATGTATTTCATACAATTAGTAATTCTTTTGTTAAACGTTTGATCTAATTGTTTTTCTATATATTAGTTGCTATTTAAAATTTCTCAAAGACACCCAAGCCAAATAAAGCAAAATCGTATTTTACAGGATCATTAGTGTCTAATTTTCTTAAATTAGTATCTAACTCAAAAAGTGCTTTTGCATCATTTTGTTTTCTAGATAACAAACCCATTTTTCTTGCAACGTTACCCGAATGTACATCTAAAGGGCAAGAGAGGGAAGCGGGAGAAATATTTTTCCAAATTCCCAAATCAACTCCTTTATTATCTTTTCGAATCATCCATCTTAAAAACATGTTGATTCTCTTTGCGGCTGAATTATTTAAAGGATCTGAAATGTGCTTCGTTGTTCTATTATGATGCGGAATCTCAAAAAAAATTTTTTTAAATTCTGAAATACTACTTTGCAGTGAATCTGGTTTAGCATAACTAGAAAAAACAGTTTCTAATCCTTCATGATTAATGTATATGTTTTTTAATGCTTTTATAAATGTAATTGCGTCGATTGAATTAAATGTACGATGAACAAAGCTATCTAAACGGCTTAATTCTTTTTCGGAATGATTCATAACGAAATCATATGGGGCATTACCCAATGCATCCATAAATTTTTTGGCATTATTGATAATCATTTTTCGATTACCCCAAGCTATTGTTGCTGCTAGAAAGCCAGCAATTTCAATATCTTCTTTTAAAGAGTAATTATGAGGAATTTGAATGGGATCAGTTTCAATAAAATTGGGATTATTGTATAAATCTACTTTTTCTTCTAAAAAATCTTTTAAAGTTTCTTTAGTCATTCCATTTTATTCATTAGGGGATTTAATATTTCCATCCACCATTGTTAATTTTCGATCCGCCATATTGGCTAATTCTTCATTGTGAGTAACAATTACAAATGTTTGTCCAAATTCATCTCTTAATTTAAAAAACAATTGATGTAAGTTTTCTGCAGAATGTGTGTCTAAATTTCCTGAAGGTTCATCAGCAAAAATTACAGCAGGTTTGTTTATTAATGCTCTTGCAACTGCTACACGTTGTTGTTCTCCTCCAGATAATTCGTTAGGTTTATGTTGTAATCGATGCGATAATCCTAAATAATCCAACAATTTTGTTGCTTCTATTTCTACTTCTTTTTTGTCTCTTTTAGCAATTAATCCAGGAATACAAACATTTTCTAATGCTGTAAATTCAGGTAATAATTGATGAAATTGGAAAATAAATCCCAAATTTAAATTTCTAAATCGAGATAAATTTTTATCTTTCATATTAGTAACCTCTTCACCATTAATTTCTAAACGTGAATTTAATTCAGATGAGGCTTTATCTAATGTGCCTAGTATTTGTAATAATGTCGTTTTTCCAGCACCTGAAGCACCTACAATAGATACAATTTCTCCTTTTTGAATATGTAAGTTTACACCTTTTAATACATGTAATGTGTTGTAATATTTGTGAATATTAGTGGCTTTAATCATTCAGAAAACTTTTTTACAAAGAAACCAATTTTTTTCTAATTCTAAATTTTATACCCATCACAATTTATTTCATAAATAATAAATATAAGTTAAAATCTAAAATTGTTTAACATATTTAGTATATTTGTTAAACAAAAAAAGAATTACATGAAATATTTAATTTTAGTTAGTTTTTTTATTTTACAAGCTTGCCATTCTCAAGAAGGGAAGTTTAAACCAAAAGAATTTAAAGAACCAATAGCCGTTACTATGAACGAAAATTTAGAAGTTGCCACATTTGCGGGTGGTTGTTTTTGGTGTACAGAAGCCATTTTTTTAGAAGTGAAAGGAGTTCAAAAAGTAACTTCAGGATATATAGGAGGAAAGACAAAAAATCCAACTTACAGTGAAGTGTGTAGTGGTGCGACGGGCCATGCAGAAGCTATTCAAATTACTTTTAATCCCAAAGAAGTTGCGTATCAAGATTTATTAGAAATATTTTTTGGCACACATGATCCTACTACTTTGAATAGGCAAGGAGCTGATTCAGGAACCCAATACAGAAGTGAGGTTTTTTATTACTCTTTGGAACAAAAAGAAAAAGCAGAGCAATACATTCAGTGGCTTACCAAAGAGAAGTTATATAACAATCCAATTGTGACACAAGTAACTGCTGCAAGTGAGTTTTATCCAGCAGAAGAATACCATCAAGATTACTATAACCAAAACTCTTTGCAAGGATATTGTCAAATGGTAATTGCCCCAAAATTGGAGAAATTGAGAAAATATTACAAATCGAAATTGAAATAAGAAAGGGAATGAAAATGAATACGCAACTTGAAAAAGAAATATTTGAGATTATAGGAGATAATCATCAAATGACTTCGGCTGAAGCGCCATTGAGAAAAGATGCTTTTGATAAATCAGACGAAGCGAAAATGGAAGTTATTGAAGAGCATTTTGCTGTAATCATGAAAGAATTAGGTTTAGATCTTACAGACGATAGTTTAAAAGGAACACCGCATCGAGTTGCTAAAATGTTTGTGCAAGAAATATTTTCAGGATTAAATCCTGCTAATAAGCCAAAAATTTCCGTTTTTGATAATTCCTATCATTATGATAAGATGTTAGTAGAAGCTAATATTAGTTTCAATTCTACTTGTGAGCATCATTTTTTACCCATTGTAGGGAAAGCACATGTGGGTTATATATCATCAGGAAAGGTGATTGGGCTATCCAAATTAAATCGAATAGTTGATTATTATGCTAAAAGACCACAGGTTCAGGAACGGATGATTATGCAAATTTTTAATGAATTGAAAACGGTTTTAAACACTGAAGATGTAATTGTGGTTGTTGAAGCAACCCATTTATGTGTGTCGAGTAGAGGTATCAAGGATGAAAGTAGTTTTACTTCAACGTTACAATATGGTGGTGTTTTCAAAGAAAAAGCGTTTCGAGATGATTTTTATAAATTAATTAAGAGAGAATAATTTTTTGGCATTTATTTTGTTATATTTAAATCAACTAATTTTTTAAATATATTTTAAATGGCAGAAGAAGTTCAAGTTATTACTAAATCTAAAGATTCAAGTAAAAATACTAAATTGATTTTGAGTATTTTATTTGATTTGATAGGTATGCTTTCTTATGTAGTCCCTTTGTTTGCAGAAGTTATTGATGTGGTTTGGGCACCTATTTCAGGTTTGCTTTTAATGTATATGTACAAAGGAGTTACAGGAAAAGTAGCAGGTATTATAGGTTTTATTGAAGAAGCTTTTCCTTTTATCGATTTTATACCTACGTTTACAATAACATGGATTTATCAATATGTTATAAAAAAAGAAGAATAAAAAATCCCGAATTATCGGGATTTTTTATTGGAGTTTTAGTGTAAGTTTTCTTTGAAAAAGCTGTCAAGCTTTTCAAAAGGGATTACATCAGTTTTGTCATATAAATCGGTATGCACTTTTCCAGGAATAATTAATAATTCTTTTGGTTCATTGGCTGCTTTAAAAGCATCTTCACTAAAATACTTAGAGTGTGCATTTTCACCCGCAATAATTAACACTGGTCTTGGTGAAATTTCTTTTATATACGTTAAAATAGGCATATTCATAAGAGATAAAGATGATGTTGCAGCCCAAGCAGCATTTGAATTAATAGAACGTTCATGAAAACCTCTTGGTGTTTTGTAATAGTCAAAATATCCTTTTACAAATTCAGGTTCATTACCAGTTAATGTATCTGGTAAACTTCTTGAATAATCATAGAAAGGGGCTCCGTTCTCTGCATCTTTCCAACGTTGTTGACTAAGTTGTTCTAACATTTGGGTTCTTTGTTCCAAAGTCACAGCATCATAATATCCTTTTGAAGTAACTCTAGTCATATCGTACATACTGGTTGTCGCAACTGCTTTAGCACGTTTGTCTACCGCTGTAGCATTTAATGCAAATCCACCAAAACCACAAATTCCAATGATTCCAATTTTATTTCGATCTACATTTTTTTGTAGTCCTAAGAAATCGATAGCTGCACTAAAGTCTTCAGTATTAATATCTGGTGAAGCAATATTTCTTGGCTCGCCACTACTTTCACCAGTATAAGAAGGGTCAAAAGCTAAAACAACAAAGCCACGTTGTGCCATTTGGTTAGCATATAATCCAGACGATTGTTCTTTTACAGCTCCAAAAGGGCCGCTAATTGCTAACGCAGGAAGATTGGTTCCTCCATTTTTAGGTAAGTATAAATCGCCAACTAATTCAATTCCGTAACGATTTTTAAAACTTACTTTTTGACGCGTTACTTTTTCACTAAGTTGAAAAGTATAATGTTCTTCTTTTGTATTCATTTCTTCTATATTTTTATTATTTTCTGTTGTTGTTTTTTGATTACAAGATGTGATAACTGTTACGATGCATGTTAACAACAAGTATAATTTTTTTTTCATAGTATTACTGATTTGCTACATTAAATTCAGAATCTGTTACAGGTTCTAACCAAGTAACTTGTTCGTCATCTTTAAAATTGGTAATTGCTGTATGCGTCATCGAAGTTTTTGCAGAAGCTCCGTGCCAATGTTCTATATTTTCAGGAATATTTATTACATCACCTTTTTTAATAATTTGAGCTTTTTTTCCTTTTTCTTGATACAAACCGCTACCTTCTGTAACTAATAAAACTTGTCCTTTTGGATGCGTATGCCAATGCGTTCTTGCTCCTATTTCAAAAGATACACTACCAATAGAGAATTCATTATTGCTGTCTTTTGCAACTAATGGTGTTATAAAAGCATTTCCAGTGAACCAATCGTTTGGTAATTTTTGTCCCTTTGGATATAGAGAAGTTGAATTCTGATTTTCCATTTTTTTTTGATTTTTTACATTATTACAAGCTATAACAACAACGAGTGTAATTGTTGTTATTAAAAACTTTTTTTTCATTTTACAATTGTATTGATTTACAATGCAAAATTAGGTTAGTGAAGAATAAGTAAATAATAGAAATCAAACGAAATGTTAAGAAATTCAAACAGCTTCTGTTCTGAAGTGAGTGGGGTTGTTTCCTGTTTGTTTTTTAAAGAAGTTATTAAAATAGGTAGGATATTCAAAACCTAAAGCATACGCTATTTCCGAAATATTCCAATCTGTATGTTGTAAAATCGCTTTAGCTTCATTGGTAATACGTTCTGAAATGATAGTTGTTGTAGTTTTACCTGTAACTTCTTTCACAGCTCTGTTTAGTGAGTTAACATGAACCGAAAGTACTTCAGCATAGTCTTTAGCCGTTTTTAATTGCAACGAATTTTCTGGATTTTCAATGGGAAATTGTCTTTCTAAAAGTTCCATAAAAACGCGTGTTAAACGCGAAGCACTACTTTTTTCTTGATTGAAATTTTCAGATGGTTTTAGTTTTAAAGATTCGTGTAAAATCAAATCAATATAATTACGAATCAAATCATCTTTAAACTCATAATCAGATTGTTGCTCTTCTATCATTTTTTCGAAAAGCTTATTTAAAAATTCACGTTGCGCTTCTGAAATTTCTAAAATAGGAGTTCCGCCTAAACTAAACAAAGGAGATTTTTGGAGGTTAATAGAATGCTTTCCAGAAACAAAAAAATCTTCAGAAAATAGGATAGTGTATCCTATGTATTTAGTGGATAAAGTTTCCCAAGAATAAGGAATGTTTGGATTGCCAAAAAACAAAATGGTGTCATTAGCTTCAAAACTTCTGTCAGCATAATGAATTTTACTTTTACCAGTTGTTAAGCATATTTTGTAAAAATCCTTTCTACTGTAGGTTTTTGTTGCGTTGTCGTCCGTTTCAATTTGGAAAACATTAAAACCTTTAAGTTTTAATTCATTATTATAATTTGATACTATTCTTATCATTAATCAAAAATAAGAAATTCAAACATAATAAAATAAGTTTTTTACTTTTTTTCGAAAATCTGATCGAAAAAATCGGCTATAAATTTAAGTCTCATTTTGTAAAGCATTTTCTTTTCAAATTCCCAAAAGAAGTGAAATTGGCCAAAAATCCATCCAATTAAAACTAAAAGGACTTGGTATAAAGGGAAAATTAGAATTAGGCGTAAAGGCCAATATAGCCATATAGACATGGAATCTTTTGTAATTCCTAAATAATTAGTTATAGGTTTTGAAATATATGCTGCTGTTGAGCCTGTTATGGCAAATACAATAAAAATGATTATCAGTTGCCAATTGGAGTTTATATTCCACCGTTGTTTTAGTTTGTTCATTAGTTTAAATTCGAGCTAAAAAGCCACCCAGTTTTTGATTGTTTTTCAATTGAAAATAGACAAGATAATTGTATATGAGATAATTTACTTCGTAGCCATAATCTATAGAATTGTCATAATCTATTTGCATTTCATATAAATTTGGATTGTATTGCAACGGCATCATGGCTCTTCTGTTCCATTCTAAAATCCAAACCCTATTTCTTGCTTCTAAGTAATTTTGCGAATAATAATTCCTAGGTCTAGCACTTGTGTTAAACCAAGAGGTAAAACCAGCATCAATGATTATGACTTCATATTCAACTTCTTTATTAGCAATGCGAAGTGTATCACTTACTAATTTTGGTTTTTCATAATCAACAATATTTTTTGAGGAATTGCAGGCTGCTGAAATTCCTATAATTAATGATAATATAATTAGATATTGTTTCAAGGTTGAGGCTTTAAAGTATTTATTTAGCTCTGATTTTTATTGACATAAAGATAAAAAAAAGCACCGACTTTGTCGATGCTTTTAACATATTATGGTTTTATTTTATTTTTTTCCAAAGAGACTACCTAATAAGCCTCCTAAACCACCTTTTTTCTTAGTAACAGCAGTTATTGCATCATTAACATCTACTTTTCCATCATTATTTTGATCTAAAACGGAATTTAAAATGCTTCCTCCAATAGAACCTCCATCAGATGATCCACCTAAAAGACCACCTAAAATACTTCCTAAACCTGCTCCATCTGAAACACCTTTAGATTTAGTTTGTTTTCCTAAATAGCCCATAATAATGGGAGCAAGCATAGGTAGGATTTTTGATATTATACTACTTGAAACTCCAGTTTTTTCACTAATTCCGTTTTCAACTGAACCTAGTTTGTCACCTAATAAATGTCCTAAAATTTTTGAACCGTCAGCAAAATCACCACCATTAATAAAACCACTTAGATTATCTAAGATACTACCGTCGTGCTTTCCACCTGTTACTGCATTTATTAGTCCTTCTGCTCCATTTCCAGAAAGAAGATTTCCTTGCATAGCTCCTAATAAAGCTGGTAAACTAGAAGAAACTACTTCTGTTGCTTGAGTAGAATTTATCCCTGTTTTATCACTAACATTGCTAATGATTTGCTTACCTAAATCACTGTTTAATAAATCTAAAATTCCTGACATAATTACTTGTTTTTAAGTTGGATGTTAAAGTTAGGGAATTTTTTAATTGTTTTTTAACAAACTTATAATTTGATCAGCTAATTCTGTTCCAATCCTATCTTGTGCCTCAAGAGTAGCTGCACCAATATGGGGAGTTAATGAAATTTTAGGATGCATTAAAACTTTCATCGCTGGAGTGGGTTCATCTTCGAATACATCTAGTCCTGCAAATAAAACTTTTTCTTCGTCTAATGCTTCAACTAAAGCTACTTCATCAATAACACCACCACGAGCGGCATTTACAATTCCTACATCTTCTTTCATTAATTTAAATTCTTCTCTACCAATTACATATCCATCTTGTGCAGGAACATGTAAAGTAATAAAGTCGGAGTGTTTTAGAAGTTCTTCCATTGGCTCTGTTTTGATGTCCACGTTGATAAATTGGCCATTATAGAAATCCACACGAATGACAGCTTCACCTACATATTTATCAGATGCAATTACTTTCATGCCTAAACCTAAAGCCATTTTTGCAACTGCTTGTCCAATTCTCCCAAATCCAATAATACCAAGAGTTTTTCCTTTTAATTCGATACCATTAGCATAAGCTTTTTTTAATCCATCGAAATTTGTATCTCCTTCTAAAGGCATATTTCTATTAGAATCGTGTAAGAATCGAACTCCTGTGAATAAATGAGCAAAAACTAATTCAGCTACACTTTCACTAGAAGAAGCGGGAGTGTTTATTACATGAATTCCTTGCTTTCTTGCATAGTCAACATCAATGTTATCCATTCCTACTCCTCCACGACCAATTATTTTTAATCCAGGACAAGAGTCAATAATGTCTTGTCTTACTTTTGTAGCACTACGTACTAAAATTACTTTAACATCATGTGTGTTGATAAAAGAAGCTACTTGTTCTTGAGCTACTTTTGTGGTAATTACTTCAAATCCTGCTTTTTCTAAAACTTTAATGCCTGCTTTAGAAATACCATCGTTCGCTAATACTTTCATTGTTTTTTATTTAAAATAAGATTTTTCTAACGTTAAATCTTGTATAATTTTCTTAACTATTTTTTTCTAATTCCTTCATTACATCCACTAGAACCTGTACACTTTCTATAGGTAAAGCATTGTACATAGAAGCTCTATATCCTCCTACAGATCGGTGGCCATTAATGCCAGAAATACCTGCTTTCTTCCACAAACTATCAAATTGTTCCTGAAGAGCATCGTTCTCAAGTAAGAATGTTGCATTCATATGGCTTCTATCTTCTATAGCAGCTGTCCCTTTAAATAAAGGATTACGGTCAATCTCTGTGTAAAGTAAATTGGCTTTTGCATTATTTATTTTTTCAATAGCATTAATTCCTCCTAAGTTTTTTAACCATTGTAAGGTAAGTAAAGAGGTGTACACTGCAAAAACAGCCGGAGTATTATACATACTCTCTTTTGAGATGTGCTGCTCATAATTTAAGATATTTGGTATAGCTCTTCCTGTTTTACCTAGAATTTCTTCTTTAACAACTACTAATGTAGTGCCTGCTGGTCCCATGTTTTTTTGAGCGCCTGCATAAATTAAATCAAATTTTGAGAAATCAAGATTTCTTGAAAAAATATCAGAACTCATATCACAAACTACTGGAATATTGGTAGTTGGAAATGCCTTCATTTGTGTTCCAAATATAGTATTGTTTGATGTACAGTGAAAATAATCTGCATCAGATGGGATAGTGTAGTTTTTAGGAATATGATTGTAATTACTCTCTTTTGATGATGCAACTACTACGGTTTCTCCAAAAGGTTTTGCTTCTTTGATAGCACCACTTGCCCAAGTTCCTGTATCTAAATAGGCTGCTTTTCCATTTACCTTCATTAAGTTATAAGGAACCATTAAAAATTCTAAACTAGCTCCGCCTTGTAAAAACAAAGCTTGATAACCTTTACCTTCTAAGTTTAATAATTCTAGTACTAAAGCTCTTGCTTCTTCCATTACAGCTACAAAATCTTTACTTCTGTGAGAAATTTCTAATATGGATAATCCACTATCGTTAAAGTTTAATATTGATTTTGAAGCTTTTTCAAATACTTCTTGAGGTAGAATACAAGGACCAGCGCTGTAATTGTGTTTTTTCATTTGTTATAATTTTATTTCAAAATAAATTTGAAAAGAGTTGTGATTTTATAGTGTTAGCAAATTTCGCAAATACGCTTTATAATTATAATTCTTTTTGTTGTTAATTATTCAATGTTATTAACAATAACGTTGTAGTAAATGCATTATAATGATATTAAAAATTCAATAGTATCAATATTATCGGCATAATCCCAAAGATTTGGTTTTTGTGTTTGGCCAAATTTTATACTGTTCTTAATATGATTTTTACTAACAATGCATTGAATTCTATCAACGTCATTTTGGAGTTTTTGAATTACCTCATTTTTATTTTCATAATATTCATAAAATACAGAAGATATTGGAGATGCATAATTTTCATCTTCTTTTAAAGTCAAAAAGCCATTGTCTAGTAATTTGTAATTACTCATTAAATAAACTGCTTTGTTATAATCATAATTATTAGCATATTTATCGTATTTAATGATTTCTTGGTAATTGAACATAGCATTGAAGAAAGCATCAAAATTGTAGTCTTTTGGAACAAAAATTTTGGAAACATTTCGACATCCTAATCCAAAATACCTAAAAATATCTTCTCCTAAGTTAACTAATTCTTCTTGAGTTTCGTCTCCTGTTAAAATAGCAACCGAATTTCTGTTTTTTCTAATAATATTAGGTTTGTCCTTAAAGTAAAATTCGAAATAACGAGCTGTATTATTGCTACCTGTGGCTATAACGGCATCAAAGTTCTCTAATTTGCCTTCTACAAAAATTATTTTTTCTTGAAATCGATTATCTAAACTGGTGAGATATTTTGCTAAAAACTGAATTAAATACTGATCGCTAGACGATGTTTTTACAATAACATTATGTCCTGTAATTAATACACTTAATAAATCATGAAACCCAACTAATGGAATATTACCAGCTAAAATTAATCCGATATTTTTTGTTGTAACTGAAGAAAAATCATAAGATGAGATCCAATGATCTAGGTTTTTTTTAGTAAGCGCATTGGCCCATGAAGCTATTGAAAAGCAAACATTGTCTTTTGTAAACCAACCGTTATGTGATTGTGATAATCCAATTAGCTGAATGAAATCATCATGAAATAGAGCATTGTTTTTTACGGTTTCATTTTTTACATATTCATCATGAGTAAACTGATCTAGAAAATGACCTAATTCTATAAAACATTCTTTTATTTCATTTTGTAACATTAGTTTTTTGCTTTTAATTGTTTACATTGTATTTTTGCACAAAAATAATGATTTAGTTAGACTATTTAATTAGATTTTAAAAACTTCTATAGACAATTTTCTAACTTTTAATTTTATAAATATGGCAATAAAAATAACCGACGAATGTATTAATTGTGGTGCTTGTGAACCTGAATGCCCTAATACAGCTATATATGAAGGAGCAGATGATTGGAGATATAAAGATGGTACAAAACTATCTGGAAAAATAATTTTACCTGATGGTAGCGAAGTAGATGCAGATGCAGCTCAGATTCCATTATCTGACGATGTGTATTATATTGTGCCAAGTAAATGTACTGAATGTAAAGGATTTCATGAAGAACCTCAATGCGCAGCAGTATGTCCTGTAGATTGTTGTGTTCCTGATGAAGATTATGTGGAATCGGAAGAAACCTTGTTAAATAGGCAATCTTTTCTACATAATGAATAAAAGAAGCTCCTCTTATGAGGAGTTTTTTTTAAAAATTAATTGTAGGGTTTTTCTCAGTTGTTTTGTTATATTATAAAGCGTTATTAAAATTGAAGAAAATTTAAATAATAATATAGTTAAATAAAACGTTTAACTTTTGTGCGCTAAATGTCGCTAATTGTTGTTTTTAGATTTAAAAAGCTTGCTTTTATTTAAATATTCCTATTTTTGTTAAAATTGTTATTGCCGATGAGAAGAATTTATTTTCTTTTTTTAGTTATATGCTGTTTAAAAACCTTTTCTCAAGAGAATGAACTTACAATACTTTTTAAGGATATTGAGAGTCAACTTCCTGTAGATGAGGTTACGCTTACAGTACTTCGTACTAAAGAGAGTTTTATTTCCAATGCTGATGGAATGGTTAAGATAAACTTGAAAAGGCCTTCTTATCTAGAGGTTAGTCATTCTTCTTATAAAAAATTCATTGTAAAATCGATTACATTAAAGGAGGAAGAAAATGTTATTTATTTGGAAAGTACAGTAAATAAACTTCCTGAAATTATTTTAACAAAAGATCATCCACAAGATATTTTAAAAGGTTTAGTAGAGAATTCTAAGAATAGGTTGTCAGTTCCTGCAAACTTGAGAGTATATATTAGAGAGTTTTTCAAGAAAAATGAAGCAAACATTTTATATAATGATGGATTAGTTAATTTTCAAATTTTAAAGGATAAATCCTCTATAAAAACTGATATACTAGTGGAACAAAATAGAGTTTTGGGAATATTAAATGAAAAAACAGATAAAGATATTTATGGATATAATTTAAATAACTTAATGGAAAATTATTATCAGTTTAAATATCTTGATGAAATATTAGATAATAAATTTAAAAAGAAATTCGATTTTCAAATTAAATCATATCCAGAAAATGAAGATTATTATCAATTGATTGTAAAGCCTTTGGATGAAGAAAAAGGATATTTGTTCGATTTTATTATATTGTATGATTACAATAAAAGAATAATTATAGAAATAGAGAGTTTTATACAACCTAATAGAGCAGAACAAAATGCAGATTATGCTATTTCGGGTAAAAAAAATGTCTTTAAGTCTGCTTTTAAAATGACTTATAGAGTAAAAGGCAATGAAGAATATTATTTAGTGTATGCAAAAGAAGAAATAGGTTTTTTGGCTAAACAAAATAAAGAAATGATAAAAACAGAAGTTAGAAATTATTTTGTTACCAATAAGTTTACAAAACGTCTTTTTACTTATGATGTAAAAGAAATTTTTAAAGACAAAACCTTACTAAACAGAAACAACACTATACTGACTGATTTTTGGGATATAGATTCTGGTTTAGTGTTAACCCAAGAAGAACAAGATTTTATTGATAGTTTAACTGAAGATAATGAAGAACAATAAAAAAGCTAACTTTAATAGAAGTTAGCTTTTTTATTGCTGTATTTTAGAACAAATAGATTATCTTTCTACAACATACTTTTCCATAGTGATTTTGTCTTTTTTATAATCAAAAGTTTCTAAAACTAGATTTCCTTCATTGTCAAAATAGCCAAATGAGACTTTATCTTTACTTCTGAAAATATAATTGCTATTTGAAGTTTTTCTTAAAACACCTGTCTCTTTGTTTGAATTGTTTAGCAAAGAATAACCATTTCCTTTTTGAACAATTTGATATTTGTGACCATTAGAATTATAGTAAGCAGATCGGTCAACATCAATAAATTTAGTTTCTCCATCTACATTTAGTTTTGTAGTGGTTGTAACATTTACTTTTGCTTCTTCTTTCATTGGAATGTTTATTCCTTTTTGTTCAGACATTTCAAGTTCAACATTTTGAACTTCTTTTGTTTCTACCGTTTTAACAATTTTCTTTTCTCCTTTAGAATCTTTAATAGTTGTCGTAACAATTTCTGTTTCTTTTTGTACATTTTTATTTTGAGCCGATATAGATAATGTGGCTAATAAAAATACCGATGTTAATAATACATTTTTCATGATTTTTATTTTTTAAAAGTTATAGTACAAATGTATTATCAATAGTGTGCAAACTTGTTACAACATTTTTAGAGCTTATTATATAATTTTTAGTTTATGTAATTTGATGTTAAAAGAAATGGCTGTCTTTTGACAGCCATTTCTTTTAAAAATCGAAACCTAATCTTGCATAATAATAAGCTCCATTAAATCCCATTTGAACCGAATCCCAATAACCTCCTGCTTCTGTGTCACCAATTTCATCTTGCTTGTCAGGATAAATATTTAATAAGTTATTGCTTCCTACAGATAGCTTTAAGTTTTTGGAAAATTGGTAACCCAAAGTAATATCTGTTACAATTTTAGCATCATATACGTCATCTGCTTCAGAATAATCTACTAATACTACCTTGCTAAATCGAGTAAAATTTAACCCTCCATCAAATTTATTTCTTTTATAATTTAGGTTTAAACCAAATTTACTAGATGGTGCTGAAGCCAATAGAAAAGCTTTTTCTCTTTTACCAAAAAATGTTCCTTCATCTAAAGTACCATTGTGAACTTTGTCAATTTTCATGTCATTGATATTTCCAACAAGAGTTGCGGCAAATGAAGAATGGTCTATGTTTTTTTTCCATGCAATAACTACATCTAAACCATTTGTTTTTGTATTTACACCATTGGCAAAAAATTGCGCTTCAGAAACCCCTATGTTTAATGCAGAAGCATCAAAGTATCCCGTTAAAATGATACGATCTTTTACTTTTATGAAATAACCATCCAGAGTTGTTGTGAAATCTCCGAATGAAGCAGTTATTCCAATGGAGCTGTTTACAGCCTTTTCTTGATTTAATTTTTCTATACCAAACGCTCTTGTAACTGGACTATTGTTAGGAGATAATAGTACTTCAGTTGCACCAGACGAATTAAAATTGGTAAATCTTAAATTATAGTAAATTTGTGCTAAAGAAGGTGCTCTAAAACCTGAGCTTATTGAGCCTCTTAAATTTATTTTATCTGTAATTTTTATGCGTGTGGCTAATTTGCCATTGGTTGTTGAACCAAAATCACTGTAATTCTCAAAACGCAATGCACCACTTACTAACAAAGAATTTGTAATATCTAGTTCTGTATCAGTATATAATGAAATATTGCTTCTGTTTTTTGTTAATTCATTGGCTAAACTATATCCTGGAAAACCTTGCGAGCCACCGGGTCTCGGATTGCCAGATATTGGGTCAACGGGAATCGTTTGATTGGCTGGATCGGTTACAACTTGCCCATTTATATCATAAGTTGCATAGGAAGCTTCTTCACCAGCAAAAATGCTAAATTGTTCTGTTCTGTATTCGGCTCCAAAGGCAAAATTTAATCCTTCTAATATTGTGTTGAAATTCTTTGAAAAATCAAAATTCATGGTGTTTTGACTTAGACTATGACCACCAGCATCAAATTCGGTAGGAGAAGCTTCTTCTAAAGATGCATTTAGAGTCCCTTTTATAGTATAATGAAAAAGATTTTTACCAAAAGTATTACTGATGTCAATATTCCAGCCATTATCTGTTTTTGTTCTAATTCCAGTTGCAATAGATGAATCAAATATAACTGAAGTAATTCTTGGGGTATATCCACCAGGATAAATGCTTTCTACCACTCTTTCTCCATCATTTCTAGTGAAAGCATAAGCATCTGTATTTCTATAATTTCTCCCTCCAAAAATGTATAATTCTGTTTTAGCTGATAATTTAGTGCCTATGTTCCCGAAAAAATTAAATCCATTAATTTCTGCTTCCCCAAAACCTTTTCTAAAATCATAGCCAGGACGCAGAGTTTTGTTTTTGTTTAAATATTCTAAAGTAAAATTAGCAAAACCATCTTCGCCAAGTTTAACCCCATAATTTGTAGCAATTTTTAAGGAACCGCCATCAAATTTTTGATTTTTACCATAAGAATTCCCATTTCCATTTTGATCTAATCGATAGCCATCTGTATTTGGGGTGCCTTCTAAAAAATCACCTTTAGCATTTGTGTTGTATGCACCATATGTAATGTTTCCAGAAATACCTTCATTATTGTCTTTTAAAACAATATTAATAACACCTGCAATGGCATCTGAGCCATATTGGGCAGAAGCACCATCTCTTAAAATCTCTATCCTTTTGATTGTGTTTACAGGGATGGCATTCAAATCTGTACCTGTGTTTCCTCTACCTCGTGTTCCAAATAGATTAATTAAAGAGGATTGATGTCTTCTTTTACCATTAATTAATACTAATGTTTGGTCTGGGCCTAAACCTCTTAAGGTAGCAGGATCCACATGATCAGCTCCATCTGAGCCCGATTGTTTATTGGCATTAAAAGAGGGTGCAACATATTGTAGTAATTGATTGATTTCTATTTTTCCACTCTGAGTAGTTACTTCTTTAATGTCTATGACATCAATTGCTACAGCCGATTCTGTAATTGTTCTTTTTGGACTTCTAGAACCTACAATCTGAACTTCTTGGAGTTGTTGCCCTTCCATTAACGTTACATTAATTACGTTAGTTTCTGTCGTTCTTTCAGTAGATTTGAAACCAATGTAACTAAAAATGAGTAAAGCATTTTCGTTTACAGTAATTTTGTACTTTCCATTAAAATCGGTAACAACTCCATTTGAGGTGTTTTTTTCAATTACATTCACACCAATAATAGGCTCTCCTAATTCATCTATTACAGTTCCTGTGATTTCTTTTTGAGAAAAAAGCAATTGAAATCCTGTAAACATTAGTAATAATGTTAGTTTTTTCATAAAAATCTGTTTGTTTGTTAGTAATTGTAAATATAGGTTAAAAATAATATAATTTTAACTTGTAATTCATATAATAAATCACTAAAATAACTGCAAGGTTGAGACTTTGTAACTTTTAAAGTATATTTGCAAACTTTAAAATGAATTAGTTATAAAAAATATACTATGAAAGCAGGAATTGTAGGCTTACCAAATGTTGGGAAATCCACGTTATTTAATTGTTTGTCAAATGCTAAAGCACAAAGTGCAAACTTCCCATTTTGTACTATTGAACCAAATATTGGTGTAGTAAATGTACCTGATCCGAGAATTGTTCGTTTAGAAGAATTAGTGAAACCAGAGCGTGTACAAATGGCAACTGTGGATATTGTAGATATTGCTGGTTTAGTAAAAGGAGCAAGTAAAGGAGAAGGATTAGGCAATCAATTCTTAGGAAATATTAGAGAATGTAATGCGATTATTCATGTATTGCGTTGTTTTGATAATGATAATATTGTGCATGTAGACGGAAATGTAAATCCTATTCGTGATAAAGAAACAATTGATATTGAATTACAATTAAAAGATTTAGAGACGGTTGAAAAAAGATTAGAAAAAACCAATCGTGCTGCAAAAACCGGTAATAAAGAAGCACAAGCTGAAAAAGCTTTATTGGATCGTATTAGAGAAACCTTATTGCAAGGTAAATCGGCTCGAACTGTAGTAGCACAAAATCAAGATGAAGCAGAACTAATGGAGGAATTTCAGTTGATTACTTTAAAACCTGTTTTATACGTATGTAATGTGGATGAAGCTTCTGCTGTATCTGGAAACAAATATGTGGAGCAAGTTAGAGAATTAGTAAAAGATGAAAATGCTGAGGTAATTGTACTTTCTGTAGGTGCTGAAGCCGATATTACTGAATTAGAAAGTTATGAAGAACGTCAAATGTTCTTGCAAGATATGGGATTAACTGAACCTGGTTCGGCAGTTTTAATTCGTGCCGCTTATAAATTATTAAATCTACAAACCTATTTTACAGCAGGTGTGAAAGAGGTAAGAGCTTGGACTATAAAAGTAGGAGACACAGCTCCTAAAGCAGCTGGAGTTATTCATACCGACTTTGAAAAAGGTTTTATTAGAGCTGAGGTAATATCATTTGATGATTATTCTAATTACGGTTCGGAAGCAAAAGTAAAAGAAGCTGGAAAATTAAGAGTAGAAGGGAAAGAATACATCGTGAAAGATGGTGATGTTATGCATTTTAGGTTTAATGTGTAATTACAGAAGGGAAAAGATAAATGTAATATAAAATAGATGAAACCGTGAAAGAAATTTTACGGTTTTTTTATTTACTTTTGATTAAGAAATTTAACCCATTTTATGAGAAAATATATAGTTTTACTTTTATTAATTGCGTCTTGTAAAGAGTCTGCTGCTGAACTTGAATTAGCTGGAAATACTTTTTATTTTCAAAAAACTCAACCAATAAACGATTCTGAATTAAAATCTTTTCCTAATAAATTTCTAGGATTATATATGAATGCTGATTCTACCTATTTAAATTTTAAGAAAGATTTAATTTGTAGTGAATATATATGGAGAAATAAAATTCCAAATACCGATTTAGATTCTCTAAAAATGGAATATGACTTGACAGTTGATAAAATAATAGCAAAAGATGGTAGTTTTGAATTTTCATATAGAAAATTAAGAGATTCTATTGAAATTTTTAATAAAAAAATAGATACTATATTTAGATTTTCGAGTTCTCAAAAAGCAAAGCAAATAAATGGGAATTTAGTTGTCAGCAATAAAGATTCGATTTATTGGACAGTTAAATTATTCACTTTTGATAAAGATAGACTAACTGTAAAACAATTGTATTCAGATGTTGATTTAAAGAAAATGGATTCTATTACTAAAGTAAAATCTAAAATGTTAGACTCTAGTATTTACATAATTAGTCCTTCAAGATCAGAATTTAAGCAGCTTTTTAAAGTAAAGAATTTTGGTTATAATACAAATTATAAAAGAGTAAAAGAATGAAAACATTAAAAAAAATTTTCAAAATTCTGCTAAAAACTATTTTAGGGTTTATAGCTTTTTTATTGGTTTATAGTGTAGTTATTTTCTTTACTTCTATCATTTCGGTTAATGACAATAATTTAGAAACCCAAAAAAAGGTTCCAGTTTATATTCTTTCTAATGGCGTGCACACCGATATTGTTTTGCCTTTGAAAAACGAAATTAAAGATTGGTCCACATCTATTTCTTATTTACATACCAAAGCACAAGATAGTACGAGAAACTTATTAGCTTTCGGTTGGGGAGATAAAGGTTTTTATTTAGACACACCTACTTGGGCCGATTTAAAAACGTCAACAGCTATAAAAGCCGTAACAGGAATGAGTTCCTCTGCAATGCATCTTACGTTTTATAAAGAGTTAAAGGAAAATGAAAACTGTAAAAAAATATTTATTAGTGAAAATGATTATCAACAATTAATTGCCTATATTGAAAATAGTTTCGCCTTAGATGCTGGTCAAAAAATACAACGCATAGGAACACATTCATACGGTAAACATGATGTTTTTTACGAAGCCAAAGGAAGTTACAATTTGTTTTACACTTGTAATACTTGGGCCAATCAAGCATTAAAATCAGGTAATCAAAAAGCAGCACTTTGGACGGTTTTAGATAAAGGTATCTTCTATCATTATGAATAATCTAGTTTCTGTACTTTTATTTTAGCACCTATCAATTTCAAATTTGACCATACCCTTTTCTGATTTTATAATAACAGGGATTTTTTCTAAAGTACATCGTGGTTCAATAGTAAATTGAATAAAACCTCTTACTATAAAATCTACTGTAGTGTTTACTTCTAACTGTTGTTTATAATAGGTGTTTACACGAATCCAATCGGATAAACTAGGATCCTTTGACTCTGAATTATTTTCTTGAATTAGAAGAGGTGTTTCTATAAGATTGTTTTTTAGTGTAAAGGATGGAGTTTCATCTACAGAAAAAGTAAATTTACCCTTAAAATCTTTTTTAGTATTGGAAGAAGCATAATACGCATTATTGTAAAGTAGCATTTGAATTTCTAAATCATAAATTGCATCACTTTTTTGATGAATGTCTAATTTCACTTCATATGGATTTGAAGTTGGTTTTGGACCCAAATTAAATACCGAATCTTTTTGAGATTTTACTTCTTTACTAGGAACTGTTACTAAAGCTACTTCTGTTTTGGTTTCATTTGTTTTACAGCTCAACAATACCAATAAGAAGCAGCAAGATAATAATGTTTTCATTTTTTTTATTTTTTAAGAGTGATTAAAAAGGAATCAATCAAATTTGTAATAAGTTGATCGACACTGTAAAACTAAAATGCAATGAGACCAAAAATGTCAAAAAAATGTCAAAAAAGTGTCAATTCATGTAAAATGTCAAGAATTTGTATGTTATTTACAAATAATTATGAATAGCATTAGTACTAATATATTAAAAAGGATACTCATTTGTGGCCTGTTTTTCTGTTTGATTTCTTGTACAAAGGAGTCTAAAGAAGTTACTTCTACATTGGTAAAAGTGGCTTTACGTGATGTAGGACATCGCTTATTATTAAGTAATCAGGATTCAATCTCTGTGATAAAACCCGTAATTAAATTAGATAATTTTGAATACCAATTATCATTTGAAAAACAAGTAACGATACAACCTGATAGTTTGGTAGCCTTAATTAAGAATAGTTTTTTAAAAGCCAATTTGCCAAAAAACTATTTAGTTGAAGTACTTCAATGTAAAGATAGAGAAGTAGCTTATAGTTACCAAATGGAGCAAAATATAGAAAAAAGCATTATTCCTTGCGGTGGAAGACAATTAAAAAAAGGGTGTTATCATATAAACGTTCGATTTGCAAAAAAAATCGAAAAAACAAATCACAATCATTCTTATGTTAGTTTTTTGTTTAGTTTCTTTTTCGGAGTTTTTGGAATTATTCTACTTGTATATTTCAAACGCAAAGCTAAAGTTGTTCCTGTTGAAGAGGATGAAAATTATACAATCATTGGACAATATAAATTTTATCCTGAACAAAACAAACTGATTAAAGAAACTACAGAAATAAGTCTCTCTAAAAAAGAATGTGAGTTGTTGACTATTTTTATGGCTCAACCCAATCAAATTATCAAAAGAGAAGAATTAACTAAAAAAGTATGGGAAGATCATGGGGTTTTTGTAGGAAGAAGTTTGGATACCTATATTTCTAAACTACGAATAAAATTAAAAGAAGATACATCAATTAAATTGCTCAATATTCATGGCGTAGGATATAAATTGGAGATTGATTAAATAACTTGGACATGGATTATTTTAGGAAAAAAATGTTTAAATTTATCTTCTTTCAACTCAAACTCACAACCAACAACCAACAACAAAAAACCTCTTAACCCTTTTGTCAATAACTTATAAAATACAGACTTTCATTTTTTAAAGAGAAATAGTATATTGCACAAAATCCAAAATCTGTTTATGCTAGAGCAAAATCAATATACCGAAGACAATATTCGTTCACTCGACTGGAAAGAGCATATCCGTATGCGTCCAGGTATGTACATTGGAAAATTGGGAGACGGATCCTCACCAGACGACGGAATTTATATTTTACTCAAAGAAGTTATCGACAACTGTATCGATGAATTTGTTATGGGTGCAGGGAAAACCATTGAAGTAACCATAAAAGATAAATTAGTGACCGTGCGCGATTATGGTCGTGGTATTCCTTTAGGAAAAGTGGTGGATGTAGTTTCTAAAATGAATACTGGAGGTAAATACGATTCCAAAGCTTTTAAAAAATCGGTTGGTTTAAATGGTGTGGGTACCAAAGCGGTAAATGCCTTGTCGAACTATTTTAGAGTGGAATCGGTACGTGATAACCAGCAAAAAGCAGCAGAATTTTCAGCTGGTAATCTAACGACTGAAGAAGAAGTAGTTGAGACAACAAAACGCAAAGGAACTAAAGTTTCATTTGTTGCCGATGAAACCATTTTTAAAAACTATAAGTATCGTAATGAATACATCATTAAAATGCTTAAAAACTATTGTTATTTAAATCGTGGTTTAACGATTTATTACAATGGTGAGAAATTTGTATCAGAACATGGTTTAAAAGATTTGCTAGACGAAAACATTGCTGAAGAAGATATGGTGTATCCAATTATTCATCTGGAAGGCAATGATATTGAAATCGCACTTACGCATAGTAAATCGCAATATTCTGAAGAGTATCATTCGTTTGTAAACGGTCAAAATACGACGCAAGGAGGAACACATTTAGGTGCTTTTCGTGAAGCGATTGTAAAGACGATTAAGGAATTTTACAATAAAAATTTTGAAGCTTCCGATATCCGAAAATCCATTGTTTCTGCCATTTCAGTAAAAGTGGAAGAACCGGTTTTTGAATCGCAAACCAAAACCAAATTAGGTTCTACCGATGTGGGACCAAAAGGCCCTACAGTACGTACGTTTGTTAATGATTTTGTAAAAACGAAACTAGATAATTTCCTACATAAAAATCCGGAAACAGCAGATGCTTTGTTGCGTAAGATTTTACAAGCAGAACGCGAAAGAAAAGAACTTTCAGGTATTCGTAAGTTAGCCAAAGACAGAGCTAAAAAAGCCAGTTTACACAATAAAAAACTAAGGGATTGTCGTGTGCATTTAACCGATGCTAAAAATCCAAGAAGTTTAGAAAGTACGCTTTTTATTACGGAGGGAGATTCGGCTTCTGGATCAATTACGAAATCGAGAGATGTGAACACACAAGCGGTTTTTAGTTTGCGTGGAAAACCGTTGAATTCGTATGGAATGACCAAAAAAATTGTTTACGAAAACGAAGAATTCAATTTGTTGCAAGCCGCTTTAAACATTGAAGAAGATATGGGTGATTTGCGTTATAACAATATTGTTATTGCAACCGATGCCGATGTCGATGGAATGCACATTCGCTTGTTATTAATTACCTTCTTTTTACAATTCTTTCCCGAATTAATAAAAGACGGTCATTTGTATATTTTACAAACGCCATTATTCCGTGTGCGTAACAAAAAAGAAACGATTTATTGTTATACAGATGAAGAAAGGGTCAATGCAATTGAGAAATTAAAACCAAAACCAGAGATTACCCGATTCAAAGGATTGGGAGAAATTTCACCCGACGAGTTCAAACATTTTATTGGAGACGACATTCGTCTAGATCCTGTTATGTTGGATAAAGCGACTTCTATTGAGACTTTACTAGAGTTTTATATGGGGAAAAACACACCAGACCGACAAGATTTTATTATCAATAATTTGAAAGTGGAATTGGATGTGATTGAAAAGGAATAATGAAAAATACACTTCAAAATAGAGAATTATTCCAGCAAGTAGTTGATTTGTTACAAAATGCAAGACAACAAGTTTTGCGTACTGTAAACTCAACTATGGTTTACACTTATTTTGAAATAGGAAGAATCATTGTAGAAGAAGAACAAAAAGGTAAAGAGAGAGCCGAATATGGAAAACAACTGTTAAAAGGACTTTCTGAGCAATTAAAAAAAGAGTTTGGGAAAGGGTTTTCAGTAGATAATTTACAGAATATGAGAAAGTTGTTTTTGATATATTCAAATTACGAGACAGCGTCTAGTATTTCTGAAAATTCTGTATCAAAATCCGAGACAGTGTCTAGTAATTCTAATTTGATCAATAGCGATTATAAGTTTGCAGTAAGTTTCATTTTAACATGGTCTCATTATGTTTTTCTTTTATCTATTGACGATGAAAAGGAAAGAAAATTTTACGAAATCGAATCCATAAAAAATAAATGGAGTGTTAGAGAATTAAGAAGACAGTATGACACTGCGTTATATACAAGATTGAGTCTAAGTAGAGACAAAGAAGGTATTTTGAAACTTTCAGAAGAAGGTCAGATTATTGAAAAACCAAAGGATATTATCAAAGATCCTTATATTCTAGAGTTTTTGGGTTTGCAAAATGCGTCTTGAGAAATAATTAAAGATTATATTAGTTAAATTTGTAGGCTAAATAAATAAAGAAAAAGTGATAAATAAAATATCGTTTAAAAATTATAAGCTTTTTAAGGAAAAACAAACTTTGGAGTTAAAACCAATTACTATTTTAATTGGTAAAAATAATACTGGAAAAAGTGCAGTGTTGAAGTTAATGACTTTAATTGAAGGAGCCTTAAATGGAAAAAATGATTATGTATTTTCTTTAGAAAATGACGGTGTTGTATCTGGGATTGAATTTAAAGATTTAATTTATGGGAAATTTGGTAGAGCTTTAGAACTTGAAGTTTTTCAAGAGAATTCTGAAGAAGAAAAGATTCAATCTTTAAATGTAAAAGTAGCTGTTGATGTAAGTAGAAATATTCCAATTCTAGAAAGTTGGATTTTAAAAGAACAACCTAAAAATGATGATTCTAAAGAATTAATAAATTTTCAAAGACAAAATGATAATTCTTTTTTTAATGAGATAGATGATACGGAATACTTGTGTTCATTTGATGGTATTTATTTGTCAAATTACTTTTATAAAGAAAAAAGTGATTCAAGTGGTACAATTTATAGTCAACCTTTTTTCTTAAATACTGATTTTATTGGAGCCATTAGAGAAAAAGCAAAATTAGATTATAGGCTAAATCCAATTAATGAAAAATCAAGTATTGATGGAAAATTTTTATATGATTTTTTGATAAGAGATTATTTAACAACAGATAAAGTTTTTTTTAATAAAATATCTGATTGGATTTCAGAAAAATTTGAAGGTTGGGGTTTATATATAGATGTTGATAGCGAGCCATATCATATTGAATTAAGAAAAGGGAAATTAGAAATTGACTTAACAGAAACTGGAATGGGTATCGCTCAGTCATTACCTTTGATAACAAGAGCATTTAAAAAATGTGATAAGGAAACTTTAATAATTATAGAAGAACCGGAATCACATTTACACCCTTACGCACATTCTCAATTAGCACAATTAATAGCACAATCAATTAAAGAAGATAAAAATAAAAAATATTTAATAGAAACACATTCGCAAAATTTTGTTTTAAGATTAAGAAGAATTGTAGCGGAAGGACATTTTAAACCTAGTGATTTAGGTATTTATTATGTAGATTTTAATGAAGATAATAATGAAAGTATAATTTCAGAGATAGTTGTTGATGAAGGTGGAGGTGTTGATTGGTGGCCAAATGGTATATTTGGAGAAACTAATATAGAAACCAAAGCAATATATAAAGCCCAAATTAATGATTTAAAAAATGTGGATAGAAATAAGTAAGGATATTTTTGAAGATTCTGATATCAAAGGACTAAGCTATATTTTTCAGATATTATCTTGGTATCCAAAGCAAATATCAAGATATAATGTTTTTATTGATTTAGATGAAATAAAAAAAACTAATAACTATATAAAATTAAAAGGAATAGATTCAAATTTTGATGAATTTATTGAAAATCAATTTAATGAATTTATTTTAACAAATTCTAGTAAGAAGAATAGAGATTACATAATATCAAATAATAAGAGTTCAAATAGTTTTAATATAGAAGAATCAATTAGGTTTTTTAATCAACCTGTTTCAATCATTTTAGAAAACAATAAAAATGATGCTTATTTTATTAAAGCTATTTTTAATCATATTGAATCGAGAAAAGTTTTAACTGAGCATGTTGAGAATGGTTGGATTAAATTTGAAAATGCTGGAGGTTGTTCAAATGTTAAAAATTTTATTGAAGGTGAATTAAAATCTTTTGAAGACCTAGCAAGTAGAAATAATAGGGATCCTTATAAATATTATAGATGTTTAGTTATTTTAGACAGTGACAAGGAATTTTTATTACAACCCCAAAAACAACAATATAAGAATCTTATTTCTTTTCTAGAGTCAATAGGTTTAGATGATCAAAAATATCATATATTAGAAAAGAGAATGATGGAAAATTATATACCTGATGAAGTTTTTGAAGATTTAAGAGATTCATACAAAGGAAAACATGCGCAAAAAAGTCTTTTAGATTGGATAAATGTTTATTTAAATTTAAATGATGAACAAAAGGATTATTTAAATTTTAAAAATGGTTTTCCAAAAGAATATGATGAACATGGTAATAAAAAACCGATTTTGAGTTCAATTTTAAATTTGTATAATATTCCTGAAAGAGATTATGCAATTTTAGATGGAGGATTTAAATTTCCAGATTTTAAAAATTCATTTTCTGAATTATTTTATAAATCAACTAGAGTTAATAAATCGAGCATGTTAAATCGAGCAAAATCAAAGGAATTTGATGAAATTATTGATAAAATATATAAATTAGTATGAGTTCAAAGTTAAAAATCGATACAAGAGTTCGTTCATTAAAAAACTATCTTGAAGAGTTTGAACAAGGGGTGTTTCAAATACCATCTTTTCAAAGAGATTTTTTATGGACTCAAGATGATATAAAACAATTGTTTGATAGTATAAAAAATAATTATCCAATTGGGTCAATTTTATTTTGGAAACCTTTAGAAAATGCTTCAAGTTGGATTGAAGAATCTAGAGTTGGACCTTATAGAATTAAAAATAGAAATGAAAAAGATCCTATCTACATTTTAGATGGTTTTCAAAGACTATCTTCATTATTTGGTTGTTTGACTAATCCTGAAAAATTCAACAAAGATAATTTAGAGATTGATAAAATTGAGTGGTATCGCAATTTTAATCTTTTTTATGATTTAGAAGAAGAACAGTTTACCTATCTGAGATCGAGTTCTAATAATCAAGCTTATCAAGTACCAGTATATGTATTTATGAATTCTATAGATTTTAGACAGTATGCTAGGAAAAATTTTGAAAGCATAATTGATGAAAATAAAATTGAAAAATATTATGATAGAGCTGATGAAATTGGACAAGTTTTTACAAATTATCAAATTGCATCGGTAGATATCAACTATGCAAATATTGAAGAAGCTGTTGAAATTTTTTGGAGAGTTAATGCAAAAGGGATGCTTATATCAAAAGATTGGATAGCTTCTGCTTTGACAAACAAAGGAGATTTTCGATTAGGAACAGAGATTGATAAGCTTTTAGAGGAACTAAAAATTTATAATTTTGAAAGATTAAAGAGAGATATCATTTTTCAAAGTATTCAAAGCTCTTATGGTAGAATATATTTTGATTATAAAATTGAGGAATTAGTTAAAAGAGAGGATTTTATAGATGTGACAAAAAGAACTCTTGCAAGTATAAAAAGAGCAGTTAAGTTTCTATTTGAAGATTTATTAGTACTTAATAGTAAACTGATTCCATATAATGCTCAATTGATATTTTTAACTATTTTCTTTAACTCACTTGATGACAATAATCCGACAGAAAACCAAATATTATCATTGAAAAGATGGTTTTGGATTACTTCATATTCAAATTATTTTACTATATATTCTTTAAGTAATCAAAGAAAAGCTTTTGAAAAATTCAATCAATTTATTTTAGATGAAAGAGTTGATCCTATTTTTAATGATAATGAAAATAATAGTTTTTCGACTGGAGAATTTCCTTTGAAGATATATATGGGAAGTGTAAGAGCAAAATCATTAGCAATATTTATGATTAATCATTCTAAGGGAATTAATAAAGTTTCTTTGGATAAGATTAATGTTGAAGATTTTGAGAGTTTTGAGTTTGGTAATTTGTTTTCAATACCACAAAAAGATAATCCTTCTGAGAATATAATACCTATAATCAAGGAGTTTAAGTTTAATAATGGAAATATGAATTTTAAGCTTTTAGGTAATCGAAAGAGACAAAAAAATTATAAATCATTATTAAATAAAGAAAATGATAAATTATTTATTACATCTGAAATGGTAAAACATAATGATGGAAGTGAAATATCTGAAGAATTAATACTTGAACTTAGAAGAGAAGCCATTGTTAAAGCAGAAAAAAAATTCGTTGAAAGTTTAGATGTTTTTTATAATGAACCATTAAATTTTTAATGAATAAATACTGATACAAATTCAGCATAAATGAAAGACGAAGAAGAAAACGTAAACCCAGACGAGCAAAACGAATTAGGAAACGAATCTCATGAAATGGAAGGCTTTGATGACATCAAAACATCAGGGCATCATTTCTACGAAAACAACGAAAATCCAGAAGATACCATTACGAAAGTAACGGGTATGTACAAGGATTGGTTTTTAGATTACGCTTCTTATGTAATTTTAGAGCGTGCTGTTCCTGCTATTGAAGACGGTTTTAAACCTGTACAACGCAGAATTATGCATTCCATGAAAGAGTTAGACGATGGTCGTTATAATAAAGTAGCGAACATTGTTGGACATACCATGCAGTATCATCCGCACGGTGATGCGAGTATTGGCGATGCCATGGTGCAAATTGGTCAGAAAGACTTGTTGATTGATATGCAAGGAAACTGGGGAAACATTCTTACGGGTGATAGTGCTGCGGCTTCTCGTTATATTGAAGCGCGAATTTCTAAGTTAGGTCATGATATTTTATATTCTCCTAAAATCACTGAATGGGGACTTTCCTATGACGGTCGTAGAGCAGAACCTATTAATTTGCCTGTAAAATTCCCATTGCTTTTAGCACAAGGAGCAGAAGGTATTGCGGTAGGTTTGTCCACCAAAGTATTGCCTCACAATTTTAACGAATTAATCGATGCTTCGATTAAAATATTAAAAGGAAAACCGTTTACCTTGTATCCCGATTTTCCTACAGCTGGTATTGCCGATGTTTCTAATTATAACGATGGAATGCGTGGTGGTCGTGTGAGAGTTCGTGCTAAAATCAGTCAGTTAGACAAAACCACTTTAGTCATTTCTCAAATTCCTTTTTCTACGAATACTTCAACCTTAATTGATAGTATTTTGAAAGCCAATGAAAAAGGAAAAATTAAGATTAAAAAAATTGAAGACAATACAGCTGCTGAAGTTGAAATTTTAATTCATCTTCCAGCGGGTGTTTCTCCAGATAAAACCATCGATGCCTTATATGCGTTTACCGCTTGCGAAACTTCTGTAGCACCTTTAGGGTGTGTGATTGAAAATAACAAACCGTTGTTTATTGGA
Source organism: Flavobacterium sp. 9AF (assembly GCF_902506265.1). Taxonomy (GTDB): domain Bacteria; phylum Bacteroidota; class Bacteroidia; order Flavobacteriales; family Flavobacteriaceae; genus Flavobacterium. The sequence continues at coordinate 767,045 of NZ_LR733556.1, read as the reverse complement.
GTTTCAGATATGCTGAAAATTTCAACACAAAGAACGGTAGATTTGTTGAAAAGAGAGTTGGAAATCCAATTGGATGAATTGGAAAATAAATGGCATTTTTCAACCTTAGAGAAAATTTTTATTCGTGAAGAAATGTACATCGATTTTAAATTGTATGGTGATAGAGAATCATTATATGAATACTTGTATAAGCGTTTCGAACCGTTTAAGAAAGATTTTGTACGAGATATTCATGATGAGGATTTACAAAAATTAACGCAAATTCCAATGATTCGTATTACACGTTTCGATTCAGATAAAGCAGACGAAGCCATTGCTAAGTTGGAAGCTGAAATGGAACAAGTAAAACACGATTTGGAACATATTATTGATTTTACGATTGCTTTCTTTACCAAATTAAAAGATAAATATGGTAAAGGTCGTGAAAGACAAACCGAATTAAGAAGTTTTGATACGATAGAAGCGACCAAAGTAGTCTTAAGAAACACCAAATTATTTGTCAATAGAGAAGAAGGATTCCTTGGAACTGGATTGAAAAAAGACGAATATGTTGCCGATTGTTCCGATATAGACGATGTGATTGTTTTCCTTAGAGATGGTCGCATGGTAATTACTAAAGTGGATGACAAGAAATTCATTGGTAAAGACATCATTCATATAGCTGTTTTTGATAAAAATGACAAACGAACCATTTATAATGTAATTTATAGAGATGGAAAGAATGGTGCTACCTTTATAAAAAGATTTAATGTTTCTGGAGTAACTCGTGATAAAGAATATCATGTTACCCAAGAAAAACCAGGTTCACAAATTTTATATTTCTCACACAATCCAAATGGGGAAGCAGAAGTAGTAACCATACTTTTACGTCAGGTGGGAAGTATTAAAAAACTGAAATGGGATTTAGATTTCTCTGAAATTTTAATTAAAGGTAGAGGTTCAAAAGGAAATAATGTTTCTAAATATCCAATCAAAAAAATTGAATTAAAAGAAAAAGGAATTTCAACCCTTCGTCCTAGAAAAATTTGGTTCGACGATACCGTGCAACGTTTAAATGTAGATGGAAGAGGTGAATTATTGGGCGAATTTAAACCCAATGATCGTTTATTAATCATCAATCAATCGGGTAAAGTGAAAACGATTATTCCAGAATTAACTACACATTTTGAGGAAGATATGATTGTGTTGGAAAAATGGAAACCAAGTAAACCTATTTCTGCAATTTATTATGATGGTGAAAAAGAACGCTATTATGTAAAACGATTTGTGATTGAAAATGAGAATAAAGAAGAGATTTTTATTTCTGAACATGATAAATCACAATTAGAAATTGTTTCAACTGATTGGAAACCCATGGCTGAGGTTGTTTTTGCGAAAGTAAAAGGTATTCAGAAAGAGAATCTTCAAATTAATTTAGAAGAATTTATTGCAGTAAAAGGGATTAAAGCGTTGGGTAACCAACTAACCACTGATAAAATCAAACAAATTAATTTATTAGAACCTTTACCGTTTGAAGAACCAATAGAACCTGAACCAGAAAAGATGGAAGTAACTGATGAAGAATCACTTTCTGAAGATATAAAAACAGACTTAGAAGATGATGGTCAAATTGGTTTACATTTTGAATAGTCTTATATAGTTTCAAAAAGAATGAGGCTGTCTAAAAAGTCTAAAAAGATGTTATTCTGAATTTATTTAACTTTGTTGAATCTTCGATTTCAGAATCTTAAAATATTGATTATTGGTTTAATTTAGAATCTGAAAGAAGTTCAGATTGACCAAAATCATTACTTTTGGACAGCCTCGTTTTTTTATTGTTGACTAGTCCTAAAAAATCGATACAGATTTATTAGACAAAAATAATTAAATTAAACACTTGCAAGAACGTTCTTGCAAGTGTTTTTTCTTTTATAAGTTCTCATTTTTAGATTAGATTGTTGATGCATTTGATTTGGAGTTAACATATGATTAGAGTAGTGAGGTCTTTTTTGATTGTAAACTTGGATAACTTCTTTTATTATTTGTTTCATAATTGGCAAATCTTTNATAATGTAGAGAAAGTTTTATTGAGAGATCTTAAAAGTTTGACTAATAAAGAAGGATATGGTAATTTATTATTAAAATTATATACTTTTTATGTATCGGTCGAAGAAAAATTACAAGATCAAATTAATGAAAATATAATTCCAGATATAAAGAAAAGGAGACACATGCAGCATTTGGAAAATGATTTATGTCTTTTAGGCGTAAAACATAATTTTCAAAAAAATGATTTCTCTAATAAAATAACCAATGTTTCCTATGCTTTAGGTGTACTATATGTTACTGAAGGCTCAACACTGGGCGGTCAAATAATCTCTAAAATGATAATGAAACAACTGAATTTATCAGATAAAAAGTTGTTGTCCTATTTTAATTCCTATGAAGACAATACACATACTATGTGGTTATCATTTAAGAGTCATTTAAATAATACCACATTTATTATAGATAAAGAAGAAATGATTTTAGGTGCTAAAGACGCATTTCTTGCACTTCAAAATTGGTTACTATTTAATTAGTTTTTGGAAAATATATCTTTATTGTCACTCCATAGTCTATTTTACCATCGGCTGATATAATTCCTTGGTGTTTTGTCATTATTTTTTTGCATAGAGCTAAACCAATTCCAGAACCTGAAAATTCATTTTTATCATTTAAACGAGAAAATATTTTAAATATTTTTTGACTGTATTGATTGTCAATTCCTATACCATTGTCTTCAATTTCAATTTTATAATAATTTCCAGAATTTAAGATACTATCTTTTTCAAATGACTCTCTTATAGAAATGTGAGGTATTCTTTTATTGGATTTAAATTTTAAGGAATTGTATATAATATTAGAAAATAACTGTTTAAGTAAAAAGTTAATACCTTTTATTGTTGGTAAACTAGTTATATCCAAAGTAGCTGTGTTTTCTTCTAAAGTATCTTTTAATTCGCTATTTAATTCGTTTAAAAGTACATTTAAATTGACATCTTCAAAATCTGAATTTTGTGCGGTAGTTTTAGTATATTTTAAAATGTCACTAATCAAGGTCTGCATTCTTTCTGCAGAATTTTGCATTTTAATGATTTTTTGTTGGACATTTTCTGGCAAGTTTTCTTTTTCGTCACCTACTAACATTGATGCCATCATCCTTATTTTTCTAAGAGGCTCTTGTAAGTCATGTGTGCTAATCCAATTAATATTTTCTAATTCGGCATTAGTTTCTTTTAATATTTCACTCAGCTTTCGCTGGTTTTCTTTTTCTTCATTTAACAAGATAGCTCGTAAGTGCATAACGAAGAAATTTACAAAATTTTGAGAAGCTGTTATTTCAGATTTTAGCCAAACTTTACTACTATCTTTTACACTTTCTGTAAATTTTTCAAAAGATTTTCTAGGAGATAGGCCATTTTTATCTTTCTCAATTGATTTGCTAGGATCGCCAGCCCAATAAATATCTGTAATAGTTTGCAATCGATACCATATTATACAGTCTTGGTCATTACCTAAGGAATGATAGTTTATTCCAGGAAATTCGTTTGCAATTACTGAGATATCCGATGAAATTCTTGCGAGCGATTGGGTGGTTAAGCTTCCATTGTTACTGTAATGGCATAGAAAACTACTCAATCGTTTAATGTCTTCTATACTAGGAGTTTTTCCTAATCTATATACCTCTTTTCCTATAATAGCAGAAACACCTATACTATTGCACAAATTAATAACTGCTTCATCTTTAAAAAGAAGCTCAATAGAATTTCTTTGTAAGGATAATTCTTTATTAACTAATTTTTCAACTGCTTTATTTGTTTTTCTTGCAATTTCATACTCTTCATTAAGTAATCTTACATCTATTTGAGAAGTGATGAAATGACCATGAAGTTTAACTGTGTTTCTTATTTCTTGACTTAAATATTTTGCAGAATAATGATGGCAAGTAATTAAACCCCACAATTTTCCTTTATGTAATAATGAAATTGTAAGTGTAGCACCTACACCTATGTTATGTAAATATTCGATATGAATAGGAGAAACGCTTCTTAAAACAGATAAACTTAAATCTAACGTATGTAAATTACTATCAGTATAAGTGTATAGTGGAATAGGGGTATAGTTTACGTCTCCTATTATTCTTAAATGATTTTTAATATATAATTCTCTTGCTTGTACAGGAATATCTGTATGTGGATAATGCAATCCTAAAAAAGATTCTAAAAACCCTTCTTTGCTTTCTGCGATAACCTCACCATTATAGTTTTCATCAAATCTGTAAATCATTACGCGATCATAATGGGTTATCTTTTTTATTGCTATAGCTACTGAATTAGCTAATTCTTTTAGAGTAAAACTGTCTTCTATGTAGCTGAGCAATTGTTTTGAAGAATTGTATAAAATGTTACTTTCGTTGAATTGGTTTTCAGTAGGTTCACCTTCAATTATGATTTCGTTACCACTTAAATGAGTACATATTGAGAATAATTTTTCATTTATTACAAAATTAAAAACCTTGGCTTGATTAGGTAATTCTTCATTATTCAGAAATAATTCATCTATAAATTCGGCATTAAAAATCTGATTGATTTTTTTTCCTAATAATTTTTCGTAGGTAAGATCTATAAAAGTATTAATATTCTCACTACAAACTGTAATTATATGTGTTGTTGCATCAATAGCAATTAGAAAACCATGTGATTGAATTAATCCAGGAATATGAATAGGTTCATCTTCGCAATTTTGTAAATTAACGATATCTCTATTTACAATGTCTTTAAAAATCATGAATTTAATTTATGTGGTAAGCAGTAGAAAATTAATTAATTAATCTGTTAAAAAGAAAGTTATTGAAATCGGCTTTATGTAATTGCCAATTTATATTTGAAACACTTGTAATCATTTTGATTAAATCATCAAAATTATAGGGTTTAACAGCATAAAAATTAGCACCTAAATTATGACTTAATAAAATATTTTCATCATCAGAACTCGTGGAATAAATAATTACTGGTATTTCTTTAATTTCAGGTTCTTTTCTAATCTCTTCTAAAAATTGAAATCCCGATTTTCTAGGCATATTTAAATCAAGAAAAACAACACTATTGTTTTTCTTTTTTTCTTTTATACTTTCTAGAAGTTGATCTCCATTTTTGTGAATATGAAGATGTATTGATTTTTCAGCTTTTCTAGTAATTGCCGAAACTGCATCATTGAAAAACATCAAATCATCATCATCATCATCCGCATAAAAGATATTAATTTCACTCATTTGTTTATTTAGAATTTGGTTTTTTTATAAGCAAATATATGTTTTTTTAAAAAAATAAACTTTAAAAAATTAGTCAGAAATTTATTCATTTTTTGGATTTTCTTTTTTTAAATCCTCAGTAAGCGTTTGAATAGCCTTCCTTCTTATAACTTTTAATTTTTTAAAGTAGCTGGGACTAAAGCCAGTAACTTTTTTAAACTGTGCAGAGAAAGCTGATAAGTTGCTGAAATTTAATCGGGTAGCTATTTCAGTAAAATTATCTTCTTCAAATAATATCATTTCTTTTGCTTTTTCAATTTTAATTAAATTGATATACATAATTATTGTACAAGAAGTAACTTCTGAAAATGCATTTGATATATAACTGTAATCTTTATCTAATTTTTTACTTAAATAATCTGAAACGTTCTCCTTAATATTGGCTTCTTTTTCAACATATTCTTGACAAAGATGCTTTATTTTTTCAATTAAAATCCCACCTTTACTCTCCACAATTTCTAGACCTACTTTAAGAATTTTTTGATTTAATTTCTTTTTTGTATTTGCGTCTATTTCTTCTTTTATTTCAGCCACTCCTAGTTCGACTTTTATGGGGTGAAGATTCAAATCTTCAAGTGCTTCTCTAACCACTATTATACAGCTTTCGCAAGCCATATTTCTTATGTATATTTTCATTGTTTAATTTAGAATATTTGTTACTTTAAATATAAATAAAATTTAGTATATTATACATTATTTTACTAAAATATTGTTTTCTTTTCATTTAAATAAGCTAATATTTTCATTTTGAAATTTTTGCAAAAAAAAAAAAATACTTTAAGTTAATTGTTTCATAAAAATAGATGTAATGGGAACCAAATGTTTTTTACATACGATTTAGATGCATTTTAGCAAAAAAAATGTTTTTTTTGAACTGAAATAATTCTTTCTTTAATAAATAAATGAGTATTGTTATAATAAGAAATTTAATAGTTTAAGAGTTAAAGCGAAATTAGTTTTATTGGTTTTTTCTTATATATTGATAGTTAGTAACTTGCTATTTTACTATATTTTGATTAACCAATATTTTCCTAAACTTATATTAAATTTCTTTGATATACGAAATAGTAGTTATAATTTTAATGAAGCAAATAAATATTTAAAATACAAATTACTATGCAAATCCAGATTAACACAGACAAAAACATTGAAGGCAATGAAAGATTAGTGGCATATTATTCTGCTGAAATTCAAGAAGAATTAGCTTACTTAGACGATAAAATTACTAGAGTAGAAGTTCATTTTAAAGATGAAAACAGTGATAAATCAGGCAAAAATGATAAAAAATGTTCTTTAGAAGTAAGAATAGCTAAAAAAGAACCAATTGTAGTTACAGAACATGGAGATACAGTTGAAAAAGCTTTTACTGGTGCTATGGTAAAAATGAAAAGAGTTTTAAATAGCACCTTAGAAAAAATGCATCAGCATTAAATTATTTTTTAAATAAGAAAGAGCCGTGTCAATCTTAAGTTTGACACGGCTCTTTCTTTACTTTATATCTAAATTATTCGCACCAAACCCTTAGAGTTACTTCAATAACTCCATTACTGTTAACTAAACTTTGTGAAAGTGTAACATTTTCTGAACTAGTGCCACAAAAATAATCTTGGTAAGAATCAAAATTATAATTACCTGGAGCTAAATTATAAAAGCAATTTCCGTAACCATAATCTTGATCTTCTGGTCTTCCAGGATAAAATGCTTCATTCGTTGCTGTATTAAGAGCATAAAAACCGGCATTGTATGTGGTAGGGTTTCCTTGATAATCAACTAATTTGATGCAAACATTAAAACTCATGGTATTACTTTGAATAATTTCAATATTTGAAATCATATTTTGAGCAATTGAATTTTGAGTAGTAAGTACTGTAGAAATAGCTTGTAAATGATTAAGAGCGATACTTGTATTATTTGCATTAATAGCTGTTACCGTTTCAGAAACATAATACATAATTATATCATTTTGATTTACCAACTCATTTGCATCTAATATAACTGATGATGAATCAAAAGTTACTGAAGAAGAATTATGAGCTAAACCAATAAAATATTGTACATCGTCAGAATTGTTTAAAACAGAATTGACATGGTTGGTCATTCTATTTTCAAATAGAGGTATATTAGGACTGTTTAGAATTACTAATTCTTTTACTAATTGACTAACAGCATTTCTAGCTATAAATACTTCCTCCTGAATGTTTTCAGTAGATTGGATAGCATAGCTTAAGTTTTGTTCGGTTGTAGACTGAGCTGAAATTGGAAAATAGCCTAAAAGGCAGATCATTAAAGAATAAAAAATAACTTTTTTCATGATAATTTGTTTTAAAATTTGGTATGTTAAAGTTATTTGAGTTTTGTCTTATAAATACAAAATTAAATTTATTAAATTGTTAATTGTTATAACTATTATATGAAAAATGAGATTGTCCAAAAAGTATCAATTTTGTCAAATTTATTTTTTTTCCATATTAATTGAATGTAAATTAGATTCTAAAAACATTCATAACATAGAATCTTCTATTTAATAAAGACAATTTTAATACTTTTCGAACAACCTCTTCAAATTATTTTACTTTTGATTTCTAAAAACTAATTTTCCATCAAAACTATCTAATAGAATCATACTATCACTAGTTACATTACCTGAAAGAATTTCTTTCGAAAGTTGATTTAAAACTTCCCTTTGAATGACTCTTTTTACGGGTCTCGCACCAAATTCAGCATCATATCCTTTCATAGCCAAATAATCTATAGCTTCTGGTGTTGCATCCATTATTATGTTTTGATGTGCTAACATTTTTGTTAAACTCTTCAATTGTAAACTAACAATTTCTTTAATGTTGTTTTCAGATAGAGGAGTGAACATTACAATTTCATCAATACGATTAATAAATTCTGGTCTAACGGTTTGTTTTAATAAGCCTAACACCTCTACTTTAGCAGCTTCAGTAGCAGCTTCAATATTACCTTTTAGATTATCAAACTTTTCTTGTATAATATGGCTTCCCATATTTGAAGTCATAATGATAATCGTATTTTTAAAGTCGGCCAAGCGTCCTTTATTATCTGTTAATCGACCTTCATCTAAAACTTGTAATAAAATATTAAAAGTATCGGGATGTGCTTTTTCAATTTCATCTAATAGAACTACAGAGTAGGGTTTTCTTCTCACCGCTTCTGTTAATTGTCCACCTTCATCATAACCAACATATCCTGGAGGTGCACCTACTAAGCGACTCACACTGTGACGCTCTTGGTATTCGCTCATGTCGATACGAGTAATTGCGTTATCATCATCAAAAAGATATTCAGCTAAAGCTTTAGCTAATTCGGTTTTACCTACACCCGTTGTTCCTAAAAAGAGGAAGGAACCTAAAGGTTTTTTTGTGTCTTGTAAACCAGCACGACTTCTTCTTACTGCATCACTGATAGCTTCAATAGCTTCTTCTTGACCTACGACACGTTTGTGTAATTCGTCTTCTAAATGCAACAATTTTTCTCTATCACTTTGTAGCATTTTTGTTACAGGAATTCCTGTCCATTTTGCTACGACTTCTGCAATATCTTCATGAGTTACTTCTTCTTTTATTAAAGAAGTTCCCGATTGATTTTCTTTTAACTGAACTTGATAACTATCTAATTTTTCTTGTGCATCTTTTATTTTTCCATAACGAATTTCAGCCACTTTTCCATAATCACCCTCTCTTTCTGCTTTTTCCGCTTCAACTTTATAATCTTCAATTTCCTGTTTAATAGTTTGAATAGTATCAACTACTTCTTTTTCGGATTTCCATTTGGCAAAAATTTCATTACGATCTTCTTTTAAATTGGCTAACTCTAAACCTAAACTTTTTAATTTAGTTTCGTCATTTTGTCTCACATTACTATTTTTTTCATAAGTATTCGAGGAATATTCTATTTCTCTTTTAATCGCCTCTATTTCAATCTCTAATTGCATGATTTTACGATCTAAAACATCCAATTCTTCTGGTTTAGAATTAATTTCCATTCGTAACTTAGAAGCAGCTTCATCCATTAAATCGATAGCTTTATCAGGTAAGAAACGATTCGTAATGTAACGTTGCGATAATTCTACAGCTGCTATGATGGCATCATCTTTTATACGTACTTTATGATGTGTTTCATATTTTTCTTTAATACCTCTTAAAATTGAGATGGCACTTTCTGTATCTGGTTCATCCACATTCACTTTTTGAAAACGACGTTCCAAAGCTTTGTCTTTTTCGAAATATTTTTGATATTCATCTAGAGTTGTTGCGCCAATAGCTCTTAATTCGCCACGCGCTAAAGCAGGTTTTAAAATGTTAGCTGCATCCATAGCACCTTCACCACCTCCAGCACCTACTAGAGTATGAATTTCATCTATGAAAAGAACGATATCTCCTTCCGCTGAAGTAACTTCTTTTACAACAGATTTTAAACGTTCTTCAAATTCACCTTTATATTTTGCACCAGCTATTAAAGCTCCCATGTCTAAAGAATAGATAATTTTATCTTTCAAATTTTCGGGTACATCACCATCCACAATTCGATGGGCTAAACCTTCTGCAATGGCCGTTTTACCAACACCAGGTTCACCAATCAGCATCGGATTATTTTTGGTTCTACGTGTTAAAATTTGTAATACACGTCTGATTTCTTCATCTCTACCAATGACAGGGTCTAATTTTCCATTTTTTGCCAATTCACATAAATTTTTAGCGTACTTGTTTAACGCATTATACGTTTCTTCAGCTGAAGCAGAAGTTACTCGTTCACCCTTTCTTAATTCGATAATAGCACTTTCTAACTCTTTTTCTGATACGCCTTGATCTTTTAAAATTTGCGCAACTTTGCTTTTAGATTTAAAAATGGCTAAAATTAAATGTTCAATAGACACAAATTCGTCATTCATTTTCTTGGCAATAATAGATGCTTCACTCAACGTATTCCCTGCATCACGAGAAAGCATTATATCCCCACCAGTAACTTTAGCAAAACTTTGAATGGTATTGTCTAATACTTTTTTAAATAATTCAACGTTAATATTTAGTTTCTTAAGAATAAAAGGAGTTACATTTTCATCAACTTCAAGAATTCCTTTGAAAATGTGTTCGTTCTCAATTTGTTGATTGCTTAAACGCTGTGCAATTTCTTGCGCCTGTTGTATGGCTTCTTGAGATTTAATGGTATAATTATTAAAATTCATATTTATTTGTTTTTCTATAATTCAACTTGTTATATAGCTTTAGTCAATTTGTGTTCCAATATTATTTTTGTGTCAAAATGACATTGTTTTTGCTTTTTAAATGTACAAAACAAGTCAAAATGACAAATTACAAGATAAAATGTCTTTTTTATACTATTTTAATTATGTGTAGATACATTCTAATTTTATTTTTTATTTGTTTGTTATCGTGTAATGATAAAAATAAAGAGATAACATATAGTTATTCAACAAGTTTAGATAAAAGTATAATACAATTAATTGATAATAAAGAATTAAACTCTTTAGATTATAAATTGCCTAAACCAAAACCAGGCGATTGGTTATATACACATAAAGAGAAAGGGCAGACATTCAAACAATATTGTGCTCAGAGAATGATTATTAAACCTTCGAATGAAAAGAATAAGATTTATATTCAACCCATAGGTGAATTTTCTCCTTGGGAAAAGAAAATTATGGATTGGAATACGGAATACATTCAATTATTTTTTGGACTGGAAACGGTTCAACTCAAACCAATAGATGAGGTAATAATACCAAAAGATAGACAAAGGTTGCATTATGGAAATCATCAATTAGATGCGAGTTATATTATTCATACGCTTCTACCTTCAAGAATGCCTAAAGATGCCGTTGTTATTATGGGATTAACCGCTCAAGATTTATATCCTGATCCCAAATGGAATTATGTTTTTGGTTTAGCAAGTTATGCTAAAAGAACAGGAGTGTCATCAATTTTTAGGTATTCAAATGAAGATTTAGATGAGTCAAATTATACAGTCTGTTTGAGAAGGATTATAAAAACATCAACCCATGAAATTAGTCATATGTTTTCCATGGCACATTGTACTCATGCTTTATGTTTAATGAATGGGGTTAATAATTTAGTTGAAGGTGATTCTCGACCAAATGCTTTATGTTCTGTATGTTTAACTAAACTTTCATGGAATTTAAAATTTAATAATAATGAAAGAATGAATCGTTTGATAAAGTTTCTTAAAAAACATCATTTAGAAATCGATGCTACTATTTTAAAACAACAACAAATAGTTTTAGATAAATAAGTTTTTTGTTTGTTATTTTTAATTCATAATGAAAAGAATACTTTATGTAACTTTGTAAAAAATAATAAAATGAGCTTTTTGAATAAAATTTTTGGTTCATCTGACCAAGAAGATAAAGAATCGAATATTGAGCCTAAGTATAATTCTTTAACAAATGAAGATCAATTAGAAGAAATTAACACTATTTCTTTTGAAAAACCAATAGTTATATTTAAACACAGCACGAGATGTAGTATTAGTAGGTTTGTTTTAAAACGATTTGATGAAGCCTATAATTTTTCGGATAGTGAAATGCATTGGTATCTTTTAGATTTGTTAAATTACAGGGAGATATCTAACGAATTAGCGAGTCGTTACGCTGTTATGCATCAATCTCCTCAGATTTTGATTATACGAAATGGAAAAGCTATTTATAATGCTTCACATGATGCAATTGATGTAACTGAATTAAAACAATTTATAGGATGACAAAAAGAGTTGTAAGTTTTTTGTTTTTTGTTTTATACCTTGGCATATCTTGTCAAAAAGAGAAGAAACGAGATGAAAAAAGTAGTAGTAAGGATATAACTATTGTTTCTGAGAATTATTTGATTGGTACCTATACAGATTCTTTATCACAAGGGATTAATCTGCTTTCTTTTAATCCGGTTACTCAAGAATTAAAAACACAAGTCGTTTTGGATAGTATACCCAATCCGTCATTTGTTGCAACGAATAAATCCAAAACCATAATTGCGGCTGTAGGTGAAATTCAGGGTGAAGAAGGAGGGCTGTTACAAACTTTTTCCTATGATAAAGAAAAAAGAATTTTTAAAGAGTTGACTACTGTTTCAACCTTAGGGAATGACCCTTGTACACTAGCTTTTAGTCCTAACGAAAATGCTTTAATTGTAGGGAATTACTCTGGTGGTAATTTAACGGTTTTTCCTATTGCACCAACTGGAGAAATTAAAAATTATCCTCAAGTAATTCAGCATGAGGGAAATAGTATAACAAAACAGAGGCAAGAAAAAGCACATGTACATTGTGTTGTTTTTCATCCTACAGAAAATAAACTATTTGTAGCTGATTTAGGTAATGATACCATTGATATTATTCCATTTATTGAAAAAGATAATGAATTTGTGTTACTTCCTGAAAAAACAGTATCTATTAAAATGCCTCTTGGTTCTGGACCTAGACACATGGTTTTTAATGAAAAAGGAGATAAAGTATATGTAGTTTTTGAATTAACTAATGAAGTAGGTGTTTTTGATTTTAAAAGCAATAGTTTGCAATTAAAAGAAGTAGTCTCATTAACTGGTAAAAAGACAAAATTGGGTTCGGCAGCAGAATTAAGAATAAGTAAAAATAGTCAATTTTTATACGTTTCTGTTAGGGGAGAAGACAATCAATTGGTTGTATTTAAAACAAATTATGGTAATAAATTAGAGAAAATTCAATCGATTGCTACAGATTTAAAACCTAGAAATTTTATACTTACAAATGAAGAGAATTTTGTATTGGTAGCTAATCAAGAATCAAATAGTATTATTCTTTATAAAAGAGATAAAAAAACAGGCTTATTAACACAAACTTCTGAAAGAGTTGTAATTAACAAACCTGTTTATTTCTATAAGCTGTAAGAACTTATTTTCTTACATTTTAGTTTTTAATGAATTTTTTTGTAACCTCTTCATTATTAATGCTTATATTCATAAAATAAACACCGCTATTTAGTTCAGTAATGTTGAATGCATGTTTGAACATTTCTTCTTTAGAAGTAATTTCATAATATTTTAATTGCTTTCCAGTAATATCAAATATTTTAACATAGACTTCTTTGTTAAATAAATTATTGATTTCAAGAATAATCTCATCGATTGCAGGATTAGGGTAAATACTAATCTCATTTGTTTTTACTAAATCATTTAACTCATTATTTGTTCTACTACAACTTATTGCTGTCACAGATTTAGTGCCATTTGAATTATTTAATGTTCCTGAACTATTTTTAGCTTTCATATAATAGGTATATGTTGAGCCAGCATTAATTAAATAGGTATTTAAGAAAGAATTACCTGTAACATCGCTTGCGTATAAGTTTCCGTTTCTGTAAATATCATAAGAAGTTGCATTGGAAGAAGTAGTCCAAGTTAAATTGATAGCACTAGCACCACCACTACATGTTGCAGCAGTAGTTAAGGTAAAAGAACTTGGAGCGCAGGAAGCTGTACGAGTTAAAGTTCCATTAGAATTATTTGTAGAGCCAGTACTATTTTTAGCTTTAATATAATAGGTATATGTGGTTCCATTTGTTACATAAGTATTCAAAAAGGATGTGCCTGTAATATCACTAGCGTATAAAGAACCGTTTCTATAAATATCATAAGAACTAGCATAAGCAGAAGTAGTCCAAGTTAAATTAATTCGACTAGAATTGTTTACACATTCAGGAGTAGCTGTTAATGTAAAGTTACCTGGCGAAGGAGTAGTCGTACAAGAAATATTTAAATCTGATTTTAAGGAATTAAAGTAAGATAAAGCAAATTTATCTCGCCAAGTATTACTATTTAATTTTGTAGCATCAGTAGTATTATCAACAAAGCCAATTTCGTTTAGACAACCAGTTGCCGATGAGTATCTCAAAACGCCTAAATGATAAGACAAGAAGGAATTATCTTCTACACATCGTCTATTGTTAAAGGAACCATTGGTAACCATGTCTGCTTGTATCTTTTTAGAAAAGTTTATATCTGGAGTAGTATTTGTATCATCATAAGTGCAATAAAAAGTTTCTGTACCTGTTCCACCTCCAGCATTGCAATGCACACTTAAAAGACGGTCTGCATTCCAATTGTTAGCCATTTGTGCTCTTTGAGTTACAGATGTCCAACCATTAACATTAGTTGTACGTGTCATGTATACAGTAAGTGCTGAGCAATTATTTTGAATAAGCGTTCTAGTTTTTAGGCCTACAGCCAAAGCAGTTTCAATTTCAGTTGCTGTTCTTCCATCTGGATTATCGCTAGTACTTGTTCCGTATCCATGACCTGGATCGATTACAATTATTTGCGCATTCAAAAAGCATGTGAATATAAAAAAGTAAAGTAGCGTATATATTTTTTTCATGATTTTTTTATTTAATGTTGAATGTATAAATTCGTCCTGTTTTATCATCTGAGAATAAAATGGTATTTTCATCTATAAAGGAGGGAAACATTTCAGAGATGACTTCAGTGTTAGTTATTTTTTTTGGACTACATTCTTTAGGATTAAAAATGAAAATCTCAGAATTTTCAATAGTATGTCCATCAATACTTTGATCTAAAAAACCAATAATAAAGTCATCATTAGGGGACCATGAAGTAGCTAATCCGGTACCAATTTTAATGCCATTTTTTTGCCCATTAATATCATAAACATATATATTCGCACCTTTGTGAACTACTACTTTTTTTCTATCATGAGATAATAATGCATTATAAAACTGTCCTTCATCTTGTGTTATTATCCAATCCTTTTCAGTAATTAGATCTTTTGCATGAATTTGTAAAGTATTCAAGTTTGTATAAATTACTATATTACTCTCATCTTGAGAATCAAAACCTTTAAAAGAAGGCAGGTAATTAGGATTAATTTCAGGAAGTTCCTGAATTTTGTTATCCAGTAAAGAATAACTAAATGTCTTTGAATTAATAAAAAACTCGTCTTTATTTTTTTGTCTAAAATAGAAAGTGTCGCCTTTGTCATTCCAAGTGTAACCATAACCGCTGCCTTCTTTATCAGAAATCTGTTTTATTTGTTGGTTATAGATGTCTAATAGATAAACACCACTGAAATGTTGATTGGTTAATAAGGCAAATTTTCCATTTGAGGAGACTATTGGATTTGTAAAATATCCATTGACATTAACCCTTTCTAGATTTTTAAAATTTTGGCCATAGCCGAAGGATATACAACTTGCCGAAAGCAAGAAGTAAAAAATTCTTTTTTTCATATTAATACTATTTGTTTGTTATGTAAACATAAAAATAGTATTTTGTTGGTAAAAAGTTAAAAAAGTAAATAAAAAAACACGTTTTTTGTTTAAAACGTGTTTTTTATTCATCTTATTAAGATTGTTTTTACTTTCTAAATTTATTATTTGTTATAATAGCTTTTAATTTTGCTTTTAAATCTTCTCCAGTATCATAAACCATTTGTTCATTACTAGGAAAAGGAACAGCTCTACGATCAAAATATTGATAATAATTTTCTTCACAGGCTCTCTTATCACCATTATAATTAGCATAGATGTAATCAAAAACAAATTCGCTAGTAACAGGGAAAGCATCAATTAATTGATTTGTTCTAAAATCAATATAATCCACTTTCGCAGTTACTTGACACGATTTGAATTGAGTGAATTCATAGATACTAACCGAAATGGTTTTAAAATTATCCACTTTTATAGCATTACCTAAACTATCTTTAACCACATTGCCATTATTATCTAGTAAAGTTTTAGTACCATCTTTTATTTGTTTCTCTTTAATAAATTGTTTTTCTCTCACTTGCTCAGGTGATATAGCAATATTTCTAAAGTTAACAATCATTCCATAGTCGTAATTGATATTTTTTTGACGATTATTATGATATACTGTCCATTTATCATTGATACCATACGTGCTAAAATCTAATAAGTCGTCTTGTAATCGTGCTGGAATAACTTGGTTGGTTTCGTTTTTGGTATATACATGTACAAAATCAGTTCCTTTTAATTGTGCTTGATCCATTAATGTTCTTACATCCTGATAGTTTGGATTCAATTGATCTAAATAACTTAAATCATCAAAAGCTTGACGAAAATCCATTTTATTTTTAGAGGTCATTAATTTTTTTGCATTTGCATATAAATAACCCGATAAATTGTTTTTACTGCTAATTATCTCGTCTGAATAGTCTTCCATAGGGAAAATAGCATTCCTACCTTCTTTTATTAACTGCAAAGGAAGTAAAGGTTTAATTCTTTCCTGACGGTTACTTAATTGAGTGTATAAATTATAAATTCGTTCATAATTTGCAGGATTATTTTCTTTAATTAATAAATTTAAATTAGATTCATCCCTAGCTTTAGCTTTAGCAAACGATTCTTCTAATAAATACACATAATCTTGCTTTCCTTTAGCATTTTTGTTAGTTCTCAAAGAATTAATTGCATTTTCAATGGCTCCATCATAATTTCCATTACTTAGCATGGATTGCGTTTGCTTTACTCCACAACTAACAATTAAAAGTGATAAAATAATAAAAGTAATTTTTCTCATAAATAAATCATTTAGGCAAAGATAAAATTTTTTTAGGAGCAGAAACCTGCTGTCCGTTATATCTTTTTGTTTTTTAATGCAAAACAAAAAGGATGCCACTTCCATCAGGGCTAAAAAAAAACTACAAAAAATTAATTTTGTAGTTTTATATTTTAGAATATAGAACAATATTAATTCGAGTTTATTTTATCTCAATTGCAGGTAATAATTTAGATGAACATTCACCGAAACCAATACGTATTTCTTTATTTTGACAATATCCTCTAATAATAACCGTATCGTTATCATTAATGAATTTTCTTTCAGTGCCATCATTCATTTTGATAGGATTTTTTCCACCCCAAGTTAATTCTAGCATCGAACCAAAAGAATCAGGTGTAGGTCCAGAAATAGTACCACTTCCCATCATATCACCAGAATTAACTCTACAACCATTTACTGTATGGTGTGCTAGTTGTTGAGCCATAGACCAGTACATGTATTTAAAATTGGATTTTGATACTATTGTCTCTTCTGCATTTTCAGGTTGAATAGCTACTTCTAGATTAATGTCAAAAGCTTTCTTACCTTTTTGTTGCAAATAAGGTAATGGAGTAGGAGATTGTTCCGGACCTTTCACTCTAAAAGCTTCTAAGGCATCCATAGTTACAATCCATGGAGATATAGATGAGGCAAAATTCTTAGCCAAAAATGGACCTAATGGTACGTATTCCCATTTTTGTATATCTCTAGCACTCCAATCATTAAATAAAACCATTCCAAAAATATATTCTTCAGCTTCGTCTACAGGAATTGGTTCACCCATTAAATTAGCATCAGTAGTAATAAAAGCAGTTTCTAATTCAAAATCTACTAATTTTGAAGGGCCAAAAATGGGTTGTGTTGCATCAGCAGGTAAAGTTTGTCCATTGGGTCTTCTAACAGCTACACCACTTGGAACAATGGTAGAACTTCTTCCATGATAACCTACAGGAATATGTAACCAGTTAGGTAGTAGCGCATTTTCAGGATCTCGAAACATTTTACCCACATTGGTAGCATGTTCTTTTGAACTATAAAAATCAGTATAATCGCCTATTTGAACAGGTAATAACATTTCAATGTCTTTTACATCAAAAATGACTACATCTTTGTGCTTTTGATTATCTCTTAGTTTTGGATTTTCAGAATCAAATATCTCAGCTAATCTGTTTCGTACTAATCTCCAAGTTTTTTTACCATCTGAAATAAAATCATTCAGAGTGTCCTGCATAAACATATCATCTGTTAGTTCAATTCCTTCAAAATACCCTAATTGTTGTAACGCACCCATGTCTATGGCTGAATCACCTATTCTTGTTCCTATAGTAATCACATCTTCCTTTGTTATAAAAACACCAAAAGGAATGTTTTGAATAGGAAAGTCGCTATTTTGAGGTACTTCTATCCATGATTTTCTAGTAGGATCGTTTGCTATATTTGGCATAATAAATTGTTAGTTTTTTGTTGAAAAATCATTTATCAAATATAAACTTTACAGCTAATTTAACAAACCTTTTTTGTAATTTTGAATAAATTTTAACGAATTACTAAGAAATGCAACGCGACGAACAAATTTTTGATCTTATTCTAGATGAACAAGACAGACAAATTCATGGAATTGAACTTATTGCTTCTGAGAACTTTGTAAGTGATCAAGTGATGGAAGCAGCTGGTTCGGTATTAACAAATAAATATGCTGAAGGATATCCAGGAAAACGCTATTATGGTGGGTGTGAAGTAGTAGATATTGTTGAGCAAATAGCAATTGATAGAGCTAAAGCTCTTTTTGGTGCGGAATATGTAAATGTGCAACCCCATTCTGGTTCACAAGCTAATACTGCTGTTTTTGCTGCTTGTTTACAACCTGGGGATAAAATATTAGGATTTGATTTGTCTCATGGAGGTCATTTAACGCATGGTTCTCCAGTGAATTTTTCAGGAAAATTATACAATCCCGTATTTTATGGGGTAGAGCAAGAAACAGGTAGATTAAATTACGATAAAATTCAAGAAATAGCTTCTGCAGAAAAACCAAAAATGATTATTGCTGGTGCTTCTGCTTATTCTAGAGATATGGATTTTGAGCGTTTTAGAAAAATTGCAGATAGTGTAGGAGCGATACTTTTAGCTGACATATCACATCCTGCAGGTTTAATTGCAAAAGGGCTATTAAATGATCCTATTCCACATTGTCATATCGTAACTACAACCACTCATAAAACATTAAGAGGACCACGAGGTGGTATGATAATGATGGGTAAAGATTTTGAAAACCCATGGGGTTTAAAAACACCTAAAGGTGAAATTAGAATGATGTCGCATGTATTGGATATGGCTGTTTTCCCAGGAAACCAGGGCGGACCATTAATGCATATTATTGCTGCTAAAGCGGTTGCGTTTGGAGAGGCATTAACAGATGAGTTCTTTAGATATACCATGCAAGTACAAAAAAATGCACAAGCAATGGCTGCTGCATTTGTAAAAAGAGGCTATAATTTGATATCAGGTGGAACTGATAATCATATGATGTTAATCGATTTAAGAAATAAAAATATTACAGGTAAAGAAGCTGAAAATGCATTAGTAAGAGCAGAAATTACCGTAAATAAAAATATGGTTCCTTTTGATGATAAATCACCTTTTGTAACTTCAGGTATTCGTGTGGGTACACCAGCAATAACCACTAGAGGTTTAGTAGAAGAAGATATGGAAACTATTGTGGCTTTGATTGATAAAGTAATTACAAATTTTACAGATGAAGCTGTTCTAGAACAAGTTGCAGAAGAAGTAAATGAATTAATGGGAGAAAGAGCCATGTTTGTCTTCTAAAGACACATATAAAATACAAAAAAGCCCTTTTTTAAAGGGCTTTTATTTTTAAATATTTAACTTTTTTGTTCTTTATTGAAATAAACCAAATAATAATACATTTGCTTTTCTTCATCCCAACCTTTTTCAACAAATTTCTCGGCACTTTCAGGATTAATAAAATCTAATTTAATTTGAATATTGGTGTCCAATTGTATAGTATTTTTCATTTTCTTTCTAGCATCCGTTACAGCTGCATTGGCTATTGGAAAATTAGAAACATCTTCAATACTGTATTTGGCTCCTTTATCTACTTTGTAATTTTTAAATTCTGGAATGAATTCTGGATTTTGCATCACTTCATTTAAAAAAGCAGTTTCTTCAAACTCATCATTTTTAGCAAAGTGATTTACCGCTCTATTCATGAATAAAACTTCTTGTTGTTTGTCTTCTGCGGGTAAAACTACATCTTTGGCAAAGTCTTGACAAAATTTTAAGTATTTTTTGGTAATGAAATTTTCATCCTGAAAAACATCAACAGATAAGAAATGCTCTAACCAATAACGCGCATCATATCGGTTACTGTCAACCGTTAAAATTTTATAACCTTCTTCTTTTTTATAATTAAAAATAATACATCCTTTGTCGAGTTTATTCAAGTTGATTCCTTGTTGTAGAATCATTTCTAAATTGCTTCCTTTTTCTTCAAATTGCAAGAAATCGGTTTGAATTTCACTTTTGAAAACACCTATTGCATCTACTGTATTATTATCGATGGAAACATTCGTAAAATAGGTAACATATACTTCACCGTTCTTGATATGTGGGTGATTGGATTGTTCAAAAAGATGTTGGGTTATCTTTTTAGAAACCTCATGAATATCCGATGGATTGTTAAAAACTTGAGAAGCCAATTGGAACATTTCATTATATTCTAAATCTACTTCATGTGCAAATTGATAATAATTCTCTTCTTTTTCACGAAAAGGTTTAAAGAAATATTCTTTTAATAAAGGCATGATTTCATCATTCAAACCGTATGGGTTTTCAGATAAAAAAGTACTTTCATTTCTACTTTTGTTACCTACTCTGTGAACAGATAGGTTTTCAATATGTGTGTTAAATAAGTTTATCATTTTTAAATGTGTCAATTATTAATTTGTCAATGTGTCATTTTATGTTTGCGAAACCCGTACCAATAGCACATTATCACATTTACATATTGACTAATTTTTAATTCCAGTTTTCTTCAAAACCGAAATCTTCAAAACTATCATCTCCATCAAACATATCTAAATCGTCTTCATCGTAATCGTCTTCAAAATCAGAACCAAAATCATCAGATTCAAATGATTTATCTGGTGCATCTAAAGGTAATTGACCATGAGAGTATAGTAAAGAAGGATAGGTTTCACCATCCACTTTTTCTTCAATTGCAGCTAATTCTACTAAAAATGTCCACATATTAAAGAAATCGTATACATAAATAATTTTAGTTTGATGTTGGTCTAAATTATCTTCTAATATAAAATTATTCATAATTCGAGTTTCTCCTGGAACATCTCCTGTATCAAACAAAGGGATTTCATCTTCCTGATTCCAGTTTTCATCACAAGTATAGAATGAAGCCATTTCTGTACCATCAAAGCCAAAAGCATTTACTAATGCATTGTGTAAATCTTCTAACGTAGCTTCTTTTTCTATAGCAATATCTCTAAAAATATCTTCTTCTGCATCGAGTATTGCTCGGAATTTATAAATCATAATTTTGAAATTTTAGGAATGGCAAAAGTAAGGATTATTTGCGACATAAAATTTTTGTAAATTAGTTTTATTCTGTTAAAGATTTTATTTTATTGGCAGCAAAGGCTTTAGTTTTTTCATCTCCTACGTCATATAATTTATTATAATATAGGATAGCATTTTTTTTATTTTCTAGGCGTTCATAAATTAGAGCTATATTATTTAGTACTATAGGATCTTCTGGATTGATTTTTTCGGCCTTTAGATATAGTTCTAATGCTTCCTTGTTTTTATTTTCTAATAAAAATGTAATTCCATAAGTTGAAATAACATATATATCATTAGGAAAAGTATTATACATTTTACCAGCTACTTTTTTTAAGTTTTCATCAGATTTATTTTGATAAAGTGTGTTTGAATATCTTTGAATTGCATCAATAAAAAAGTTTTCAGAATCTTCTAATACTTTGTTTTCTGCCCATAACCATGAGTGATTTATTTTTATTGAATAGTCTATTGTTTCTATGATATTTTTACTAAATGTTTCATAATCCCCCAAATCTCCTAATGTATGAATTTTTCCAAATCTAAGATCTAAACGTTTCGGAAACAATACTATAGCTTCATCAATTGTTTTTTGCGATAATTTATAGAGAGAATCATTTATTGTTTCTCTTGATGATAAATATCCTACCACATTATTTAAAGAATCTTTTATTTGTAATGACTCTTTTTCTTCAGCAGGTGCATCTGAACTTAATGAAAGGGTTTCTTGTTTAGATTGTGTGTAATAATAATTAAATGCAGCAATATAATAATCAATATCGTTTTTAGAGTTGGTTTTCCATTGGCTTAATAGGTCTTCCATTTCTTTTTTGTCTGAATCCTTACTTTTAAATAAGGCATAAAATTTAGATTGATATTCTTGTGAAAAAAGAATAATTGGAAATAATAATACTAGTAGTGTACTTTTTTTCATAATTAGTTTGTATTTAAAATATTGAGGCTTCGGTAATTGTCGTTAATCGTTCTAAAGTTTCTAATCCGTAGTAGGAATTTCCTTTTTTATTCAATTTGGGACTCCAAACCGCTACGGTATAATGATTCGGATAAATGGCTACAACGCCTCCACCAACACCACTTTTACCGGGTAATCCCACTTTAAAAGTAAATTCTCCTGCTTGATCATAAAAACCGCACATTTGCATTAACGCATTCATTCTTTTACACTGACTGGTTGTTAAGAATTTAGTTTTACTTTTGGGTATCATGCCATTATGTGAAAATAATTGAAATACTTTGGCTAAATCTTCACAAGTCATTTCAATCGAGCACTGAGAAAAATAGAAATCAAGAACATCTTCAGGAGCATTAGTAATATTATGAAAAGATTTGATATAGTTTACCAATGCCGCATTGCGAAAGCCATGTTCTTTTTCAGATTGTGCTACGGTTTCATTATAATCGATTGCTGTGTTTTCGGCTAGTTCTCTGATAAAATTTATAAAATACGTTTTTGGATCGTTAAAATGAGATAGCATAAGATCTGCAATAACTAATGCACCAGCATTTATAAAAGGATTTCTAGGAATGCCATTTTCATATTCTAATTGTACTAAAGAATTAAAAGCATTTCCAGAAGGTTCAAAACCTACGCGTTCCCACAAATCGTTTCCTATTTTAGAGAAAATAATAGCGGTTGTCAGCACTTTAGAAATACTTTGTATGGAAAAATTTTCTTTAGCATCACCAATGGAATAGGTATTTTGATGGTTATCTATTAAGGCAATACCAAATTTATTAGAATTTACTTTTTCAAGTTCTGGAATGTAATCTGCAACAGCACCCTTATTTTCTAAAAGAAGCACTTCATTGTAAATTGAGCTGATAATTTGTTGGTATTTCATTTTCTTTTTTTGGTAAATGTAATAAAATGTTTCTGCTTACAATTCGGTAACTAAAAATTACAGTTGGGTAGAATTAAATTGAAAAGCCGTTTCAGATGAACCAATTTTGCTTCATCAAATTAATTAAACAACAATTAAAAATGAAAACGGTTTTACAATTTTTATTATGCTTCACTTCTTTACTTGGCTTTTCGCAAAAAATTATAACAGGTACCATTCAAGACGAATTTGGCCAACCCGTTAATGGAGCTAATATTTTTATAAAAGGCACTTATGATGGATCTATTTCAGATGAAAAAGGAAATTTTAAATTTGAGACAAGTGCGACAGGTGATCAAATATTACAAATAAGTTTCATGTCGTATGAAACCATTACTTCAAAAATAAATATTGAAACATATAATGCTAGAACTTTTGTTCTTAAAGAAAACGTAAATACCTTAGATGCTGTAGTAGTTTCGGCAGGAACATTTAAAGCAGGTGATAATAGTAAAACAACTGCTTTGAAACCGTTAGATATTGTAACAACTGCTGGTTCAGTTGGTAATATAATAGGTGCACTAGAAACATTACCTGGTACGCAAACCGTAGGAGAGAGTGGAAGATTATTTGTACGTGGTGGCGAAAGTGATGAAACCCAAACTTTTGTAGATGGCATTCGTGTGGCACAGCCTTATGGGGCAACGGCTAATAATTTGCCTACAAGAAGTCGTTTTTCTCCATTTTTATTTGATGGGGTTACTTTTTCTACTGGTGGTTATAGTGCAGAATATGGAAATGCGTTATCAAGTGTTTTGTTGCTAAATACAATCAATGAACCCGTTCAAAGTCAGACCGACATTTCGATTATGTCTTTGGGTGTAGGCTTAGGAAATACTCAAAAATGGGAAAAAAGTTCGTTAACTTTTAACACGGGTTATTTTAATTTTGCTCCTTACCAATTAATAGTTCCTCAAAAAATAGATTGGAATAAACCCGTTCAAGCCTATTCAGGAGAAAGTGTATATCGTAGAAAATTTAAAAACGGTTTATTAAAGGTTTATGGGGCTTTTGATTACACTACATTCGACATCAATCAAAAAGATATAAATTTTGTAGATAAAAGGAATTTAGCTATTCGAAACAACAACTTTTATTTTAATGCGAGTTATAAAGGCTATTTGAATGATAATCTCCAATTACAAACAGGTCTTGGTTTAGGTTATGGACAAAATGAGATTGGTATTGTAAATGACTTACTTCAAAATAATGAAAGAGCATTACATTATAAATTAAAATTTCGTCAAACGATTACCAATAGAATAAAATTAAACTTTGGAGGTGATTATTTTCATACAAATTTTGATGAAAACTATACTGTTTACGAAGCAAATCGTTTTGATTATGGTTATCAGAATAATATGGGAGCATTATATACTGAAGCTGAAATTTTCTTTTCTAAAAAAATGGCTATGAATGTTGGATTACGTTCTTCTAAGACTAATTTAATTGCTGATTATACTATAGAACCTAGGCTTTCTTTTGCCTATAAAATAGCTGAAAATAGCCAGTTTTCTCTTGCTTATGGAAATTTTAATCAAACGGCAAATCAGGATTACTTGAAGTTTAACTCTCATTTAGATTATGAGAAAACACAACATTATATTTTTAATTACATGTATAATAAAGAAGGTAAAATGTTGCGTGCCGAAGCGTATTATAAAAAGTATGCTGATTTAATAAAATACAATGGAAATGTGCCAGCATATGATAGTAATTTTTCAAATAATGGTTTTGGGTATGCTAAAGGAATCGATTTGTTTTGGAGAGATAATAAAACAATTAAAAATTTAGATTATTGGATTTCTTATTCTGTAATTGATTCAAAAAGAGATTATAAGAATTATAGCTCTGAAGTAACGCCAAGTTTTATTGCAGATCACAATTTTTCAATTGTTACTAAATATTGGGTTGATAAACTAAAATCACAAATTAGTACAACTTACACCTTTAATTCTGGTAGACCTTATAACAACCCAAATAGTAGTGATTTTATGAATGAAAAAACAAAATCATTTAATAATTTAAGTTTAAGTTGGGCTTATTTACTATCGCAACAAAAGATTTTATTCTTTTCTGTTACAAATGTTTTAAATGCAGATAATGTTTTTGGTTACCAATATGCAAATACTCCAAATACATCGGGGGAATTTCAAAGACAGGCTATTACTCAACCTGCAAATCAATTCTTTTTTGTAGGATTCTTTTGGACTATTAGTGATAATAAGAAAACAAACAATCTGAATAATTTGTAAATAAGTGATTAGTAGTTAGTAGTTAGGAATTAGGAATTAGGAATTAGGAATTGGGAATTGGGAATTAGTATAAAGCTATTATAAACAAACTTAAAAATAAACAAACTTAAAAATAAATAAACTTAAAAATAAATAATATGAAAAAAACAATTATTGCAGCATGTCTATTGCTATGTGGTTATTTAAATGCTCAAACCTATTCTCTGGAGGTTAATATGTCAGGTTTTAAGAATAATAAGGGAAAAGTTAAAGTGGGTTTATATAACTCAGAAAAGACTTTTTTAAAGGCAACTTTTTTGAGTTTGGATTCGTCTATAAAAAATAATGAAGCCATTGTCGTGTTTAAAAATTTAGAAAAAGGAGAATATGCCGTTTCCATTTATCATGATGAAAATAATAATGATGAAATGGACAAAAATTTTATGGGAATTCCTAAAGAAGATTACGCATCCTCTAATAATGCTAAAGGAACTTTTGGTCCTCCAAAATATACAGATGCAAAGTTTAATTTAAGAGATGATTTAAAAATAAACATTGCAATCGATTAGAAGAAGCGTAAGGCAATATGTAGTTTACTAAAGTTAAATAATTTTTTAATTTAAAGTAACTATTTTTATTCTTAAAGCAAATAAATATATACTAAAACTAAATAGATTTTTACTAAAAGTAAATGAGTTGATACTAAAAGGAAGTAGTAGTATTTAGAAGCTTAAAGCTAATCATAAAAAGCAAATTAAGTTTCTAAGTTCAATGATACCTAATTCCTAATCCCTAATTCCTAAAAAAATACACTTCATCATCAAAAAACAACAGTTCAGTAATAATCAATTTTAAAAAGCATTTATCTATCCGAAATTTGTTCTATCAAATTAAGATAAATACAAAATAATAACAATTTAAAATTAAACATCATGACACGAATTATCACTTTTATCACTTTCTTCCTTATTTCAATATTAACTGCACATGCACAATATGAAAAAGGAATGCAACAAGCATTAGAGCTTTGGAAAAATGACAAACCAACAGAGGCTATAGCTGTTTTTGAGAGAATAGCATCTGTGGAACAGGAAAATTGGTTGCCTAATTATTACATTGCATTTATTAATACAACCCAATCTTTTCGATATATGAATGATAAAACTAAAGTGAAAACATTGTTAGAAGCTGCTCAAAAAGCACAAGATAAAATCAACAATATTGCATTAGATAATCCAGAAGTTTTAGTTTTGCAAGCATTAATTCATACAGCTTGGATAGTATATGATCCCATGGTAAACGGACAAAAATTATCTGGTGACGTAATGTATATTTATAATAAAGCTTATGAAATGGCTCCAGAAAACCCGAGAGTAGTTTTTCAAAAAGCTTCTTTTGAAATAGGAATGGCGAGTTATTTTGGACAAGATACAAAACCAATGTGCGCACAGTTAGAGAAATCAATAGAACTTTTTGCTAACTTTAAACCGGAAACACCTTTTCATCCAACTTGGGGATTAGATAGAGCACAACAAGAATTAGCTAAATGTAAGAAATAAAAAGAAATGAATTATCTAAAAGAAATAAAAAAATCGTTAGTAATTGGAGTAGGAATTTTTTTAAGCTTACAAATTATCAATTTTGTAATCAGTCAAAAATTACCAGAGTTAGAGAATTTAAAATGGAACTTTATGTACACCATGCTTTATTCGGTGACTTTGTATTCGGCAAATTCGGTTATTTTTATTCAATTAGATAAATATTTTGAAAAGAATAGATTTCATTTAAAAAGATTGGTAATTGGATTTTTAGCTTCTTTTACTATTTCGGGATTTATCATTTTCTTGCTTAGAATATTAGAAGATGTAGGTTTTGAAAATAAAACATTAGAAGAGTTTTTTAGAACAGAAAAACCTTCCAACTATTTGGTAGCTATGCTAATTACTGTTTTTATAACTTTAACAGTTCATCTAGTTTATTTTTACAAAGCTTATCAAGAAAACAAGTTAAAAGAACAAAAGATTATTGCAGGAACTGCTTCGGCTAAATTTGAAAGTTTAAAAAATCAATTAGATCCACATTTCTTATTTAATAGTTTGAATGTGTTGAGTTCTTTGATAGAAGAAAATCCTGAAAATGCACAACGATTTACAACATCATTATCTAAAATTTACAGATATGTTCTTGAACAACGCGATAAGGAACTGGTTTCGGTAGATGAGGAGTTACAATTTGCTAAGACTTATATGAATCTCTTAAAAATGCGATTTGAAAATAGTATTACTTTCGAATTACCAGAAAAACTAAATAATGATGACGCAAAAGTAGTACCCTTATCCTTACAGCTTTTATTAGAAAATTGTATCAAGCATAATGTGGTTAGTGAATCAAGACCTTTGCATATTACTATATCGATAAGAAATAATCAATTGTTGATAAGTAATAATTTACAAAAGAAAGAAGTATTACAAGATAGAAAAGGCGTTGGATTACAAAATATTGTAAATAGATATGCCATTCTTACGAAACGAAATGTATTAGTGGAAGAAAACGAAACTCATTTTACAGTTTTCTTACCTATTTTAACTAAAAAAGTAACCATTATGGAATCAAAAAATATTTATACAGAAAATATGGCTTATGCTAGGGCCAAAGAAAGAGTAGAAAAACTTAAAGGTTTTTACGGTAATTTAATTTCTTATTGTTGTGTTATCCCTGTTTTAATTTTCATTAATTATAAAACTAGTAATTTTCAATGGTTTTGGTTTCCTATGTTAGGTTGGGGATTAGGATTAACTTTTCATGCATTAGAAACTTTTGGTTATGGAAAAAATTGGGAAGAGAAAAAGATAAGAGAGATATTAGAAAAAGAGGAATCTGAACAAGCAAAATGGAAATAAGTATGAGAAACGAAAGGAATTCTAATGAAATTCTAGAAGAAATAGTTAGAGAGAGAGTTCAAAAAATAAAAAAGTTTTATGTGCATTTGGTAGTGTTTAGTATTGCATTACTGGTCTATATTTTAAAAACTTATTTTGGTTTCCCTTTTAATTTTTGGCCCATTCGATTTATTAATGCTTTTTTTATGTGGTGTTGGGCTTTTATAATAGTAGTGCAAGCTATTCGTTTGATTGTAAAGCAAAGCTTGTTAGGTAAAAGATGGGAAAATCAAAAAATCCATGAGATAATGGAAAAAGAAAAAATTAAAAAACAAAACTGGGAATAGTTATGGAACAGAATAATGAATATGAACGCTATCAAAGAGCTCAAAAAAAGGTAAAAGAAATTAAAAGCTTTTACAGTAATTTAATTACCTATCTTATCGTAATTTCATTTTTAGCTTTTATTAATTTAAGGTATTCACCAAAACATTTATGGTTTATATATCCAATGCTTGGTTGGGGATTAGGTGTTTTTCTACAAGCAATGAAAGTTTTTAATTTTTTACCGTTTTTTAATAAAGATTGGGAAGAGAAAAAAATAAAACAATTTATGGAAGAAGAAAGAAATGAAGTGAATAAGTATAAATAAACTCAATCATGAAAGAAGACATTAATAATTATTATAAAGCAAAGAAAAAGGTTGAAAAAATAAAAAAGTTTTACGGACATTTATCAGCATTTTTCCTTATCAATATAGTCTTATACTTTTTCGATTTCTTTACAAGACCAAATAATTTTTGGTTCGACTATTGGTTTTATTGGCACCTAAT
Organism: Flavobacterium sp. 9AF; assembly: GCF_902506265.1. Classification (GTDB taxonomy): domain Bacteria; phylum Bacteroidota; class Bacteroidia; order Flavobacteriales; family Flavobacteriaceae; genus Flavobacterium. The sequence goes on along the minus strand of NZ_LR733556.1, from coordinate 737,667 downwards.
AATTTGGGGAGTAGGATTAATAATTCATGGAATTTTTGTCTATTATACATTTCCATTTTTTGGTAATGATTGGGAAGAAAGGAAAATGGAGCAATTCATTCAAGAAGAAAAATATAAGAACAATAAATACGAATAAAATGAGTATACAAGATAGAATAAATAGAAGATTAGAAAATAGAGAAGGAATTGGTTTTTATCCTTCTACTTCAGAAGAAATTAAATATCAAGAAGCTGTAAAGAGAGTGAAAAGAATAAAAGGATTCTATACACATGCTTTAGTATATTTAGTAATTAATATAATGATAATTATAGTTAATATTCAAAATTTAAAAGAAGGTGAAAGTTATTTCCAATGGCATAATTTTTTTACAGCTATTTTTTGGGGAATAGGTTTAATAGCACATGGTTTATCTGTATTTTTACCTACATTTATTTTAGGTGAAAATTGGGAGGAAAAGAAGATTAAGGAGTTAATGGAAAAAGAGCGCAATGAAAAATGGGAATAAATGCAATAAGTTGTCACCATTATTTTTTTAATTAATTTCTTATACTCATAAAAAATCGATAGTCAAATGAACATTATTATAATTGAAGATGAAAAACCTGCGGCAAGATTGTTGCAACGCAAAGTAGAAAAATTAGGTCTAGAAGTAAATCAAATGTTGCATTCTGTAGAAGAAGCTTTAAATTGGTTCCAAAACAATGCACATCCCGATTTAATTTTTTTAGATATTCAGTTATCTGATGGTTTGTCTTTTGAAATTTTTGAGCAAATAGATATAAAAAGTGCTATTATTTTTACTACTGCATACGATGAATATGCTTTAAGAGCTTTCAAATTGAATAGTATCGATTATTTATTAAAGCCTATAGATGAAGACGATTTAGAGACGGCAATTTCTAAATTTAAAGCAAGAACAAATACAAATAACACAGTGAGTTTAGATTTTGAAGCAATTAAAAGAATGCTAATAAATCCTGTTGAAAGAGAATATAAATCTCGTTTTTCTGTAAAAATAGGCCAGCAAATAAAAGTAATTCCTATTCAAGAAGTAGAATGCTTTTTTAGTGAAAATAAAGGAACTTATTTACATACTTTCGACAATAGAGATTATCTTTTAGATACTACAATGGAGCAACTAGAAAGCGACTTAAATCCTAAAGATTTTTTTAGAATCAATCGAAAATTCATTATACCTTTAAAAGGAATTAAGGAAATTCAAATGCATACAAATTCACGACTAAAAATTATTCTTCCTTCCTATAAAGAAGATGAGGTAATTGTGGCTCGAGAACGCGTAAATGATTTTAAAAGTTGGTTAGAATAAAATTTTAGTTTAATAATTGTTTTTTACTTTGAAAACTCTCTAAAACCAAATAGAATAAAAATCCAAACAGGAGTGAAGATAATACAATATGTATGGTTTGTGATCCAAAAGGGAAATAAAAATAATACATAGCTATTCCAGAAAGAATTTCAAATACAACAAGAGCTGCTGCAAATTTTATTTTGGTATAACCTAATTTTAATCTAGAATTTAAATACACTAAATAACCAATTGCAAGGGTAACCAAAATAGAAAAACTTCTGTGAATATAGAAAGATAGAGTAGGATTTTGCAACCAAGTTTCCTTTGGTAAACCCGTTTCAGAAATCGTATCTACATGTTCTCTAACTGCAGTTCCTAACACTACTTGAACTAAGGTTAAAACCAAAGTAATTACTAAAGCTGTTTTGAAATTGGAATGGTATGTAAATACTTTCGATTGATTTTTCTGAAAATAAAAAATTAAATACAATTGAAGCCCCACAATAAGAAAAGCAGCGAGCATATGTGTTGTAATTTTTACAGGGTTTAAAACTGAATCTACAACAGTTTTTCCAAGCCAAGCCTGAAATCCCATTAAAAAGCAAATTATAAAAGTATAAAACACTAATTTTTTATTGGTTTTCCAAAAAGAAAAAGAAACAATAAAACTTGCAAAACAAGCAATTCCTGCTAAAGCACCAAACAAGCGATTGATATATTCAACCCAAGTATGCGAAGGATTGAAAATGGCATAATCATGTTTTGTATATTTTTCCCAATTAGCTTCCGAAAAGGTATTTGTTGTTGTAAAATCTTCTCTAGCAACTAATAAACTTTGGTTTTTAATAATAACCATTCCTTTTTTGTAAGACTTATTTGGGGTAAAAAGCAATTCACTTTCTTCTGTTGGTGGAATATAATAACCAAAACATTTTGGCCAGTCTGGGCAACCCATTCCAGAACCTGTCATGCGAACTAAAGCACCTGCTACAATTACTAAATAAACTAGTATTAAGGCTATTTTAGTTATTGGTAAAAAATATTTTTTCATAAATAATTATATTCAATACAATTAAAAATATAAGTTAACAACTTAATTAACTTTCTTTAAACCCATTTTTTCTGCTTTTTGAACAACAAAAGCCAGAGCTTTTTCATATTCATTTGGAATTTCTCCTTCTAAAATAGCTTCTTTAACTGCTTCTTTTAAAACGCCAATTTCTCTACCTGGTTTTAAACCAAATAATTCCATAATCTCTTCACCAGTAATGGGTGGTTGAAAATTACGAACATGATCTCTTTCTTCAACTTCTACAATTTTCTGACGTACAATTTTGAAATTGTTATGATATTTGCTAAACTTTTTTGGGTTTTTGGTAGTAATATCGGCTTCACACAAGGTCATTAAACTTTCAACATCTTCACCTGCATCAAAGACCAATCTACGCACTGCTGAATCAGTAACGATATCTTGAGCCAGTACAATGGGTCTCGAACTCATAGTGACCATTTTCTGTACAAATTTTAATTTTTGATTCAAAGGCATATGCAAGCGTTCAAAAATGCGCTTTACCATTTTGCCTCCTAAAAATTCATGTCCGTGAAAAGTCCAACCTTGTTTTTTATTGAATCTTTTCGTAGGTGCTTTACCAATATCATGTAATAAAGCAGCCCATCTCAACCAAACATCATCAGTATTTGGACAAATATTATCTACCACTTCTAAACTATGATAAAAGTTGTTTTTATGTGTATGACCTTCAACTTCTTCAACATTATTAAGAGCTGTCAATTCAGGTAAAATAATATCTAATAAACCTGTTTGATGTAATAAAAGAAAACCAATAGAAGGTTTTTGAGAGGATAAAATTTTATTGAATTCTTCTACAATTCTTTCCCCAGATATGATATTAATTCTTTCCTTGTTTCGAGAAATAGCATCTAAAGATTCTGTTTCAATTTCAAAATGCAATTGACTAGCAAAACGAATCGCTCTTAACATTCGTAAAGGATCATCAGAATAGGTAATGTCAGGATCTAAAGGAGTACGAATAATTTTATTTTTTAAGTCTTCAACACCATTAAAAGGATCCAATAATTCACCAAAATTCACTTTGTTTAATGAAAAAGCTAAAGCATTTATTGTAAAATCACGTCTTTCTTGGTCATCTTTTAATGTGCCATTTTCTACAATTGGTTTACGACTATCTCTATTATATGATTCTTTTCGAGCTCCCACAAATTCAATGTCCATGTCCTGAAAACGCAACATGGCTGTACCATAGTTTTTAAAAACTTGTACTTTAGGATTGCTTGGGATAAGTTCAGATACTTTTAGAGCTAGTGCTATACCACTACCTACTGCAACAATATCAATATCTTTTTTGTGATTTCGTTCTAATAAAATGTCTCTTACAAAACCTCCAATAACATAACATTCTAAATTTAGTTGGGAAGCGGCTTTTGAGACAATTTCAAATATTTTATTATCGAGATGTTGTTTGTAATTCATTTTTTTAAATTAGTCAATATTTAAATTAGTCAATTTACAGTGACAAATTGACTAATTGTAGATTGGCATATTAATTTATTTTCTAATAATTTTAACCTGACTGTCTAATCCTAGCTTAATTATTGTAGAAGGTTTACTATTATTTTTTTCACGATGTAAATTTACAACATAGTCCACACCTTTTAAAATTTCAGAAGCAATTTCTTTGAAGGATTGTGGTGTAGGCATACCAGAAATATTGGCAGAAGTGGATACTAATGGTTTTTTCATACGCTCCATTAATTTATAACAAAAAGGTTCAGTTACCATTCTTACGGCTAAGGAATTATCCTCTGCAATTATATTTTTTGCTACATTTTTAGGTCTATCGAGTATTAAAGTAGTTGGTTTATCAGAGAAATCTAGAATCTGCCAAGCTACTTCAGGAATTTCATTAAAAACCTGATGCATCATGCGTTCTCCATTGACTAAGACAATCATACTTTTACTTTCTTCTCTCTTTTTTAAAGCATATATTTTTTTTATGGCTTCTTCATTAGTGGCATCACAACCAATTCCCCATACTGTATCAGTGGGATAAAGTATAATTCCTCCATTTTTTATTACTTCGAAGGCATTGTGTATTTCTGTATTAACGTCCATTGCATTAAATTATAGCGCAAAGATATTATAATAATAAAAAGAAAATAAATTAGAGTTCATATATTTGCAGTTAGAAAAAAAATAACATGTTAAATAATAAATCAATTTTAATTACTGGTGGAACTGGTTCTTTAGGAAAAGAATTAACAAAAACTATTTTAGAAAATTGGCCTAATGTAAGAAGACTGGTAATTTATTCTAGAGATGAACAAAAACAATTTCAAATGGCTCAAGAGTTTCCAGAGCATAAATATCCAGCTATTCGATATTTTATTGGAGATGTGAGAGATTTAGAAAGATTAAAAAGAGCCTTTACAGATATTGATTATGTTATTCATGCTGCAGCAATGAAACACGTTCATATAGCAGAATATAACCCAGACGAATGTGTAAAAACGAATATTGGTGGTGCAGAAAATGTTATTAAAGCATGCTTAAGTTCTAATGTTTCAAGAGTTGTTGCTCTTTCTACAGATAAAGCGTGTGCACCCATTAACCTATATGGAGCAACTAAACTTACTTCGGACAAGTTATTTATAGCTGCAAATAATATAAGAGGTAAGCAGGATATTAAATTTTCTGTGGTTAGATATGGAAATGTTATGGGGTCGAATGGCTCTGTTATTCCTTTCTTTATGAATAAAAAATCTGAAGGAGTTTTACCTATTACTGATCCCAATATGACTCGTTTTAATATTTCTTTAAAAGGAGGTGTAGAAATGGTATTGCATGCTTTAGACGAAGCATGGGGTGGTGAATTATATGTACCCAAAATTCCATCATACAAAATTACTGATGTTGCTGAAGCTATTGGTCCTAATTGTAAGCAAGAAATTGTAGGGATTAGACCTGGAGAAAAGATTCATGAAGAAATGATTACTGCTTCAGATTCATTTACTACTTATGATTTAGGAAAATATTATGTTATTTTACCTCAAGTAACCAATTGGAATTTAGAAGATTATGTAAAAGAATTTAAAGCAGAAAAAGTTCCTGTAGGCTTTAGCTATAATTCAGGCGAAAATGAAGAATGGGAAACAGTACAAACTTTAAGAAGCCTAATAAAAGAGCATTTATATCCAGATTTTGAAGCTTAAACTATGATACCATACGGAAAACAAAATATAACTGAAGAAGATATTTTAGCTGTTACTCAAGCTTTAAAAGGTGATTTTCTTACACAAGGTCCGACTATTTTAGAATTTGAAAAAAAATTCTCTTCTTATATAGGATGTAAATATAGTGTAGCTGTTGCTAATGGCACGGCTGCTTTGCATTTATGCGCTTTAGCTCTAGATGTAGATAATAACTCGAAAGTTATAACTACACCCATTACTTTTGCAGCTTCGGCTAATTGTATACAATATTGTGGTGGAGAAGTTGTCTTTTCTGATATTGATTCAAATACTTATTTAATTGATATTCCTAAGATAAAAAAACTTTTAGAGCAATATCCTAAAGGAACTTTCAAAGGAATAATTCCAGTAGATTTTGCAGGAAGAGCTGTAAATCTTGAAGAACTTAAAATAATAGCAGAGGAATATAATCTCTGGATAATAGAAGATGCTTGTCATGCACCTGGAGGTTATTTTGTAGATAGTGAAGGAAAAATACAAAATTGTGGTAATGGAAACTTTGCAGATTTAGCCATATTTTCTTTTCATCCAGTGAAACACATTGCAACTGGAGAAGGAGGAATGATAACAACAAATGATGAAAACCTTTATAAGAAATTGTTAATGCTAAGAACTCACGGAATTACTCGTGATGTAGATGCTTTTCAAAATTCACTTGAATTTGCAAACGGTACAAATGCGCATAATCAAAATTATCCAGGATGGTACATGGAGATGCAAACACTAGGATATAATTATCGTTTTACTGATTTTCAAGCTGCATTAGGAATTAGTCAGTTAGATAAAGCAAATGATGGCATTGGTCGTAGAAGAGCTATAGCAAAAAAATATTTTGAATCGTTTAAAAATGCTTCATTTTTAAAAGGACAATCTGGAGATGTAGAAGGCCATGCTTATCATTTATATGTATTAGAAGTGGAAAATCGATTAGGATTATACAATTACTTAAGAGAAAACAAGATTTTTGCTCAAATACATTATATACCATGTCATTTAATGCCATATTATAGACAATTAGGTAATAAGGAAGGAGATCACCCTGAAGCAGAAAACTATTATAGAAATTGTATAAGCTTACCTATGTATCCAACATTGTCAGACGAGGAGCAAAATTTTGTAATTGATACTATTTTTAAATTTTATAGCTAATTGAAACTTGCTTTAGGAACCGTACAGTTTGGATTAAAATATGGAATTTCTAATAATAAAGGAGTTCCAACAGATTCAGATTTGAAAGCTATTTTTCATACATCAATAGCAAATAATATATGTACTTTCGATACAGCTATTGCCTATGGAAATGCAGAAGAAAGAATTTCAAATTTTCTACCATTTCATGCTGATATCATTTCAAAATTTCCAAAAACAGATTCTAAATCGGAATTAGAAACTATTATTTTAAATTCTATTTCTCGATTAAAAAGAGATAATTTATATGGATTTATGGCTCATAATGGCGATTTTTTAATCGAAAATCCACAATTATGGGAAGTATTAGTAAAATTAAAACAAGAAAATAAAATCCAAAAAATTGGCTATTCGTTGTACACAACGGAGCAATTAGAACACTTATTGACGTTAAAATTAATTCCAGATATTATTCAGATTCCTTTTAGTCTTTTGGATCAAAAATTTGGACCTTATTTTAAGGATTTGAAATCCAAAGGAGTAGAGATTCATTGTCGATCTGTATTTTTACAAGGATTATATTTCTTAGATTTAAATGCCTTACCAGAAAAAATAGTACCTTTAAAAAATGAACTATTTCAATTAAGACAAATTGCTAAAAAATATGAAATTAATATGAACGATTTGGCTCTAAATTTTGCCTATACTAATTCGTATATTGACAAAGTAGTAATTGGTGTCGAAAATGCAATTCAATTAGAAGAAAATATACTTTCAATACAAAATTGGAAATCAAATGATTTTATTTTTGAGGAAATTAATGCTATACAAGTAATGCATAAAGAACTATTAAATCCGGTAAATTGGTAAAAATAATTGGTATAACGCAAGCTAGAATTGGTTCATCAAGATTGCCAAGAAAAGTTTTATTACCCATTCAAGGTAAAACTTTATTAGAATATCACTTAGAACGCATAAAACAATCTAAATTGGTAAATGAATGGTTAGTTGCAACTACAAATGAGGAGCATTCTAATACAATTTGTGAAATTGCTTCAAACTTAGGATTAGCTTATTATAAAGGTGATTTGTATGATGTATTAGATCGTTTTTATCAATCAGTAAAAAACAAAAATGCAGATTATGTAGTAAGAGTAACATCAGATTGTCCATTAATTGATCCGGCTTTAATTGATGAAACAGTTGATTTTTGCTTAAAAGAAAATTTAGACTATTTTTCAAATGTTTTTGAAGATAAATATCCAGATGGACTTGATATTGAAGTCTTTTCATTTTACCAATTAAAAAAGGCATGGGAAAATGCAACATTAAAAGCAGATCGAGAGCATGTAACACCTTATATTCGCAGAAGTATTGATTTGTCTAAATATTCTAATAACTACATTGATTCTAAATATGCTTCTCTTAGAATGACAGTAGATGAGATGTCTGATTTTAAAGTTATTAGTCATTTAATCGATAATTTAGGTGCGAATCAATCTTGGAAGGTTTATGCAGATTACCTCTTAAATAATATTAAAATAAAAGAAATAAACAGTTCTATAATTAGAAATCAAGGTTATATGAAAAGTAAATTTGAAGAAATTAAATTACGCAACATAACAAATTTTGTTGCTTCTGACGAATATAGAAATACTATTCATAAATTAATTCCTGGTGGTTGTCATACCTATTCAAAAGGTGATGACCAGTTTCCTATTTTGTCTCCAGCAGCCATTAAGAGAGGTAAAGGAGCTTATATATGGGATATTGATGGAAATCAATTTTTAGATTGTTCAATGGGATTAACTAGTGTTAGTTTAGGACATGCATATCAACCTGTAATTGATGCTGTTAAAGAAGAACTTGAAAATGGCGTAAACTTTCAAAGACCTTCTTATCTGGAAAAAGAAACAGCAGAAAAATTTTTAGAATTGGTTCCTGGACACGATATGATTAAGTTTTCTAAAAATGGCTCAATTGTTACTACAGCTGCTGTTAAATTGGCTAGAGCTTTTACTGGAAGAAAACTAGTTGCTTTTCCAGGAGATCATCCTTTTTATAGTTATGATGATTGGTTTATTGGAAAAACGGCTTGTAATAAAGGTGTTCCAAATGAAATAACAGAACTTTCTGTTACTTTTAAAGGATGCAGTATTCAATCATTAAAAGAGTTATTTGAAAAATATCCTAATCAAATAGCTTGTGTAATAACCGAACCTGAGAAAAATCAATGCGCAACAGGAATTTGTGAACATAAATCTGTAGAAGAGTTTTTAAATCAAGCGATTGAATTATGTCATAAAAACGGAGCTTTATTTATAGCAGATGAAATGGTAACAGGTTTTAAGACTGACTTTCCAGGAACCATCACAAAATATAATATTGTACCTGATATGGCTACATGGGGAAAAGGTATTGCCAATGGTTTTTCTTTTTGCGCTTTAACGGGTAAAAAAGAAATTATGGAATTAGGAGGTATTCTTAATGAAGGTCAAGAAAAAGTATTCTTAATTTCTACAACACATGGTGGAGAAACTCATGGTCTTACAGCTGCTTTGGCAACTATTGATGTCTATAAAAATAATAATGTAATTGAACATAATCATGCACTAGGTAAAAAGATGATAGAGTTATGTAATCAATTAATTCATGAAAGTGAATTACAAGATTATGTAACTCTAATGCCTTCGGTTTGGATGCCAGTTTTTGTATTTAAAAATATTGAAAAAGAGCCTTGTCAAGGATTTAGAACCTTATTTATGCAAGAGATGATTCATAGAGGAATCTTGTTTCAAGGAGCTTTTGTACCTTGTTTTTCACATACTGAAGATGATATTTATTACTTTGCAAAAGCCTTTAAAGAAAGTTTAGATGTTTATAAAAAAGCTTTGGAAGTTGGTTATGAAAAATTTCTTGTAGGTTCACCAGCAAAAGCAGTTTTTAGAAAGTTATTATAAAATGAGAAATTATAAGTGTTTAAAAAATAATGTTTTTGAATCGAATGGATATCACATCGAACCTATACGCGATGAAGATAAATTTGAAATTTTAAACATTCGTAATGAACAATTATATCATTTAAGACAAAGTGAACCTCTTACAGTAGCAAAGCAAGAAATTTATTTTGCTACAATTGTTGCTAATTTGTTTGAACAAGATAGACCCAATCAATTATTATTTTCTTTTTTCTATAGAAATGTCTTTATAGGTTATGGAGGTCTTGTACATATCAATTGGACAGATGGAAATGCAGAAATTTCTTTTGTAATGAAAACCGCTTTAGAAAAAGATTATTTTTCTCAATATTGGAGCGCTTATTTAGATTTAATAGAAAAACTCGCTTTTAACGATTTAGGTTTTCATAAAATTTTTACTTATGCTTTCGATTTACGGCCACATTTGTATGAAGTTTTAGAAAATTGTGGTTTCAAAAATGAAGCCAGATTAAAAGAGCATTGTTTTTTTGATAACCAATTTATTGATGTTGTTTATCATTCTAAAATCAATAGAAATATTACCTTTAGAAAAGCTTCAGAAGAAGATTTAATTTTATATTTCAATTGGGCTAATGATCTTGCTGTTAGGGAAAACTCATATCAATCGGAATTAATTTCTTTGGAAAACCATACCAATTGGTTCCTAAATAAAATAAAAGACCCTAACTGTAATATGTATTTATTTGAAAATCATATCAATCAGCCTATTGGTCAAGTAAGAGTTCAAAAACAAGAAAATAATGAAGCGATTATAGGAATTTCTAATGATAATCAACATCGTGGTAAAGGATATGCAACTAAAATGTTAACTTTAGCTTCTGAAAAATTTATTGAAGAAAATCCAGATTACCACATAAATGCATATATAAAAATAGCCAATAAAGCCTCTGAAAAATCTTTTAGTAAAGCAGGTTATCAACTTGTTGATGAATTAGATTATCAAAATTATAGAAGTTATCATTATATTTATAAAAAATGAAAATAGGAAATTTCGACATACATCATACCTCCCCTGTATTTATAATAGCTGAATTATCAGCTAATCATAATGGAAGTTTGGAAACTGCTTTGGAAACAGTTAGAGCAGCAAAAAGAGCAGGAGCAGATTGTATTAAATTACAAACATATACTGCAGATACTATTACGTTAGATTCTAACAAACCTGATTTTGTAATTCAAGGTACCATTTGGGATGGAAGAAAATTACACGATTTGTATAAAGAAGCCTATACTCCTTGGGAATGGCATCAAAGAATTATGGAAGTAGCCCAGGAAGAAGGACTAATCTGTTTTTCTTCTCCTTTTGATTTTTCTGCAGTTGATTTTCTAGAAAAATTAAATGTACCAGCATATAAAATTGCTTCTTTTGAAATTACTGATATTCCATTAATTGAATATGTAGCTTCTAAGAAAAAACCAATTATAATTTCAACTGGAATTGCAGAATTGAAAGACATTGAATTAGCAATTGAAGCTTGTAAAAGAGTAGGAAATAACGATATTGCTTTATTAAAATGTACTTCAAGCTATCCAGCACCTATTGAGGAGGCCAATATGATTATGATTAAAGATTTTGCTGAACGTTTTCAAATAATACCTGGTTTATCTGATCATACCATGGGAGCTACTGTTCCCATAGTTGCTACCACTTTTGGTGCGAAAATTATTGAAAAACATTTTATTTTAGATCGAGCTATTGGAGGACCAGATGCTTCTTTTTCAATGAATGAAGAAGAATTTACTGCAATGGTTAAAGCCGTTCGCGAAGCTGAAAAAGCGATAGGAATAGTTGATTATACTCTAACTGAAAAACAAGCAAAGGGTAAAGATTTTAGCCGTTCTTTATATATAGCTGAAGATATATCTGAAGGCGAATTATTTACCAAAGAAAATCTTAGATCTGTTCGTCCAGGATTTGGATTGCATCCAAAATATTATGCAGAAATTATTGGTAAAAGAGCCAATCAAAAATTAGAAAAAGGAACGCCTATGTCTTTCGACTTTATTTCTTAAAAAAATGAATCCACTAGATAGCATACATAATCAAACCATATTGGTTCAAAGTTCATATCATCCAACGCCCCATTTAGAAACTGAAATGGAAATTATAGAAAGATTATTAGAAAATAATAATACAATCTATTGGTTGATTTGTAAAAAAGATTTTAAAGTTTGTTTTAATAATCCAACAAGCGATAAATGGATATGTAATGTTTGTATTTCTAGAGTTCAAAATGGAGTTAAAGAAGTTTTTAAAAATATAAAAAATAAAGAAAAGCTAATCCTAAAGGAATATAAAGATTATATTGATTTTGAGGACTATATAGCTAAACAAACGTTGCAATACAATTTTGCTACAATACAAGATTTAAAAAAATATACCTATCAAGGTTATGATTTAGGAATGGCTACAGCATCGTCTTTAGTTTCTTATACGAGAGATCATGAACCTAAATTAGAAAGTTACACCGATTTTATAAAAAAAGGAATACAAACAGGTGCTTATTTATTTGAAACATTTGATAAAATCATAAAAGATATTAATCCCAATTTAGTTATTTTTTTTAATGGTCGATTTATTGAGAATAGGCCTTTACTTAGGGTTTGTCAACAAAATAATATGAACTATGTAACCCATGAAAGAGGGGGAAAATTAAATACGTTTTTATTTAGAGAAAATTCTATTCCGCATTCGATTGAAACCGTTAGTAAAGAAATGGAATACCTTTGGGAACAAGCTACTGACGAAAAAAATATAATTGGTGAACAATTCTATAAAAATAGAATAAAGCGTGTAGAGGAAGCATGGTATTCTTTTACAAAAGAACAAAAAGAGGGAAGTTTACCAGAGAGTTTTAAGAACAATGATGGTAAAAAAGTAATTACTATTTTCAATTCTTCATTAGACGAATATGAAGGATTAGAGGGATTTGGACCTTATTTTTACGAAAATGATAACATAGGAATTAAACAAATAGCCGAATCTCTTTCTAATAGAGATGATATTAAATTGTATTTAAGGATTCATCCTAATCTAAAAGGATTAAAAAATGCTCAGAATAAATTTATTGAAGAAGAAATAAAAACATTATCAACAATCGAAATAATTGGTGCAGAAGATAGCGTTGATACTTATGCCTTAATCAATCAAAGTGATATAATAATAGTTTTTGGTTCCACAGTAGGAGCAGAAGCAGCTTATGCTGGAAAAAATGTTATTCTTTTAGGGAAAGCTGCATATGAAAATTTAAATTGTTTTTATATACCTAAAAATCATGAGGAAGTAATACAAGCTATTGTAAACCCTAATTTCGAATTTTCTAAAATAAATACAGAAGCTCCTCTAAAATATGGTTATTGGAATGAGAATTTCGGAATTCGTTATCAAATATATGAACCCATCAATATTGGTAAAGGAAAATACAATGGAAAAATTATTAAAGCTAATATAATAGTAAGAAAACTAAAAAGATTTTTTCAAAAATTCAAATAGTCGATTTTATAAAAAAAACTATTTTATCAATTAGTGGAATTTTACTAAAATAACCCGATTCATTTTTTATAAATTTATAAAAATTGGAGTTATAAATAGATGTATTTCTAATGGTTCTAATGATTACTTTATCTATATGTTTTGATAACATATCTTGATTGTATATACCTAAATTTTTATTTTTTTCTAATATAATTTTAGCCGCGCAAATGGTTTCCTTTATGTCTTCAGGAGTTTGTTTTCTTTTTAAGCACACAGCGTTTACATAATAAATACTTTTTGGATCATTTGAAGGAATTTCTAATCGTTCTAATTGTCTTTTTTTAATGGCAACTTCTGCAATTCGTAGATTTTCTTCTTTTGTTTGACTAATATTTCCAGGATGCCAACGATATCTTACTAACGATTCAGGAATATTGTAAAATTCTGATTTTGCAATAAATTCACTCCATAAACCATAATCTTCAGCAGGAACATATTGATGTTCAAATCGTAAATTACCTAATGCAGTCTTTCGAAACATTACTGTTGAATTTCCTAATCCACAACTGTATAAAAATTGAACTTTTAATGCATCATGTTCCACCTCATGTCGTAATACTTTCTCTTTTTTGTCTCCAAAAATAGTAAACCAAGTACCACAAAGACCTAAATTGGGATTGTTATCCAAAATAGTAATTTGTTTTTCAAAACGAGTAGGTAAAGCAATATCATCTGCATCTAATAATGCAATATATTCAGTATCTGCTCTATCAATGCCCTCATTTCTTAAATTTGCAGGACCTTCATTTTTTGTTTTTGAAATAAGTTGGATTCTATCGTCTTTTTTTTGAAGTCTTTCAATTATCTCAACTGTTGAATCTGTAGAATTATCATTTAAAATTAATAGATTAAAATCTGTAAAAGTTTGATTTAAAAGGCTATTTACAGCCTCTTCAATGTATAATTCTCCATTGTAAACAGGCATAATTACAGTTAATCTCTTCATTTTAGAATATTTTTTTTTAATTTACAGCAAATATAGGTTTTAATTTAGAGGATTAAAACTATATATTTGCAAAAAAATTAAGAAAATTTTAAGATTTATAAGAGCAATTCAAGTAAATATAAATACAAAAACAAACGAACAAAATACTTTAAATTAATGCAAAAAATACAAGTTGGATTTCTGGTTTCATACGATTATGAATTACTTAAAAATGCTATTCCTCCTGTATATGATGCATCAGATACTATTTTTTTAGCCATAGATAAAAGCCGAAAAACATGGAATGGTTCGGATATTCATATTGATGCATCATTTTTTGAATGGGTGAAAGAGTTTGATATTAAAAATAAAATTCAAATTTATGAAGATAATTTCTTTGTAGAAGGACTTTCAACTATGGAATGTGAAATTAGAGAAAGGAAACTTTTAGCGGATCAAATGGGTATTGGAAATTGGCTTATACAATTAGATGCTGATGAATATTTTTTTGATTTTAAAAAGTTTACTACTCAATTACAATCCTACAATCATTTTCTTACAAGTAAAAAACATGTTCAAATTTGTTGTTTTAAAATTAATTTATATAAAAATGTCAATTCAGGTGTTTTGTATGTAGATTTATTTGACAAGTTTATGGTGGCTACCAATATACCAAACTATAAGATAGGTCGTCATGGTAAATGCCGTTCTATTTATGTAGATGCTATAGCATTGCACGATTGTTTGTCGAGAGAAAGAGAGGATTTAATTAAGAAATTAGATAATTGGGGACATAATGAAGAAATCGACAAAGAGAGTTTCATGCAAAAATGGGATGCCGTTAATGAAACCAATTATCAGGATTTTGAAGGATTCTTTTATTTAGATCCAATGGATTGGAAAACGTTAAAATTTATGAATGGTAATTCATTAGATGAAGTTTTAAATAATTTTAAGAACGACTCATCAATGAAAATAAGTAATTGGTTTCTTATGAAGAAAAATATTGGACAATGGTTTAAGTTTCTATTTAAATAATTTTATTCCTTATATAAATTTAAATAGGCTTTTGCCGCTTTTTCCCAAGTAAAAAAGTCAGCTCTTGCTTTGATTTTCTCAATGAAAAAATCTTTATTTTTTTCAAAAATTTCTAGTTTCGAAAACAAAAAGTCTCTCATGTATTCTGAGTCAAAATTTTCCCAATAAAATGCAGCATCTCCACCTATTTCTGGAAGAGAAGTTAATGTTGATAAAAAAACAGGTTTGCTAAATTTCATTGCTTCAATAGGTGGTAGCCCAAAACCTTCTCGGATGGATGGGAATAAAAAAGCAGTACAATGCTGTAAATAATATTGTTTGGCTGCATCACTAATTTTTCCTACTAAGAATATTTTGTTTCCTAAATTTGCCTTTTTAATATAGTTTAGGATTTCATAGCCATATTCTTTATCATTATTTCCCGCTAAAATTAAATTATAATCTTCAATCTTTTCCATCATTTGTACCAATGATAAAAAGTTTTTTCTAGGAATAAAATCACCAATAGAAAAGAAAAAAGGTTTGTTTACAGGATGATTGGAAGGAGTAAAGGCAATATCTTTAATTAGTATTTCTGATGGATTACCATTATAAATGATATGTTCAGGCTTGCCTTTTACAGAAAAATACTGATGCGTTTGTTGCTTTGCAAATTCAGAAATGTAAGTAATAACATCTGCTCGATTAATTTTTTCAATGAATCGTTTATTTACTTCATGATGCATGTCGGAAGCTATTTCTTCTACAAAATTAACATCATGAATGGTTAGAATGTATTTTTTTGGTTTAAAAAATGGCTCCACTTTGGTATTTTGATTTAAGCTATGCCAAACATCATATTTTGTTTTTTTTCGGAACAAAGGATAGCGTTCTAAGCTACTATATTTTGCATAATGAAAAGTTTTTCCAAATTCTTTTCTTAATTTTTCAGGATGTTTTGCATTTAGAGTGATATCTAAATCTGAAATATCTAATTTTGAAAAAGCATTAATTAATTGATAATTAAAGGTTCCAAGTCCACCAGCTTTATTATTAATATTATGAGATTCTAAAAAAACGTTCATGAAATAAATTTTAGTAAAAATAAGATATGTTTCTAAATAATTAATTGGATATCCTTATTTTTGAAAAAAAAAGATGTTTCGTATTTTTCCTACATATAAAAACCTAAAAGAAATTATTTTGTCTAGTATAGATAATTTTCATACTTCTGGAAAATTATTGGCTGCTGGAAAAAGAAATACGATAAAATTGTTTCAGGTTGACGAAAAGCTAACTTTAAATATTAAGTCATTTAAAAAGCCAATTTTATTGAATCAAATTATCTATAATTATTTTCGTAAATCAAAAGCCCAGCGTTCCTTTGAGTATGCCAATCTACTATTAGAAAAAGGAATTGGTACACCTCAACCCATTGCTTTCAAGACGAATACTAATTTTATAGGTTTGCAGGATAGTTATTATGTTTGTGAGCATATTTTATGTGATTTAACATATAAAGAATTAGTAGAAACCGATTATCCAGATGGAGAAAATATTTTAAGACAGTTTATCCATTTTACCTATAAATTGCATCAAAATGGTATTGAATTTAAAGATCATTCGCCAGGTAATACACTCATAAAGAACAATCATGATGGAAGCTATAAATTCTATTTGGTAGATTTAAATAGAATGAATTTTCATACTCAAATGGACTTTAAAACTAGAATGAAAAACCTTTCCAGATTAACACCGAAAAAGGAAATGATAATCATTATGAGCAATGAATATGCGAAACTATCTGGAGAGGATGAAACTGTTGTTTTTGAAACCATGTGGCAATTAACTGCCGATTTTCAAAAAAGATTTCACCGTAAGAAAAGATTAAAGAAACGTATTAAGTTGCAATAAATGAATCTAATTTTACAATTCAAAAAAATTTCTCAAAAACCTTTTTTTCAGAATTCTAACTATATTTCTGCGATATTACTTATAATAGCCGCTTTATCTGCTGGAAAACAATTCTTGATTCAAAAGTGTAACAACTATTTGATTTATAAAAATGTTTTTTATCATACGATTCACCAAACTTCTTTGTATGCTGAATATCCTAATGAATATTTTGATCATAATCATTATGGACCTGTTTTTAGTTTACTAATAGCACCTTTTGCCTTGTTACCCGATGCAATAGGTATGGTTTTATGGAGCGTTTTTAATGCTTTTGTTCTAATTTGGGCAATTCATAAGTTGCCTATAAAATCAATAAATTATAGTATTATTTTATGGATTATATTAAACGAATTTATTACTACTACACTTAGTTTTCAGATTAATCCTATTATGACGGCTATTATTATTATGTCGTTTGTATCAATTCAAGAAGAGAAGGAAGGAAGAGCTGCTTTTTTTATCATGTTAGGTACTTTTATAAAATTATATGGTATTGTAGGTTTGGCCTTTTTCTTCTTTTCAAAACATAAACTTAAATTTATATTGTATTTAATAACTTGGTCCTTAGTTTTTTATGTTTTACCAATGATTTTAGCAACACCAGAATTTATTAACAGTAGTTATATCGAATGGTTTGAAAGATTAGTGGTGAAAAATGGAGAAAATACTTCTTTAGATTCAATGCAAGATATTTCGTTTATGGGCATTATTAGAAGAGTAGTAGGTAATCCGATGTTGTCTAATTTACCTTTCTTACTTTTTGGACTACTTGTTTTTGGATTACCGTATCTTAGAATTAAAATGTATAAAGACTTAAAATTCAGGTTGTTATTATTGTGTTCTGTATTGCTTTTTACAGTCATCTTTAGTTCTGGATCCGAATCACCAACCTATATTATTGCCTTTACAGGAATAGCCATTTGGTTTATTATACAAAATAAACCAATCTCTAAATTCAGTTGGTTTTTACTTATATTTGCGTTAATTGTAACCAGTTTGTCTGCTACAGATTTATTTCCTAAAATACTATATAAGTCATTGGTTAAACCATATGCTTTAAAAGCATTACCATGTGTACTAATTTGGTTTAAAATTATATATGAGATGATGGTTTTAAAAAAAGAAGAATCTATAAAAGTAACGGAAAGTAAATAAAATGAAGAAAACAGTATCTATAGTTATTCCTTCTTTTAATGAAGAATCTAATATTGAAATGATAGCCAAAACGATTCATAGCGTTATGAATCCATTGCCTTATTATTATCGTATTGTTTTTGTAGATGATGGTAGTTCGGATAATAGTTTGAATTGTTTGGAGCAACTTGCAAAAGAAGATGAGAAATTATTTTTTATTTCGCTGTCTCGTAACTTTGGACATCAAAATGCATTAAAAGCAGGTGTAGACACAGTTAAAGATATTTCAGATGCTGTAATTACTATGGATGGAGATTTGCAACATCCTCCTGAATTATTACCTCAACTTTTAGAAAAATGGGAGGAAGGTCATGATGTGGTGTATACTATTCGAGAGGATGATGTTACCTTATCCTATTTTAAGAAGAAAACTTCTAAAGCCTTTTACAGTTTAATGAATAAGCTTTCTGATGTTAAATTTGAACCAGGAACAGCTGATTTTCGATTAATGGATAAAAAGGTGGTGGCTGTTTTTTCCGATTTTTCGGAAAATGAACTCTTTATACGCGGTATTATCAATTGGATAGGATTTGATCAATATGCCTTACACTACAAATCAAATCCTCGTTTTTCTGGAAAGAGTAAATATACTTTAAGTAAAATGATACGTTTTGCTTTGCAAGGCATCACAGCTTTTAGTACTAGACCTTTACATATGGCTATTTTTTTAGGTGTAGGTTTGTCTTTATTTGCTTTTGTATTTTATTTGGGGTATGTCATTTACAGTCTCTATTTTGGTCATGTAATTTCCGGATGGGCTTCTGTGATAAGTACTATTGTATTTTTTGGAGGTTTAAATTTAACTATCTTAGGAATTATTGGAATTTATATTGGTAAACTATTTATACAATCGAAAAAAAGACCCAATTATTTAATTAAAAAAACAAATTTTAACTAATGGTTTTATTGAGCTTTGACATAGAAGAATTTGATATGCCTTTTGAGTATGGAAAAGAAATATCTTTTGAAGATCAAATTCAAATATCTATTACAGGTACAGTGGCTATTTTAGATTTATTAGCTAAACATAATGTGAAAGCGACCTTTTTTTCAACCGCTATTTTTGCTATACACGCTAAGGATGTAATTGATCGAATTATTAATGAAGGACACGAAATAGCGTCTCATAATTATCATCATAGTCAATTTGAAATAGCTCATTTAAAAGAATCTAAAGAAAAATTAGAAGCATTAACTGGAACAGAAGTTATTGGCTTTAGAATGCCAAGAATGTTTCCTGTTGATGAAAAAGAAATTTATAATGCTGGCTACACCTATAATTCATCCATTAATCCAACCTATTTGCCTGGGCGCTATAATAATTTTAATAAGCCTAGACGTTATTTTTATCAACAAAAGGTATTACAAATACCAGCTTCTGTAAGTCCGTTAATTCGATTTCCTTTATTTTGGCTAAGTTTTCATAATTTACCCTTGCGAATATATCTTTTTTTAGTGCAATGGACCTTAAAGAAAGATAAGTATTTGAATATTTATTTTCATCCATGGGAATTTACCAATTTAAATCAACCGGAGAAATTTAATTTCCCCAAATATGTTTCTAAAAATAGTGGAGAACAAATGATTGAACGATTTGATCAATTAATTAGTTGGATGAAAGAAAAAAAATATACATTTGGAACTTTTAAAACATTTATAAAAACAATTTAATGTGCATTTTGTAATATCTGAATGAAATTATCTGTAATTATTACTACTTACAATTCGGAAGAATGGCTCGAAAAAGTTCTTGTTGGTTATGCAAACCAAACAGAGAAGGATTTTGAAATAGTAATTGCAGATGATGGTTCTACTCCCAAAACAAAAGCATTGTTAACAACCTTCGAACATTCTTTCTTGTACCCGATAATTCATGTTTGGCAAGAAGATAATGGTTTTCAAAAATGTAAAATATTAAATAAAGCAATTGTACGAACGCATTCGGAATATTTGTTATTTACAGATGGTGATTGTATACCTAGAGAAGATTTTGTTTCTACTCACTTAAAATATAAAGAGAAAGGTTATTTTCTATCTGGTGGTTATTTTAAATTGCCATTGGTTACTTCTCATATTATCTCAAAATTAGATATTATTTCAAAGAAATGCTTCAATCCTTTTTGGTTGGCCAAAAACAATGTAAAGAAAAATTTTAAGCTGTCTAAGTTAGTTCGTTTTAAGCTATTTACTATTTTCATGAATTGGATAACTACTACAAAGAAAACTTTCAATGGTCATAATACCTCTTGTTTTAAGTCCGATTTAATTGCTGTAAATGGATTTAATGAAGATATGAAGTATGGTGGTTTAGATAGGGAAGTAGGGGAAAGACTTTTTAATTATGGGGTTTTAGCAAAACAAGTCCGTTATTCAGCCATTTGTTTGCATTTGGAACATGAGAGAGGTTATTTTAATCAAGAGGAGTGGAATAAAAATCTAAAAATTAGAGCCTATAATCAAAAACACCATGTGATACAAACAAAAAATGGTTTGAACCAGTATTTAGGCTAATAACGAGGTGTAGATTTCCATTAATCGATTTGCGATAACATCGTCATTAAATTGTTGTACAAAATGCCAACCTTTTTCAGCAATTTCTTTTCTTTTTTCAGGATTTTCTAATAAAAATTGGATTTTGGTAGCCAATTCATTTGCGTTGGTTGGATTTATATATATTGAATTTGGTCCAGCAGCTTCAGGGAAAACACCTGAATTTGTTGTTATTACTGGAATTTTAGAATATAATGCTTCAATTATTGGTATTCCAAAACCTTCAAATAAAGATGGATAAATGAAAACGGTAGCTAATTGATAGATGGTAGCTAATTCAAATGAATCGATTCCTTTAAGAAAACGTACTTTATGTTGTAAACTATGTGAAGTAATATGCTCATGAATTTCTTTTGCATATTCAGTTTCTTTACCAATTAAGACAAGAGTAGTATCAATATTTTGGATGGCTTTAACAATTGTCAAGGCATTTTTTCTCGCTTCAATAGTACCTACATTTAGTACAAATTGGTCAGGTAAAAGGTATTTTTTTTTTACAGTTTCAAGTTGGTCTTCAGGTATTTTTGTTTTAAAAACAGGTTGGCAACCTTGATAAACCACTTGTATTTTATTTGCATCAATTTTTAAATATTGAATGATATCTTTTTTGGTTTGCTCACTTATAGCAATAACCATATCTGCATTTTGGGCAGCTTTTTTAAATTTGTAAAAGTGAATTTTTCTATCAAAAAAGGAATACAAGTTAGGATAACGCATGAAAATTAAATCATGAATAGTTACTACACTTTTGATGTTGTTCTTCTTCAAACCTGAAGGTATTTCTCCAGATAACCCATGAAAAATTTCAATTTTATCCTTTAACAAGTCTTTTACAACACCTTTTTGTCTCCAATAATTTTTGAATTTGGTTTTAGGGTTTCTCTCAACAATGTTTTTGTTATAATAAGTAAATATAGATTTCTTAGCTTTTTTTGGATTATACAGAAAAAGCGAAGTTTCTGGAAATTTTGTTGCAATCATGCGAACTAAATCTCTGCTGTAATTTCCTAATCCTGTTTTATTATGAAATACTCTTTTTGCTTCAAAACCTATATTCATGGTTTAGATATTATTATTTAAAAAATTAATAAGAGTTGGTTTGTATAGTTCAGGCATGAATTGTTCGTATTTTTCGAAAACAGTTAGGTTTTGATCTACATTGGGTAGATAATCATAAATTTCAATTGACACATTTTTTAAACCATCTTCTGAAATAAACCATTTCTTCTTTAATATATCGGGTGAAAAAATACTAAATGTTGGTATTCCTAATGCTTTCGACATATTTGTAGCTCCTCCTTCATTACCAATAAGTGCTTTGCATAATTTGGTAACAGCTAAAAAATCGCGTAAATCATTTTCAAAAAAGTCAATGAAAATTTGTTTTTTAGTTGAAGCTTCACATAACTCATACATTTCTTTAACCTGAGATTTTTGAAAAGGAATATAGTTGAGAAGAATTTGAATTTCAGAATTATAATGGGCAATAATATCTAGGGTTTTTGCCATATATTTTAAAGGAAGCGTTTTTTCTGGTTCGCTTCCTATAGCACTTACCATAATTATGGGTTGCGTTAAATTGATATTATTTTCAATTAATTTTTTTTTAGCTTTTTCGATTTCCACATCTGTCATAAAAATTTTGGGTGTTACATCTTGATTAAAAATACCAAGAGGTTCAACTAAATTTAAACGATCAGATAAAGCTGTTGTCCTCCCTTCAATTTCATTACGATGAGTAGTTGTGGTTAAAAAAAGTTTGGTGTACCATTTTTCATATGAAATCGTTTTTTTTGCACCAGAAAACCAAGCAATCAAAATACTATTGGTTTTAGCATATGCATCGATAACGACATCATATTTTTTTTGTCTAATACTTTTTAAGAAATTAAAGAATAATGATGTGTTTTTTCTCGTTTTTTCATCTAAAACAATAAGTTCATCAATATAAGGATTATTAATGACTACAGGTTGAGCATTTTCGTAGATTAAATAATCTATTTTATATTCTGGATATTGCTTTTTAATAGCTTCTAAAATAACCGTACTAGTTAAAACATCACCAATTTTTTTCTTTTGTATAACAAGTATTCTCATTAAACGGCTACATTATATTCTCTTAAAGCATCATTTAAAGAAGTCTTAAGATCAGTTGAAGGTTTTCTTTGACCTATGATTAGAGCACAAGGTACTTGATAATCACCAGCTGCAAATTTTTTAGTATAACTTCCTGGAATTACCACTGATCTTGGTGGTACAATACCTTTGTATTCTTTTGGTTCAGAACCTGTTACATCGATAATTTTTGTGGAACCAGTTAAAACTACATTAGCGCCTAAAACGGCTTCTTTTCCTACACGTACACCTTCTACAACAATACATCTTGAACCGATGAAAGCACCGTCTTCTATAATTACAGGTGCAGCTTGTAAAGGTTCTAACACACCACCAATACCTACACCACCGCTTAAATGGACATTTTTGCCAATTTGAGCACAACTTCCTACTGTCGCCCATGTGTCAACCATGGTTCCTTCATCTACATAAGCGCCTATATTAACATAACTTGGCATCAAAATTACTCCTTTAGATATGTAAGCACCATGACGAGCTACAGCATTAGGTACAACACGAATACCTTTTTCAGCATATCCTCTTTTCAAAGGCATTTTATCATGATATTCAAAAATTCCAGCTTCAAGAGTTTCCATTTTTTGAATAGGAAAATACATTACTACAGCTTTTTTTACCCATTCATTTACTTGCCAAGTGATTGTAGTTTCATTATCAATAGGTTGAGCAACTCTTAGAGCACCGGAATCAATTAATTCGATTACTTCTCTAATTGCATTTTGAGTTTTTTCTTCTTGTAGTAAAGCTCTATTTTCCCAAGCTTGTTCTATTGTGGTTTGTAATTGTGTCATGATAACTTTCTATTTTGGGCAAAGATAATTTGTTTTTTTTTAAATCATAAATTGTTTTAGTTACATATTCATCTTTTATGTAACGATATGTTAGTTTTAAAAAGTTAAAAGCAATTCGAACATAAATTAAAATATGTATTGCCAACTGATTTTTATCAGTTTTTAAAAGACAATGTTTATCTAGTTTTGCGCCCAATAAAAACCAAATTTAATTAGTGATAAATTTTTAAAATGAATTTTATGGATTTACAACAACACCCCTCAAACAAACCTGTTCTAGTAGATAAAGAAGTGGCATGGGATAAAACTAAAGTTATCATGAGTAAAACAGATGCTCGTGGAATAATTGAATATGCAAATGAAGTCTTTGTCGATGTATGTGGTTATGAAGATTATGAATTAATGGGACAACCTCACAATATTATTAGACATCCAGATATGCCTAAAGTTATATTTAAAGTCTTATGGGAAAAATTACAAAGCGGAGAAAATTTCCATGCCATTGTTAAGAATTTGGCTAAATCGGGAAGGTATTATTGGGTAATTACTGATTTTGAAATTTCAAGAAATGAAGAAGGTGTAATTGAAAATTATTTTGCAAGAAGAAAATCAGTTCCACAAGAGGTTATTACTAATCATATTGAACCCTTGTATAAAAAACTATTACAAATTGAAGCAGCAAGTGGCATTCAATATAGTGAAAAGTATTTAAATGGATTTTTAGAAGAAAGAAATAAGACCTATGTTCAATATATTATGGAACTTATCTACAATCATGAAAAAGAAAATGTAAAAGCAGAAAAAGCTGAGGAAGAGAAAGGTTTTTTTAGTCGCTTTTTTGGACGTTAAAAATTAAGTATTTCTTAAGAATTAGGCACTATTTTTACGATATAATTATGTCTTTCTTTTTTCTGTTTATTTATCTTTGTATTGCTTTTATGGTATAAAAATAAGTAAGTATAAAGAAGAAGAAATAAAAATGGAAAATCCAGATGTAGTCTTGATTGGAGCTGGTATAATGAGTGCTACTCTTGGCATTCTATTAAAAGAATTAGATCCAAATTGTAAAATAGAAATTCATGAGCGTTTGTCTGAAGCTGCTTCCGAAAGTAGTGATGCATGGAACAATGCAGGAACTGGACATGCGGCATTTTGTGAATTAAACTATACACCTGAAAAGGAAGATGGTACTATTGATATAAGCAAAGCCTTAAAAATTTCTGAAGCTTATGAAGTTTCAAGACAATTTTGGAGTTATTTGGTTCAAAAAAAGATTTTAGATAAACCAGAAGATTTCATTACTTCAATTCCTCATATAAGTTTTGTATGGGGAAAAGAAAATGTGGATTTTTTGAAAAGAAGACATGAGGCTTTAGTCCAAAAAAGTCTTTTTAAAAGAATGTTATTCAGTAGTGATGAAACGGTTTTAGAAGAATGGATGCCATTGGTAATGCATGATAGACCAAAAGATGAAGTCCATGCAGCTACTTATATGCCTATAGGAACGGATGTCAACTTTGGTTCACTAACTAGATTATTATTTGAGTATTTAAAACATCAAAAAGGAATAGAACTATATTTTGATTCGGAAGTTGAAAAACTAAAGAAACAAGAAAACGGAAGTTGGAAAATTAAAGTGAGAAATCTTGAAAATAAAAAGTCGAGAAAAATAAACACTCCTTTTGTTTTTATAGGTGCTGGAGGTGGTTCATTAAGATTATTAGAAAAAGCCAATATTGAAGAAGGAGAAGGATATGGCGGATTTCCGATTAGCGGTCAATGGTTACGTTGTACTAATCCGGAAATTATCAAACAGCATAAAGCTAAAGTGTATGGTAAAGCTTCAGTTGGTTCTCCACCTATGTCTGTCCCACACATCGATACGAGGATTATAGATGGAAAACAAGAGCTTTTGTTTGGACCTTATGCCGGTTTTACTACCAAGTTTTTAAAAAATGGTTCTTATTTCGATTTGATAAAGTCTATTCAAACAGATAATATTCGACCCATGCTTTCAGCTGGAATTAATAATATTCCTCTAACGAAATATCTTATTGAACAAGTGATGCAATCGCAAGAAGATCGAATGGAAGCTTTGAAACATTATTTTCCAAATGCTAAAAAAGAAGATTGGGTGTTGGAAACAGCTGGTAAAAGAGTGCAAGTAATTAAAAAAGATAAAGAAGGAAAAGGTGTTTTAGAGTTTGGTACTGAAGTGGTAAACGATGATGATGGTTCTTTAGCTGTTTTATTAGGAGCTTCTCCTGGAGCTTCAACTTCCGTTTCCATTATGATTGAAGTAATTAGTAGATGTTTTGCTAAAAAATATAACTCTGAAGAATGGCAAACTAAATTTAAAGAAATGATACCCGCTTTTGGAGAATCGTTAAATGACAATGATGAACTTTGCACTCAGATTAGAGCCATGACAAGTAAAACATTACATTTAGTCAATTAAATTTTGGATTAAAAAATAGAATCAAATTCGCAAATTAATTAAAGATATTGTTTTTTTAATTTGCGAATTTTCAGTTTTTAATAGTGATAGAAAAAAAACTATTTTTACTTTCATTATCTTTGCATACTAAAATAAAACAATGGCCAGAATACTAGCTGTAGATTACGGATTAAAACGAACAGGAATTGCTATTACTGACGAAATGCAATTGATAGCTTCTGGATTAACAACCATTCCTTCAGAAACTGTACTTGCTTTTTTAAAGGATTATTTTTCCAAAGAAAAAGTTGAAAAAGTTATTATTGGAGAACCCAAACAAATGGATGGAACGCCTTCTGAAAGTACTGTAATTATTGAAAAGTTTATTCTTTTGTTTCAAAAAGAATTTCCGAAAATGCCTTTAGATAGAGTAGATGAAAGATTTACTTCAAAAATAGCTTTTCAAACAATGATTGACAGTGGTTTAAAAAAGAATCAAAGAAAAAATAAAGCCTTAATAGATGAAATTGCAGCTACAATCCTGTTGCAAGATTATTTACAATATAAAAGATAACTGAAAATGAGAGATCAATTAGACGCTAAAGACCAATTAATTTTAGAAATTTTACAAAATGATTCTACGATTTCGGTAAAAGATATTGGTGAAAAAATAGGTCTTTCTTTTACACCTACTTACGAGCGTATTAAAAATTTGGAACGTAATGGCGTGATTAAAAAATATGTAGCTTTAGTGGACCGATTTAAAATTGGTGTTGAAATAGTCGTGTATTGTAATGTAACCTTAAAAGAGCAATCTAAAGAAGCTTTAGATGAATTTGAAAGAATTATTACTCCTATACCTCAAGTTTTAGATGTTATCAGCTTGTCAGGCAATTACGATTATATGTTAAAGATTGTTGCCAATGATATTAGAAGCTATAATGACTTTGTAGTGAATATTATTTCTAATATTCCTAATATCGGCCAATATCATAGTAGTATTGTAATGAATGAATGCAAAAAGGAAACAGCTTATCCTTTTGGAATTAAAGAATAGTAAAAACAAGGATGTCCAAAAAAATCTGCAAAGGTGTCATTGTGAATTTTAGAATCTTAAAATATTGATTATTAGTTTAATTTAGAATCTAAAACAAGTTCATATTGAAAAAAATCATTATTTTTTGGACATTCTTTTTGTTTTATTGAAATTTATGCAATATTGCTCTAAAATTTTCTATAATTAAATCGTTACAAAGATTACCAATACTGCCTTCATGTGAATGCTTCACGTTATAACTGGGTTCATACGTATGGTTTTCAATAGCTAAACCAATATTTTTATAGGCGTCTCGAAACGCAATACCATCTAACACTTGTTGGTTCACGTTTTCCACACTAAACATGTATTTGTATTTCCCATCTTCCACAATATTTGGTTTTATTTGAATATGAGCCAACATAAAGTCTAACATTTCCAAACATTCTTTCATGGAAGAGATAGCCGGAAATAAAATTTCTTTAGTAACCTGAACATCTCTATGGTAACCAGATGGTAAATTATTGGTAACCAAAATTAATTCGTTGGGTACCGCTTGAATACGATTGCATTTGGCTCTCATAATTTCAAAAACATCCGGATTTTTTTTATGTGGCATAATACTACTTCCTGTGGTTAACGAATCTGGAAAAGAAATAAAATTAAAATTCTGATTCAAATACAAACAAGCATCATAAGCAAATTTACTGATAGTACCTGCCATTCCAGCGAGAGCCATTGCAAAAACCTTCTCCGATTTTCCTCTAGTCATTTGCGCATATACAGCATTAACATTTAGGGTTTTAAAGCCTAATAGTTGTGTTGTTAAGGTTCTGTTTAATGGAAAGGAAGTACCATATCCAGCTCCAGAGCCTAATGGGTTTTTGTTGACGATGTTATGGGCGGCTAAAAACAATTCTAAATCGTCAATTAAACTTTCTGCATATGCACCAAACCAAAGTCCGAAAGAAGAAGGCATTGCAATTTGTAAATGGGTATATCCTGGTAATAAGATATCTTTATGTTGGTTACTTAATTCAATTAAGGTATTGAAAAGTGTTTCAGTATATTTAGTTATTTCTTGTATTTCTGCTTTATAATAGAGCTTTAAATCGGTTAAAACTTGATCGTTTCTGGAACGACCACTGTGAATTTTTTTACCGATGTCTCCAATGCGTTGAATTAATAAATGTTCTACTTGCGAATGCACATCTTCAATTCCAGATTCAATTTTAAAGTGATTGTTATTAATTTCAGCTAAAATAGTATTTAATTCATTTTTAATAATAGTCCATTCAGTATCTGTTAATAAGTGAATACTATGTAGCATTTCACAATGTGCTAAAGATCCTTGTACATCATATTTCGCTAATAAATAATCAAAAACTACATCATTACCCACCGTAAATTTTTCAACTA
This sequence comes from Flavobacterium sp. 9AF, assembly GCF_902506265.1. Taxonomy (GTDB): domain Bacteria; phylum Bacteroidota; class Bacteroidia; order Flavobacteriales; family Flavobacteriaceae; genus Flavobacterium. The sequence goes on along the minus strand of NZ_LR733556.1, from coordinate 708,947 downwards.
TTGCAGCATGTTGTTCATTTGATGTTTCTTTTTTTTGCCAAATTTTTGTAGCCATCTTATAGTATTTGAGTTAAAATAGAAATATGAATTTGAATGGCCTCTTTTATTTCATCCAAATAAATGAATTCGTCACTACTGTGAGAACGAGTCGATAAACCTGGACCTATTTTTAAAGACGGACAAGGAATAACTGCCTGATCGGAAGATGTTGGCGAACCGTAATAGGTTCTTCCTAAGCTTAGTCCTGCTTTAACATAAGGATGTTCCAATGGGATAGAAGAGGAGTTCAATCGTAATGACCGAGCCGTAACTTTTGATTTTACTTTTTCCTGTATTAATTGATATACTTCTTCATTCGAATAGCATTCATTGGTTCTTATATCTACTGTAAAATGACACGTATTAGGAACCACATTATGTTGGGAACCACTATTAATGATAGTAGGTGTCATTTTAACTTCTCCTAGAATAGGTGAGATTTTATCAAATTTATATTGGGTAAACCAATGAATATCTTGAATGGCATTTAAAATAGCATTATCGGTATTTGGATGGGCAGCATGAGAAGAGGTTCCAGAAGCTTCGCAATCTAAAACTAACAATCCTTTTTCAGCAATAGCCAAATTCATTTCTGTAGGTTCGCCCACAATGGCAAAATCAATTGGTCCTAATTTCTTGTAAATAGACTCAACACCATTTACACCGGAAATTTCCTCTTCTGCAGTAGCAGTAATAATTAAATTGTACTTTAAATCTTCTTTTTCATAGAAATATAAAAAAGTACAAATTAAACTTATTAAAGGTCCTCCTGCATCATTACTGCCTAAACCATAAAGTTTACCATCTTTTTCTATAGGTTCAAAAGGATTTAAAGTATAACCCGAATTCGGTTTTACCGTATCGTGATGCGAATTTAATAAAATAGTAGGCTTTGAAGTGTTATAATGCTTGTTATAAGCCCAAACATTGTTCATGCTTCTTTGTGTTGGTACTCCATTTGATTTAAAAAAATCTTCAATTATTGTTGCCGTTACATCTTCACTTTTGCTAAAAGAAGGAGTCGCTATTAATTTTTTTAATAATAAAAGTCCTGTTTGATATAAATTGGTTACCGAATTATTTAATAATGCTTGTGTATTCATGAGTGGTTTGATTTAAAAAGCCTAAGATAGTAGTTGCTTTTAAGATGGCTATTGTTTGTACTCCATTTTGTAAAGCATGGAAGCAATTGTCTAATTTGGGTAACATGCCTTTCGAAATGATTCCTTGCTCTTTTAATTCTTCAAATTGTTGATGATTCAATTCATGTATAACGGAATCATCATTACTGGGTTCATATAAGACACCTTTTTTCTCAAAACAATACAATAATGAAACCTCATATTTGGAAGCTAAACTTACGGCTAAAGCATTGGCAATAGCATCAGCATTAGTATTGAGTAATACACCGTTTCCATCATGTGTAATGGCATTTATTACAGGTGTTAAGCCAGAAAGAATTAGATTTTCTAAAAAATCGATATTCACACTTGTAGTATGTAAATCACCTACAAAGCCATAATCAATAGTTGGATGTACTCTTTTTGTCGTTTGGATAAGATTGGCATCTGCACCTGATAATCCAATACTATTTTTATTGTTTTTTTGTAATAATGCTACTATATTTTTATTAATGTAGCCCGCATATACCATAGTTGCAATTTTGATGGTTTCTACATCTGTAATTCTTCTACCATCTATTAATTGCTGTGGAATATTTAGTTTTTCGGCTAAATCTGTAGCCAGTTTTCCACCACCATGAACCAAAATAAAAGGTGTTTTAATGGTGGCAATAGTCTCCAAAAAAGGAACTAACTCATGAGGGTTATCAATACTATTACCACCAATTTTTATTACTAAAACCTTTTTTTTATTCATGATTTTCTAATATTTTTTTTAATACAATCTGAGCTGCATAGGTTCTGTTATTGGCTTGTTCGTATACCAATGCATTTTCACTATCTAATACTTCATCACTAATCTCCACATTTCTTCTTACGGGTAAGCAATGCATGATTTTTGCATTATTACTTGCTTTTAGTTTTTCATTAGTTAGTAACCAATCTTCCTCAACAGGAATTAGTTTGCCATAGTTTTTAAAAGAAGACCAATTTTTCACATATACAAAATCGGCATTTTCAAGTGCTTTTTCCTGATTGTGTTCAATGGTTACTCCATCCGTAAATTGAGGATCTAATTCATAACCTTCAGGATGTGTAATTACAAAATCATAGTCTGTTTTTTGCATCCATTGCGCAAAAGAGTTGGCTACTGCATGAGGAATGGGTTTAATATGTGGAGCCCAACTTAATACTACTTTTGGTTTTTTATTTACGGGTAAATGTTCCGCAATGGTAATGCAATCCGCGAGACTTTGAAAAGGATGTAAAGTAGCAGATTCTAAAGAAACTACAGGAACTTTGGCATATTTTTCGAAAAGGGAATACACTTTTTCTGAAACGTCTTCTTCTTTATTCGTCAAACCAGCAAAACAACGAATACCTATAATATCGCAATACTGACTTAATACATTGGCTGCATCTTTAACATGTTCTACCGTATTTCCATTCATGATAGCACCATCTTCAAATTCCCAAGTCCATGCTTCTTGATTCGCGTTTAATATAATGGTATGTAACCCTAAATTTTGAGCTGCTTTTTGAGTACTTAACCTCGTACGCAAACTAGAATTTAAAAAAACCAGACCAATGGTTTTTCCTTTTCCTAAATGTTGGTTTTGTAAAGGCGCTTTTTTTAATGCAATAGCTTCTTTTACTAATGTATTTAAATCTGTTATGTCGTTAACAGAAAAGAATTTGTTCATTTTTTTTAATGTTTAATTTTGAAACGGTTTTAAAAGCACTGATAAAAACATCCAATTCCTTTTTGGAAATGTTCAAAGCGGGTAAAATCCGAAGTGTGTTAGGACAAGAGGCGTTTCCTGTTAAAATTCTAAAGTCTTGTAACAATTGATTTCTAAAAGGTGTACAAGGCATTTTTAATTCTATACCAAACATAAGTCCTTGATAACGAATTTCTTTGATAATTTCATCCTCTTTTAATTGTTGGTACAGATAATCGCCCATTTCTTTGGCATTTGTCATTAATTTTTCAGATTCCATCACTTCTAAAACGGCTTTTGAAGCTGCACAGGCTAAATAATTGCCTCCAAAAGTAGTTCCTAACAAACCATGTTTGGCTTCAATTTCAGGAGAAATAATCACGCCACCAACAGGGAAACCATTTCCCATTCCTTTTGCAACCGTAACGATGTCGGCTTTAATATTAGCATGCTGATGTGCAAAGAATTTACCCGTTCTTCCATAACCCGATTGTATTTCGTCTAAAATGAGTAGTGCTTGATAACGATCACATAATGATCGTATCTTTTGTAAAAATGGGGTAGTAGGTATTTGAACACCGCCTACACCTTGAATTCCTTCAATAATTACCGCAGCAATCTCATTATTTTTAAAAGCATCTTCTAATACTTCAATTTCATTAAAAGGTAAAAAGATAAAATTATCCGTTTCATTTATGGGTGCAATAATTTTTTTATTATCGGTTGCGGCAACAGCTGCTGCAGTTCTTCCGTGAAACGCTTTTGTAAAGCAAATTACTTTTTTCTTATTGGTATGGAAAGAAGCTAATTTTAAAGCATTTTCATTGGCTTCAGCTCCTGAATTGCACATAAAAAATTCATAATCCTCATACCCACTTAATCTTCCTAATTGTTTGGCTACTTCTTCTTGAATAGGTATGCGTACAGAATTAGAATAAAAACCAATATTATGCAATTGTCGGGTTAACATTTTCACATAGGTTGGATGACTATGGCCAATGGATATTACAGCATGACCACCATATAAGTCCAAATGTTTTTCATTTCTATCATTCCATAAATAACTGCCTTCAGCTTCAATGAAATTTAAATCAAATAACGGATATACATCAAATAGTTTCATAATGGGAATATTTTTAAAATGCGGATGCTTTTAGTTTTAAGCCTAAAGTGGGTTCCCAACCCATCATGAGGTTCATGTTTTGAATGGCTTGACCAGAAGCTCCTTTAATTAAATTGTCTATAATAGAGTGGATAACCACTTGTTCTCCTTGTTTTTCAATGTGAATCAAACATTTGTTTGTATTGACGACCTGTTTTAAATCGATGGTATTACGAGAAACAAATACAAATGGATTGTTTTTATAGTAGGTTTCATAAATCGCATAAACCGATTCCAAAGACAAATAGGTTTCTACTGTAGAACTGGTGAAAATACCTCTCGTAAAATCGCCTCTCCAGGGTACAAATTCTAAATGTACTTTTTGTTTGTTAAAATGTTCTAAGGTTTGACAAATTTCAGGAACATGCTGATGCGATAATGTTTTATAAGCCGAAATATTATTGGTTCTCCAACTAAAATGTGAGGTAGGTTGTAATTGTTGTCCTGCACCTGTTGCACCTGTTATACCTGTTGTGTACACTTTATTTAATAATTTTTCTTGAGCCAATGGTAATAATGCTAATTGTATGGCAGTTGCAAAACAGCCAGGATTAGCTACATAGTTAGTTTTTATTATGCTTTCCCAATTGGTTTCTGATAAACCGTAGATAAATTCACCTTTTGAGAAATTACCATCTAATCTAAAATCGTTTCCTAAATCAATGATTTTAGTTGTATCAGAAACCATATGTTCTTCTAACCAAGTTTTACTTTCTTTGTGTGGTAAGCACAAAAATAAAACGTCTGAGTTAACATATTCATTCGTAAATACTAATTCAGTTTCTCCAAATAAATCCGTATGTACAGCATAAACTGGTTTACCAGTATTACTTCTACTGATAGCAGCGTTGATTTGTACATTTGGATGATGGAGTAATAATCGAATGAGTTCGCCACCTGTATAACCAGCAGCACCTATAATTCCTACTTGTATTTTAGTTTGCATCGACTTCTTTTTGAGGGGCATTCACCTTATGATAAATGGAAAGTGAATTACTTATAATTTTTGAATATCCTTTTACATCTTCTCCAGACCAACCTAAATTCATTTCACCATAACTGCCAAATTTTGCATTCATTAAATCATTTTCTGATTCAATACCATTTAGAATATAGCGATATGGCAATAGTGTAATAAAAACTTTTCCGTTGACTTTATCTTGAGTACTTTCAAAAAAGGCTTCAATATCTCTCATGGCTGGATCTAAAAACAAACCTTCATGTAACCAGCTACCATACCAATCTGCTAACTGTGATTTCAAATTCAGTTGGAATTTTGATAAGGTATGTTTTTCTAAAAGATGATGTGCTTTCAAAATTAAAATGGCAGCAGCTGCTTCAAAACCAACTCTTCCTTTTATGCCTACTATGGTGTCACCCACATGAATATCTCTACCTATTGCATAAGGAGTTGCAATTTTTTCAAGATATTGAATGGCCTCTACAGGATTAGAAAATGCTTTGTTATTAATACCCACTATTTCTCCTTTTTCAAAATGAAGTATGATTTCAGAAGAAGAAGCTACTGCCTGATTTAATTGTGAAGGGAAAGCTTTTTCAGGTAAATAAGTACAAGATGTAAGTGTTTCTTTTCCACCTACAGAAGTTCCCCAAAGTCCTTTATTAATAGAATATAAAGCTTTTTCAAAATTGATTTCAAAACCATTTTCTTGCAAAAATTGTATTTCAGATTCGCGTGAAAGTTTTAAATCGCGTATAGGTGTTATAATTGTAACATGAGGGCAAAGAATATTAAAGATAACATCAAATCGAACCTGATCATTACCTGCACCAGTACTTCCATGAGCTACCGCTTCGGCTTGAATTTGAAGAGCGTATTCTGCAATTGTTTTTGCTTGTATTGTTCTTTCTGCACTAACGGATAAAGGATAGGTATTATTCTTTAATACATTTCCATATATCAAATATTTTACACAAGTGTCATAATAAGATTTTGTAGCATCTACACAAGTATAGGAATATACTCCTAGTTCATAAGCTCGCTTTTCAATATCATTTATTTCTTGCTCAGAAAATCCACCTGTATTAACGGTTACTGCATGGACTTCATAATTTAATTTTTTTGATAGATAGACTGCACAAAAGGAAGTATCTAAACCTCCACTATAAGCTAAAACTATTTTCTTTTTCATTTATAATAATTGATTAAATAACATTAAAAAAAAGTTTTCCTTTTTTTTTAAATTTCATTGATAAGAGTCTAAGTAAAGAATGTTTTTTTTTCATCCTGCTTAGACGTTCTTTAGCGAGTACTTTTTGTTCTATTTTTAATTTTTTATCTTTTTCTTTTTCAATAGGATCCCAAATCATAGCAGTACACATGCAATTTTTTCGGTCTTTGCTTATTAAAATTTCGTAGTTAATACATGATGTACAACCTTTCCAAAAGTCTTCATCTTGCGTTAGTTCAGAATAAGTTACAGGCTCATAGCCTAAATCGCTATTGATTTTCATAACAGCTAAACCTGTAGTTAATCCAAAAATTTTAGAATTTGGATATTTACTTCTTGATAATTTAAAAATGGCTTGTTTTATTCTTTTGGCTAAACCAAATTCTCTAAACTCGGGTGATACAATTAAACCTGAATTAGCAACAAATTTTTCGTGACTCCAAACTTCTATATAGCAGAAACCAGCCCAATTGCCAGTTTCTGTTATAGCAATAATAGCATTTCCTTGCATCATTTTCTTTTGAAGATACTCAGGTGAACGCTTAGCAATACCAGTGCCTCTAACTTTTGCCGAGGCTTCCATTTCGTTGCAAATCGCTTCTGCATAGTGTAAATGTTTTTCAGAAGCTTGTTCAATAGTAAATTGCATAGTTAAAATTAATAATAAGGTGCAAATATAGATTTATTATTTATATTAAGTGTTAAAAAAAGATAAATAATATTTAATATTTTATTAATTAGATTTTTTATCTTTTTTTTTGCTTTTTAAAAATATTTTATCTTTTTAAAGAATTAAAAAACTATCAAAACATATAATTTAATTGTTTAATTTTGCATTTTATTAAAATTTAATGTCTAATGATTTTATCAATATATGGATACGGTGAACCCGTTTTAAGAAAAGTAGGTGAAGAAATTACACCAGATTATCCTAATTTAAAAGAAACGATAAGTAATATGTATGAAACTATGTATCATGCATCAGGAGTAGGTTTGGCTGCACCACAAGTAGGTTTGCCGATACGATTATTTATTGTAGATACTAATCCTTTTGCAGATAGTGATGATGTTTCAAAAGAAGAAGCTGAACAGTTAAAGGTTTTTAAAAAAACTTTTATTAATGCTAAAATTATTAAAGAAGAAGGTGATATTTGGGGATTTAATGAAGGTTGTTTAAGTATTCCAGATGTTAGAGAAGATGTTTTTAGACATGATACTATCACTATTGAATATTTTGATGAAGATTTTAATAAAAAAACAGAAGTTTATTCTGGTTTGATTGCACGTGTTATTCAACATGAATATGATCATATTGAAGGAATTTTGTTTACAGATCATTTATCTGTGTTAAAGAAGAAATTAATTGGTAAAAAATTAAACAATATTTTAGAAGGTAAAGCTAGACCAGATTATAAAATGAAATTTGCAAAAGTTAAAGGTAGATAACGATTATTAAATTTGTATTTATTATCGTTTTAACTTTCGACTTTTTAACTTTTAAACTTTAAACTAAAATTATATATTTGCCATCTTTAAAATTTAAAACAACATGAGTATTCAAAAAATATTAGCTATTTCTGGTAAACCAGGTTTATACGAATTAAAAATACAAACAAGAACAGGATTTGTTGCAGAATCTTTATTAGACGGAAAACGAATTACTGTAGGTATGAGAAGTAATGTAAGTTTATTATCTGAAATAGCAGTTTATACCTATACAGAAGAAATTCGTTTGTCTGAGGTTTTTAAAGCGATTGCTACAAAAGAAAATGATGGATTAGCAATATCTCATAAAGAAGAAGATGCTACTTTGAAAGCTTATTTTCGTGAAGTATTACCAGAATTTGATGAAGAGAGAGTGTATACTTCTGATATCAAAAAGATTTTAAATTGGTATAATTTATTACAACCAAAAGGTTTTGTTTCTGTTGAAGCTTTGACTAAAGAAGTTAAAGAAGAAAATGCGGAATAAAAAATACATAAAAAAGTCCTCTGATGAGGACTTTTTTATGTATTAAAATTTCCAAAATGCCATAATATTCCTGAAGGATCATGCACAAAACATTCTCTTCCCCAAGGAAGTTCTCTTACAGGGACAATTTTTACCCCTTCATATTTTTCATGTAATCGAAGTTCTTGTAATTCATTCCAAAAAATATAAACATCTTCAACTTCCATAAAAACCATAGTATTGTCTACCCAATCTTTTGTATAGTAATTTTGAAGATAAAAACCAAAATCACCAGAATAGAAGTAACTCATATTTGGTTCTATAATACCTTCTTTAAAACCTAGATCTAAGTAAAACTGTCTTGAAATCTCATAATTTTTGGATCCAATAAAAGGACGTATGGATTTGGCTTGGTGATTCATAATTTTGTTTTAAAAATGTATTATAAATATACTTTAAAAAAAGAGTAATGAATAAATTTTTCAGAGAAATTAAATTGCTATTGAAATTTATGTGATAACAATAAAATTTGTATTATTTAATATATTAAACTTTATTTACTAAAAATATCCCTAATTTTACTAGATTCATTTTTAGTATTCTAAACAAAAAAACAATGAACAAGAGAGAAACTCAACTACAAGCCTTTAATCGATTATTAGATATCATGGATGAACTACGAGAAAAATGTCCGTGGGATAAAAAACAAACATTAGCAAGTTTAAGACATTTAACGATTGAAGAAACGTATGAATTAGGTGATGCTATTTTAAATAATGATTTGCAAGAAATCAAAAAAGAGTTGGGAGATTTACTTTTGCACATTGTTTTTTATGCCAAGATTGGTAGTGAAACCCAAGATTTTGATATTGCTGATGTTGCCAATAGTATTTGCGATAAATTAATAGACCGTCATCCTCATATATATGGTGATGTGGTTGTGGAAGATGAAGAAGAAGTGAAACGCAATTGGGAAAAACTGAAATTAAAAGAAGGAAAAAAGTCGGTTTTAGAAGGTGTTCCGAAAAGTTTGCCAGCATTGGTAAAAGCAAGTCGCATTCAAGATAAAGTAAAAGGAGTGGGTTTTGATTGGGAAGAACCACATCAAGTTTGGGATAAAGTTCAGGAAGAATTACAAGAGCTACAAGATGAAATTCAATTGGGTAATCAAGATAAAATTGAAGCAGAATTTGGCGATGTTTTATTTTCTATGATTAATTATGCACGTTTTTTAAAAGTAAATCCAGAAGACGCATTGGAGCGAACCAATAAAAAATTTATAAAGCGATTTCAATATTTAGAAAATAAAGCCGGTGAATTAGGAAAATCATTAGCAGATATGACTTTAACTGAAATGGATGTATTTTGGGAAGAAGCGAAGCGTTTGCCAAAATAAGGAATTGGAAAATCTATGATTTTCAAATAGTTCTACCATTTTGGGAAGAAGCGAAGCGTTTGCCAAAATAAGGAATTGGAAAATCTATGATTTTCAAATAGTTCTACCATTTTGGGAAGAAGCGAAG
>NZ_LR733556.1:482713-699172 GCF_902506265.1 Flavobacterium sp. 9AF | reverse complement strand
AATGTAAGCTCTCCAAAAAAAGTACAGTTTAAAATATAAAATTATTTTTTAATAATGAATTAATTTTTTTTACATTAGCATTTTATGTTTTTTTCTTAATTACGTATCTAATATTTTTTGCGTAAGATATCTATTGTAATAATTGATAGTTGCGAAAATTTCGAGACATATTAAATAAAAAAGCAATAAATAGAGTGATTAAATTACCTTTTGTTTGCCCATTGAATGTAAGATTTAAAAGGATATTTTCACGGTTACAATTATAAAGTTTTAGGTTTTGATGCAACCAAATAATTTAGACATTTAATAATTTTTCGTAATGAAAAAGTAATTAGTTGATATAAATAAAAAGAGATTAATAAACCATACTTAATTACAAAGTCGATGATTGATCAAAAGTATATTACTTTACTGGATACTCTTAAATTTAAAAATAGTTTTCATTCAAGCCGGAATCTATTAACACACTTAAAGGGAACTTACACAGTTCTTAGCGATTGGGGCAACCCTCAGGAGATTTGTTTAGCTGGATTATTTCACAGTGTATATGGCACTTCATCTTTTAAGAAAAAATCTATTAATTTAGATAAACGAGTAATGGTTCAAGATATTATTGGAGTAGACTCTGAAGAGTTAGTCTATTTGTTTTGTGTTACAAATAGAAAATTTCTTCAACAAATTGATAATGAGAATATAGAATTATACAATAGAATAACAGATGAAAATGTTAAAATTTCTAATGAAATTCTAAAATCTTTAATTGAAATAGAAGCTGCAAATTTAATTGAGCAATTCCCTCATCTCTTTTTTGGAAAAAAAAGAGCTTTAAAATACATCGATAGAATATCCCAGGAGGCAAAAAATCACTTAAGTAATCCTGCACAAAAAGAATTAAAAAAAATAGTAGATCAATACAGAAATAAAAGGTTGTTTTTCTAACTAAATAAATATATTAAAATGCTATCTAATACAGAAGAAAACTTACCTTATATATGGTATAAAAAAGAAAATGACAAAAGAAATCTTCAAGAAATCATTAAAGATGAGATTGATATCATATTAAAATTAATTCATACAAATGGTGCAATTTTATTTAGAGGCTATGACATTGATAATGAAATCTCTCTAGAGAAATGTACTTCTAATTTTCCTGGTGACAGTTTAGATTATATTGGTGGAAACTCACCCAGAACGAAGTTACACAATAAAGTATACACATCGACTGAACATCCATCAGAGTCATTTATTTCTCTTCATAATGAGCTATCTTATGCCAGTAACTGGCCTAAGTTTTTATTTTTCAGTTGCTCTATTCCTTCACATATTGGAGGAAGCACTGTCATTGCTGACAGTAGAAAAATATATAATGATCTTTCTGAAAAATTGCTAAACGAATTCAAAAATAAAGGTGTTAAATATATCAGAAACCTTAATAATGGCATCGGTGCTGGGATTTCTTGGCAAAAAACTTTTGAAACCAATAACAAATATGAAGTTGAAGAACATTGCAAATTAAATCAAATTGACATAAAATGGCTTAACAATAATAACTTACAATTAATTCAAAACAGACAAGCTGTACTTCAACATCATATTTCGAAAGATTGGGTTTGGTTTAATCAAGCTGATCAATTTCACCCTTCAACTAATCCCCCTGAAATATATGAAGCTCTTATGGATTTTTATGAAGATGATGTACTTAGTATGCCTCAATACGCATGTTTTGGTGATGGAAGTTTGATTCCTTTAGAATACTTTGATGAAATAAGAGAAGTAACAAAAAAACATAGTATTTATTTTAAGTGGAACAAAGGTGACTTACTAATTCTTGATAATATTTTAATTGCTCATGGCAGAGAACCTTTTCAAGGAGAACGAAAAATCCTAGTTTCTATGTTATAGATATATTTCTGACACTATGATAAAAACGATATTTACGAGATAAAAAAGCTATAGTTTCAAGAGTACCGGATGGGCCCTTTCGCAAACAAACATTATTAACTTAAAATTTAAAATACTCAATACATAACATAACAAAATCATTGACTCATACCGTTTTAGATTTGCTTCTTTGAATGAACTCGATGAAATATTTAATTGGTTCAGTAATTTTTCCGATTCCTAAAATCAATTAAAAAGGTTTGAAATAATTTTATGAAAGACCTGAAGCGAGCTTTCACCTTCAGTTTTCGATATAGGTTTATCGATTGATACTGAAGCTGAAGCAAAGAAATAGAGTAAATGAAAAATAAATTATTTAGATTATGCTTTATTTAGGACTTAAAACATGTTTCAAAACTGTTTTATCTGTAGTTAAGCTTACCATTTCATCTAAAATCAACTGATAATTATTAAATATAAAAAAATGATTTCCATTCAAAACACGTATATTTATGGGTATTGTCGTTTCATTTTGCCAATCTTTTAATTGAATCATCTTAATTTTTTCTTGATCTCCAATTCTTAAGAAAATCGGTAAAGACATTTTGTCTACATCTTCTAAGTATTTATAATTTTCAATCGATCTAAAATCGGACCTCAATATTGGTTCAAAAAATAATTTGAGATCTTCATTTTTCATAATCTCATCTGAGATCCCTCCCATTAAAAATATTTCATTCCAAAATTCGTCCATCGGCAAATTAGATATTTTTTTTTCAAATTCTACAGAAGGAGAATTTCTGCCTGTAAAATACAAAAACAGTGGTAATCTTTTTTTGTTCTTAATAAGCATTTTTGCAAGTTCATACCCTAAAAGTCCTCCCATGCTATGACCGTAAATAATGTAATCTGTATTTTCAATACTATTAACAACTTGGTTATAAACATCTAAAACTTGTTGACTGAATTCGTTAATAAAATCCTGATTAAGTCTTTTACCTCTGCCAGGAAGTTCAATTGTTATCCATTCATAATTTAAAGGGGTCTTTAATTCAAAACTTCGATATGAATATACATTACCTCCTGCAAAAGGCAATGCAATAATTTTAATTATTGGGCTTTTCATCATTAATTTCTAATTTTTTAGATGCAACGGTATAGAATATTTTCTTTTCTATGCTAAAGAAAAAAGTAATTCCCATATGAGGCAATAACTTGGTGTCATTTTTAATCGTATAATTTTACTAGATAATAAATTTAAAAAACACATTTATTTCCTAAATCGATTCTAATGAATCAATATATAATTTATCTAATTTTTCTATATTTTTAATTTTTCTATATTTAATAGAAACCAAAGTATTCAAAACACCTAATAAGGAAAATAGAAACATAATTGCTATTGTCTTATTTGGCAAGCTGTTTGCCAGATGTTTAAAATCAAAGTATTTTACAATTGGCAATATCAAAAAATCAACTATAATTCCACCTAAAAGGTATGATAATAAAATAGCAGATCCCATAATAATCGTTCTATATCCCATAACTCTTCCATCAAGTTCATGTGGGACTATAACATGCCAAAATGAATTTATGAGCACATTTATAATCGTTATGGAAAATGCTAAAACAAAAGCAACAATGCTCAGCAAAACTGAATTAATATATAAAAAAACACATGAAAACAGCACCAAACCAATAAAAATATTCAGATTAAAAACAGCAGCAACAGGATTTTTTATTCCCTTATAAAAAGATGCAAAAAGGCCCCCAGACAAAAGACCAATACCCCCAATTGACATTACTACACTTAACGTAATTTCGTTTGAAAAATCTAAGACTAATGGTGCAATCATTACAGATGCCATACCAAGAGGTAAATTAGTTATAAAATAGTATCCTAAAATTCGAACTAGACCTTTTTCACTTTTTAAATAAGAAAATACAATTGTTGAATCTTTAAACAAGTTAACTCTCTTGATTTCTTCTCTACTCTCTCCGAAATTAAAAAATAAGAAAACAAATACCGTTATAAAATAGGTTAACAAATCTATGTACAATAATCCTTTTAAACTTATAATAGCAAGCATTATAGGTGCTATAATAGGTGCCAAAATTCTGATAATGGCAAATCCAATCTGCTCAATGCTTTTAGCTTTCCTTGCGAGCTTTTTTGGAACCAAAAATTTTGTAGAAACATAATATGCTTGAGTAATAAATCCGTTACAAATAGATTTTACTAAAACAATCAAAATGATGAACCAATCGGATAATATATCATTATCTACTAAAAAAATTAATATTAGTGTTCCTATACCAGCAATCGCTTGCCCAAATATTATGATTATTTTTCTATTCCATCGATCTATAAAACTTCCAATAAAAGGGCTTAATAGTATTTGAGGTGCAATTGCGGAAAAGCTAATTAAGGCATAAGACAATGTTGATGTAGTATGATTTAGTGTCCAAATTCCAAGTGTAAATCCTGTTAATGCATTTCCAAATGAAGATATTAGTACCAATAATAATAATAATAAAAACTTTTTCATTTAAACCCAATTTTTGATTTCAATATTTTGAGAGCTACTAGCAATTCGTAAAACCTCAATAAAATCTTCACAAATTAGCTCAATCAATAAGGGATTTATAAAATCTTTTCTATACTTACAATTAACAGCAATTCCATTTTTATATATTTCAAGTGTAAATGATAAGTTAAAATGTATATGATGACTCAGGTTGCTATGGGAAGACTTTGCCTCACTAATATCTCTTTCATTATAAACGTCTGCAATAACATTAATCATTGCTGACATTAAATCATTCCATGAGACATTTACATCTTCAACATAGTTTTGGTAATAAATATGATCCATCGCTTCTATGAGCTGATCTTTGCATAACATTAATGAACTCTGAAAATCTTTTTCATAATCAACTTTAATCCTAACTAACAAATTCCCAATTAACCATCCAACTATTTTTGAAAAATCTTCATTACTTCTAGTTGATATTGGAGACAAAATTACAAAATCATTCTGATTGCATATTCTTGATAAAAAAACGCTATAACTAGTGAAAATAAAATTAAATAAGCTTACTTTATATTCAGAAGATGCTCTTTTAATGTCGTTTAAGATCTCCTCAGATATTACGAACTTATAAGACGCACCATTTGTTATTTCATTTCTTGAAACATTCAAATTATCTTTTTTATGCTTTTTGAAAATATCCGATTCATTTAGAACATCTTCCCCACTATTTAACAATAATACATTATCTAAATATTTCTCTTTAAGATTTAATTTAGCAGGAGTATTCTTTAAAAGATTTATGAAATGCGATTTGTGCATACTTAATTTATCACCCTTATAATGCTCATTATGATATTTAACATAGTCTTTAAATTGTAATTCAAGAGGTTTTAACGGGTTTTCATTATTATCTTTATAAGCATTGTAAATTAAATACAGCTCATCTACTAATATTTTGATTGCTGTAGCATCACAAATGATATGGTCCACAACAAAAATAAACAGGTACTTACCTTCTTCATATTTAATTAAATTACATGAAAAAGATTGTTCAGTACTAAAATCAAACAAATGATTTGAAATTGTGTCCACAAGTGACGCCATTTCTTCATCTTTTTGTTTACTTTCACTTATATCAATTAATTTAAGACTATTTGGAAAATTATCTATCTCATATATTCTTTGAAAAACATCTTCTCCACGACGACAAAATAATGTTCTTAAATTTTCATGTCTTAAAACTAAACTTTCTAACGTTTTAGATAGAGCTTTTTCATCAACATTATAAAGTTCTGTTTTAATTACTGTGTTTTTTGCTGTGTATATACCTAATTCATATTCTTTAAACCTCCATTTTTGATTATACAAAACTTCATGTAGTTCTTCTCCTATATTATCTTTAGGACTAATCTCTTTTAATTCTTTAATACGATTATCGTTTATATTTTTTTCTTCTATAACTTTAGAAAGCAACTCTATGGTTGGATTTACAAATAAATCTTTAATTGTCACATCTTCTGTTATTTTTTTCTGTATTCTAAATATAATTTGCATTCCAATTAATGAATGTCCGCCTAATGCAAAAAAATCATCTTTAATTCCAATCTCCTCTATACCCAATATTTCTTGCCAAATCTCAACTAACTTGCATTGGATTTCGTTAATTGGAGCAACATATTCATTTTTTATCAAATCTTCCCCTTCCATTTTTGACAATTCATTTCTATCAATTTTACCATTTGGGGTTAATGGAAATTTTTCTAACTCAACTAAGCTGGTCGGCATCATATAATCTGGCAAAACTACTTTGAGATAACTTAGTACTATTTCAGGACTTATAATTATCTTAGGATCATATGATTTATACTTTTCTAATGTTTCATAGACCAGATTATTATTGGTTAACTTATTATTAGTTTTTTTATTTGAAATGGTATCGATAGATAATCTAGTACCATAGATAATATAAAGTCTAGAATTTTGCAAATCCATTTCTTGCTCAATCTTTACAGAATAACCCTTTTCTAAAAGAGTAGATTTTATAAATTCAAGACGATTTTCTTTGTCGTGAACCTCTATTATAATTTGTTTTATTTTATTCCAATCTTTTTCTTGAATCCCATTAATAACATCTAATTCAGCTTTTTCAACATCAATTTTAAGTAAATCTATTTTATCTATTTGCTCCTCTTCAATAATTGTTGAAATAGTGCGTATTTGGCATAAAACCTCTTCTTGAGAATCAATAATAAAATCTACTAATTGTTTATTATCTGCTAAAGGATTTACGTTTCCTAAATAGCTAGACAACAATTCACTATCTTCTTCTAAATTTGGATATTGAGTTGATATAACTGTATTATTTCTACAAAATGAGAAAGTTACATTATCTTCATTTTTATCCCCAATTCCATAATTGAGATTTTTAAAACATGCTTTATCAGAATGAATAAATAAATTCATGTTTAAAACATCAAATAGCTGGTCGATTGGCTCAAAACTGTATATAGTAAGATTATCTGCTTGATTTGCAAAAAACAGTGACGCAATTCCAATATTTGCCCCAACATCAAATATAGTGTCTCCATGGTTAATTGTTATATTTGATAAATATGTATTGGTTTGAAATATTTCTTTATGTAAAAATTCTAATTCGCTTTTTCGGTATGCAAATGCACTAAAATCTTTATTCAGTACTTCGTAGCATAAATTATTTGCTGCTATTTTATCCTTATATATTTCTTTTATATAATTAACTCGAGCCTCCAGAGAGTTCTTATTAGCTGTATAGTAACCCACCATATACTTGTTTACACCAATGTCTGTGTGTCTTTCCCTTACTAAAACACAACTCTGATTAACACCAGAAATTTGAGACAATACATTTTCTACTTCTCCTAACTCTACTCTGTGTCCTCTAATTTTTACTTGATGATCCTCTCGCCCTAAAAATTCAATATTGCCGTCAGGAAGCCATCTACCTAAATCCCCAGTATTATAAACTTTTGTATCACTTTGAAATGGATTATTAATAAACTTTTCGGCTGTTAAATCCGGTCGGTTCAAATAACCTCTTGCCAAACCATCTCCTGATACATAAATCTTACCTACAACTCCGATGGGAACCAAATGCTTTGATGAATCCATTATTAAACAGCTTGAAGTTGGAATTGCTTTACCAATGTTAGATTGTTCGCATTCTATTTCACTTTCTTTGATTTCTTTATAAGTAACATGAACGGTAGTTTCTGTTATACCATACATATTGATTAACTTTATTTTAGAATATCTCTTAAACCAGTCAGAAAGTAATAATGGATTTAACGCTTCTCCTCCAAAAATAATATATCTTAATTTAAATTCTCTCTTTTCTTTTCTTTTTTCAAATTCTATTAAATTGTAAAATGCCGAAGGGGTTTGATTTAAAATTGTAACAGATTGATCATATAATAATTCTATGAATGCTGGGGTATCTTGAGCAATACTTTTAGGTATGATCAACAATTTACCTCCATATAATAATGCTCCAAAAATTTCCCATACTGAAAAATCAAAACTATATGAATGGAACATTGTCCATACATCTGTTTCTTTAAAATCAAATAACGGTTTTTCATTAAAAAAAAGTCTCACAACATTTTTATGCTCCAGTAAAGTCCCTTTTGGGTTTCCAGTGGTTCCAGATGTATATATTACATAAGCTAAACTATTTGGTTTGGCAATTTTTTCGAGATTTAATTTAGAATATTTCTGTTGATTTTCATAAAAAAACTCTAATTCTGCATCATTGATTATCACTTTACTGTCGCTATCTCTAACAATGTAATCAATCCTTTCTTTAGGATAGCTGGAATCTATGGGAACATAAGCCGCTCCTGATTTTAATACGCCTAAGATTGAAAAAATCATTTTTTCACTGCGATCTAACTTAATACCAACCAAATCGTCCGGTTGGACATCATAATTAGTCCTCAAATAGTCACCTAATTGATTAGCCATTTGATTAATTTCTAAATAACTAAACTTTTTTTCTTCAAAAACTAATGCTATGTTGTTTGGTGTTTTTTCAACTTGTTCTTCAAATAAATCAATTATAGTTTTATCTTTTGGGTAAGATACATTCTGTTCATTAAATAAATTTAAAATCTGATGCTTTTCATATTCTTCTAAATAATCAATTTCATCGATTGCTTTTTCTGGTTGATCAATTGCTTTTGAAAGTAAATTTTGAAAATGTGTAATCATTCTTTCAATCCAAAAGAAATCATAAATATCTGTATTATATTTCAAATGCAATTGCAATTCATCTTCAATCATTGAAAATGAAAAGGTTAAATCAAAAGGACTTGCCTCTTTAATAATATCCTCATAAGGTGCTATCTTTAAACCTTTTAAATCATGATTTACCAAGTTAACAATTCCTTGCTGGGTTTGTAAAACTACCATTACATCAAATAATGCAGAACGACTAGCATCCCTTTTAAATTTAAGTTGATTTATTAAATCATTTAATGGGTAATCCGAATTCTCATAAGCACCTAATAATGTTTCTTTTTGATATTTTAATAAATTTGAAAATGTAATTTCTTCTTTAAATCGAGTTCTTATAGCCAAGGTATTAATATATAGCCCAACTTGATTTTGTAAATCAACATGTTCTCTACCTGCTATGGGTGTTCCAATTATTATATCATTTTGTCCTGTATATCTATGCAATAAAGTATTTACACCAGACATTAAAAGCATAAATAAAGTAGCATCATGCTGGCTGGCGAATTTTTTGACTTTTTTTGAAAAATTCTGATCAAAAGTATGACTAATAGTTTCTCCGTTGTAACTTTGAATTATTGGCCTTTTTTTAAAACTAGGCAAATTTAATATTGGTAATTCTCCTTCAAATTCTTTTAACCAAAATGTTTTTTGTTTTTCTAATCTTTCCAAAACAATATCACTTTTCAGCCATTGTGCGTAATCTTTGTATTGAATTTTTAATGCTGGTAATGATATTTTACTGTTGTTAATTAATGCATTATAAATTTGGATAATTTCTTTAGTTAAGATATCTAGAGAAAAACCATCTCCAATTGTATGATGAATAGTAATAGCCAAAATGTGTTCAATATTCGACAATTTTATAATTTTAGCACGAACCAAAGGAGCCTGGGTCAAATCAAATTGATTTCTAAACTCTTCTTCAATAATCTTCTTCGCAAATGACGCACCACTTACACTAATATCTTGAAAATCAACATGGAAATCAATCCGACTATAATCTAATATAAATTGTTTGATATCGCCTTTATCATCCTTTTTAAAAGAAGTTCTTAAACTATCATGTCTTTGAATAACCGTTTTAAAAGCAGTCTCAAGATTAACAAAAGAAAAATCTCCTTTTAGTACAAAAACATTTGAAATATTATATGCTAAACTTCCTCCTTCAAATTGACTAAGTATCCATAATCTTTTCTGCGAAGATGTCAAATCATAATTCTCTTGAACTTTTGATATTGGTATTGAATAATTCTCTTCGTTATTACTTAAAAACTTTATTAAATCTTGTTTGTTTGTTTTTATTTCATCAATAATATGCTCTGATAAACTGTTCCCTTTAAACTTTACAATTAATTCGTTTTCTTCAACTTTAAGATAAATTTCTTCTTTTACCAGTTTTTTTATTAAATCAATCATATTAAATTTTTATTTCATTAAAAAATTCATCAACATTATTAGAGCAGTGAATATTATTTATAGTATCAATATTTTCTGCTAGAAAATAAATAGTTGGTTTAACAAACATTTCTTTGAGAGAAATGTTAATTCCAAAAATTTTCTTTATAGTATTCATTATTGTCATCGCCTTCAACGAATCTCCTCCTATCTCAAAAAAGCTATCATTAATTCCAATATCTTTTATTCCAAAAAAGTCTTGCCATATTTTACACAATATTTTTTCAGTTTCAGTCGTAGGGGCAACATACTTGGACTTTAGCAATGGTCTTTCTGTTTTAACTTTTACAAAAGCAGTAGCTTTCTCAACTTCTTTGATAACTTTATCTACTGTAAGATTTTTTGAATCGTTAATCCAATTTTCAAGATCTTTTGTTGAAACAATAAAATTGGGCAAATTATATAAGATTGAATATTCTAACAATTTAATTCCTTCAGCATTTGTGATTCCTGTTTGATCTAAATACTTTTTTAATTCTTGATTTATACTTTTACGTTTCCTTGCATCAATAGCCATACCTCCTTCTTTCCAAGCATCCCACAAGATACTTATAACCTTATTTTCTGACCTTTGCGCCTGTGCAAAATAGTTTTGAAAAATATTAGCAGCAATATACCCTACTTGTCCAAAAGGAGCCATTAAAGAAGAGTTTGACGAACACATCACAAAGAAATCTAAAGCGTATTTTAAGGAAATATCGTAAAGATTTTTAGTTCCCAATATTTTGGCAACAAAAACATTTTCACATTCTTCGTTGGTTCTATCCTGAATTAATCCATAAAAATCTGCTACCCCAGCAGAGTGAATAATTCCATTCAACTCTAGCTCATTTTCTTGTATTGATAAACTTATTTTAGACTCTAAAATTTGTTTATCAATCAAATCTGACTCGATAAAAATGATTTTATTTTTTCCAGTATTTAATTTTTCTAAGTAATCGTCCTCTGGGTATGTTCTTCCTACCAAAATTAAATTAGCATCATACTCATTAACTAGATATTCACTAAATACTCTTCCAATACCACCATTACCACCAGTAATTAAATAAGTACCATTCTTTTTGAAATTGCCGCTTGGAACAATATTTTTAGCTTCAATCATTTCATAGCTAGGCTCCCATAATTCACCTTTCCTGTAAGCTATTATTTCCTTAGACCTATAAGTATTAGATTCAATAATTAATAAATTAAGAATATTGTTTGATGTAACATTAAATTCTAAAGCATCATATTCAATGCAATTACATTTAATCCGTGGGTATTCCTTTGGTATCACTTTTAAAGCTCCTAATACCGTAGATTTTTCATATTTTATCTCATCTTGTTTAAAAACTTTAAAAAGATTTGAAATAACAACATCTATAGTTAAACTTGAATTTTTAATTTTCAATTCAAAACTTCTTACAATATTCAAAACACTAAAATAACCACTATACTGAATAGCTCGAACCGATCCATTTGAATATGTATCAACTTCGTCACAAGTATTCCAAAGATGTAAAATTCTGCAGGTCCCTTTTATTTGTGTAGATAAATAATCGAAAAGCTGTTTATAGTTGTCTTCATTAAAAATGTTGATATAAAACTCATTTCCATTATTAATGAATTCTTCACCTTGTTTTACATAAAAAATAGTACTCGAGTCATTTTTAAGTTTTTTTTGTACCGATCTAGATAAGTTTGAATCATTTACAAAAACTATAGTCCAATCAAACGCTTCTTGTGAATTCAAACTAAGATAAGTTACTTGCTTCCATTTCTGATTATATATGTATTCCGTGACATTTTCTGTTTTTTTTATATCTCTAGAACCATTCTCCAAAATCTTACTAAAAGGATCTACTCTTACAGGGAAAACATTTTTCTCAAATGAGTATGATGGGGCAGAAATTTTAAAATTTTTCTCAAATTCATAAAAAGTATTCCAATTCACATCAATTCCTGCTTTCCACAATTCTCCAACACATTGCATTAATTTTTTGTTGTCATCAATTTCTTCAAAAGGATGTTTAATTAAATTCATAGAAATAATATTTCTATGAATTTTATCCAAATTGTTTTGTTGAAGAAAAGTAGTTAAAGCTGTTCCTGGTCCAACTTCAATAAATACGACATCATCATCTTCCAGCAACGTCTTGATTCCTTTAGAAAAATTAACTGTATTTTTTAAATGAGAGCCCCAATACTCTACAGAAATTGCTTGCTCATTAGTAATATACTTGCCATCAAAATTGGAAATAAAAGGTATTTCAGCTTTAGATAATTTTACCTTGTTAATTTCCTTTTTTAAATCTTCTAAAATTGGATTCATCATTTCAGAATGAGATGCAATAGCTATTTTTAATCTTCTAAAAGGTGCTTCTTTTAAAGAAAGATTCTTTTCTAATTCTACTATTTGTTCAATTGTTCCTGATGCTACGAATGAATCCGGAGAGTTTATTGCTGCAATTGAGACTTTTTCTAACAATGAAGCAGGAATCGATTCAGCCGATACTCCTATACTCAACATACAACCTTCTTCGACTTGACTCATAAGTCTGCCTCTTGCAGAAATTATTTGCAGTGCATCTTCAAAAGTAAAAACACCACTCACACAGGCCGCTACATATTCACCAAGACTATGGCCAATCATCATGTCTGGCTTTACTCCCCAATGAATGAATAGTTTTGCTAATGAATATTCGAAAAGAAAGAGTAATGGTTGTATATTCTCAATATTATTAATTAGTTTATTTTGAAATTCATCAAGGGACTCGTTAAAAATGATTTTTTTAAAATCTTTTCCATTTATACTTTTAAGACAATCAAAACCTTCATCCATTACCTTTTTGAAATAAGGCTCAGATAAATAAATTTTGTAGCCCATATTAATGAATTGGGTTCCACCTCCAGGAAACATAAAAACCACTTTCCTTTTCTTTTTAAAAGTCTCTTGAACAAATTTATCTTCCTCAGAAATTTTTAATAAATCAATTAATTCTTGATTATTTGCACAAACAAAATAATCCTGAATATCAAATTTAGCCCTTGTTGTATGAAGAGTATAAGATAAATTTGAAAGATTGACTTCAGGGTTGTTCTTTAAAAAGGGAATTAAATCATTTTTGTACCTCTGCAAAGATGCTGAGCTTTTTGCGGAAAGTCTTACAATCTTATAAGGACGATTATCAAATGATTCCACATTGGTAGAAAATTCTTCCAATACAATATGTGCATTAGTTCCTCCAATACCAAAAGAGCTAACTCCTGCCCTTAAAGGCTCTTGATTTATACTTTTCCATTCCTGACAATTTTGATTCACATAAAAAGGACCATTTTTAAAATCAATATTAGGATTTGGTTCATCATAATTCAATGAGGGAGGAATAATTTTATGTTTTAATGATAAAGCGGTTTTAATTAATCCAGCTATTCCTGCAGCAGCACTCAAATGTCCCATATTGGATTTTACAGAGCCTAAAGCACAATGTTTTTCTTTATTGAAATTAAAGGCTTTATTTAAAGCTTCTATTTCTATTGGATCTCCAAGTTTAGTTGCTGTACCATGCGTTTCAATATATGATATTGAAGCAGCAGGAATACCAGCAATCGCATGTGCCAATTTAATACAATTTGCCTGACCATCTACACTTGGTGACGTGTAACCAATTTTATTACTTCCATCATTATTAACTGCTGATGCTTTGATTACAGCATAAATAGAGTCTTTATCTCTAATTGCATCATCTAATCTTTTAAGAACAACAACACCTATACCTTCCCCTGAAATTGTACCAGAAGCATTAGCATCAAAAGATCTGCAATGTCCATCCTTCGAGAAAATCATACCTTCTTGATAAAGATAACCTCTCTCTTTAAGTGTATTAATTCTAATACCGCCTGCAATGGCTACAGAACATTCTCTAAGTAAAAGATTTCGACATGCTAAATGCACTGCTGTGAGTGAACTTGAACAAGCGGTGTCTATATAGTAACTTGGACCTCTTAAATTTAATTTATAGGAAATTAAAGTGCTTATATAATTTTTATCAGATATTTGATTAAGATAAAATGGATTAACATTACTTCCTTGAGAAGTCAATGCATGAACTCTCCAATTTAGGTTATCGTTAGCCGCAACAAAAATTCCAATTCTTTCGAGATAATCATGAGGGTTACAACCAGCATCTTCAAGTGCTACCCATACTTGCTCATGAAATAACCTTATTTGCGGATCCATTAATGAGGCTTCTTCTTGTGTATATCCAAAAAACGAATAATCAAATGTTTCCGATTCTATTGATGACTCAACGCCTATGAAGTTAGGATCATTAATCTGAACATCTGACATCCCAAAACTCTTTAACTCATCTTCAGAGAAAAAAGTAGTCAACTCAACACCATCAATCAAATTTTTCCAAAACTCATTAACATCTCTAGATTTAGGAAACTTTCCTGAGATTCCAATTATAGCTATATCTTTACTATTAGTTTGATTTTTCATATATTCCTAGTTCATTAAATTTATTATATCATCAAGATATTCAGAAATATTCTCATCCTCTGAGTTGCTTTCTTCAACGATTGTTTCTTCATAAAAAATCTTTTGAGTCAAACTCCTAATAGTTGGATATTGAAAAAGTAGAATTATCTTAACATCAAGCCCGAATTCACTATTAATTTTACTTAATATTTTTATCATTTTTAAAGATGTCCCTCCCAAATCAAAGAAATTATCATCTATTCCAACATCATCGTATTTTCTTTCTAATTCACTTGCTATAATATTTACCATTTTCATATCTATTTCATTTCTAGGCCCATAATATTCTACACCTGAAGAAAGGACTGACAAATTCTCATTAAGTAAAATATTTTTATCTATTTTACCATTGCTGTTTAGCGGAATATTATCTAATTGAATAAAATATTCGGGGATCATATAAGTTGGTAAAAACACCTTTAGCTGATCTCTTAAATAAATAGTATTTAATTCTTCATCTGAAACAATATATGCTATTAATTGTTTACTCGAATCACTTCCTTCTCGAGCAATTACCACACTTTGCTTGATGCCTGGTATTTCTTGCAAGACGCTTTCTATCTCTCCCAGCTCTATTCGAAAACCTCTAATTTTAACCTGATTGTCTGTTCTTCCCAAATATTCAATAGTACCATCAGATAACCAGCGAGCCAAATCACCCGTTTTATACAATCTAGATTCAATATTCGCTTGAAAAGGGTTTGAAATAAAGCGATCTTTAGTTAGGTCAGGAAGATTCAGATAACCTCGCGCCACTTGTATGCCGCCAATGAATAATTCTCCTACTACACCTATGGGTACTGTATTTCCATCTTTATCCAAAATGTACAAACTGGTATTTGAAACCGGCTGGCCAATAGGAACTATGTCGAGCTCTTTTACATGCAATGGAACCTGCCAGTATGTAACATCTACAGCGGCCTCAGTTGGACCGTATAAGTTATACAATGCGGTTACTGGTAATTTTTCTCTAAATGTTAAAACATGATTCTTCTTAAGCTCTTCTCCACTGCATAAAACACGTTTCAATGTCCTGCAATCATCAAGGTTGATGTCCTGCAAGAACACTTCAAGCATTGAAGGAACAAAATGAATCGTTGTTATTTCCTGCTCCGTGATTATGTTTTTTAAATAAAAACTATCTTTCTGTCCTCCTGGTTTTGCTAAAACTAATTTTGAACCGCTTATCAAAGGCCAAAATATTTCCCAAACTGAAACATCAAAACTAAAGGATGTTTTTTGTAAAGTTTTGTCTGATGGAGTCAGTCCATAATATTCCTGTGTCCAATACAAACGATTTACAATATTTTTATGCTCTACCATAACTCCTTTTGGAGTGCCTGTCGAACCAGAAGTATAAATCACATAAACCAAGTTATCAACACTGATTTCAATATCTAGAGGCAAAATCGATTCGTTGTTTAGACTCTCTGACTCTTGGTCTAAATAAATCAAATCTATCGCTGCATCACTTAATGGCAATGGGCAGCTTTCTGAGCTGGTCAAAAGAATTTCGCTTCCTGAATCTTCTAACATATAATTGATTCTGCTGATAGGATATTCAGGGTCTATTGGTACATAGGCACCTCCAGCTTTTATAATTCCAAGCAGTCCTATTATCATTTCAATAGAACGATCTATACATATTGCTACTAATGATTCCCTTTTTACTCCTCTTCTTTGAAGGTAATGCGCCAGCTGATTCGAGCGTTCATCAAGTTCTCTGTATGTTAATTCTTCTTCCTCAAAAATCAAAGCAATAGCAGATGGCGATTGAGCAACTTGGATTTTTAACAAATCGACTAAAGTTTTATCATGGTCGTATGCCTTTAAGGTATCATTGAAATCTGCCGTCAATGTTTTCTCCTCTTCTAAACTTAGAAAGTTAAGGTCTTTTATCTGTTGATGCGGATTCTCTACAATATTGTTTAACAGTAGTTCATAATGACTTGCCATGCGCTCTATTGTCTCTTGTTTAAACAAATCTGTACAATATTCTATACTCAATTCAAGTCCTGACTTATTTTCTGTCAGATTGAATATTAAATCAAATTTACTTATAGATTGTTTTAATTTCTGAATTGAGAATTTGAGACCTGTAGCATCTAAATTAATTTCATATATCTCTGATTTGTCTTGAAAAACAAATAAAACTTGAAACAATGAAGTTGTACTCAAATCTCTGTTTTTAACAACTTTTTCAACTATTTTCTCAAAAGGGACATCTTGATTTGAATATGCTTCTAAACAAGTCGTTTTGGTTTGTTCTGAAAATTCAAGAAAACTTGAAGTCTCATCTAAATGACTTCTCATTACAACTGTATTTACAAAAAAACCTATAAGTCCTTCGAGCTCGTTTTGATCCCGATTAGCAACAGGTGTACCTATACAAATATCATTTTGTCCAGTATATTTATACATTAATATTTTTAAGCCACTCAAAAGTGCCATAAATAGAGTTATTTCACAATCTATTGATATTTTTTTTAGCTTATCAACTAGTGTTCTTTCAAAAATAAAATCTACAGAACTACCATTAATAGACTGTATATTGGGTCTTTTGTAATCTAATGGTAAGTTTAACGTTTCTGTATTTTTTAATTTATTTTCCCAATACGTTGTTTTCTCTGACAGCACCTTCTCATTGAAATATTGTCTTTGCCAAATTGTATAATCCGAATATTGAATAGGCAACTCATTTAATTGTTGAGGTTCTTTTGTTATTTTAGATTCGAGAATTGATTTTAATTCATTAATTAAAATTGGTATTGACCATCCATCCGCGGCGATATGATGTATCACAACAATCATGTAATGTTGATCTGTATTTTCTTTAATAATTTTGACTCTAAAAGGATAATCTTTATTTAAGTTAAAGGGGTTATAAATTTCTTGATTAATTAAAATTTCAATATCATCCTGCGTATTGATTTGAAAATTTTCTACATATTCTAATCTCCACAAATCAGGAGTAATTACTTCCTGATAAACGGCTCCATCTCTTTCAATAAAAATAGTTCTCAATGCCTCATGACGATTTATTAAAACTTTAAACATATCTTCAAATACATCTTTATCAACAAATCCTTCTATTTTTAGTGCAAATGGGATATGATAATGTGTACTGCCATATAACTTATCAATAAACCATAACCTTTCCTGAGAATAGGATAATGGAATATCATCTGGGCGTTCATTAATTTTTATAATTGATAACTTACTAGAGTATTCAATAGCTTTGATATAATCCGAAAGAGATGCAATTGTAGGGTTCAAAAACAAATCATTTATGCTCAAATCTTTCTTCAGCTCTTTTTTAATTCTTGATCCAACTCGAATTGCTAATAAAGAATGCCCACCTAACTCAAAAAAATTATCATGAATTCCTATTTTATCTCGTTTAAGTAATTCTTCCCATATAACAGCTAACTTCTGCTCTAATTCGTCTCTTGGTTCAGCATATTTAATGTTTATTTGAGCTAATTCTTTCTCTAATAATATTTTCTTATCTACTTTTCCATTTGCAGTTAAAGGAATTGATTCTAAATTAACAATTAATGCTGGAATCATGTAATCTGGTAATTTTAATTTCAGCTGTTGCTTAATTAATTCTTTATCAAAATCGCCATCTATAACTACGTAAGCTACTAAAGATTTATTTTCATCTTCTTCACGAACTATTACAACATTTTGCTTTAAATTTTTTACTTCTGATAAAGCTTTTTCGATTTCACCTATCTCAACTCTGTAGCCATTTATTTTAACTTGATTATCTATTCTATTAATATATTCAATGTTGCCATCTGACAACCAACGAACTAGATCTCCTGTACTGTATAATTTACTATTATAATCATCGGAGAAAGGATTCTCTATAAACTTCTCATTAGTTAAATCTGCCCGATTATAATATCCTCTTGAAATTCCTGCTCCTCCAATAAATAACTCTCCAGCAATTCCAATAGGAACAGGTTTTTTAAATTTATCTAAAATATAGACAACACTATTTGTAAATGGCTTACCAATAGGTATAATGCCTTTCTTTTCTGTTAAATCAACTTTATAAAATAACTTCCCAATAGTTGTTTCAGTTGGTCCATAATGATTCAAAACTACACATTGGTAATCAGTTTTTTTAATCTTTTCAATTATCTCCATCGTTAATTTATCTCCCCCAAAAATCACCATTTGTTTAGGCAGAAGTATATTATTATTATATTCCAAGGATTTCCAATGAGATGGTACAATTTTTATACAATCGACTTTATTATTCTCAAAATATTCATGCATACTACTTGCATTAGTAAGTGACTCTCTTGAAAATAAATGAAGTGTTTTGCCTAAGAGAAGTGAGCTAAACAAAACGGTATTACCAAGATCTGCTGCCATTGTTGACATTAATCCAAATGAAGAACACATTGTTATATCTGTGTGTTCAAAAAGACCAGATATATAATCTAAAACATTATGATGCGATATAACTACTCCTTTGGGCTTTCCTGTAGAGCCTGAAGTATAGATAATGTAAAAGTCATCATTGATAAAATCATCAAAACATATAAGTTCTTTTGTTGATTCATTTTCTTCAAATATTGCTTTATTATCTATGTCAATTAATTCTAAATCATCTTCTGAATCAAATAAATTCTGACAAAATTCATCAGTCAAAACAAACTTTAATTTTGTGTCTTCTGTTATAAATTTAATTCTACTTTTTGGCAATTCACTGTCAATAGGTAAATACACCGATCTGATTTTCAAAATCCCCAATATAGCTAAAACCATTTGCAGAGGACTTTTCAAACATACACCTATCGTTTCATGAGACGTAACATTTCTAGATAGAAGGTAATTGGCTAGTAAACTTGATTTTTGATCAAGCTCTTTATAAGTTAAACTTTGATTTTCAAAAACTAGAGCCGTTTCCTCGGGTGAAATTCTTACTTGCTCTTTAAATAATTCGATAAATGATTTATCATATAATTTATCAGCTTTAGGCTTATTAAATTTAACTAATATTTTATGCTTTTCTTCATCTCCTAAAATATTTAATTGATCAATTTTATCGTTTGGATTTGTTAAAATAGAGGATATAAGAGTATTATAATGTTCAAACATTCTATTAATGGTTGAAGCCTTGAATAAATCAGTATTATACTCTATAAAAATATCTAATTCAGAGTCCGTTTCGATCACATTAAATGCTAAATCAAATTTAGACATTTTTTGGATGTAATCTTTCACAACAACGTTTAATTCCCCTATGTTTAAACGAGGAATAATTTCATTATTATTAAATATAAATGCGATTTGAAATAAAGGATTTTTACTTAAATTCCTTTCAGGCTGAACTCGTTCTACAATTTTCTCAAAAGAAACGTCTTGATTATTAAATACCTCTAACGTAGAATCTTTAATTTGATTTAAAAAATCTCTAAATAAACTATCTCCTTTTACTAAATTCCTTAAAACTAATCGATTAGCAAAGAATCCTATCAGCTCTTCTATTTCATCGTAATTTCGATTTGCTACTGATGTCCCAATACATATATCTTCTTGATTAGTATATTTATAAAGCATTACTTTAAAAATTGCCATCATTGACATAAAAAGGGTAACTCCTTCCTCTTTACTATATTTTTTTAACTTACTACTTACCTCTTTATCAATCTTATATCTTGCATTACTCCCATTTAGACTTAAAATTTTTGGTCGTGAATAATCCGTAGGTAAATTTAATTGAGTAACATCTTTTAGTTTTTCTTCCCAAAATTTAAGTTTTGTATTTAAAATTATTTCATTAGTATTAGATCGTTCCCAAATAGCATAGTCTGCATATTGTATAGGTAGTTCTTTTAATCCATGTTCAATTCCTTTTTCTTCGGATTCATAAATTTCCAATAATTCCTTTACAAAAATTGGCAGTGACCAGCCATCAATATTTATATGATGCATAACTAAGAGCAAACAAGATTTTTCAGTTGAAAGTTTAAATAGCTTCACTCTCAATAATAAATCTTTTGACAGATTAAAGGGCCTATCTATCTCATTCTGTATTAGATAATTTAAATCCTCTTTTTCAGTCGTATTAATTTCTTCAAAAAATGAAACTGATTCGTCATCTATTTTTAATATTTTTTGAAATACTTCTCCTTTATCTTCTACAAAAACTGTTCTTAATATTTCATGTCTATCAATTATTTTTTTAAAAGAGTTATATAAGACTTCAACATTTACATTTCCAAATAATTCTAATACTACTGGTAAATGAAATTGAACACTTCCTTGTTTTTTATCAATAAACCATAATCGCTCCTGCGCAAAAGAAAGAGGTATGTTCTCAGTCCTTTTTTGCTTTTCAATTGTTGCAGAAACAGGAATTATTTTACATTTTTGAATATACTCTGAAAAATCTTTAACTGTAGGATTAATGAATAATTGTTTCACTTCAGTTTCAATATTCAATCTTTTTCTTACCAAGGAAATTACCCTCACTGCAAGCAGTGAATGTCCACCTAAATCAAAAAAATTATCGTAAATACTAATTTTGTCGAGGTTTAATAATTCTCCCCAAATACTTACTATTTCTTGTTCTATTTCATTTCTAGGCTCAGTATATTCTTTGCGATTTAAAACTGAATCATTAAATTTAGGTAATGCTTTCTTATTAATCTTACCATTAGATGTCAGTGGAATTTCATCTATACTTATAATAGATAATGGGATCATATAATCTGGCAGCCGCGTTCTAAGAAATTGCTGTACTTCTATTAAATCTAAAACTCCATCTGAAACAATATATGCTATTAATTGTTTACTCGAATCACTTCCTTCTCGAGCAATTACCACACTTTGCTTGATGCCTGGTATTTCTTGCAAGACGCTTTCTATCTCTCCCAGCTCTATTCGAAAACCTCTAATTTTAACCTGATTGTCTGTTCTTCCCAAATATTCAATAGTACCATCAGATAACCAGCGAGCCAAATCACCCGTTTTATACAATCTAGATTCAATATTCGCTTGAAAAGGGTTTGAAATAAAGCGATCTTTAGTTAGGTCAGGAAGATTCAGATAACCTCGCGCCACTTGTATGCCGCCAATGAATAATTCTCCTACTACACCTATGGGTACTGTATTTCCATCTTTATCCAAAATGTACAAACTGGTATTTGAAACCGGCTGGCCAATAGGAACTATGTCGAGCTCTTTTACATGCAATGGAACCTGCCAGTATGTAACATCTACAGCGGCCTCAGTTGGACCGTATAAGTTATACAATGCGGTTACTGGTAATTTTTCTCTAAATGTTAAAACATGATTCTTCTTAAGCTCTTCTCCACTGCATAAAACACGTTTCAATGTCCTGCAATCATCAAGGTTGATGTCCTGCAAGAACACTTCAAGCATTGAAGGAACAAAATGAATCGTTGTTATTTCCTGCTCCGTGATTATGTTTTTTAAATAAAAACTATCTTTCTGTCCTCCTGGTTTTGCTAAAACTAATTTTGAACCGCTTATCAAAGGCCAAAATATTTCCCAAACTGAAACATCAAAACTAAAGGATGTTTTTTGTAAAGTTTTGTCTGATGGAGTCAGTCCATAATATTCCTGTGTCCAATACAAACGATTTACAATATTTTTATGCTCTACCATAACTCCTTTTGGAGTGCCTGTCGAACCAGAAGTATAAATCACATAAACCAAGTTATCAACACTGATTTCAATATCTAGAGGCAAAATCGATTCGTTGTTTAGACTCTCTGACTCTTGGTCTAAATAAATCAAATCTATCGCTGCATCACTTAATGGCAATGGGCAGCTTTCTGAGCTGGTCAAAAGAATTTCGCTTCCTGAATCTTCTAACATATAATTGATTCTGCTGATAGGATATTCAGGGTCTATTGGTACATAGGCACCTCCAGCTTTTATAATTCCAAGCAGTCCTATTATCATTTCAATAGAACGATCTATACATATTGCTACTAATGATTCCCTTTTTACTCCTCTTCTTTGAAGGTAATGCGCCAGCTGATTCGAGCGTTCATCAAGTTCTCTGTATGTTAATTCTTCTTCCTCAAAAATCAAAGCAATAGCAGATGGCGATTGAGCAACTTGGATTTTTAACAAATCGACTAAAGTTTTATCATGGTCGTATGCCTTTAAGGTATCATTGAAATCTGCCGTCAATGTTTTCTCCTCTTCTAAACTTAGAAAGTTAAGGTCTTTTATCTGTTGATGCGGATTCTCTACAATATTGTTTAACAGTAGTTCATAATGACTTGCCATGCGCTCTATTGTCTCTTGTTTAAACAAATCTGTACAATATTCTATACTCAATTCAAGTCCTGACTTATTTTGAATGAATTCAAAAGTAATATCAAACTTAGATGTCTTTTTTTCTATTTTTAATTGCGTTAGAGTTACATCATCAATATTTATTATCTGTGCATAAGGTTCATTCTGTAGAACTAATAAAACCTGAAATATTGGACTACGACTTACATTTCTATCTTTTACAACTCGCTCAACAACTTTTTCGAATGGCACATCTTGATTTGAAAATGACTCTAAAGTTACTTTACGGATTTGATCTACAAAGACACTAACGCTATCATTTTCATCAAGATAACTTCTTAAAGCAATAGTATTGACAAAAAATCCAACAAGATTTTCCAATTCATTTTGACTCCTATTAGCGACTGGTGTACCTATGCAAACATCATTTTGACCTGTATACTTGTACATTAATATTTTCAAGGTGCTTAAAAGAGTCATAAAAACACTGATTTTATTGTGTTTTGAAAAACTAATGACATTTTCATTTAATTGCTTTGAAAAGCTAAAATCTATAACATCTCCATTATTACTTTGAAGCGAAGGATAAGAATAATCAATAGGTAAATTTATTGGAGTTACTCCATTCAATGTTTTCTCCCAGTACTTCAACTTATCTTCGAGAACTAATTTTTCCCAATACTCTCTTTGCCATAGAGAATAATCCGAATATTGTACTGGTATCACGCTTAGATTAGCAGATCTATTATTTTTTTTTGATCGATATAATTCGCTCAATTCATTAATAAAAATTGGGATTGACCATCCGTCAGATATTATGTGATGCAAAACAACAACAAGTAAAACCTCATCAGAAAAGTTTATTATCGTACCTCTAATCAAATAATCTTTTGAAAGATCAAAATCCCTCTGAATCTCATTAAGTATATATTCATTTATTACTTTGTCGTCATTAATTTTTGAATCATTGATAATTTTTATATTCCAATCAATATCCAATATTTCACTTTGGTAAGGAACTCCGTCTTCATCTTTAAAATTAGAACTTAGAACTTTGTGACGTTTTATAATATCCTTAAAAGATTGCTCTAACATTTGGATATTTAAGTCTCCATTTATTTTAAAAACAGCTGGCAGATTATATTGAGCACTTTTTTGAAATTTATCAACAAACCAAAGTCTTTCCTGTGAAAATGACAAAGGAATTTTGCTGAAGACATTATTTCTGGACTTTACAAACTCAGAAATTGATAATTCTTCTTCCTTAGGTTTCATTAATTGATTGCTCAAAAAATTTAATATTGCCTGTTTTTGAAATTTTAAATCTTCTATTATAGCATTATCTATTATGGCATCATCGGTAAAATGTAAATTAAGTTTATCATTATTTTTAGAAACAATAATTCCATGGTCATTTGCTTTTTTTAATAGAGCTAAAATTGTTGAGATGCTATTATTTTCTTGCATTAATTTGGTGTTTTTTATAATTCAATTTTTTGATAAACTTTAGAAGTATCTAGTAAATTTAATTTTGTCATTTCTATGTATTCTGAAATCAAAGCTATGTTTGTTAATTCAAATAATAGCCTCATTTCAATATCTACTTCAATTATTTTCCTAATTTCAGAAATAAGTTTTACGGCTAAAAGCGAGTGTCCACCCAACTCAAAAAAATCGTCATAAATACCTACTCTTTGAACATTTAACAGCTCTTTCCAAATATTTACCAACTTTTCTTCTAAATCATTTCTCGGTCCTACATATTCATTTTGAGATGAGATTTTTATATCTAAATTTTGTAATACATTCCTATTAATCTTTCCATTAGCAGTCAATGGAATTTCAGGAATAATATGAAAAAATCCAGGAATCATGTATGAGGGAAGAACCATTTTTAATTGTGAACGGAGTGCCTTGACATCTAACTTTTCCCCTTCACTGACCACTATGCAGGCCACGAGCGCGTCATTTTCATCATTTTTCACACAGACAACTACACCCTGTTCGACTTGTGGCATCTGGTTAAGTATAATCTCTATTTCCTCTATTTCTATTCTATGACCATTTACCTTTACTTGTAAATCTGCACGCTCAATATATTCAATTTCGTCATTGCTGTCATAACGCACTAAGTCGCCTGTTCTATATAAAAAAGTGTGGTAACCACTGAATGGATTTTTTATAAATTTTTCCTCGGTTAAATCTGGCCTGTTTATATATCCAGCCGTAACACCTTTTCCTCCAATATATAATTCTCCTAACATTCCTTCTGATACAGGATTGAGAAAAGAGTCAAGAATATAAAATTGTGTATTGTCAATAGGTGAACCAAGAGTAATCTTAGCTGCCTGTTTGTCTATTTTTTTAACGGATGACCATACTGTTGTTTCTGTTGGTCCGTACATATTGAAAATTTCTGCTTCAGATACAGCATTTATTTTTTTTATCAACTCCAAGGGAAGCTTTTCTCCCCCCAACATAATTTTTTTAAGCGATTTTAATTCATTCCTAGTATTATCGTCATTTATCAAAATACGCATTAATGAAGGTGTACATTGTAAATGAGATACTTTATTTTTTATAATATTTTCAACAATGCTGTAAATTTTATTTGCTCGTGCTTCAGGTAATGGATTACTATTTTCCAGTTCATTTAAACTTGTTAAAGAATCCATAGATGGAGTAGCCAAATTTTTTATATTATTCTCTTGCAAAACAACTTTAAATCCATTGGTTAAAGTCCATATCAATTCTAAAACAGCTATATCAAAAGAAATTGTGGTTACAGCAAGTAGTGTTCCTGGATCAGAACCAAGCGAAGTATTCATTCCATTGCAAAAATTAACAACATTCCCATGAGTAATTAATGTTCCTTTTGGTCTACCTGTACTACCTGATGTATATATTACATATGCCAAATCATCAGAATACACAGTGATACTATTTTGTTCATAAGACTGTTTTGCAATGTTTCTAGATTCTTGATCTAAATCAATTACAATTCCACTGAATTCACCAAATAACTTAAAGTGGTTATTTTCTGTAATAAGATAAGAGATATTAGAATCTGAAGTGATAAAATTTAACCTGTCTACAGGGAAATCAGGATCAAGCGGAACATAAGCTGCACCTGATTTAAGCACAGCTAGAATAGATATCACCATGTTAAAAGATCTTTCAGTACAAATTCCAACCAATTCACCTTTTTTAACTCCCTTGGATATCAAGTAAGCAGCAAACTGATTTACTCTGCAATCCAATTCAGAATAACTAAGCTCTTCATCTCCATCAACCAATGCAATTGCTGTTGCATTTCTATCAACTTGTTCTTCAATAAGTGTATTAATACCTTTTTCTGGTAATTCAATATTATTACCGATCCATTTTTTCAGAATCGTATCCTCAGTCACTTTGTTGTGCATAGAAACTGTTGATATAAGCTGATCTGGATTATCTAAAAATGCACGCATCAAGTTTACATATTGTTCTTGCATTCTAACAATAGTACTTTCGTTAAACAACTTATAATTATATTTAAAAACACCAGCAATGCCGTTGTTATTCTCAATCAATTCAAGCGTGATGTCAAATTGTCCTTCTTGCTGAGGCATATTAAACGGGCTAAGTTCTAATTCACCCCACTTCACATTATCTCCTTCCATAAGTGCAATAATTTCTTCAAACTTTTGAGGCTTTTGTAGACTAAACATACTTTGAAAAATTGGGGTTTGCCCTGCTTCTCTTTTTGGATTTAATTTTTTAACAATTAAAGGGAAAGGGAAATCCTGATTAGAAAGCACATCAAGTACAGTCTGTTTTACTTTTCCTAAATACTCCCTGAATGAAAGAATATTAGATGGTTTTGTTCTAACAACAGTCATATTTATAAAGTCTCCTACAAGTCCAGCAAATTCCATTTTACTACGACCTGAAACTGGTGAGCCTATAATAATATCTTCAGTATTAGTATATCTGTAAAGTAGTATTTTAAACAAGGTTAAAGTTGACATGAAAAGTGTAGCTGATTCTTTTTTAGAAAATTCCTTGAGTTTTTCTACTAGATCTTTATCAATATCAAATCTATAAGTTGCTCCTACATTTTGAGTTGTTAAACTCCTTGGATAATCAACAGGTAAATTTAAAACAGGAAGTTCTCCTTCCAACTGTTTCTTCCAAAATTGCCATAATCTATCAGCTTCATTACTTAATAGCATTTCATCTTGCCAAGAAACAAAATCAAAATAACTGAAAATCTTTTCCGTTAGATTGGTTTCTTTATTTATGCAAAGTGATGAATAAACTTCCTTCAACTCATCGAGCAATACCCATAATGACCAACCATCACAACATATGTGATGCAATGTAAGCAACATGACAAATGAACCTTTTCCTTCATCAAACATATCAACTCTTAAAAGAGGATCGTTTTCTAAATTAAATGGTATTTCATAAGCAGATTTAACCTGTTCGTACAATTTCTCATTGTCCCAATTACTTGCATCAATGAGATTAAAACTGAATGATTTTTTTTGTCCTAAAGGGCGCAAAGTTTGATGAATTCCTGTTTCAGATATACTAAATGAAATTCGCAATGTTTCATGACGATTAACAATAATCTCAATTGCTTCTTTCCATTTATCCAAGTTCAAACCATTTATAATCCTTGTTGTAAAAGCTACATTGTAAGCAGAACTTGAAGGATTCATTTGATACAGAGTCCATAAGGATTCTTGACCAGCACTTAATCTATAATTTTTTTCAGAAGATAATTCTTGATGTTTTGCTTCAACTGTAATAGTTTCAATTTTGTTATTTAGACGTTCAGCAATGATAATAGCCAATTCATTGATACTAGGACCTTGTATTAAATCAACCATACTAAGGATTACCTTAAGGTTAGCTTCTATCTTATTTTTAAGTTCAATAGCCATCATTGAATCTAGTCCATATTCGGCAAGAGAAATATGTGTACTTATATCTCCCTTATCTAGTCTCAATAATACACTTATTTTTTGAATCAAATATTTTTCAATTTCTAAAATTGTGGCTTCCTGATTGCCATTGAATTCATTTAAAAAATCAATCCATACAGAGTTATCATCCCTTATCGGATTAATAAATTCAATCACTTCATTAAAAAATGGCATATTTGCTGATGAAGGAAATAAAGTTGTCCACGATGGCCAATCGACTGGCAATACAGCTAACCTACCAAGAGATGAATTCCAAACCAACTCAAGTACACTCATCCCTTGACTTGGCGAAATAAGATTCATTAACTTATAACTTGATTTTTGATTTTTTAAAGCTTCATTTACAAGGCCAGTATCAGACCATGCGCCCCAGTTAATACTTAATGTTTTTAATCCACGGTTAGCTCTAGACAAAGCAAGTGCGTCCATAAAACTATTAGCAGCTGCATAAATATTTAAACCTGGTGAAGGAAGTATTGCTGATGCTGAAGAATACATAATAAAGAAGTCCAGATCATTATTGAAAATTTTATCCAGATTAATTGCTCCTAAAATTTTTGGGCTAAGTTGCTCCATTGCCTCTTGATTATTCGATTCTCCAAAAGGCGTATAACTTACATTTCCTGCTGCATGTATAACTCCTTTAATAGGGGGAAAAGAGGCAGAACAATATTCATCATACCAAGTTGAGATTTTTTTTTCGTCCGCTACATCAAGTTTTAATATTTCAATATGAACTCCATTTAGCTCTAGTTTTTTTACTGCATTTATTTTATTACCAATCTTTGAAAGGGAATCTATATCTTTCCATTTATTTCGAGAAGGCAAGCCATTTCTACTTGTAA
Source organism: Flavobacterium sp. 9AF (assembly GCF_902506265.1). Taxonomy (GTDB): domain Bacteria; phylum Bacteroidota; class Bacteroidia; order Flavobacteriales; family Flavobacteriaceae; genus Flavobacterium. The sequence continues at coordinate 670,395 of NZ_LR733556.1, read as the reverse complement.
GAATAAGTCTTCTTGCCCCCATTTTAACCATCCATTCAGCGGTCAGAAGGCCTAAATCTCCAAGACCACCTGTAATCATATATGTGGCATCTTTTCGAAATTTTAGTTCGTTTGAAGGAGGAGTAATTTTTGCTTTTCTCAAGCGAGGAACTTGTATAGAATTTTCACCAATAAGAATTTGTTTTTCCTTTTGTTCACGATAAATAAGAGAAAGAATTTGCTCAAAATTAAATTTTTCTGAATTAGAATTTTCAACATCAATAATACCTCCCCAAATTTTTTCATTTTCAAACTCAAGTGATTTGACAAAACCCCATAAACTGGCATGTAGTAATTTTTCTTCAGGAGAGTAGCTCCATGCTCCATGGGTAATCACCCATAACTTTATTGCTTCACCATTATAATCAGTAATTGTTTTTATAATGGTTTCAATTTCCTGAATAATTAAATAAATTTCATTAAGGCAATCTGATGATTCTCCAATTATATTTTGTGGGAAATAAATAATTTTTTGATTATTTTCAATACATGTTTTAAGTCCTTCTATTTCTTCAATAACAGTCGCATTTAGTCCATGTTGATTTACTGATGAAAATAATTTAGCCCCTAGTATTTTAGTACGATCGAATATAAGCCATGAATCTTTTTGTTCTATTGCTTCAGAGATTATATCCATATCGATCCATTCTACTTCATGAATCCATTGTTCTATTTTTATTTCATTTGATTGACTACCAATAAATTCAAATTCTACATTAGTAGTCTCCGCAACCAATTCGACTGCAGAGTTAAACACCTGAACATCACCTATAAGTTTTCTATTAATTGCATCGTTATTTAATATCTTCGCATAACTCCAAAACGCATCGCCTGATAAATGATCATGTATTTTTACAGCACCTATTCCTTTCCCAACGAAAGCACTTTCCTTTGTTCCTTCAATTCCAGCAGCAAGCAGTTGCCCACATATATCCATTAATGCAGGATGCGAATGATAATCTTTCATTTGACCAAGTATATCAACTGGAGTTTTACTAAACGAAAGTATTTCATCTTTACCAATCCAAATTTCTGAAACGCCTTTAAAAGTATTCTCCCAATGGTTTCCAGATTTGTACCAATCAGCATAAAAAGCAGCACCCGACAACTGTCTTAAGGACCTCTTTTTTATTGCTTCTATATCAAGAGTTACACTTTGTTTAGTATCTTCTTTTGTAATTGCCATTCCACTCATCCTGAATACCCATTCAGAGTCTTTCTCTTTTCTAAAAGTTCTACTATAAATGCTGAAATGAAAATTATTATCTTCTTTTTTTACTTGGATTTGAAGTTCATAAATTTCTTCATCTTTCAGAATAAAGACTTTTTCAAATTTAATCGTATGAAGTTCAATATGTTTCTGGCTGCTAAGTTCTTTTACTGCCGATACAGCCATTTCTGTATAACATGCCGCTGGAAAAATAATTGTGTTTTCTATTTTGTGATCGCACAGATATGATATTGATTTTAGATTAAATTGCTGTTCCCAGATATATGTATTTATACTCCCTGCAAGTTTTCTTTTACTTCCCAAAAGAGGGTGTTCATTCGGTTTATTATGTATAGCAATTTCTTTCTCTATGTTATTCTCCAGCCAGTATCTTTTGGTTTGAAAAGGGTATGTTGGAATACTTATTTTTGAATTTTTAGAATGTTGATAAAAATTCTGCCAAAAAACATTAGCTCCATTAACATATAATTGAGCTAAAGCAAAAAGAATATTTTCATTGTCGTTTCTATTTTTTTTAAGGCTTGAAATTACTAAAGATGTTTTTTGATCAACTTTTGTTTTTGAAAGGCCACTTAAAACTGTGTCTGCACCAATTTCAAGGAATACATTTGCTCCTAAGCTTATAAGCGTTTCTAGACCGTTCTTAAATTTTACGGTTTTAATTACATGATCTACCCAATAATCGGAAGTACTCATTTCATTTGTGATAATCTTCCCTGTTACGGATGAAATAATTTGTATTGCAGAGGTGTTATAAGTAATTGTTTTGCAAAGTTTGCTAAATTCCTCAATCATAGGTTCCATTAAGGAAGAATGAAATGCATGTGAAACATTAAGTTCTTTCATTTTAATTTGCTCTCCATGAATTGAAATGATTTCATCGATCTGTTTTGCATCGCCAGAAAGCACAACATTATCATCAGCGTTTATTGCTGCGATAGAAACTTGTTCAAATTTGTCTATGATTATTCTTGTTTGCCCTTCATTCGCTACAATTGAAATCATTTTACCAGGATTTTTCAATCCGTTCATTAATTTTCCTCTTGCTGTAATCAGTTTTAATGCATCTTGCAAACTAAAAATTCCACTATAGCAAGCCGCTGCATACTCACCGATGCTATGTCCTAGAACATAATTAGGTTTAATTCCCCAATATTCCCATAATTTAGTTAGAGCATATTCTATAATGAAAATTGCGGGTTGAGCCCATTCCGTTTTATTTAGATCTTGTTTAATATCGTCTCCTAGCAACAGATCTAAAAACGAAAATTCAATCTCTTTATCTATATACTCTATACATTCATCAACAGCTGCTTTAAAAACAGGTTGGCTATGATAAAGTTCTTTACCCATTCCAGAATATTGTGTTCCTTGACCACTAAATAAAAATGATGTAATTAACTTTATGCTTTCTGGGAATAGTCCAGAAATTACCATACTCTCATTTTTAGGATTTTGGAGTTGATCTAACTGAACAAAACAATCTGATGTTGAAGACGCAATTATTGCTAATCTTTTTGCAAAGTGAGATCGCCCAATTCCTGTAGTATATGAAAAATCAGAAAGTGATATTTGACTATTAGCTTTAAGGAATGTTTTATATCTAGTTGCTATATCTAGCAAGCTTTTATCTGTTTTAGCGGATAAAAAAACAATATGTTTTTTTGAAGAATCTTCCGAGTTGTCTATTTTGGTTTTATACTCTTCAAGTATCACATGAGCGTTTGTACCACTAAAGCCAAATGCACTAATACCAACAGCCATAGGTTTATCAACTATATCATACTTAATTGTCTCTATGGGAACTTTCACAAAATCCATCCATTCAATATGTGGATTAGGGGTTTTAAAATTAAGATTGGCAGGAATACATCTATTCTTTAAGGAAAGAACAGCCTTTATAAAAGAAGTTATTCCTGAGGCTGATTCTAAGTGTCCAACATTCGTTTTTACCGAACCAATATGTAGAGTGTTTTTATTTATTCTGTCTTTACCATAAACTTTATTTATAGCTTCTATTTCAATAGGGTCTCCAAGAGGTGTACCAGTACCGTGAGTTTCAATATAATCAATTTCAGAAGGGGTCATATTTGCTTTTAACAAGGCACTTTTTAGAACCTCCTGCTGAGCTAAACCGTTAGGGGCAATTAATCCATTACTTTTTCCATCTTGATTGAGAGCTGAACCTTTAATAATAGCAAGGATATTATCTCCGTCTCTTTCTGCATCTTTTAATCTTTTTAACAAAACAACACCACAGCCCTCACTTCGAACAAATCCATTAGCATTAGCATCAAATGAACGACATTCCCCTTCAGGAGAAAGAGCTCCCATTTTCGAAAAAATTATATGTGCATTTGGTTGTAACATTAAGTTAACTCCTCCTGCAATAGCCAAATCCGATTCGCCGTTATGCAAACTGCTACAAGCTAAATGTACAGCTACAAGTGAAGAAGAACATGCAGTGTCGAGTGCAAGATTAGGGCCCTTTAAATCGAAGGTATAAGATATTCTTCCTGCTGCTGTACACGGAGTATTTCCAGTAACATCATAAACATCCATTAAATGATATTGCTTTGTTGCTGCTCTTTGCTGCATATATTCAGGTGAAGCTATTCCTATAAAGACACTAGATGATGAGCCCTTTAACTTGTCTGTAGGTATACCTGCAGATTCTATTGCTTGAAAAGTGGTTTGAAGAAGTATCCGTTGTTGAGGATCCAGCGCTTCTGCTTCAATAGGAGAAATCCCAAAAAAATGTGCATCAAATAAATCGACATTATTAATAAAACCTCCCTTTCGAACGCACATTTTTCCTGCAACAGAAAGATTTTCGTCATAAAAATCATCAACATTCCATCTATCAGATGGAATATCAACGATTCCACTCTTTTTATCTAGCAATAATTGCCAAAAATCTTCAGTATTGTTCACTTCACCTGGTAATTTGCAGGCCATACCAATTACAGCAATAGGTCCATCATTTTCCTTTAACTTCTGAACTTCATTTTTTAGCTTTTTAATTACACTCAATGATTGTTTGAGTTTTTCAGTTAGTTGTTCCTTTTCCATACTTGTGTTGCTTATTTCTTAATTGGTTGCAGTGTCTAATTTTATTAGAGATTATTTAGTTCTCGGTCCAGTTCTTCAAGCAATTCTGAATCAGACATCTCCTCAATTAAAAGATCAATTTCTTTATCAGAGTTCATAATTACTTTTTCTTCAGTTGAAAACAATTCCGTTTTGATGTTTAACTCATTTAATAAATACTGAGCTAAAAGATGAATTTTTGGATAATTCCAAAACGTAGTAATAGAGATTTGAATACCAATTAATTTTTGCAATTTATTTCTAAATTGAATAGCCATAAGTGAATCTAATCCAAGATTAACGAAAGGAAGGTCTTTATCAATTTTTCCTGGATTAGCTTTAAGAATTGCTCCTAAAATTTCTTGAAGTTCGACTTCCATCATTAAGACAGATTCGTCAAATGAAGCAGATTCTTTGAGCATTTGCACAAAACTATTTTCAGTGATTATCTGTTTAGAATTTGCAAGATTATCAAGAAGTTTATCAACTACATAAGAAGGATTATTCTCTACCCATTTGGCATGGTCAAAATTAAATACATTTACATCCGTTAATTGGTTTGTTAATACCAATTCAATAGCTTCAATATATTCATTTACTTTAAAGCTAGAGATACCTTCTTGTTCAAGTCGGCTACCACGGATATCCTGTTCAGCAGCAAGACCAATGTCTGCAATTGGTCCCCAATTGATACAGTTAACAGCAAGTTTGAGTGATTGTCTTTCTTTTGACAAAGCATCCATAAAAGCATTACCTGCTACATAATTTGCTTGTCCCATAGAACCAATTGTTGATGCTACTGAAGAGAAAAGAACAAAATATCTTAAGTTATCATTCAATGTAGCATTATGAAGATTCAACGCTCCATGAATCTTTACATCTATCGGTTTTCTAAATGTTTCAACAGTTAATTTTGCAATTGAACTATCAGATAAAGATCCAGCTGCATGAAAGACACCTTTTAGTTCGGGCATTGATAATCTTATTTTATTCAAGATTAAATCTACATCTGAAGTATTACTTATATCTCCATTAAGAACTAAGATATTCTTTTTTCTTGCAATCAACTTATTAATTTCTTTTTGTCTTGCATCACTAGGTTTATTTCTTCCAACAAGCACGATATTAACAGCTCCTTTTTCACACATCCATTCTGCAAGAGCAAAACCTAATCCACCCATTCCCCCGGTAATCAAATAAGTTTCATTTTCTGAAAACATTGTTTTGGCTGGTTCTACCATCAACAATGGATCATTTAAATCGAAAACAATTTTACCAACATGCTGTCCTTTAGCCATCATATTAAAACCTTCTAACATAGCAGAGGCTGGAAAAACAGTTTTTGGAATTGCTGCGTAATGTCCATTTTCAAAATGCTCCATTACACTATCAAGATGCCCTCTAACCAAATCAGGTCTTTCATTTAACATTTTATGAAGATCAAAGAAAGTATAGCTAATACTTTCTTTAAAAATATCCATCTTTAAACTACTATTCTCATAAACATCTTTTTTACCTATTTCAAGAAAACGTCCAAATCCACGAAGTAGCTTAATACTTTGAATCATTGCTTCACCTGTAAGAGAATTTAATACAACATCAATTCCTTCTCCATTTGTATAATTTCTAATCTCTTTCACAAAATCAAGAGAGTGAGAGTCCATCACATATTTTACACCCATTTTTCTCAACAGTTCTCTCTTTTCTTCAGTTCCAGCTGTAGCATAAATTTCAGCTCCTGCATTTTTAGCAATCTCAATTGCTGCTATACCAACACCTCCCGTAGCAGAATGGATAAGAACCCTTTCTCCTTTTTTAAGATTCCCATGGGCTATTAAACATGCATACGCAGTTCCATACGCCACAGCAATTGTTGCGGCATCAAGAAAATTCATATGATCAGGAATTTTTACAGCTTGTAGCGATTTACAAATTGTGTACTTTCCAAAACAATCATGTTGAGGACTCAATCCTATCACCCGATCCCCAACTTTAAGGTTGGTTACTTCTGTACCTATTCTATTAACAACCCCTGCAAATTCAATACCCAAACAAAGAAATCCTCTTGGAGAACCTGGATAAATACCCAAGGCTGACATCACATTCATAAAATTGAGGCCAACAGCTTGTACATTTACTTCAATCTCATCGTCACTTGGATTTTTTATTTCTGTTTCTCTAACTGTAATATTATCTAATAGCCCAGGTTCGTCAGTAACAAATTGGAATGAAACAGCCTCGTCTGCAGGGAGAGTTCTTAGACTAGTGTTATTTGTATCATTGAATTTCGGAATCTCGTAATGGTTAAGTCGGTGAGCAAATAAATTATTTTCCCGAATAGCTAATTCTTTTTCTTCAGAACCCAAATAAAGTATATTAGATAACAATTTGCTATCATTCTTTGGGTTGTCACTAAGATCAATTCTAGTACAATCAAATTCGGAATGCTCATGAAAAGCAACTCTCGTCATTCCAAAAAGTGGAGCTGAGAAGATATTTACTTTCTCATCGCTTATTACTTGTTGAGATCCTGAAGTAAGTACGGTTAATTTTGGAAATATTTCCCATTTTGTTTCATTTAAAGCCTGAATCAAATAAATCAATCCCATATAAATTTGTTCAGCTTCATCCCAGTTTAAATTATTTTTTGATATACCCCATAAATAAATGGCATCAGTTATTGAAATATCTTGACGATTCAATTCCAAAAAAAGTTCAAGAAAATGATTTTTTTTATTAATATTTAATTCAAAAACAAGTGATGTATTTTCTGAAAGCATGGCATATTCATCAGCTTGTCTTACCATTATGACACGATCGTTTTGTTCATTTGCACAAACAATTAGATCCTTACACACATTTTCATCGTTTTCAAAAAGCAACCATGTTTTTGGTTGTTTTGTGTTAGCTTGTTTTGTATCTGGATCAATTTTATTCCAAGCAAATTTGTAAAAAGTATCACTTACAACTCGATCATTTTCTTCTTTTAATTTTTTAAACGAGAAGCCTTCAATAATTATCAATGTGTTTCCTTCTTCATCAAAGATTTTAATATTCTTAGTGTGAACATCTGAAACAATTTCTGCTTCATTGACATTGTCAATGCGAACCCATAAAGGTTTTTCGAAATTTGCATCAGGTTTGCTATAAAAAGTTCCTATTGCTGAAGGTAAGTAAGTTTCATTGATGTCTTTTTCTTGTCTAGAAAGTGAAGCCATACAAACTTGAAAACAGGCATCTAAAATAGCGGGATGTATATGATAATACTTTGCTGATTCCTTAATTTTATCTATAGCATTGATTTTTCCAATTACCATTTCCGAATTTGCCCATATTTCTTGTACTCCACGGAACCTTTCTCCATAATAAACACCTCCATTTTCCATCATTTTATAATGTTCTTCTTTGTTGAAATGAGCTGGAAAATCAGCAAAATTTGAAGGAAAAACATTTTTAACAGATGAAAGTTCAGGTTCATTTATAAATAGCAAAGCATTCCCTTGACAATGAAATTCCCATGAAGATGTAGATGCTTCATTTGTATTCGCACTATAGATTTCAAAATGTATACAATTTTTTCGTTCTACATTTATAATTACTTGGACTACTTTCCCAATTGTGTCTAACAAAAGAGGTTGCTTAAAATTTATATCACATATTTGATGAAAACCCATTCCAAATGATTGGCGCATAGCAGCATAAATCAGCTCCAAGTATCCTGCCGCAGGAAAAATAACAGTGTCTTTAACCTGATGATCTTTCAGGTAAGGCAAAGAAGCTAAATCAATTACACTTTCCCAGTATATGATATTTTTATCATTTGCAAATTTTATCTCTCTACCTAAAAAAGGATGTATTGTTCCAGATGAATAACCAATTGTAGATGTTTCAGCACTATCAATCCAAAAACGGTCTTTTTGCCATGGATAAGTTGGAAGTTGATCATGACTAACAATTGCATTTTCATAAAATTTAGTCCAATCAACTCTAACGCTATTTTCATAAAGGTTTTTAAAACTATTAATAAATTCGTTACTTTCAGAAATATCTCTTTTAGTGCTATGAATAACATAAGAAGATACTTTGTTATACTGCTCAATTCCCTGTTCAATTAATTGGACTAGAATTGGATGCGGGCTTACTTCAACAAAAACACAATCATCTTCTATTAACAATTGTTCAACCGCTTGAGCGAATAAAACAGGTTTACGTAAGTTATCCGTCCAATATTGTGAATTAAAATCAGTTCCATCCATCATTTTATTATGAACTGTTGAATAAATTGGAACTGAACCTTTATTTGGGTTTATATTTTTAATTTCCTCTAGGAGTTTTGGTTTCAATTGATCCATCTGAGGACTGTGTGAAGCATAATCAACTTTAATTAAACGATTAAATATTTCTTTCTCATTTAATAAAGTCACAATTTCATTAATGCTTGACGAACTTCCTGAAAGCACTGTTGATCGAGGACCATTACAAGCACCAATGGCAACAAGCTCTTCATGCCCTATTATAATTTTTTGAGCTTCTTCAAAGCTTAATTCAACAAGTAGCATAGCACCTTCACCACTTACTGTTTTTGCAAGGGAGCTACGTTTACAAATTATTTCAGCGGCATTATCAAGACTAAGAATACCAGCAATATAAGCTGCAGCAACTTCACCCATACTATGTCCAACCACTACATCTGGTTTTACACCCCATGATTCCCATAACTTTGCCATTGAAACCTCAATAGCAAAAAGTATTGGCTGTATATAGTCTACTTCATTAAATCGGCTGTTGTTTTCATCTTTAGCAATTTCTTCTAGCAATGACCAATCTACAAAATGGCTTAAAGCTGCATCGCACTCGTGCATAGATTCTTTAAATACTTGTTCTTTTTTCATTAGTTCACATCCCATCCCAATCCATTGTGAACCTTGACCAGGAAATACAAAAACTATTTTTTTATCACCACCATTACTGGAAACTCCAAGATCATTCTCGATGCATTCTTTAAGGCTTTTTATCAATTCATCTTTAGATTTGCCTTTTGCAGCATACCTACACCCCAAGTGAGATCGGTGTAAAGCTACACCGGCACATAGAGCTTTCCATTCATTTTCTGTTGAAACATTAAGAGCATTAATATAATGTCCTGCTAGCACTTTGAGTGCTGGGTTGTTTGCAGCTGCTAAAGGCAATATATATTGTTCCTTTTCTTTAATAATTGGGTTATTTAAAAATTCTCTTTTTGGAGCTTCTTTTAGAATAACATTGACATTGGTGCCACTTAAACCAAATGCACTCACTGAAGCATATCTTGTTTTTTCATTAGGCAGCCATTTTATTGTAGATGTAGGTATTTGAACTGGAATATTAGCCCAGTCTATGTTTGGATTTGGAGTGTTAAAATGAAGATTGGAAGGTATCTTATTGTTTTGAAGTGCTAGTACCGATTTTATAAGTCCAGCAATACCAGCAGCAGATTCACAATGTCCTATATTAGTTTTAACAGAACCTACATACAATTTCTGATCAGATTTTCTTTCCTTAAATGCAGATACAATACCTTCCATCTCAATGGGATCACCAACTGGAGTACCTGTTCCATGTGCTTCAAAGTAATCTATATCATCAGGCCCAACCATAGCCATATCCATTGCTGTACGTATCGCTTTTGCTTGGGATTCCATTTTTGGAACTGTATACCCTTTACTGGTTCCATCATTAGTTATTGCAGATCCACTAATTACAGCTAAGATGTTATCTTTATCCTTTACAGCGTCTTCATATCTCTTCAATAATACAAGTCCTGCACCTTCAGATCTAACAAAACCATTAGCAGAGGCATCAAATGCTTTACTTCTTGAATCATCTGCCAATGCATTTAGTTCACAAAAGGCAACATGATATTTAGGCGATAAAATAAGATTTACTCCTCCCGCAATAGCAAGATTAGAATCCCCTGATAACAAACTTTGGCATGCAAGATGCACTGTTGTAAGCGATGACGAACAAGCCGTGTCCAAAGTAATACTAGGACCTTCTAAACCAAATGCAAATGATATCCTACCAGAAGCAGATGACATTTGAGTACCCGTTACAGAATAAGCATTAATAGATGTTGGGTTTGGAGAGCGAATATCTTTTTCAATATAGTCAACAATGGTCATTCCTATAAAGACACCTGTAGCACTTCCTTTCAATTTATCAGAATCAAATCCAGCGTCTTCTATAACTTCATAACCTAACTCAAGCATTAATCTTACTTGAGGGTCAAGAGATTCTGTTTCAAATGGAGATATCTTAAAGAACAGATTGTCAAACAAATCTACATCTTTTAAAAAACCACCTTGTTTTGTATACATTTTACCTTTGGTGTTTTTTTCAGGATCGTAATAACGTTCTGTATCCCAGCGTTCTTTCGGAATATCTTCTATTGCATCTACCTTGTTTTCAATGAGATTCCAAAAATCTTCTGGAGTATTTGCATTGCCTGGAAATCTGCAACTCATTCCAACAATAGCAATGTCTTTTGAATTTTTAAAATCTCCTTCAGTTAAATTATGTTTGTTTAGTCTATTCTTGTTCATGCTTGTTAAATAAATTAATTGGAAAATTTAGTTTCTTTATATCAATGCTTAAATTATATTGTTTTTCTCTTTATTTTTAATTTATATCCATTTTAACATTTGTTTTTTGCTGAGTGACAATAAATATTATAAAATAATATTTATTATTTACAAAGTTTAACATCAAATTAGGATTGTTTCATCTAAAGAATAATAGTGTAACGAAGATTTATTTTATGTTTATTTTGAATTAAAAACCAGAATAAACAATTACAACGAACTGAATGTTCATAGCTCTTCAATAAACTAAAAGTGTGTAAAAATTGAATATTTTTAAATGAGGAAGTTAGTGGTATTCTAATAATTTTTTTTTATTATGCTCCAAATATTAATTAATAATTTCATCCGTAATCTTTTCAGTACTCAAAATCAATTTCCCAAAAAGATAACATTTTTAGAAGAGGAAAGCAAAATATAATGAAGAAATATCTTAAGTTATTTTTAACACCAATAAAACCAACCTGATTCCTAAAAAAATAAGCCTACTTATTTATCTGAATCATTTTTAATTTCAAGACAATTAAAATAATCCCAGCTATTATAAATGGCAAACTCAAAATTTGCCCCATGTTTAATACCATACTATTTTCAAAGGAAACTTGATTTTCTTTAAAAAACTCAATACCTAATCTAGCTGAAAACAACATAACTAAAAAGTAACCGAAAATTAATCCCTCTGTTTTATTATTTGTTTTAGATTTAAAAAGAAAAAATAAAATAGCAAATATAGTTAAATATGAAAAAGCTTCATATAATTGTGTCGGATGCCTTGGAATCAAATCAACATCATCTCTTTGAAAAACAACACCCCAACTACCATTAGTAGGCTTTCCATAAATTTCAGAATTCATAAAATTCCCAAACCTAATAAATGCCGCTGTAACGGAACTTGCTATAACAATTCTATCAAGTAACCAAAGTAACCTAACTTTATGTTTTCTACAATATAAAAAGATCGCAATAAGTACACCTATCACACCTCCATGACTTGCCAAACCCATAAAACCAGTGAATTCGTAAGCTCCATTTATTTTCTGTATAGGTAAAAGAATTTCTATTGGGTTGTTAAAATAATAATCTGGTTGGTAAAAAAAACAATGCCCCAATCTTGCTCCTAAAATTGTTCCTAAAATAACATATCCCGAAAGAACCTCTAAATTCTGAAGAGGGACATTTTCATTTTTATATATTCGTTTCATTATTAGATATCCTACCGTTATACCTGCTGCAAAAAGCAATCCATAATATTTAATCGGAAAAGTATCCATTATCCAAAAAATTACAGGGTCAACATTCCAATTAATTATTTTACTTCCCATTTTTAATTATTTAACAAAAAATTATTCAATTATCCTACAATATAACCTGTAATAACCTATATAGATTGGTCTTTTTGTAAGTCTCCGTTTTTAATTTAAATTCAAAATTACACTTTGCGAATCTATAAAATAAAAATGAATAAAAGAATTATTGTAAATATAATATTCTTACAATTTCGCTATTTGAAATTGGAATTCCTCAACCATCTGTCAAAATTTAAAAAATTCTAGATTTTGCTTTTTTACGATGTTGATTCTTAATGCTTACTTTTTTTTAAATTACGAATACTATCATGATTAAAATTCTTGAAGTAAACTCAAAAAGAAATTAAATGATTCCTTAAAGAAACATAATTCACTCGGTTTTCGATAATAATAGTAAATTAGTTATCGTAAAAAACAATATTTAAGAGTGCTTGTTTTTTTCATTGTGTTATTTCAACGGAATTAACTTTGAAGAAAAATATACTTTTGTTTTTTTGAATTAAAGGTAAAATATAATTTTCTATTTCGATTTTTGTTATATTTGCCGACTTGAAATTCGTTTTGTATTATATTCCATTTACAAAATTAACATGCGCTTTTTTAACTGGTCTTAAAGGTTCAAATCACTTAATCAAGTAAAATTAATATTCAGTAATTATATAAAACATTTAGTTATAAAAATCATATTTGATAGAAATCGATGGTACGAAATATATCTAATAGTGAGTCAACATAAGTTAAGAACCTTTCTTACTGTCTTTTAGGGTATTTCCATGTAAGTTTTATTAATTAGAATTGGAACAGAGTTCAAAAGAGAATCAATGCAAGGATTAGGATGTTATACAGTAAATAGTTTTTGCTTTGGCCTGAAGAAAACAACTATTGCCTATAAGGAACTTCCGATAGGTCATGAAATACATTTTACAAATAATGACTTAATAAAATTAAAGAAAAGTCAATGGGATTAAACAAATCGTTACAAGAAATCAACTTACGATAATTCAATTATAAGTTATAAAAATATTAATGCAGGCTTTTGAGATTGGGGGTGATTATCCGGGGTATCGTCAAGTAAAGTCCTGATATATCTGGAAGACAGGCTTTTAAACAAAATTAATAAATATAAAAAATAATGTTTGAAGGTGATGTAGATGAATCTGAGACTGAAAAAATTAAAATTGGAATGAAAATGTCTGTTTCTATTGAAGCAATTGAAAACGAATTTTATCAAAGGAAAGTTGCTTATATAACTCGAAAAGAAAAAAAAACAAACAACCCTTTTAAATATTTGATTAACAAACAATTAAGCTTGCTTGAGAAAGAAAAATTGAAAGCAGGATATAATGCTTCGGCAACGATTATTTTACAATGCAAGAAAAATATTTTAGCTCTAAATAAAAATCTGCTTAATTTTGAGACTAAAAAACTCTATACTGAGATGGAAACTTCACCTAATAATTTCACTAAACTTTTCATTAAAAAAGGGATTTCAGATGGGATTATCATCGAGGTAATTTTACCCACTTTCCAAAACTGCACGCTTGAAAGTTAAAGATCATAACTTATGATAAATATTTATTATTCAAATATTGATGATGCATTTAAAGCCGTTTCTTATGATTTATGTTTAAACCGCTTACCATCGAATATGAGTGAAGGAATTAGGCGGTTTTATAAGGAAACTGATCGCAAATTGGGACTTCTCGGAAAAATGTTATTAACGTTTCAACTTCATCATTATAACCTTTTTGGAATATTATCTTTATCAAATATTCAATTAAATGAATATGGAAAACCTTCATTTTATTATTCTTTTGAATTTAACATTTCTCACTCAGGAAAAATAGCAATTTGTGCAGCCTGTATTGAGGGTAGTATCGGAATTGATATTGAAGAAGTTAAAGAAGTGAATATAGAAGAATACAAAGAGCAGTTTAGTTGCAATGAATGGTACATAATTACAAAAGACAAAAATCCAACGTCTAAATTTTTTGAATTTTGGACAAGAAAAGAGGCGCTCGTAAAAGCTGTAGGATTGGGAATCAGCATCTTGCACGAAATAGAGGTTATCAATGATACGATTATCTATAACAACCAAACTTACAAAGTAGAAACTATTTTTATTAATGACAAATATAAGGCAAGTATAGCATCAACTGGGAAAGAAAAAAAAATTAAAATCGAAGAAGTATTATTTGATAATATTTCTAATATAATAGATAAATTATAAAATATGGAAAGTTCTCAAAAATATAAAGTTTTGTGTTTTAGTTTTGCAGGAGGAAATCAATATTCGTTTAATGCTTTTAAAAAAATAGCTCCTGATAACATCACATTTATTACAACTGATTACCCTGGAAGAGGAGCTCGCATTGGAGAAAGACTTCTTTGGGAAGTAAATGATCTTGTAGAAGATATGTATCAACAAATTAATAACGAAATTGATTCTCCTTACATAATCTATGGTCACAGTATGGGAGGACTAATCTCCTATCTAATGGTTTTGTTGTTGAGATCGAAAGGAAAAAGACTTCCTGAAAGTCTTTTTATAACAGGATGTCGTGCACCGTCTACGTGGGATAAAATGAAGAGATTAAAAAACCTAAATTATGAAGAATTCATTATGGAATTGAAAATGTTAGGCGGTATTCCTCATGAAATTTTAAATGACAAAGATTCTATGCTTTTTTTCGAGCCAATTCTAAGAGCAGATTTTTCTATTGTTGCAACAAACGAATATAAGAAAGTGGAACCTCTTTCTGTTCCAATCAAAATAATAACTGGAACAGAAGAAGATATTAGCCAAGAAGATGCACTTAAATGGCAGGAAGAAACAACATTCCCATTAAGTTATAATCGTCTCGAAGGTGGCCATTTTTTCATCTTTGATCATCCTGAAAAAATTATAAAAGAAATGGATGAATGTTTTCAAAATGTAAATAAGATATCTTTAATCTAAATTAATATTGATTATTTATATTAAGCTAACTTGAGTTAAATATTCTGTAAATCATAGAACAGTACATGTGGACATAATATTTTACTGTAGTAACCCTAGAGATTCGGATTTGAAAAAGATATCATTTTGAAAAATTTTTAGTAGAAAGATAAACATGTTTCTATCTTTTATCATCTGTTATAGTATCAAAAGTTATTAGATTAAACATGCTCCGCATTCTACTTCCTAACCGATTACCATAAGTGTTTTCAATTTCTGTAGCTGATCGATTTGTTGTAATGTGAGTTATAGTTCTATTTTCAATAAATTGTTCATAGCGACTAATCAATATTTCTGCCATAACGTTGCAATCGTTTCCAAAGTGTTTGATTTGTTGTTCTGCACCTAAATTGTCAAAATAATATCCTGTTAATCGGAATTGTAAATTTGATTTTTGAGTATAGGGATATAATGCTTCAAAACCATTTTTAACAAACTCGAAGGAAATTTCTCGACAGGTTTTGATTTTTTAATCGTCTTTGACATACATAAACGGTTTTATTAAATGCATTAACTACCTTTTACCACATCCAATTTTACCCGACAGCAAAATCTTCTATTGAGATTTATATTTAATTTATGAGTTTGATTTTGGTCTTTTATTGCATACAAGAGAAGCTTCAGAATAGTATCTTGATCTTCAAGAAAGATTTTAATTTTTTGTTCCTAACGGATTTTACCCTGTTGCTCGAGGTAAGTGAGACACTTTGAAAAGTTGTATTGTTTAGTGTTGTTTTCGATGATGAAAGTATCGGTTATAAATAAGTTTTTCATGATGGAAAGATTTAAATTGATCTTTCTTTTGCCTTGACACAAAAGAAACAAAAAGTCAAGTCTTGGAATTTTAAGCGATCAATTTCAATCTTAAATCTTAAATGAAAAGAACTTGGCTAAAGCCTCAAACAGCTTTTCATTTTTACCAATTCTTCAAACATTTGACACTCGATTGCAAACTCTTAGGTCGCTTTTTG
Source organism: Flavobacterium sp. 9AF (assembly GCF_902506265.1). Taxonomy (GTDB): domain Bacteria; phylum Bacteroidota; class Bacteroidia; order Flavobacteriales; family Flavobacteriaceae; genus Flavobacterium. The sequence continues at coordinate 654,142 of NZ_LR733556.1, read as the reverse complement.
AGTTACACTATATTTACTTTATTTTCCTGAAGGAGTTTTTCTATATCAGTATTATTGTAATAAATGATACCACCAATTTTGGTATAAGAAAGTGTTCCGTTGATGCGGATGTTTTGGAGTGTTCCTGGAGAGATGTTTAACAGTTTACGGACTTCATTGGATTTGAACCATTGCTTTATTTATTGAGATTGGGTTGCATGAGTTCTTTTAGATCATTCAATAAAAAACTTCTGAATTCATCTAAGTCCTCGCGAGTAATTACTTCTATTGCCATAACGTATGTTTTAGATTGTTATGACACAAAATTGATTTGTTTGAAACGTTTTATTTCACAACGGAGATGGTGTTGCGAACGATTTTTAGTTAAATAATATCATCTGCGTTATCCATTCTTTTTAAAAGGGTTTCATTTAGAGATGTAATGAATTTTGTTCTTTCGCTCTTTCTAGCCCTTATTTCAAGGAATGCACGGCGATACTGTCCTAAATCAATCTCAAAAATGTGTTCAAAATATTCTGCAATATCTTTTAAGTCTGCAGCCCCATTATTGAAAACGCCTTCTGAATGCAATGCATACAATAATTCAGTTAGGGAAACTTTTGAGCCTGTCCACATCAATTTGATATTCGGTTTGCGTTGTGATTTCTCAGAATTGTCTTTATTTTCAATCATAAGTAATTGGTTTTCTAAGTATAATTGAATTAAGTCGTTTGCTAGAATTTGGGCAACTTTAAAGTCATGTGAAGTACTGAATGTTGTATCAGTTTCAAAATAATAATTATCGAGGGCAAGTTTAATGTCAAATTTACCTCTCTGGAAGTATTTATAATCAAGGTAAGTGCTCCCTGATCTGTAATATTGATAAAATTCCAATTCGTTATCGAAGAATGACTTTAACTTTAAAAGCTCGTTGTTATAATATTTTTTTAAAATTCTATTTCCCCCATTAGGTCTTTTCATTTCAATCTTATAAATCATATTAAAATAAATAAGTTTTGAAGTGAATTGGGGTTTTATTTCTTTGAAAAAATGAATTTCTTCTGTCTCTGTTTTAAATTTATATTTAGATACAATTAGCTTTAAATTATTAATAGTTTTCAAGATAATATCAATAGCATTTTCACACCGAATAAGTAGGTTGTCGATTTCTAAATCAATGAAATTTAGTTGATCTGTGAGATCGGTAATTAGTTTGGTTATTTTGGAGTTCAATCTTAAATCATTAATTAATATTAAACTTAAAAAGACCAACAGTTAACTATTGGCCTTTCTAGGTTATTTTGTTTTCTGTATTTAATCAATTGTTTGCTAATAAAAATTCTTTGATGTCACTCATAGCTTCTACTGATTCTTTTGAATCAATGTGTGAAAATAGCCATACGTGTTTTTGTCCAGCAAACTCCTTGAATTTGGATTTTTTCTGAATTGGTTTTATGTAAGAATAGAAGTTTCTTGAGTCATCGTTCAATACTTCATCTGTGCCTACCAATAGGAATACAGGAGGAAATTTTTTGAATCTGATTTCACTTGGATCAGCTTCCTTTTTGCCTGCTGCATACATTTGAGCATGACCAAATAAAAAATCTTTCTTTAAAATTGGGTCAACTGCCTGTTTGGTAGTATAGGACTGGTTGTCACATTTTAAGTCAATCCATGGTGATATCAAAGCTAATGATGCCGGAACAGGTAGGTTTGCTTTTTGAGCATCTTTGACTAAGTATATAGCTAGTCCACCACCAGCGCTGTCACCAATCACTGAAATTTTATAATTTGGATATTTTTTAGTAAGTTCTTTATAAACACCAAATACTTCATTGTTTGCTGTAGGGTAAGGATGCTCTGGAGAAAGAGAATACTCGATATAGAGAATTGATGATTTCAAAGCTGTTGCCATATGTGTGAGCATTGCGCGATAAGCATTTATGCTTCCATAAGTGTAAACTCCACCATGCAGATAAATAATTATCTGTTTTTGATTTATCAGATTTTTGTTAAACCAATATGTTTTTACGCTAGAAATTGTTTCTTCGCTAACGCTGACAGTATTATCAGGAGGGTAGGTTTTTCCTAGTGATTCATAGAACCCTCTGAATCCGTTAATTTTTTGCATGGTGCTGTCTGCAACCTTGTTTTGTGCATTTAAATTTGTGATATTTAGTTGAAATACCATCAAAGTGATTAAAATTTTGAATATATTTTTCATTTCTGTAAATTTTAAATTAATTATTATTTCTGTTTTTGGTATTATTCGTTTAAAAATGGATAATCAATATAACCCTGGTCACCACCGCCGAACATTGTTGCACGGTCTGGTTCATTAAGAGAAGCATTTAGTTCGAAGCGCCTTGGTAAATCTGGATTAGCTAAAAACATAGTTCCAAATGAAACAACTTGAGCAATACCATTTTCGATTTCAGCTTCCGCAGAAGTTTTGTCATAACCTGTATTTGCAATAACTGGTTTCTTTATCATTTTACCGAAAAGTTGCATTTCATCAATTGCTGGGTAATGCGCGGGTGAGGGAAAGTAAGGGCTTCTTCTCATTAGTTCCACATAAGCAAAATCTAACTTATTAAGCTCCATAATCAAGTGAGTATAAGTATCTACGGGGTTATCCATAACCATATCACCGTAAGGATGAAAAGGGGAAATTTTAATTCCTACTTTTTCGCCACCAACAGTACCAATAAGTTCATTCATAACTTCAATAATGAAACGTGATTTGTTCGCATAAGTCCCACCATAGTCATCAGTTCTTTGGTTAGAACTTTCTGCCAAAAATTGGTTTGGCAAATACCCATTTGCAGCGTGGAGCTCTACGCCATCAAATCCTGCATCAATAGCATTTTTTGCAGCCTGACCAAAATCCTTTACGGTTTGTTTGATTTCTTCAACAGTAATTTCTTTTGGAACTTCGTAGTCTTTCATTCCTTGAGAGGTGAAGTGTTGCATCCCATTTATTGGAAGCGAAGACGGTGCAAGCGGTAATTTTCCATTTCTATCTATCGAATGTCCAGCTCGCCCTGTGTGCCAAAGTTGTGCAATGATAAGTCCTCCTTTATCATGAACGGATTTTGTTACTTTCTTCCAAGCTTCAATCTGTTCCTCGGTAAATATTCCTGGAGTAAATGGACTACCAGTAGCCTCTTCACTAATTCGGATAGCTTCAGTAAATATTAGACCAGCACTTGCCCTTTGTGTATAATACGCAACCGTTGATTCACCAACTAATCCATTGATATCGGCACGGCTTCTTGTCATGGCTGACATTGCCATTTTGTTTTTTAAAGTCAGATTCCCTAACTGTGTTTTTTCTAATAATTTCATTTTACAATTTATTTAGTTGTTAATTAGTTGTTGTATGCATTTACATAAACCTCTTTCGCAAATTGTTCAGCAGTTGTAGGGGTTGTCGTTGAGTCATCTCTTTTTTGATAATTGAAGATGCCATTTTTAATTCCTACAGCCATTCCCAGTAGATTATCTACAAAGTCTTCTGTAAAGCCATTGCCTAAAAAAATTTGTTTAGCTTGTTCTATAGGCACCTGTACATAAGGTAATGCAGGGTTTCCTATTGCTTTTCCGATAATGGTTGTAAACTCCCTCATAGTATAATCTCTTGGTCCCATTACAGCATGAATGCTCTTACCTTTGAAATCAAGATTTACTAAATGTTCAGCCGCAATTTTTGCCACATCCCTTGTTGCAACCATAGGAATTGAGTGATCTCCATCGGCTGCAGTTCCATTGATACCTTTGCCTTTTACTAAAGGAATTGTTCTTAAGAAATTTTCCATGAAATAGGCAGAACGAATGTGCATTACATTTACGTCAGTTAACTGATTCAGTCTAACCTCCTGTTCCGCTGTTCCAGCCATCATGCCATTACCTTCGTGCATATGAGAGCCTAAACTGCTCATATTTACAATATATTTAATACCTGATTTTTCAATTGCCTCAATAAGTTTACCTGTTACTTGTCGTTGGTAATCTCTGGTATTTTCAGCTTTTACATTATCTGGCAAAATAAGAAAAGCACTGTCTGCATTTTTGAAGGCATCTGTCAGGATTTCAACATTGGTGATATCGCTTGAGATAACTTCGGCACCAAGACTATGGTATTTCTTTAATTTTTCTGTGTTTCTTGCAATCAATGTAACTTGATGCCCTTCATTTAATAGGTTTTCAGAAATTTTGCTTCCGATTGTACCTGTAGCTCCGAGTATTACTATTTTTCTTTTCATTATTGTTTAAATTTTAATGATTAATTACATTACAAAGTTGTCGTAATTGAGAGGAAAAAACTTGTATCAAATCACTGTTCTAGTTGCTAGTAATCTACAATTACCATGAAATTTCGCCGGTTAATGGATTAGTTTCCTCACTAAAAAATTTTCCAGTGGGACCATCCTGCCCAATAAGAGCATATTTAATTATACGATTTGCTGCGGTTTCTACAGTGCTAAAGCCGGTATTGTAATTGAAGTCGGTTTTAGTATAGCCAGGGTCTACCATATTTATCCGGAATGGGGTGTCTCGAAGTTCATAAGCCAAGTGTACAGCGTACATATTCATTGCAGCCTTAGATGAACCATACACCGCAAATTTAGCCGTATCATAAATTGGCCATTGAGGATCGCTTTGCTGAGTAAGTGAACCAACCGAAGAACTAACCATTACAATTCGTGGTTCTTTAGATTTCTTAAGCAAGTCTAGAAAAGCCTGTGTAACGCGCACAACACCAAAAACATTTGTTTCGTACACTTCTTTAAAAGTGTTGATTGTAGCTTGTTCCGCTGTCCATGTTTTTTCAAGGAAATTTCCAGTTTGATCTACTTTCACACCGCTTATTCCTGCATTGTTAATTAGAATATCAAGAGAGTCTAATTTTTTACCTAGTTCGGTTCTTGCATAATTTACTGAATGATCATCGGTAACGTCAATCTGAATTGCTTCAACGTTTACAAATCCTTCTGCTCTTAATTTTTCTACTGCTGTTTGACCTTTGATTACATCACAACTTCCGATATAAACAATAAATCCTTGTTGCAATAATTTTTTTGCAACTTCAAAGCCAATTCCTTTGTTGGCTCCAGTTATTAATGCTGTTTTCATTTTATCTTTTTTTTAATTTTTATTAAATTCTAGAATTGTGATTAGGCTTCCCATGTGCTGCCTTTTTCCAACCGCCCACTGTCGAGGTCATTCTTAATTATATTTAGTGCATTTTTTAGTGCTGAACGCAAAGCACTAATTAGCACCAACCTTATCATAATTTTTGCGAAGTAATTTGTCGGAACTATGCGGTAAGTCCATTCAATATTTGTTTTGTGATTTCCTAGATCTTTGAATCTCCATTCTCCCTCAAATCTTCTAACTAATGTTTTAAGTACTCTTGAAGTAAACTGCTCACTTTTATATGAAAAGGAGACAGGCGCATTTACAGTCAAAAGACTTTCTTGTGCACTTGAACCATCCTTAAAAAATACAGTTCGGTGCAAACCTGCTTTATTCCATCCTTGTTTGATACTAGTGTCAATTACAGCGGGAATAATTTTATTCCCTCGAAAAATGTGCATTATGTTGATTGGAGCAATGTAATTGAAAGCCCTGTCTATTTGCGAATTAATAGTAGTAACAAGGGTTACTTCGGGACTATTATTGAAACCTTTTGTTTCTCCATTTTTGGTTTTCATCTTATTATTTTTTTATGTTTTATCTTTATTAGTAATCAAAATTTATTATTCCCTTGTGTAAGAAAAATTATACTACATCATTGCTTTGAAAGTTGACCTATTGTAAATTACCACTGTACATTCCGCCATCAAAATGCATCGCATCGGTTTGGGTAATAAACACTACTATATCGCTTGTTCTCTCCGCTAAAAATGTTGGTTGGTCTTCTTCTATTAATGCACTTTCACCACTGTTCAGGACAATTTTGCTATCAACTGTTACCTCGCCATTAAATACATAGAGAAGAAATGCAGCATTTTCCGCTGGTGACTCAGGAAGAAAAATTTCTTCACCTTTTTCTAGTCGCAAGTCATATAACCATGTGTTGCTTCTTATTTGCAAAGGAAAGTCATCGCCTTTGCCAGCAATTTTTCTCCATTGATTATTGCTATATACATCAGTTAACTGATAAAATTGTACTTGTGGTTTAAGACCCGATTTTTCAGGTCTAATGAATATTTGTAGACCTTCCAGAACGCCACCTTCTTCTAAAACAAGTTCCTCGTGATAATAACTTGCGCCTGCATTCATCATCATTAATCGTTGATTTGATATAACGTCAGAATAGGACTCTGAGTCAAGATGTTTTACTTTCCCACTTCTTAAATAGGTTAAGATCTCATCATCTTTATGCGGATGCATTTGGATGAGGGTTCCGGGTGTAATTCGAGCATGATCTATTCGACCTATTGTAGAAAAACCTGTGTCGTTAAGTTCAGGTCGGATAAGTCCAGGGTATAATATCTGAATTCCGAATCCGCCGTGCTGTTTACCATACTTAATCGTATTGTCTATTTTAGTTATCATAATTATTGATATTTAATTAGTTTACTTCCACGACAACTTTACCGATATTACCACCTTTTTCAGCGTATTGATAAGCTTCTTTGGTTTGGTCGAATTGGAATGCTTTATTAATTTCAATATCCAATCCTTTCTTCAAGGCGTTCAATAGGATATTGGTGTATTTGATTCCTGGACTTGAAAGAACAACAACATGTTTTTTACTAGTAAACAGGTTGTTTAATAATGACAATGGTATTTCGATAGGCTGAGGAGTGACGTTAAGGAAAATGGATTTTGGCAACATAATTTCTTTTGCATTTTTGTAACCCAATTTGCCAGATAGGTCAATAACAACATCATACATAGCTTTTTGGGAAAGAACATTTTGCGTGGTATAATCAATGACAATATTAGCACCCCATTTTTTTGCAAATTCCACTCCTTTAGTGCTCGTAACGGCAGTTACGTGTGCGTCAGCCTTTTTTAATAGTTGCAATAAAAACATTCCAAAACCACCTGTGGCACCGTTAACCAAAATATGTGTCTTTGAATTGATTTTTCCCATTTTTTCGATTGCAGTTACTGCTGCGGTGCCGACTACAACTAATGATGCTGCCTGATTAAATGTGATATTTTCAGGTTTTTTCCATACCAACGATGCAGGTACTGCAACGTATTCAGATGAAGCACCGTCTTTCATCATATTTTTAACTACTCCGAAAACGTCGTCACCAATATTGAAACCACTAACAGAAGATCCTGCATCTACAATTTTCCCAGCAAAATCAACTCCCGTATTCTTAGGAAACTTCGAACCTGACATTAGTTTCATTTCACCTTTTCTAATTTTCCAATCCATAGGATTGATAGAAAATGCTTTTACTTTTACCAACACCTGATTTGATTGAATTGTTGGTTTTGATTGTTCTACAGTCTGCAAAACTTCTGTGTTTCCAAACTTGTTATAGGCAATTGCTTTCATAATTTTAATTTTTAAATTTGTTATTTTAACTACTTCATTTTGATAAGACAAAATTGCAAACAACCTAACTGGCAAACTTGTATCAAATCACTATTGTGTTTTTTACAGATTTGAGACTCAATATTTTCAAAATAAAAAGGGTATCAACAAATGATGTTGATACCCATATAGTGCTAATATTATTATGTTGTTTGTTAGTAGACCTGAATTAAATCACTACTGTATTTTAATGCCTTTGGTGGCATCCCAAACATTTCATACATATATTTGTTGAGCTGAGGCAAATCATAAAACCCAGTGTCGTACGCAATATCGGTGAGGCTTCTTTCCCTATCTGAGAGTGTAATGTATATTGCTTGACGTAAACGTGTCCACAGCAAATATTTTGACAAACTGCTGCCGGTTTGCTGTTTAAATAACGATGCTAAGCGCGATGGTGACAAGAAAACAATATCTGCAAAGGTTTGTGGTGTGATGTCTGATTTATAATAATTGTCCCTTATGTATTCTACAATTTTGGTAACCCTTTCGTCGTAGTTGGTAGGTGGTAATTTAGAAAGCAAGCTTTCAATAACATTATTAATATCAAGACTGTTTCTTGGAGTTTCAAAGAAAGCATTTGTTTCTAGAGGCGAATCAAATACTATGCATTCTTGATTTTCATCAAAACGGTTTGACAGTTGCAACCCAATATTTGAATATGGCTCTATATTTAGCACGTTAAGCGTTCCTTTCTCGGCTACACAAAAATGCGGGACATGGGGCTTTATAAGAAAACCATGAATACGTTCGTTTAGCTTACCGCTGATGGTTGAATTAAAAGGAGTGTCATTCGACAGTACAATTTGGTAAGCAGAATGATGATGTATTTCGACAGTTAGATTACGTGCCTGAAGACCTAATATAAAGTGGTTCATTGCTGGTTAATTTTAAATGTTTAACAAAAATCATTCTTAATATTGGTGCGCTATGAATGAAATTTCAATCCATCAAGCGCTTTATTTACTTTTTTGGCATCGCCGTATAAAACAATGCCTACTAATTTTTGATTATCATCGTTAAAGTTTGAGATTTGAATTAAGTTTTCCTCTTCATTTTTTGTTGCAAACAATTCGGCAGTATAAATGCCAATGTGCAAATCTCTTTCTTTCGCTCTGTTAAAAGCTCTTTTGATTTCAGCATCTGTATCAGCTTTAAAAATTAATATTGGATGTTTTATAAAAGGAAGATAGGTTGAATTTGAAGCATTTATAAAAGGTTTTCCGTGTGTGTCTGGAAATTCGATCGCTACCGAACTAGCTAAAAACGAAGCAACATTTAGTTTTTGCCATGTTTCCAAATTATCTTTTATTACTATCGCTATTTTATTATCGTATGTCACTGTTATTTAAGTTTTAGTTCCATCTGAATATTACATCTTTCATAAGGAGATTTCAACCCGACTACCTTTTCAAATCCTAATTTTTGATAGAGATTGATTGCAGGTTTCAAAATTGTATTACTTTCTAGATAAAGTTTGGATGCTCCATGTGAACGAGCTTTTTCGATAATAGCTTTACCAAGCAAGCATCCTATATTTTTGCCTTGTGCTTTAGGTGATACGGCCATTTTTGCTAACTCATATTCGTACTCGTTGTTATCAAGTTTCATTAAAGCACAAACTCCGAGGGGCTCTTCTTTATATAAAGCTACAAATATGTGACCGCCTTTTTTAAGAATATATTCTTCCGGATTGTTCAATGCTTTATAGTCTGCTTCTTCCATTTTAAAATACTTCGAAATCCACTCTACATTAAGTTCAACAAAAACCTTATTGTATTTTGGCTCATAGTCTACAATCTTTATATAAGCAAACTCTCTTAGTCTCTTTTGGTCTCTAACCCGTTTAAGCAAGCTTTTTTGATCCAAAAGAAATTCCCATTCCTCAATAGCTTTCCAAAGATCATTATTTGTTTCCGCCAAAGCTTCTTCTATTGCAATATTTACGTCTTTATACTGGTGCTGAATTTTGGAGTTCATTTCAATTCCCTTATCAGTTAGAGATATAAAATTCTTTCTTTTGTCAATTGTATCAGTGTTTTCTATTACAATTCCATTTTTCACCATTTCCCTCACAATTTTGCTTACAGAAGGTTGAGAGTGACCAATTTCAGACGCAAGGATTGAAATAGTTTTCTTTTGACCAAGTGATAACGCATAAAAAACAGGAAACCATTTTGGCTGAAAATCTATATCATAAAGTTTGTAGATGTGAAATGCCTCTTCTGCAATGCGTTCTCCTAATCTACGAAGTCTACTGCCCAAAGCAATTTTGCCTATTTGACTATAAATATCCATATTGTATTTCTAATTACATAACTGGTTATACAAATATAATAAAAATAGAGATTCATTCAATTTTAATAAAACTCCATAGTTTCCTGATGCTAAAAACCCCGAATCAGAAGATTTCGGGGTTTTAATATTACTTTGAAATTATATTTTTATCCTGCCATTCAAATACTCCTATTCTTTTAGAGACAAGCCAACGATTGTTTTCTTTTATATAGTTATCCTTATAAATGGCACCAATTGACGTTTTCATTTTGACCCCATTCTCTGTACTAATCAATGTAATGTGGCAATAACAGGTCCCAGTTGCAATATTACCTTTTACATCTATTACTTGTTGTCCATTAAGATGATATACGTTTTGAAATTCTTTTAGAAAGGTCTCGAAAGCTTCAATCATTGCTTGACGACCTTGAAGCTTTAGGATTGTCAATCCTTCAACAATTGTTTCTGATACAGCATCTTCTGTAAATAACTTTACCTGATTTGCAAAATCTTTCTTATCTCCTAAAATTGAGAGATTATCTGTGAGTTCTCTAATTAAAACTTTGTCTTCTAATTCACTTGTTTGCATAATTATATATATTTTCAGGACACGGTTAACACAATTTTTCCCTGAATATGACCTTTAGCTGCACGTTCATGAGCTTTTTGAGCATCTGCTAATGGGAATATACTATCAATAACAACTTTAATAGTTCCATTATCCAATAGCTGAGCCAACTTTTCTAATTGTGCTCCACTTGATCGTACTTGAGTAGCTGAAACAATCACACCAAGTCGCATTGCTTCTTCGTTATCATTAAAACCTAATGGAAATATTGGGAACAAAGCCCCTCCTTGCTTTAACGTTTTTAAAAAGCGGCCAGTCGTATGTCCGCCTACAGAATCGATAACTAGATCAATATCTTTAACTATATCTTCTGCAGCTGACTTTGTATAATCAATAAACTCATCGGCTCCCAATTCACGTAACAATAATTCTTGTTTACCTGATGCTACTGCAATAACTCTTGCACCTTGCCATTTTGCAAGTTGTACAGCAAAATGTCCAACACCACCACCAGCTCCGTTTACAAGAACTGTTTTTCCTTTGAGTTCAACCGGTTCGTGCTTGTTTGGTTGAAGAGGATTTTGAACATTGTGACCAAGTTCAATCATAAACTGCCATGCTGTTAGTAACGACATAGGTGCAGCGGCAGCTTCAATATGGCTAATTCCTTTCGGTTTCAAAGCTATTTCAGATGCAGGAACACTAACATATTCTGCGTATGCTTGGCTTGGGCCGAAGCTTGGAAATCGTACCATAGAATATACTTCATCTCCAATTTTAAATCCATCGACATCTTCTGCAATAGCTTCAATAACACCAGAGATATCAGTTCCTAGTATCACAGGAAAAGGAACTACGGGTTGCCATTCTGGGGGAAGCATTTTATATCCATCGCGTAAATACCAGTCTGGAGGATTAATTCCTATTGCACTCACTTTAACTCTAACTTCTCCGTTTTGTAGTTGTGGAATTGGGGCATCTTCATATCGCAGTACTTCAGGGCCTCCAAACTCATGTTGACGAACTGCTTTCATAAAAGTAGCACCAACATTATTTGCCTTGTTGTTTTCTAAATTTGAATTCATTTTAAATTATTTAAATTTTACAGGGCGAAATTAATTTATATATATCTTTGTGTCAAGTATGTACAATTTAGTATGCTACTTACCTAAAAGAATGTATTGTTGATTATCAAATAATTAAAATGAAAAAAAAGAAAGAAATTTGTCCAGATTCTCCAACCTGTTCAGTTGATTATGCTTTTAAACGAATTGGAGGTAAGTACAAAGGAAGAATACTATGGTATTTGCATCAGCACTCTATTCTTCGTTATGGGGAACTTGACAGAACCATGCCGGATATTACCACTAAAATGCTTACCCAGACTTTGAGAGAGTTAGAGCAAGATTATTTAATTAAAAGAAAAGTATATCTCGAAGTACCACCCAAAGTGGAATACTCATTAACTGACGTAGGTAATGAGTTAATTCCATTTATTAGTTATCTTAAGGAGTGGGGGGATAAACAGATTGAAAATGGACAGCACACGGTTTCTAATCTGAAGTTGTAACTCTCTATATATAAATTTGCAGTTTAGACTACTTTTTTATTTGCCACAGAAATCTGAGAAAACTTATTCTTCAGAACCTGCATATCCTCACTGACCTTCCTATCCAACACTTTTGCATAGTGTTGGGTAGTTCGCAAATTTTTATGACCTAGCATTTTACTTACGCTTTCAATAGGCACACTATTTGTAAGTGTTACTGTAGTAGCAAACGTGTGTCGGGCGATGTGAAAGGTTAATTCTTTTTCGATTTCACAAACTCCGGCAATTTCTTTTAGGTACGCATTCATTTTTTGGTTGGATAGAATAGGAAGTAGTTTATCTTCATTTAAACATTGTGGATGATTTTCGTATTTATCAATTATCATTTGCGTTACTGGAAGTATTGGAATTTTAGAAGCAGATTCTGTTTTTTGTCTGTGAGTAAATATCCATTGTTCGCCATCTATACCGTAGCTTATATGCGACTTTGTTAAGTTTTTGACATCTATTAGGTTAAACCAGTAAAACAGCTAAAAAGGAAAATATCACGTACTAAAGACAATCGTTCTGTTTTGAAGTCTTTTTCTATTATAGTTTGCAAATGGATTTTTATCGAGCCAATCATTGACCAAACATATCTTGATTATTTTATTGAAGTTTTTGATGTACTTCACCGCTGTATTATTAGCGCAGTTTCTTACGCTTCGTAACCAAAATTCGTAATCGGTTATAAAAGCATGATCTATCTTGGTAATATCTATGTCGGAAATATTGTATTTCCATTGTATAAATTCAATGGTATGCTTGAGTGAAGTTACATAGCGCTCTAATGTACCTGGAGCGTATTCTTTTCCTATTAACTCTTTTATTTTGTTGTTGTGGTCTTGGAAGATGGGAACCAACATTCTTTGTCTTTCTTCAGTACCTAATATTTTGCTTTTGAAGTTTTCGATTGTTAATGCTTCATTTCTGTGGAGTAGTTCCATTTGTGCTTCTAAAACTTTCGCTTTCATCAAATCAAGGTAACTATTGATTGAACGTGCTTCTTCTGAAGCACCTTTCATTTTGGATAGTTCATTAGACCATTTTGTTTTTTCTACAAACTTTTTGGTACTAAACTCTAATCGTTTTCCATCAACTGTTAATCTTACATAAATGGGAAGTAGTCCGTTTGAATTGGCTTTTGTGCTTTTGGCATAAAAGTGAAGTGTGATTTTTGTTTTCATTGTGGTGACCAATTAATTATTACTCAATTTAATTTCCTAATTGAAAACAAACAAGATGTTTAATGAGTGAACTAGCTATTTAATTCATCTTTGAACCCAGTGTTTGCAAGGGTTAAAGGATTTTAGCGAGACCCTAGATTTCTAGTTTTTTCTAGGGTCTCGATTTAGTCCCTTTAGCGATAAGATTTCTTGAATAATTTGGTATATCAGCAAAAGCAAAAAACCCCGAAAATCATAGGATTTCAGGGGTTTTGACACCATTTAGGATTTTTTTCCGCGGAGAAAGAGGAACAAGCACCTACTTTTTCTATACATATTAAATCTTACTAAAACAACCGTTAACCCTTGTAAAATATGGGTTTTTCAATAAATGATAGTTAAGTAAAATTAAGTAAATTATATATAAATATAGTCAATGTGGGGATTATGTGGGGATAATTTTGTATCTTTAAAGTGTTGAAAAACCTAATAATTCCGTACCAATGGCAACTATTAACTACCTTATTAAAGGAGAAAAAAACGCAACAAATATACTTTTGCGTTTCAAAAATGGCAGAAAATGCGATTTAACAGCAACAACAGATCTAAAGGTTGAACCTAAAAGATGGAGTGCAGCTAAACAAAAAGTCAAACTTACTGCTGATGATACTACAAAAGATGAAGTTAATCAAAAACTTTCAGAACTTGAAAAATTTATATTTGATGAATTCAATTCCGATAATAGCAAAGGCGAGTTTATAGACAAGCACTGGTTAAGAAAAAAGATTGCAAATTTCTTTAATAGACCAATTGACGAAACAGCCGTTGACCAAATATTTTTCATTCCTTTCATTGATACGTTTATTAAAAACGCACCTACTCGCATAATTAAAGGTAAAAATAAGGCAATTGCCAAAGGAACTATTACAAAGTATAATACAACACTCAATAAGCTAAAAGAGTACGAAGAACGCTTTAAAACAAAGCTAAAATTTACCGATTTAGATTTGACTTTCTATGATAGATTTATCAATTTCTTATCTCAAGAACAAAAGATAAATTTAGGAACAATCGGAAACTATATCGGAACAGTAAAAACCATTGCCAGAGATGCAAAATTAAAAGGTTTGCCGGTTCATCCACATATTGAGCATCCTAACTTTTTTGTTCCAAAGATTACTGCTGATAGTATTTATTTGAAAGACGAAGAAATCAATAAAATCTTCAATCACGATTTTAAAGGAGTGGAAAGGTTAGAAAACACAAGAGATTTATTTATAATTGGATTGCGTACAGGATTAAGAATTTCAGATTTTTTAAGATTGAAAGATGCCAATATCAAAAATGGCTATATTGAAATTGAAACACAAAAAACAGGACAAACAGTAACAATTCCACTTCACAAACAAGTTAAAGCTATTTTAGAAAAAAGAAACGGATTTCCAAGAGCCATTTCAGACCAAAAATTCAATGAACACGTTAAAGAATTATGCAGAGTAGCAAAATTCACAGAATTAACACAAGGTTCTAAAATAAACAAAGATACAAAGCGAAAAGAAGAAGGGATTTTCGAAAAATGGGAATTAGTATCATCACACATTTGCCGTCGTTCCTTTGCCACAAATCTATATGGAAAATTAGATAATTTAACCATTATGGGAGTTACAGGACATCAAACAGAAACACAATTTTTGAAATACGTCAAAATAACCAATACCGAGAAAGCCGAAAAATTAAAAGACTATTGGAATAAGCAAAACGAAGAACAGGATATTGAAGAGAAAAAGATGAAAATAGTAAAGTAAGATAAAGTTTAATATATTTAAGCCTTCAAATTCCTTTATGCAGAATGTAACGAACTTTATTAACCTATTGGGTGAAAACTATTATTTAGATTTCATCATACAACCCTATGCTGAAGAAGTAGATTATGAAAAACATTTTGTGTTAGTTCATTATCAGGATAAAAAGTATTATGAACAAACTCACGAATTTATTCAAATAAGGCAAAACGAAATTATTAATGATGCCAAATCACTTTTTCAAAAGTCAATTTCCGATATTTATTTAGAGGTTTCAAAAAGGAAAAATGAAGAAATTGAAAAGTTTTTAAATTTTAATATTCAAGCTGCTAAAGTGAAATTAAATGTACTTAAAAATGATTTTTATGTTGAAAATGAGAAGTCCAGATATTGTGCCATTTTATATGATGATGCTGATACACAAACTTTAGAAACCTTTTTTTCAAAAAGAGATTATTCAAGCACAACTACTAATATTGAAATAAAAAGCATAATTCAGAAGTTAAATTCGGGTGATAGTCCTAAAAATTTATTACCATTTAATTCGAGCGATTATTTTTTAGATTTTCATATTCAACGATATAAACTTTTAAGTTTTTTGCCTTTCAAATTATTTCACATTGGTCACCGATTTGTATTTGAATTAGAAAAAATTAAAGAGTTAAGTCCTGTTAGTAAACTAAAAAAAGCAAAATTAAAAGTAGAACAATCACAACCAGTGAGCACTATGAACAAGAAAGATACCTATTTTGACAAGTTTTGTGAATTGATTGATGATATTAATGTTTTAGGAAAGAGCACAGCACTTGGGGTTATGATTGATTTGCAACTTTGTTTAAAGGAAATAAAATCCGAAACACTTGCAGAGCTTCAAGAGAAAGGAGTTAATAGGAATGATCATTTGGAATTTAAAATAAATGAAATTGATAAAAGAAGTTATACCAAAAATGCAGATTTTAATTATATAAAAAAATGGATTAATGAGTATCAAATTAATTTAACTGATTTGTTTAATAATTCAATTCAGGATAATCCTGTTTATAAAATGATTAATACTCATTATAAAGATATGGAGAAATTTTCGCAAGAAACTGATAAAGTTTACTATTTGCAATTAGATTTTTATCAATATTTCTGTAAGTATTATGCAGATGAATTGATTGAATATTTTAAATCCAAAATGACTATCAGCGAAACAAATATCATTGAAACTGAAAACGCAAACCAGTTATCGGTTAATCAAGCAATCATACTTTTAGATAAATTAGGAGTATTTAGTGCTGACACTTTCGAAAACAAACCAAACACTAAAAAAGCAAAACTAATAAGCCAATTGTTAGGGAAAAACGAAAAGAATATAAAAACAGCAATTGAAAAACTCGAATTAAAGAAATCTGAATTAGGTGCTGGTTATCAAAGGGATTTAGATAAAGTTCAGCAACTTTTAAACAACTTGGAGTAACCTCTGGAGTACCTTTTGGAGTTACTCCAACAATAAGAAACAGCAAACCTCACAATAGCTTTGTACCATCACAAACGATAAAATTTATATCAAGATGGAACAAAGTAAAATGACACAAGTATTTGGAGTATCTCCAGATGAATTAAAAGAAAGCATCCTATCAGATGTAAGAACAGAGCTTAAATCGTTAGCTCAAAATTTCCAACCAATCAAACCGCAAGAGTACCTTACTCGACAAGAAACAGCCGAGATACTAAAAGTATCTTTGGTTACACTTTCCGATTGGAACAAAAAGAAAATCCTCAATCCGTACCGACTTGGAAACCTCATCAGGTATAAGCGTTCAGAAATAGAACAAGCTTTGATTAGTATCAATCCTAAAAAAGCATAACTATGAGCCATCCATTTCAAGACAGCTTAAACAACATCGAAAAACGCTTGGAAGAACTAACCAAATTGGTTAGCAAAAAGCAAGAAAAAGTATTCGACAAAGTAATTATTGACAATGATGAATTTCAAAGACTGTTCAAAATTAGTCCAGGTACTGCTGCCAATTGGAGAGAAAAAGGATTGATTGCATACAGTCAGATAAACAATAAAATTGTCTATAAAATTCAGGATATTAATACAATGCTTGACAACAACTATCGACCATTTAAAAAGTAATTGCTAAATTTATTTTTTAGAGAATGATAGATTTTATCAAGATAAAAATCACTGATGAAACACTAATAAACAAAGTTTGGAACAATAATATTTTAGTGTATGAGGGTAAATCTGAAAAGCGATTTGATGATGAAATTAAGGAATTAGTAACCAAGAGTTACAAGAACCTTTATTTTACAAAGTATCAAAACAGACTGGAAATAAAAGGAAGCATTCACTGTTATTTCAATGATGAACCTCATAATGCTAATGATTTTTATATTTCAGATTGCATTGATACAATTATTGAAATCAAAACTATTTTTAATCTTGATTTGAATAAATGTTATCTAATTAATTTAGAATATGCTGTAAATATCAATCCAAACATTTTAGTATCGGATTTAATTCTAAATTTAATCTATCACGAGAAAAGACCATTTAACAGACCTAAAAACTTTGACTACAAAATAGCTGGAAACGAAGCATACAAACAGATAAAAGCCTACGACAAAAGTGTGCAATTTCCAAACCATTGTAATAATACATTTCGATTTGAAGTTAAGACAAAACAAGCTAAATTTATTCACAGTTTAGGATTGTTTACGCTTCAAAATCTAACTGAAATTAATTATTATAATGCACTAATAAATTCATTGTTACTCGAATGGGATAATGTATTATTATTTGATAAATCAAAAGCTATTGATGATAAATTTTTCAATACCAACTTCTGGGAAGATATTCTAAAAAACGGAAACCGAAATAAATTCAACAATCAAAAGAAGCTATATAACAAAAAAATAGGTGCTGATAATTTACACTCCAACATCAAAAAGCAAATAGAACGAAAAACACAATTATTAAAATGTGTGCAAATTCCAACTACTATAAACTTGGAAACTGCACAGTATAGAATTATGGTTTAGTTTATACTTTTTATCTACACTTCAAAACAGATTAAATTTTAGCAAAGAATATTTGTTTCAAAAATTATTGTGAATTTCAAAAACAATTGTATATTTGGACATAATTTGTCAAGAAATATTTTATCTATGCAAAATTTGGAAAGTATTGGAGTTAAAATCAGAAACTTGCGTGAAGGAGCTGATATGCCATTAAGAAAATTGGCGGCTTTACTTGATGTTGACCAATCAACTTTGAGTAAAATTGAAAGAGATGAAAGGAAACCAAACATAAAGATGATTGAAGAAGTTTCAAAAATCTTTAATGCAGACAAAGACGAGTTACTTATTTCGTTTTATAGTGATATAGTATTTTATGAAATTCAAGATGAAAATTCATTTTCAGAAATATTACAAGTTGCAGAAGCCAAAATCCAATATCAACGAACTATAACAAATAAGAAAAAATGATTGCGAACGTTTTAAATTACTTGCTAACAAAGGAAGAGCAACTTATTACGTTGCAAATTCAAAATGATTTTTTCTCCAAAAGTGAGGAAATAACTCCTACTTCTCAAGCAGAAATACATTTGGTTAATGCTAATCTATTATTAACTAATGAAATAAATGTAGCTTATAAAATTCATAAGCGACTTATAAATTCACTAATAACAATTTATATAAATGAAAAACATTTAGATCATTACACTGCACTTAATGAAGTTTTCGATTTTGATATAATTGAAGAAATTAATGATTTTACGCATCGTTATATTGATTTAGTTCCTGAAATTGTTGAAGAATTACATATTGCTTTTTTGAATTCAGAGTTTTCAATTAATAACGGTAAACTCAATAGAAAAAAATCTAAACATCATTTACGAGAAACAGGTGCTGTATATACACTTAAACAAATTACAAGTGAAATAGTAGATAATTGTATCTCTAATGCAATTAATGAAAATGTAAAACCTCAAAAGATTACTTGTTTAGATTTTGCAAGTGGTACGGGTAGGTTTTATTTTGAAGCATTGGAAACACTTAACAAAAAGTACTACTTAACATTCGAAAAAATAGTTTGTGATAATTTATTTGCTATTGATATTGATGAAATGGCATTGACTGTTTTAAGAATAAAGGTAATTTCATATTTCAAAAAATTAAATACAAGAATTATAAATGCGTTAAAAATTAATATTCTAAATAGAAACGCATTAGTACCTAAAGTTAATTTGTTACAAGATGATAATAATAGCTTAAATCTTTCTACTGATTTTGAAAAAGCACTATCTAAAGGAGGTTTTGATGTAGTTTTCTCTAATCCACCATACTGTTTGTTAAAGGCTAATAAAAAGGAGGATGAAAAGAAACTAAATGGATATTTTTTAAATCTTCAGAATAGAATTCAAAATGAAATAACATTTTTTAGGACATCAGGTTTTTATAGTTACTCAATTGAAGGAATGTTGAATTACTATCAACTTTCAATAGAAATGATTATTAGAATTACTAAAGTTAAAGGTCAAATAGGAATTATTTGTCCGTCATCTATTTTTGGAGATTTGACTTCTGCTAAACTTCGTAAGCACATAGTAACAAACCACAAATTACATTTTATTCGTTATTATCCAGAAGCAGCAAAACTATTTGAAAATGTTTCTCAATCAACAGTTATATTTTATATTCAAAAATCTGGAATAACAAATAACATTAATATTGAAATTGACAATTCTAAATTTGATATTAATATAGAAACTATTAAAAATATTTTCCCTACAAATCTTGAAATACCACTTATTGACAAAGTAGGTTGGTCAATTTTGTCTAAAATTTCAAAACATAAAAAGATTAATGAAATTCCATTTATAAGAAACCGTAGAGGAGAATTAGATTTAACCCTTTTTAAATCAAGCATCACAAAAGATAATACTGGTTGGCGTTTAGTTAGAGGAAATATGATTTCAGAAAATGGAGTTGTAGATAAAAATGGTGAGTATGTTGAAATTGATAGCTTTTTAGCAAAAAAATCAATTGAATACAAGAATAATGACTTTAATAAAGAAAGGTTAATATGTCAGCAGATTTCTAATGTTGATAGTCATAAAAGATTAAAATTTGTTTTAAGTGAAAAAACAGATATTCTTGGAAATTCTTGTAATTACATTGTTTCAACAAGAAATGAGAATGACCTTCAAAAATTAAACTATATTCTAAATAGTAGTTTATTAAATTGGCGTTTTAAAATTACAAGTAGCAATAACCATATTAATAATTACGAATTAGATGAATTGCCAATTGTTGATTTAGATAATTTTGATATTGAAGATTTAGTATCAAATCAATCTGAAATAGACAATTACATTTGTCAGCTATACGGACTTACAAACATCGAAACTGAATATCTAACAGGAACTAAAACAACAAAGAAATTAAAGCCAGTATATGAGCAAGAAATTATATAATCATATTGCACCAAGATTGAGTGATTTAGAATGGGAAATGGCTAAACATATTCCAGAGGGAGGCAATTGGCAAAGTATTCCTGTACATATTCCTTCCCAAAGATTAGAGCAAATTAGACGTTCAGGAGGAAGAACAACATACTATGGCAGATTGGATAACAATAAACCAAGTTATACTATTACAACCTATTTTAATCGATTAGGTAATGGTTGTAATTTACATCCGTCACAAGACCGAATAATATCAATAAGAGAAGGTGCAAGATTACAATCGTTTAAAGATAGTTATGTTTTTCATTGCAGTAAATCAGCTCAATATAAACAGATTGGAAATGCAGTTCCTCCATTATTAGCAAGAGCAATAGCAGAAACAATTAAACCATTTCTTCAAAATAAAACCTTTGTTGATTTGTTTTCAGGAGCAGGTGGTATGTCAGAGGGGTTTCTTATGGAAGATTTTGAACTAATTTCAGCTAACGAGATTGAGAAAAATTATTTTGAAACTTATAAACAAAATCATTCTCATTTTGATAATGGTAATAATTTAATTTTGGGAGATGTAACATCACCAGAAATAAAAGAAAAGATAATAGCTTCAACAAATGGATATGCGAAAGTAGGCGTTGTAATTGGTGGTCCTCCTTGTCAAGGTTTTTCAAGTGCCGGTTGGAGAAATCCAGAAGATAAGCGTAATCAACTATTTAAAGAATTTGTAGAATTAGTAGATAAAATCAAACCTGAAATATTTGTAATGGAAAATGTTACAGGAATTTTGAGTATGAGAAATGGAGAAGCAATTAAAGAAATTATTGCATCTTTTGAAGAGATTGGTTACCACGTAAACAAACCTTTCAAATTAAATGCAGAAGAATTTGGAGTGCCTCAAAAACGTAAAAGAGTTATTATTGTTGGTTCTTTGATAAAACAAGAAATAAAATCTCCTAAAATATTATTTTCAAGTACTGATGATAATTTACCAAACCCAATAACAGTAAAACAGGCAATCGCTGGATTACCTGAATTAAAAACTGATAGTGGTGATTTTGAAACGAATATTGATTATAAAGCAACTTCCGATTATGAAAAACTAATGATGAATGAAATTGACTTTAAAACATTTTATGAAAATTGTAAATTGATGCTACCAGTTACTTGCTGCTAAATCTGCCAATAAACTTAATATTTTATTTAGTTGGTCTTTAGCTTCATCATATTTTTTTGAAGCTAAAGGCTCTAAAATCAATTCAATTTCCTTATCAATTTCCTCACTATTCCATATTTTCCCCTTACGATTTTCTTTAGTCATATATTCTACTAAAGTATCAAAAGCAATCCGGAAATATCTTTCTACATTGTTTTGTTGATTTTTCCCTGTTACCTCTTTTCTAATTACATTTTTATACTCACCTGTCATTGGGTTAAACCCTTCAAATTTATAATCATAAAATGAATACTCTGGATTTAAATAACCTTCAAGGAACTTTTGATGTCCTTTCTCATATATGATAGATAAAAGTATTAGTACGTGATGTAAATTTTTTCTCATTAAAGAACTAAGTAGTAATGCATCTTCATCAACTTTGACCTTGTTTTTTAATTTATCCCAAATGAATTTTGAATGCCAAGAAACTACAGTTTCTCCTTTATCTTCGTCAGCAATTAATACTTTGACATCATTCAATGTCATTCTATTACCTTTAGAGCTATTTTCTTTTGATGTCATTGGATGAAACTTAGGTCTATGAGCAAAACCTAATGACATTGGACCAATATGATCGGGGCTAACTCCATTTTTAACAAACTCAGCATATAATCTATCTGCCATTTTCCAATCTCCATCAGACCATTTTTCATAAACTCTTCTATCTTGAGTATATCTTCTAAGATTTTCCTTTCTTCTGCCTGTATCACAAACATCTCTTACATCAGAATTGTAGGAATGAAATCCATCTAAACGGTCTGGAGAGTTACTCATAACTCCTGGTGAAACATATCCTCTTTTTTCTTTATTAATATACTCTTCTTGCAGATAACCAATCAATTCAGGTAATTCTTTAAAATCACTTGAAATATTAAAAACTTCACAGAATAACTTACATTCATCTATTTCATATAGAACCGAAGCTAACTGTAAAATATCTAAATCATAATATTTAAAGGCTTCATCGTAGCTTTTATTTATTAAATCTATTCTGCTCGGTGCAGGATAACGGTAATCTATAAATAAAGTTTGTCCCGTGAAAAGGCAAACGTGCTGTTTAGTAGGATGATTTAGAAATGCCACCTTTTGACGAAAACCTGCCTCCATAACGTTTGTTGCTTCTAAATTAAATGAAATTAATTTTTCTTGCCAAAATTCCATTCGTGCTTTTCCTTGAGGTGTTTTTATAGTTGTCATCCAATTAATATTTCCTTGAGCATTCGTTGTATAAGGAAATCCTTTAAAATTATCACTATTTACAATATCTTTTTGGTATTGCAATCCATTTGGATGAGGATACATAATGTCAGAAGTTAAACTAATATCAAGTTTGTCCTTTCCATTTTCAATTGCTTTATCTTCATAAAGATTTAATAAAAGTCCTAAAAGAAAAATATCAATAGGTGTTATTGGGTTGTCAGTTTCAAATAAACTTAACTGTTCTGCATCAACTAAACCTTCGTTTTCAACATCCTCTATTGATAATCCGGACAATTCTCTCGCTTCTTTTAACTTTTCAGGATAATAGTTTGTGATTAGTATTTCTTTTCTCATAAAATATTCGTTTGGTTATTGTTGATTAATTAAATCAGTTATTTTTACATCTAAAGCATTTGCAATTTTCTCGATATTTAGCAAAGTGATGTTTTTTTCAGCACGTTCAATCATACCAATATAAGTTCTATGTAGATTTGCTTTTTCTGCTAATTGTTCTTGAGAAAAACCTTTTTGTTTTCTATACTCTTTTATTTTCTCTCCAAACTTTTCTAAAATATCTGATTTATTCATTTTGCTAATTTTAGTATGCACAAATCTAAATAATCAATAGTTTATAAACTACATACTATAATTAGCATATTTGTTTTGTTCAAACAGTAAATGATTTTAAATTTTATATATTTAACGAATGATATAAATAATGAGATTTTATGGAAGAAATTAATAACTCTGAAAATGCTGAATATGAAATCAAAATATTTCAAATAGATAAATCATTTTATGAATTTAAAAAGCATAACCTTCAAAACAATGAGCAAATCATTAATTATATCATCAATGAGCATCGAATAAAAGTAAAGGATATTGAAAATTATAATAAGAAGATTGTTCCGGTACTAATAGATGGCGTTGATTATTTTACCTATGTATACAATGAAGAGGAAAAGGATGCTTTTTGGAAAAAATTTATACCAGAAAGTTTATCAAATAATTTAGTATTTAAAGTTCAGCAACTCTCTTTTGCAATGTTTGCAAGTGTAGAAGATAATATTTATGCAATAGTTGGTGGTGGCGGAAGTAGAGTAATTATTCGTTTTCAAAATCATAGATTTGGATTAGATTTCTTTGAATTTATCACAGATTTGAATGAAGATGTAATTTCAATTGAAACAAGGGGGATTTCAGGTAAACTTACGAAAAGGAAAGATATATTTAAAGATGGTTTAAAACTGGTTGATATTTTAAATTTCACAAATATTCCCTCAAAAATAAACATTGTATTAAAGCAAGAAATAAAAGACAGCGTTTTTGACTTTATTGAGTTTGAAAATAGAATTACTACCATCGAAATAGGTTCATATTTCAACATTAAGCATAGAATACCTTTCAAATCTTTACATCTGCTTTTTAAAAAAATAAATGAAATTTCTAAATCGGAAACCAAAAAATCTCTAACATCTTTTGTTGAGGTTAAGGATAAAGGAGTAATTTCAAGCATTTACAGAGAAGAACTTTTATTGCAGTTGTATGAAAATATGATGGATTTATTTTCTGCTGCGAGAGGTCAAGCACCTAAAAAATTAGATATAGAATTTGTACATCCTTCAAAAATACAAGAATTTTACGAAGCTGAATTCTATATATTTAAATTTAAAGGAACACGTAAAGGTCATCATTTCCAAAATAGGAAAAGTTTATATTACGATGGATTGAAATTAGTTTACGAAAGTTTAGAAAACTTAAATTTAATAGAATTTAAAAAAGTAATCTCTGGTTTGCATTTATATGGAATGCGAAAAAAAGATTTTATAACTCACGCAATGTTTTTAGATCATATTGTTTGTGAAATTAATGTTGAAAATAGACCGATCTTTCAAATTGATGCAAAATGGTTTAAAGTCGAGAATAATTTCACAAATACAATAAATGAAATATGTTCAAGAATGATTGATAATAATTATTTAAATTCTGGAATAATAACTGAAAAGTGGGATGATACTGAAGATGAAGATGCTTATAACAGAAAATATCATTTGCAAAATAACTATTGGGTTTTAGATAAAGCAATAGGTCAGAATATTGAACTATGTGATATTATGTATGAAGATGATAATACAATATATTTTATTCACGTTAAAAATGGATTTGATGCAAAGATTAGGGATTTGAGTAATCAAATTCAAATATCAGCAAGCAGATTTATGAATGAAAGAAACTCTGGTAGTGAGGATTTTATTTTGTCAATAATTGATGCTTACAACAGTAAAGACGTAAATTTAGATAAGCTTATCGACAAAGATAGTTTTAAAGCTAAATTTAAAACAGGTGGGAAAAACATTCAATTCGTTATGGCTTTTAAATCAGAATTAAAAAGAATACCACAAATAAAAAATAATGTTGATAAAGTTCAGTCAAACATTGCAAAGTACTCATTAATTCAATGTGTAAGAGAAATGAATATGTTGACATTCCCAATAAAAATTGTAGAAATTGAAAAACTGTAAATCGAAGTTATGACCATTACCTCATTCATCTGCACAAAATCCTCGTTTAGTCCAAGTATTCCTAAACTCACATCTTTGTTTGCTTCATTTCGTTAATGATAATAATAAATAAATAGGAACGCTATCGCTGACCTTTTTGCACCCACCCAAGCCAATGCTCTGCCAACGCTCCTGTGGTTTTGGCTTTTCCCAACGCAATAACAGCACATTACTTTTTTTATTAGATTTTATTATTGTTTTTTTTGTTCAATAAAAAAAGTAAAGAGCTGTTTCCCAACGCTCGAAAGCCAAAACCACTCCCAAGCTATGTTACATAATAAGCCATTATAGTTCAGTATGGCTGAACCCCAGCCACACCGAAACTATAAGCTCATTATGTAAAATAGCCGCCACAGCCAACGCACCCACCCGAAATAGGAACAGAGTTTTCATTGTTTTTTGAAGATGCCATATCGTATCTGAACAACGTTTTCAATAAATAGAAGCAATCCATTTCACAAGAACAATCAGGCATCCTCAAAAATCAAATTTGCCCACAAGAGTATCGTTTTTTATTTGCCAGAACGATAGTAGTAAATTGCTTTTAAGCTGTCTTGATGCTATTCGATATTAAACAACATTTGCATTTAAAATGAAAATACATTTTCAAAGGAATGTTTGAAGCATCAAGCCAACTATAAAAGCAATCAGAAAAATCCCGATAAGCAAATAAAAAACGATACCCTTGTTTCGCTACTGCCAACGCACTCGGTAAGTTCAGTTGGGGAAATCTTCCATTTCCCCAAACCCCTATGGATGCAATTTTTTTTGAAAGAATGCCACAACTCTTGATTTCAAAAGAACATTTCCGATAAGCATTCTTTCAAAAAAAACAGCTCAAATTGATGTTTTATCCGAATGTTAATTTTTGAATTGAAAGTTTAGGCATACTTGGATTTTTTTTCTGATAAACCAACGATTATTTTAAAAATGAAAATCAATAACAAACAATAAGTGCTAAATAGAAACAAAATTTCACAATATAGTTTAAATTTAAAACTAAATCATACTTAAATAATAAATTTGTTATAGTTAAAATCAATACCAAAGCCGTACCAAGTCCACAAAATTGAATTTTTAATCTTAAAATTATATAAAAATGGGTAAAATTGGTAGAGGTATTCTTGGGGGAGTATCGGGTAAGGTAGCCAACGTAGTTGGTGCAAGATGGAAAGGAATTGATTATATTAGAGCTAAACCTCAAAGTGTAGCCAATCCGAGAACGCTATTGCAAGTAAATCAAAGAACAAAATTTGCATTAGTGTTGAGGTTTTTACAACCTAACTTAAATTTCATTAAGATTGGTTATAAAAATTATGCTGTAAAGAAATCGCAGTTTAATAGTGCGATGTCGTTCATCCTGAATAATGCAATTATCGGAGTATCTCCTGATTTTGAAATTGATTATTCTTTAGCATTATTGTCAAGAGGTAATCTTGCAGGAGCATTAAACCCAGTATTTGATTTAACTACGCCTGGACAAGTTCAGTTTAGTTGGGATGATAATTCAACTGATGGAAATGCTTTGGCAACAGATAAAGTTATGGTAGTTGCTTACAATCCATTAAAAGGAGAAAGTGTTTACTTAACAGAAGGAGCTACAAGGGCAGATTTATCTCAAACGGTGATTATCCCTAATAGCTATGCTGGAGATGATTTACAGTTGTTTATTTCGTTTATGAACGCAGAAGAAACACAATTATCAAATAGTATCTATATCGGCTCTGGTACGGCTTCATAATATTAATAGATACTTATTTCAAAAACCACCTGTAAAAGGGTGGTTTTTTTATGCTCAAAATATAATGATTGTGGGGATAATGTGGGGATATTTAGCAAATAAAAAACCCTAAATAATTGATAATCAATCGTTAGGGTTTTAATTCTGCGGAGAAAGAGGGATTCGAACCCCCGGACCTGTTACAGTCAACAGTTTTCAAGACTGCCGCATTCGACCACTCTGCCATTTCTCCAATAAGTTGCTATCATTTCCTGATTGCGAGTGCAAATATAGAAACCTTTTTCGAGTTTCAAAAAGAATTTTAAAAAAATTTTAATCTTTTTTTTCACAAAAACATAACTACCTCTCTATCAAACTATTTTATTTTAACAATTTTAAAGAAGCCTTTTCATAATTCTTTAAATTTAAAACCAAACAAAATAAGTAGAAAACAGATATAAATAAAAAATCCTACATTTCTGTAGGATTTAATTTTTGTGGGCGATGAGGGGTTCGAACCCCCGACCCCCTCGGTGTAAACGAGGTGCTCTGAACCAGCTGAGCTAATCGCCCCAATAAATTGCAATTGTTATTCTTTTATTAACTCCCAGACTTTATTTACTAAAGGTGTTCGTTGAACTTGTTTGCGGGTGCAAATATAAGACAGTTTTTATTATTTGCAAATCTTTTTTATTATTTTTTTATACTATTTCTGCAACCACAAATGTACTACCTCCAACATAGATGAAATCTTCTAAAGTCGCTTCAGTCTTAGCTTTTTCAAAAGCAACTGAAACTGAAATACATACCTCTCCATTTAATCCAAAAACTTGGGCTTTCTGTTGCAAAATAGAAGCGTCCAATCCTCTATCTAAATTGGGTTTACAAAAAAAATATTTCGCTTTTTTAGGAAACAATGGCAATATAGAATCTAAATCTTTATCATTTACAACACCTAAAACAACATATAAGTCTTTATAGTTTTCTCTTTTAATTTGATTCATTACAATTGACAAACCATGACTATTGTGTGCCGTATCACAAACTATTTTAGGTTGCTGTCCTAAAACTTGCCATCTACCCAATAATCCAGTATTTTGAATCACTTTTAAAAACCCATTTCGAATATGTTGCTCACTAATATCAAAACGTTCTTTTATTACTCTTAAAACCTCTAAAACTCCTTTTTTATTTGCTTTTTGATATTCCCCTAACAAAACACTAGGTAGTTCTTCCCATTCTTGGTCTTGTGCAAAATAAATAGGTGCTGTTTCCATTTTTGCCTTCTCTAAAAAGACATTTTTAGTTTCAGATACATATTCACTGATAACTACAGGTACATTCTTTTTTATAATTCCTGCTTTTTCAGTAGCAATAGCTGCTAAAGTATTTCCTAAAAATTGTGTATGATCCAAACCGATGTTGGTAATTATAGAAACCAAAGGCGTAATTACATTGGTAGAATCGAGACGACCACCCATACCAACTTCTATTACCGCGACGTCTACTTTTTCTTTCGCAAAATAATCAAAAGCTAAACCGACCGTCATTTCAAAAAAACTGAGTTGGTGTACTTCAAAAAAGGCTTTGTTTTTAGATACAAAATCGACAACAAACTCTTTTTTGATTTTCTTTCCGTTGATTCGAATGCGTTCTCTATAGTCTTTTAAATGGGGTGAGGTATACAAACCCACTTTATAGCCCGCTTCTTGCAATACCGAAGCCAACAATGAGGACGTAGAACCTTTTCCATTGGTTCCTGCCACATGTATGGATTGAAATTGGTTTTCAGGATTTCCTAGATGATGCACTAATAAAAGCGTATTCGACAAATCCTTTTTATACGCGGCTGCACCTTGTTGTTGAAACATCGGCAACTGTTTGAAAAGCCATTCGGTAGTTTCTTGATACGTCATTTTGAAATTCTGAAGCGAATGATTCAGTGTTTTTGGTTTCCATTTTCCCGCTATACATTATAATCTCTAGGTAAACCTAGGATTTTTATTTCTATCGGGGCTAATATATACAATTTAGGGCTTTTTGGAATTATTCTCCTAATTTAAAATTGACTACCACAAAACCAATTTGTGTTTCAGGAGCATTGGCATCGGCTTGCCATTTAAAACTTTTGGCAGTTTCTAAAGCTGGATTTACCAAACAAGGATTAGTATTTGTAGTTCCCTGACTTCTTTCTGCTTTAATAACATTTCCGCTTCTATTTACCCAGATTTTAACAACCACTTTCCCTTCTTCGTTACAGTCTTGTTGTCTTTTACTATTTCCAGATAATTTTCTACCTGCTAACCCCCAACCTGTTCCGTTACCTGAACCTGTTCCGTTACCTGAACCGTTACCATAAAAACTATTTGCATAAATACTACCATTTGGATCACCTTTATCACCAGGCAAACCGTCATCACCATGACCTCCTTGTGCAGTACCTTCCGATTTTGGACCATTTAAAATACTGCTTAAAGCATTATTGGTTTGTTGAGAAGGCTTAGGTGTTTCAACTTTTGGTTTTGGAGTCTCTTTGGGCGTTTCTTTAGGTGGTTTGGGAGTTTCTTTTTTGGGAGTTACTACCACAGGTGCATCTTCATCTTGGGTTAAAATCTCTTCTTCTACCGCTTTTACTGGTTCACTTACTGTAGGTTGCGGAGCCGATTGTATGGGTTCTGTAGGTTGAATTTCTCCTTGACCTACATTGCTAGTTCCAAAATTAATAGCAATACCATTTTCGGGTGGTGGATCCATATAGGTTAACCCTAGAAAAATACATAATAAAAGTAGTATTGCAAAAATCACACTGGTAATTGCAAACGATTTTTTTTCTTCTGGTGTTTCAAGAAATTTCATTTCTCAGCATTTATGTTTTATACGACACTACTTGTATTACTTCCTATTTTCCTAGCCCTGATAGCAGTGGAAATCCTTTTATTTTTTCTTCAACCAATCACTTAAAGTAGAAAAAATAAAAGATTGCAACGAATAGCAGGAAACAGCTCCAAAAAATTATTTTGGATTAACTGCGACTACCATTTTTATCCCATTCCTATACGCAATATCCATTACGTATACTACTTTTTCATGAGGAACCGATTTTTCGGCACGCAACACTATGGCTTTGTTTTCATTATTTTCTAGGATAGCCAATAATTGATTTTCCAATTGTGTTTCTTCTACCTTATCTTTATCAATAAAAAAAGTTAAATCTTTATCGATACTAACCGAAATATTTTTGTTACTATCAGTTTTTCCTTTTCCTTTTGGCAAAACCAAATCTAAGGCATTCGTAGTAACCATAGTAGAGGTTAACATAAAAAAGATCAACAACAAAAACACGATGTCTGTCATAGACGACATGTTGAATTCCGTTGAAACTTTATTTTTATTTTTACCTAATTTCATTATACGGGTTCATTTAATAAATCCAAGAAATCTACCGCGTTAGCTTCCATCTGATTCACCACTTTATTTGTTTTTACTACTAAGTGATTGTAACCAATGTAAGCAATAATACCTACTATTAATCCTACTACTGTAGTGGTCATTGCGGTGTAGATACCTTCTGCAAGCGACCCCACTTCAATTTGTCCACCACCGCTTGCCATTTTATGAAAAGCAAGAATCATACCAACAACCGTTCCTAAGAAACCAATCATGGGTCCAGCACCAGAAATTGTAGCTAACATACCTGTATTTTTTTCCAGTTTGTACAATTCTAAATTTCCAGCATTTTCAATGGCAGTATTAATATCCTCTAAAGGCTTCCCTATTCTGGAAATTCCTTTTTCGATCAATCGAGCTACTGGAGAATTTGTCTGTGCGCACAACATTTTAGCCGCATCAATTTTTCCAGCAGTGATATTCATTTTGATATTATTCATAAAACTTGCATCTATCTTACTCGCTTTATTAATTGCCATTAATCTTTCAAAATAAAGAAATAAGGCAAAAAATAACAATATAAATAACACAATCATTATAGAAATACCACCTATTCCTCCACTCGTTAATAAATCTATTATGGAAAGTGTTTTTTCTACTGGTTGATCTTCTACTAATGCTTGATTGGCTACAGCTAAACTATCTACTTGAAGGAATATACTCATACAAATTAATTTATAATGGATAACGACAAATTTATTTAAAAATTATATTAATGGACATTTAAAAGAAAATCTCTTAGTAAAATAAATCCTGCAAATCCAGATAAAAAACCTATTAATGCTAACCATCCAATTTTTTTCAAATACCAGAAAAAATCAATCTTTTCCATTCCCATAGCTACCACACCCGCTGCAGAACCAATAATAAGAATACTTCCTCCAGTTCCAGCTGCATAAGCAATAAAATGCCAAGCAGGCTCATCTGTTCCAATTGAAAACATTCCTATACTTGCCGCTACAAGAGGCACATTATCTATAACCGCAGATCCCATTCCTAATAACATTACAACCAAATCAGAAATTTTAGTGGATTCTAGTTCTGTTCCTAACCAAGGCATTGATGTTTCTAAAACTCCAGCGAAATTAAAAAGCATCCCTAAAGATTCGAGTGCAGCTACTGCCATTAATATACCTAAGAAAAATAAAATACTTGGCATTTCAATTTTTGATAACGATTTATGTACTGGACTATGATGAGACGCAGTACCATCACCAGCAGTTGCAGCACCTATAGAGAATTTTGTATGACTAAAATATTCAGCAAAAGCAGCAACAACTGCTAAAGATAGCATCATACCCACATATGGTGGTAAATGTGTAAAAGTTTTAAAGATAGGTACAAATAATATAGCTCCTAATCCTAAATAAAACATGATTGGACTTAATTTCGATTGCTCTAAATCTCCATCTGTATCTTGATCAACATACCCTTTAAAAATTTTCATCCTAGAAGCGATGAATGTGGGTACAGCATAACATAAAATAGAAGGAATTAAAACATGCACTACTAATTGAGAAGCAGAAACTTTATTTGCTATCCACAACATAGTTGTTGTTACATCTCCAATTGGAGACCATGCTCCTCCAGCATTAGCTGCAATAACAATTAATCCAGCAAACCAAAGTCGAATCTCTCTATCTTTAATAATTTTTTGTAGGATAGTAAGTAAAACAATAGTAGCAGTTAAATTATCTATGATCGCTGACAAAACGAATCCTAAAGTGGTAAACAGCCATAACAATTTGACTTTATTTGTGGTTTTTATATATGTTTTTATTGTAGAAAAACCATTAAAATAATCGATTATTTCAACGATAGTCATCGCTCCCATTAAAAAGATCAAAATTTCTGCAGTTTTCCCTAGGTGATGCAATAGAATTCCTTCTAAATGATGAGGAACTAATGTTTTAGACACCGTATCCACTTCAAAAACATCCATATGAGTAACTGCAATTATTGCCCATAACAGAGCCATCATTGCTAAAGCAGGAATTAATTTATCGATTTTTAAAGAATGTTCCATAGCTATAGCTAGATAACCAAGAACAAATATTACTATTAGTAAAATTTCCATTTTTTATTAAGTTAAATTCGGGTTTTGTTTTAGATAAGTTGTTTTAGGGCAATTTCAAAAGCACGAGCGCTTATATTTTTCTTATCTGGACTAAGATTATATACTTTTTGTAAAGCATTTTTAATTACTGTTGAAGTATCTGAAAAAATAGCGTCGTCCGTCATTTGTACTTTTTTCTCCATGAAATAAGCAAAAACTCTAGCCATTCCACAATTTGCAATAAAATCAGGAATTAAACTTACTTTAGAATCTGTTTCTTCCATAATTGCTCCAAAGAAAATTTCTTTATCTGCAAAAGGCACATTGGCACCACTTGATATCACTTCTAATCCAGAAGCAATCATTCGATCTACTTGCGATTTAGTTACCAATCTTGAAGCAGCACATGGAGCAAAAATATGCGCTTCAATAGACCATATTTTTTCATTTATTTCCTCAAAAGGAATCATATTTTGCGCCACTAATTTATTACCATCTTTATTTAAGAAAAGTGATTTAATTTCTTCAAATGTAAAACCATTTTCGTTAATTAATCCGCCATCTCTATCAATAATACCAACTACTTTTGCTCCCATATCGGCCAAATAAAAAGCCGCAGCGGAACCTACATTACCAAATCCTTGAACAATAGCTTTCTTACCTTTCACATCACCACCAAAAATAGAATAATAATGTCTTACTGCTTCAGCAACACCATAACCCGTAATCATATCCGCAACAGTATATTTACGATTCACATCAGGAGAGAAACTCGGATTTTCTATAACTTTTATAACCCCTTGACGTAATTGTCCAATTCTATTGATTTTATCAGCTTCTGTTGGCTTAAAATGACCGTTGAAAACGCCCTCTTGAGGATGCCATACTCCACAGTCTTCTGTCATTGGAATTACTTCATGAATTTCATCTACATTTAAATCTCCTCCCGTTCCATAATAATTTTTCAACAATGGAGAAACTGCTTTATACCATCTTTCTAAAACTCCTTTTTTACGTGGATCATTTGGATCAAAATTAATTCCAGATTTTGCGCCACCAATAGCAGGTCCTGATACTGAAAATTTCACTTCCATGGTTTTTGCTAAAGAAAGCACTTCATTCATATCTAAACCTTTTCTCATACGCGTTCCGCCACCTGCAGCACCACCTCTTAATGAGTTAATAACTGTCCATCCTTCTGCCTCTGTTTCTGGATCTTTCCAATTGAATACTATTTCTGGTTCTTTATTTTCAAATTTTTTAAGTAATTCTTTCATTATGATATTAAAATTGGTAGACAAATTTAAGTTTTTACTTTTTTTTAAAAGGCATTTTTAAAGTAATATTTTCAAAGAGCTTATTATTTAACAATTTATTCACATTATTTTACTGCTTTTAAAAATTTACAACAATTTATTTTTATTTTTAGATACCAATTGGTATCTTTGAACATGAGGAAGCCAGAACAAACGAAAGAAAAAATTTTAAGAGAATCTTCTATACTCTTTAACACTAAAGGTTATAAATCTACTTCTATTAGTGATATAACCAATGCAACTGGATATACAAAAGGAGCGATTTATAGGCATTTTGAAAACAAAGACAATTTAGAAATACAAGCTTATGAAAAGATGGTTCGTTTCATCTTTACCAATTTAAAAACAAAAATTAGGGAAGCAAAAAATACGAAAGACAAACTTTTCATTTTTTTAAATCATTTTGAAAACTATATTATTAATGAAAATTTTGCAGGTGGCTGTCCTTTATTAAATGTTTCTATAGAAGTAGATGACACTAATTACGATTTGAAATACAAAGCCCAAAATACTCTTACCGTTTTTAAAGAAACCATTAAGACCATTCTAACAAATGGAAAAAAACACCAACAAGTTCAGTTAAATACCGATGAAGCACTAGTAGCTTCTGTCATAATAGCTTCATTAGAAGGAGGTATAATGATGAGCAAATTAACACAATCCGAAAAAGACATTAAAAATGTGGTTACACATCTTAAAACGTGGATAGAAAAAGACATTTTATTATAAAAAAATTTAAACAAAAAAATACCGATTGGTATCTTAATTATGAGAAAAAAAATTAAAAAAATTATTCAAAAAAGCGTTGGTTATTATTTTAATGTATTAGCATACATTAGTCCTAAAAAACTCGAAAAACAAGGGTTCCTATTATTTTGCAATCCAATGGCTAAAACAGTAAAATCACATCAATTACAATTTTTAGAGAAGGGTAAAAATGAAATCTTAACTGTTGAAAATGAAAAATTACAAACCTATAAATGGGGAAAAGGTAGTAAAAAAATTGTATTTATTCATGGTTGGGCGAGCCACTCGTTTCGATGGAAATCGTACATTGAGAATCTAATAGAAAATGATTTTACTGTATATGCATTTGATGCTCCCGCTCATGGATTATCCACAGGAAAAATGCTTCATGTCGTATTATATGGAAAAGCTATCAATCAAATGATACTTCATAACCAAGAAATTGAATATATGGTAAGCCATTCTATTGGTGGTTTTGCAACTACTTATTGGTTGAATCATTATAAAAACAATGCAACTAACATTAAAAAAGTGGTAATTATGGGAGCTCCAGGCGAAGCTAAAGATTTTTTTGACTTTTACCAATCTATCCTCGGCTTATCACAAAAAGCAATTGAAATTATTAGTCATTCTTTTACCAAAAGATTGGGACACGAGCCTAGCTATTTTTCTGCTTCAAAATTTGCAACAAACTTGGATAAAGACTGCTTAATTATTCATGATAAAGAAGATAAAGACACCAATCCGAATTATTCGATTCAATTGAACAAAAATTGGAACAAAAGTCAATTAATTTTAACCGAAGGATTAGGTCACAATTTAAAAAGTAAAAATTTAGAACAAAAAGTACTCGATTTTATTCTTAATTAACATTATAAATCACACCTGAACTATGGTCGCGAATAGCTCCAGTTACTGAAGCTAATGTATTATTTTCATTTCTTAATTTTAACACACCAAGAAATCCAAAAATAAGAGCTTCTTTAAATTCAATTAACTGTTTATCGGGTACAACTAAAACAACTTTTGGCAAATAATACTGAATTCTTTCAATTAAAAATTCATGATACGCACCACCACCCGTAATTAAAATTGTTTTAGAATTACTGTTACAATTGTGTGCTATTTGTAAAGCAATATGTTCTACAAAAGTTCTCAAAATAGCTTCAATTGGTAAACTAAAGCTATCAATAATTGGAAATATACATTTATGAACAAATTCCATTCCTAGTGATTTCGGAAAAGGTTCTTTGTAAAATGAGATCTGATTCAATTTTTCAAGTAAATCAATGTCTAAAAGACCTGATTTAGCAATTTTACCCTTATTATCGTATTCCAACCCTAATTGGTTCACATAATAATTCAATACTGTATTAACAGGTGAAATATCATATGCAATTCTATTGCCATTATATTCAAAAGACATATTAGAAAATCCTCCTAAATTCAGGCAATAATCATAATTTGAAAACAATAACTGATCTCCAATTGGCACTAAAGGAGCGCCTTGACCGCCTAAGACCACATCTTGTACTCGAAAATCGCATACTATAGGGTAATTTAACAAACTTCCTAATTTAGGTAAATTTCCAATTTGTAAAGTAAAACCATTCTCTGGCTGATGTAAAATCGTATGTCCGTGGCTACAAATAGCATCTATGTTAACTAAACTATACTTTTCAATGAATTCTAAAATAATAGTAGCTAATAAACCAGTATAGGATTCATTTAAAGAAATTAATTCATTTTTATTAAGATAGAAGCCATTTTTTAATTTATTAACCCATTCTGAAGAGTAATGAACCGTTTCTGAAAACAATATTTTGAAAGACCAATCATCCTTTTTCTCAAAATTAATATAGGCTAAATCTACTCCATCTAGCGAAGTTCCTGACATAACACCTATAACGTTGTAGTTTTCTTTAAACATGGGTTAAAATTACAAATAGTTATTGAAAAATAAGCAATAAATACCTACATTTGGTACGGATTTTAAAAATAATTAAATAGTATTCAATAAAATGGATTTTAAGCTAACCGAAGAACAAATAATGATACAACAGGCTGCGAGAGATTTTGCTCAAACAGAATTATTGCCTGGTGTCATTGAAAGAGATGAACATTCAATTTTCCCAACGGAACAAGTAAAAAAAATGGCAGAACTTGGTTTTCTTGGTATGATGGTTGACCCAAAATACGGAGGAGCAGGTCTTGATAGCATTTCGTATGTTTTAGCAATGGAAGAAATTGCTAAAATTGATGCTTCAGCTGCGGTTATCATGTCTGTAAATAATTCTTTGGTTTGTGCTGGAATTGAAAAATATTGTAGTGAAGAACAAAAACAAAAATATTTAGTACCTCTTGCTAAAGGAGAAGTAATTGGAGCTTTTTGTTTGTCGGAACCAGAAGCTGGATCTGATGCTACATCACAAAAAACAACCGCAATTGATAAAGGAGATTTTTATTTGTTAAATGGTACAAAAAATTGGATTACCAATGGTGGAACAGCATCAACTTATATTGTTATTGCTCAAACTGATGTAGAAAAAGGACATAAAGGTATTAACGCCTTTTTAGTTGAGAAAGGCTGGGAAGGATTTTCAATTGGTCCAAAAGAAAAGAAAATGGGAATTAGAGGATCTGATACACATTCATTAATGTTTTCCGATGTTAAAGTCCCAAAAGAAAACAGAATTGGAGCTGATGGTTTTGGATTCAATTTTGCGATGGCTGTACTAAATGGTGGTCGTATTGGTATTGCATCACAAGCATTAGGAATTGCTCAAGGTGCTTATGAATTGGCTTTAAAATATGCTCAAGAAAGAGTAGCATTCAAAAAACCTATCATGCAACATCAAGCAATTGCATTTAAATTAGCAGACATGCATGTTCAAATTACTGCTGCGAGAATGTTATGCTTTAAAGCTGCTTCTGAAAAAGACAATGGAGAAGATATTTCACATTCTGGAGCTATGGCTAAATTATTTGCTTCAGAAACTGCAATGAATACAACAATTGAAGCAGTACAAATTCATGGTGGTAATGGATATGTTAGTGAATATCATGTAGAAAGAATGATGAGAGATGCTAAAATCACTCAAATTTATGAAGGAACTTCTGAAATTCAAAGAATTGTTATTTCAAGAGGTTTAACAAAATAAAAAACAACAACTTAATTTATAAGAGTTCAATAGTATATATTGAACTCTTTTTTTTATTAATTTTAGAAAAAAATGTTATTTACAGATTGGCAAAAAGAATTACAACCTCTTATTGATACATATAAAGATAAAAAACATCCTTTACATTTTCAAAATAGTTATCAACTTGTAATAATGGTTATTCTTGCTGCTCAAGATTCGGATGCCAATATAAATATTATTTGCAAGCCTTTCTTTAAGATATATCCAGATTTCCAAAGTCTATCTAAGATGACGTTTACCGATCTCGTACTTTATTTCTCAAGTGTAAAGAATTATGCTAATAAAATCAAATGGATTTTAGATACGGCTAGTGCTTTAAAAGACAAACCTATTCCTAAAAGACTAGATGAACTGGTTAAATTAAAAGGTATTGGTCGAAAATCAGCCAATGTTATCTTGAGAGAAACCCATCAAAAGCCAGAAGGAATTATAGTTGACTTACATGTTTTACGAGTAGTGTCTCGATTTGGATTAACTCCAGAATATAAAGATGCCAATAAAATTGAAAAAATCCTTATGAAAAGACTTCCTTATGCAATGTGGAATGATATTGGTATGGCTTTCTCTTTTTTAGGCAGAACCATTTGTAGACCTACAAATCCAAAATGTATTAGTTGTCCAATATATAAAGATTGTGCGTATTTCAAAAACATTTCAAATCTGTAAAAAGAATTCTATTTTAAAAACTATATAAAAACAAAAAACCCTTATCGAATTGATAAGGGTTTTCAAAAGAAAGGCGACGACATACTCTCCCACAAGATTGCAGTACCATCTGCGCAGTCGGGCTTAACTTCTCTGTTCGGAATGGGAAGAGGTGAGCCCCGACGCAATAATCACCTTAAGCTTTTAGTAGCTAGTTCTTAGTGATTAGTAGTTAGTTTAACTAAATACAGGTTACTAATTGCTAATTACNCAGTTAAAGTTTCTGATTTCTTTTGACTAAGAATTTTAATTTTTGTTTTTTGATTTTCTAAATCCTTTTTTAATGTATTGTAATCCTTTTCAATATGCTTTAAATTTTGATTTAATGTATTTAAATTTTCATTAGTTAAAACAAAATCATTGTATTCTTTACTAAATAGTTCTAAACGATTTTTTTCGGTTGTTATTTCAGATAATTTGTTTTCAAATATTTTCTTGATTTTTTCCCATTCTAAATTATCTGCTAATTTATTTTCCCTTAAAGTTTTCTGTAAATCTTTAAAATCATTATTAAACCATAATGAACAAACTAAATTGTTTCTGTTTTCTTTATTACCCAAAACAGCCGAAATAATCCCCCAATTATTTTCGTTTATACAATTTTCTGCTACTTCTTTAAAATAGGAAATATCATTTTGATAGATTTCTGAAACTTCTTTTTTTAAAGGTAATTCTTTTGAAATGTTTTCGACAGCACCATTATTAGAAGATGCTATTACAATACCTCCGTTAGAAATTGATTTTACAGGTTTGTAAATCCAAGGCGAATAATTTTCGTTAATTTCAATTTGTCCTACCTTTTCAAAAGCATCTGAAGGGTTTGATATTTTAAATAATTCTTTCGCTCTACTCACAATTATGGGAGCAATAATATCTCTTAATAATGTTGTTTTCCCAGTGCCAGGAGGACCATTTACAGAGAATAATCCAGATTGATTCTCATTTTTCAATTCGTTAAAAATCGAATTTACCGCAAATTGCTGCATTAAACTTAAAGTATATTCTGATGGCCAACAACCATCAGGAATATTTCTTGGCGATAAAGTATCTTTTAATTTCTCAATATTTTTTGATACATCAATTCTTTCAGAATGGTGGTTTAAGCTTCCGTCTATATATTGTTTAAATGCTTTTGGGATTGATTTGTCACTATAATTAGTAATGATTTTTTCTAAGTCTTTTATATAAAAACTATTGAGAATATCACTTGTTGGTTTACTATCTTTATTGTTTTTAGGTTTGAATTTTTCTATTCGTTTAACATATATATCTTTCTTAGGTTTTATGCTCCAATTACATTCTTTTTCAACCTTGTCTTGAAATTGTATAAGTTGACTAATATTTAAAATTCTTGATATTTTTTCAATTTCACCATATGAGTTAGTAATTGTCTCTTTAAAAGTTAATTCAATGTATTCAAGTAATTCATTTTTAATATCATCAAAATCTTTTTCCCAATTATTATTTTTGATTTTATCTTTTTCAAGTTGACTTAATGCCCAAGGAAGAGTAGAGATTCCGAAAGAATCATTTATGTATTTTCCATTTTCATCCAATTTTAAGGAAGCATAGCAAATTTTTGAACTTCTAAAATTTTCATCTTTTTCTTTTATTTTGAAATATTCATTTACAAAGTCATTGACATCTTTAGAGTCAAAAACACCTAAAAAAATAGAATACTCAATCGTTTTATTTTGGTCTTTAGATTTAAGAGGGATTTTCCAATATTCATTGTCGGTTAATAATTCAATACTATCTTCCAATGTCTTTGGTGCTGATGCAGGGCTAAAATGTTCTAATTTATGCCAACAAGACAATATTTTTTGATGTTCATTCATTTAAGTGCTGTTTATTGTATTATGATGCACAATGTCTATATACTCGCTACGAAATAACGTCAATCTACTATTTTGATTTAATATGAAGTTCACTTCTCCAAATTTACCCTATCACTTTTAAAATTCCTATACGTATAAATACGTATTTTGTACTGTTTTTAGTACGTATTTATACGTACAAGGTTATAAATAGTAGTCGAATAAATTCTTGGGAAAAGTAAATAATCTTTCTCAACCGGTTTTACGGTTTTCCGTAATGGGTAAAAAATCTTTTTTATTTACTTGTTATAAGATAATTTGTGTAGAATAGGGCACAAGGCTATTGAAAGCGTATTTGGCTTTAAAAAACAAAGTTGAATAATTAACGGCTAAATGTCGGTTAAACTAAAAATTAAAAAACCCTTAAATCTTGATATTCAAGAGTTAAGGGTTTTTATTTGTGACCTCGACAGGATTCAAACCTGTAACCTTCTGAGCCGTAATCAGATGCGCTATTCAGTTGCGCCACGAGGCCTATTTGAGGGTGCAAATATAGCTATATTAAATTAATTTGCAAATCAAAAAAAGAAAAAATAATAAAAGAAATGCAGTTCTTTTTTTAAGTATCTCAACCTGTGTGATTTACTTTTAAAAGAACTGCATTGTTTTTTATTTATCCCATAAATTCATCTCCACCACCATCATCTTGTCTTCTTTGATTGTCTCTTTCATTTTTCTTTTTGTTGAATCGGTAAGTGAAAGAAAGAGTAATTTGTCTTTGTCTCCATTGAAATTCAGAATAACTGCTTACACTTTCTAAATTAGTTTCGGAACGTCTTTTTCTCGAATTAAACAAATCACTCACATTTAAAGCAACTGTTCCTTTGTCTTTTAAAACATCTTTACTAAATGCTAAGTTTACTCCAGTCATCGATTTGGTTTTTCCTTGTGCATTATTTTGGGGTGCCATATAAGTTGCATTGGCCTGCCAATCTATTTTATAAGGTAAGGTAATTTTAGAAGAAATTCTTGAAAACCAACTTGTAGCTGTATTATCAAAATTTTGAACTATCACTTCATCTAAATAATTGGTATAAGTATAATCTCCTTTGGTTTCGTTTCTAAATAAATTAAAATTGGTATTTATTTTCCACCATTTGTAAGGAGAATAATTAATATTAAATTCAAATCCGGCTCTAATTTCTGTAGCTAAGTTAATAGGAGTCGATTCGATAACAGGTACACCATCTACAAATACTCCCGATTCTCTTCTTATAAATTGGAAAGAATCATCGGTTAAATTAACATAAGCTGAGGTGTTAAAAGTTAACTTGTTCCATCTTTTTAAGTAACCAAGATCAATTGAATTTGTATAAGCTGGGTTAATATCTGGATTTCCTCTAAAAATATTAATTTTACTAGAGTAACTTGAAAAAGGATTTAAAAAGCGACCTCTTGGTCTGTTGATTCTTCTACTATAGCTTAAACTTACGTTGCTGCTTTCTGAAAATTCATAATTGAAAGTAGCAGTAGGGAAGAAGTTGTTGTATTTTTTTGTATTGTAATCATTTGCCGATATCGAATTTACTTCAATATTGCTGTCTTCAAATCGTAGTCCAAGGAAATAAGATAATTTATTTATTTTGGAACCATATTGTACATAAAAAGCATTGATGTTTTCTTTGTATTCTAATAAATTAGAATATCTTTCATTTCTAATCCAGTTACCAGAAACACCTAGAGAATCAATCTCAAAATCGGTTAGGTTTTTCTGAAAACTACCTCTGTAACCTGCTTCAAAACGAGCATTTTTCCCTAGAGGTAAAACATAATCGGTTTGAAAAAGATTTCTTTTTTGATCTTGAGGGTTTAATGTCCTTTCAACAAATAAGCTGGTTGGGTTGTCTATAATTTGATCATAAATAATTGAATTTTCTTTTTCTCTATTTTGAGAGAAAGCCATATCGATGGTTAATTTATGATCTTCTTTTTTAAAGTTTTTAGTGAAATTAGTTGCATATTCAAAGGTCAAATCTTTACTTCTTTCATCATTAAAACGATTTCTAGTAAAGGTTGCGTTTCTATTGGTGTCATAATTATAAAAGAATACCTCTTCAGGATTTTCACCTCGGCTATTTTGAATAGTTAGCGAGTTTGTCCATGTAGCCGTTTTGTCCAAAAATAATTCGATACCAAAATTAGAATTATATCCTTTATTTAAGCGTTCATTTGTTCTTCTTTCATCGATAAAAATACTATTTGGATTTGCAGAAGGACTTAAATAATGAGCATCTGTTAACGAATTACCTAAACTGGTTCTATAATTGTAACCTATATTTGAAAATAGGTTAAATTTTTCACTTCTAAAGTTTAAACTAGAATTAGCACTATAACTTTCTGGATCACCTGCAGAAACAACAAAAGAACCGTTTAATCCTTGAGCTTTTCCTTTTCGTAAAACAATATTTATTATTCCACCTCCACCTTCTGCATCATATCGAGCCGATGGATTTGTGATTACTTCTACTTTTTCAACAGCATCTGCAGGTAAGAGTTTTAAAGCATCTGCAATATTGATACCTGCTAAACCAGATGGTTTTCCATCAATTAAAATACGCACGTTTTCATTTCCTCTTAAAGCAACATTTCCTTCTGTATCTACGGTAACTGAAGGAACGTTGTCTAAAACATCGCTTACCGTTCCTCCTTTTACAATCATGTCTTTGCCCACGTTGTACACTTTTTTATCTAACTTTATTTCTACAGTGGAACGTTCCGCAACAACTTCTACACTTTTTAATTGTGCGATATCTGCTTCTAAATATAGGGTACCAAAATCGGTATTTGTATTGTATGTTTTATTTTTAAATTCGATGGTTTTGAATGAGATGTATTCAAAACGAACATTATAGGTACCTGCTTGTACTTCAAAAGAAAAATTACCATTTAAATCGGTTACACCGCCATTTAGTTTTTCTGGATTATTTACATCTTGAAAAACAACCGTTGCGTATTCTAAAGGTAATGAGGTACCTTTTTCAAAAATTTTTCCAGAAATTGTAATTTTTTTTACATCTGGTTTTTGGGAAAAAACCAGGGTGGTTACTAGTAGTAAGGAGAAAAAATGTAGTCTTTTAAACATGATTGAATTAATTAATTTCCATATAAGACAGCAAATTTATACTTAGGTTTAACCTACATTTCCCAATTGTTTGTTAAATATTTCATAGGATTTTGTTAATGACTTCTTTAGGTCTTGCAATTACCGCTTTGTTATTTTTAACCACTATGGGTCTTTCAATCAGTTTAGGATGTAAAAGTAATGCATCAATTATTTCGTTGTCTGTTAGGTTTTTACCTTTGTAGTTTTCTATCCAAATATTTTCCTTGGTTCTTACTAATTCAAGAGGTGTAATTCCTAATTTATTAATTACACTAATTAGTTCTTCTTTTGTAAACGGTTCCTCTAAATATTTTCTAATTTGGAAGGGTTCATTTAACGTTTCAATTTCGCATAAACCTTCTCTAGATTTGGTACATCTTGGGTTGTGATAAATTGTAATCATGATTGTATTTTTTTCTACAAAGAAAATGATATTATATTTTGTTACAAAATATGTAACTTTAACCCAATAATAACAAAGAAAGTAATATGTTTCTAGCGCAAGTTAAAAAGTTTAAAGCACATCCCATA
Organism: Flavobacterium sp. 9AF; assembly: GCF_902506265.1. Taxonomy (GTDB): domain Bacteria; phylum Bacteroidota; class Bacteroidia; order Flavobacteriales; family Flavobacteriaceae; genus Flavobacterium. The sequence goes on along the minus strand of NZ_LR733556.1, from coordinate 610,057 downwards.
TTGTATTTTATTTTACCCATGGGTTTATTGGGATTGATGGTAATAAATTATCTATTTAGTATGGGAGTGGATACCAATGATGTCATTCGTCAAACTATATCACAAATAGGCGTAAACGGAACATTTATTTTAATGATTTCGCCATTATCTATTGGTCTTTTTGTTGTATGGTTTTGGGTAAAGATTGTGCAAAGACAATCGATTACTAGTTTAACGACTTCTCGAAATAAAGTCGATTTTAAACGTATATTGTTTTCTTTTTTTCTTTGGACAACTATTACAGTAATACTAACTTTTGTGGCTTATTATGCCCAGCCAGAAAATTTTGTATTCAATTTTAAACCAGAGAAGTTTTTTGTTTTTTTGGTTTTGGCTCTTATTTTAATTCCTTTACAAACCAGTTTTGAAGAGTATCTTTTTAGAGGCAATTTAATGCAAGGTTTAGCTGTGGTAACTAAAAACCGATTGATTTCTTTATTAATTCCAGCTGTTTTATTTGGGTTGATGCATATTGCGAATCCTGAAGTAGGAAAAATAGGTCCTATCATCATGATATATTATATTGGTACAGGTCTTTTTCTTGGAATTATGACAATTATGGATGAAGGTCTAGAGTTGGCTTTAGGTTTTCATGCTGCAAATAATCTAATTGGAGCTTTGTTAGTCACGGCAGATTGGACTGCTTTTCAAACGCATTCTATTTTTAAAGATATTTCTGAACCTTCTGGTTCTTTTGAAATAATCTTGCCTATCTTTGTTATATTCCCCATTTTATTATTCCTATTTTCTAAAGTCTACAAATGGACTAACTGGAAAGAGAAGTTAACAGGTACTATAGATTTAAATGAACTGTAAGATGGAAAATACTTTATTATTGGATCAAATAACACACAAGAATGTGCATAATCGATTTAAATTAAATGGCTATCATTTAAATTATGAAGATTTATGTCGTGTAGTGTATAGTTTTATAAAAGAAGGAGAAGACTATGAAAAACATATTGGTAGTTTTTTATTAGAATGGTTAGATGATAATTCCTATATTGAAGTAGAAACTTCTGGAACTACTGGTGTGCCAAAAATTATTCGTTTAGAAAAAAGAGCCATGATTCAATCCGCTCTTGCCACAGGAGATTTTTTTAATTTAGATCCAGGAGACACAGCATTATTGTGTTTGTCAGCTAAATATATAGCTGGGAAAATGATGTTAGTAAGAGCCTTAATACTTGGTTTAGAATTAGATATTACTACTGTAGATGGCAATCCTTTATTGAATAATGATAAAGTGTATGATTTTGCTGCTATGGTTCCTTTGCAAGTGGAAAATTCTTTGGAAAAATTAAGACATATAAAAAAGATAATTATTGGAGGCGCACCTGTTTCTAAAGCCTTAGCTGAAAAGTTAAAAAAGAAAAAAATAAATGCTTTTGAAACCTATGGAATGACAGAAACGATAACTCATGTAGCGGCTAGGAAAATAGGAACCGAAACATTTAAAACCTTACCTAATATTTCAATTTCTAAAGACGATAGAGATTGTTTAGTTATTCAAGCACCTAAAATTTTAGCTGATCCAATTGTTACAAATGATATTGTTACCCTTGTAAATGAAAAAGAGTTTATATGGTTAGGTCGTTTTGATAGTGTAATAAATAGTGGTGGTATAAAATTATTTCCTGAGCAAATTGAAATCAAATTGCAAAGTTTTATTAAGGAACGCTTTTTTATTGCCAGTGAGTCTGATGAAAAACTTGGCCAGAAAGTAATATTGGTGATTGAATCTAAAGAGAAAAGTATTCCTGATACTGTTTTTGATAACTTAAACAAATTTGAAAAACCCAAAGCGATTTATTTTATTCCAAAATTTGTAACAACAGAAACAGGAAAACTCAACCGAATAGAAACCTTAAAAATGATAAAGCAGAATTAGTTTATTAGTTTGCATTTGTAGTAATAAAAAAATGGTTTTTTAATACTTTGATGTCACTATAGTCTTTGATAAATTCTCCTGCTTTTTGCCATTCATTGGTTGCATTTAAACGCACTTTTTTATCACCTATCATTATATCTACAGGCATAACAAAATGGAGTTCTTCTGTTACCCAACGGTATTGAAATTGTTTTTTATACCCTTTAATTTCTAATTTAGGAATAGTAGTATAATTTAAATATTGATTGAAAATTGGAGTTAAATTTCGACCTGTTTCTTTATTGAAGAAATCGATTACGGTTTTTGTGTCTATAATCTTCTTTTTAAAAGTGTTAGAATATTTTAATAAAATAGACCACCATTTGTTATCATTATCTACCACATGACGTAAAGTATTTAGAAGTAAAGCTCCTTTATAGTACATGTCTCCACTTCCTTCATTATTTACGCCAAACTGACCAATAATAGGTTTGTCATTTTGTACATTCTTAGATTGACCATTAATGTATTTCATTGCGGCTTCATAGCCTTTTTGACATTCAATAAAAACAGTCTCGCTATAAGTTGTAAAACCTTCATGTATCCACATGTCGGCAATGTCTTTACTGGTCACACTATTTCCAAACCATTCATGACCAGTTTCATGAATAATAATAAAATCAAAATTCATTCCTTCACCTGTTCCAGACAAGTCTCTACCCAAATATCCCTTTTTGTATTTATTACCATACGCGACAGCACTTTGGTGTTCCATACCTAAATAAGGCGTTTCTACTAATTTATAACCATCTTCCCAAAAGGGATATTGTCCAAATTTTTCCTGAAAACAAGCCATCATTGGTTTAACATCTGCATCAAAATGAGCGATGGCTTTGTCTTTATTTTCTCTTAAAACATAGTAGTCTAAGTCTAAGTTTTCAATTTCATCATGAATGTGAATATAATCGGCAATATTAACGGTAATGGTGTAGTTGTTGATTGGGTTTTTAACTTCCCAATCCCAACGAGTATAATCATTTCCAACCGCTTCTTTTTTGATAAAACGACCATTGGATACGTTCATTAAACCATTGGGTACAGCCACTTTAATAGAAGCACCTAAATCGGGTTCGTCTGTTTGTGAATCTTTTACAGGATACCATAAACTAGCACCAGTACCTTGTACAGCCACTGCAATAAACGGTTTGTCATTACTGTCTTTCTTAAATACAAATCCGCCATCCCAAGGAGCATTTTTAGCGATTTTAGGATTTCCAGAATAGTAAAAACGTACTTTTTCAGTGGTGTTTTTTGTTAATTCATTGGGGAAACTTACAAAAACAGCATCATAATCTCTTTTGTAAGTTAGTTTTTTATTATTCCATACAATAGAATCCACTTTCATGTTATCAAATAAATCCAATTGTATTTTCTTAGTAGATTCCACTACTTTAAAAGTAATGTCGTTATAGCCCACTATACTTTTTTCGTCTGGGTTTATTTTAATATTCAAATCATAGCGTTGCACATCAAAGCAATTTCTTTCAAAACGGAGTCCTCCATGCAAAGAGTCTCTGCGAGTAAAGTTTTGTGCTGTGGTGTTTTGGTAAACCAATAAAAATAAGCTTATGATAAGTAGATTTTTCATTTTTTCTTGATAGGTTGTAGTGTAAGTAGCAGTGTAATTAAAATTCTGCTTCTTCAAAAATAGTAATATTTTCTTTTAAAATAGGATGCCAAAATGTTATTTCTTCTGCGTGTAAATGCAATCTGTTGGATTTAGTACCATATAAATCATCGCCAATGATAGGACAATTTAACCCTAAACGATGTGAAGCATGTACCCGTAATTGATGGGTACGTCCAGAAATAGGGAAGAAGTGAATGCGCGTTTTTCCTTCTTTTCGTTCGATAACTTTGTATTTGGTTTGCGCGGGTTTTCCATGCTCATAACACACCAATTGATTGGGTCTATTGTCTAAATCTACACGTAGCGGCAAATCAATATACCCTTCATCGGTAGCTACAATACCATCCAAAAGTGCGACATATCTTTTTTGAACCGTACGTTTGATAAATTGCGATTGTAATTCTTTATAGACGGCTTCTGATTTCGCAATTAAAAGTAAGCCAGAAGTAGACATATCTAAACGATGCACAATTAAAGGACCAGTAGCTTCTGGATATAACTCTTTTACTCTTTGGTATACCGAATCTTTTACATTTTTTCCAGGAACTGAAAGAAATTCAGCGGGTTTATTGATTACTGCTAAATACGTATCCTCAAAAACGACTTCTATCTCTTTTCCTTCGGCAGGATTTTCTAAAAAAGGGTTGTCATCCATAACAATGCCTTCTAGCATATGTTCCAAAATAGGTTCGCATTTGCTTCTACAAGCAGGATAAAACTGTTGGTGTTTGCGTACTTCCGATTTTGGAGATTGACCCCACCAAAATTCAGCCATAGCGATAGGCGTTAAATCATTTTCAAAAGCATATTGTAATAATTTTGGAGCCGCACATTCCCCTGAACCTGCTGGCGGATTATTATCGAATATTGCACCAATACTTTTTAGTTTTTTGTTTTGATTTAGAAAGGCATATTGATCAAATAATTGCTGTTGTAATTCACCCGATTTTTGTTTACGAAGCTCTTTCAATTCTGTAATTTTATCTGAAAAAACTTGCATTTCCTTTTTAGCATCTTCTAACTGATAATTCCAGTATTTGGTCATTTTTTTGAGTAAAATACTTTCTTTTTTGCTTTCTTCAGAAAGTTCATGCTCAAATGCTTCAATTTCAGTTGGAGTAGCGTTTGTAGCAAAATTTTGTCTCTTTATATCTCTAGCCATTTTTAAATCCTTGATTCTTTCTTTTTGATTTTGAAGATCCTCAGTTGCTTTTTTTTGGGTCGTAGCCCAATGTTCCTTAGCGAAAAGATAGTTGTTGTCTTTTTTTAAACTTTCAATTTCTCGATTGATAGCATTTAAAACTTCTTCTTCTTTTTTGAAAAAACCATCTTGTTGTAGCATGTCAAAAACAGGTGGTACAAAATAGTTGAGATGATTATTTTCGGCCAATTTTCCTGAAAAAGCCCATAAATACCCTAAATTTCCTGCTTTATCTTGACAGACCAAAACCCCAAACATTTTTCCAATGACTAAACCCGTTTGGTCCTCTTGTAATCCAAAATTATGTTCAAAATCAGTTTGAGAAGTTAAATATTCTTGCAACTCTTTTGCAGCTAGAATACTCAATTCATGCGGTTCGTAATAAAAAGGAAACGTAAATTTTGCTGGTAAAGAAATACCAGAAATATTAGTTTTGAAAGGTTGAAATTTATTAAATAGCATATATTTGAGTTGTCATGCTGAACTTGTTTCAGCATCTTAAAAAGATCCCGAATCAAGTTCGGGATGACAAAATTATAATTTAAACCTGAATCACCCCTAAATTAAACGGTTTTTCAATAGGAGCGTGGTTGGCTGCTTCAATACCCATGGAAATCCAGGTACGAGTGTCTAAAGGATCAATAATGGCATCGGTCCATAAACGCGCGGCTGCATAATAAGGCGATACTTGAGCATCGTAACGCGCTTTAATTTTATCAAATAATTCTTGTTCCACTTTTTCATCTACAATTTTACCTTGTTTTTTAAGGGAAGCGGCTTCAATTTGCAGCAACACTTTGGCAGCTTGAGCACCACCCATTACCGCTAGTTCAGCACTTGGCCATGCAAAAATTAAACGTGGATCATAAGCTTTTCCGCACATGGCGTAATTACCAGCACCATATGAATTACCAACGACCACTGTAAATTTGGGTACCACCGAATTCGAAACTGCATTTACCATTTTGGCACCATCTTTAATAATACCACCATGTTCTGATTTACTTCCTACCATAAAACCCGTTACATCTTGTAAAAAGACTAAAGGAATTTTCTTTTGATTGCAATTGGCAATAAAACGAGTGGCTTTATCAGCAGAATCGGAATAGATTACGCCACCAAACTGCATCTCACTTGGTTTTGTTTTCGCACCAGTGGTTTTTACTATTTTACGTTGGTTAGCCACAATACCTACAGCCCAACCGTCGATACGAGCATAACCAGTAATGATAGTTTGGCCGTAACCGGCTTTGTATTCATCAAACTCAGAATTATCTACTAAACGATTGATGATTTCCATCATATCGTATTGTTCGTTACGTGCTTTGGGTAAAATACCATATATTTCCTTAGGATCAAGAGCTGGTTTTTCAGGTTTTATACGATTGAAACCTGCTTTTTCAAAATCGCCCATTTTGCCTACCACACTTTTAATTCGGTCTAAAGCAGCAGCATCGTCTTTCGCTTTAAAATCGGTCACACCCGAAATTTCACAGTGTGTAGTGGCACCACCTAAAGTTTCATTGTCTATGCTTTCTCCAATGGCTGCTTTTACTAAGTAACTTCCCGCAAGGAAAATACTACCTGTTTTATCTACAATTAAAGCTTCATCACTCATGATAGGTAAATAGGCACCACCTGCCACGCAACTTCCCATTACAGCAGCGATTTGCGTAATTCCCATACTGCTCATGATAGCGTTATTACGAAAAATACGACCGAAGTGTTCTTTATCTGGAAAGATTTCGTCTTGCATGGGTAAATACACCCCAGCAGAATCTACTAAATAAATGATGGGTAATCTATTTTCAATGGCAATTTCTTGCGCTCTTAAATTCTTTTTACCAGTTATTGGGAACCAAGCACCCGCTTTAACAGTGGCATCATTTGCCACCACGATGCATTGTTTTCCTTGGATATAACCTATTTTAACCACCACACCACCAGAAGGACAACCCCCATGTTCTTCATACATACCATCACCTACAAAAGCACCTATTTCGATGCTTTTTGCTTTATCATCTAATAAATAATCGATACGTTCACGAGCGGTCATTTTACCTTCTTCATGTAATTTATCGATACGTTTTTGGCCACCGCCTAATTTTACTTTGGCAAAGCGTTGTTTTAAATCGGAAAGGAGTAATTTATTATGGTCTTCGTTTTTATTGAACTGTAAATCCATGGGTGTTTTGTTGTTGTTTTTTTATTGGTTCGCTAAAGTACGAAAAGAAAAGTTGAAAGTCAAAAGTCAAAAGTCAAAAGTCGAAAGTCGAAAGTCGAAATTTGAAAATCTAAAGAAGCTTATTATTTTGGATATTTTTTCTTTTAAGCTTTCAACTTCATTAATAAATCGTTTTGAATTTGCAATACTTTTATGGTTTCTTTTAAAGCTTCGATTTCTTCTTTTTTATGTTCTTTGACTGTAAAAGTGGTGGGTAATTGATTCGCTATATCCTGAAAAAAATTATGTTGTAAAGCATGGCATAATTCAATTAAAATACCTGTTTGAATACTACTGTTTTGGGTATATTTTAAAATAGAAACTGCGTCTCTATGGATTTCTTTTCCTAATGCCGACTTATTAATCTTATTTTTTGAGATAAAATCCTTCAATAATTTACCTGTATCGATATTATTTTTACCTTTTTTCATCTATTTATTTACTTTTATACTCTATTTTAATACTAAAGATAATAAAAAATGCATCTTTATATCGTTTAAGTTCAAAAAGAGTTTGGTATTTAACAAATTTTAATCTATTAAGTGATTGAAAATCATTTGTATTAATAGAGTTTTTAATTCCCATGTTATAACTTAATAATGCTTTTGGATAGTCATTTTGTATAAAATATAATAGACCTTCTGAATAATAGTATAAATTATTAAGATTTGATGTAGGATATTTTTTTAGAATTGATTGTGCTTTATCAAGATATTGTTTTCCTTCTTTTATTTTTTTCATATAAAAACAATTCTCTGCAGCAATTGAATTTAACTCAATTGTAGATTCTTTAAAAACTGGAGATTTTTTTGTTACGTTAGAAAAATTTTTATTCGCTTTCTTAAAATATTCATCTGCTTTACTTCGTTCTTCATTATTCATTAGGGCTATACCAATATGTTTTTCAACTTCTCCAATTAATTCATCATTTTGCGATTTATATGCGATTGGAATTGCATCTTCAACAAGAATTCTTAACGATTCCTTTTCATTATCTTCCATCCTATTAATTATGGAAAGATTTTGCAAAATTATTACTTGTAATTCATAACTTTCTTTTATCTTAAATTTCTTGATTTTTTGTAGAGTAGAAATAATACTATTTTTATATGACTTAACATCTCCATTAACTAAATATTTCAGTGAAAAATAATATTGTGATGATGCTTTTAAGTATTGACTTTTGGAAATATTTTTTTTGCCTATTTTCAAATATTCATAAAAATGCTGGATATCTCCATTCCTTCTATACAAATCAGCTAGTTTAAAGCTATTTAAACATTTTATACTATCAACCGATGAAGATTGTATTAAAATTGTTAAACTATCTATAAAATGCTTATCATCATTTAGAGTATTAAATCTCTGCGCATTAATTGAAATAATAAAAGCATTCGCTAGTATAAAATAAAATATCTTTCTCATACCAATTATTTAGAGTATAAAAATATAAAAATGAATTTGTTAATTGAATTCTTATTTGATTTTACCTGAAATCAGGTAGTTAATATTACCTATTGTAAAGTATTGTATTCTAGTTAGGTTGTAAATATTTTTGAAACCAGAAAGTAATTCTAATCATTACATTTTTTAATTCGTAAAAACAAAATAAAATCTTTATATGAAAACACTAAAAAAAATGGCTCTTATTACAGTTATTGTTTCATTTTTCTTTTCTTGCAGTAAAGAGGATAGTTCATCTTCTTCTGGAAATTCCTATCCAAAACAAGTTTCTATAACTTATAAAGTAACTAGTACCACAACTAACGCTGCTACTTTAGTCCAATATAAAAATGAAACAGGAGGAAATACTGATGTTCCTAATCCTGTCTTACCCTATACAAAAACATTGACAAAAACGGTAAATGCAGGAGATGTTTTAACGCTAGGCTATGGAACCAATACGATACAGACAGTTAAAATTGAAATTCAAGTAAACGATGAAATTGTTAAATCTCAAGAATTTACTTCTACTTCAGGTGCAATTGTTTATTCCTTTCAGTAATGTGTTTTTTCTTTTGCATCAAGACTAATAATAATTTTTGTTATTTCAATAGTAATTATAAAGTTTCAAGAACTTAAAAACTTTGGTTATATTTGAAAATAAAACATTGATTAAAAAAGTACCAATCAAAGTTACATTTCTTACTGAACCTAGTTTATTTCCAAATTATCAGATAGAAAAGTATTCAAGTTTTGAAGAAATCTTGCAAGTATATAGAATATAAAAAAAATAATTTTAATAAAACGATATTACTAACGATTGATGATTTAAATCACGCTGAATATACTAGTTCTCATGCAGAAATGTTTTATGAATTGGACGAAATTGAAGGGTATGATATTTCAGAAATTGATAATAAAACATTTGAAAATAAGAAACAGATTGGTCATCTTTCAATTCCAACTGAATTTTTTATTGGAATCGAAAACTTTAAAAAGAAGATTATAAATAGCAACTTTACAGACGTTTGTGATAAAGACTTGCAAATTGAACAATATGAAATAGATATATTAGAAAAAATTAACGGAAATCCTTTTTTATATTATGATAAAAAATGTATAATAAAAAATTATTCCAGTGAAAGATTCTTACATGGCTTTTGCTGGTTTTCCAAATGGCTATTTTTCTTGAGTTTTAGACCCATTTAAAAACTATGCTTTAGGAAAATATTTATATGATAAATATACTTATGAGTTGTTTGGTATTGCTGCTTCACTGTTAGGTTTTATAAGAGAAAAACCATTAGAGGAAAATCAAGTAGATGAATTGGCTTTAGATTTAAGTTTACTTTATAATTTGAAAAAAGAAACAAAGAATATTAGAAAAATCATTCCGTTAAACACTAACTATTTATTCATAAAATATACAGAAACAATGGAATATTTTTTAGTTATTCTTATCTACTTACAATTCTTTTTGTTACAAAATTTTCAAAGAAAGAATCTCTGTAAACATTACCAATCGGAATTTCATTCTTACCTATATAAACGGTGTTGTTATCGACAGATTCAATGGATTTTGAGTTTATTATATATGATTTACTTACTCTAACAAATAATTTTTTAGGTAAATAATCACTTATTGTTTTAATATTCATAGCCGTGATAATTTTTTGACTTTCTGTATGAATTACTACATAATCTTTTAATCCTTCAATATATTGAATATCATTAAAATAGACTTTAAACATTTTTCTATCTGCTTTTACAAAAAAATATTCTTCAGTAAAATTTTCAATGGCATTATTGCTTAACTCAGAATCAAATAATTTTGAATAGGTTAAAGCTTTATCAATTGCTTTTTTAAAACGCTCAAATTTAACAGGCTTTATTAAATAATCTATAGCATCTACTTCATAACTATCTAATGCAAATTCTGAAAAAGCCGTCGTAAAAATTACAAAAGTTTCTTTATTAATTGTTCTAGCAAATTCAATTCCATTTACCCCAGGCATTTGAATATCAAGAAAAATTAAGTGTACAGTGTTAAATTCTATATACTTGCTTGCCGAAAGAGCACTATTGAATGAACCCATTAAATTAAGTTCACCATATTGTTCTATTAGCATTTGCATGGCTTCTCTTGCTAAAGGCTCATCATCTACAATTATACAATTCATAATTTTATAGTTAAAGTTACTTGAAATAAATCATTACTTTCTACAATTCTTAATTGATGAGAAGAACCATATAATAGTTCCAATCTTCTTTTAATATTTGTTAATCCTAAACCACCTGTTTTTGTAACCGCTTTGAGCAAAGGCTTAGAATTTTCACATTTAAAGTAAAGTTCGTTATTTTGAACATTAAAATACAAATTTACAAAAGAAGATTTAGAGGTATCATTATTATGTTTAACAGCATTTTCTACAAATGAAATGAAAAGTAGTGGAGGTATTTGAATACCATTTAATTCTCCTTCTTTTGAAATTAAAAAATCAAAATTATCCCTTCTAACTTTTTCCAAATTTAAAAAGTCTTCTAAAAAATGAATGTCAGAAGTTAATAAAACTTTATTTCTAGCGCTATCATATAATTGATAACGCAGTAAGTCACTCAGTTTCATTAATACTTGCGATGCTTTATCTGGATCTTTTTTTGTTAATACATTGGCATTATTTAACATGTTAAACAGAAAATGAGGATTTATCTGATTTTTTAATTGTTCTAATTCGGCATTTGTTTTAGCTTGCTTTAATTCACTTATTAGCTGAATATTTGATACCCATTTTTGAAATAATTTTACAGACGCTGAAGCTGCAATTACCACTATTATTACAAATGAAAATGAAAAAAGGTTTATATCTTGTTGAGAACTATTCAGAAGAACCTCTTCAGTATAAATATATCTGCTACTCCTATGAATCAAAGTGGCAATAATAATTATTGCAGCAATTGATAAAGTATATTTTATATAAAGATTTTTGAATAAAAATTTCGGTACTAAAAAATACATGTTTCCATACACTAATAATAAAAACATTACAATAGAAATGATTCTACTATAAGTTTCATAAGGTTCTATATACTCAGCTTCGCTATTAAAAAGAGCTAAACAAAAGAAGATGATGAGTAAAAAATGTCTGTAAATCCTATACTTTTTTAAGTTTAAAAATTGAAATATAAAGTTTTCATTCATAAAGAGTAGAGTTATATCAAGTTTTTTGTATTTGAAATACAAATTTAGAGGATCGTGTTAAAGATAATTTTAATTTATACAAAATAACCAACTTATTATACCAAACTTTAATAATAAACGGATCACTCAACTTTTTTTATGTAGATAACAAATAGGTAATTTGGTATAAAAGATAATTCATTTGGTATAAAAGAAATAATTTGAAATATCTAAAAACATAGTTTAGCTGAAAAATAAGTCAAAATCTAATTCGGTTAAATATGAAAGACAAAGTCAAGGTGTGTTTATTATTCTTTTTTGCTTTTCTACTACAATCAAATGCTCAGGAAAAAGTAACTTTAAGTGGTACGATTTCCGATATTGAAAACAATGAAACATTGTTAGGTGTTAGCATTTACATCAAGGAACTTAATACAGGTACAACGACTAATAATTACGGTTTTTATTCCATTACAATTCCTAAAGGTATCTATACTATTTTTATAACTTACATGGGCTATGGAACAGTCGAAGAGAAAATAGTATTAAATCAGAGTGTGCAAAAGAACTATAGTATGGTTTATAAGAGCACAAGTCTTGATGAAGTTGTAATTACTGCTAATGTAAATAAAACAAATATCAAAAAAGCAGAAATGAGTGTTAACAAACTATCAATTGCAACCATTAAAAAAATGCCTGCAGTTATGGGTGAAGTTGATGTTATAAAATCAGTGTTGCAATTACCAGGTGTTACAAACGCACAAGAAGGAGCAACAGGATTTAATGTAAGAGGAGGTTCAGTTGATGGAAATTTAGTTTTATTAGATGAAGCTACAATTTACAATACTTCCCATCTATTTGGTTTTTTCTCTGTATTTAATTCAGATGTAATAAAAGATTTAAGATTATATAAAGGTGGAATTCCAGCAAATTTTGGAGGTAGAATATCCTCAGTGATGGATATTTATCAAAAAGAAGGAAATAGTAATGATTATCATGTTAGTGGTGGGATTGGATTGATTTCAAGTAGATTACTTATTGAAGGTCCAATTGTAAAAGAGAAAAGCTCTTTTGTTGTTGCTGGGCGAGGAACTTATGGTCATTTATTTTTAAAATTAGCAGATGAACCAAACTCGGCCTATTTCTACGATATTAATACAAAGTTTAATTATAAATTCAATGATAAAGATAATGTTTTTGTTTCGGGTTATTTAGGATATGATAAAATGAATTTTAATGATCAATTCATCAATAACTATGGAAATAGCTTTATAAACCTAAGATGGAATCATATATTTTCAGATAAATTATTTTCAAATGCATCATTGATTTATAGTGATTATGATTATGGATTAAAATTAAGATTTGTAGGGATAGATTGGAAATCGGAAGTTAAAAACTATAATTTTAAATACGATTTCAAGCATTACTTGTCGAATAAATTAACTTTAAGTTATGGAGTAAATTCTATAAAATACAATTTTAATCCTGGAACAATAAATCCAATTGATGAAACTTCAAGTATCAATCCTGACCAAATAGCAAAAAAATATGCTTTTGAAAATGCTTTATATGTAAGTGCTGAACATAAGTTATCTGAAAAGCTATCAATAAATTACGGTTTGAGATATAGCAATTTTCAACGTTTAGGAGAAGATGAAATTAGTACATATGCAAACAATCAGGCAGTAATATTTAATACTGATTATCAAATTTATGAAGAAGCGACTCCAACAGGTTCAATAAAATATGGTAAAAATAAAAAAATAGCAAGTTTTAATAATTTAGAACCTCGATTTGCTGTTTCATACGCTATAAATGATGACCAATCAATTAAAGCCAGTTATAACCGAATGAGTCAATACATACATCTAATTTCTAACACTGCTTCAGTTTCTCCATTAGATATTTGGGCACCAAGTGATAATTTTTTAAAACCTGAAATTGGGGATCAAGTTGCTTTAGGATATTTTAGAAACTTCAAAAATGGTGATTATTCATTAGAAGTAGAAACATTCTATAAAAAAATTAAAAATAAGGCAGATTATATTGATGGAGCTGAATTGATTGCTAACAAAAACATTGAGAGAGTTTTATTAAATGGTGAAGCAAGAGCTTACGGTTTAGAAATAATGGCTAAGAAAAATACTGGCAAACTTACAGGTTGGTTATCTTATACCTTATCAAGAGCTGAACAAAGAACACCTGGTAGAACTGCTTTTGAACCGGGTATAAATAATGGTGAATGGTATCGTGCTAATTATGATAAAACGCATAATCTTTCAATAACAGGGGCTTATCAACTTACTAAAAAATGGTCGTTTGGGGGAATTTTCACTTATCAGACAGGTAAAGCTGCAACTTTCCCAAATGGTAAATATCAATATCAAGGAATTAGTGTTGCAAATTATGGAACTAGAAATGACGATTCATTGGCAGCCTATCATCACTTAGATTTATCGGCTACATATATTCCAAAACCAGAGAAAAAGAAAGGATGGCAAAGCGAATGGGTTTTTAGTGTTTACAATGTATATGCTAGAGACAATGCAGCAGCTTACAACTTTGGTCAAAATATGACCACAGGTTTAAGTGAAGCTAAGAAAATGTCCATTTTTGGTATTATTCCAAGTATAACGTACAATTTTAAATTCTAAGCAAATGAAAAAAATAATTAAAATTTTAGCAGTAACAGTAATGTTTTTTTTAGCTTCTTGTGAAGAAGTTATTCACGTTGATTTAGAAACCGTTGAACCACGCTTGGTAATAGATGCATCTATTGATTGTGTTAAAGGTAGTACGGGCAATGAACAAAAAATTAGATTATCAACTACAACGGGATATTATGATACTACTTTCCCGATAGTTTCTGGTGCTATTATAACAATAGAGAATTCTTCCAATGTAGTTTTTGATTTTATAGAAACGCCAGGCACAGGTGAATATGTTTGTAATAATTTTCAACCAGTAATTGGTGAAACTTATACTTTGACAATTTTATTAAATGGAGAGGTTTATATTGCAAGTGAGACGTTAATTGCTTCTCCAGTCTTATTAGATGAAATTAATCAAAATAATGCTGGTGGCTTTGGTGGTGATGAAGTAGAAATTACTAGTTATTATCAAGATGACGGTAATCAGCAGAATTATTATTTATACAGTCACAAATCTAATAGAGTTGCTTTTCCACAATATCAAGTTGAAAATGATGAAAATGTACAAGGAAACGAAATAACCATGATTTATTCTAACAAAGATTTGGTTGCAGGAGATGTTTTAGAGATTAAGCTTTATGGTATTTCAAAAAGATATTATGATTATTTCAATAAAATTCTATTAGCTTCAGGTAATGATGATAGCCCTTTCCCAACTACACCAGCTGCAGTTAGAGGAAATATAGTAAATCAAACTAATTTCAACAATTATGCTTTCGGCTATTTTAGATTATCGGAAGTAGATATTAAAAGCTACGCTATACAATAAGTTTTCTCATATATTAAATTAATCTGATGTTAGAAAGAGAGCTGAATCTTGCTTGACAAATTCAGCTTTTCTGTAAACAATAACTTAATCATTTAATTCAATTGAAAATGAATTAGAAATACTTATATAATTTAAAAATAGATTAAGATGGAAACAAAGCCAAGTGTTTATCAATTTAATATTAGTTATTTGTCAGATTATCAGTTATATTGGTTGAATTATGAATTGTCAACGAGATGTTCAAAAACTGAATTAGAAGTCATAAGAAGGGAACATAACTTATGTAAATTAATTATACATAAATCTATGTTATCTTTAAATGATATTCAATTAATATTAAAAGAGAACCAGATCGTTTTCGAATTGACTAATGAAAGAAATATATAATGATTTTAAGAAAATAAAATGTAAATAAAAATGTTTTGTTAATTGATGAAACCAAATTTAACAAATTAAATTTAACAAAACAAAATAGAAAAACTAGATTTTCCGAATAAAAATGATCTAAAAATCAACAATTTAATAATTTTTTTTGATTGCAATAAAAAATATATTTCCCTTGCTATGACTGATTATATAAGGTTTTAGACTTTTTATTTAACAAAATAATAGCATTTAAGTCATAATGAATTTACATTTAATCGATTATTTTGTTGCTTTAATCGATTATTTGTTTTATATTAGCAATCAAACTAAAACTCTGACTATGAATGCTCTACAAAAAAGTAATTTAATCATCAAAAACTTGAGATGCAAAGTTTTTGGGCATAAGTTAATCACTACCAAAGACATAACACCTTACATCAAAGAATACAAATGCAAATGTTGTGGTTTAGAATTGACCAATAACTATAGAGGGGTAAAAAGCATTTTAACACCTGAATTAAAAGATGTAAATATTACGGTAATGGATTTTTACCATAGAAGACATCAACGTCAAACAGCATAAGTAAAATTACTACAATTAATCTTTACAAAATTGAGTAGGATTGCTCAATACTTATTTACGCTTAATGATTTAAAAAATCATTAAGAATGCTTGTGAAAATTACTGCTAGTTAACCCCTTTTAAGTAATTTTTGATTTATAATACATTACTTTTAGTTATTTTATTTTGCTAAAATTAATATTATCCTAACCAACCTTCTCTATCTAAACTTCGATATTGTATGGCTTCAGCTATATGATGTGATTGAATAGCAATTGATTTATCTAAATCAGCAATTGTTCTAGAAACTTTTAAAATTCTATCATAAGCTCTAGCGGATAAATTTAAACGTTCCATTGCAGTTTTTAATAATGCCAAAGAGTTTTCATCTAACGCACAATATTCTCTAATTAATTTACTACTTAGTTGCGCGTTATAATGTATGTTCTTATATTCTTTAAACCGATCAGATTGAATTTCTCTTGCTTTAGTGACTCTTTCTCTTATAATTGCACTACTTTCAGATTTGCGTGTATCGGATAATTTTTCAAAAGGAACGGGTGTCACTTCAATATGAATGTCAATACGATCTAATAAAGGACCAGAAATTTTACTCAAATAGCGTTGCATTTCCATAGGTGTGCTAGACACTGGTGCATTGGGATCATTAAAATAACCACCAGGACTTGGATTCATACTGGCTACTAACATAAATGATGAGGGATAAGTAATGGTAAATTTTGCTCTTGAAATGGTCACTTCTCTATCTTCTAACGGTTGACGCATTACTTCTAATACTTCTCTTTTAAATTCTGGGAGTTCATCCAAAAACAAAACCCCATTATGCGCTAATGAAATCTCTCCAGGTTGCGGATAACTTCCGCCTCCAACTAGTGAAACTGAACTTGCAGAATGGTGTGGACTACGAAAAGGCCGTTGTGTAAGCAATCCAGTTTCTTTTACTTTTCCAGCTACCGAATGTATTTTAGTTGTTTCTAATGCTTCTTGCATGGTCATAGGAGGTAAGATGCTTGGGAGTCTTTTGGCTAACATGGTTTTCCCTGATCCGGGTGGACCAATAAGAATAATATTATGACCACCAGCAGCCGCTATTTCCATACACCTTTTGATGCTTTCTTGCCCTTTAACATCAGAAAAATCAAATTCAGGAAAATCTAATGTTTTAGCAAATTCTTCTTGACAATCAATTACTGTTGGTAATAAATTATCTTTTCCATCAAAAAAATCTATGACCTGTAAAACATTTTCAACACCATATACATCAATACCATCAACAACTGCTGCTTCTTTTACATTTTGTATGGGCAAAATAACGCCTTTAAATCCTTCTTCTTTTGCCTTAATCGCAATTGACAAAGCCCCTTTTATAGGTTGCAAACCACCATCGAGTGATAATTCACCCATAATGATGTAATTGGTAATGAAATCGGTTTTAATTTGAGCAGATGCGGCTAAAATGCCTACAGCTAATGTTAAATCATAGGCAGAACCTTCCTTACGCAAATCGGCAGGAGCCATATTGATGGTAATTTTCTTTCCAGGTAACGAATAGTTGTTGTTTTTAAGCGCGGCAGCTATACGATAGCTACTCTCTTTAATGGCAGAATCAGGTAATCCTACCAAGTGGTAGCCTATTCCTTTATCAATATTGACCTCTACGGTAATGGTGGTAGCTTCGACACCGAAAACGGCACTACCGAATACTTTTACTAACATGGCTTGTACTTTTAAAAATGGGCTTATATAAGTACAAATATAGGAAAGTTTTTAATTTATACACATGCTATTTTAAGACTTAAATATTATTAAAATTATAGGTATAAGGAATATTTTAGTGAACCTCATTTTATCTAACTTATAATTAAAACTCCAATCCAGTTTTGAATCTATATTAGTTAAAAACATACAATAAAAACCTTATATAAGTCTTTAATTAGCTATTTTTGTGTAATAAATAGCATACTTATTAAAAAAGACTCTCTATTTTCAGAAAAGTAGAGTATATAAATACTAAACTCTTTTATGACTATTAATTGTAAGGGTAATTTAATCGATTTATCTGTCCCAAAAGTAATGGGTATCTTGAATGCCACACCCGATTCTTTTTATGATGGTGGAAAATATAAAAGTGAAATAGCGATCTTAAATCAGGTCGAAAAAATGATTACTGAAGGGGCTACTTTTATAGATATAGGTGCTTATTCTAGTAAACCGGGTGCTGAATTTGTTTCTGAGGAGGAAGAATTAAACCGATTATTGCCTGTTATCGATTTAATTTTGTCTAAATTTCCTGAAATATTACTTTCTATAGATACTTTTAGAAGCAAGGTTGCTAAACAAGCTATTTTACATGGAGCAAGTTTAATTAACGATATCTCTGCAGGGTTACTCGATGATAAAATGTTGGAAACTGTGGCTTCTTTACAAGTACCATATGTGATGATGCATATGAAAGGAACACCCAAAACGATGCAAGGTTTTGCACACTATGAAAACATATGCAAAGAAATGATGTTCTATTTTTCTGAACGAATGGAAAAGGCGAGACAATTGAATATTAATGATCTTATTATTGATCCTGGATTTGGGTTTGCTAAAACACTAGATCAAAATTATGAAATTATGAAATATTTGAATTATTTTCATTTTTTAGAGTTACCTATTTTAGTAGGTATATCAAGAAAATCGATGCTTTATAAATTATTAGACACACAACCAGAACAAGCTTTAAATGGAACTACTGCGTTGCATATGATTGCTTTACAAAAGGGTACTTCTATTTTAAGGGTACATGATGTGAAAGAAGCTGTAGAATGTGTTACGATTTTTGAAAAATTAAAGAATTTTTAATTTAAAATTTATATAATGAAATTAAGATTACACAAGTTAGGGCTGTTTTTAGTATTGCCTATTTTATTTTCTTGTAAAAAAGAAGATGTGTTGTTGCCGTTAAGTGATGTGTCTGTAATGAAAACCATAGAGGATCATTCGCCTATTTACTTTTTTTATGAAGTTAATGATACAGATACTTTAGCTAATATTAATACAAAGAATAGTATTAGTACTACCAATTGGATTTTTAATATAGATAAACGATTAACTTTAGATTTGATTATTCCTGAGATAAAGCTTCTGCAACATAAAAAGAAAAATTCGAGCCATACAAATGAAGCGGCTATAAATGTATTTTCTTATTCTGATAGTATTACTAAAAGTTTAGCTTTTTTACCCTTTACTGATGTTCAATATAAATTTGATAAGGATTTTTCAAAGTTTTTTATAAAAGAACATAGCGATTTATATTTCAATTATTTTAATCTTACTATAAATTTTAATAAAGAAAACAAAATAACTGTGGATGGTAATGAAGTGGAAAGAGCAGAATTTATAGCGTTTATAAAAGATTTTACTGATTTTATGAGCGAAGGAAAAGCTACTATTATTCATTTGAATTTTGACAAACGCTTAACTTATGGAGAATATATACAAAATAAAACGCTAGCTTGGCAACTTACATCAGAAAAAATACAATTATCTTCTTACGAATTTATTTATGATGAAGAAAAATTGCCAGAATGTGGTTGTAAATTGTAAAAAAAAAGAGGCTGTCCAAAAGTACAACCTTGTCAAGCTGAACTAGTTTCAGCTTCTATAAATAATTATTTGATTTTCAACTATTATTAGATTCCGAAATCGAATTAAATAAATTCGGAATGACAAATTAAGACTTTTTCGACAATCTCTTTTTTATATATAATTTAATCTGTTTTTATTTGAATTCAGACATTACATCATCTCCTTTTTTCTTTCCATTTCCTTTTCCATTAGTTGCTTTTTTTTCAAATAATTTATCTATTTGACTTAAAGTAAAGGCTTTAGAAACACCAGTAACTTCGTTATTCTTATTTTTACTCATGAATTGTACAAAAGTACGATCTAAGTTTTTAGAATAATGTAACCATACAAATTGATTAGGTAATTCTAATTTAATGTCTAATAATGGATCTGCATTAAAACCAGAAACAATAATTTCTTGCAATTTAGCAAAATCATTATCTAAATCTTTGAAGGAGAAAGATCTTGTGTTAGCTTCTTCCTCATTTTCTACATTTTTGTAAAAAAAAGTATATTCATTCCCTTCATTTTGAATGAACATATCATTTTGTCCAATAGATCCTAATCGTACAATAGGAGTAGTTTCAATTACTTTAATTTGGGCAAATGCAATACAATTAGCGATTAATGCAAGGGCAATAATGACTTTTTTCATAACTTATCTAGTTTAGGTTAAGTGTTATTTATTTTGGCTAAATATATGTTAAAAAATAATACTAGCAAAAAAAAAATGATGTAAATGGTTATTATTAATTATTTGTCAATAATTTGTAAGAAATAAAAGATAACTCTTTACAATAGAAAAAAATTATTGATGGTGATAGGGTTCGTTTCTTAAAATAGTAAATCCTCTATAAATTTGTTCGATAACAAATAAGCGTACCATTTGATGGGAAAATGTCATTTCTGATAAAGAAACTTTTCCTACGGCTTGTTTGTAAACAGTTTCACTAAAGCCATACGGGCCACCAATCACAAATATTAAAGTTTTAATACCTGCATTCATTTTCTTTTGTAAAAACTCAGAAAAACCAACGCTTGAAAATGTCTTTCCATTTTCGTCTAAAAGAATCAAATGATCAGTTGCTGTAATTTTGGAAAGAATCAATTCGCCTTCTTTTTCTTTTTGTTGGGCTTCACTTAAATTCTTTACGTTTTTTATATCGGGAATAATTTCTAAATCAAATTTTACATAAAAACCTAAACGCTTGGTGTACTCATCCATTAAAGCTTGTAAGTTTTTATTATCCGTTTTTCCTATGGTTAGTAATTTGATGTTCATGAAAGCAATTTGTCAATGTGATAATTTGTCAATTCGAAAAGTATTAAATTCCAAATGAATAATATTACTTTTTTATTTTTATTATTTATTTTGGAGCATTTATACCAAAACTAAAATATTTATTTTTGGTTAAATTTATTCCACCATGAAAATAATTACTACCTCCTCCTGCAACTCTACACCATTTTGTCTCCCAACTATTATTCCTAATATTATCCTCATTAATTCCTAATACAAATACAGTTTTATCTCCATTTTTATCGATTGAAGCACAAAATTGTCTTTTATATTTTCTTAAATCGATTTCAAACTCTTCTTCATAAGGATTAACATTTTCTTTACTCTTTTTGTTTAATTCTTTTATTGCTTGTGACAAAAGTTCTTCTGTTTGTGAAACCTCTTTTTTTGTTAAATCAAATGAGTTTTTTTCAATCTCATCGCAAACTAGCGCTATATAATTTTTTCTTTCAGAGTTTTGTATTAATTTTTCAGATAAATCTTCTTTTGATTTATTACAACTAACTAAAAAGAATAAAAAATATAAGAAAATTATATGGGTTTTCATAAGAATTAATATTTATTATAAATTACAACTTCTCCTTTAAATATTTCCCAGTCACTGAATTCTTATTTTTTGCCACTTCTTCAGGTGTACCAAAAGCAATTAATTCACCACCGTTTTCCCCACCTTCCGGACCAATGTCAATGATATAATCGGCACATTTTATCAAATCCAAATTGTGTTCAATAACAATAATGGAATGTCCTTTTTCAATTAAGGCTTCAAAGGATTGTAATAATTTTTTAATATCATGAAAATGTAAACCCGTTGTTGGTTCGTCAAAAACAAATAAGGCTTTGTCTTTAATCGTTCCTTTGACTAAAAAGGAAGCCAGTTTGATACGTTGTGCTTCTCCACCTGACAAGGTAGATGAAGATTGTCCTAATTGGACATAGCCTAAACCAACATCCTGTAAAGGTTGTAATTTTTGAGTAATTTTAGTTTGTTTATGAAGATTAAAGAATGCTACAGCATCATCAATAGTCATGGTTAAAATGTCATCGATGTTTTTACCTTCAAATGTAACTTCTAGAATCTCTTTTTTAAATCGTTTTCCATTACAAGTTTCACATTCTAGGTGTACATCTGCCATAAATTGCATTTCAATGGTTACTTCGCCATCTCCTTTACAAGTTTCACAACGTCCACCATCTACGTTAAATGAAAAATGTTTGGCTTGATAGCCTCTTAGTTTGGAAACATTTTGTTTGGCAAACAAATCTCGAATATCATCATAGGCCTTAATATAAGTAACTGGATTGGAACGAGAACTGCGACCAATAGGATTTTGATCGACATATTCAATGTGTTTAATGTTAGTGAAACTACCGCTTATTTCTGTAAATTGTCCGGGTTTTTCACTCACGCCTTCTAATTTTTTTTGTACAGCAGGAAATAAAATTTTCTTAACCAAAGTACTTTTTCCACTTCCAGATACACCTGTTATAACCGTAAGACAATCTAGAGGAAAAGTAAAATTCTGATTTTTTAGATTGTTTTCTCGTGCTCCAATAATATCGATATGATTTTTAAACTTTCTTCTTTTTTGAGGTACAGCAATTTCTTCCTTACCATTTAAATATTTAGCTGTTAAAGATTCCGATTGTAATATTTCTTCATACGTACCTTGAGCCACTAATTCTCCTCCAAAAGTGCCCGCTTCTGGACCAATATCTATAATCATATCGGCTGCTTTCATGATATCTTCATCATGTTCTACAACAATTACAGTATTGCCTAAATCACGAAGGTTTTTCAATACGTCGATTAAACGTTCAGTATCTTTTGGATGTAAACCTATACTTGGCTCATCTAAAATATACATCGAACCTACTAAGCTACTTCCTAAAGAGGTAGCCAAATTAATACGTTGTGATTCTCCTCCAGAAAGAGAAGCGGAATTTCGATTTAATGTCAAATAGCTTAATCCTACATTCGCTAGAAAGCCTAAACGATTATTAATCTCAATTAAGAGACGTTTGGCCACTTTAGTATCGTATTCATTAAGTTCTAGTTTTTTGAAAAATTCGATTAAATTAACAATCGGTAAATCTACTAATTCGGTAATCGTATGATTGGCAATTTTAATATTATTGGCTTCAGGACGCAATCTTTTGCCTTTACACAATGTACATTTGGTTTTACCTCTATAACGAGATAATAAAACGCGATTTTGAATTTTATAATTTTTTTCTTCTAATTCGCTGAAGAAATCATGTAAGCCCGTAAAGTATTTATTTCCGTCCCAAATAAGTTGTTTTTGTTCTTTGGTTAACTCAAAAAAGGATTTATGAATTGGGAAATCAAATTTATAGGCATTGTTTACTAATTGATCTCGATACCAACTCATACTTTCTCCTCTCCATGGAAAAATAGCATTTTCATAGACAGAAAGTGCGGTATTTGGAATTACTAAATCTTCATCAATACCAATAATATTTCCATAACCTTCGCATTTTGGACAAGCTCCATAAGGATTGTTAAAACTAAACAAATGGACATTAGGCTCTAAAAAAGTAATTCCATCCAATTCAAAATTGGAACTATAATGAAATCTTTTATGAGTTTCAACTTCTTGTAAGTAACATTCTCCTTTACCTTCATAAAAAGCAGTTTGAATAGCATCAGCTAATCGATTGTAGAATTCTTCTTCTTCTTTTACAATGATACGATCAATAATCAAAAATATTTCATTTTCTGAGGTCACTTCGAGCGAAGTCGAGAATTCATCCAAACGAATCATTTCATTATTAACCAAAATACGAGCAAATCCTTGTTGAAGCAATACTTTTAATTTGTCTTCCAATGCTCTTCCTTTTTCTAAATGTATAGGAGCTAAAAGCAACCATTTCGAATTTAATTTAAAAGACTTTACTTCTTGAATAACGTCTGAAACCGTATCTTTTTTAACTTCTTTTCCAGATATAGGAGAATACGTTTTACCTACTCTGGCATAAAGAAGTTTTAAATAATCGTATATTTCAGTTGATGTTCCAACAGTTGAACGCGCATTGGTGGTATTAACCTTTTGTTCAATAGCAATGGCAGGTGCAATACCTTTTATATATTCAACTTTTGGTTTGTCTAAACGACCTAAAAATTGTCTCGCGTAGGAAGATAAACTTTCAACATAACGTCTTTGACCTTCTGCATATAGTGTGTCAAATGCTAAACTAGATTTACCAGATCCAGACAGTCCAGTTATGACTACAAGTTTGTTTCTAGGAATAGCTACATCTATATCTTTAAGGTTATGTAATTGAGCACCTTTTATTAAAATATTTTTTTTTGCTTCTAGTTTAGAAAAGTCGGTTTTTATCATAATAAAATCTAAAGGAATGCAAAGATAATTAATCTGAAAATAAGTTTCCTATCCATTAGCACATCATTTTAACTTATTGTTTTTTTTTAACTTTTATAGCTTTTAATTTAACCAAAAACATGTTTTTCTACCTATACATAACCTATACGAAAGCGTTGTAAATAAATATTATTTTAGAGACTTTTTTTACTTATTTACTTGTTAATCATTCATTATGCTTGTATTTTATATGTTTATGGTTGAGTTAAAATTTAAATTGATATTGTATAGTTTCTATATATTGATTTTTGTTTTTCGTAATTTTTTATCGATTAAATTTAATAATTCTTATTTTTTAACTTTTTAAAAACATAATATGAAAAAAATTACTCTTTTATTTATTTTTTTAGGAATCAGTAATGGATTTTCTCAATCCTTTCCTTTGGATTTCTCTAGCCCTTCCCATTTAATGACAGGCTATGATGGTTGTAATGTTACTTTAATTGATGATAATGGTAATATGGTAGCCCAAGTAATAGGAGGAGGGCAATTATATGACACTGCACAATTGGATCTTGCAGAAAATTTAGATTTATCTGATGATGGAAATAATACAATCACTTTTATGATTAAACCATTGAATGGAAATACAACAGGTAATCATTTATTGAAATTCGAAGGAGGAGTAGGTGGACCAGCAACTGTTGAATTACCTTTTACAACTACAGGAACATCTTGGCAATCGATTACATTGAATTTTGGAAGTGGTTTAGGTAATTATTCAAAAGTGGTCCTTTTTACCGATTTTAATAACTATGAGACCGATACGTATTGGGTTGATAATTTTGCTGGAGGAACTAATATAGCTCCACCACCACCGTTACCAACACCTTCTGGACCAGCACCGGTTCCTACAGCAGATCCATCAACTGTAGTGAGTATGTATAGTGAATCGTATCCAAATACGTATCAATACTCTTTTGGTACTGCCTCAGATGTTGACTTGGATTCTGGAGCGGGTATAAATAATGCTTTAAAAATCAATTTTGCTATAGCAGGTTTTGGTGCAGGTTATAATGAAACGGATGTAACTACTGCACAGTACGTACATTTTGATTATTGGACAAGTAATGCAACTACCTTTGGATTGTATTTGATTTCAAATACTCCAGTTACGGAATATGTATATCGTTTGCCGGAACAAGAAGCTATCGTATTAAATACATGGAAAAGTGTTACTATCCCCATGTCTTATTTTACTAATTTAGGATTTAACGCAACGACATGGTTTCAATATAAATTTGATGTTTTGGCAGCAACACCTGGAACAGTTTATTTTGATAATGTTTATTTTACTACTTCAGCATTGGGAACTAAAATTTTTGAAAATATTGACGTTAAGATGTTTCCAAATCCTAGTTCGTCTAATTTAAATTTTAAATTAAATGATAGAGCCAATAATGTTGCATTTTATAATCAATTAGGTCAATTGATATTGTCAAAGAATATTGCTGAAAATGAATTTTCAATTGATGTTTCTGAATTAAATGAAGGGCAGTATTTTGTGAAAATTTCGTCAGATAGTAACTCAATAACTAAGATTTTTATTAAAAAGTAGTAATTTTGATTTTTTGATATAAAAGGTATGCGTTGCATACCTTTTTTTATATTTTTATACATTTATAGTGCATAAATATTCTAAACTATTTAAAAGATAATTATTTTGAGATACTTACATACTGTTTTGTTTTTTTGTTTTATTTCACTTTATTCACAGGAATTACCACCCATTGTGAAATATCCTCAAAGCTTGTACGCAGCTGGTAATCAAAATTGGATGATTACCCAAGACAAGAAACATTCTGTTTTTTTTGCAAATAATGAAGGCTTACTTGAGTTTAATGGTGCTAATTGGATTTTGTATCCATCACCAAATGAGACAATTATTCGCTCAGTTGTAGCAATTGATGATAAAATTTATACTGGTGCTTATATGGAATTTGGGTATTGGTCAAGGAATAATACGAATGAATTGATTTATACCTCATTAAGTAAGAAAATAAAAAATAAATTAAAAGATGATGAACAATTTTGGAATATACTTAATTACGAACAATGGATAATTTTTCAATCTTTCAATCAAATTTATATTTATAATACTAAAAATGAAAAATTTAATATTATTAAAGAGAATGAGACCATAATTAAATCTTTTGTGGTTAATAATGCTATCTATTTTCATGTTGCCAATAAAGGATTATTTGAAATCGAAAATGGAAAGAGTAAACTTATCTCAAAAGATTCCATTTTTTTGAATAATAAGATTGTCAATTTATTCTTTATTAATGAGCGATTAATAGTAGAGACTGAATTTTTAGGTTTTTTTGAGCTAAGAGAAGGTAGTTTAACTAAATTTTTAATCCCAGCTGATAGGGAAATAGGAGCAAGTAGTGTTTATAGTAGCTTATTATTGTCTGATAATAACCTAGCAATTGGAACCGTTTCAAATGGTGTTTTTGTGTTAGATAAAGACTGGAATATAAAATATCATTTAACACAAACTAAAGGACTTAGTAATAATACAGCTTTGTCCCTTTTTGAAGATATTGATAAGAATTTATGGATAGGTCTTGATAATGGAATCAATTGTATTAATCTACAATCACCAATAAAAAGTTTTTCAGACGATACAGGAATTTTAGGAACGGTTTATTCTTCTTTAGTTTTTCAAGAAAATTTATATATAGGAACAAATCAAGGTTTATTTGTTAAGAAATTAAATAATGATTCAGATTTTAAATTTATAGAAGGAACAAAAGGACAAGTATGGTCATTATTTGAAAATGATAATACATTGTTTTGTGGTCACAATACTGGGACATTTGTAATAGAAAACGAAATTGCCAAACAAATTTATAATGGTTCAGGTACATGGAAAATAGAAAATATTCCTAATAGAACGGATGTTTTAATTCAAGGCAATTATATAGGATTAAGTATTTTATATAAACAAAACGGGGAATGGAAATTTAGTCATAAAATTAATGGATTTGATTATTCTTCAAAGCATTTTGAAATTACTAACAATTCTGAAGTTTATATTAGTCATGAATACAAAGGTGTTTTTAGATTGGAATTAGATTCTAATTTAAAACAAACTAAGTCTTTTTTTACTTATAAAAACCCTACAAAAGGTAAAAACTCATGTTTAATAAAATTTAATGAATTTATATATTATGCTTATAAAGAAGGCGTTTATAAACTTAATACTAAGACAAAAGAATTTGAAAAAGATGTGATTTTAAGTAACGTTTTTAAAAAAGATGAGTACACATCTGGTAAATTAATTGTGGATAAATCAAATCGTTTATGGTTGTTTACCAAAAATTACATCCATTATTTTTCATTAAGTAAATTAAGTAATCAATTAAAGGAAAATGTTATTCCTATTCCAGCTTCACTTACTAATTCCATGTTAGGTTATGAGAATATTACCCAATTATATAATTCAATTTACCTCATTGGTACTACAGATGGATATTACACAATAAATTTAAATGATTTAACATTTAAAGATTATAAATTAACTATTACAAATGTTGCAATTAATAAATTAAACGAGAAAGTGGTAAGTTGTTCTGTTTTTGATAGTGGGTCTTTTAAGTATAATGAAAATAATATTATTTTTAGCTATTCTGTACCAGAATATAATAAATATATAAATGCTGAATATCAATTTTTATTAGAAGGGTTTCAAAATGAATGGAGTGAGTGGTCCTCTAAAACAAGTTCAAATTTTAAAAATTTGCCTCCAGGTGAATATACTTTTAAGGTTAGATCTAAAATTGCTAATTCAAAACCTGATGATATAGTAGTTTATAAATTTACTATTTTGAAGCCTTGGTATTTTACAAATCTTGCCTTATTTGTTTACTCTTTATTATTAATCATTTTAGGTTATTATGTTAACAAAGCTTATAAAAATTACTATCGCGAAAAAGAGCAAAAATTGATTGAAGAAAATAATTTATTGTTAGAGATTAAAGAACTAGAGAATGCTCAACAATTAATGAAAATAAAAAACGAGCAATTAACACAAGATGTTGATAGTAAAAAAAGAGAATTGGCAGTTTCAACAATGAGTTTGATTAAAAAGGATGAGTTACTAACTTTAATTAAAGAAGATTTAAAAAATGCAACAGAAATAACAAATAAAAATGTCAAGACAGTTATTTCTACCATTACAAAGAATATAAATAAGGAAGATTCTTGGAATACTTTTAAAGAAGCTTTTGATAATGCTGATAATGATTTTTTAAAGAAAGTAAAACATGATCATCCTTCATTAACTCCCAATGATTTAAGACTTTGTGCCTATTTAAGACTCAATTTGTCGTCTAAAGAAATTGCGCCATTGTTAAATATTTCTGTTAGAAGTGTTGAGATTAAAAGATATAGATTACGTAAAAAGATGAATTTAGATCATGAGCAAGGTTTAGTAGAATACATCTTATCATTCTAGTACCTATACATTAAAAATTCTACCTATACATCACCACAACATCAACGTTTTCGTAAATTTTTTTAAGATTTTTTTAAGATTCAGAAATACTTAATAATAGTGTGATTTTTTATTAAAAACACAATTAAAAACTGTTTTTTTTATATTGTATATTTTTTGTTGAGGTTATTTTAAATTTTTTATTAAATCAATCTTTTAATTTTAACTTTTATAAACCGAGACAAATTATGAGATCAAATTTTTTACTAATTACATTTCTGTTATTAACCTCTTTTGGTTTTAGCCAAACAGCCAATATTACAGGAAGTGTTTTTGATTCAGGTACAGGAGAACCTATACCTAGTGTTAATATTTATGCAAAAGATTCGAAAATTGGTACTGCTACTGATTTTGATGGTAATTTTAGCATACAGAATGTACCTATAGGTGCAACTTTAATTTTTAGTTATGTAGGTTATAATAATTATGAGTATAAAGTAACTCAATCTGAAAACATAAAGATTAATATGATTCAGGATTTAAAAGCTTTAGAAGAAATAATAGTTGTAGGTTATGGTACTAAAGCGAAAAAAGATGTTACAGGTTCTGTTTCAGTCGTTGATACTAAAGTAATTGAAGATTTAAGACCTATAAAAGCAGAACAAGCACTACAAGGTACAGTTGCAGGTGTTTATGTTTCTTCAGGTTCTGGTGCACCAGGTGCTGGAATTAACATTAGAATTAGAGGTATATCATCTAATGGAGAAAATGGTCCATTGATTCTTATTGATGGATACCAAGGGAATATGGATTTATTGAATCCATCAGATATTGAATCCTATACCGTTTTAAAAGATGCTCAAGCTTCAGTTTATGGCGCAAAAGGAGCTAATGGGGTAATTTTAATTACTACTAAACAAGGAAAGAAAAATTCTAAAACAAAAATATCTTTTAACTCTTATACAGGTTTTCAAGAAACTACAAAAAAACTAAATCTTTTGAATGCACAAGAGTATGCCTTACTTTTAAATGAAAGTTATGCAAATGCGGGTCTTACATTACCTTATCCATCTATACAAGGATTAGGTGAAGGTACAGATTGGCAAGAAGAAGTATTTCAAAAAGCACCCATAAGAAATAATGATATTTCAATTACTGGAGGTTCGGAATCAATTACTTATTCTTTTAGTGCATCTAAAATTATGCAAGAAGGTATTGTTGGTCTTGAAAAATCTGGTTTTGATAGAGGAACTGCTAGATTAGCTGTAGGAGTAGATTTATATGATAATTTAAAATTGAAAACAAATTTTATATATTCTGATTTTAATAGACAAAGTTTAAATGAAAATGGTTTAGGATCCGTTTTATTTAATGCTATTAACGTTCCTTCAGTTTTTTCTGTTACTGATGCAAGCGGTAACTACACTTTAGTACCAGATACTCCTGGTTATGGATTAGAAGTAATTAATCCTTTAGCTCAAATTCAAAATACTTATAATAGTTACAACCAAGAACGTTTAAATGGAAGTATAAGTTTAGAATATGAACCTATTAAAGATTTAAAATTAACAACTCGTTATGGTTTTGAAAGAGGTAATAGCGTGGGGAAATCATTTAATATGTTAGTTTTTTATGGTACTGGAAAAGTTTTTAATAATGTAGATCAAAGTACAGTATCTCAAAATACTCAAAAATTTAGTAATTATACTTTTGACGCTTTTGCAGAATACAAAAAAACGTTATTTGAAGACCATACCTTTAAGTTAACTATAGGTGGTACTTTGCATGAGGCAAATGGCGAAGGTTTATTTGCAACAGGTTATGATGTTCCTTATAATTCATGGGAATATGCAGATATTGCTTTAGCAAATGGTTTGCCTACAACACCAGTAAAAACAAATGGTTCTTATAAATCAACTCCTTACAAGCGACCATCTTTATTTGGTACTTTAGATTATAACTTTAGAGAAAAATATTTATTATCATTTATCTTTAGAAGAGATCAATCGTCTAATTTTGGTCCTGATTTTAGTGTTGCTTATTTTAAATCAATACTTGGAGGTTGGATTATTTCTGAAGAGGATTTCTTTAATAAAGACGGTAAAGTAAATTTCTTGAAATTAAGAGGAAGTTATGGAACTTTAGGAAATGATGCTATACCAGGAGATGCATTTAGATCTTTTTTAACTGGAGAATCTGAATATGTTTTTGATGGTAATTTAGTTACTGGAACAGCAGTAGGAGTACTAACTAATCCGAGTGTGAAGTGGGAAACTGACACAAAGATAGATGTGGGTCTTGATGCAAAAATGTTTAACAATAGATTAGAAATTACTGCAGATTACTACAATAATACTAGAAAAGATTTATTAATTAGAAACACTCCAGTATCAGGAACCGCTGGTGGGAACGCTCCAGGTTCAGGAAATCCAACAGTAAATGCTGGAACTGTTAAAAATAATGGATTTGAAGTGGCTTTAAATTATAAAGACAATATCAAAGATTTTAATTATGGTATTGGATTCAATATCACGACTATTAATAACGAAGTTACTGAAGTAAATAATTCAACTGGTTTTATAGAAAGTGGTGCTTTTGGTGTTGGACAACCTTCTCCAACAAGAATGCAAGTAGGGCAAACTATAGGTGCATTTTATGGTTATCAAACAGATGGAATTTTTCAAAATCAAGCCGAAGTGGACGCACATCCATCTCAAGTAGCTTTGGGTGCAGTAGCTTCTCCTGGTGATATAAGATATAAAGATATAAATGGAGATGGTGTAATAGATTTAAAAGATAGAACTTTTATTGGCAAACCAGTTGCAGATTATACCTTAGGTTTTAATATTAATTTAAGTTATAAAGGTTTTGATTTTGTGGGGTATTCTTATGCTTCTGTGGGTAATGACATGATTCGTAATTATGAAAGAACAGAAAACAAACTAAATAAATTAAATTATGTTTTAGGAAGATGGACAGGAGAAGGAACTTCAAATGAGGTGCCAAGAGTTACTGCAGGTGCTTCCTCTAACAATGTTTTTTCTGATTATTTTGTTGAAGATGCATCCTTCTTTAGAATTCAAAATCTTCAATTAGGGTATTCTTTACCTGGAAGTTTTATTGAAAAAATTAAATTAACTAAAGTAAGACTATACACTTCTGTAAATAATGTATATACATTTACTAAATATAGAGGTTTTGATCCAGCTGCTAATAGTGGTGATCCAATTGCTGGAGGAATTGATTATGGGTACTACCCAACGCCTAGAACTTATATGTTAGGATTAAATGTTACTTTTTAAAAAATTGACTATGAAAAAATATACAGTAAAAATCGGATTAATTGTAGCTTTAATGACAACAATCATTACGGCTTGCTCAGATGAATTTGTTAATGAAAATCCACCTTATGCTATAGATTCTGAAAACTATTTTAACTCTAAAGAAGATTATGAAAAAGCACTTATTGGGGCTTATGATATATTACAATCTACTTATGTAAATGTACTTTTAGGTGAAATTGCTTCTGATAATACGTTATCTGGAGGTGAAAGTGCTACAGACGTTATAGGTTTTCAACAAATTGATGAAATGATTCATACACCAGTGAATTCCAATCTGAAAGATATTTGGAATTGGATGTTTGCTGGAGTTTATAGAACAAGTTATATTTTAGAATTTAAAGATAAAACTGATTTTGAAGGAAAAAATCAAATTATTGCTGAAACAAGATTTTTAAAAGCATATTATAATTTTGAATTAGTGAAATGGTTTGGCCCTATTCCAATTAAAGAAGATGTAAGATTTGGGGTAAAAGACGTTGAAACAATTCCACGTTCATCTGTATCTGAGGTTTATGCTAATATTGAAAGTGACTTAATATTTGCCATTAATAATTTAAGTGTTACTGCTCCTCAACAAGGAAGAGCTACTAAAGG
Source organism: Flavobacterium sp. 9AF (assembly GCF_902506265.1). Taxonomy (GTDB): domain Bacteria; phylum Bacteroidota; class Bacteroidia; order Flavobacteriales; family Flavobacteriaceae; genus Flavobacterium. The sequence continues at coordinate 577,282 of NZ_LR733556.1, read as the reverse complement.
AGCAGCTCAAGCTCTTCTAGGAAAAGTTTATTTATACCAAAATAAATTTGTTAACGCTTCAAATGTATTAGAACAACTAATCTTAGATGGTAACTATTCTTTAGTAAGTGATTATTCTACCCTTTTTGAAAATAATGCTGAAAATGGACCGGAATCTGTTTTTGAAGTGCAATATACTGATGCACAAGGTGCTGGTTTTGGTTGTTTACAATGTAGTGAAGGAAATGTAGCTGTTGGTTTTAATGGAATTAGAAATTACAACGGGCCACTTTTTGATTCAGGATATAGTTTTAATGTACCCACACAAGAAGCATACAATGCATTTGAAGTAGGTGACAATAGAAGAGATATTGCTATACTAAATATTGTAGATTGGTCTAATGATACTGGAGCAACTTATGGTGAAGGATACAAACATACAGGTTTTTTTAATCGCAAATATTTACCTAGAAAAGGGGATTCAAATATTGGAGATCAAAATCTAACTAATCCAAATAATTACAGAGCAATTCGCTATGCAGATGTACTTTTAATGGCAGCAGAAGCTTTTAATAGAGGTGGAATTGACGATGCAAAAGCGAGAACTTATCTTAATATGGTAAGAAGAAGAGCTTTTGGTGATACTAACCACGATATATCGGCTTCTGGTGCAGCTTTAACTGATTTTATTCTTGATGAAAGAAGGTTAGAGCTTGTTGGAGAAGGACATCGTTTCTTTGACCTAGTTAGAACAAATAGAGCAGTTGGAACTATCTCTGGATTTACTGCTAATAAAAATGAAGTATTCCCTGTTCCTTTTGAAGAAATTCAATTTTCAAATGGCAATTGGCAACAAAATCCTAATTATTAAAATTACCAATTATGAATAAAATAAAAATATTATTTGGTCTTTTAGCTTTTTTACTTTTTATTGGTTGTGCTAAAGACGATGATACAGTAAATTTAGATAGCATAGCTGTACCTAAAAATGTGGCAGCACTAATGACAATTAAGCAAGATAATTCTGGTAAAGTAACTATTTTACCAAGAGGTGAGGGAATCACTCAATTCGAAGTTTATTTTGGAGATGGATCGGCTGATCCTGCATATGTTAATCCAGGTGCTTCAGTTCAACATGTATATGCTGAGGGAACTTATCAAGTGAGAATTGTAGGGGTTACTTTGGATGGTAAAAAATCTGAAACAACACAAGAATTAACTGTCGCATTTATTGCACCTGAAAATTTAAACGTTGTAATTGCACATATTCCTGGGAATAATTTAGGAATATCTGTACAAGCAACAGCAGATTATGAAACTTATTTCCAAGTTTATTTTGGTGAAGATCCAAATCAAATCCCAGTTGATTTTATGCAAGGAGAAACAGTAACTTTTAATTATGCAAATGTAGGAACATACACAGTAAGAGTTGTGGCTTTAAGTGGAGGTGTTGCTACTACTGAATATACTGAAGATGTTACGATAACAAATCCGGTTTTATTACCAATTGATTTTGAGTCGGCTACTTTAAATTATGATTTTATTGGTTTTGGAGGAGCTAATACTGTAAAAGTTGCGAATCCAAATATTGATGCTAATAATGGTAGTGCAAATGTGGCTCGCTTAACAAAAAATAACGCTTCAGAAGTTTGGGCTGGTTCTTTAATAGAATTAGGTGCTCCTATCGATTTTTCAACTATGCAAAAAATTAAAATTAAATCATGGGCACCTCAGGCTGGCGTAGTAATCAAAATGAAATTGGAAAACTTATTAGATTCAAACATCAATACTGAAGTAGACGTGACTAATACTGTTGCAAATGCTTGGGAAGAATTAGTTTTTGATTTCTCTGGTGTTAATAATGGAAATAATTATCAAAGATTAGTTATTTTCTATGATTTTGGAAATGCGGGTAACGGTGCTAATTATTATTTTGATGATGTTGAACTAACTTCAGGTGCACCATCAGTAATATTACCATTAGATTTTGAATCATCTACTTTAACATATACATTTAATAACTTTGGTGGAGCTAATACAATTGTTGATAATAATACAAATGCAACTGGTATCAATACTTCTTCAAAAGTGGGTAAAACAGTAAAAAATAATGGTGCTGAAACTTGGGCTGGTTCTTATATTGAATTAGGTAGTCCAATTAATTTTGCTACTATGCAAAAAATAAAAATGAAAGTATGGTCTCCACAAGTAGGAATTGTTGTTAAGTTGAAATTAGAAAATTTATTAAACGGAACAACAATTAATACAGAATTAGATGCTACTACTAGTCAAGCTAATGCTTGGGAGGAATTAACCTATGATTTTACAGGTATTAATAACTCAAATAATTATCAAAGAGTAGTTGTATTCTTTGATTTTGGTAATGCGGGTACAGGAGCAACTTATTATTTTGATGACATTCAATTATCCAACTAAAAAGAATTAAAATGAATAGAATAAAAAAATATATTATACTAACACTGACTATCATTTTTGCAATAAGCTGTCAGGAAGAAGATAAAAATTTTGGAGATTTAAGTGCTCCTACTAATTTAGTAGTGCAAGCAGAAATACAAGGTCAAGATGTTTCCAATCCTTACGGTGATGGCTCTGGATTAGTAACTTTCAACGCACATGCTGACAATGCAATATCATATAAATTTGTCTTTAGTGATGGTACTTCTCAAAATTCTCCTTCAGGAGTTTTTCAGAAACGTTTTACCCAAACAGGTGTTAATGTTTATAATGTTACAGTTGTTGCTTCTGGAAAAGGAGGAATTGCGACAAATACAACTATAAGCGTTGAAGTAAGAAGTGATTTTACAGATGAAGAAGCTATTGAATTTCTTACGGGCGGAGCTAGTAAAAATTGGTATTGGTCAGCATCTGAACCAGGACATTTAGGAGTAGGTCCTAATAGTACAGATGAAGCACAAAATTATTTTGGATTTTGGTATCAAGCCGCACCTTGGGAAAAAGCAGCAAGCGCTAATTCAAGTTGTTTATATGACAATGTATTAACCTTTACAAAAGAGGGTGATATTCTTAAATATCAATTGGATAATGGTGGAAAAACATTTTTTAATACTGCTTTTGAAGGTGTTGTAGGGGGAAGTGCAGGAAGTGATATGTGTTATGATTATGATGTTTCAGGTGTAAAGATTGTTACGTTGAGTCCATCTGAATCAGTTGTTACCATGAATGCGAATGCTGCAACTCAAACAAGAGGTACATTAATGACTTTTTCTGATAATGGATTTATGGGATATTATATTGGACAAAGTTCTTACGAAATTTTATCTATAACTGCAAACAGAATGGTTGTGAGAGCTATAATGGGTAACGATCCTGGATTAGCTTGGTATCATACATTTACTACAACCCAACCAGTTCAAAACCCTGTTGTAGATTATACAAATTTAGTTTGGTCTGATGAATTTAATACTGATGGTGCGCCCGACTCAAACAAATGGGGATATGATTTAGGCGCTGGTGGCTGGGGAAATCAGGAAGCCCAAACTTATACAAATAGTGCAACTAATGCTGTTGTTTCTGGTGGTAATTTAGTTATAACGGCTATAAAATCGGGTTCAGATTATACATCTGCACGTTTAAAATCTGAAAATAAATTTGAATTTACTTACGGTAAAGTAGAAGTTCGTGCAAAATTACCCGTAGGTGGTGGTACTTGGCCTGCAATATGGATGTTAGGAGCAAATTATGATCAAAATGGTTTTAGTTGGCCAGCATGTGGGGAAATTGATATTATGGAACATAAAGGAAATCAACCTAATGTTATTTACGGAACATTACATTACCCTGGTAATTCAGGTGGTAATGCCAATGGAAATTCTACAACCATTTCTAATGTTAGTTCAGAATTTCATGTATATAAGACAATTTGGAGTCCGTCTTCAATTCAAATATTTGTAGATGATGTATTGTTCCATTCTGTACCAAATAATAATTCCATTCCATTTAACCATGATTTCTTCTTGATATTAAATGTCGCTATGGGAGGAACTTTTGGAGGGCCTATTGATTCTAGTTTTACTCAATCTTCCATGGAAGTGGATTATGTAAGAGTTTATCAATAACACTTTTTCATTTTTTTATAAAATATTTTTATCATTTCAATCTTAAGAAAGTTTAGTATATCAATTGCTAGCTTTCTTAAGGGTTGGAATATTATTACCTATCTCTAATGAAAATCAAACCTATTATATATAGTATTTTATCTTTTTTGTTTTTTATTGGATGTAACGAAGGCCAAACAAAAAAAGCGGTTGCATCAAAAAAGAATGATTTGATTGAACAAAAAGTAGATTCCATTTTAAATCTAATGACTTTAGATGAAAAAATTGGTCAAATGAATCAATACAACGGGTTTTGGGAAATAACAGGTCCTGTTCCTAAAGAAGGTCAAGCAGCAAAAAAATATGAAGATATAAAGAAAGGCTTAGTAGGTTCTATGCTTAATGTTAAAGGTGCTAAAGAAGTTTATACCTTACAAAAAATCGCAGTAGAAGAAACTAGATTAGGTATTCCTTTATTATTTGGTTTTGATGTTATTCATGGATATAAAACAATTAGCCCTATTCCACTTGCTGAAGCTGCTAGTTGGGATTTAGATGCAATAAAAAAATCTGCAGCAATTGCAGCAGAGGAAGCATCGGCAGTAGGGATAAATTGGACTTTTGCTCCAATGGTTGATATATCTAGAGATGCAAGATGGGGAAGAGTTATGGAAGGTGCAGGTGAAGACCCTTATTTAGGAAGTAAAATTGCTGAAGCTAGAATCAAGGGTTTTCAAGGTGATGATTTGTCTTCTAGAAAAACAATTTTGGCTTGTGCTAAGCATTTTGCAGGATATGGTTTCGCAGAAGCTGGTAGAGATTACAATACAGTTGATGTAGGAGAGCAAACACTTCAAAATATAATTTTACCTCCTTTTAAAGCTTCTGTAGATGCGGGTGTACGAACTTTTATGAATTCTTTTAATGATTTAAATGGAGTGCCAGCCACAGGTAATAAAATGTTGCAAAGAGAAATTCTTAAAAATAATTGGAATTTTACTGGTTTTGTGGTTTCTGATTGGGGATCAATTAATGAAATGATATCTCATGGTTATGCTAAAGATAGTGAACATGCAGCAGAAATTGCTGTCAATGCAGGATCTGATATGGATATGGAATCCTATGCATATGTTACTTATCTTAAAAAATTAATAGAGGAAGGCAAAGTTAAAGAAGCCGATGTTGAAGATGCTGCCAGAAGAATTTTAAGAACAAAATTCGAGTTAGGACTTTTTGAAAATCCTTATAAATACTGTGATGAGGCTTATGAAAAGAACACTGTCGGTAAAAAAGAATTTCATGATGGCGTTTTAGATATAGCAAAAAAATCAATTGTCTTACTTAAAAATGAAAATAACCTTTTACCATTACAAAGATCTGGAAAAAAAATTGCTCTTATCGGTGCGCTTGCTAATGATAAAACAAGCCCTTTAGGAAGTTGGAGAATAGGAGCAGATGATGAGTCTGCTGTTTCAGTATTTGAAGGAATGAGTCAATATAAACAGAATCAACTTATTTATGCTAAAGGTACAGATCTTGCTATTGGGAGAACTGAGTTTATGTGGGAAACAAAAATAAATGATTCTGATAAATCTGAATTTGCTAAAGCCATTAGTATAGCAAAAAGTGCCGATGTTGTAGTTATGGTTTTAGGTGAACACGGTCTTCAATCTGGTGAAGGGAGGAGTAGATCAGATTTAGGTTTACCCGGTTTGCAACAAGAATTATTGGAAGAAGTTTACAAAATAAATAAAAATATAGTATTAGTACTTAATAATGGAAGACCTCTTGCCATTCCGTGGGCAAAAGAGAATATACCTGCAATTGTTGAAGCTTGGCATTTAGGTACACAGTCTGGGAATGCTGTAGCACAAGTATTATATGGAGATTATAATCCAAGTGGTAAGTTACCTATGACTTTTCCAAGGAATATTGGTCAGGTTCCATTATATTATAATTATAAAAATACAGGAAGACCAGTTATGACTGAAAAAGAAAGTGTTTTTTGGTCACATTATATCGATGAAAAAAATACACCTTTATTTGCTTTTGGACATGGTTTAAGTTATTCAAAATTTGAATATTCTAGTTTGAAATTAAGTAAAAAATCTTTTAAAAATTCTGAAAAAATTATTGTTTCTGTAACCTTAAAAAATAATAGTAAAGTTAAAGGAAAAGAAGTAGTACAATTGTATATTAGAGATTTAATAGCTAGTTCAACGAGACCAGTTAAAGAACTTAAAGATTTTAAATTGGTTGAATTAAATCCTCAAGAAGAGCAAGTTATTTCTTTTGAAATCAAAGCGGAGACATTAGCATTTTTTACCAAAAACAATAAATGGGAAACAGAACCAGGTGAGTTTAAAATTTTTATTGGAGGTAGTTCAGACAATACATTAGAAGATCAATTTCAATTTTTAAAGTAATATCATAATGAAAAAAATTTGTTTAATACTATTCATTTTTAATGCTGCTTTTGCTCAAAAGCAATCAAGAAAGTTAATTTGGGAAGAAAATTTTAATGGCAAAGCATTAGATACTACAGTTTGGAATTTTGAAATTGGTAATGGCTGTCCAAACATATGTGGTTGGGGTAATAATGAATCTCAAATTTATACGAAAGAAAATCATAAAATTAAAAAAGGACATTTAGTCATTACAGCGAATTACGATGGAAAAACATATACTTCTACTCGAATAACTACAAAAGGGAAAAAAGAGTTTCAATACGGTAGAATTGAAACAAGAGCAAAATTGCCTATTGGTACTGGATTATGGCCTGCTTTTTGGATGCTAGGCTCAAACATTTCAGAAGTTGGTTGGCCAAAATGCGGTGAAATAGATATTTTAGAATACATAGGTAAAGAACCTAGTCAAGTCTTCACTTCATTACATACACAAGATAGTCATGGTAACACAATCAATACAAAAAAAACAAAAATAGATGGAATAGAAGAGGGATTTCATGTATATGCAATCGATTGGGACAAAAATAAAATTGCTTTTTATGTAGATGATAATTTAGTATATACTTTTCAACCTGATGCGAAAGATGAAAACGTTTGGCCTTTTAATCAGCCTTTCTATTTTTTAATTAATATGGCAATAGGTGGAAACTTTGGTGGTCCATCTATTGATAATACAGTTTTTCCACAAGAGTATATAATTGATTATATTAAAGTTTATCAATAATCAAATCTTGTCTATAGACATTAAATGTGTGGAGTGGATTGTTGATGATGTGAAAATTAGAAAAAATATTGCTATTAGTTTTGAATTTGATATTATAAGAAGTTCAATGTAAAAAAAGTAAAAAGAAGTTCAATTTAAAATCTGAATTTATATGTAACAAACCTATTTTTAACAATTAACAATTAAAAACATGAAAAAAACAAAACAAACTTATCTCTTAAGTTGGAAATTTTTTTCCATCTTATTCTTTACAGCAATTGGGTATAGTCAAGGACCAATTCCTTTTGAAATTAGAAATACTTCTACTTTTAATGATTCTGATCTGTATGTAGCAATTGTAGGTATTAATTACAATACAGGTGCACATGTGTGGGTTGATGCCAAAACTAGTCAGGTCTATCCAATGAATTCATCTTATAATACGGTTCAAGGTCCTACACCAGGCGGAAATTTAGGTCCAGGTGGAAATGGAAAGTATGCTAATTGTTTTACTCGATTAAGTGATATTCCTAATAAAACATTTACTTTACCGCTTATTGCTGGTTGTAGAGTTTTTATTTCTAAAGGTTCACAAATGTATTTATATTTCTTTGGCTCTACAGGTGCTCCTTCAGGATATGCCGGACATAATCCGCTTAATCCAACGGATCCAAATAATGGTATTTTATATGAAATGATTGAATTAACCAATAATCAATATGGTTTTTTTGGTAATCCAACACGTGTAGATTCATATAAATACCCAATGGGATTAGAATTGTATGGAAATGGTTACTATAAACGAGTTGGAGAGCTAAAAAAACATAATGACATTGTTGCAGCTTTCAAAGCAAATGTACCAACTGAATTTCAAGGTTGTGTAAATAATACTACTGGAGAAATTACAGCTCCATCTAAAACACCTGCATTTGCAGATGGTACAGGTGGAACTACAGCAGGTCCTTATGCTAATTATTTAAAATCTTATATCGATGCCATCTGGAATAAATATAAAAACCAAGATTTAATTTTTTATGCTGGACAAGCTGGAGTTTTTAAAGGAAGAGTTATAGGTGAACAACTAGAAATGGTTGGTCAATCCGGAGCTTTTGTAGGAAGAACTGGTCGTGTTCAATATAGACCTTCTACGCAAGAAGCATTAGAAGGAAAAGGAGTATTAGACAGAAGATTAGTTGACGGTGATTTAGATTTAGTTATACAAGCTCAACTTACTGCGGCTATAAATAGACATGTTGTTGATGTAACAAGTGCTAATCCTGGTCAACAAAATTGGCATAATATCCCATCATTTTATCAAGCTAATCCAATGAATCATTATGCTAAATTTTGGCATTTACCAGGAATAAGTGTGGATAATTTATCTTATGGTTTTGCTTATGACGATGTAGCAGATCATTCGCCATCTTTACATACAACTCAACCTACAAAAGCTGTGGCTGTTTTTGGAGGATTTGGAAATAGTGCACCAAGTGTAGCTACAGTTTATAAACATTGTAGTTATGGAGGTTATGCAATTGGATTACCTGTAGGAAATTATACTTTAGCTCAACTTCAAGCCAATGGAGCTTTAGATAATGATATTTCATCTTTAAAAGTTCAAAGCGGCTACGAAGTTGTTCTATATGCTAATGACAATTTTACTGGTTCTTCAATCGTTGTTGGTTCAGATGATACTTGTTTAGTTGATAATAATTTTAATGATGTAGCTTCATCTGTAAAAGTAAGAGTAGCAACAAATACATCATCAGTACTCATTCAAGCTGAGGATTATTCAGCAATGAACGGAATTCAAACAGAAGCTACTACAGATACGGGTGGTGGTTTAAATGTAGGTTATGCGGATACGGGTGATTGGATGGCTTATAATAGTATTAATTTCCCTACTACTGGAGCCTATTTAATTGAGTATAGAGTGGCTAGTGCCGTAAATGGTGCTGTAATATCTTCAGATTTAAATGCTGGCGCAATAGTTCTAGGAAATGTAAATATTCCTAATACAGGAGGATGGCAAAATTGGCAAACTGTTTCTCAAACTGTAAATGTGAATGCAGGAACATATAATTTTGGAATCTTTATTCAAAATTCTGGAGTTAACTTAAATTGGTTTAGAATTACCAAAGTGAATAATGCACTTAGAATGACTTCGACATCAAATGAAAAAGAAGAATTACTAACTGTTTATCCAAATCCTGCTGAAAATACTTTACATTTTAGTCAATCTTTAGATAATGTTACAATTGAGGTGGCAGATTTTCAAAGAGGTATTTATCTAAAATTACCTAAAACAGATGCAAATAGTTTAGATATTTCAAATTTGCAACCAGGTATTTATGCTGTTATTATTGAAAAAAATGGTGTAAAGACAGAAAAGAAATTTATTAAAAAATAATTTGATAAAGCCCCAATAAGCGTCAGCTGTTGGGGCTATTTTTTTGACTAAGATAATGATGAAAAATGATTAAAATACAATGCTTAAACTTTCTTTAAACGTTTATATATAACATATTGTTGAAGTATTATTGCTGTTGGTTGAAAAATACAAGCTGTTGGTTTAAAATATTTTTTTTAAAACAATCAGAGCAATAATTTTATATTAATTCTTTTTTTTAATAAAAAAGAATTAAGTATTAATCTTAATTAAATTGAAATATGCAATAAAATTATCTTAGATTAAAAATTTAATCTGAAAAAACTTAACAAGAACAAATAAACAAACAAACATGAAAAAAAGTATTTACTTTAGCTTTATAGCTTTGGTTGCTTCTTGCAATTGGGCTATATCACAAACTTCTTTGGGTAAGAATGAAACATTTCTTTCAAATGTTAAAAAGAATTTAACTGAAAGCACTTCTAAAGGGAAAGAGAAAGACATTCTTTTAAAAATTGATGCTAACAAAGCACTTAATGGGAAAATTAATTTTCAAAAATCCAGTTCCACTAGTGAGTATATAATTGGTGAAATAACTAATAATGGAGGTTCTTTTTATATTGATATATCTAAAAAAGATTTACAAGGTCATATTATAATTAAAAGTACAAACAAAGCATATAAATATTATTCTGAAAACGATAATGCGTTTGTAAAAGAAGTAGATATAAATAGCTTAATTTGTGTGAATTATCAAAATGTTCCTGATAGACAATTATTAAATGAAGCAAATAAATCACAAGAACCTCAAAATGCTCCTGTTGCAGAAGCACTTTTAGATTTGCAAAGTCTACCTGGTGCAGCTGGTTGTGTTTTATTAGATTTTGATGGGTATTATATGCCTGCAGGCAATTTATGGAACAATGGAAATGCTATTAATGCGGCACCATCAGGAATGAGCGATGCAGCTGTTTTAGAACATTGGGAAGTGGTTTCTGAAGATTATAGACCATTTAATTTAAATATTACTACAAACGAGTCTGTTTTTAATTCCTATCCTAGAAATAGAAGGATGCGCGTGGTTATTACTCCAACAAATACTGCTGCTCCAGGAGCGGGTGGAGTTGCTTATATTGGCTCTTTTAATTGGGATAATGATGTACCTTGTTGGGTGTTTATTACTTCTGGTAAATCCGGAGGAGATGCATCTTCACATGAAATTGGACATACATTCGATTTAGGTCATGATGGACGTACAAATCCTCAAGAAGGATATTTTCTGGGTATAGACGGTACTTCTTGGGCTCCAATTATGGGTGCAGGTTATTATAGACCTGTTGTGCAATGGAGTAAAGGACAATACAATTATGCAGATAATCTTCAAGATGACGTTGCAACTATTGCAGGTTCAAAATTTGGTGTAGGATATAGAGGTGATGATTACGGTAACAATACTGCTGGAGCAGCTAGTTTAACATACAATGCTAATGGTACCATCAATCAAAAAAATGGAATCATTTCTAGTGAAGCAGATTATGACTTTTTTACTTTCACAACTGGAGGTGGAAACGTAGTTATCAATGCAAATACTGTAAGTAGAAATGGAAATCTTCACTTAATAATAAGATTATTTAATGCTTCAGGAACTCAAATTGGTACTTATTGGAACTCTGATCCATTTGCTTTAAATGCATCTATGAATGTAAATTTAGCTGCAGGAAAATATTATATAGGAGTCGATGGGACGGGTGCTGGTGATGCTGGATATGGAGGATATTCTGCCTATGGATCAATAGGGAGTTATTCTATAACAGGTACAATTCCTCCAGATAATGGTGTTGCAACCGTATATAAAGATTGTAATTATGGTGGTTATGCTATTAGTTTGGCACCAGGTAATTATACTTTAAGTCAATTACAAGCTAAAGGAGTTGTAAATGATGACATTTCTTCTCTTAAAGTTAATAGTGGATATGAAATTGTACTTTATGTTGATGATAATTTTAATGGCTCCTCAGTTGTAATAGGAAGTAATGATACTTGTTTAGTAGATAATAATTTTAATGATCTAGCCTCTTCATTACGTGTTAGAGCAACAAGTAGTTCCTCTAGTATCTTAATTCAAGCAGAAAATTATACTGCTATGAGTGGTATTCAAACTGAAGCTACTACAGATGCAGGTGGTGGTTTGAATGTAGGTTATGCGGATACGGGTGATTGGATGGCTTATAATAGTATTAATTTCCCTTCTTCTGGTTCTTATTTAATCGAATATAGAGTAGCTAGTGCTGTAAATGGTGCAGTGCTTTCTTCAGATTTAAATGCAGGAAGTATTATTTTAGGTAATGTAGCTATTCCTAATACTGGCGGATGGCAAAATTGGCAAACTGTTTCACAAACTGTAAATGTAAATGCAGGAACTTATAATTTTGGAATTTATATACAAAGTTCTGGAGTTAATTTGAATTGGTTTAGAATTACAAAAATAAGTAATGCTGCAGCAAAAGAAAGTACCTCTGAACCAAAAGAGATGTTTGTTGTTTATCCAAATCCAGTTGAAAATACTTTATTCTTTACAGCTGAAGTGGAAAGTGCGAAAATAACTATCATTGATGTTCAAAGTGGAAATGTAATACCGTTTAGAAAAAATAATGATAAAAGTATTGATGTTTCTTTATTAAAACCTGGTATCTATTCTGTTATTGTAGATAATAATGGACAAATGGAAAGAAGACGTTTTATTAAAAAATAATTATTAATAAGAACCTTATTTAAGGTTCTTATTTTTTTTAATTCTAAAATATCATGACAAAAAGTTCACAAATATTAAAAAAGTTAGCTTTTATCTTAGTGCTAGGAATGTTAAATTTGTCTTATGCACAAAAAAAAGTTATTGGATATGTTCCTAATTGGATCGATTTAAATACTTTCTCAAATAGTATTCAATATAATAAATTAACACATATTAATATCGCTTTTGAAAATCCTGATTCCAATGGGAATCTTTCTTTTCAAGCTGCAAATAATACTTTAATCCAAAAAGCACACACTAATAATGTGAAAGTATTTGTCTCTATAGGTGGTGGTGCTATTTCAGAAGGGGGTGCTATACGTGATAATTTTTTCAATCAAATGAGTGCAGGTAATAGAGCTTCATTTGTACAAAAACTTACTAATTATGTAATAAGTCACAATTTTGATGGTATTGATGTTGATTTAGAAGGTCCAGCTATTAATGGTGATTATGGGAACTTTATTATTGCTTTAGCAAATAGTATGCATGCAAATAATAAACAAATTACGGCTGCTTTATCACAAGGTTATGGCGGTGCCAATGTACCATCAAGCACTTTTTCTTATTTTGATTGGATAAATATTATGGCATATGATGCAACAGGACCATGGAATCCAAATAATCCTGGACAACATTCTCCTTATAGTATGGCTGTAGATCAATTTAATTATTGGACAGGTAGAGGCCTTCCAAGTAGTAAAGCTATAATAGGTGTGCCTTTTTATGGTTATGGTTTTGGAAGTTCAGCTAATCAAGGTATTTCTTATGCTGATATTGTAAATACATATCCTGGTGCTGAAAACCAAGATCAAGTAGCAAATACAATTTATTATAATGGTATTCCCACCATTAAACAAAAAACAACCTTTGCGGTTCAAAATGCGGGTGGCGTTATGATTTGGCAATTAGCTCAAGATGCAGTTGGCTCAAAATCTTTATTAACTGCTATTGATCAAGTTATCAATGGAGGACAACCTCAAAATGGTGTAGCGACTGTTTATAAGCATTGTAATTATGATGGTTATGCTGTCTCTTTACCTGTGGGGAATTATACTTTAAGCCAATTGCAAGCAAAAGGGGTTGTCGATAATGATGTTTCTTCTGTAAAAGTTCAAAATGGTTATGAAATAGTACTTTACGCAAATGATAATTTTACCGGAACTTCGGTTACTATAACTTCTGATGACACTTGTTTGGTAGATAATAGTTTTAATGATGCAACAACTTCAATAAGAGTAAGAACAGTTACAAATTCTTCTTCCGTTTTTATACAAGCAGAAAATTATTCTAATATGAATGGGATTCAAACAGAACCAACTACTGATTCTGGTGGTGGGTTGAATGTAGGATATGCAGATACAGGAGATTGGATGGCGTATAATAGTATTACTTTTCCAACTTCTGGTGCTTATTTAATAGAATATCGTGTTGCAAGTGCTGTTAATGGAGCCATGTTATCAGCCGATTTAAACGCTGGTTCAATACAATTAGGAAATGTAGGCGTACCTAATACAGGAGGTTGGCAAAATTGGCAAACGGTCTCGCATACGGTAAATGTAGATGCTGGTACTTATAATTTTGGAATTTATATTCAAAGTAGTGGCGTAAATTTAAATTGGTTTCGAATTACTAAAGTAGGAAATGCAGCAAGAACTGCAGTCTTAAATGATTCTAATGAAGAAAAAAAATCAATTGACTTTACTTTTTATCCAAATCCATCCGAAAATGGATTAAACTTTAATTCTTCTATGAAGGATGTGAAAATAACTGTTTATAATTTAGCAGGTATGCCAATAATAACTTCAGAAAACATTGAAAATTATTTAGACGTTTCTTCATTGGCTTCTGGAATTTATATTATCGCTTTTGAAACATCTGAAAATAAAGTCACTAAAAAATTTATAAAAAAATAATTTTCAAGAAGCTGTCCAAAAAGTATAATCTTGTCTAGCAGAACTTGTTCCTGTTTCTTTAAATTTACTGATTATCAAATGTTTTTAGATTCCTAAATAAATTCTGAAATAGAAAAACAAAAATTTTTAGACAGCTTCTTGTTATAACACACCAATTTAAAACACAATCAATAAGATGAAAAATAGATTAATATATATATTGTTTTTAATAAGCCCTTTTGCAATGGTCTTTAGCCAAAATTGGCAATTAGTATGGCAAGACGAATTTACTAATGGAATAGGTCCAGACTGGGTTTTCGAAACAGGAAATGGAGGATGGGGTAATAATGAGTTGCAATACTATAGACAGCAAAATGCAACCATAGAAAATGGTAATTTAGTAATTACTGCCAAAAGAGAATCTTTTGGAGGATCTAATTATACTTCGGCTAGAATGAAAACTCAAGGGAAAAAATCTTGGAAATATGGAAAAATTGAAGCTCGAATTGCGATGCCTTCTTTTCAAGGTATTTGGCCAGCTTTTTGGATGTTAGGAGATAATATCAGCTCAGTTGGTTGGCCAAGTTGTGGAGAAATTGATATCATGGAACATGTAAATGGAGGAGGACAAGTTGTAGGGACAATTCATTGGGAAGAAAATGGTCATGCTTCTTATTCTGGCTATACAGACACAAATATTACAACTTATCATTTGTATACTGTTGAATGGGATGAAAATTTAATTAAATGGTTTGTTGATGGAGTAAAATATCATGAAGTTAATATAGCTGGAGGTGTTAATGGTACTAGTGAGTTTCATAACAATTTTTTCATTTTACTTAATTTAGCTGTTGGAGGTAATTGGCCAGGATTCAATATCGATAATAATGGTTTTCCAGCAAGAATGCTAGTTGACTATGTAAGAGTTTATCAAAAAGGAGTTAATCCACCAACCAATGGAGTAGCTACAGTTTATAAACATTGTAATTATGGTGGTTATGCAGTTGCTTTACCAGCAGGTAATTATAATTTAAGCCAATTACAAGCTAGAGGCGTTTTAGATAATGATATTTCATCTCTAAAAGTGCAAAGTGGTTATGAAATGGTGCTTTATGCAAATGATAATTTTACAGGTAACTCCATAATTGTTGGATCAGATGACACTTGTTTAGTAGATAATAATTTTAACGATGTAGCTACTTCTGTTCGTGTGAGAACAACAACTTCAGGATCTTCTATACTCATTCAAGCGGAAAATTATAGTGCTATGAATGGTGTACAAACGGAAGCAACTACAGATACTGGTGGTGGTTTAAATGTAGGTTATGCAGATACAGGAGACTGGATGGCATATAATGCAATTAATTTTCCTTCTTCAGGCAGTTATTTAATTGAATACAGAGTAGCAAGTGCGGTAAATGGTGCTGCTTTGTCTGCGGATTTGAATGCAGGTGCTATTCCATTAGGAAATGTAGCTGTACCTAATACAGGAGGGTGGCAAAATTGGCAAACGGTTTCACACACGGTAAATGTGAATTCAGGAACTTATAATTTTGGAATCTATATTCAAAGTAGCGGTGTAAATTTAAATTGGATTAGAATTACTAAAGTAGGAAATATTACATCAAGAAATGCCTTGACTACTGAAGATACAAAATCTTTAACGATATATCCTAATCCAGTGGAAAATACAATTCATTTTAATACAGATATTTCAAACGCTAAAATTACGATTATTAGTATCCAAGACGGTACATTGATTACACCAAAAATGAAAGATCAATTAGTAGATGTATCTAATTTGAAATCAGGAATATATGTTTTACAGATTGAAAAAGAAGGTAAAAAAGAAGAAAGACGTTTTATCAAAAAATAAAAATAATTAATTGAATTTATTTATAAGCAGTTTCTGAAAAAGGAACTGCTTTTATTTTTAATTATTTAAAATTTTGTTTTTCACATCTTTTCCATAATTTCTACCAATGGGCAATTTATGTGTTAAAATTTGAATTCTATTACCTTCAATCGATTTTATTTTATCAATTGCAATTATAAAGGATTTGTGAATTCTAATAAATTTATCCATTGGTAATTCATCTGATAATGAAGATAATGATTTTAATGTAATGTAGGATTTATCTGCAGTAACCACTTTAATATATTCTTTCATCCCTTCAATAAAAAGAATTTCTTCCATTAATATCTTAATCATCTTTTTATCTGATTTAATAAAAATATGATGGTCTAATTTAGAAGATTCAGATTTAATACCGTTTTTAATATCTAGTTCGGCAGTTATTTTTCCAATAGATTTTATAAATCGTGAAAGAGGGATAGGTTTTACTAAATAATCAACAACATCCAAATCATAACTTTCGGCTGCAAATTCTCTAAAAGCAGTAGTTATAACTACTTTGGTGTCTATCAAACGTATTAAATCAAAACCACTCATAATTGGCATATTAATATCAAGAAAAGCCACATCAACAGTGTTGTTTTTAATGTAATCTAAAGCCTCCAATGAATTATAAAAAACGCCAACAATTTCAAATTCAGGAAAATTAATAAAATAATTTTGCAAAACTTTAATTGCTAAAGGTTCGTCATCTACTAAAACACATTTAATTTTCATAAACAGGTATTTGTAAAAGAATAATAAAATAATTGAATTTTATTTTTTGTTCTAAAATAAAATCATCTTTAAAAAGCAATTTTAGCCTACTTTTTGTGTTTTGTAAACCAATTCCTTTCTTTGATTTGAGGTCTTGTGAAGATACAAAATTATTTATTATTTCAAAATTTAACCTGTTATTTTTATCCATCTTAAAATTGAGTTTAATTTTTAAATGTTTGTTGTTTATACCACCATGTTTAAAGGCATTTTCAATTAATGATATAAATAATAATGGAGGAACCTTTACATTCTCAATATCGGAATCAATATTTACATTTACATCTACTTCTTCAAAGCGAAGTTTTTCAATTTCAATATAGTTTTCAATGTAATCAATTTCTTTAATTAAAGGAATGAATCCCGTATCTTTAATTTCATACAATACATATTCCATTAATTTTGAAAGCTTTAAAATAACTACCGGTACCTTTTCTGAAGATGCTAAAGATAAAGAATAGAGATTATTTAATGTATTAAAAAAAAAATGGGGTTGAATCTGTGATTTTAAATATTTTAATTTAATTTTAAATTGACTTTCTGTTAATGCTCTGTTTCGTTCTCTTTCTTTTAGCCAAGTTAAAGTAAAATAAACTGAAGAAGCCATGGATAAAACATATAATTCTCCAATGCATACCGCTACAATATGATTTATGTCAAAAGGTTGATATTCTCTATTCGCTTCTGGCCAAATATTTTCAGAAATTAATAAATAAGTTAATCCTGTTTTTAATAAATAGACAGCAAATAAACTGATTAATAGAGAAATTGAAAATTTTAAATATTTTGATTTTAAAACAAATTGAGGTACCAAATAGAAGAGATTTAAATAAACCAAAGGAATGTGCAAAGCAAATTCAAGTAAATTGGATTTAAAGGAATACATATAATCATTAAAATAAGCTCCCCAGCGAAATGTATTTAATATAAAATACACACCCCAAAACCAAAAATGATAAGATGGCTTAATTTCAAAATTGATTTTATTCATTGATGATATAATAGAAAGATTTGTTTGAATTTGTGTGTTACAATTTTAGTTAATTTTTTGTAAAGTATATTGTTTTTTGTAAAAAATAATAACTATATGTTTGATATGTTTAAAAAATAATATTTTTTTAAAATTTTAAAATCCATTCTTTTTGTCAAGATGTAATTTTAATTACGTTTTGTTGAGTAAAAATTGTTGTTTGTTGAATGTAAATTGTCGTTTGTTTAATATATTTTTTTAAGATAAACTATAAGAATAAATTTACATTATTAACTAACAAATAAACTTTTTAACTTAATGAAAAAAATTGTTTTACTTATTATCATTTTTTTCGCAACACATTATTCATTTGCTCAATCTAAAATGATTAATGGGGTAGTGACTGATACAGATGGAATACCATTGCCTTCAGCAAATATAGTTGTTAAAGGTACTTCTAGAGGAATTGATTCTGATTTCGATGGTAAATTTACTATTCAAGCCAATGTTGGGGAAACATTGTTGATTTCGTATATTGGATATGAAACCCAAAGTATTTTAGTAGGAGAGGAAACAAATCTTAGGATTCAATTAAAACCGTCTAATGCAAATAATTTAAAAGAAGTCGTAGTTACTTCTTTAGGGATTAAAAAGACAAGAAAGTCTCTTACTTATGCAGCTCAAGAAATTAAATCGGATGAGCTTACACGTGTTAGAGATGTAAATATTGTGAATACCATAGCTGGTAAAGTAGCTGGTGTGGCAGTAAGTAAAAGTTCTGGTGGAACAGGAGGTTCAACCAAAGTTGTAATTAGGGGAAATTCATCTGTTAGTAATAATCAACCTCTATATGTAATAGATGGTATTCCAATGCTAAACTCTGGTTCAGGTCAGCCAAACGATACTTTTGGAAGTTTAGCTGGAGGGAATAAAGATGGTGGAGATGTAGTTTCTTTAATTAATCCAGATGATTATGAAGGAATGACTGTATTAAAAGGAGCAGCAGCATCTGTTTTGTATGGAAGTCAGGGGGCTAATGGAGTTATTTTACTATCTTCTAAAAGGCCACAAATTGGAAAAGCAAATATAACAGCATCCTCTGTTACTACTTTTGAAACAGCTGCCTATTTACCAGAATTTCAAACAGATTACATCGCTGCACCAGGAGCAGATGAGACTTGGGGAGCTGCTCAAAAAACAAGAGATCATGTAAAAGATTTTTTTGAAACAGCAGTTACACAAACTACTTCGCTTGGTTATTCAATTGGTTCTGAAAACTCATCAACTTCTTTTTCGTTTGCTAATGTAAGTTCGTCTGGAATAATACCAGAAAATAATTTAAAGAAAAATAATTTCGGAATTAGACAAACTGCTAAACTTTTTAAAGATAAAGTAACCTTTTCTGCAAATGCAAATTATACATCTCAAAATATTATTAACAAACCAGTTAACGGATTTTATTTTAATCCTCTTACAGGAGTATATTTAATGCCAAGAGGATATGATTTCAATTATTACAAAGAAAATTTTGAGGTATTTGATCCAACAAGAAATTTAATGGCTCAGAATTGGATGACCAATAGAGATATTATGCAAAATCCATATTGGGCAGTAAACAGAAATAAATCAGAAGATGATAATCATTTTTTCAATGGTGCTTTATCATTATCGTATAAAGTAAATAATTGGTTGAGTGTTGCTTCAAGATATAGTTATAATAGAATTACTAGTGAGTTTGACAAAAGAATTTATGCAACTACACAAGGAACGCTTTCACATGCTAATGGTCGATATATCAATGAAAATTCATTAAGTACACAAAGATATGCAGATTTGATTGCTACTATTAATGCTAAGTTTAATGAAGATTTTAGTTTTAATGCAAACATTGGAACGAGTATTACTAATTCATTAATAAATCAAAAAACAGGATTAGATTCAGGTATTAGCGCAGGATTAAATTATGCCAATTGGTTTACATTACATAACTTTAATAATAATAACGGGAATTATCAAACAATCGATTCAAGGAAAGAAGTACAATCGATTTTTGCAGCAACCACTTTGGGATATAAAGATCGATTGTTTTTGGATTTAGCTGGTAGAAATGATTGGTCCTCAACTTTAGTTAATACAGATAAGACAGGGTTTTTCTATCCTTCTGTAGGTGTAACAGGTATAATAAGTGAAATGACTGAAATGCCTGAATTTATTAATTTTGGTAAAGTAAGAGCAACTTTTGCACAAGTAGGAAATGATATTTATCCATTTATAACTTCTCAAACATATTATTACAATTCTGGAATAGGCGATCCTAGACCTACAGCTGGACCTAAGAAAGGAACTACTTTAAAACCAGAGATTAAATCTGAGTTTGAATTAGGAACTGAATGGAGACTATTTAATAATAGATTAGGGTTTGAAGTATCATATTATAATTCAGAAACTAAAAATCAATATTTACAAGTATTAGCTCCAGTCGGAAATAGTGAAGGCGTAATATACTATGGCTTTAATGCAGGGAATATTGAAAATAAAGGTATTGAAGCTATCGTTACTGCTGGAATTATAAGAAATGATAAGTTTTCTTGGGATACAACTTTTAATTTTTCAAAAAACACAAATCAGGTAAATGGAATTCCAACCGAATTAGGAGGACGATTAAATTTAACTGAAGCGGGAGTAAATAGTTATAGATATGCTTTAATTGAAGGAAGACCTTTTGGAGTTATAGAAGGTATTAACTTTAAAAAAGATGATCAAGGTAGAATTTTGCTAAATGATGATGGTACTTTTCAAAGAACTGGTTTTGAGGAAGTAGGTAACTCTAATCCTGATTTTATGTTAGGTTTCTCAAATTCATTCAAATTAGGAAATTTTACTGCTAATATTTTATTAGATGGTCGTTTTGGAGGAGAGGTAATGAGTTTAACTCAAGCACAAAATGATGCTTTTGGAGTTTCAAAAGCTTCTGGTGATGCTAGAAATGAAGGAGGAGTATCAATTAATGGTGTGAGAGCAAGTGACGGAGTTCCTGTAACAAGCGTGAGCGCACAATCTTATTATACACAAGTAGGTGGTAGAGCCGGAATTTCAGGTGAATATGTTTACGATGCTACTAATGTAAGCGTTAGAGAAATATCTATTGGATATACTATTGGAACAAAATTATTACCATTTTTAGACAAAGCATCTGTTTCATTAATTGCAAGAAATCTATTTTTTATTTATAAAGATGCTCCTTTTGACCCAAATATTGCTTTGAGTACAGGTGAAGGATTACAAGGTGTAGATATTTATGGTTTGCCTTCTACAAGAAGTATAGGTCTTAATTTAAATATAACATTCTAAAACGAACAAAAATGAAACTTTATAATAGAATTACTAAAAAAACATTACTTATTTCGCTTATTGCGGTAATAGGTTGTACTAATAATTTTGAAGAGATTAATACAAATCCTAACGGAATTACTCCAGAACTTTTTGAACAGGATTTTAATCATATAAAAGGGGGATTTGCTCCGATGTTTAATAATCTTCAAGTGTTAGATCCTGTTTGGGTATATCAATTGCAGCAAGGATTAAATGCAGATATATGGTCTGGATATATGGCAACACCTACACCTTTCGCAGGGAATATAAATAATACGACTTATGCGCTTGTTAATGGTTGGAACGGATTTATTTGGGATTATGCGTATAGAAATGTTATGTTTAATGCCTATGATATTGCTAATAAATCAAAAAATAGGTACGATCAATTTTATGCTCTTTCTTTAATATTAAAAGTAGAAGGTATGCATAGAGTGACGGATATTTTTGGACCAATTATTTATTCAGATTTTGGTTCTCAAGCATCAACAATTGAATATGATTCCCAAGAGGAAGTTTATAATCAAATGTTTGAGGAATTGGATTTTGCTGTAGCAGAATTAACTACAAGATACAACGCTGGTGAAGCCTCTACATTTGTAGCAACAGATTTATCAGGATATGGAGGTGATTATAAACAATGGGTAAAATTTGCTAATACATTACGATTACGTTTAGCTATGCATATTGTAAAAGTTAATCCTGCTTTGGCTAAAATTGAAGCAGAAAAAGCTATTGCTCATCAATTTGGAGTAATGACAACAAATGCTGATATTTTTAAAGTAGTGTCTCCTGTTTACACAAACCCAATAGCTACAATAAGTGGATCATGGCTTGATATTAGAATGTCAGCTGATATGGAATCTATTATGGGAGGGTATGATGACCCAAGAATAACAAACTTCTTTGACGAATCGGTACAGTTTCCTGGTGAGTATAAAGGTGTCAGAACTGCAATCGATTTAATTGCTAAATCGGATCATCAAGATTTTTCTGGAATAGGAAATGTAGTACGTACTAATGAAATCGTATTGATGACAGCAGCTGAAGCTTATTTTTTAAGAGCTGAAGGTGCTTTAAGGGGTTGGAATATGGGTGGAACTGCTCAATCCTTTTATGAACAGGGGATTGCGTTGTCCTTTGAGCAACATGGCGCTTCGGGAGCTGCTGCATATATTGCGGATAACGTTAAAATTGCACAAGATTATGTAGATCCTAATTTCCCAGTAAACAATGCTTTAGCTATTAATAATGTAACTGTTGCTTGGGATGATGTGGCTACTAATGAGATAAAATTGCAAAAGATAATTACTCAGAAATGGATTGCAGGTTTTCCAGAAGGTCAAGAAGCATGGACTAACTATAGAAGAACAGGTTATCCAAAATTATTCCCAGCATTAGTTAATTATAGTGGTGGTACTATCGACTCTCAATTAGGGCCTAGAAGAATAAACTTCGTTCAATCAGAAATTTCAAATAACCCTGGAGGTGTAGCGACAGGTTTGGCACACTTAGGAGGTCCAGATAATGGAGGTACAAGACTTTGGTGGGATACTACAGGTCCAAACTTTTAAATAATGATTAGAGAGATAAATGAATGTTAAAAAAGACAGATTACAATTGCAATAATTTTTTTAATAAATAAAATAATAATGAAAAGTGC
This sequence comes from Flavobacterium sp. 9AF, assembly GCF_902506265.1. Classification (GTDB taxonomy): domain Bacteria; phylum Bacteroidota; class Bacteroidia; order Flavobacteriales; family Flavobacteriaceae; genus Flavobacterium. The sequence continues at coordinate 554,305 of NZ_LR733556.1, read as the reverse complement.
TGTAGAAATTAGTCGCGATATAAGCTATAAAAGCGCTGGAAAATTTGAAGAAACAAGATTCGAAAAAATTCATTGCGAAATTTTTAAAAATTCTATGGATGCCTCTAAAATTGTTGCATTAGAAATAGCACAATTGATAAGGTCAAAAAAAGAGAAAAACAAGACTTGCATTTTAGGTCTTGCTACGGGTTCTTCTCCAATAAAAGTGTATGAAGAACTCGTGAGAATGCATAAAGAAGAAGGATTAAGTTTTGCAAATGTTATAACTTTTAATTTGGATGAATATTATCCAATGAATAAAGAAAATAAGCAAAGTTATCATTATTTTATGCATGAACATTTGTTTAATCATATTGATATCCTGCCTGAAAATATCAACATTCCCGATGGTACAATTCCTTTTGATGAGTTGAACCAGTATTGTATTGATTACGAAATGAAAATAAAAAAAGCGGGTGGCCTAGATTTTCAATTATTAGGTATAGGAAGAACAGGGCATGTGGGTTTTAATGAACCGGGTTCACATATTAATTCGGGAACAAGAATAATCACTTTAGACCATATTACGCGGTCTGACGCCTCTTCAGATTTTAACGGGATAGATAATGTACCCAAGAAAGCTGTTACTATGGGAGTTTCTACTATTCTAAGGTCAAAAAGAATTGTATTGTTAGCTTGGGGACAAAACAAAGCAGCAATAGTAAAAAAGACTGTGCAAGGAGATATTACATCAGATGTTCCTGCAACTTTTTTACAAAATCATGAAAATGCAACATTTGTTTTAGATCAATTTGCAGCTGCCGATTTAACACGATTTAAAACACCTTGGATTGTAGGGGAATGCATTTGGACAGAAGAATTAAAAAGAAAAGCGATAGTATGGCTTTGCCAAAAAACAAACCAATCTATTTTGAAATTAACAGACCGCGATTACAACAATCATGGAATGTCTGATTTATTAGCTCAAGAAGGTGCTGCATATGACTTAAATATTAATATGTTTAATATATTGCAACACACAATTACTGGATGGCCAGGTGGTAAACCAAATACTGATGACACACATAGACCAGAAAGAGCAACACCAGAAAAGAAAAGAGTAATTCTATTTAGTCCTCATCCAGATGATGATGTGATTTCTATGGGGGGTACTTTCTCTAAATTAATTAAGCAAGGTCATGATGTTCATGTGGTTTATCAAACATCGGGTAATATTGCTGTAACTGATGAAGAAGCTATAAAATTTGCAGAAGTTTGTAATGATTTTGTAACCGAAGAAAATTGTTCAATCAATTTTTCAAAAATTATTAAATTTCTTCGTAATAAAAATGAAAATGAGATTGATATACCAGAGGTTAGAAAACTAAAAGGATTAATTCGAAGAAGAGAATCATATGGAGCAACAAGATATATTGGTCTTAAAGATCAAAATGTTCACTTTTTAGATTTACCTTTTTATGAAACTGGCCAGGTTAAAAAAAATCCTCTTGGGCAAGAAGATATTAATATTGTAAGCGATATTATTAAATCGATAAAACCACATCAGGTTTTTGCAGCAGGTGATTTAGCTGACCCTCATGGAACTCATGAAGTTTGTTTAAACGCAATTTTTGCTGCTCTAAAAAGTTTAAAGCCAGAACCTTTTATGAATGATTGTTGGCTTTGGCTATATAGAGGCGCTTGGCATGAATGGGATATTCATGAAATTGATATGGCAGTTCCATTAAGTCCAGACGAAGTTTTATTAAAGAGACACGCAATCTTGTTCCATCAATCTCAAAAAGATAGGGTGATGTTTCAAGGTAATGACTCAAGAGAGTTTTGGGTAAGAGCGGAAGATAGAAATAAGAATACTGCAAAACTTTACGACAAGTTAGGTTTGGCTGAATATGAAGCAATTGAAGCGTTTAAAAGATTTGATTATTAATATTTTATTTGAGTTAGGTTAGGAGAACGAAGAGGATGTTTTTTTCATTCTCTTCTTTCTCATTTATAATAGTTTATATAATAACGATTTAAAATTGTTTAATTTTATTAAAAATCACATAGAAAATTTACAATTAATACATGAATTTAAAAATTATACTTTTTGTTTTATTACTGAATGGGACTATTTTCTCTCAAAATAAATCAATAGAACAACTAAATCTAATACCTTGGCCACAAAACATTATCTTAAATGAGGGTGGATTTATTATAAATACCGATTTTAAAATAAATATTTCTGGGCATGTAAATCCAAGAATTTTTAAGGCATCTACTAATTTTTTAAGAAGATTAGACGGTAGAACGGGACTTTTTTTTAAACAAGGCTATATTACTAATGTTAACGAAGAACCTAAGGCTCAATTGCAAATAAATTGTAATAGAGCCGGACAAATAGGTTTATATGAAGACGAAAGTTATACTATAGAAATAACTTCTAATAAAATAAACATAACATCTATAACAGATTTAGGTGCAATCCATGCATTGGAAACACTTTTGCAATTACTCCAAAATTCAAATAATCAATTTTATTTTCCGAATAGTTCTATTTCAGATCAACCCGTTTTCAAATGGAGAGGTTTAATGATCGATGTGGCTAGACATTTTCAGCCTGTAGATGTATTGAAAAGAAATTTAGATGCTATGGCTGCTGTGAAATTGAATGTTTTTCATTGGCATTTAGTAGATGATCAGGGTTGGAGAATTGAACTTAAAGGAAGAAATAAACTAACACAATTGGCTTCTGATGGTCTCTTCTATACACAAGAACAAATAAAAGATGTGGTTAAATATGCAGATGAAAAAGGAATTTTAGTCGTTCCAGAAATTGATGTTCCTGGTCATGCTAGTGCTATTTTAACTGCTTACCCCGAAATAGGAAGTAAATATAAAAAATCGCCAAAAGAACAAAATAATAAAACATATTCTGTAGAAAGAAATGCGGGTATTTTTACACCCACCTTAGACCCCTCTAATCCTGAAACTTATAAAGTTTTAAAAGATATTTTTGATGAGGTATGTCCGCTTTTTCCTGGAAAATACTTTCATATTGGAGGTGATGAAAATGAAGGAAAAGATTGGGATGCAAATCCTGTAATTCAAGATTTCAAAAAAAGAAATAATTTAAAAAGCAATCATGAGTTACAAAGTTATTTTACTTTAAAGCTGGTTCCTATCTTGCAAAAGAATGATAAAATTATTGTTGGTTGGGAAGAAATAATGAATGAAAAAATGCCTAAAGAAACAATAATTCATTCTTGGAAAGGTGCTAATGAAGGCTCTCCAGCAGGTAAATCATTAATTGATGCTGTAAGAAATGGATATAAAACGATTCTATCAAATGGTTTTTATATTGATTTGATGCAAAGTATTAAAGACCATTATGAATCACCCATTATTCCTAAGGACGCAACTTTGTCAAAATTAGAAAGAGAAAATATTTTAGGAGGAGAAGCAACTATGTGGAGTGAATTAGTAAGCCCTTTAAATATTGATTCTAGAATTTGGCCTAGAACAATAGTTATTGCAGAACTATTCTGGTCTAATCCAAATGATCTAGATTTTAAAAAAATGTACAAAAGAGTAGCCAATGTCTCAAATAGATTAGAAGAATTAGGTATTACTCATATTAGAAATAAAGAAGTTATTTTAAGAAATATAGCTAATTATACTAATTATGATGCTTTAGAAAAATTTTCAAAAATATGCGAACCTTTAAAAATATATTCTAGAAATAAAGGAGGAATAGAATATCAAATGTATTCTCCTCTTACACTTTTTGCTGATGCTTGCAATGTAGATGCTGAAGAAGCTTTGCAGTTTAATCTTTTGGTTAACGAATATTTATCTAACAAATGCCCTGATAAACTAAAAGAAATTACCCATTTCTTAAACGATTGGAAAAAAATGCATCAAGAATTATTGCAATCAAGTGAGAATGCCCCTTTAATTAAACAGCTATTACCTCTTTCTGAGCGTTTAAATATTTTATCAAATGAATTGCTGGAAATTATTGAAAATAATAAAAAATATGATAATATAGTCTTAAATAAAATGCTTAATGAATGTAATTCTAAAGAATATGCTGATGTTGAATTAGCCGTTTATCCAGGGCTTAAAAAAATCATTGAAAGTATTAATTAAATTTTTAATAATCTATTTGCATAATATTGATTGTTTTTTGCTGTTTGTTTAATTTTTTTAACGTTTGGTTGATTAATTTTTTTCAAAAATTTATTCCATCGTATATTCACCGTTGATTGTAAATCTTAACAATCAAACAAGCAAACAATATACTAACAAAAAACAAACAAAATGGTAAGAAATCTGTATTATCTACTAAGTTTCTTCTTAATTTGCCCATTGTTGATGTTTAGTCAACCCAATCACAATAAAAAAGTGGTAGGTTACTATGCACAATGGGCAATTTATGCAAGAGACTTTAATGTCAACAAAATTGATGGTAATAAACTAACCCATCTTATGTATGCGTTCTTTGGAACTGAATTTGATCCTGCGAATCCTCAAAGTGCTAAAATTAAATCTTTGGATACTTATGCAGATTTTGAACATACTGAAGGAGGTGCTCCTTGGAATGCAGTTCCAAAAGGTAATTTCTATGATTTAATGCAATTAAAACAGACTTATCCTCATTTAAAAATCTTAATCTCAATAGGTGGATGGACTAAATCTCAAGATTTGCCTGGTATAGCTGCATCGCCAGTAGCTAGAACTGCTTTTGCACAAAACATGGCTAATTTTTTAACTACCTATCCTTTTATTGATGGTTTTGATATTGATTGGGAATTCCCAATTATTGGTGGTATTGATGGTACTGAAGTAATTGGAGGTATAACCCCACCTGCCCAACCACATACACCAAATGATCACAAAAATCTAGTGTATCTTTTAAAAGAAATGCGCTTGGCAATGCCAAATAAGATTATCTCAATTGCTGCAGGTAATAATGTAGTTCATGTTCCCAATCAATTTATTGGACCAGGTAATAAAGCACAATTTGGTATGCAAGATGATATTACTACTTATTGCGACTTTATTACTTTTTTTGGATACGATTTAGGAGGAAATTGGTATGATAAAACTTGTTATAATGCGCCTTTATATGGTAGTGGTAATGCTAATGATCCACTCAATGCAAACAATGAATCATTAGATCATTTAACGAATATCTATTTAAATACTCTTGCCATTCCAAATGATAAATTGGTAATGGGAATTCCTTTTTATGGAAAAATATTTGGTTCAGTTGCAAACAATGGTACTATTCCAACATTACCTGGATTGTTTGTTTCAGCTCCTAGAACTAGTGGAAGTTGTACTAATCCACAAGCACCGCAAGGTACATGGGATAATGCATTTTGTGAATTTACAGGAAGTGTTGAATTTTGTGATTTAGCAGGAACAAGTGGAACTACGGGACATCATTATTTAAATCCTGCAAATTCCTCTACTCTTTTACCTGCTTCTTCTAGCGCTGGATGGGTAAGATATTGGGATAGTACAGCAAAAGTTCCTTATTTATATAACGCTACAACTCATCAATTTGTTACTTATGACGATAAAGTATCTATTGATGAAAAAGCAAAATATATAAAACAAAAGAACCTAGGTGGAGCAATGATTTGGGAACTTTCTCAAGACACTCGACCAGGCAGCCCTGAACCAGCTGCATTATTGGGACAAATTAATACTACATTTTCTACAAATGTTAATCCTCCTGCAACAGTTAATATAGCTTTATTATTTAAAGATAATTCAAATAACCCAATAAGTGGAGTAACTACAGTTTTAACAAAATCTGGTACAACAACAACTGTTACACAAGTTTCAGATGCTAACGGAAATGTTCAATTTCCAAATACTGCCACTAATGCTGGTTATGTAATTACTTACACAAAAAATACATATAATTTTACTCCTCAAACGACAACGATTGCAAATGGTAGTTTGTCAGCAAATACATCATATACGATTGTCGGGTCAAATCAAACTAACCCCACTTATTCCATTTCAGGTTCTGTAAAGAATGGAGTAACAGGTTTATCTGGAATTACAGTTACTTTAACTGGAAATGGTAGCACAACTAGCACAACAACGAATAGTTCTGGTAATTATTCTTTTGCTAATGTTGTAGGTGGACAAAATTATACTATTGCTGCTTCTAATGTGGGACAAACTTTTTTACCATCTTCAGCAAGTTTTAGTAATTTGAATGCTAATAAAACACAAGATTTTACATTACAAGTAATCAATACAACTTATTTGATAAGTGGAACTGTAAAAAATGGGACCGTGCCTGTAGCAGGAGCAAAAGTTGATTTAATTTTGCCATGGACAGATAACACACATAATTGGGTAGATTTATCTACTTTAACGGATGCTCAAGGAAATTATCACTTTGAAAATGCAGCCTTAAGTGGATACAATACATACCTAAGCTTGAAATTAAATGCTTGGGAAAATAATAATGTAACGTATTTTCCTTCTTATACACAAGGAAATATACCTACAAGTCCTCAAACGTTTAATTTTAATACACAAACGGTTGTAAATACGACTCCAGTAGTAAATATTACCGCACCAACATCATCAACTGTTTCTTTAAATCTTGGAAGTGCTGTAAATTTTGTAGCTAATGTTGGTTTAAGCGCAAATGATGGTACAACTATTACTTCTGTTGTATTTAATTTAGACGGACAAAATTTAACAGTTTCTAATTCATCAAGTACATATAATGCCAGTTGGACACCTACAGCAAGTCAGTTTTCAGGTAGTCATGTTTTAAAAGTAACAGCGACAGCTTCTAATGGTACAACAGATGAGAAAACATATAACTTTACATTAACTTGTTCTGGATCAAATTGTCCAGGTTCTACTTATTCCATTTCAGGTTCTGTAAAGAATGGAGTAACAGGTTTATCTGGAATTACAGTTACTTTAACTGGAAATGGTAGCACAACTAGCACAACAACGAATAGTTCTGGTAATTATTCTTTTGCTAATGTTGTAGGTGGACAAAATTATACTATTGCTGCTTCTAATGTGGGACAAACTTTTTTACCATCTTCAGCAAGTTTTAGTAATTTGAATGCTAATAAAACACAAGATTTTACATTACAAGTAATCAATACAACTTATTTGATAAGTGGAACTGTAAAAAATGGGACCGTGCCTGTAGCAGGAGCAAAAGTTGATTTAATTTTGCCATGGACAGATAACACACATAATTGGGTAGATTTATCTACTTTAACGGATGCTCAAGGAAATTATCACTTTGAAAATGCAGCCTTAAGTGGATACAATACATACCTAAGCTTGAAATTAAATGCTTGGGAAAATAATAATGTAACGTATTTTCCTTCTTATACACAAGGAAATATACCTACAAGTCCTCAAACGTTTAATTTTAATACACAAACGGTTGTAAATACGACTCCAGTAGTAAATATTACCGCACCAACATCATCAACTGTTTCTTTAAATCTTGGAAGTGCTGTAAATTTTGTAGCTAATGTTGGTTTAAGCGCAAATGATGGTACAACTATTACTTCTGTTGTATTTAATTTAGACGGACAAAATTTAACAGTTTCTAATTCATCAAGTGCATATAATGCCAGTTGGACACCTACAGCAAGTCAGTTTTCAGGTAGTCACGTTTTAAAAGTAACAGCGACAGCTTCTAATGGTACAACAGATGAGAAAACATATAATTTTACATTAACTTGTTCTGGATCAAATTGCCCAAATCAATTGCCTGTAATTACATGGAACAGTCCTTCAAATACAACTATTTACCAAAGTACTTTTCAAACAGTACCTATTTCTGTAACAGCTACAGATAGTAACGGAAGTATTTCGAGTGTAACTATTACAATAAATGGAAGTACTTCTAATATGACAGCAGGAACAAATGGAACTTATACTTATAATTTCTTGCCAACAGCATATCAGTCTTATCCAATAGTAATTAAAGCTACAGATAATGCTTCTGGACAAACAACTTTAAATAATACTATTACAATTTCTTCAATAACTAATAATCGTTTTATTCCTCTTCCTCAAAAGGTGGTTTTAGGTTATGCGCATTCTTGGGAAAATGCAGAAGCGACTTTCTTGTACTTTAATCAAATGATAGGTAAAAAGTTTAATGTTGTTGCTTATGCATTTATTGAAACAGTAAATAGAGATGGTTATACACCTGTATTGACTACAAATGATAATAGATATTTGACAAATGGTGTTTTCGACAAACAATTATTAAAAAATGACATAAAAGCATTAAGAGATAGTGGAATTCCAGTAATTGTTTCAATCGGAGGTCAAAATGGACATGTGGTATTGCAGACCGTATCACAAAAAAATACTTTTGTTAATGGATTGAAAGCCATAATAGATGAATACCAATTTGATGGTGTAGATATTGATTTTGAAGGTGGTTCTATGGATTTCGGAGCTGCAGGATTGACTGATTTTTCTTATGCAGGTATATCTCCTTATCCTAGACTTAAAAATGTTGTAGATGCGTTCAAAGAGTTGAAACAATACTACGGACCTGGATTTATTTTAACAGCTGCACCTGAAACTTTCTACGTTCAAGTTGGATATCAAAGTTATGGAGGAACTGCTGGTTCTTTCTTACCTGTTTTGCATAATTTAAGAACAGAGCTAGATTTATTAATGGTTCAATTATATAATTCAGGACCAGTAGGAGGTTTGGATAATCAAAACTATTTTTCTGCAACGCCTAACTTTATCACTTCTATGACAGATATGCTTCTAAGAGGATTTAATGTAGGAACCACAGGATTTCATTTTGATGCATTACCTCCTTCAAAAGTAGTAGTAGCATTGCCAGCTTGTCAAAGAGCAGCAGGAACAGGTTATTTATCACCTACAGAAGGAATCAAAGCATTAAATTATTTACGTTATGGTACCACTTTTTCTGGACGTACTTACACAATGCAACCAGGTGGACCTTATCCTGGGCTTAGAGGAGTTATGACATGGTCGGTAAATTGGGATGCAGCAGCTAGTTGTGCTTCAGCTTATGAATTTTCAAATGCATACGGAAATTATTTTGCAGGTGCTCCAATAGTAGCCAATAGAAGTAATAATGATGTAAAAGGATATATTGCTGAAAATAAACTAACTATTACATCTCAAGAGTCTGAAATCAAACAGGTTAATGTGTATAATCTTTTAGGTCAATTAATAAAACAGCAAAACTTTACGGGAGATAAAAATGAAGTTGAAGTTTTTGATGAATACTTTAGTAATAAACAAATTTTTATTATTAAGGTGATTGATACTGAGGAAATTGTTACTGAAATAAAAGTATATTAATTTTTTTCAATATTAATATTGGTTGTTATGTTACCCTCCATTATATCTAGGTATAATGGAGGTTTTTTTAAATTATTATGATCAAGTACTGCCGTTTTAAAACATTTTTTTTAGTTGTTGTGTTAATTTTTTAATTAGTATTTGTTTATTAATAAAAAAAAATGTTAAATTTGGCCTATTAACAATTAAAATAGTCAGCTTATACAAGAACTCTACTTTTTAAAAATAGAACCCAAATTAATTTAAAAGGTATTGTTATGGCTAATAATCAAATCTCAGACGCACTTCTTGTTAAGAAATATATTGAAGGTGATGAAGCTGCCTTAAGTATATTAATAGAAAGACATCAATCTAAAATTTATGGTTTTATTTATACTAAAATCCAAGATAGAGATATTTGTGATGATATTTTTCAAGATACTTTTATTAAAGTAATTAAAACATTAAAATCTAAATCCTATAATGAAGAAGGAAAATTTCTTCCTTGGGTAATGCGTATATCTCATAATTTAATTATTGATTATTTTAGAAAATCAAAAAAGATGCCTTTGCAGAGAGATAATGAAGACTTTTCTATTTTTTCCTATTTAACGGATAATAACCTAAATATTGAAGATCAAATTATCTTTGAACAAGTAGAATTTGATTTAAATAGATTAATAGAAGAATTACCTCAAGACCAAAAAGAAGTACTTCAAATGAGAATCTATCAAGATTTAAGTTTTAAAGAAATAGCCGATTCTACAGGAGTTAGTATTAATACTGCTTTAGGAAGAATGCGTTATGCTTTAATGAACTTAAGGAAGGTGATTGAAAAAAATCAAATTATTTTAACCAATTAATAATAAAAACTTTTTTTTGTCGTTATTTAATTATAGAAATCAAAATAAATAATTAATGGCAAAACTTTACTCAAAACAAAAATTAGCGTCTAAAAACATGTTACCAAAAAAAGAAACAATTGCGTTTATACTTAATTACTCAAAAGCATTAAGTATTAAAAAAATGGGTAGTATGTCTTTTGAAATTATTGCTAATTAATTGGAATGCTTCATAAAAATTTTATGAAGCATTCTTTTTTAAAATTTCATCAATTACTGATTTTCTTCCAATTGTTTTGGTAATAATGTCTTTTTCTAAATCCCAACCTCTAGCTGGGGAATATTCTCTGCCATACCAAATAATTTGTAAGTGCAAATCATTCCATGTTTCTTTTGGGAAAAGACGTTTAGCATCTTTTTCTGTTTGTTGTACATTTTTTCCATTACTTAAATTCCAGCGATACATTAATCGATGAATATGTGTGTCAACAGGGAATGCAGGTACACCAAATGCTTGACTCATCACAACACTAGCTGTTTTATGTCCTACGGCTGGTAAACTCTCTAAGGCTTCAAAACTTTGAGGTACTTCACCATTATACTTTTCAATTAAAATTTCAGATAGACCATGAATGCCCTTCGATTTCATGGGCGATAATCCGCACGGTCTTATAATAGCTGCAATTTCTTCAATGCTCATTTTTACCATGTCATAAGGGTTGTCGGCTTTGGCAAATAATAAGGGCGTAATTTGGTTTACTCTTACATCTGTACACTGTGCAGAAAGCAAAACAGCTACTAATAAAGTGTATGGGTCTTTATGATCTAATGGAATGGGTATTTCTGGGTATAATTCGTTTAACTTATTTATAACAAATGTTACTTTTTCGTTTTTAGTCATTTTTGTAATTTTATAATCTAAATGTAACTTTAATACAAAGTTAAACTTTTAACACACTAAAATAAACAAAAAATGACAACATTAAAAAAGGGAGATAAGGCTCCTGATTTTTCAGGAATAGACCAAGATGGTAAAAAACATAGCTTAAAAGATTATGAAGGAAAAAAACTAGTTGTTTTCTTTTATCCTAAAGCAAGCACTCCAGGTTGTACGGCTGAAGCTTGTGATTTAAGAGATAATTTTGAACGATTTGTTTCTAAAAATTATGCTATATTAGGTGTAAGTGCAGACAGTGCAAAAGCCCAAACAAAGTTTATTGAAAAAAATGAATTACCGTTTCCTTTGTTAGCAGATGAAAATAAAACAGTGATTCAAGCTTTTGGAGTTTGGGGACCAAAAAAATTCATGGGTAAAGAGTATGATGGTATTCACAGAACTACTTTTATTATTAATGAAAAAGGAATAATTGAAGATGTTATTGAAAAAGTGAAAACGAAAGATCATAGTGCCCAAATATTAGGATAAAATAATATAAGAAAAGCTGTCATTTTTTGACAGCTTTTCTTAATATATAACTATTTACTTGTTTGACTTAAGGATTCTTTGGGTTGATATCCAAACAAACGATGTTTTTTAATCAATTCGGCATTTCCTTCTGGTAGCATGTCTTCCCAGCCTTCTTCACCATTTCCAATCATTTTTAGCACTTGTCTAGAGAAAATATCTAAGTTTTTTTCTTCAAAATCTGTTATATCTACCACTTTACCATTAAATTTAAAGAATTTATATAATTCTTTCATTCTCGGATGAACTTTTAGATTTTCAGAATTAATTAGATTGCCCTCATCATCTTTCATTGGATACAAGTAAACTTTTAAATCACGGTAGAAAAGTTTACCAAAAGCTTCCAAAATTCCTCCTGATAAATGGCGGTAATATTTTTCATCAAATATATCTACTAAATTACTTACTCCCATAGCTAATCCCATACGTGCTTTGGTATAATTTGAAAAATATTCGACTACTTTATAATACTCTTGAAAGTTAGAAATCATTACAGTTTGCCCTAAAGAACATAATAATTCTGCTCGGTCTAAGAAATCTCTTTCATCAATTTCTCCTTCTGCTTTTAAATTGGACAATGTAATTTCAAAAACAACAAAAGTATTTTCTACATCAACTTTTTTCTCTTCTATAAACATGTTATAAGATTTCATATACATGTTCATATTTACTTTGGTAACAGGTCTAAAACTACCTCTTAAAGCCAAAATGTTTTTCTTATATAATACTGCTGCAGGTAATATATTATTCCCATCAGGTCCAAACATAACGGCATCTGTCATTCCGTTTTTTACCAGTTGTAAACTCATTAATCGGTTATCAACATCGGCAAAACGAGGACCAGAAAAATTTATAGTATCTATTTCTAATTGATCCTTGTCTAGATGATCATATAAATAGCGAAGTAATTTTTTTGGTGCACTATGTTTGTAAAATGCACCATAAATTAAATTCACCCCTAAAATTCCTAAAGTTTCTTGTTGTAGTTTTGCATCAGTTTCCTTAAAACGAATATGTAGAATGATTTCATTATATTCTTCATCTGGTTCTACTTGAAATTTAATGCCCACCCAACCATGACCTTTGTATTGCTTTGCAAAATCAATTGTGGCTACAGTATTAGCATAACTAAAGAATAATTTATTAGGATGTTTATCTCTTTTTAGTCTTTCTTCAATTAATTGTGTTTCATGAGCTAACATTTTTTTTAAACGACTTTCAGTTACATACCTTCCATCATCTTCAATCCCGTAGATAGCATCACTAAAATCTTTATCATAAGCAGACATTGCTTTAGCGATAGTTCCAGAAGACGCACCTGCTCTAAAAAAATGACGCACAGTTTCTTGACCAGCACCTATTTCAGCAAAGGTGCCATAAATGCTTTCATTTAAGTTAATACGTAAAGCTTTGTCTTTAATTGAAGGGATTTGCTCTATAACTTTATCACCTCTCACTTTTATATCTGTCACAATACTTTTCATCAAATTTATCTTTAGGGTATAGCAGTTCTTATTTCTAAATTATGCAAAGTTAATTAAAATGATAAAAACTACTGCAAATATTATTATTTTTGTACAATATGAGTAATATAAAAGTATATTTTTTAGGAACGGGTACATCTCAAGGAATTCCTGTAATTGGAAGTAATCATTCAGTTTGTCTTAGCAATGATTCAAAAGATAAGCGGTTACGAGTTGCGGTTTGGGTACATTCTGAAGATTTTTCTATTGTAATTGATTGTGGTCCCGATTTTAGACAACAAATGCTTACTTCTAAATGTGAACGTATTGATGGTATATTATTTACTCATGAACATGCTGATCATACAGCTGGTCTAGATGATATTCGCCCATTTTATTTTAAACAAGGCAACATTCCTATTTATGCTCATAAGAGAGTACTTGAAAATTTAGAAAAAAGATTTGACTATATTTTTTTAAAAGAGAATAAATATCCTGGTGCGCCATCTGTTGAACAAATAGAGGTAAGAGAAAATGAAGGTTTTAAAGTTAAAAATAGATGGATAGAACCTATTAATGCAAACCATGGAAATTTACAGGTTTTTGGTTATAAAGTGGAAGAATTTGTTTATTTAACCGATGTAAAAACGGTTGCTGTAGCCGAAATTAATAAAATTAAAAAATGTAAGGTTTTGGTTATAAATTGTTTAAGAGAAGAGCCACATCACTCACATTTTAATTTAGAAGAAGCTTTAGATTTTATATCTTTGGTTCAACCCAATAAAACATATTTAACGCATATTAGTCACCTTTTTGGTTTCCATGAAGAAATTCAGAAAAAATTACCTGAGAATGTATTCTTGGCTTATGATAATTTAGAAATTACAATATAAAAACAAAAAATAATTCGTTTTAAATATCCTTAAGATAATATTTTATACCTATGAAAAACATTTTTTTATACCTATTCATTTTTGCATTATTACTAAATATATTTCAATATGTAAATTCTAATAAAATTTTAGATGCCAAAGAAAAAGAAGTACATGCAACCAAAGAACGATTAAAAATTGCAAGAGATTCTATTTCTTTAGTTGGTTACAATGACTATTTTGATATTGAAAAAGATCAGGATGCACAAGATTATTTCTATTCAAAAAATCTTGATTATCTTAAGGTAATGCAAAAAGTGAATGAAGATATTTTAGATTTAAATACAAAACCAAATGGCAATCCTTTAATCCCTTATGAACCAATTGATGGAAAAAATTTTATTATCAATAAGGCTAAAGTGTTAAACCATAGATGGATTATAGCTGAGTATTCCAATACAGATCTTTGGGGTCAAATTTTAGTGAAATATTTTCATAACGAAGACAAGCCTACCGATTTTGAAACTATTGAAACCATTTTGTATGAAAAACAGAAAATGGAATAAAAAATAAATGAAGCTCTTGAAAAGGAGCTTTTTTTATTGCAAACGAATCTCTATTTTTGCAACACACAACTACTTCAATTTTATGTATAAATTACTTATTCGACCGATACTATTTCTGTTTGATCCAGAAAAAGTGCATTACTTTACCTTTTCATGTATTCGTTTCTTCCATAAAATAGGCTTTGGCCCCCTTTTTAAATTTTTATACACTGTTTCAAATAAAGAATTACAAACAGAAGTCTTTGGATTAAAATTTAAAAATCCGGTTGGATTAGCAGCTGGTTTTGATAAAGATGCTAAATTGTATAATGAGTTATCCAATTTTGGTTTTGGTTTTATTGAAATTGGAACGCTAACACCTAAAGGTCAAGAAGGAAATCCTAAAAAAAGATTATTCCGTTTGAAAGAAGATCAAGCCATTATTAATCGTATGGGATTTAATAACGGTGGTGTTTTGGATGCTGTTGAAAGGCTAAAAAAAAACAAAGGAGTTTTAATAGGTGGAAACATTGGCAAGAATAAAGTAACTCCAAATGAAGAAGCTGTTCAGGATTATAAAATCAGTTTTGATGCGCTTTTTCCTTATGTGGATTATTTTGTAGTGAATGTGAGTTCACCAAATACGCCAAATTTAAGAGCTTTACAAGATAAAGAGCCATTGACAACTCTTTTGCAAGAGTTGCAAAATGCAAACTTCAAAAAACAAACTCCAAAACCAATCCTTTTAAAAATTGCTCCCGATTTAACAGATGAACAATTGCTAGATATTATTGAAATTGTAAATGTGACTAAAATCGCTGGTGTTATTGCAACTAATACAACTATTGCAAGAGAAGGATTACAATCTAAAAATAAAAAGGAAATAGGAGGTTTATCTGGAAAACCTTTAACCCATAGAAGTACAGAAGTCATTCGTTTTCTTTCAGAAAAAAGTAACCGTTCCTTTCCTATTATTGGAGTAGGAGGCATACATTCTGTACAAGATGCATTGGAAAAATTAGAGGCTGGAGCTAGTTTAATACAATTATATACAGGTTTTATTTATGAAGGTCCTAAATTGGTACGTGACATCAATAAAGCAATTTTAAAAGCTAAAACGATTTCGTAAAATAGATTTCTTTCCTATCTTTGGCTACCCATGAAACACGTCAAAATAATAGAATGTCCTAGAGATGCCATGCAAGGTATCAAAGCTTTTATTCCTACAGAAAAAAAAGTGCAATACATACAAGCTCTTTTACGAGTAGGGTTTGATACCATAGATTTTGGAAGTTTTGTTTCTCCAAAAGCAATTCCGCAAATGCAAGATACTGCTGAAGTCTTAGCACAATTAGATTTGTCTGCTACACAAAGTAAACTGTTAGCTATTATTGCAAATACTAAAGGAGCAGAATTGGCTTCAGTGCATCCTGAAATAAATTATTTGGGATTTCCTTTTTCCATATCAGAAAATTTTCAGATGCGAAATACACATAAAACCATTGCGGAATCAATTGTAACCCTTCAAGAAATTTTAGAAATTGCAGATCAATCCCAAAAAGAAGTGGTAACTTATATTTCTATGGGTTTTGGAAATCCTTATGGAGATCCTTGGAATGTAGATATAGTAGGGGAATGGACTGAAAGATTAGCATCTATGGGTGTAAAAATTCTTTCTCTTTCCGATACGGTAGGAAGTTCAACACCCGAAGTAATAGATTATCTATTTTCTAATTTAATTCATAAATATCCTCATATTGAGTTTGGAGCTCATCTGCATACAACACCTGATTCTTGGTTTGAAAAAATCGATGCTGCTTATAAAGCAGGTTGTCTTCGCTTTGATGGAGCTATTAAAGGTTTTGGTGGTTGTCCAATGGCAAAAGATGACTTAACAGGAAATATGCCTACCGAAAAAATGTTGTCTTATTTTACTGCTAATAAGGTAGATACAAATTGTCACGCTATTAGTTTTGAAAGCGCTTATAATGAGTCACTAAAGATTTTTGATAATTTTCATTAATAGTTTGGAATGAGTCACTTTTTAGATTATTTAGGTTGTTATACTGTTGCTATTCCTATTATTCTAGGAATTTTATTATTACTTTTTTTAAATTTTATGTACTGTAAACTAAAAGGACCCAATAAATCTGTGGCCAATTTTTCTTTTTATATTCCAATGTTATGTGCCGTTGTCTTGGGAGTTTTGTTATTCTATACTACTTATCTTTGGATTACATTTGCGTTATATTTTGTTATTTTAATCCTTGTAAACATGGCTTCCTTTAAAGTATTAGCAGAAGCATTAGAAGATAAGACAGGTTTAGGGGTTGCTATGTTCTCTGGATTAGTTAGTAGTTACATTTTTGTTTTCTGTTTTCTAGTCAAACTTATTGTTGATTTGTTCTAAATAATTTATTTTAATTTATTCTAAATAAAATTTTGAACTTTCCATTTTACTTTTTAATTTTGCAGCTTTAAATTATTTTAAATAAATCTAAATAAAATATGTATTCAAAAAGTCTAGTTTTTACTTCAATTTTATGCTTAACGGTAAGTCTAATATCTTGTTCAAGTGATGAAATTACAACAGATGAAAGCTTATCCATTCCAGAAACATATGAATTTACTAGAAATGATCAATCGACTGTTGATTTTAGTGGCCAATCAAATAGATTATTAATGTTAACCGAAATGGGTGATTATATAAAAAATCAAGCAGCAGCTGCTAATATGGTTGATATTGATGTTCTAAATAATATGTATGCAAATCAAAATAATGCTTTTTCAACAAATGATTTAAACACATCGGGTAAGCAACTAAAAGACAAAACAGCCGCTTCAACAGATTATTTTGTGAACTTTGCAGGTGGTGGCTCAACGTTAGAACAAGCTGAAGTGAGAGCCTTTTTTGCAACTCAATTTACGAATGCGAATACTGCAAGTCAAGGAAGTGATGCCTCCGCAAATGTAGCTGGAAAATACTTAGATGGTACTTCTGTAAGATTATTTGCAGCTAACGGTTTGGAACCACAGCAAATTTTATTAAAAGGAATGATGGGCGCTTGTTTTATGGATCAAATAGTAAACAATTATTTAAGTACTACGGTTCTAGATGAAGGCAGTAATAAAATTAATAATAGTAATAAAATACTAGAATCAAATAAGAATTATACTAAAATGGAGCATCTATGGGATGAAGCATACGGTTATGTTTATGGTGCTGGTGGTGGAAAATTTTGGGATAGTTATATTAATCAGGTTAGTGCTGATGCAGATTTTTATAAGGTTAAACAAGATATTGAACTGGCTTTTAGAAAAGGTAGAGCAGCAATTGTTGCAAATAATTACACAGTACGTGATGCACAAATTAAAATAATTAAAGCCAAATTAGCCTTAGTGCCAGCTATTAGAGCTGTATATTATTTGAAAGAAGGAAAAGGTAAATTAATAACAGATAATGGTGCAAAAGCTTTTCATGCATTATCAGAAGCATATGGTTTTATAATGGCAATACGTTATACAAATAATCCAATTACGAATGCTCCCTATTTTTCTAAAAATGAAGTAAATGCTATTTTAACAGAATTAACTGCAGGGAATAATGGTTTATGGGATGTAGATTATCTTAATACTAAACTAGATGATTTAGCAACAACGATAGCCACTCGATTTGATTTTACTGTAGAACAAGCACAAACTGTTAACTAAAATAATAGAGAAAATGAAAAAGATACTTTTACTTCTTGGAATTATAATTTTTATTATAGCTTGTTCTAGTGACAATACAAGTGAGGAAACTAGTAATGATAGTTTCAATAGAACTGAATTATTAACGAATTGGGCTGATAATATTATTATTCCAAGATATGAAAACTATCAAGCAAAAGTAGATGTTTTATATACTAAAACTACTTCTTTTACTACTAGCCCTAATCAAAGCAATTTAGATGAACTTAGAGCTGCTTGGTTAGAAACTTATAAGGCATTTCAGTATGTAGGCATGTTTTCAATAGGTAAAGCAGAAAGCATAAATTTTAATAGTGCTACAAATATATATCCTACAAATCAAACAGGAATTCAAGCTAATATTGCATCAGGAACATATAATTTTGCTTTGTTATCACAATATGACAAACAAGGCTTACCCGCTTTGGATTATATGTTAAATGGTTTAGCAACTACAGATAGTGAAATTATAGATTTTTATGTGAATCACGTAGATGCTAGCAAATACAAACAATATTTAACTGATTTAGTGAACCAATTAAAATCGAATATTGATGCAGTGGTAACAGATTGGAATGGGACTTATAAAAATGCTTTTATCAGTAGTAATGGAAATTCAGTAAGTAGTAGTACTAATAAAATGGTTAACAGTTTTATAAAATACTATGAAAAAGATTTACGTTTAGGAAAAGTAGGCTATCCAAGTGGGGCATTTGTGAATGATGGAAATAAATATCCTGAAATTGTAGAAGCTTATTTTAAGAATGATGTTTCAAAATTGTTATTAGAGGAATCTATCAAAGCATCTCAGGATTTTTTTAATGGTAAACATTTTAATACAAATATTGAAGGGGCGAGTTTGAAATCTTATTTAAATTTTTTAGGAACAGTTAGAGATAATCAAAATCTTAGTACTGTTATTAATAATCAATTTGTAAGTATTTTAAATATGAACAGTACTTTAGATAATAGCTATTCTAATCAAATTAATACTGATAATGTAAAAATGTTTGAATTGTATGATGCTTTGCGTCAAAATATTGTGTACTTAAAATTAGATATGATGCAGGCATTACATATTACAGTAGATTATGTAGATAATGACGGTGATTAATTGTTTCATAAATTGATAAAAACGTATATAAATAAAAAATCAGATACTGTAACGCTAGCTTTTTTTAGGCTAGCGTTTGGTTTAATGATGCTTTTCAGTATTATTCGATTTGTTAGTTATAATTGGGTAGAGAAATTATATATTCAACCTAAGTTTCATTTTACTTATTATGGTTTTGAATGGGTAAAACCTTTAGGCAATTTTACGTATATTTTATTTTTTATTTGTGGTTTAGCAGCACTATTTGTAGCTATTGGGTATCGTTATAAATTAGCTATAGTGGTTTTCTTTTTGAGTTTTACCTATATAGAATTAATGGACAAAACAACCTACCTAAACCATTATTACTTTATTTCAATAGTTAGTTTTATTCTTATTTTTTTACCTGCTAATGCCAATTATTCAGTAGATGCTTATCTAAATGATAAAATAAAAAAACTTCAAATTCCCACTTGGAATATAGATATATTGAAATTAATGCTGGCTATAGTCTATTTCTATGCTGGTTTAGCAAAACTCAATTCCGATTGGCTATTAGAAGCCATGCCTTTAAAAATTTGGTTACCCAATCAATCGAATACGCCAATCATTGGAAATTGGTTTCATAAGGAATGGGTACAATATGCTTTTAGTTGGTTTGGTGCATTATATGATTTGATGATACCTTTTTTACTTTGGAACAAAAAAACGAGGAATTTGGCCTTTGTTTTTGTGGTTATTTTTCATATACTAACGAAAGTTTTATTTCCTATTGGAGTTTTTCCTTATGTAATGATAATTAGCACGCTGATTTTCTTTAGTGCTGGGTTTCATAAAAGAATAATGCATCTTATCTTTGCTACTTTGAAAAGTAAAAGAATGGTTTTTGAAACACCAAATACCATTAATGAAATAATAAAGCCAACTAAATATAATTTAAAAATGTATTTTCTAGCATTATTTATGGTATTTCAATTGGTTTTTCCCTTCCGCTATTGGTTATATCCAGATGAATTGTTTTGGACAGAAGAAGGGTTTCGATTTTCTTGGAGAGTGATGTTAATGGAAAAGGCAGGTTATACTCAATTTTATATAACTGATTCAAAAACAAATAAAAGAATAGCCATAGATAATAGTAGATTTTTAACTTCCTTTCAAGAGAAACAAATGGCTTTTCAACCCGATTTTATTTTAGAATATGCACATTTCTTGCATGATTATTATGAAAAAACTGGCTTTAATGATCCTAAAGTAACAGTAGATAGTTATGTGGCTTTAAACGGAAGACTAAGTAAAGAATATATTGATCCCAAAATAGATTTAGCTAAAGAATATGAATCATTTCAACACAAAACGTGGATTTTACCATTTAACGATGTTATCAAAGGTTTTTAGTACGTTGTTATTTTTTTGTATAACTGTAACTTTTGCACAAAAAAGCGTAAAAGGGAAAGTAACCAATAGTTTGAATAAACCACTTGAAAATGTGGAAATATATAACAAAACAACCTATCAATATACACGCAGTGCATCTAATGGTACTTTTGAAATTACTTCGTTAATTGATGGAAACAATACTATTGTTTTCTTTTTAGAAGGATATCAAATTGAAGAAATAACGATTCAATCCAATACAAATAATCTTCAAATTATCTTAAAAGAATTGGCTACCGCACTTTCAGAAGTAGTTATCATTAAAGAAAAAGAAAAACAATTTGCGCTCAATAAATTGAAAGATATTGAAGAAACGGCTATTTATGCAGGTAAAAAAACAGAAGTCATTTCCTTAGATAAAATTACCGCTAACAAAGCCACCAATAATCCACGACAAGTGTATGCACAAGTAGTAGGATTGACTATCAACGAAAGTAATGATGGCGGTTTGCAATTGTCTATTGGAGGAAGAGGGTTAAATCCCAATCGAACGTCTAATTTTAATACCAGACAAAATGATTATGATATAAGTGCAGATGTTTTGGGTTACCCAGAAAGTTATTATGCTACACCTACAGAAGCTTTAGAATCAATTCAAATTGTAAGAGGAGCAGCTTCTTTACAATATGGAACGCAGTTTGGTGGTATGGTTAATTTTAAAATAAAAAAACCAACATCAAAACCCATCGAAGTCATCACTAGAAATACTATAGGTTCTTATAATTTGTTTACCAACTTTACAAGCGTAAGTGGAACACATGGTAAATTCAGCTATTATACCTATTACAACTATAAGACGGGTGACGGATTTAGACCTAATTCACAATTTGATTCTAAATCTTATTTTGCGAATGTAAATTACCAATTCTCAGCCAATACATCCTTGCATTTAGATTATACCTATTTTGATTATTTAGCACAACAACCTGGTGGTTTAACCGATGTGATGTTTAATCAAGATCCAAAACAAAGTAATAGAAACAGAAACTGGTTTGATGTCAATTGGAATTTGTATGCTTTACGTTTTAAACATCATTTTCAACATGATGCCGATTTTTCCCTACAATTATTTGGCTTAAATGCCTCTCGTAAAGCCTTAGGTTATCGTTCTAATAGAGTTTCAAGTAATGATGTTGAAGGCACAGAACGCGATTTAATTATTGGCGATTTTGTCAATTGGGGTGCAGAAGCGCGTTATCTAAAAAAATATGATTTCTTTGGAAAACGAAACGCTTTTTTATTGGGTGCCAAATACTATCAAGCCAAAAATTCAGGTCTTCAAGGACCAGGAAGTTCTGGAAGTGATGCAAATTTTAATCTTGCAACCGATGAATTTCCAAATTACACCAATCAATCGGATTATACTTTTCCCAATTTAAATATCTCTATTTTTGGAGAAAATATCTTTAAAATAACAGAAGCTTTTTCAATTACACCTGGTTTTCGATATGAAAATATTAAAACACAAGCCAATGGTTATTACAGAAAAATTGTTTCAGATTTAGCAGGTAATATTTTGCAAGACATCACAGTTGATGAAGAAAATGTAAAAGAGAGACAATTTTTCCTTTTCGGAATTGGAGCGAGTTACAAAATGAAAAACGGATTAGAATGGTATGGGAATGCTTCTCAAAATTACCGATCAGTAACTTTTAACGATATACGAACAGCTTCTCCAAGTTTTGAAATTAATCCTAATATTACAGATGAAAAAGGCTATACTTCCGATATAGGATTAAGAGGGAAAATTAGAGATATACTTTCTTTCGATGCCAGTGTGTATGCTTTATATTATCAAGATAAAATTGGCGAACAAAGAATAGAAAGTCCTACAAGAGCCGCTGTAGATGTGCGTTATCGAGATAATTTAGGAACGGCTTTAACATACGGTTTTGAATCACTAATAGATTGGAATATTAGTAAAACATTTTTTAGAAATAACGAAAATTTTATTTGGACCGCCTTTTCAAATGTAGCTTTAACAGATTCTCAATATGTGGAATCTAAAGTTGAAACTATTAAAGGGAATAAAGTAGAATTTGTACCCAATTATAATGTAAAATTAGGAACAGGTATAGGTTATAAAAACTTTTTATCTAGTGTACAATTTACTTATGTTTCTTCACAATTTACAGATGCGTTAAATACGGTAACAAATTCTAATGATGATACTTTTGGTATTTTTGGTGAAATTCCTACCTATTATGTTTTAGATGTATCTACTTCTTATAAATGGAAACAACTTAAATTTGAAGCAGGAATGAACAACGTCTTAAATTCTTGGTATTTTACAAAAAGAGCTACGGGCTATCCAGGACCAGGTATTATACCTTCAGAACCTAGCGTTTTTTATGCAACTATAGAGTTTAAGTTTTAAATAATTAAATTTTTTTGTAGGCTTTTTACACTCTTAATTCATTCATTTCGAGTGTTTTTTGGCATGCAATGGAATAAAAATACACACTTCCATCAGTTCGAGTGTTTTTATGGAATGCAATGGAATAAAAATGCACCCTTCCGTCAGTTCGAGTGTTTTTATGGAATGCAATGGAATAAAAATACAACCTTCCGTCAGTTCGAGTGTTTTTATGAAATGCAATGGAATAAAAATGTATCGAGAACCCGCAAACGTGTCATTCTAAAACTCATTTCTTGATATATTCATTTACCTATTAGAGTTTTTTTATGTAATCAAAAAAAATTAAAATACACCCTTCCGTCATTTCGAGTATTTTTATGGCATGCAATGGAATAAAAATATACCCTTCCGTCAGTTCGAGTGTTTTTATGGAATGTAATGGAATAAAAATGTATCGAGAACCCGCTAACGTGTCATTCTAAAACTCATTTCTTAATATATTCATTTACTTATTAGAGTATTTTTATGTAATCAAACAAAATTAAAATGCATCCTTCCGTCAGTTCGAGTGTTTTTATGGAATGTAATGGAATAAAAATGTATCGAGAACCCTGCTTTTTTTATGGCGATAATAAAATGCTATAAATAACACATTATCTAATCCAACTTTTTTTCATAAGAATCATTTCATAAACAATTAAAAACAAAAAGTAAAAAATAACTTCATTTTTATTTGTATTAAATCTAAATAATAATAATTTTGCATCCATTATTAATTACTTTAAGTAAAAACAATTTTCTTTTTATAATTAGGACACTTTTTTAAAAATGAATTGCTTTTAGCTTACTATTAAATATTTAAACCCATGAGGAAAGTTCGTTTTTTTAAGCCATTATTGTTACTAACTACTATTGCTTTAGCTTTTAATTCCTGTCAAAATGATGACGAAAGCATTCAAAGGATTTCTAAAGAGGAAGTAATTAAAAATTATGCAGAAATTGTTCATGCAAACTATGTACAAGCTTATAACGATGCAGTAGCTTTAGAAACTGCAATTACGAATTTTACAACAGCTCCTTCTCAAACCTTATTCAATCAAGCAAAAATGGCTTGGCAAACTGCTAGAGAAAGTTACGGTACCACGGAAGCTTTTCGTTTTATTGATGGACCTATCGATGACGCAAACGGTCCAGAATCATTGCTGAATGCTTGGCCTTTAGACGAAAATTTTATTGATTATGTGGATGGAGCATCTACATCTGGAATTATAAACAATACAGCAACTTATCCTACACTTTCTAAAGCCTTATTGGAAAGTTTAAATGAAGAAGGTGGTGAAAAAAATATTAGTGTGGGGTATCATGCTATCGAATTTCTTTTATGGGGACAAGATTTGACAGCTCCTTCCGCTAATTTACCTGGACAAAGACCTTATACCGATTTTGTTACTGGAGGAACAGCATCTAATCAAGATAGAAGAAGAACCTATTTAAATATCTGTGCCGATTTGCTTACCGATCATTTATCTTATTTGGTAGACCAATGGAAACCAAACGGAACCTATAGAAACTATTTTTTAAATTTAGATGAGAACGAAGCACTAAAAAAAATGTTTACTGGTGCTATTGTTTTAGTGTATTCAGAATTAGCAGTTGAGAGAGTGAATGTTGCTTTGTACAATCAAGATCAAGAAGACGAACACTCTTGTTTTAGTGATAATACGCACAGAGACATTCGTCAAAATTTACAAGGTGTTATAAACGTGTACCAAGGTGATTATGGAACTATTTCTGGGGTGTCTTTAGAAAACTTGGTAAGAGAAAGTAATTTCAATTTAGCAAACGAAGTGAACGAAGCGATTACAGATGCTAAACAAAAAACCAACGCGACCTTAATTCCTTTTGATATGGCTATTCAAGATGGTCCTACCTCTACGGAAGGTGCAAAAGTGAAAGCTGCAGTAGATGCGATGCAATTAATGGGATCTAATTTAAAAGTAGCTGCGCAAAGTTTAGGCATAACCATAGATTAATTCGTTTTAATTACTATATAAGATAAATTTGATACTAATGAATAAACACCTAACCCTAAAAGTTTATTTATTGTTTTTTACTAATTTGTTTCTTCTTATATCCTGTTCCTCGGACCAAGATAGTGAAGAATACCAACTCATCCCTGAGGAAGATGAGCAATATTCTGGTGGTAAAAATGGAACTTCTTTTAATACGTCTGAAGAAGCTTTCGGATTCTTTTCTACTCATTTATCAGCAGAACAACAATCTGATTTTGGTATTGGAAACTCTTTTTTTAGACAAAGTTGGGTAGCTGCACCCGCAAGTACAACAGCACGTGATGGTTTAGGACCTTTTTACAATGCGGTTTCTTGTTCGAGTTGTCATTTTAAAGATGGAAGAGGAAGACCTCCCATGTTTAACGGGGAATTGGGGACAGGTTTATTATTGCGTTTAAATTTACCACAAACTGATGCGCATGGTGGCTATTTACCTGAAACAACTTATGGGAATCAATTGCAAGATGTAGCTATTCTAGGTCAGGATAAAGAAGGTGAATATACGATTACGTATCAATATTTTAATGAAACGTATCCAGATGGTACACAAGTAGAATTAAGAAAACCAGTCTATTCTATAATTAATTTGAATTATGGAACCTTATCAGGTTCGGTTAGTATTTCTCCTAGAATTGCCAATCAAATGGTGGGAATGGGATTACTTGAAGCAATACCTGAAACCACTTTGTTGGGTTATCAAGATATATCAGATGCCAATGGGGATGGTATTTCTGGGAAAGCCAATTATGTGTATGATGTAGTTACACAAACAACTCAGATGGGAAGATTTGGTTGGAAAGCCAATCAACCAAACGTTAAACAACAGGTAGCAGGTGCATTTTCTGGGGATATTGGGATCACTTCTTCCTTATTTCCAAACGAAAATATTCCTACAGGATTCAATGGTTCTACAATTCCAAATGGAGGAACTCCTGAAATATCAGATGAAACACTCCAAAAAGTAGTTTTGTATTCGAGTTCATTGTCCGTACCAGCGAGACGTAATTATCAAACCCAACAAATCTTGCAAGGAAAAGAAATTTTTAATCGTCTCGATTGTGCTAAATGTCATATACCTAAAATGACAACCAGTAGCACTTATTATATTGAAGCGTTTAGAAATCAAGTCATTCGTCCTTATACCGATTTATTATTACACGATATGGGAACCGAATTAGCAGATAACGCTCCTGATTATTTAGCCAATGGTAACGAATGGAGAACACCACCTTTATGGGGAATTGGTTTGATACCTACTGTTAATAACCATACTTATTTATTACACGATGGTAGAGCAAGAAATGTGGAAGAAGCGATTTTATGGCATGGAGGAGAAGCGGCTACTGCTAAAAGTAATTTTAAAAATTTAAATCAAGCCGATCGCCAAAAAGTAATCGACTTTATTAATTCTTTATAAAAAAATACTGTTTGTGAACAGTTATAAAAAGTCGTAGTAGTTTTTGTTAGTTCTACTACGGCTTTTTACGTTCCATAACCTAAAATTTTAACAAAAGAATCTAAAATTTTATGTAGGTAAACTTAAAATTTTATCCCAAAGACTTAAAATTTTAGGTAGGTGGACGTAAAATTTTACCCTAAAGACGTAAAATTTTAGCTTCTTCCTTTGCTATATCTGGGTTTGTAGTTTTTTTATCTGTTAAACTTCTGATAATTCTGATTTTTATTTTTTGGGTTTTATTTACTTTTGAAAGAAAGTATTCTGTAGTTTTCTTTACGAATGCCTCTCATTTTAAAACCATTAATTCTAATAACAACATGAAATCAGTAGTAGTATCTTTCGCATTATTCCTCAATTCAATTGCATTTGCGCAAACTGAACCGTTACTTTTCGAACCAGAATTGATTTCTAATGATGGTGTTTTTGGGTTAACCCTTTCACCCGATAGTAAAACTGCTTTATGGGTGCGTTCCAATGGAAAAAGAGATACCTTACAAATCATGGAATCAAGAAAGGCGGAAGGGAAATGGTCACAACCTAAAATAGCTTCTTTTTCATCAGCAAACGGGAATTGGAAAGATATTGATCCTGTTTTTAGCCCTGATGGAAAAACCGTTCTTTTTCAATCGAACAGAAATACCCATAGAGATGCTAATCGCAAAGATTTTGACATTTGGATGGTTTCAGTAACCAAAGAAGGTTGGGGAGAACCTTATCCTTTAGATACGATTGTAAACACAACAACTTCAGAATCCTATGCTTCCATGACTCACAAAGGGACGATTTATTTTATGAAAGAAAATGAAAATAAAGTGGGACAGTCCGATATTTATTATTCGGTAAAGAAAAATGGAAAATACCAAAAACCAATAAATATAGGTACACCTATTAATACGAATGATCGAGAATCCAATCCGTATATTTCTCCTAAAGGCGATTATATAATCTACTTTTCATCAACTTCAGAAGGTTATGGTGAAGTAGATTTGTACATTTCGTTTTATAAAAATAAGACATGGACCACACCAAAAAACTTAGGTTTACCCATTAATTCTGCTGTTGCCGAGTTTTGTCCATTCGTACAGGAAAAAGAAAAAAGATTGTATTTTACGAGACAAGAAAAAGTAGAAGAGCGTTTTAAAGAAAATATTTTTTATGTACCTTTTGATATAGATTTTTATAGATAACAAAATAAAGCTGTCAAAATACGAGAGGTATTATTATGGCGTAATCTCGTATTTTTAACAGCTTCAACGAATACTTAAACCCTTATATTTTTGGTTAATAGCTAGGTAGATGCACTCTTAATTTTTCAATTTCTAAATGATGCAATTGCACAGCTAATTCTTGTCTAATTCCAGCATAATCCGGATCATAAGCTAAATTGGTATATTCGGATGGATCGTTTTCCAAATCATACAATTCATATTGTTGGTAATAGGCACCAAATGCATCAAAATAATAGGCATATTTCCATTTTTCAGTACGAATGCAACGGATGCGATTGGCAGCTTTTACAATGTTCCAATTACTATTCGAACCCGCTTTAATATCATCATAGGTAAATAAAATACTCTCTTGAACCGCTTTATCTTCTTCAATAATAGGTAATAAACTGGTTCCAGCTAAGCCTGTAGGTGCATTAGAAACATTGGCCATTTCTAGAAAGGTTGGCATAATATCGACCAGTGTAGCCAAACTCATCGAGTTTTTCTTTTCGACACCTTCAAACAAAATCGGATTAGAAATGACTAAAGGAATACGCAAGGCTTCTTCATAAGTGACAAATGTTTTCTGACGTAAACCACCATGTGCCAAGCCCATTTCACCATGATCAGAAGTAAAAGTCACTAAAGCGGAATCTGCTAAACGCTTACCGTTTTCATCTTTTTTATACAATTCATCTACAAAACGACCTACTTCCGCATCTACTTCCGTTAAAAGTGACGCGTAGAAATTCACATAATTCAATTTGTCCTCTACCGAATTAATTTCACCCAAACTCACTGCCATGTTTAGCTTGATTTGTTCTTGAACCATGGGCTTTTTGTTCAGCAATAAGTTTTCATCTACCGTATCTGGAAGTGAAATGGCTCTTCCTGTCCAACTATCCGGATGATAACCAGAAGTTCCAGCTGTTTTAGGATAAGCTAATACATCATGCGGATTGACCAAAGAAAGAATTAATAAATAAGGTTTGTGATCTCCTTTTTTACGTCTTTCCTTTACTTCTTGTAAATATTGAATCGCTTCTGCTGTATAGCGCGCATCATGATTCGCATAACCACCACCAAAATTCAATGGATTCACATCTTCACCTGCATCTGGAGCAATCCAACCCATAGCCCCATATAACGAAATATCGGCAGCAGTTAAATTTTCATAATTTGTTTTGGTACCATTAGGTGCCACACCTTTGCTCATGTGCCATTTACCTCGATACTGCACATCATAGCCATCAGCCCAAAACGTATTCATTAAATTAGGCAAAGAAGTGTCTAAAGTAGGTTCTTGAGGAGAAAGCAATCCACCTTCGGTAAGCGTTTGTGTTACACCATGTTTAGCAGGATAAATCCCTGTGAACAAAGTCGTGCGACTGGGCGAACACATGCACGTGTTACAAAATGCACGATCAAAACTAAACCCATTTTCCTTTAAGAAAGTAAGCGTTTTTAAATTTTCTTTTTCCCAACCAGGTGGAAAATGTTGTGTAGCTCTTTGTTCATCAGTAATGATAAGAATCAAATCTGGTTTTTCAGTAATTTCTTGTAGTTTTTGTTTAAAATTCATCAGACTTTGTTATTAAATGTTTGTTGAAAAGAAATTTGGTAGCGCTAATGTCATTAAAAAAGCGTGTTTAAATTAGCGTAGAATTACCTGTTTTAAAGATTAGGTAGTTTATGAAATACTTAAGAAATTGAGATTTTGTCTTTATAAAGAGATCATTTGATGATTTGTAACCTATAATTGTTATTTTTGATTATCAAAAAAAAGTCTGACTTTATCACGCCTATCTAACAAATGGTTGTTGTGTAGGTCTGACGAAGTCAGACATATAAACAAGTTGGTATGCAATTGGCTGTTGATTCCGGAAGTATTTTTGCGCAATGAATCCGATGAATTTTAGTGGAAAAATAGTTCAGAAAAGAGTAGTATTTTCTTGGCTCAAGTCGTTCGATAAAAACCGTAGAAAGTTTACTTTCAATACGTTTGACAACGTAAAAGACTTGGCTAAGTTATAAGAAAGAAATGACAAAGTCAAATTTCTGACTTAAGAAGTATTGCACTAAACCTTCATCGGCTACCTTTTATTGACGATCGCCTAGCAAAGCTAAGCACCATAAAACAAGGTTCATTGAAGTAGAGAATGCTAAAAAATATTTTAAAGGAGGAATCGAGCCAACTACGTTACTGATTTCAGCAACCAAGCCAGAAACAGTAACTGCACACAACTGCCAGCTAAAAGAAATGCCTTGGTGCTTTTCTATTGACATTGGTTAATTTTATAAAAATTATTTTATATTTGAAAAGCCACTGAACGAAGGCACTTCTTTTAGCTGGCTTAACGTTATAAGTAAGCCATTTAAAAACCGTAAAAAAATGAGTAAATTAGGATGCATATGCGGAAATACTATTGTCGACCAAAGTAATAATTTAGACAATAAGGCTTATTTTGTTAGAGACCAAGATTACGAAAAGTCTGAAAATTACGCTGAAGATATTGAATCGTTTATTAATGCTGTGAAAAATGACAGCCGTGATAAATGGACTGAAAAATATTTTGGTTCTGAAGTGTATAAAAACCTCTCAAACTCAATTGTAATTCAAGACATAATTAGCCGATACAAGTTGAAATATGAAAGCACAATATATCAATGCAAAAATTGTGGAAGTATAAAAGTCCAAAAGGGAACAACAAATATATTTGCTTCATTCAAAATTGAAGACAACCAAAATATGGATATCTTGAAAGGGATAACCGAAAATGATATTGAAAATTGAAATTAATCAATATTTGGCCTACTTATAACAGGCGTTTGGCAAGATTGCGAATTTTGTAGTAAATTCACGTTTATTTCTCGCAAGAAATTTTATCTTTAACAGAAAATAATCGGTTCCGAAGCTCGCAACCTCGCCAAGCGCTGGAACGTTATGTGCAATAAAAACGAAACAAGAAAATGGAAATATCAAAGAATCAAAATGACGCAGTTAACGACATTGTAGAAATGGTAGTTAATGTTATCGGAAAGGGGTCAAGGGAAATAGATACAACCGAAGCAATTTCCAGTACTGCAAGACTAGCTGGAAGCTTTTTATTTAGGTCATTTGACTTTAAGATAAATGATGCAAAACCTGGAACTGTAATGCTTTCTGAAGAAGCAAACATGAAAGGACCACAATTGGTAAATATTACTCATGCAGTACTGAATAATTTTGGAATCCAAATTGACAATAATAAAATGTCTAACGGAAATCAAAAACATGCAGAAAGTAATTTTGTAAACGTAATTAGTAAAGTGCAAGGACCTGCCTTAGACATAATGAAAAAAAGGGAATTGAATTACGAACAAATGGCACAATCTTCAGCAATTGCGACAGCATTTATAATACAACAAAGTGGTAACATTACTCCCGAAGAAGGATTTGGAATTGCGATTTACCATTATATCGAAGGAACAAAAACGAATCCACCTGAATTCAATTTAGTAGCTAAAAACGAATCAAAGAACCAAGAAGGAATGAAAAGTGACGGACAAATAAAACCTTGGTGGAAAATATGGTAAAGTTTACTGCACATAACAGCACCTACCCAAAAGGCGGGGTTTCGTGTTCCAAGGACAGTTCTGTAGTTAATCATACATTGGAATTTCAAATCAAGTTTTGTAGTAAAAGTCCCGCCCTTCGGGTAGCTGCAAAACGTTAGTGGCAAGCGTACCGAACCGACACAACAAATGACAAACAATAATAAATTATGAGATTTTTACTGACAGTTTTTATTCTGACAATTTACACAACAGTATTTGCTCAACAAGCAACATCAAACGACAGTATCTATACAATTCAAGACAGTGTATTAATTCCAACAAAAAGTGGAATTAATATTTCTGCAATAATTGTTCGTAAAAAGGCAAACAAAAACCCATTACCAGCAATCCTATTTTATACTACATATAATCAAGGTTCAGGCGATGCGATATTTGGCAAAAGGTCTGCCGACAAGGATTATGTTGGAATTGTGGCTTATGCAAGAGGAATAAGGACAGATTTAAAACACTATGCACCCTATGAACACGAAGGGACTGATATTTATGATATTATTGAATGGATAAGTAAACAAAGTTGGTGTAATGGAAGTATTGGAATGTTTGGCGGTAGTTATACAGGTTTCTCTCAATGGGCAACTGCTAAAAACGTCCATCCAGCATTAAAAACTATTGTTCCGCAAGTGGCTGTTATGCCTGGATATGATGCACCAATGGAAAATAATGTGCCTTTTGGAGGTATTTTACCTTGGGCAAATGACAATATTTACAAAAACAAACCTTATAAAAGAGAATTAGTATTTGAGTGGTTTGAAAATGGAAATTCCTTTCGAAGTTTAGACAGTCTGGGTGGGCAACCGAACCCTATATTTCAAAAATGGCTTGCTCATCCTGCTTATGATAGTTATTGGCAATCAATGGTTCCAACACCTGTCGAATATACTAAAATTAATATCCCAGTTTTATCAACCACAGGCTATTATGATGGTTCTCAAATTGGTGCCATTCAATATTTCAAACTACATACTAAGTATAATAAAAACGCAAATCATTATTTTGTAATAGGTCCTTATGACCATTGGGGCGGGCAACGCAAGCCTGCTAAAAAATTAATGGGTTATGAAATTGACAGTATAGCTAATATTAGTATGATGACTTTGGCTTACGATTGGCTTGACTATATACTAAAAGGTAAGCCGAAGCCTGAATTGCTGAAAAATAAATTTAATTATCAAGTAATGGGAACAAACGAATGGAAACATAGCTCAACACTTGAAAAAATCAACAACGATACTTTGACTTTCTATCTCGATAAAGCAAGTCTAAAATCATCTAAACCAAAGAAAAAAGAATTTCAAAAACAAACAATAGACTTTAAAAACAGGGAAGTCGAAAACACATATTACACACCTGAAATTATTTTTGACACACTTGATGCAAGCAATGGGTTGGTTTTTACGACAGAACCTTTTCAAAAAGATTTCAATATCAATGGCTCATTTTCTGGTAATCTTTGGACAACAATCAATAAAAAAGATTTGGATGTTTCATTAGCTCTTTATGAACTAATGGCAGATGGTAAATATTTTTTTCTTACAAGATATGTAGGTAGAGCAAGTTTTGCAAAAGACAATACTAAACGACAACTTTTAAAACCTAACAAAAGAGAAAATATTTCCTTTAACAATACTCGTTTTGTAAGTAAGAAGATTAACAAAGGAAGCAGACTTGTTATCTTGCTCAACATCAACAAGCATCCTTTTGAAATAATCAATTATGGTTCAGGAAAACCTGTATCTGACGAAACAATAAAAGATGCTGGAGAACCATTGCAAATTAAATGGCACAATGACAGTTTTATTAAAATCCCAATATGGAAAGAGTAATCAGTTAGACAAGAATGCCAGCCACTAACAGCAGTTTGGCAAAATGGCGGGTTGAGTGCTAAATTGAACATTTGGTTTTCAAATGAAGTTTAGTGCTAAATTGAAAGTAAGTGCTTCAAAGTCCGCCACTTCGCCAAGCTGCAAAACGTTGGTATGCAATTGGCTGTTGATTCCGGAAGTATTTTTGCGCAATGAATCCGATGAATTTTAGTGGAAAAATAGTTCAGAAAAGAGTAGTATTTTCTTGGCTCAAGTCGTTCGATAAAAACCGTAGAAAGTTTACTTTCAATACGTTTGACAACGTAAAAGACTTGGCTAAGTTATAAGAAAGAAATGACAAAGTCAAATTTCTGACTTAAGAAGTATTGCACTAAACCTTCATCGGCTACCTTTTATTGACGATCGCCTAGCAAAGCTAAGCACCATAAAACAAGGTTCATTGAAGTAGAGAATGCTAAAAAATATTTTAAAGGAGGAATCGAGCCAACTACGTTACTGATTTCAGCAACCAAGCCAGAAACAGTAACTGCACACAACTGCCAGCTAAAAGAAATGCCTTGGTGCTTTTCTATTGACATTGGTTAATTTTATAAAAATTATTTTATATTTGAAAAGCCACTGAACGAAGGCACTTCTTTTAGCTGGCTTAACGTTAGCGGTCATTGTAAAACGACACTCAACAAATAACAAACAAAATGAATGATATAGAAATTATCGAAATCAAGTCTGACCAAATCAAACAATATAAAACGTTTTTAACTTTTGGACTTGTTAATGACGAAGAGAATTTTAGAATAACACCTAATGATGACTTAAATGCACCTTTTCCGACCAAAGACAAAGTTGATAGTTTTACCCTTGGAGCTTATTCAGACAATCAATTAGCAGGCATAGTAAGTTTTGCTCGTGACGGTGGCGACCGAGAAAAATTAAGACATAAGGGTGTTCTATTTAGAATGTATGTTTCTAAACACTTTCGGGGACAAGGAATTGCAAAAAAACTAATTCAAGCATTACTAGAAAGGGTAAAGCACATCACAGACATTGAGCAAATCAACTTGACAGTTATATCCAATAACGACAATGCAAAAACGCTCTATGAAAAATTTGGCTTTGTAACATTTGGCTCCGAAAGCAACGCAATAAAATGGAAAGGAAAATATTTTACTGAAGACCAAATGACATTGAAACTAAAATAAAAATTGTACACAAAAACAACGAACCGCTAACAGACATTTAGCGCGATTGGGGTTTTAGGCTAAATTTAAAGATGGTTTTGTATTTGGATAGTTTGTGTTTAACCGAAAAATCTCGCATCTTTAGTCCCCAACATCATAAAGCCGACGTAAAGTTAGCGGTCATTCTAAAACGACACACTGCGAAAATAAATACAGACAAAAAAATTAAAATTAACATAACGGACAACGATTTGACAAATTCCAAAACTTTACATTCCGAACTTGAATTTATTGACAAATCTGTTTTCAAAATTTGTGGACTTGAACTAACAAACGTAGAACCCGAAGCGGAAAGTCAAGAATATTTTGCTCACAACTTTTTACTTAACGGACAAAACATAAAATTTCGGAAAGCAAAAATTACACCGACAAAAATTGGACAGTTTGTAACTATTTGGAAACGCAACGAAAAAGGAATAACCGAACCTTTTGACATTTCGGACAAATTTGAATTTTATATAATTGCGACACGACAAAACGAAAAACTTGGACTTTTTATATTTTCAAAAACAGTTTTGCATGAGAACAAAATTTTATCTGACAAAACTAGAGATGGGAAACGTGGAATTAGAGTTTATCCAACTTGGGACTTGACCACAAATAAACAAGCACAGAAAACACAACTTTGGCAGTCAAAATATTTTTTAGACATTTCGCTTGACAGAGAAATTGACTTAGAAAAAGCGAGAAACTTACTAAGTTTAGAAAAATAATATGACGACATTGAGTAACGGAACAAAAGAACGAACCGCTAACATCGTATTGGTAATAGGCGGGCTGAATGGCTTCGTATCAATGGAAGTGCAAAGTTCAACTTCTGTTCTTCGATTAAAGTTCAGTGCTAAAAATCCCGCCCATCGCCAATACGCGGCCCGTTAGCTACAAGCTTCAAAAAAATCGTAGAAAAAATGCTCAAAAAAGACTTTGATTTATTTAAACAGAACTATAAAGAAAATTGTAAAACTGAAAGTGAAAATTCAGCAATTCTTGAGTTATATTCATTCATATTAAAAAACGAAGTCGTTGATAGTGATGTTTGGACAGTTGGTGGAGGAAATGATAATGTAATAAGAATATTAGAATTCTATTTTTCGGAAACAGATTGGAAAGAATTGGAAACTGAACTAGAAAATTGGACAACTAACCAATTAGAGATTTTTACCGAAAGTATTTTAGAAGGAAGCGGGCAAAATGAAAACAATGAATTTAATTCAACAGTAATGAAAAGATTTCATTTACTTAAAAAGTTATTAATTATTGGGGAAAAACGCGATAGATATAGAAATGATATTTTCTTGGCTTTATTTGACAATATCGAATTCTTAAATAAATGCAAATCAATTACGATAAAGGATATAACAGAAATTGCAAATTATTTCAACTATTTTGAGAGAATAAAAACTGAAAACATAAAAGATGATTTGATAATTCAAACGTTAAAAAGAATAATTGAAAAAGCCAGTAGCTAACAGGCGTTTGACAAGATTGCGAATTTTGTAGTAAATTCACATTTACGTTTCGCAAGAATTTTTATCTTTAACAGAAAATAATCGGTTCCTAAGCTCGCAACCTCGCCAAGCTGCGAAACGTTAGGTGTCATATTACAGAAACGTAGAACAATATCATGAAATATAGTATTAGCATATTATTTTATTTTTTTTCTTTTATCATTATTGGGCAAAATAAATCTATGGATTATAATAAAAATCAAAGTGATTTTGATTTTATTGCAACTGAAGAATTAAAAGCAGAGTTTAATGTAAGTGAAAATTCTAAAAATAAAATTCAAATAATTGCTAAAATCACAAATGACACTATTATTTCTATTTATTTGAAAAACAACACAAAAGATTCACTACTTTTAAGCAAGCAAGATTGGC
This sequence comes from Flavobacterium sp. 9AF, assembly GCF_902506265.1. Lineage (GTDB taxonomy): Bacteria > Bacteroidota > Bacteroidia > Flavobacteriales > Flavobacteriaceae > Flavobacterium. Next base: position 517,875 of record NZ_LR733556.1, on the reverse strand, counting down.
ATTTGTACTTAATTCAAGAAGCTAAAAATAAAAAAGAAGAATGGAAACCGATAGAATATTGGAGTTATTCTTGGTGTGGTAATAGTTATTATTCTGAGAAAATTGAAAGTGGTAAAATTATAAAAACAGATACTGAAAAATACAACGGAACATTTGAAACTGAAATTAGATTCAAATTTTTAATTAACAACGAAATATTTTATTCAAATCAATTAAAATGTAAAATTGATATGATTCAATTTGAAATTCCAGAAAAGTTTACAAAACATTCAACTTATAATAATGTTTTAAGAGTTTCAAATAAAGAACTTGCTGAAAAGGTTATGTTTTTAGAACCTAACGCAATAGAAGAGTTTTCTGAAAAACAGAAAATTTGGAGAAATAGGATTATTGAAAAAAATAAGACTGGAAAACAAACTAAAAGTAAAAAAAGATAGATAAAAAATACGAACTACTAACAAGAGTGCCTGTTGCACAATTACTATTTTTCCAGAACAATTAAAAAAACATATTATAAAATCTCTTTTAAAGCGATTCTTTTTAGTTGAAGTGCACATACTCTAAAGAACATATATTACTATCGATCAAAAAATAAAATTTGAAAAGTATCTAAGCTAATTATTTAATAATCTTTAATGAAAAAAATAGTCTTAACAATCGCATTCTTCCTACTTTCAATTATAAGTTTTGGACAAACACAATCTGAAATGAATGAGGAAGAAAATCAAAAATATTTGCAGGCGGATAAAGAACTTAATGAAGTATATTTAAAAATAATGAAAGAATATAAACATGATGTTGAGTTTATTGCCAATCTAAAAATTTCCCAAAACTATTGGATTAAATTTCGTGATGCTGAAATGAACGCAATTTTTCCTAAAAAAGATAAAATGCTCAATTATGGAAGTGTATTTCCAATGTGTTGGAGCATTCAGTTAACTAAATTAACTAAAGAAAGAACGGAAACTTTAAAAAAATGGTTGAAAGGTGTTGAAGAAGGAGATTTGTGTTCTGGATCAATTAAAATTAAATGAAAACATCCTTGAAGATAATTTTAACATATTGGTTTTTTACTATATTTAGAATTATTTTATGAACTTACTTACAGCTTATATAAATTAAATAAAACGCATACATATCTTGGAATATAAATTATATCAAATAGATGCTTTTACAGATTCAATTTTTGGTGGAAATCCAGCTTGTGTCGTTCCATTAGACCAATGGTTGTCTGACGAAATTTTGTTGAAAATAGCAAAAGAGAATGCAGTAGCTGAAACTGCTTTTTTTGTAGACAAAGGTGAGAAAATACATTTGCGATGGTTCACTCCTGAAATTGAGATGGATTTATGTGGACATGCAACTCTTGCAACTGCGCACTGTTTAGCAACAATTCTTAATTGCAAAAAAAATCAAATTGTATTTGAAACGCTAAGTGGTGATTTAACTGTAAAAATCGAAAATGGATACTATAAAATGGACTTTCCATCACGAATGCCAATTATAGACACTTTGCCTCCACAAATTGCAAAAGCATTAAATATTCAACCCAAAGAAATTCTAAAATCGAGAGATTATGTTTTAGTATATGAAAACGAAACAGAAATTCGAGACATTAAGATAGATAAACAATTATTTGATCAAGTTAATCTCGATCCAGGTGGCGTTATTGTTACTGCAATAGGAGATAATTGCGATTTTGTTTCCCGATTTTTTACACCTCAAGCATCCCTCTTAGAAGATCCAGTAACTGGCTCTGCACATTGTTCTTTAATCCCATTTTGGTCAAAAAGACTGAATAAGAAAGCACTATATGCAAAACAAGTTTCAGAACGATTAGGCAAGTTGTATTGTGAAGACAAAGAAGATCGAGTTATTATTAGTGGACAAGCCAAAACATATTCTATTGGTAACTTTTGGATAGAATAGAATTAAAAGCGAAATGTAGTTTTTTATAAAAAAAAATAGGCTAAATAATTTTAAAAGATTAAGCTTTATAAAATATTTGCTATTGAAACAACGTTTTCCGATTTATATTAAATAGCTATGAAACAAATCGTTATATTGACTAATTCTTTTTATTAAAATGATAAACTTTGAAAAAGAAAGCGAATAAAACATATTAATAAAAATACTAATTTATTTTCACCGTGCTACCGATTGATCACGACTTTGTATTGCTCTACATCTTGTATGGATTACTTTGTTGCTATATTATTTATAAAATAGGAAGTGAGTCAAAGCGCAATAAATTTCGTTTTATAAGTTACTTAATCATTAGTCTTTCTTTAAATGGATTTCTATTTTATGATGCTGAAAATTTTAAAGGAGGTGGTTCATTAGCGGTTTTATTTAGTTCAGGAGTTTTATTTTTATTTATTTTAGTTACATTAATATTAGATGCACTAGTTATCAATTGGAAAAGAAAGAATGTTATACGTTAAATAGGATGCTACTTTTAAATTGAATTGATGGATTATTTTTATAATTGGAAATAGATTTGATCTTTAAATACATATAATAAATTAATTTTGCTCGATACAGAAGAAATTATACTCAATCGTTTTGCACAAGATCAAAAAACTCTTGAAGAAGTTCTCATGTGGTTTGACGCATTTGATAAGCAAAAACAACGAGAATTAGTTTTTTTGACTAATTTTTATTTGAGACAAGCACATCCAAGTCAAGAACTAATTGAAAATGCAATTTATCTCATTCCTTTAAAGCCAACCTATACACCTATACAATTACTTAAAGTAAAAAACGTAAAAGTTGCCTTGCAAAAAATAATCGCATTACCTGATCATGAAATGAGAAAAGCTTTTATTACACTTATAACATTGTTTAAAATATCGGATACGTATAGACGAAAGGTTTGGTGTAAAAATGGTTGCCACCACGAATGGCATAATTTAAAATAGTTTAAAAAAACAAATAGTTGTAAAATTGGCTGAGTATGTCTTACTTTGTAAAGATACTAATAAGTATGTTTTATGAAAAAAGCGGCCGCAACTCGAATGCATATTTTGCAAAAAGCCTTTGAACTTATTTATGAAAAAGGATACCAAACAACCAGTATAGATGATATTCTAGCTACTACTAAAGTTACTAAAGGTGCTTTCTATTACCATTTTAAGAATAAGGAGCAAATGGGTATTGCTATTATTAATGAATTACTAAAACCCACACTCACAGCAAGTTTCATCGCACCCTTGGAAAGTAAAGAAAATCCTCTGGATATTATTTATAATCTTATGGAACATCTATTATTGCAAAATGATTTTTTACGTTTAGAATATGGTTGTCCTGTGGCAAATTTTACCCAAGAAATGACTCCTTGGAATATAGATTTTAGTAATGCATTACATGAGATTACCCAACTTTGGATTTCCAGTATGACTGATCTTTTAGAAAAAGGTAAAAAAGAAGGTGTTATCAAAGATACTATTAACGCAAATGCTCTCACAGTTTTTGTAATGTCGGGTTATTGGGGAATTCGCAATTTTGGAAAATTGGAAAATTCTAAAAATGTATATACTGTTTATTTAGAGGAACTTAAGCGTTATTTAGGAAGTATGAAATAAAATATATTTAAAAAACATACTAATTGGTATGTTTTTTAAATATATTTGCATCGTAAAACAGATACGATGTATAATTCCCTTTTATTTTTTCATTCTATAACCCGTTGGTTGCTTTTAATAGGCCTAATCTATACAATATGCAATGCTTACAAAGGCTATACTAAAAAAAAGCATTTTACTAAACTGGATAATGCCTTAAGACATTGGACAGCTACAATAGCACATATTCAGTTAGTTATAGGTATTTTGCTCTATATTAAAAGTCCCATAATCTCTTATTTTTGGAACAACTTTTCAGAGACAAAAGAGCATTTAGACTTATTTTTCTTTGGTATCATTCATATCACAATGATGTTTATAGCTATAGTTATTATTACTATTGGTTCTGCATTAGCTAAAAGAAGAATAACTCCCAAAGAGCAGTTTAAAACTATTTTAGTTTGGTTTTTAATCGCTTTACTATTTATTTTAATAGCCATTCCCTGGCCTTTTTCACCTTTAGCAAACCGACCTTATTTTAGATAATATGATTATGATACATTTATTACAAACAAAAATTGGCAGATTACGATTGATAGGTTATTTAGAAGGAATTTCTTTATTGCTGTTATTATTTTGGGCAACCCCAATGAAATATTTTTTTAAAGATGACAGCGGAACAAAAGTATTAGGCCCAATTCATGGTGCTTTGTTTTTACTTTTTATTTTCAACACATTAAGCGTGGGTGTAGAGCAAAATTGGAAATTTAAAAAAACAACGTGGCGCGTACTTTTAGCTTGTTTAATTCCCTTTGGAACGTTTTATATAGATACCAAAATTTTGAACAAAATTAATCCAAAAACATGAAAACATTCTTTATAATTATTCTTATATTCGTTGTATTATATGGATCATTTAAAACATTTCTTTATGTAACGAAAGAGCCTCAATTAATTTCCAAAATAAAAAATGGAGCAATAATTTTAGATGTACGCACTTCATCTGAATGTAAAAAAGGGCATATTAAAGGAGCTATTATTATTCCGTTAGGTGAATTAAGAACAAGGTATGTTGAGCTAGACACTTCGGTTACTTATATAACGTGTTGTTCCCATGGATTGCGAAGTGTAAAAGCAGTGAACATATTGAAAGAGAGAGGTTTTAAAAAAGTATGTAATGGTGGTGCTTGGGAAGAGTTGCAAAGTCAAATAATTCAATCAAATAAATAAACCTATGATTTTAGTTTTTAAAACTAGTGTACGTACACTACATGAAATTCAAAAAATTAAACCTTTATTAAATAAGTTATTCTCTTATACAAAATGGAATTTTGATTTGGAAGATTGCGACAATATTTTCCGAATTGATAGTCCACTAGAAATTTCAGATGAAGTAATTACCATTTTTAATGAAAACGGACATGAATGTATCGCTTTAGAAGATTAATAGCTATTTAGTTGAATTTTGTTCTTTTCCACAAAGTGTGAAGTTCCAGTTCCGCAAAATCTCCTGACTTTGAGGCAAAGTGAATACCACTTTTATTCCATTTATTTAAACTAAAGAATTCTCATTAAGCAAGTTTTTAAAGAAATAAATTTTTATATTTAAACTCAAGATCAGAAGATTTTTTGCTTCGAGGTTTGGTTATGGTTCTCACCACTACTTTAACCCATATTTAATAATCACATAAACCGTTGCTACACTTTGAGAAGCACGCAAAATAAAAGATAGCGTTTGGAAAATTGGGAATGGACAAATGAATATGTAATTAGCACCCCTATAGGGGATGATTTTACTTTTGATGTAGCAAATTATGACTCCTTCTTCTAATAGATGGATACAACCTAAACAGAACGAATGAGAATGGTATTGTTGGGTATAAAAGCACTATTTTTATGTATACTGTTTATGAAGAATTTGTTGGTATAGAAATCTCCTTTAAAGGAAGTATAACAGAAGATAAAGAAGTGGAAATTGTCAACGCTATAATTTCTAATTTACAAGTAGTAACCACTAGAGCCATTAGTTATACTAAAAGTAAAATATAAGCATATTTTTTTAATAAAAACTAAACTTAAAAACACCCCTTACGGAAAACCGTAAAGACCTTCTAAAAAAGCTTCTTATTTTTACAAAAACAAAACAAACAAAACTCACCCTAAAAGAAAATGTAAAGACAATTTGCCCTTTACTACGTATAAATACGTACAAAAAAAAGGAAATATACGTATAAATACGTATTGCAAGGGTAAATAGAATAGGTTAGATTTGAAGGGAGAAAAATAAATAGCTACTTAAAATGAGATGACCATGTATGATTTTGTCATACATATAAACTAGTTATATGAAAGCCTTACAAACTTGTGTATAAATAATTATTAAAAAAAATGGCGCTGAATCGATATTATTGGCCAACTAAATTTACTAGCCGTTTAGACTTTTTAAAACAAGGAGTAAAATGTGTATTTCTTTCACATCAAAAAAAAGACAAAGAAGAAGCTAAAAAAATTGCTGATTATTTAATAAATGCAGGTGTTGATGTATATTTTGATGAATATGACAAAGATTTGAAAATTCATCATCAATCAAATAATGCAGCTGGCGTAACAAACTCAATTAGAAACGGTATCAATAACAGTTCGCATATGATTGTTTTGGTTTCACCTAATACTTTATACTCAACATGGGTTCCTTTTGAAATTGGATATGGATATGACAAAACAGAAGTACTATCTCTTTGTCTTAAAGGAATTACAAAAGGTACTCTTCCAGAATATTTAAAATCTACTAAAATTATTCGTGACATTTATGATTTTAATATTTTTTGCGAGAATATTACAGGAGTCAAAAAAGAAAATTTAATATTAGAATCAAAATTAAAGGATTACAATTCTTTTAATAATCCGTTAGTAAACATTATGGACACTTTAATTAATGAAAATTATTAATATATGAAATGGGCAGATTATTGCGTGAGCAAACTGAATTTAGATGAACATGGAATGATAGACAGCATTCTTTATTGTGAAGATATGGGAGATAAATTAGGTTCTACTTTTTATGAGAAGAATCGAAATTGGATGGTTCAAAAAGTTTCAAATGGTAATTCATTCTGCTCAATTAAAAAAAATGATGATGGCTCATGGAATAAAATCGGGGATTTCACCTATAAAAATGGTCTCTTTAATTGGTTTATTGTTCCCAAAAATATTACTAGAAGAAAAACATTTATTAGTTATTATCATAAAGAGGATCAATATTACAAGGAAAAATTCAAAGCACTTTTTGATGATTTGATTGTAAACAAATCAGTTGAGGATAATGATATAGATCCTGATAATAGTGATGGTTATATAAAACAATTAATACAAAAAGGATATCTAGCAGACACCACTGTATTAGTTGTTCTTATCGGCAAAAACACCAAACATAGGATGCACATTGATTGGGAAATTTCGGGGGCATTAAATGTGAAAGTTGGAGAAAAATATTCGGGATTATTAGGAATTATTCTCCCTAACCACCCAGATTTTGGAACTGAAAAAGCTACATATAATTTAATGCCTGCTAGACTTGCAGACAACTTCAAATCGGGATATGCAGTAATAAGAGATTGGACAGATGATAGATTAAAGATGCAAGAATATATTGAATTAGCGTTTGAACAAAGAACGAGTAAAGCAACTGAAAGAGTTAATTCTAGAACACAAATGCAAGAAAATACTAATTAAAATGAAATATCCTTTAAACATACATATAGTTTGGCATCAAGATTCACCAATATCAAAAAAAATAGCAACAGAACTGTATAATACTTTTAGCCGAGATTATAAGAAACCACTTTCTAGAGGTTTAGGAATTCCAGTATATTTTAGATATAAAAAATTATCTGACGGTTCAATACTACCAATTGATTTCACTAATGCAGAAAAAAATGTAATTATTTTATTAATTGATGAAGAATATTTTGACGATGATGTTTATGTAGGATATACAAAACAGCTATTAGAAGAAGTTGATAATAATAACAGAGTATTTCCTATTACCTTATATGAAAAAGCATATACAATATCATCTGAGTTAAGCAAAATACAATTTACAAATGCTAGAGTATTTTTAAACCAAAAATTAGATTTGGAACTTGAAGAAGATTTGACAAAGGCTATTGAAAAGATAAAATTTGAAATATTACATGATTGTTCTAGACTTATAATGGACTTTCAAAAGACTGCTGATGATACTGAAACTGACCGTATTAATTCACCAGTTAAATTATTCTTAAGTCATGCAAAAAAAGATGGTGAGATATTAGCAATCAAGTTTAAACAATTTATCGAAAATAATTTAAAATTAGATGTTTTTTTTGATACGGTTGACATTGCAAATGGTTATGATTTTGCAGAACAATTTAGTCAAAACATTAGCGAATCTGCTTTATTAGTATTTCATACTGATGAATACTCAAATAGGGAATGGTGTCGAAGAGAAGTTTTACTTGCTAAAAAACATAAATCGCCAATTGTTGTTGTTCATAGTATTAAAAATGGAGAAAGTAGAGCATTCCCTTATTTAGGGAATATGCCTACAACTGTTTTAACAGAGGAGAATGATTACAATTTTTACAAAATAGTTTACTTAACTCTTATCCAAGTATTAAATAATTTGTACCAACATCGTCTCCTTTCTCAGTATAAAGAATTTATTCATAAGCAAGTTTATACTCTTACCTCTCCACCAGAACTAATAAATTTAATTCATTTGGAGATGAATGAGGAGGAAACGATTGTTCTTTATCCCGATCCACCTTTGGGCATTGAAGAGACATCAATACTAAATAGATTTAATAAGAATTTAAAATTTGTTACGCCTATAACTATTAATAAGATTTAAAATGACAGATGAAAATAATATATCTGGTATAAATACCGAAGATTTAAAGCCAGAATTTAAACTTTCACAAAATGAAAAATCTTTCCTTTTTGATAAGTCAATTGCTATTTCTGTTTCAAATAGTGAAAATTTAAATGAACTTGGTCTCGATGAGCAACATTTAAATGATATTTCTATAGAATTAGCACGTTATATAATTTCTAATGATGGAACAGCTCTATATGGTGGCGATTTAAGAGAAAATGGTTTTACAAAATATTTTGAAGAATTATCATCTCAATACACAAGAAATGATGATGATAGATATGCATTTATTAATTATTTTGCTCATCCATTTCTAAACAAAATAGATAAAAAATTTGAACGTGAGTTTAAATCAAAAAGAATTGGGCTTAAAAAAATTAGTTGTCCAGAACATATTAATTTTGACTTTGATAAAAATTATCAGCCAACTAATGAAGTCAATGATAGATATATATTTGCAGAATGTTTTAGGGTATTACGAGAAAAAATGACAGAAGATTGTAATGCAAAAATTATTGTTGGTGGTAAGTTAAGTAACTATCTCGGATATATCCCTGGCGTTTTAGAAGAAGTAATTTATCAAATTGAATCAAAAAAACCTTTATACATAGTTGGTGGATTCGGTGGGGTTGCAAATGAAATATCCAAATTAATTTTAGGAGAAAACTCTTATTTTTTAAGTAATGAATTTCAATATGACTGTTCATTTTTAGAAGAATTTAAAGACTTTGTAAAAGATAAATATAACTATTATGATTATGAAGTGATTAATAATCTTTTTGTAAACTTTAATTTGAACACACTTTCAAAAAATAACTTACTTACTGAAGATGAAAATAAAAGATTGTTTATATCTAAAAACATTCATGAAATAACATATTTAATAATGAAAGGAATGAACAAGGCCTTCATATAACAGCTAAGGTTTCGTTGCGTTCGGAGCACGAACAATGAAACCAGTGTTTAACGGAATCGTTGAGATTCCAGTTCCGCAAAGTCTCCTGACCAAGACTGTAAGGAACTTTCTTTTTCAAGTTTTTAAACTATTTAATTTATTAGGATCTCCACAACAGTGTATTATCATTTGATTAATAATGTCATTTTGCATTTGATTGCAAAATGACATTTTAGGGATTTTATATCCTTTTAACTTATTAAGTTTTATATATGCTAAAAGTAATATTGACGCTATCAAAATTATATAAATCATCACTTGGATTCCATTCCATTGTCTTGAAAAATAATGCTTGAAATTTAATTCTTGTTTTATAAACCTAAAAAATCTTTCTATATCCCAACGTCTTTTATAAATTTCTATTATCTGCTCTGCATTAAATTCATTTTCAGGCAGATTACTTAAAAAAAGTATTTTTTCTCCATCTGACTTTAATATTCCTTCAACTAATCGGAAAATTGTTTCAGTTTTTTTACCATTGCAATAGAGATGTACTTTGCTATGTTTTGTGAGACTAATTATTTCATTTTCAAAATTTAAAATAGTTTCTATACTGTCTTTTTCAACTTCATATTTTGATGCTTTATAGATTCTAGTTACAAAATATTTTTGCTGATTTGATAGTTCGACCATTTTCTTTCTCTCTTTCATTCCTCTGTCAAAAACAGCAATATCTTCCTTATTAGCAATATGATCCTTAAGAATATCACCTAACGCTAAATCCTCGCTAATCATCTTCTAATCTTTATGAATTTTTACATTAAATGGTAACTCATTAAATCCAACTGTAAACTTTATACTATTTCTACCTTGTTCTCCTTTTTTGTTTTTACACCCCATTCTGCATTCCAAAATGTAACAATGAAGCTGATAAACTAGTAATCGTTGAATCATACAAACTTAATCTTACTTTGTCTTTTTCATTGAGTTTGTCTTGAAAAACAGCAACAGTGTGATTGTATAATTTTTTAAAATATTCAACATTTATACTGCCAATTCTATCAGCAATACTGCTATGACTAACAGTTTTATCTTTTGGAATTTGAGTATACTTGCAAAAGAAATGATTTTCATAAAAATTTTCAAATACCCTTGAACTAGCTCTGTTTTCATTCAAAATGCCAAAAACACAAAGTTTAAACAACTCTTTCCCTTTTAGTTTTTTTGCATTCCAATCAACCATTGTTTCTTGAGCAAAAAAATCAAGCTTATCCTCAGAAATATATCCCAATATTTCATTTACTCCAGTATTGATCTTCATTTTCCATATATGTTATTGATATATAGGAAAGTAAAAATAACACTTTTTATTACATTTATAAAAGTTCCTTACAGTCTTGGTCTCCTGACTTTGAGTTTTATTTTAGCTAACTCTCATAAAATTTTAACTCAGCCACCTAAAATTTTACGTCAAGGACCTAAACTTTTACGTAGGGAGACGTAAAGTTTTACCTCAGGAGCCTAAAATTTTAAGTCGGAGACCTAAAACTTTAGGTTATTGGAAGTTTTTTACTAGTAGTTTACTGCCAAATGGTCTTTGTAGACTGTTGTATGTATAATAAAACCAAACCATATTACGAAATCAAAAGTTACAGTTGTGCAACCAAACTCACTATTCATTATTTATATTGCATTACTTAATCGTGTATCATGAAATACTTGTTACTTATTTTTTTACTTTTTATAACGTTTAGTTGTAGCCCTCTTTTTATAATGAAAGAGTTAAAAGCTAAAAAGTTCATGAAGACTACATTAAAAGAAAATTATCAAGAGCAATACAAAGTAGATTTTGTAGGAACATGGCATGAGTTTGGTCGAGTATACGGATTTCAGTTTTATATTGTTGAAAATAAAGAAAATCCTATAGCATTAGAATACTATTTATCGGATGAAAGACCCTTTACGTTTGATAAAAGGACTTTTGAAACACAATACCTAGCTATTAAAAGAACGATACAAGAGTCAGAAGAACTAGAAAAAAAGATTTCTCAGTATTACCCAAATGGCAAAGCGTTTTCCGATAGAATTGAAAATAAAGATAGTTCGTTTCGTTATGTGAATAGAATTTACACGGCAATGCCTTTATTGAATAATGAACAGACTTTTAAAGCATTAGATTCCTTATGTAAAACAATAGTTAGTAGTGTAGAGGAAAAGGAAGTGATTTATAATTTTTATTTTGCAAAAGAAGTAGATACAATTACTTATAATGAAGATCGATTTGCTTTTTTTGCATTTGATAATTTTAGTAGAAAATATACCTTTCATTATCGAGTGGATTTTAAAAAAGATAAGGATACTTTTGAAATTGTTAATCGAAAATTATACGATGATTTTAGTGAGGAACAAAAAGACCAACTGAAACAATCTATAGAAAATTGGAAAATTAAAAATATTGATTTTAAAGATTGGAAGCTTTCCTTATTATATGAGGATAACATCGATCGAGAGGTGTTACATAAAAAATTTATGCTTGAAAATGCTCTTAAAGAAAAAAGGTTTGGTTATATTCATGTTGAAACGCTTCAAATTACTATGGAATAAACAAAAAAACTTCACTTTTCTCCTTTCTAACTTCTAAATTTTTCCTATATTTGCTTGCAATTTAATCTAAATTGCAAGATGAAAGCACACACAACTAAAATCATCGGAGAAGGCCTTACATACGATGATGTATTACTCATTCCAAATTATTCCCAAGTTCTTCCTCGTGAAGTAAGTATTCAAACAAAATTTTCTAGAAACATTACATTAAACGTTCCTATTGTATCTGCTGCGATGGATACCGTAACCGAAAGTGCAATGGCAATTGCTATGGCGCAAGAAGGTGGAATAGGGGTTTTACATAAAAACATGACTATCGAGCAGCAAGCGGCTGAGGTAAGAAAAGTAAAACGTGCTGAATCAGGCATGATTATCGATCCCGTTACCTTGCCTTTAACCGCTACTGTAGGTGATGCTAAAAGAGCCATGAAAGAGCATGGTATTGGCGGAATCCCTGTGGTAGATGATACTTTAACATTAAAAGGAATTGTAACCAATAGAGATTTGCGTTTCGAAAAGAAAAACGAACGTCCTATTACTGAGGTGATGACTTCAGAAAACTTAGTTACCGCTCAAGTAGGTACCACGTTACAACAAGCAGAAGAAATTTTACAAGATCATAAAATTGAAAAACTATTAGTCGTATCTGAAGGGAACAAATTAGCGGGTCTAATTACCTTTAGAGATATTACTAAATTGACTCAAAAACCGATTGCCAACAAAGATTCTTACGGTCGTTTGCGTGTGGCTGCTGCTTTAGGAGTTACTGCAGATGCGGTGCAAAGAGCGAGCGCTTTGGTACAAGCTGGAGTAGATGCAGTTATTATTGATACGGCTCACGGTCATACCAAAGGTGTGGTTGATGTTTTAAAACAAGTCAAAGCTGCTTTTCCAGAATTGGATGTAGTGGTTGGAAATATAGCCACACCAGAAGCCGCTCAGTATTTAGTAGATAATGGAGCAGATGGTGTTAAAGTGGGTATTGGTCCAGGTTCTATTTGTACCACTCGTGTAGTAGCGGGTGTTGGGTTTCCCCAATTTTCAGCAGTTTTAGAAGTGGCCGCAGCCATTAAAGGCAGTGGAGTTCCTGTAATTGCAGATGGTGGTATTCGTTATACGGGAGATATTCCTAAAGCCATTGCTGCAGGAGCAGATTGTGTAATGCTTGGTTCTTTATTAGCGGGAACCAAAGAATCTCCAGGTGAAACTATCATTTTCGAAGGAAGAAAATTCAAGTCGTATAGAGGAATGGGTTCGGTAGAAGCGATGCAAGAAGGATCGAAAGACCGCTATTTTCAAGACGTAGAAGACGATGTGAAGAAATTAGTTCCAGAAGGAATTGTAGGACGCGTACCTTATAAAGGAGAATTAAACGAAAGCATGCAACAATTTATAGGTGGTTTACGTGCTGGAATGGGCTATTGTGGTTCAAAAGATGTGGCTACTTTACAAGAATCGGGACGTTTTGTGAGAATTACAACTAGTGGAATAGGGGAAAGTCATCCGCATAATGTAACGATTACGAAAGAAGCTCCAAATTATTCTAGATAGTTAAGTCGAAAGTCGAAAGTCTGAAGTCAAAAGTTTTGAGTCGATAGGCTGAAAGGTTTAGCTTTTACTTAATTTATTATAATTGTATAACAAAAACTTCTCGATTTTCGGGAAGTTTTCTTTTTTTGAAAGGGTGCTAATGTTATTTTTAGCTTTATATTTGAAGTGGTAGAAAACGAACTATATTCAATTAAAAATTTTTAAAAAGAAATGCCAAGATATAAAGAAAATGATTTGCCCAAATCAAAATTAAACGCTAGTACGCTAAGCAAAGCACTTCAAATTTTTAAATATGCAACCCACCACAAATGGAAGTTTTATCTCGGTTTGCTTTTTTTATTGCTAACAGGCGGAACGGCTTTAGCTTTCCCAAAGTTATTGGGGATGTTAGTCGATTGTGTGAATAATAAAGATTTAGTACAAGCTCGAAATATTGCTCTAGGGTTAATGGTCATTTTGTTGTTACAATCTTTCTTTTCCTTTTTCAGATTGTCGTTATTTATCAATTTTACAGAAAATACCTTAGCGAATATTCGTTTGGCTTTATATAGTAATTTAATCAAGTTACCCATGGATTTTTTCTCTCAAAAACGTGTGGGAGAATTAAACAGTCGCATCAGTTCAGATATTACTCAAATTCAAGATACCTTAACAACCACCATTGCCGAATTTTTAAGACAGTTTATTTTAATCATTGGAGGTGTAATTTTTTTAGCAACAATCAGTTTAAAACTAACTTTAATGATGCTTTGTATTGTGCCTGTAGTGGCAGTTGCAGCTGTTATTTTTGGACGTTTTATTCGTAAGTTTTCTAAAAGTGTACAAGATCAAGTTGCGGAAAGTCAGGTGATTGTTGAAGAAACCATGCAGGGAATTTCGAATGTAAAAGCATTTGCTAACGAATGGTACGAAATTGCGCGTTATAAAGGAAAAATTAATGAAGTGGTGAAACTGGCTATTAAAGGAGGGGTTTACCGTGGGTATTTTGCTTCTTTTATCATTTTCTGCTTATTTGGAGCTATAGTAGCAGTAGTTTGGTACGGAGTTACCTTGTGTATTAATGGTGATATTGATGGAGTAGGAGAGTTAATTTCTTTTGTATTGTATTCTACTTTTATTGGTGCTTCTTTTGGAGGTATAGCCGAATTGTATGCGCAAATTCAAAAAGCAGTAGGTGCTACCGAACGTGTTTTTGAACTTTTGGATGAGGTTCCAGAAAAAATAAATGATTTAAGAAAACCGAGTATACCAAAGATTAATGGAAAAGTAAGTTTTAATCATGTAGGATTTTCATACCCTTCACGACCTGAAATACAAGTTTTAAAAGAGGTTACGTTTACTGCGCAGCAAGGTCAAAAAATTGCTCTTGTAGGACCAAGTGGTGCTGGAAAATCGACTATTTCCTCGCTATTACTCCGTTTTTATGCTATAGATAAAGGAGAGATTTTAATCGATGATAAGAATATCAACGATTATGATTTAGAAAACCTTCGAGGCAATATGAGTATAGTGCCCCAAGATGTGATTCTTTTTGGCGGAAGCATTCGAGAAAATATTGCGTATGGTAAACCTGATGCTACAGAAGAAGAAATCATCACGGCTGCAAAACAAGCCAATGCTTTCGATTTTGTAAACGGTTTCCCTGAAAAGTTTGATACTTTAGTGGGTGAACGTGGTATTAAATTGTCTGGTGGTCAAAGACAACGTATTGCTATTGCGAGAGCTTTACTGAAAAATCCTAGTATTCTAATTTTAGACGAAGCCACCTCTTCTTTGGATAGTGAAAGTGAAAAACTGGTACAAGAAGCTTTAGAATATTTAATGCAAGGACGAACCAGCATTATTATTGCCCATCGTTTGTCTACCATACGAAGTGCAGATGCTATTTTAGTATTAAATGAAGGAAAAATTGTTGAAAAAGGAACGCATAAAGAGTTACTAGAAATAGAAAACGGAATGTACAAGAATTTAAGTTCGTTGCAATTTAGTGAGTATTAAAAATAAAAACTTCTCGACTACTTTTATATTCGAGAAGTTTTTTTGTTTAAATAAATTTCATTTTCATTTTATAATACAATAAAATTAGGGTATAAATTTTAATTTTTTGACCGTTCCATTGGAAAACTGAATGGTAAGAAATAAAATTTGATTTTGTATAAAACTATTTTCGATTGTAATGATATCGCTATTCATTTCTCCTTTTTGATATAAAGATTCTCCTAAGACATTATACATAGAAATAGAACTAAGATTCAAAGAATTAGAAATTATTTTTAGATATCCATTTTCATTCGTAATTCTTATATTATTTGGGATTTCATAATTACTTGACGATAATGTATTGGGTCCGTTTAATCTTAGAATTCTATTTTTTCCGTGTCCATTATAACTTGTAAAAGCTCCACCTAAAATAATTTTTCCATCAGAATCAATACAAGAAATATTAACTTGATAATTTATACCATTTCCAACCACAAAACTAGAATCTACTGTTCCATTGCTATTTAATCTTATTATACGATTTACTGAGTTATTATTGAAGGTGTTAAAGTTTCCAGCCACTATAATTTTTCCATCATTTTGTATAGAAATGGTATTAACAGATAGATTAGCACCATCACCTATATTAAAAGTTGTATCAACACTACCATCAGAATTTAATCGGATTATTTTTTTTGCACTTTCACCATTATAGTTGCTAAAGCTACCACCTACAATAATTTTTCCATCAGGTTGTATTTGAATAGAAAATACTTGAAAATCAAACCCAGATCCAACATTAAAACTACTGTCTATGCTACCATTTTGATTTAATCTTACAATTTTATTAACCCCTATACCATTAAATGAAGTAAATGCACCACCAACAATAATTTTTTCGTCTTGTTGTATCGCAATAGCAATCACAGTATTGTTTGCACCAGTTCCAATAGTAAAACTAGTATCTAATGTGCCATCATTATTTAAACGAGCTATCCTATTTGTGGATACTCCATTATAAGAATTAAACATTCCTCCAATCACTATTTTTCCATCGGATTGTATAGTCGTAACATTTACTACATTTGATCCACCTATACCTGTACCAAATATATTAAAATTAGTGTCTAAGGTTCCATCAGAATTTAATCTAGCAATCCCTTTAATGGGTTGCCCGTTATAATTAAAAAACTCTCCTCCTATAATTATTTTATCATTTGGTAAAACAGAAATACTTCTAATTCTATTATCGGCTGAGTTAGAATTAAAAGAAGTATCTTTACTACCATCCATGTTTAGTCGCGTAATGAATTTAGTTAATTCTCCATTATAAGATAGAAAGTTACCGCCTACAAGAATTTTTCCATCTTGTTGTGTCACGATTGTTTGGATGAAATTGTTAAAACCAGTTTGTTTATTATAATTGGAATCCAAACTACCATTACTATTTAGGCGAACTCCACCAACAAATATTTTTTGATCATTTTGTTCTAGTAATGAGTAAAAGTTTGTGTCTTTGCTTGGTACAAATAAATTGTCTATTGAACCATCTGTATTTAAACGAATTAAGTTTTCATGTGAAGCTCCTTGATACGTTGTAAAACTACCACCAACAATAATTTTTCCATTTTGTTGTACCAATAAACTATGTACCACATCATCAAAACCTGAATTTGTTTGAAATGATAAGTCTAGAGAACCATCTGTATTCAACCTAACAATTTTATTTTGAACAGTACTTGATACACTTGAAAAAGCTCCACCTACAATAATTTTTTCATCTTGTTGCAAAGCAATTGAAGTAATGTAAAAATCGAAATGAGCAATTGCATTAAATGAAGAATCAAAGCTACCATCGTCATTTAGCCTAAAAATTTTTTCGGAAATTTGAGTACCAAATTCGTTATAAACAGCAAAAGTTCCACCTAAAAGTATTTTATTATTTGGTTGAACAATTATATTTTTTACAGTACCTAAAATGGAATTATTTTGGTAAGAAAAACTATTGTCTAAACTTCCATCTGTGTTTAATCTGCATATATTACTTCTTGATACAGAACTTTCAATGATATTAAATTCACCTCCAATAATTATTTTTTGATTTGGTAAAATATTTATTGCGTATATATATTCATTTGCATTAGTATTTACATTGAAACTGTTGTCAATAGTACCGTTAGTGTTTAATCTTGCAATACCATAAACTGTTGTTCCGTTATAATTTGAAAATTCTCCACCTATTAATATTTTTCCATCTTGTTGAGATGTTACTGAGTAAATAGGACCATTAGCACCAGTTCCTGAATTAAAAGATGAATCAATAGTACCATTTGGATTTAATCTAGTGATTCGATTAACGGTAGTTGCATTATAAACTGTAAAATTTCCTGCTATAAGAGATTTTCCATCTGGTAATATTTCTCTTGAGTAAATAAAACCATTTGGACCATCACCATTTCCATATCCTAAATCGGGTGCATTAAAAGTTGCATCAACGGAACCGTCTTGAGAGTTAACAAGTAATGTAAAAAAGATACTTGCTAATAAGAATAATTTTTTTGTCATATAATTTTTTCGCGAATTTATAAAAATCAAGATATTTTTCTAAAAAAAGGTTACTTCTGTTCTTCAATACTTTTAGTAACAGCTGCTTGTACCTTTCCTGTATGCAACGTAGTTTTGGTTTCGATAAGCATAATTTTGCACTCTTCCACAGCAGAAACTCTATGGTTGACTCCTTTTTTTACTACAAAAACATCGTCTTTCTGCATGGTGAAACTAGGTTCATTTTCAATTTCCATGAGTAAACTGCCTTCTATAATGTAAAAGAGTTCGTCTTCATTTTCATGGTTGTGCCAAGGAATATCTTCTCCTTTTATTTTGGCAATTTTTACATATTGATCGTTTACTTCTGCAATAATTTTTGGGGAGAAATATTGCGTTATGTTTTCAAAGGATTTTGCTAGGTTTTTCAAGTGTATGAATTTAATGGTTGTACTTATAGAATGTTTGCGTTAGGGATTGCAGTGAAAATCCTTTTTTTGCGTGGTTCACACCAAAAAAAGATTGTAACGAAAAGCCCGACCCTTGTGGGAACGCCCTAATTATTTTTTGAAGATGGTTTCCTAATGATTTTATTCTCTTTGATGGAAAGATACAGAAAAAGCGCGGAAATAGCAAGTAAAAGAAGAATGGAAATTAACGAATCTTCAATACCATAAATAGAGCCTGTTACTAATTCAGGCCCTGAAAATTTAGCTTTAATGACATAGCCTACATCGGTAATTCCTGAGAGATTGGAACCATAAAAAGGTTGGGCTACATTCCATCCTAAATGAAAAGCAAAAGGAAGCCATAACCGTTTGGTATAAGTATACATAATTCCATGTGCAAAACCAAAAAGCAAACCTAAAACGACAGAAAGAATGGTTACATTATCATTTGCCCAATGTGGAATTTCAAAGGCAAAAGCAAGAATGAACAAAGCCCAATAGGTGCCTAACCAATTTTCAAAAATGCGATAAAAAACTAATCGGAAAAGGACTTCTTCTATAAGAGCTGCTATAACCAATGAAGATAGTGGTGCTAAAAAGAAAGTTGCATTAGAAAATGCTATGACTTCATAATAATTTAAAAAATAGAGGATACCAATAACAAGTGAAAGACAACCAAAACCTAAAGACAAGCCAGTTGTAAATTCTTTTGGAAATTTTCTTAAATTTAGTTCATGTGTTGTTTTCTTTTCATAGATTTTATAGAAATAAAAGTAGGTGGTACATAAAACGAGAACCGAAATATAATTGATACAACTATCTGTAATCTCATTTTTACCAAAAAAGAAGTAAATAAGTGGCTTAGATACTACGTTTTGAAATCCGATTAGAATTCCTAAGCAACAACTGATTCCTAGGATTACTTTTGTAAGAGGAAAATAGAAAACTTTTTTTACGCTTTGATTCATGATTTAGAGTGATTGATGATATTTATTGGTCTACTCTAAAGGCATGGTGTTACAGTTATAATATGTATTAATTACACATTTTACAATATTCTTCTTTTATATTGTTGTTTCTTAAAAGGTTACTATTTTCATTTTGCCAGTCGCACCATTCTTTTTTGTTTAATTTATATACTTTTTTTAAGATATAGTCTAAATCGGGATCTGTTTGTCCGTTATTTTCAATTAGCATTGGATAGGTTTGTGCAAGTAAAAGTGCTTCTTCTTTGCTAAATGTTGGTTTTTTCATTTCTGCTTTTAGAAGTGAAATAGTCGTGTCGTAAGAACTCCATTTATTTAAGAACAATGCTAAATTTACTCTGTCTTTTGGAGATTTTATGCTGTTTTTAAAACTGGTATATACTTTATTAAAATAATAATTGATACCATTATAATCATTGATGTGATTATAATAATAGAGTGAAACATAATGATAATTTGCAATAAGATTGAGATGGGTTTTGTTTGCTTCAAAATGAGTTTCTAAAGTTTTTGGTTTTGTAACGTTTGTTAGCTTGGTCATTGAAATATCCCATGAATCTAATAAATAATCATTTGTTACACAATATAAAATGAGCAAGTTAAATTGAGCATTTTTTGGCAACGTATCATATTTTGAAAACCAATATTTTAAGAATCGTATGGTTTTAAAATAATCGATGTTATAATTTTTAATTAAAACCGCAGTTGCATTTTGAACTAAACTAGCGTTAATCATTATTTCTTGAAAAACGGGTTCTTCAAACAATGTGAAATCATAGTCTAATTCGGCTATTTTTGCTAATGCTAAATTGGTTTTAGGGTTATTTTTTTCATAAATACCTGTACGAAGGTTTATTTGATAGAAAAGACTTTTATAAAAAGGATTTGCGGGATTTATTGGTTTTATTTCCCCATAATAATTGGCGATTAATTTAGATACACGTTGTTGATCTAAATAAGTCTCCCATTTGTTTTTATTTAAATTAATGTATTTTCTAATAACATCTTTTGGTTGTTTAACAAGATGGGTTAGATTTTCCATTTCTAATTGAATATAACAAGTCTCCCAATTTTCAGCAGCTACAATTTTGTTTGGCTCAATGGTTATGTCTAGTTTTTCTTTTCCATATTTTTCTATGGCTTTCACTCTTTCTTGGTATAATTTGATATTGTTTGCTTCATTTCCTTCTATCGAACTAAAGCTATAAATTTCAGTAGAATGAAGTGTTGTATTTATAATTTCAAAAGGTTGTTCTTCTAGAGCAGTATCTTCTCCTATTTCATCTTCGTTTATATCTTGAGAGGGAATGGTGTCGTATGAAATTTCAAAATTTAGATTTTCTGGTTCAAAATCATTTTCGGAATAATAGGTATCTTGTGAATCATGTAGTTTTTCAATAATTTCATTTCTTCCAAAAGCAAATTCGTGTTCTTCTGTTTTTATAATTCCTTTGTTTGTTAAAGTTACATTTTTTGGTATTTCTAAAATTGGATTTACGGGTAATAAAGCTAATGATCGAGATGCTACACTTACAGGAGAAACATATTCGCAAGCGCAATTATTTAAAACAAAAACCATACTTAAAGCGAGTTGTTTACCCATTAAATGAGGAGGAACTTCAGCTACTTTAGTAATTAATTTCAATTTGTTTTCTGCACGATTGTTTTCTAAAAGTTCTTTTCGATAAATAGGTTGAGATAATGTTCCATCATAAATTGAAGAAACATCAAATTGGTTCTTTTGTCCACATTGAAATTGTTCCAGATCAATAAAATCGATGGCAATAGCATCGCTCGGTTCATTTAAAATGGTTTTGAAATTTTCTAAATCATAATAATAAAGTATAACTTCATTGCCTTCAATTTGTAAGCCATTTCCTAAGTGAATTTTATCACTAAGATTTACTTTTTTACATAAGCTACTTTTTTCATCTATTCCAAAAGCATTTTCTGAGAGTTGGTTAGGAATAATAATTCCTTTAGCACCAAAAACATTGGTAGCATACAATCGTTTTAATTTTTTATCATAGGAAAAAGCCAGATCTGTAAAATCATAATTAGTATAAATTATATTTTTATAATGTGGAGGCGAATGTTTCCATTGTAGAAAAATTTTTTGAGCTAAAGCATCTGTTTCTGTATTATTGTATTTTTTTGCTTCTACTGAAGTAAATAAGATGTTTTCTCCAAATGTATCAAACATTTTACCTTCATAAAATAAAATTCTATTCTTTGGGAATTTCTTGATAGGATTTTTTTGTTCATGAGAGAGCATGTTGTTTTCTAACATATACTGGCTATGATCTTTTGCCGCTTTAAATAGAATAACATCTTTTTTTAGTTCGTTTAGATGTAATGATTTTCTATGATCATTGATAAGAGATATCACTTTATCGCCTAGTCTATTATAATCAATTATTATTTCTTGAGCAGCTATCTTGTATGTTGCTAATGAAATAAGTAGAAGGATAAAATGCTTCATAAAATGATATTTTAGTTAATAGGTTATCCTACCAATGAATAAAGAAATTGATTGGAGTAATGTATATAGGAAGACGATCGATTTAGTTATTTGTTACCAAAAACTGTTGTTGCATATAAACGTTTTGTTTTAGAATCATACGCAAAAGCTAAACTGGCATAACCAAAATCGTTGCTGGTCATGTTTTGATAATGAGGAGGTGATTCTTCCCATTCTTTATAAATTCTTTGAGCTAAGATTTTTATGTCTTCTTTTGTGTAATTTTTAGTTTCAACGGTTAAATACAAGACATTTTCACCATATACGAAGAAATCATTACCACCATGAAACTTAATTCGGTTTTTAGGATGTTTTTTTTGGGTAGCACTTTGTTCATGTGACAATTTTTTAATTTGCAGCATATAATTACTCTGATCTTGTGCTGCTTTTAATAAGATAGGATCTTTTTCAAGAGGAGTTAGGTGTAAAGTTTTTCGATGTTGATTGATTAAGTGTAAAATTTCAGTTTCTAAGGCTGTATCATCCAAGTGGAGCTCTTGCGAGAAAATAGTTAATGAATTAAAGAATAATAGAAATATAGACAAGATATTTTTCATAGGAAACGTTTTTTAACTGGTATCAAATTTTATGCCAGTTGTTAATGAGCTGTTAATAAAAAATCCATTAGAAGATACTAATGGATTTGTATGTTTAAGGGTTTTATTTTTAAGTCTAACTTTATAAATTCATTGTAAATTTTTAATTGATGACAGCATTAATTTTTTCCCACAAAGCATTATCAAAACCAGATACGGCAAAGGATGGATTTAATGGATCAGATGCGTCTCCCATTCTTATGATAACCATTTTTTTACTAGGAATTACATAGATTCTTTGATCTTCTGCACCCATAGCTGCATACATTTCATCAGGAGCATTAGGAACTAATTTACCTGGAAAGACGGTTTGCTCTCCAGGCACCATAAAGCTACTTTTGCCATTGAGCCACCAAAAGTAACCGTAGGAGGGATTAATATTTTGTGAGGTAGTTGTACTGGCATTAAAGAATGTAGTATTAATAATTTGCTCATTTTCCCATTTTCCATTGTTGAGTGCAAGTAAACCAAATCGAGCCATACTTCTTGTATTACTGTGATAAATTCTAAAAATTACCCCATTATTCCAAAAGCCATCCATACCAATTTTATTTTTAAGTTTATTTTCAAAATAAGTTTCAAATGTTTGCCCACTCGCATCTTCTACGACATCCATTAGTTTCTGAAATACATTGTGATAAGACCATCTAGATCCAGCATCTGCTACATAAGTGAGGTTGGCAGTTGTAACTAAATTATTTGTATCACTTAAACCAGAAGTCATGGTTAGCAAATGTTTATTGGTAATTAAATTTTCTTTTTCAATTGTTTCACTTGTCCATCCTGTACCAATATAATTTGAAACTTTATTATTTATTGATAAAAAGCCTTCTTGCTCAGCAATTCCAGTAGTTGTACCTACTAATGTTTTACCTGCACTATTCCATTGCCATGTACTTGTTGCGGTATGTCCGTTGAAATACTCTTCCATAACAATTCTTCCATTTATTAAAATCATAAATGATTTGCTGTGCTTTTGTTCTAAATAGTCTAATAATGCGGGTACTGCATTGCTATTCCATCCTAAATTTTCTAATGATTTTGTTTCCCAAGTATTTGAATTGATAGGAGGAAAATATATCTCTTCTTCATTAGGAGTAGTGGTATCATCTGAACTACAATTTGTAAATAGTAAGGCTAAAGTAAATATTGAAAGTAAAATTTTAGTTTTCATGTTTTTAAATTCTATTAGTTATTCAATAAGACTTAAAAATAATGAAAAGGTTTAAATAAATATGAAAAATAATAAACAAGACCAAAAAAATATATAATTTTTGGTCCTGTTTAATTTATTATTTAAAAAGGGTGATACTTCAAAAATAGCAACTCGATATATGAGTATAAGAATTAAATTATATTATATTCCTAAATAGTTGCTAGGTGTTATCTGTTTCAGTTCTTCTTTTATCGTATCTGAAACATTTAAAGTAAAAATAAAATTATGAATGGCTTCTTTATTAATAATTGTATTTGTTCTTGTTAATTCTTTTAATGCTTCATAAGGATTAGGATAACCCTCGCGTCTCAATATCGTTTGAATAGCTTCGGCCACAACCGCCCAATTTTTTTCTAAATCTTCTTCAAATTTAGTTTCATTTAGCAATAATTTGTTCAATCCTTTTAAGGTAGCTTCAAAAGCGATTATTGTATGTCCAAAAGGGACACCCACATTTCGTAACACTGTACTGTCTGTTAAATCACGTTGTAATCTTGAGATAGGTAGTTTAGCCGAAAGATGTTCAAAAATAGCATTAGCAATCCCTAAATTTCCTTCACTATTTTCAAAGTCAATTGGGTTTACTTTATGTGGCATAGCAGAAGAACCTATTTCACCAGCTTTTATTTTTTGTTTGAAATAATCCATAGAAACATACGTCCAAATGTCTCTATCCAAATCAATTAAAATAGTATTGATTCTTTTTAAAGCATCAAAGAAAGCAGCAAAATGATCGTAATGTTCAATTTGTGTAGTAGGAAAGGAGTGATGTAAACCCAGACTGTTTTCTACAAAATCGGTTCCAAATTGTTTCCAATCGATGCTTGGGTAAGCTACCTTGTGTGCGTTATAATTACCAGTTGCGCCGCCAAATTTTGCAGCAAATGGAACGTTGAATAACAAACGCATTTGTTCTTCAAGTCGTTCTACAAATACTAAAATTTCTTTTCCTAAGCGAGTAGGTGAAGCAGGTTGTCCATGAGTTCTAGCTAACATGGGTACGTTTGCCCATTCTACACTTAATTCTTTTAGTTTTTGAATAACTGCAATTAATGTTGGTAAATAGACATTTTCAAATGCTTCTTTAGTTGAAAGCGGAATAGCTGTGTTGTTGATATCTTGAGAAGTTAATCCAAAATGGATAAATTCTTTGTATTGTTCTAATCCTAAAGCATCAAATTTACTTTTAATGAAGTATTCTACTGCTTTAACATCATGGTTGGTTGTTTTTTCTGTTTCTTTTATCCAAAGTGCATCCTCGGTAGAAAAATTAGTATACATTTCTCTCAAGGGAACAAAAACTTTGGCATCAATACTAGTTAATTGTGGTAAAGGCAGTTCACATAAAGCAATGAAATATTCTACTTCTATAAGAACTCGGTATTTAATAAGTGCTTCTTCTGAAAAATATGGGGCTAAATTTTGTGTTTTGTTTCTATATCTTCCATCAATAGGAGAAATAGCATTTAATTCTGATAAATGTGACATGTTGTAGTTGTGTTGTTTTTAACAAAGTGCAAAAATAGCTATAAGTTGTAAGTTATGAGTTATGTATGTATAATTTTTTATAACTTTTTTCTGTAGAAATGTAGATGAAATAGACTATGTATTAAAAAGAAAAGCGTCAGAAAGACGCTTTTTCAAGTAAATGTCGTTTTTCTATACTTTTCCTAAAGTATATAATTGTTCTAAAGTAGGGCTTTCACTACCTCCAGCAGGTTCTAGTGTAATTCCAAAGGCTTCAGCATCTTCCGCTTTATCTACTTTAAAAAGTTTGGTATTGTTTGCTGTGAAGTTTTCTAATAAACCAATGCTTTTGGGTGTTAAAGGCTCTAATTTTAAACCCCATACTTGATATACTTTTCCTTCTGGTGGAGTTGGTAAGCCAGAAGCGTCTATATAAACTTCTTTTGTTTCTCTGTTATAATAGGCTTTGGCATAAGATGTAGGCGCTACCGTTTGACCACCAAGAGCAACCTGAATATTATTGTTATCTCTTACAACAGCTAATACGGTTTCAGCTTCTTGTTTTTCAAATTCTAAATTGACAATCGATTTTTGCATACTACTCTTTTCATTTGATAATTTGTCAATCGCGGTTTGAGATTCATTTAGTTTGAAGTATTGGAAACCAAAACCAATTACAAATATGGCTGCAGCTGCCCAACCTACATAGCTTGACCATGATGATTTTTTATTCATTGTTATGACATCTTTTCTAGCTAAGATACGTTGTCTAATTTTTTCGTAATTACTAGCTGATAAGTGAGGTGATACACTTTGAGAAAGATTAATAACAGCATTTTCAATGGCAATAATTTCTTCCTGAACTTCAGGGTGTTTTTTTGCCATATCTATTACATTTTTGTTTTCTTCTTCTGTTAATTTTCCAAAGACAAAGAGTTCTAATGTGCCAGATTCTATTAATTCTCTACTATTCATTGATCATTGTTCTTAATTCGTTCATGCAATTTCTATTTTGCGTTTTTACAGTTCCTAATGGGATTTCTAATTCTTCAGATGCTTCTTGTTGTGTGTATCCTTGAAAAAATAATAATTCAATGATTTGAATACACTTCGGCTTTAATTTTTTTATAAACCGACTAATTCCAATGGCATCTATTCTGTTAACAATCTTCGAATTATCTTCAAATAGATATACGAAGTTCTCAGCAGATTGGTTTTTTTGACTATTATTATACCCTTTTGAACGTAACTTATCGATTGTTGTATTTCGAGCTATATTAAGCATCCATGTATAAAGTCTACCTTTAGACTCGTTATAAGATTCAATATTATTCCAGATTTTTACAAAAACTTCTTGAAGCACATCTTCCGCTTCTTCTCGGTTTTTGATTAAATTATAGATTACAGCATACAAACTTTTTGAATAATTGTCATATAACAAGGTAAACGATCGATCACTTTTACTAAGTAATTCTTTTACTAATATTTCTTGTTCCATAGAATTTTTTAAGTTATGGCTAATATACCAAAAAAACATCATTTTTAAAATCAAACTTTTATGTAAATAATTATATTTTTTATTATTAACAAGTAGTAATGTTTTATATAAGGTAACTGAAGAAGTCCTTTCTTTTAAATATTCAATTTTTAAATGCCTTACTGAATAGTTTTTATTAATTGGCTACATCAAAAAAATGAGAAAATTAAATAATAATTTGTTATAATTTTTAATTTATGCTTGGCTTTGTTAAATTTGGCCTCAATGAAAGATTTAGCATTATTAGAATATTTAGAAGGGTTTATTTCAGAAAACAGGAAGCAACGTTTTATTGAAATTTTAAAATATAGAACAAGGCATTTTACGGTTGCCATGGAAGATGTTTATCAATTGCATAATACTAGCGCAGTTATGAGAAGCTGTGAAGTTTTTGGTATTCAAGAATTGCATGTAATTGAACAACGATTTGGAAAAAGAATCGATAAAGAAATTGCTATGGGGGCACAAAAATGGGTAGATGTAAATCGTTTTTCAACTATTCATTCTTGCATTCATAATTTAAAAGAGAAAGGGTATCAAATTATTGCTGCAACTCCTCATAATGATTCTTGCCTGCTTCATGATTTTGATATTACTAAAAAATCAGCTGTCTTTTTTGGAACTGAAAGAGCGGGTTTGTCTGAGGAAGTTATAAAAGAAGCAGATGGTTTTTTAAAGATTCCTATGGTTGGATTTACAGAAAGCCTTAATATTTCTGTTTCAGCTGCAATTATAATTCAAGATATAACCAATAGATTAAGAAATTCAAATATAGATTGGAAATTAACAGAAATGGAAATACTTGAAAAGAGATTAGATTGGACCAGAAAATCGATTAAAGATATTGAATTTATTGAAAATAAATTTTATGATACTATTTAAGTAAAGAGAGACCTGCTAATATAGAATCAGCAAGCCTCATTAATCAAAACTAACTACTTAAATTATTGTTTTAATACTTTATAAATTGTGGGCTCCATTTTATCAGTATTTATTTGAATGATATATAAGCCTGAATTTTTAAAGTCATTTCCTATGTTTTCAGTTATGTTTTCTTCTGATTTAATTATTTTTCTATCTGTAATAAGACGTCCAGTGAGGTCGTAAATTAAAAGTTCAATATTTCCTCTATATGTACTTGTAATGTTTAACTCTAGGTCTTCATTAAATGGATTTGGGAACAAAAGGGTATTGTCGGATTTTTGTAATTGTGTATCGTTTTTTGCAAAACCTCTAGAATTTATTGCAACTTCAAGCTCTAGAGTGGGCACTTTTGCTAATTGCCTACTGTAAGGAGTTACACTAATTGTTTTAATAACAGCACTAGCATCCCAGTTAACAGTAACAATATTACTATATGGATTTACATTTGTAAAAGTTCCACCTGTAATTTGCCAATCGTAATAAAAAGCATTTCCTGGTAGATAATAATCTTGTGTTAAACAAGTGCTACAAATTGAACTATAACCATTTATGGTAGTTACATTAGGTTTTAAAAAGTTATCATAAAAAAATTGTGATCCATTTATACTAATGTCTGAATATAAATTAGTCCCATCAAAATGTACATTATGACCACGATTTGAATAAGAATAAAAAGAATGTATTGTATTTGTTTGATTTGCTCTTTTGTTCATTAAATTACTTCCATAGACAGTAGGTAAATTTAATCCTGGTAGCCAACTTATATAAGAAAAAGGTTCACCGCAATTAAAAGGTACTGTGCTGTCATTTGAACTATGAAAATAAATTCCAGGTGTATCATTAGAATTTTCAATATAATTTAAATCTCCAATTGCACCAGCAAATCCCATTACACCATTTGCTGCGCCGCTAACTAAGTTTCCGTTTGCATAAGTCTTATTATCACCAATGGCATCTAAAGCACCTAAATCGGGTCGGCCAAAATAATTTCTAGTAGAAGTTGGTCTTTCTGAGTCCTTATCTAAATAAACCGCTTGATAAGCTAGAAATGCACCTGCACTATGACCAGAAATATAAATTTGATTAGGGTCAATACCATAAAGTGAAGCATTTTTTCGAAAGAAACGCACAGCTGATCTGCCATCTTGTAAAGCTCTGTACACAGCTCTTTTAGATAATTCTTCATCTCCAATATTCATGCCTAAGCGATAGTCTATACTAGCAGTTACGAACCCTTTCTTAGCAAAAGTTTCACATAATTTAACCATGCTTGCTTCGTTTCTACTACCATTTACAAATCCACCTCCGAAAGCAAATATAATAACAGGTCTTCTAGTAAGCGTATCATTTTTAGGTATATAAATATTCATTTTTAAAGTAGTTGATACTTGTCCGTATGTATCTTCATAAGCTAAGAAATTTCCGAAGAGATTGAAAGATTTTACAGTAGGAATATTTGTGCTAA
This sequence comes from Flavobacterium sp. 9AF, assembly GCF_902506265.1. Lineage (GTDB taxonomy): Bacteria > Bacteroidota > Bacteroidia > Flavobacteriales > Flavobacteriaceae > Flavobacterium. The sequence continues at coordinate 488,662 of NZ_LR733556.1, read as the reverse complement.
ATACAACATCTTTATTGGTTTGAATAGTATTGAAAACATTTTGTAAGTAGCGATTAGGCAATGATTGACCTAAACTTGTAAGTACAAGGCATAGTACTCCACAAATTGAGAATATATATTTTTTCATTTTAAAAAATTTAATTAGAAATGACTTATTGATATAAATAGGCTACTTTATTTTGAAAATCATGATTAGAATGAAAATATTTTTCAATCTCTAAATACCTAGTAGGGTTCATTTTATTTAGAGTAATAAACGAATTGAAATTAGTTTTATATAAAGCATAATCTTTTTCCATTGCAACTTTAATTTTTTCTAATTCATTCTTTTCTGATAAAGTTAGTTCCACTTCATTTCCTGCAAATTGAGCTTGGAGTAAAGTTGTCATTCTTTCTTTTGACAGGGTTGTTTTTTCAAATGCTTTTTGCATCGAATCGATTAAATCAAAAGGATGATTCAATTGGTAATTGTAAATTTTTACAAAAATGTGTAATTCTTCTTGTGAAAAGTTTTTTTCTTCTTGGGAATAAGTATTAGTCCCAAATACTATCATTCCTAAGAACAATAGAAAATGTAGTTTTTTTTGCATAATACAGAGTTTGTTAATGTTGATAGTTTGTCATAATTATTATTTTCTGAAAAAATAGATAATTATTTTACTAAAGTATTAAAACAGAAGATATTATGCGTACATATAAAATGTATTTTTTGTTAAAGTTTAGGATTTAATTAAAAGAAGTAATATAGATTTATTATGATACTATTTATTTAATAAAAGATATTTACAAAATTCCTATTTAATTTTTATTCTTAGCTTATGAAATATTCCGAAATAAGAATGTATTCGAAAAGTTTTGTTTTTTGACTTTAAAATTTATTTAATTCAGTTGAATCTTCTATTTCCGAATCTAAAAATAATTCATCTTTAATTGATATAAAGTTGAAACAATCTTAAATTTTTAATACAATTTAAAAGATTATGACTTTTGTAACAATTATTTATAAAAATGAAAATGGTTTATTTATTCTTTTTCAGAATCTTATATTCTTCATAACAAGAACTAATTGCTTCCAAGATTTGTAAATCGTTAGCAGTTTTAATAAAGTATTGTGAATAATTACAATTTTGAAGAATTAATGGAATATCGTCTTTATCAATTTCTAATAAGGCAGCTAATGTTTCTCTATCAAATTTAGTGGCTAACAACTCTCTTACGGTATCATCTTTTTTCATTTCCTTGAGTTTACGCATTTGTTTAGGACGTTTACCAAAAGCATTATATAAGAAATCAGCAGGATTAAAAATGGCGCCTAAAACTTTTGTAACTGCACTAGGTGATTTACTTCCAGCTTCATAACCTGCGTCTAAACCTGAAATACTATAACGGTAGTCACTTTCTGAAACGGGGATTAATTTGGTGTCAACTTCTACATATCCAGTGAGGTTATATTTAGAAATAACTACTTCTTCTAATGCATAAGCTTTTTCTGTAAGAGAAACTTTTGAAGTTTTATTTTTTACCCAATCGTGAGTCACTTTCACTTTGATTGTTTCAAAACCTAAATAGGAAAAAAGAAGTGTATCATTTGCTTTTGCTACTAACTCAAAAAAACCATTACCATCTGTAATTGTTCCAGTAACTTTTGTAGTATTAATAACGTGTACATTATTCATAGGCAATTTTGTTTGACTATGTACAACAGTTCCTTGTATAGTTGTTGTTAAAGTATCTGTCTGGCCAATTAGGTTATGTGACAGGATAATAAATAAAAAGACTGTAAAATATCTCATGGTTTAAATATTGATTCAAAAATACGAATCATAAAGAGATAATTTACAGTCTTATTGTTAATTTATAAGAAAATTAACGAAATGGGTTTTTAGTTACTTCTTCTTGAACGTTTTGCTTTTTCAAAGAAACCGTTAGAATTTCCGCTATCATTTCTTCTACCTCTTCTGTCTCCGTCACCTGATTTTTTTGATTCAAATTTACGATCGCTAGATTTTCTTTCGTTTCCTCCATAACGTCTTTCTTCTCTATTTCTGTCTCCTCCTCTAAAGTTTCCACTGGAACGTTTGTCTCCTCCACGCCCGTTGTGATCTCTTCTTCTAGAGTTTGATCCTCCTTCATTTTTAGAGATTTCAACATTAATTTTTCTACCTTGTAAACTAAATGCGTTAAGAACTTCCATTACTTTTGGAGCTAAAGAAGCATCTGTGTTGAAAAATGAAAAACCTTCTTTAACATCTACTTTAAATACATCATCACGTCCTAAATCTAAAGTGTCTCTTAAGAAATCTTTCAAAGTCATCCAATCAAAATTGTCTCTTGAACCAATGTTGATAAAGAAACGAACCGCACCATCTGTAGGAATTACACCAGTTTCTCTTCTGTTATTTCCTTCTGAAGTAATATCCTTAGACTTTTTATAATAATTAATAAAACGATTAAACTCTACAGAAACCATTTTTTTAATTAATTCTTCTTTAGGAATATCTTTTAAAACTTCTTCAATTGCAGGTAAATAGGCATCAATTTCATGATCGACCTCCACATCTTTAATTCGATTTGCTAAATGAAATAACTGAATTTGACAAATTTCTATTCCTGAAGGAATTGGTTTTTCTTCAAACTTTGTTTTAATAATGCGCTCTATTTGAGAAATCTTGCGCAATTCACTTTTGGTAATAATTACTAAAGAGGTTCCTGATTTTCCTGCACGTCCTGTTCTACCTGAACGATGGGTATATGTTTCTACTTCATCCGGTAATTGATAGTTAATAACGTGAGTTACATCATCTACATCAATTCCTCTCGCTGCTACATCGGTTGCTACAAGCATTTGAATTTGTCTTCCTCTGAACGATTTCATTACAGCATCTCTTTGCGCTTGTGATAAATCTCCGTGTAATGCTGCAGCACTATAACCGTCTTCGATTAATTTTTCAGCTACTGCTTGTGTATCTCTTTTGGTTCTACAAAATACTACTGAAAAAATATCAGGGTTAGCATCAGCTAAACGTTTTAAGGCTTCATAACGATCACGTGCACTTACTAAGTAAAATTCGTGAGAAACATTCTCATTACCTGAGTTTTTGTGACCAACAGTGATTTCTAAAGGTTTTCTCATGAATTCTTTTGCAATACGCGCAACTTCTTGTGGCATTGTGGCAGAGAATAACCAAGTACTCTTTTCTTTTGGCGTATCTGATAAAATTGAGGTAATATCTTCATAGAATCCCATATTTAACATTTCATCCGCTTCATCAAGTACGCAGTAATTAATATTTTTAATATTAACCATACTTCGATTAATCATGTCCTGCATTCTTCCAGGAGTAGCAACTATGATTTGTGCACCTCTTCTAATTTGGTTAGCTTGTTCAGTAATACTGGCACCACCATAAATGGCAACAGTGTTTAATCCTTTAATGTATTTAGAGTATAGCTTAATCTCATTTGTAATTTGAAGACATAACTCTCTTGTAGGCGATAAAATTAATGCTTGTGTGTCTCTATTTTCAGCATCAATTTTTTGAATAAGCGGAAAACCAAATGCAGCTGTTTTGCCCGTTCCGGTTTGAGCTAAAGCTACAATGTCTGTGTCTTTTTCCAATAATAGGGGAATCGCTTTTTCCTGTACTTCCGATGGATTCTCAAATCCAAGGTCTTTAATCGCGAGCAGAAGCGATTCGTTTAGACCTAATTGTTCAAATTTATTCATAAAATATTTTAAATTGGGTGCAAAGGTATATTTAATTAATTGGATAAACTAATTTGTTTTTGATTGATTTTCAAACAATTGTGTTTTTTTGATAAGTTTGTTATTTTAAAAAAGTCTTTTTTTATAGTTTTTACCAATAGAATTGCATCATTATTAGATAATTTTGCAATTAATAATATTTATCTGAAGTTAAATTATATATGATTGAAATTATAGATGTAATAGGGACTCTTGTATTTGCTATTTCTGGTGCTTTAACGGCAATTTATAAAAAATTAGATTTGTTTGGAGTTTACTGTATTGCTTTTGTAACTGCATTGGGAGGAGGAACATTAAGAGATATTTTAATAGGTAATACACCTGTAGGTTGGATGCTGGATCTAAAATATCTGGTTATTATTTTTATTGGTTTTTTATTATCTATATTATTTAATAATTATTTAGAAAGACTGAGGTTGTCTTTATTCCTTTTTGATACAATTGGTTTTGGTGTTTTTACTTTAATGGGTATTCAAAAAGGCATTCAACATGAATTGCATCCTGTTATTTGTGTTGTTTTAGGGGCATTAACGGCAACGTTTGGAGGTGTAATAAGAGATATTTTGTGTAATGAGATTCCAGTGTTATTTCGAAAAGAAATTTATGCAACCTTAAGTATATTAGGAGGTATGTTGTTTTTTCTTTTAATAGATTTGAACATGAGATTAGATATGATTTATATGATTACATGTGTTTTTATCATTATTAGTAGAATAATTTCATTTAAGATGAATTGGAGTTTGCCTACTGGTAATTTTTTTGTAAAAAAGTAAGTAATTGTTTTATGGCTTTGGCTCTATGACTGTATTTGCTTTTTTCTTCCATACTTAGTTCTGCAAATGTTTTATTTAGTTCATTTGGTTGGAAAATTGGATCATAACCAAAACCTTTATCTCCTTTTTTTTCTGTAATAATTTTTCCTGAAGCAATTCCTGTGAATAGGTGTTGTGTGTTGTCGATGTTTAAAGCTATAACAGTTTTGAATTGGGCATTTCTATTAGCAGAAAAAAGGAGTTCTTCTAAAAGTTTATTCATATTATCTTCGTTGCTTTTATGCTCTCCTGCATACCTTGCTGAATAGACACCTGGTGCTCCTTCTAATGCTTCAACTTCTAAGCCTGTATCGTCTGCGAAACAGTTATAACCAAAATTTTCACTAACATAATTTGCTTTTAAAATAGCGTTTCCTTCAATAGTTTTAGCTGTTTCAGGAATATCAACTAAGCAACCAATATCTTCCAGGCTAAGAATTGTTATTCCAGATGGTATCATTTGTTGAATTTCAGCTATTTTATTTTTATTATTTGATGCAAATACTAGTTTCATATCTATTCTTTTTTATGTTTCCATCTTTTATGTGTCCATAAGTAATATTCTGGAGCTTCATAAATTTGTTCTTCCACTTTTCTTATAAAAGCTTCAGATATTTCGTAATTAGGTATAGATTTTGCATTCTCTGTCATAATTTCTAATGAAGCTTCGTAAAAACCTCTTTTCACTTTTCTTACTTTTAAAAAAATAACATTCATGTCTAATCGTTTAGCTAAAAGTTCAGCTCCTACATGTATAGGTGTTTCTATTCCCATAAATTGATACCAGTGGGATTTGATATACGATTTAGGAGATTGATCACTGGCAAAACCATAAATGCCTAATATTCCATTTCTTTGATTCTCTTCGATAACTTTAATGGTTTCTTTAGTAGTAATGAGGTTTGCTTTAAACTTTGAGCGTATTTTATGTACTAATTTGTCGAAATGTTTATTTGCAATTTTTTTGTAAATACCATAACCTTTATAGTGGATATAATAATTCATAGATATCACCCATTCATAACTAGCATAGTGAGAGCAAAGTAGTGCAATACTTTTATCTTTTTTCTCAAGTTCGAGATATACATCTAAATTAGTGATTTTAAACCTTTTTTGAATTTCTTTTTTTGAAATAGACATGGTTTTTATCATTTCTAGAAACATATCGCACATATGTGAGTAGAATTTTTTCTCTATGATTAATCTTTCCTTTTTTGATAAATGTGGAAGAGCTAGAGCAATATTACTACGGACAACCTTTTTTCTGTATCCAATAATTCTATAGATTATAAAGCAAATAATATCTGAGAATATATAAAATACTTTGAATGGAAGAATAGAAATTAAAAACAGAATAGGGTAGAGTAATAT
>NZ_LR733556.1:0-482613 GCF_902506265.1 Flavobacterium sp. 9AF | reverse complement strand
ATTTTATTAATAATAATACTTTACCTGAGATATATTTAAATTTATTTTCTAGTGAAGAATATTCTAACAAGTCAAAAGTTAAACTAAATACTAACTTAATTAGTTTTTTAACTGAAGGTGCTAAAGACTTATATTATGAAAATGATTCCAAAACTATTACAAATAAGCATTTTGTAATAGTAAAATCAGGAAATTGTTTAATGTCTGAAAATTTATCACCAAACAAAAAATACAAAAGTTTGTTATTCTTTTTTTCAGATACATTTCTTGATGAATTTATAACAAAATACAATTTTAATAATTCCTACTATAATAATGTGAAAGAAGAAAGTAAATTCAAAGTCTTACCTTATGATGAATTTCTTTTAAATTTTATTACTTCTTTACAACAATTACTTTCATCGAATATTGTAAAAAATGAACATTTTTTAAAACTTAAGTTAGAAGAGGTTCTTTTTTATATGGTTCAAAAATATGGAATTGAAACAATTGCATTCCTTCATCAACCGATTATTCAACAACATCATGTACGTTTGAAAAAAATCGTAGAAAAAAATATTTTTTCTAAACTTACATTAGATGAATTAGCTTTCCTATCTCATATGAGTCTGTCCACTTTTAAAAGAGAATTTTATAAAGTGTATAAAATGCCTCCTAGCAAGTGGATTCAAGAAAAAAGATTAGAAAAATCAGCTGAGATGCTACTACTTAATAAAGAAAGACCCATAGATATTTATACAGCTATTGGTTATGAAAACTTCTCAAGTTTTACGCAATCTTTTAAACACAAATATGGAATTACACCAAAACAATACCAACAAAAAAAAATGAACCAATAGCAACATTTTTTGAACTATTTTCAAAATTGAAAACACTACACTTATACTACTTTTGATACAATAATTTAATATCAAAGTAATATGAAAAAATTAATTCTAACAGTAGTATTTTTAGTTTGTTCATTAAGTGAAGCACAAACATTTACTTTAAGAAGTAATGAAATTGGTGGACAATCAACAAAAAAACAAGAATTTAACGGTTTTGGTTGTTCAGGTGATAATGTTTCACCTCAATTGTCATGGGAAAATGCTCCAAAAGGAACAAAAAGTTATGCTATTACCATGTATGATCCAGATGCACCTACTGGTAGTGGATTTTGGCATTGGGTAGTTTTTGATATACCATCTCATGTTAAAGAACTTTTTACAAATGCAGGTAATATAAGTTTAAATTTAATGCCAAAAGGTACGATTCAAAGTAAAACAAGTTATGGAGCAAATGGCTATGGTGGACCATGTCCGCCCGAAGGTCACGGCATTCATACCTATATCCTTACTATTCATGCTTTAAAAACTGATAAGTTGGGATTAGATCAAAATACAAATCCTGAAATTGTGGGCTATTATTTATGGTTGAATACTATTGAGAAAGCTTCAATTGTAATGTATTATAGTAGATAAATTTCTTACATATATCTTTTAATTCTTTATTTTCAATGAGTTAAAAAAGCATCCATTTAAAAATAATATTTTATTTCAAAATAATTTGGATTTAAAAAAAATATTTTAATACATTTGTCACAATATAAATAATTATGATTTCAATTACAAATAATACTTGGTGGTGGAAAAACTTACGTCAGTCGTCGTGAGCGAATCCTCCTATAGTATAATTTAAAAACATACATAGAAAAGGCTTGTCAATCACGACAAGCCTTTTTTTATTTTAAAATATCTATAATCTATTTACAACAATGAAGAAATTTAAATTAAATTCTAATTACAAACAAATTTTAGCCGACACCATGACTCCAGTGAGTGTCTATCTTAAAATTAGAGACAAATTTCCAAATAGCATATTACTAGAAAGTAGTGACTATCATGGGAATGATAATAGTTTTTCCTATATCTGTTTTAATCCAATTGCTACTTTCAAAGTTGAAAATCAGAAAATTGAGATGAATTTTCCAGACCAAACTTCGGAAAGCCTAACAATTGATTCATCAATAAATGTTGTCAAGCAAATAGAATTTTTTTCTAAACGCTTTTTAGCAGATGAAAATAAGTTTAAATTCATAACACAAGGATTGTTTGGATATATTTCTTATGATGCAATCCAACATTTTGATACTATTAAAATAGCTGAAAAATCATCTGAAAATAAAATTCCTGAAATTTTTTATGCAGTTTATCAAAACATTATCGCTATCAACCATTTTAAAAATGAAGCCTATATTTTTTGCCATAGCTTTGATCACAAAAATAATATAGATGAAATTGAGCAACTTTTACAAGCTAAAAATTTTACTTCATATTCTTTTAGCAAATCTGGAAATGTTACCTCAAATTTAACCGATTCGGATTTCAGCAATAACGTTAGTTTAGCAAAAAAACACTGCCAAAGAGGTGATGTGTTTCAACTAGTTTTATCACGTAGATTCTCACAAAGTTTTAAAGGAGATGAGTTTAATGTATATAGAGCGCTTCGAAGTATTAACCCTTCTCCTTATTTATTTTATTTTGATTATGGCAATTTTAAAATTTTTGGATCATCACCTGAAGCTCAATTAATTATTAAAAATAATCATGCAGAAATTCATCCTATTGCAGGAACATTTAAAAGAACAGGTGATGATGAAAAAGATGCTGAAATTGCTAAAAAACTAACTGAAGATGGTAAAGAAAATAGTGAACATGTAATGCTTGTTGACTTAGCAAGAAACGACTTAAGCATAAGTTGTAAAGATGTAACTGTAGAAAAATATAAAGAAATACAATTTTTCTCTCATGTGATACATTTGGTTTCAAAAGTATCTGGAAATCTAAAAGAAAACCACTCCTTTACTGAGTTAGTGGCTAAAACATTTCCTGCTGGTACATTAAGTGGTGCTCCTAAATATAAAGCGATGGAATTAATTGAATCTATAGAAAAAACAAACAGAAGTTTTTATGGCGGTGCCATTGGTTTTATGGATTTTAAAGGTAATTTCAATCATGCCATCATGATTAGAAGTTTCTTAAGTAAAAATCATAGCTTACATTTTCAAGCAGGTGCTGGAATTGTTTCTGATTCGTCTGAAATAAATGAAACACAAGAAGTATATAATAAACTAAGCGCGCTACAAAACGCTCTAGATTTAGCAGAAACGATTTAAGAATTAATAATAACTAGTCAAAATGAAATTTGACACTGAAATTGAAAAATGATGAAAATAGCAATGATCGATAATTATGATAGTTTCACTTATAATTTAGTGCATTATCTAGAAGACTTAAATGCTGAAGTAACTGTTTATAGAAATGACCAATTTGAATTGGAAGAATTAGAATCTTTTGATAAAATAATACTATCACCAGGTCCAGGAGTACCAGAAGAAGCGGGTTTATTGAAAGCAGTTATTGAAAAATATGCTCCTACAAAAAGTATTTTTGGAGTTTGTCTTGGTTTACAAGCTATAGGAGAAGTTTTTGGAGGTAAATTAATCAACTTAGATAAAGTTTACCATGGTGTGGCTACCCGTGTGACTCAAATTGAAGAAGATTATATTTTCAATGGTTTACCAAAAGAAATTGAAGTAGGCCGTTACCATTCATGGGTAGTTTCACAAGATGAGTTACCAAAAAACTTAATTATCACCTCAATAGATAAAAATGGACAAATCATGTCGATGAAACATAAAAATTATGATGTTAGAGGTGTTCAATATCATCCTGAAAGCGTTTTAACACCTTTTGGAAAAAAAATACTTGAAAATTGGATAAAAAATTAATCATTTCAATTAGTAATTTACTAACCAATTTAAATCTAATACTTTCAATTAATGAGCAAAACCATATTAAATAGACTTATCAATCACGAAATATTATCAAAAAGTGAAGCAAAAGACGTTTTAGTCCAAATTTCATCTGGAAATTATAATCAAAGTCAAACTGCTGCTTTTTTAACCGTTTATATGATGAGAAGTATTACAGTAGATGAACTTTCAGGATTTAGAGAAGCACTACTAGAGCTGTGTATTCCTGTTGATTTTTCTCAGTACAATACAGTTGACTTGTGCGGTACAGGTGGCGATGGCAAAGACACATTCAACATTTCTACTTTAGCTTCTTTTATAGTTGCTGGAGCAGGTATAAAAGTTGCGAAACATGGTAATTACGGAGTTTCTTCTATATCAGGCTCAAGTAACGTTATGGAAAAAATGGGTATAAAATTTAGTAATGATATTGGTTTTTTAACAAAATCTATAGAAGAGACTAACATAGCTATTTTACATGCTCCTTTATTCCATCCAGCTATGAAAAATGTAGGACCTATTCGTAAAGAATTGGGTGTAAAAACTTTTTTTAATATGCTTGGTCCAATGGTGAATCCTTCTTTCCCAAAAAACCAAATGGTAGGTGTTTTTAGTTTAGAATTAGCTCGAATGTATGCCTATTTGTACCAAAATACTTCCACAAATTACAGTATTCTGCATGGTCTAAGCGGTTTTGATGAAATCTCATTAACCGATGAAGTAAAAATAATAACAAATACTACAGAAAACATTTTAAAACCAGCAGAACTCCATTTTCAACAAATTGAATTAGAAAAAATCAAAGGAGGAAACTCTATTGATGAAGCTGCAAAAATATTTTACAATGTCATTTCTGGAAAGGGTACAAAAGAACAAAACAATGTAGTTTGTGCCAATGCCGCTGTAGCTATTAAAACGGTAGAAAATTCAAGTTATGAAGACGCTTTAAATAAAGCTCAAGAAAGTTTAACAAGCGGTAAAGCATTTGAAAAATTAAACCAATTAATTCAACTAAGTAAATAACAACACAACCTAATTGCCCAAGACATGACTATTTTAGATAAAATAATAAAAGATAAAAAAAGAGAAGTCGCTCTTAAAAAAAGTATTATACCAATTAATCAATTAGAATCATCAGTACTATTTAACAGTCGTACTTATTCTTTAGCAAAACTTTTAAAGAACAGTCTATCAGGAATTATTGCAGAACATAAAAGAAGATCTCCTTCAAAACCAGCAATTAACAATAACCATTCTGTTGAAGATGTGGTAGTTGGATATCAAAATGCTGGTGTTTGTGGCATATCTGTTTTAACAGATGGAAAATATTTCGGTGGCTCTTTAGATGATTTTTTACTTGCAAAAGCATCAGTTAATGTACCTTTGCTTCGAAAAGAGTTTGTTGTAGATGAATATCAAATTCTTGAAGCTAAAGCTCATGGTGCAGATGCAATATTATTAATTGCTTCTGTTTTAACTAGAGAAGAAATAAAACATCTTTCTAACTTTGCACAAAGTTTGGCTTTAGAAGTATTATTAGAAGTTCATAATAAAGAAGAAATTGAAAAATCTATAATGCCCAGTTTAAATATGATTGGTGTTAATAATAGAAATTTAAAAACTTTTGAAGTAAGTTTGAATTATAGCAAGGAATTAGTAAATTACATTCCAGATGATTTTGTAAAAGTTTCTGAAAGTGGTATATATACAGTAAAAGAAGTTAAAGAATTACAACAACAGGGGTATCAAGGTTTTTTAATGGGAGAACACTTCATGAAAACGAATGATCCTGGCAAAGAAGCAAAAGATTTTATTAATAAATTAATAGTATGTTAGACGTTAAACTAAAAATTTGTGGTATGAAATATCCTGAGAACATTCAAGATATTTGCACTTTAAAACCAGATTATTTAGGATTTATTTTTTGGGAAAAGTCATTAAGAAGATTCACTGATGATGCAATTATTGATATTCCAAAAAATATAAAAAAAATTGCCGTTTTTGTAGATGAAGAATTTGAAACTATTAAAGGTATCATTAAAAAATTCGAATTTGATGCAGTACAACTTCATGGTAGTGAATCTCCAGAATTGTGCCAAAAGCTAAAAAAACTAGGAGTTGAAGTGATTAAATCTTTTTCAATTGACGAAGATTTTGATTTCAATTTACTTTCTGATTATGAAGAATCAGTAGATTTATTTCTTTTCGATACCAAAGGAAAATTGCCTGGTGGAAACGGTATTTCTTTCGACTGGAATTTATTATTAAATTACAAATTAACTAAACCTTTTTTTCTTAGTGGAGGAATTGGATTAACAAGTGTAGATGCTATAAAATCCTTCTTGAATACGGATACAGCAAAATATTGCTATGGCGTTGATGTAAACAGTCGCTTCGAGAAAAAAGTAGGATTTAAAAATTTCTCAAAATTGAGAAGATTAAAAAGATTATTATATGAAGACAAAATATAGTGTTGATTTAGATGGATTTTATGGAAAATTTGGAGGTGCTTTTATTCCTGAAATGTTATATCCTAATGTTGAAGAATTAAAAGAAAATTATTTAAAAATAATGGCAGAACCTTCTTTTCAAGATGAATTTTACCATCTATTGAGACAATATGTAGGCAGACCTACTCCACTCTACTTTGCTAAAAGATTATCTGAAAAATACAATACTAAAATTTATTTAAAAAGAGAAGATTTATGTCATACAGGTGCTCACAAAGTAAATAATACTATTGGGCAAATATTAATGGCTAAAAGATTAGGTAAAAAAAGAATTATTGCCGAAACAGGTGCTGGTCAACACGGAGTAGCAACAGCAACTGTATGTGCGCTCATGGGATTAGAATGTATCGTTTATATGGGCGAAGTGGATATCAAAAGACAAGCTCCTAATGTGGCTCGAATGAAAATGTTAGGAGCAACTGTCAGACCAGCCACTTCGGGTTCAAAAACACTAAAAGATGCTACAAACGAAGCCATTCGTGACTGGATTAATAATCCGATAGATACTTTTTATATTATTGGTTCGGTAGTAGGTCCACACCCCTATCCAGATATGGTTGCTCGTTTTCAAAATATAATTTCAAAAGAAATTAAAATGCAACTTAAAGAACAAGAAAAAACAGAATATCCTAATTATGTAATTGCTTGTGTAGGCGGTGGAAGTAATGCTGCAGGAGCTTTTTACGAATTTTTAGAAGATGAATCTGTTAAATTAATTGCAGTAGAAGCTGCTGGTCATGGTGTTGATTCTGGGGAAAGTGCAGCTACTTCCGTTCTAGGTAAAATAGGCATTATTCATGGAAGTAAAACTTTGTTGATGCAAACAGAAGATGGTCAAATAACTGAACCCTACTCTATATCTGCTGGTTTAGATTATCCCGGTGTAGGACCATTACATGCGCATTTACATGATTCAAACAGAGCAGAATTTATTGCTATTACTGACGCTGATGCCATGCAAGCAGGTTTAGCATTATCCAAAACAGAAGGAATAATTCCTGCAATTGAATCGGCACATGCTTTTGCAGTGCTAGAAAAAAAACAATTTAAATCAACAGACATAGTCGTTATCAATTTATCTGGAAGAGGTGATAAAGACTTAAATACTTATATCGATTATTTTAAATTTTAAATTTACAAATCGATATCTAGAAATCTTAAAAAAATGAACAGGATTAATACAACCTTAGAGCAAAATAAAAAACTGCTTTCAATCTATTTTACAGCGGGTTATCCCACAATAAATGATACTGTTTCAATTATACATGAATTGGAAAAAAATGGAGTGGATATGATAGAAATTGGTCTTCCCTTCTCCGATCCTTTAGCTGATGGACCTACTATTCAAGAAAGTTCAACACAAGCTATTGAAAATGGAATGACAACCACACTTCTTTTTGAACAATTAAAGGATATTAGAAAAACAGTAACAATACCTCTTATAATAATGGGCTATTTCAACCCAATGATGCAATATGGAATGGAAAAATTTTGCCAAAAATGTCATGAGATAGGTATCGATGGTTTAATTATTCCTGATTTACCATTACAAGTTTATGAAAAGGAATACAAAAGCTTATTTGAAAGATTAAATTTAAAAAATATTTTCTTAATTACACCTCAAACTTCTAAGGAAAGAATAGCTCAAATAGATGCAATTTCTAGTAGCTTTATATATTTGGTTAGCTCAGCATCAGTAACTGGAAATCAAAGCGGATTTGGAGAAGAGCAACAAAATTATTTCGAAAAAATAGCAAAATTAAATTTAAAAAATCCTCAAATTGTTGGTTTCGGAATAAAAGATTATACCACTTTTTCTCAAGCAACTACACATCAAAAAGGAGCAATAATTGGTAGTGCTTTTATTACTTTTTTAAAAACTAACGCTGTTTCTAAAATTAATGAATTTATAAAAACAATTACTTCTTAATTCAAATCAATATTCAAATTTTACTGCTTCAAATAAAATGAAACAAACAAGAAGTTTAAAAATGTTAATTTCTTGTTAATACAAAATTAAACAAACGTTTAATTTAAACAAATGTTTAATTTTGTATTCGATTTAAAAAAGTAGATTATGACTGAATATAATCCAAAGCAAATTGAAATTATAACCGTTACTGAAAAACTCTTTGCAGAAAAAGGTTTTGATGGCACTTCTATTAGAGAGATAGCCAAAGCAGCAGACATTAATGTAGCTATGGTTTCCTATTATTTTGGTTCGAAAGAAAAATTACTTGAAGCCATAATATTATATCGGGTTTCTGCATTTCGTATCATGTTAGAAAATATTCAAGCGGAAGCTATATCCTCTAAAGAAAAAATTGAAAAATTTGTGGCCTTATATATAAAACGTATTTATCAAAATAGGGATATTTATCAAATTCTGCATTATGAAATAATCAACCAAAACAGAACCAGCAATTTTCCTGCTTTTTCAGAAATTAAAAAAAATAATCTTAAACTTTTAGAAGAAATCATAAAAGAAGGCCAAACAGAAAAAATTTTTAAAGAAAATTGTAATACTGTATTAATTCCTGTTATAGTTATTGGTTCTTTTTTCCAAATTTATAATAATAAAAAGTTTTATCAAGAATTACTAAGCTTAGACGATGATCTTTCATTTGAAAACTACATTTTAAATGATTTTACCAATAATATGTCGAACATAATTTTAGGAATGTTAATTCAATAAATATGAATAATAAAAATGTACTTGTACTCTATTTTGTGCTCCTATTGACCTCTTTTCTACAAGCACAAAATGCGAAATCACTTTCCTTAGAAGAAGCTATCCATATTGGTGTTACCCAAAGTAACCAAGCTATTTTGGCTGATACTAAAGTAAAAACTTCGGAATGGGAATTGAAAACCGTAAAAAACAATCAATTACCGAATTTATCTGTTTCGGGACAATATTTCAGATTAACACAAGCTAAAATTAAAGGTAATTTAGCTCCTCAATCAGGTGGAAATGGTTTAGATATCAACCAATTGATGATTGGTCAAGCTACAGCTACGATACCTGTTTTTAATGGTTTTAAAATTCAAAATGGGATTAAAGCTGCAAAAAGCATCAATAAAGCAGAAATGAGTCACGCTAAACACACAAAAGAACAAGTGGCTTTAGCGGTTACCCAATTGTATTTTGGTTTGTACAAAACCAATCAAATGATTCAATTAACCGAAGATTTTCTAAAAACTGCACACCAACGTGTACTTGATTTTCAAGCGATGGAAGACAATGGTTTACTTGCGCACAATGATTTATTAAAAGCACAATTACAAGAATCTAATATTCAATTGTCATTGGCTACAGCCAAAAAAAATTATTCGGTTTTAAACTATCAATTGGCTAATCTTCTACAATTACCAGAAGGAACTGTTATCGAAATTCCTGAAAACAGTGTTGAAAAAACAACTAAAATCGTTACTGAAACAGCAACAGATAGAAAAGATTTAGAAGCCTTGCAATATCAAGAAGAGGCTTTAAAAAGTAATATTAAAGTGGCTAAAGGTAATTATTTACCTTCTATCAACTTGATTGGTGGTTATATTGCTTTAGATGTAAAAAATGCTTTTACAATAACCAATGCAATGAATTTTGGTGCTGGAATTTCTTACGACTTTTCGTCTTTATTCAAAAACAGTAAAGAAGTTGAAAAGGCAAAAAGCAAAACACTAGAAGCTACCCAACAAATTGCCATTCTTTCTGATAAAATTAAGGAAGAAATTCAAGAAGCTAATGCAAATTATGAATTAGCGCTCCAACAAAAAGAAGTGTATCTAAAAGCTCAAGAACAAGCAACCGAAAATTACCGTATTGTAAAAGATAAATATGAGAATGGTTTATCCACTACTAATGATTTATTAGAAGCTGATGTGGATCAAATTCAAGCTAAAATAAATTACGCTATTGCTACTTCAGATATTCAAGAAAAATATTATGAATTACTATACCAACAAGGAAAATTAACCCAATCATTCAACGTAAACTAAGACATACTGATGGAAAAAAAGAAGACAAATAAGAAATTTACCCTAATATTAATAGTAATTACTGTATTAGGTCTTAGCTATGGTGGTTACAAATACTTCCATTCTTTAGCACATGAAACGACAGATGATGCTCAAATTCAACAAAACATGAATCCGATTATACCTAGAGTTTCAGGTTATATTAAAAAAGTATATGTTACCGATAATCAATTTGTAAAAAAAGGGGACACTCTTTTTGTTATTGATCCACAAGATTATGTAATAAGAGAAAAAGAAGCGCAAGCCGCTTTACTTGTCTCTCAAAATAGTTTAGAAGTATCTAAAGCTGAAACGGGTGGTGCTTTAGCTAATGTTTCTGTATCAAGTGCGAATTCAAAATCTACAGAAAATACAATTGAAGCTGCTAAAACAAGACTTTGGAGGGCTACTAGTGATTTTGAACGCTATGAAAATCTATATAAAAATAAATCGATTACCAAACAGCAATACGAACAAGCCTTAGCAGCTAAACAAGAAGCTGAAAGCAATTTAAAGGTAGCTCAAGAACAAAAAAATGCTAGCAATTACTTAAAAAATGCAGCGATCTCACGTTCTAATGTGTCTAACAAACAAGTGGAAGTAGCTGCTGCAAATATTTTGAAAGCCAAAGCGGTTTATGAAGCTGCCCAATTGAATCTTTCTTATTGTTATGTAATTGCACCTATAGACGGACAATTATCTGCTGTTAGCTTACAAAATGGTCAATTAGTGCAACCAGGACAGTCATTATTTTATATTATTAATACGCAAGATGTTTGGGTAGTGGCTAATTTTAAAGAAACGCAATTAAATAAAATGGCTTTAGGGCAAAAAGTAGGCATCAAAGTGGATGCTTACCCTAATGAAGAATTTGAAGGAACCATAACTTCGTTTTCTCCTGCAACAGGATCTCGTTTTTCCTTATTACCACCAGATAATGCTACAGGAAATTTCGTAAAAACGGTACAAAGATTACCCGTAAAAATATCATTAACTGAAGCTAATAATAAAGAGAAAATAAAATCACTTCGTTCTGGAATGAATGTAGAAGTTGATGTACATCTAAAATAATTATGAGTACAAGCACAACAAATACACACGAAGATAGTCTCGTTGAATATGGTTTTAATCGAGTAATTATTACCATAACAGCAGTATTATGTGCACTTTTAGAAATTGTAGATACTACTATTGTAAACGTAGCCTTAAATGATATGCGTGGAAGTTTAGGGGCTACATTAACAGACGTAGCATGGGTAATTACGGCTTATGCTATTGCCAATGTTATTGTAATTCCAATGACGAGCTGGTTGTCACAACAATTTGGACGTAGAAACTATTTTGCGGCTTCAATTATCATTTTTACTACAGCTTCTTTCTTATGTGGAAATGCCACTGGAATTTGGGAATTAATTGCTTTTCGTTTTATACAAGGTCTTGGTGGTGGTGCCTTGCTAGTAACTTCTCAAACTATTATTACAGAAAGTTATCCAGTTGCTAAAAGAGGAATGGCTCAGGCTATTTATGGAATGGGGGTAATTGTTGGTCCTACGTTAGGACCACCTTTAGGAGGTTATTTGGTCGATACTTATTCTTGGCCCTATATTTTTTATATTAATATTCCTATCGGAATTATGGCAACTCTTTTAACTTTACACTATGTAAAGAGTCCTAAATATGGTGAAAAATTAAGCAGTAAACAAGTAGATTGGTATGGCATACTCACTTTAGCTGGATTTATAGGTTCTTTACAATATGTTTTAGAACACGGACAACAAGATGATTGGTTTAACGATACAAGTATCATTACTTTAAGTTTAGTTAGTTTCTTTAGTTTATTTTTCTTTATTTGGCGCGAACTAACTTATGAATATCCAATTGTTAATCTGAAAGTATTAAAAGATACCAATTTAAAAATCGGAACCATTCTAAGTTTTATAATGGGATTTGGTTTATATGGTTCCACCTTTATTATACCTATATATACACAATCCATATTAGGATGGACTGCTACAGATGCAGGATTACTTTTAATTCCTAGCTCTTTAATGACTGCTTTTATGATGCCAATTATTGGTCAATTATTACAAAAAGGGGTTCCTCAAAAATATTTAGTCGCTTTGGGCTTTCTAATGTTCTTTGTTTTTACTTTTTGGATGTATACCATCATGACACCAGATACAGCTGAAAATTATATGTATTGGCCTTTAATTGTGAGAGGTTTAGGTTTAGGATTACTCTTTGTTCCTATTACTACACTATCATTATCTACTCTTAAAGGAAAAAGTATTGGTGAAGGAGCCGCATTTACTGGAATGCTTCGCCAATTAGGAGGTTCATTTGGTATTGCTATTATAACCACTTTTATTGCCCGCTTTAGTCAGGAACATAGAGTAAATTTAATTTCTAATATAGATGTTACTAAAGTTCAGGTACAAGATCGAATCCATCAATTACAAATGGGATTTATGTCGAAAGGTTTTAGTAGTAACGAAGCTTTGGCTAAAGCACATCAGGTTTTAAATATGAGTGTCATGAAACAAAGTACCGTTTTATCGTATATGGATATCTTCCTATATTTAGGTATTCTATTCTTAATCTGTGTACCCGTTATTCTCTTAATTAAAAACAATAAAAATAAAGTAGATATTAGTGAAGCCCTGCATTAATTACTTTTAAATTTTAAATGAGATGCTGTACAAAAGTATAATTTTGTCAAGCTGAACTTGTTTCAGTTTCTTTATACTTTTTGTACAGCTCTTTTTTATTTTTATAGTTTCTATTCAATATCTTTGATTGTATATTCAAATCGTAATTATGTTTCTATTTAAAAAGCAGTATTTTATAGCTACTATCCTACTCTTTCTAACTGAAGTAGGTATTGCGCTTTATATACATGATGACTTCATTCGTCCTTATATGGGTGATGTACTCGTAGTACTATTACTTTATTGTTTTATTCAATCCTTTTTTACATTCTCTGTAAAAGCAACTGCTGTATTTGTATTACTATTTTCCTTTACTATAGAATTCCTACAGTATATCCATATTGTTGAGAAATTAGGTCTACAAAAGTATGCAATAGCACGAACGGTTTTGGGAACATCTTTCTCTTGGATTGATTTACTTTGTTATACTATAGGTGTTATCCTTATAGTATTAATTGAAAAAAGAAGATTACCTCGTAAAAACTAATTTATTTCCTTTGCTTAAATTGGCATCAAAAGCATAACCTTCATAATTAAATTTTTTCAAATCATCAATGGTTTCCGCTTTAGTATCAATGATGTAACGCACCATTAAACCTCTTGCTTTTTTAGCAAAAAAACTTATCATTTTTAATTTACCATCTTTGTAATCTTTAAATTCAGGAGTAATTACAGGCACTTTTAAGGCTTTGGTATCCACTGCACTAAAATATTCGTTACTGGCTAAATTTAAAAACAATTCTCCTTTACTCAATTCTTTATTTAAAGCATCAGTAATTGGTTTCTTCCAAAATTCATATAAATTTTTCTTAGCACCAATTGCTAAAGAAGTACCCATTTCTAAACGATACGGTTGGATTAAATCCAATGGTTTTAAAACTCCATATAGTCCAGAAAGAATGCGCAATTTATCTTGTAAAACTTCTAATTGATCTACAGGAATGGTATAAGCATCCAAACCTACATATACATCTCCGTTAAAAGCATACACTGCTGGGCGTGCATTTTCAGTTGTAAAAGGAGTTTGCCAATCTTGATTGCGTTGCCAATTTAATTCAGCTAACTTTTCAGAGATAGACATTAAATCCATCAACTGTTTTGGTTTTTTCTTTTTTAAAGTTTTATGAATGGTTTCCGACTTGGATAAAAAATCAGATTGGGTAAATTGATTGGTAGGTAATTTGGTTTCAAAATCTAAGGATTTTGCAGGCGAAATAACAATTTTCATAGTACGTTTTTATTGTTTTTCAAATGTACGAAAAAGAGTAAGTTATGGTTTACAATTGCTATCAAAAATAATTATCGCTAGATTAATTTTATGGATTCTTATATTATTTTCAAAAAAAGGATTAGCGAGATACTAATCCTTTTATTTTATTCTTCTTCCGTATAACTTTGTGCTTTACTATATACTCTCCATTTTTCAATACAATCTACCATATCTTGAGGAATGGCTGTATTAAAACGTAAAAATTCTTTTGTAATAGGGTGTTCAAACCCTAAAGTTTTAGCATGTAAAGCTTGTCTTGGTAATACTTTAAAACAATTGTCTACAAATTGTTTGTATTTGGTAAACGTCGTTCCTTTCAAAATGACATCACCTCCATAACGTTCATCATTAAATAAGGTGTGCCCAATGTGTTTCATATGCACTCTTATCTGGTGCGTTCTTCCTGTCTCTAATCGGCACGAAATTAAAGTAACATACCCAAAACGTTCCAAAACTTTAAAGTGCGTTACGGCTGGTTTTCCTCTTTCTCCATCAGGATAAACTGCCATTTGCATTCTATTGGAAACGTGTCTATCAATATTTCCTTCAATAGTACCTTCTTCTTCTTGAATGTCTCCCCAAACTAAGGCTACATATTCTCTTTCTGATGTTTTAGCAGCAAATTGTTTGGTCAAATAATCCATAGCCAATTCGGTCTTGGCAACCACTAATAAACCTGAAGTATCTTTATCAATTCGGTGTACCAAACCAGGACGTTCCGAACTGTTCATGGGTAAATTATCGAAATGATAGGCCAAAGCATTTACTAAAGTTCCTGAATAATTGCCATGACCTGGATGTACCACCATTCCAGCAGGTTTGTTGATTACAATCAACTGATCGTCTTCATAAACAATATCTAAAGGAATGTCTTCACCTTTTAAAAGATGTTCATAAGGTGGATGTTCTAACATCACACGCACTACATCGTCTGGTTTTACTTTATAATTGGACTTAACTGAAATATCATTTACAAAAATAGAACCTGAATCGGCTGCTTTCTGAATTTTACTTCTTGTCGTATTTTCAAGAGCATTCATTAAGAACTTATCAATTCGTAAGGCTTGTTGTCCTTTCGCAATTACAAACCTGTGATGCTCATGTAAATTATCATCTTCTAAAAAATCATCGTTTGAAACGGTGTATGCTGTCATTTATTCTTGATCATTAATTTCATCAGGTAAGGGTTCAGCTACAGAATCGAGAATAATTTCTGATTCGTTAAAAACTTCTTTCCCATCTCCTAAAATAAAATCTATTACTGAATTTTTCTTTACTTTATCTCCTTTTTTCAAAGTTCTTCCATTCTGTGTCAAACCTAAAACAACATCTTTAGCCATATTTTTCTTGTAAGTAATCTTACCTTCTTTTAATTCTAAAGATTTTAAATTAGCACTAATTTGACGGTATGTTTTCTCATAAAAATCAGGTAATTTAACATCCATAAAACCACCCGAATTTAATTTTACATATATTTTTCTACCATCTTTTACTGTAGTTCCTGCTTTAGGGTTTTGTTCAACAATAGAAAAAGGAGGCATTTCTTTTCTAAAATCTACCGTATCTAATAATAATAATTCTAAACCTATCTCTTTCAATTTTTCATCTGCAATAGCTACTTGCATTTTAGATAAATCTGGAACTGGAATTTCTTCTCCATGATTGGTTCTAAAATCTAAAAACTTTAATAAGATAAAACCTAAAACGATGATAATACCAAAGGCCATCGCTAATTGAATAAAAAATGTTTTACTGGTTAAGAATTTTCGAATGCTCATAAATTTGAATTTTGACAAAGATATAAAATAGAAAACATTTAGAGTTATAAATAAATAATGTAATTTTGTTTACTTATTAACGACAAAATATGAAAAATGTTGCCATCATCATGGGTGGGTATTCTAGCGAATACAAAATCTCTCTTACTAGCGGTAATGTGGTTTACCAAAATTTAGATGCTTCAAAATATAAAGGTTATCGAATACATATTTTAAAAGACAAATGGGTTTATGTTGCCGATGATAATTCGGAATACCCAATCAATAAAAGTGATTTTTCAATTACGATGGATAACAAAAAAATTGTTTTTGATGTCGTTTTCAATGCTATTCATGGTACTCCTGGAGAAGATGGATTATTACAAGCGTATTTTGAATTACTGCATTTGCCTCAAACGTCATGCGATTATTATCAAGCTGCCTTAACTTTTAATAAAAGAGACACACTTTCTGTTTTAAGACCTTATGGCATAAAAACGGCTACATCTCATTACTTAAATCAAGGTGATAAAATAAATGTAGATGAAATTATAGCTAAAGTAGGTCTTCCTTGTTTTGTAAAACCAAACAAATCGGGTTCTAGTTTTGGTATTTCCAAAGTAAAAACAGTAGAAGAATTTTTACCCGCTATAGAAACAGCTTATAAAGAAGATAATGAAATTATAATTGAAAGCTTTTTAGATGGCACAGAAGTTTCTGTAGGTGTTATAAGCTACAAAGGAGAAACAAAAGTACTCCCTATTACCGAAATTGTCTCTGAAAATGATTTCTTTGATTATGAAGCGAAATATTTAGGTAAATCAAAAGAGATTACACCTGCTAGAATTTCAAATGAAATAAAAATTAAAATTGAAACTGTAGCAAAAAAAGCTTATGAAGTATTAAAAATGAAAGGTTTTTCTAGGAGTGAATACATTATTGTAAATGGTGAACCTCATATGCTTGAAATGAATACAGTTCCTGGACTAACTAATGAAAGTATTTTACCACAACAAGCTCGTGAAGCGGGAATTTCTTTATCAGAATTATTTGAAAATGCCATTGAAGAAGCTTTAAAATAAAAAATATGAAAAAATACATTTTCTTAATCCTTGCTATTGTTCAAATAAGTTTTTCCCAAGAAAATACAATTCCTAAAGACCAAATGAATTCGATACGCTACGAATACAATTGGAAAGAAGAAGAATTGCTCATAATTAATTATCGTTTCCCGCAAGATTATTGTCCTTACGAAAATTACGAAGATTTAAAAAGTACTTATAATTGGCTAACCAATAAAGTGTATAGTAAAGTAGAAATGTCTAAAAATAGGAACATTTATATATATGGTGATAAATTAGCTGCAAAACCCATTTTGGACTTTACAACTCACTATGACGATATTGGTCATTACTTTTTAAAAAATTTCTTTGACAAACAAGGTAATTGTATTGGTTTATTAATTATAAATACTAAAGGCCAATACAAATATATTATTGGTGATTATTCTAGTAAAGATGTTATAAACTTTACAGAAGCTTTAAAAATAAAATAATGAAAAGAGCAATTTTTCCTGGTTCATTTGATCCTATTACAAATGGACATTATGATATTATTAAAAGAGGTGTTTCTTTGTTTGATGAAGTGATTGTAGCTATTGGCGTAAATGCTGAAAAAAAATACATGTTCACTTTAGAAGAACGTAAAAAATTTATTGAAGAAACCTTCAAAGACGAACCTAAAGTAAAAGTAATTACCTATCAAGGATTGACTATCGATTTATGCAAAAAGGAAAAAGCCGATTTCATTTTGAGAGGACTACGTAACCCAGCCGATTTTGAATTTGAAAAAGCCATTGCGCATACCAATAGAAGTTTGTCCAAAATTGAAACCGTATTTTTGTTAACTGCTGCACGTACTTCCTATATTTCATCGAGTATTGTTCGTGATGTTTTGCGTAATGGTGGTGATATTACCCGATTGGTTCCAGAAGCGGTAATGGTTAATAAATAATTCGTCTTATTTACAATTAACCCAATTTGTTTTAAGCATAACTTAATTGGGTTTACTACAATCAAGTTGAATGTAAAGCTAAAAAAGGGTTAGGTTTCTTTCTTTTGAAGTACTACTTTTGCATTTTTATTCTAAAAGCCAAAATTAGCATGCAAAAAGTACTCAATCTTTTCGATTTCAAACAAAAAGTAGACTATAAAACGGAAGTTTTAGCGGGTTTAACGGTTGCTATGACCATGATTCCCGAATCGTTATCTTTCGCAATTCTAGCTGGCTTTCCTCCTCTTGTTGGTTTATATGGTGCTTTTATTATGGGAATCATAACTGCTATTTTTGGTGGTCGTCCTGGTTTAATTTCGGGTGGTGCTGGTGCAACGGTTATTGTATTGATTGCTTTAATGAAAACTCACGGCTTAGAATATGTTTTTGATGCGGTTGCTATTGCTGGGGTCATACAAATCATTGTTGGATTGCTAAAATTAGGAAAATTCATCCGTTTGGTACCACAACCTGTAATGTATGGTTTTGTAAATGGATTAGCCGTTATCATTTTCCTTTCTCAATTAGAACAGTTTAAAACTTTGGTAAACGGACAATCGGAATGGTTGACTGGCACTCCTTTATTTATAATGGCTGGATTAGTAGCTTTAACCATTGCCATTATCTTACTTTTTCCAAAAATCACAAAAGCAATTCCTGCTTCATTAGTTGCCATTCTAATTGTTTTTGGAATTGTGTTGCTTTTTAATATCGATACCAAACAAGTAGTAGATATTGCTTCTGTAAGTGGTAGCTTACCTCCTTTTCATATTCCTCAAATTCCTTTTACGTTTGAAACCTTTAAAATTATACTTCCCTATGGTTTAATTATGGCTGCAGTAGGTTTAACAGAAGGACTTTTAACCCTAAATTTAGTAGATGAAATTACAGGTACGAAAGGAAACAGTAATAGAGAATGTTTGGCACAAGGTACAGCTAATATAGCTAATGGGTTTTTCTTTGGCATGGGTGGTTGTCCTATGATTGCACAAACATTGGTTAACTTATCTTCGGGTTCAAGAGCGAGATTATCTGGAATCATTGCCGCACTAACTATTTTGATAATCATTTTAGTAGGTGCACCAGTCATAGAATTATTACCGATGGCTGCTTTAACTGGAGTGATGATTATGGTTGCCATTGGAACATTTGAATGGGCTAGTTTTAAAACGTTTACCAAAATGCCAAAACCCGATATTTTTGTAATGCTAGTCGTAACCTTAATTACCATATTCTTACATAATTTAGCTTTAGCAGTTTTAATTGGAGTGATTATTTCTGCTTTAGTATTTGCTTGGGAAAGTGCCAAACGCATTCGCGCTCGTAAATATGTAGATGAAGCAGGTGTGAAACATTATGAGTTGTACGGACCTTTATTTTTTGGTTCTACTACCGCTTTTGCTGAAAAATTTGATGTACAAAACGACCCAAACGAAGTGATTATCGATTTTGCTGAAAGTAGAATTACCGATATGAGTGCAATTGATGCGGTAAATAAAATTACGGAACGTTATGCAACTGTTGGAAAAACTGTTCATTTAAAACATTTAAGCAACGACTGTGTGGAATTACTTAAAAATGCAGCCGCGATTATTGATGTTAATATTTTGGAAGATCCAACGTATAAGGTGATACCTGGGAAATAAAATAATAGTAGAATTTTATCAGTTAAATACTAAATTAGTAAAGGAATATATAGAAGTAAAGAAAATATACTTTATCAATCATCCAATTTACTTTTTTTTTTAAATTTGATTTTCTTTTTTAATATTTACATTATGAAAAAAATTATAATTATTTTATGTTTTTTTGTTTCAATTCTAAATTCTTTTGGTCAGAATGTTTTAATTACCGATTTATCTTCTACAGCAGTATCAGGAGGAATTAATGTAAATGTAAAGGCAGTTTCAGGAACTGGATCTGGATACCTAAGTAATACTTATACCGTAAATGGAAATGTGATAGATTTATCTGTTTGTTATTGGTTTGATAATAATTTACCCATACTTTATTTTGATAATGATTTTTTTATCCCATTAACCACATCTGGAAATTATACTGTAAATGTACATATAGTACTTTCTAGCTCTCAAGTTACTTGTGATAATTATGCTATAACAGACAATCAAACAACATCCGCATCTTATTTATCAACAACTAATTTTGAAAATAGTAAAATTCAATTTTTGTTTTTCCCAAATCCTTCAAACGGGAAGTTAGAATATAAAATTGGTAACCTAATGATTAATCAAATTACAGTTTTTGATAATGTGGGCAGTTTAGTAAAAACAATAAATAACATATCTAAAAATAATATTGATTTAAGTGAATTAAATGATGGTGTATATATCTTAAAAATTCAAACAGATTCTGGAATTCTAAATGATAGAGTAATCATCAGAAAATAAGTATAAACAATATTTTCTATAGTGAGAAGAAGTGCATAATTTTATTTTTCAAAAACAATAATCTTTTCTCTTATTTCTACTTTTTTGAATTGCAGTTTTTTTTGTATCCAATGCAATGTGGGCTCTTGATAGATGAACACATGAGTTAAATCATTTTTGTAATACCAATGTTCAAAAGGTGTTTGATTGCGATATACTTCGGTTTTACAATACAATTTTCCATGAGGCAATAACATGGAATGGAGTAATTCAAACTCTTTCAAAGGCTGATGAAAATGCTCCATTACTTCGCAACAGGAAATAAAATCATATTTTTGTGTGAGTCTTTCTGGAATATTTTCAAAAAAAAGATCATAATTGGCAACCGAATAGCCTTTTTCTGTGAGCAATTTTGCAATAACTGGTCCAGTTCCCGAACCAAAATCCAAACCTTTATGTACTGTTGAAAAATCAGTTACAATTGCTTCAACTATTGGACTTACAAATTTTTGGTACCCTAAGTCATTTACATCATTTTGATGCTGTTCATAATGTTGCTTTTCTTCTTGACTATCAAAATAAGTATGTTGGGGTCTGAAAATACCTTGACATGTATCGCATTTATAAAATAAATGATTGGGCTTTTCACAAAAAAGCGTTGAATCGGAATGGCATAATAGACATATTGGAGAAGTCATAAACTAAAATTATTGATTAAGTTGAATAATCTTCTGTTTTAATTAGAAACCACTCATTATTAACTCTCTTAAAAGTTAACTTTACTAAAATTCCATTACCAATTCCTCTATAACAAATATTTCTAAAAAAATTATTTGAATCGATATTTGCAAAAAATAGTAAACTTTCTATTTCCTTAACAAGATTAAAATAATCCCAATCTTCTTTATTTATTTTTTTTGATATGGTTTTATAATCATCATCAAGAGAATAATCAGCTAAAGGGAATAAAATATGCTCTTTTTGATAAATACTATCCTGTGAAAATTTAATTAAAAAATCAATAAAGCCCTTTTCAGGCAAATTATTAATATTAACAGTATTAGAACCTGAAAATATCCATTTATTATCTATATTTTTAAACTTAAATTTTAAATTTTTTCCTTTATTAAAATCAAGAATTATCAAATCCTGTTTGTCTAAATGATTTCTTTCTTCAAAAACAGATAGAGTGTCCATATTCAAGTAAGCGATAAAATCTTTCGTTGAGAAAAAATCATAATCAATAGAATGGTCTTCATTGCTATTTTGAAGTCTTTTATCAAAAATAAAATTTTCAAAAAATTCCATAAAAGGAATTGTATCAATTGAAACAGTAGAACTTTTCTGATCCATTTCTACTGCAATTTCCTGAAAATCTTCCAACTTTTTTTTATCAGACTTACATGAAATTAAACCAAATATTACAATTAAAAACAAGTACTTCATAAACAAAATTATTTTTAGTCCTCTTCTTTTTTAATCACCTTTCGTGCTACTTCAATTTTGTACTTTTTCCCTTTTATCTTTTGGTCTTTTATTTTCAATAAAATGGGTTGTACTTTATGAGAACGAATGGCTGCAAAAGAAATAAAATCTTTGACTTCAATTAAGCCAATATCCTCTTTACTTAAATTTGCTTTTTGAGATAAAAAACCAACAATATCTACTTTATTCAATTTATTCTTCTTACCTCCACTTATATATAAAGTTTGAAAAAGAGGTGCTTCTGGTAACTTTTTCGCTTTGGAGACATCCAAAACAAAACCATCATAATCAAAATAGTCCACTTTTTTCTCAGTTTCAGTAACCAAAACATAAGCCGTTCCGGTGGCCAACATACGAGCAGTTCGCCCATTTCTATGAATAAAATCTTCTTCTTTTACTGGTAAATGATAATGTATTACGTGTTTCATTTCTGGAATATCCAAACCACGAGCTCCTAAATCGGTAGTAATTAAATACGAAACGCTTTTATTTCGAAACTGAATTAAAGCCCTTTCACGTTCGTCCTGATTTAAACCACCATGATAGAAAGTTGCTATAATTCCTTTTTTTGTTAACCAATCATAAACCCTTTCGACTGCTTCTCTATGATTGCAAAAAATAATTGCTGCTTCTGATTGTAAGGAGCAAATTAATTGTAAGAGTGTTTCTACTTTATCTTTAGAAGGCGATACAACGATTCGAGTAGTTAAATTTTCATTTGTTTTTTCTTCTTCCGTAAAATCGAGTACGGTTGGATAATTTACGCCTGTAAACTTTGGTATTTCCACTGCAGCAGTTGCAGACACTAAAATACGCTTGTTAATTTTGGGCAATCGTTTGATGATGTAAGACATTTCTTCATGAAAGCCTAATTGCAACGATTTATCAAATTCATCTAATACAAAGGTTTGTATGTTCTTCGTATCAAAACTTTCCCTATCAAGATGATCGGCAATTCTTCCTGGTGTACCAATAAGTAACGCAGGTGGTGCGCTCAAATTTTTTAATTCGGTTTCAAACGAATGTCCGCCATAACAAACATTGGCTTTAAAAGCCGTATTCATTTTTTTCCAAACCTTTTCGATTTGCAATCCTAACTCACGAGAAGGGATTAAAATTAAAGCTTGTACTCCATTTTTTTCCGTTTCAAGCATTTGGTATATGGGTAATAAAAAAGCCAATGTTTTACCAGAACCTGTTGGTGATAGTAACAACACATTAGGATCATTCAAGATAGCCGTTTGAGCCGCTTCTTGCATATCATTTAACTCTTGAATTCCTAAATTCAAAAGCAGCGTATCAGATAAAGAATTATAATTCATTTGGCAAAGATAGTTTTAGAAATTTGAATTACGAATTTTGATAGGCATTTAATAACTGTTTCTTTTTTATTACATTTGAGAAAACAAAACTACCTATATGAAAAAACTATCACTATTCTTACTCTTCTCCACTTTTGTTTTTTCGCAAAACCTAAAAACCCCTTTTGAAAAAGGAAATGGAAATCAATCGACGACTTATGAAGATTGTATTGCTTACTATACACAATTAGCTAATCAGTATCAAACTATACAAATGGAAGAAATGGGTTTGACAGATTCAGGTGAGCCTCTACATATTATTACTTTTTCAGAAAATAAAAACTTCGATTATAGTCAAAATAAAGGCGTTATTTTAATCAACAACGGCATTCATCCAGGTGAACCAGACGGAATTGATGCCACCATGCTATTATTTCGTGATTTGGCAACTGCCAAAATAAAAGTTCCAAAAAATACGATTATTGTAGTCATTCCCATTTATAATATTGGCGGAAGTTTAAATAGAAATTCCCATTCGAGAGCCAATCAAAATGGTCCGGAAGCTTATGGTTTTAGAGGAAATGCAAGAAATTTTGATTTAAATAGAGATTTTATCAAATCGGATTCCAGAAATTCGAGAAGTTTCCAACAAATATTTCATGAAGTAAATCCCGATATGTTTATAGACAATCATGTTTCTAATGGTGCCGATTACCAATACACTTTTACTTGTATTGCCACACAACACCAACGTTTAGGCGGAAAACTAGGAGAGTTTTACAAAAATGAAATGCATCCAGAAATCATGAAAGATTTAAAAAAGAAAAAAATTGAAAGCACACCTTATGTGAATGTTCATGGAGATAAACCTGATGATGGTTTTTCACAATTTATGGATTCACCAAGATATGCTACAGGTTATACCACGCTTTTCAATACGTTAGGGTCGGTACCAGAAACACACATGCTAAAACCTTACAAAGACCGTGTAGCAGTAACTTATGAATACATGTTGAGTACCATTAACTATGTAGATAAAAATTTTTTAAAAATTAAGAAATTAAAAGCCGAAAATCTAAAAAATTATACGATAGGTATGAAATATCCCTTACAATGGGAATTGGATTCTTCAAAAGTTACCAAAATGGAATTTAAAGGTTATCAAGGCAATTATAAAACCAGTGAAGTAACTGGTAAAAACAGACTGTATTATGATCGAAAACAACCGTTTACCAAAAAAATTAATTTTTATAACAATTATAAAGCCACTAAAGAAACAACAATTCCTTCCTATTATGTTGTTCCAAAGTCGGAATGGCCTATTTTAGAATTATTAAAATTGAATGAAATTGAAATGAGTTCTATTAAAAATGATACCATTATTTTAGTAGAAAGTTATAAAATTGCATCTTATGAAACGAGCAAACGCCCTTATGAAGGTCATTATGGTCACTTTAATACAATAGCTACTAAAAACTCACAAGAAGTAACTTTTAAAAAAGGGGATTTTTTAATTAAAACACAACAAAAAGGTGTAAAATATTTAATAGAAACATTAGAACCAGAAGCGGTTGACAGTTACTTTAATTGGAATTTCTTCGATGCCATTTTACAACAAAAAGAATATTTTTCTGCTTATGTATTTGAAGATTTAGCTAAAGAATTATTAGATAAGAGTGCCAAATTAAAAGCCGAATTTGATGCTAAAAAAATGATGGATAAAGATTTTGCTGCAAGTGGAGAAGCGCAATTAGATTGGATTTATAGAAATTCAGAATATTACGAAAAAGCACATTTACAATATCCTATTTATAGAATACCATAAAAATAGAAGCTGGACTAAAAGTAATAAAGCGAACATTCACAATACAATTAATTATAATAAAGTAATTCACTTTTAGCCAGCTTCTTTTGCCTCATTAAGCAATATAATTATCGCTACATGAGAATAAAAACAAAAAAATTATACTGTAATATTTTTATATGATTTTATTGTAGCAATAGCATTCTCTATTGAAATTAATTGAGAGGATAGTAAACCATATAATGAAGGAGAAAGACTGTCATTTTTTAATGCCTCTCTAAATTTATCTAAAGCTGCATTTTCACCAGTTAAACAAGCTTCAATAATAGCATCATTATCATGTCCTGTAATCATTGCTTTGAAATCAATCCAAACTCTATGTATTGCTCCTAGAGGTCCATCAGTTGCTTCGGTTGATTTTCCTAATTTATTAATTTCGTCCTGTAATTGAACAACCATTAATGAACGATCTCTAGCAATTCCTAAAAATACAGTTTTAAGACTACCGTCTTCACTGTTTTCTGCAGCATTGGTGTAGCCTACTCTACCGTCTTCTAAAATTGAAATTAATTCGTTTAAAATTTCGATGTTTTTTTTCGTTTCCATGTGTTTTTGTTTTTTTATTATGTTACAAATTTCAAAAAAAACGAAAACCTATGTGTTATACTATTTTGCGGAAAGTTTATAAAATATAACTATTTTTAATTAAAAATTTGCATAACTGGTAAAGCCTTATTAGTAAAATCCCACATAGCTTGATTTTCCCAAGTGGAGCCATTAGTTGATTGTGGGCCTTTATAACTTATCCATTCACCACCCCAATAACAAAAACCAATTCCTTTGGGAACATGGTTTATAATATTTTTAATTTCTGTCATATACTCTTTTTGTCCATCAGAACTAATCGAAAATTGTGGTAAGTAATCATTTTGATCATACATAATATTATTTGTCCAATCATTATAAGAGGTTGTAAATCCGTATGAAGTTTCTGCTATAAAAATGGGTTTGTTAAATGTGGTAGATAAAGTAATTAAATTTTCTTGCAAAGCATTTAAATCTTTTCCATGCCATTTTGGATAATAACTTATTCCTATAATATCGTAATTTAAAGAATTAACTTGAGAAAAGAACCAATTTGCATTGGCATGTCCTGCAAAATGTAAAATAATTTTGGTCGATACATTAGTTTCTCTAACAGCATTTATACCCGATTGTAATAATTCGAGCATTTGAGGCAAATTATTTACATTTCCTTCAGGCCAAAGAAGGCCATTGTTGATTTCATTACCAATTTGAAGATATTCGGGATTAATCTCATTAACAATTTTCTTAGTGTAATTGTATACACTATCTTTTAAGTTAGAAATTGATAATGAATTCCAAAGTGATGGCTTGATCTGATTAGCTGGATCTGCCCAAGTATCAGAATAATGTACCGTCAATAATACCTTTAATCCTAAACTTTTAGCTTCCTCACTTAATTGTTTGACTGTTTCAAAACTTGAATTGTTAGTAGAAGGATTTTTCCATAAACGCAATCGTATTGTATTTACTCCTTCCGCTTTTAAAGTATGTAAAGGGTCTTCTATTTGATTATTTCTATTTTTTAAAACTATGTTTGTTTGCCTTATTTCTGGCAAAAAAGAAATATCAGCTCCTTTTATTTGTAAGTTATTCTCCTCTATTTTGGGATCATTTCCTAATTCATTTTTAGAGCATGAATAAAAAAAGAAGGCAAAAATTAAAATAAATTTTAAAATTTTCATTGTAAAATTATTTCATAAATAACAATTTTATATTTTCATAAGAGTTTTCAAGCAATTGCGGAATATCACTAGGGTGAATCCATTCTACTTTTTCAATTCCTTCATCTAATTGACCTTTAGGCTTACCTTTAAAAGTCGATTTCATCTCATACCAATAAGTTTGTTTCAATTTATATCTACCATTCCTTTTAAAGACATGATACGTTTTTTGCAATTTTTTTGAAATAGATAAACCTGTAACACCTGTTTCTTCTTCCACTTCTCTCATGGCAGTTTCTTCCATTGTTTCATTTTTTTCAGTTCCTCCTTTTGGCAAATCCCATTTTCCATTTCTGTATATAAAAAGAACACATCCCTCTTCATTATAAACTAATCCACCACCTGCTTTTACAACAGGTATTTTCGCCTTTAAAGTCTTCATCATCAATTTTTCATCAGGATGATATAAAAAAGCATTTTCAATTTTATTTTGAAATAATTTTATAATTAGTTTTTTTATATCAATACTTTCTAAAAGAAAAATTTTAAAATTTGTCTCTTTTTGAACTTCATTTGTTAAAAAAAGTGCCTTATCGTTTACAAAAACTTTATACATTTGCAATATGATTTTTAATAACAACACTGCCGAAAAAACTGCCGAATTGCTTTTACAAATAAACGCAATTAAATTAAATTCTAAAAATCCTTTTACATGGGCATCAGGATGGAAGTCTCCTATTTATTGTGACAACCGAATAATCCTCTCATTTCCAGCAATTAGAAACTTCATAAGAGATGAATTTGCTAAAAATATTGAAGAAAAATTTGGTAAACCAGATGTTATAGCAGGTGTTGCAACAGGAGCTATTGGAATAGGGATACTTGTTGCAGAAGCTTTAGAATTACCTTTTGTGTATGTTAGACCTGAGCCCAAAAAACATGGTAGACAGAATCAAGTGGAAGGCTATTTAGAAAAAGGACAGAATGTGGTTGTAGTGGAAGATCTAATAAGTACAGGAGGAAGTAGTTTACAAGCAATAGAGGCTTTACGAAGTGAAGGTGCTACTATAAAAGGAATGGCTGCTATATTTACTTATGGATTTGATGTGTCGGTTGAACGTTTTAAAGAAGCAAACGTAACCCTTTTTACCTTAAGTAATTATGACAATTTACTTCATGAAGCTGTGAACCGAAAATATATTGATGAGAATGAAATAACTACTTTGCAAGAATGGAAAAAAAGTCCAGCTACTTGGAATACAAATATTTAATAATTAACTAGAAATGAACTTAGAGAGTACAAAAGTTGTAGTAGAAAAATCAAATGAATATATTTTTAATGCATTAACAGATGTAAAAAACTTTGAAAAGTTAATGCCTGAAAATATTGCTAAATTTGAAGTGATAGATGAAAATTGTTTTGAGTTTGGTTTAAAAGGTATGCCAGAAATCAAATTAGTTAAAAAAGAAGCAACTCCACATTCTAAAATTGTTTTAGGAGCGGCATCGAGCAAATTACCTTTTACCTTAACTGGAAATTTAAATACAATTGAAGAAAATAAAACTGAAGTTCAATTATTTTTTGAAGGTGATTTTAATCCTATGATGGCAATGATGGTTAAAGGACCAATAGGTAAGTTCATAGAAACTTTAGCTCAGAACATGCACAAATTATAATTCTTACTATAATTTAATTCTTACAAACTCCTGATTAAACAGGAGTTTTTTTATATATATTTGAAAGAAATATCTTTAATGCTTGATCGAATTAGTATAGTATTTTTATTTTTTGCTGTTTTGGCAGAAATTGTTGGAACCATTGGCGGATTTGGTTCTTCGGTTTTCTTTGTTCCTTTAGCCAGTTTCTTTTTCGATTTTCAAACCGTATTAGGACTAACAGCAATTTTTCACTTATCAAGTAATATTAGCAAAATAGCCCTTTTTAGAAAAGGATTAGATAAGAAGTTATTATTATATATAGGATTACCCTCTGTTATTTTTGTAATCATTGGAGGTATTTTAACAACATACTTAAACACTACTATTCTGAAAATTATTTTAATGTTATTTTTAATTGGTTTTAGTTTGTTATTTCTAATTAAAAAGGAATTAGTAATTAAACCAGAACCTAGAGAATCAATTATAGGAGGGTCTTTATCTGGGTTTACAGCAGGTTTATTAGGAACTGGTGGTGCAATAAGAGGTATAACTATGGCCGCTTTTAATTTAGAAAAATCTGTTTTTATTGCTACCTCTGCAGCAATTGATTTCGCTATTGATTTTACGAGAACTATTGTTTATTTTAAAAATGGGTTTATACACCAACATGATTTAATATATGTTCCATTCTTATTAGTTATAGGTCTAGTAGGTACTTATATTGGAAAATATATCCTACAATTTATCCCTCAGGAAAAATTTAAACAAATCTCATTAGTATTAATTCTTTTAATAGGAATAATAATGGGTATACAAACTTATATAAACTAAAAAAAGTGTTGAATTACTTCAACACTTTTGCATTTTAGGGTGAAAGACGGGTCTCGAACCCGCGACCTTCGGAACCACAATCCGACGCTCTAACCAACTGAGCTACAATCACCATTTGGTATGCTTTTGAAACTAATATTATTCTTATTTTAAAAAGTGAATAAGCATAGCCTCATTTGCGAGTGCAAATATAGTAGTTTATCTAAATCTGACAAAAAAAAATTAAACTTTTTTATATTAAATTTTCTAAGCTACTGACTGCCAAACATCTTTCTACAGTAAAACCTTCAGCATATTCAACTCCAATAAGTCTTCCGAGGTCTTGAGCACGATATTTTATGGAATCCAAAAAGTTTTTTGAGGTTATAGGAGTAACAGGTTCTTTTGAATTTGGATCATAAAATTGAGTTCCATATGCTAAAACACTTTCCATTTTTATATCTATAAATCCGGTGATGTCTACAGCAAAATCGGGTTCTATATTTTTCCATTGAATATAATGATACACCATTTTGGGCCTCCACGCTTTTTGAACCACACTATCTAATTCTGTTTCAATCTTAATTAAACCTGACAAAAAACAAGCATCACTCACTAGTTTGCTTGCTTTTCCATGATCAATATGTCTATCATCAATTGCATTACACAAAACAATCTCAGGTTGGTATTTACGAATCTTTTTTATAATTTCTAATTGATGAAATTCGTCATTAACAAAAAAACCATCTCTGAAAGATAAATTTTCTCTTACTGATACACCTAAAATTTTTGCAGATTTTTGTGCTTCTTTATCTCTAATTTCAGCAGAACCTCTTGTTCCTAATTCTCCTCTAGTTAAATCAATTATTCCTACTTTCTTTCCAAGTGAAATTTCTTTGGCAATAGTTCCTGAACAACCTAATTCCACATCATCAGGATGGGCTCCAAAAGCTAATATATTTAATTTCATATTTTATTTTCAACTATATTTATACTGAGTAAAAACTACACTTTTAACTTAATAATTTTACTCATGGTTTCTAATTTATTCTCTGTTTCAAAGAATTCTTTTTCAGGAACACTATCTTTTGTAATACCACAACCTACATAAAAATGCAAGTTATCTTCTTCTATTTCAATACACCTTAAATTTACAAATAAATTCTTATTTTTAGTGTTCCATTCTCCTAAATAACCAGTATAAAACTTTCTATCATAATTTTCATTTTGAATGATAAAATTATAAGCTGGTTCTTTAGGCAATCCACAAACCGCTGGTGTAGGATGCATTTTTTTTACAATTTCTAATGAGTTACAACTATTTAATAGATTTGCTTCAATAGTTGTTTTAATATGTGCTAAATTTCCCGCTTGAACAGTAAAAGGTTCAGAAACCATTACTTTTTCTGCAAAAGGTTGAATTTCTGATACAATATAATCTGTTACAAATTGTTGTTCTTGTTTTTCTTTATTTTCCCAAAATAAATCTTCTTTATATACTTGTGTTCCAGCTAATGCAACCGTATATAATATATTATCATCAATATTAATTAATTGTTCTGGAGAGGCACCCATCCACATTCCAATTTTTGGATGATAAAACAAATATCGAAAAGCCGATTTGTAAGTGTTTAACATATTTAAATAAGATGCTTCAAAATCTATTTTAAAATGAAGTGAAACTCTTCTTGATAATACAACTTTAGAAAAATAAAGATTTTTAATAGCATGAATTCCTTTAGAAACTAAATTTTCAAAATCCTTTTTATGCTTTATTTTAAAAGAATCTTTTTCAAAAACACCTAAATTAGAATTATAATACTGTATTTCCTCAGATAGAAAAATACTATTCGTTTTAGGAATAATATATCTATGCTCTTTATTAAAAGAAACGAAAACAAAACCTTCTTGACCTTCAAAAGAAACCAAAGTATCATCTTTTTGAAAATAGGCATTTAAAGTTGAACTATTTGAGTTAGCAAAAAGGACAAAAGGTTTTCTTGCCTGATAACTAATTCTCGCTT
Organism: Flavobacterium sp. 9AF; assembly: GCF_902506265.1. GTDB lineage: Bacteria > Bacteroidota > Bacteroidia > Flavobacteriales > Flavobacteriaceae > Flavobacterium. Next base: position 451,288 of record NZ_LR733556.1, on the reverse strand, counting down.
TAGTAATAATATCTTGCATTACACTTTTCTTCTTGGTAAAACCATATTGGTTAATTTACAAAGAGAAATTAACGAATCGTTTTCATCTACAATTCTTATTTCCCACAAATGAATACTTCTTCCTTTATGAATTATTTTTGCCGTAGCATATACCGTACCTTCTCTTTTACTTTTTAAATGATTAGCACTAATTTCAATACCTCTTACTTCAAATTTTTCAGGATCGATAAACATAATTGAAGCAGCACTTCCAACACTCTCAGCAAGCGCAACTGAAGCTCCTCCATGCAATAATCCCATAGGTTGGTGCACTCTAGGGTTAACTGGCATTTTAGCAGTTAAAAAATCTTCACCAGCATCAATATATTCAATCTCTAAAGTTTGCATTAAGGTATTTTGAGATAATTGAGTACAAACTCTAAGTATTTCTTCTTTATTAAACATTTTTTATTAATTTTCGCAAAAATACAAATTAATCTTTTTTTGGATAGCATAAGAAAATAAGATTAATTTCGTTTTATTTTTAAAAATAGTACATTTACCAATATAAAATTGCTAACGATTAAGAAACAATGAAACACTATTATTATATAGTAATTCTAATATTTATTACAGTTACTTCTTGTAGAAATGATTTTGATTTTGAACCGAGTGTTGGAAATTTAGAATTTTCAAGAGACACTGTTTATCTAGATACCGTATTTACTAACATTGGCTCTAGTACTTACACACTAAAAGTATATAATAAAAGTGATAAGAATATCTCTATTCCAAAAATTCAATTAGGAAAAGGATTAAATTCAAATTACAGATTAATGGTTGATGGTTTACCGGGAAAAATATTTGATAATGTAGAACTTTTAGCAAATGATAGTTTATTTATTTTTGTGGAAGTAACCTCTGATGTTGCCGATGCTAATCCAACCGATTTTCTATATACGGACCAAATCCGTTTTGGAACAGATAGTAATTTTCAAAAGGTGGAATTAGTTACATTAATACAAGATGCTTATTTCATATATCCTGAAAGGGTACAAAATCCAGATAATACATATACCTATGAAAGCGTAAGTTTGGGTGTTGATGAAAACGGAAATCCAGTAACTATTAAAGCAAGTATTTTATCAAATAATGACCCCATAAATGGAGATGAATTGCATTGGACTAATACAAAACCGTATGTAGTGTATGGTTATGCGGTTGTCCCAAATGGTGAAACTCTTTTGGTTGATGCTGGAGCACGAATACATTTTCATTCTGAATCTGGATTGATTGTTGCTGATAATGCTTCTTTACAAATTAACGGAAATTTATCTACAACCGAAGCCTTAGAAAATGAAGTTATTTTTGAAAGCGACCGATTAGAGCCTGATTTTTCTGAAGTACCTGGACAATGGGGAACAATTTGGTTTACACTTGGCAGTATAAACAATTCTTTAAATCATGTAACTATAAAAAATGCTACTGTTGGACTTTTTGTAACAGGAAATGAAGGAAATTCAAACTTAAGCTTAAATAATATTCAAGTTTATAATTGCAGTAATGTGGGTATTCTTGCAAGAACAGGATTTATAACAGGAAAAAATATTGTTACAAATAATTGTGGTGAAGCTAGCATAGCTTGTACTTTTGGAGGAAATTATGATTTTAAACAATGTACATTCGCGAATTATTGGTCGTCCCCTAGCCAATACTCACTTTATTTAGATGATTATAATGGAGCAACTGAATATACATTAAATGCAATTTTTGAAAATTGTATTATTTATGGATCTACTAATAAAGCACTTGCTTTTGAACAAGAAGGTGTAGATACTAATTTTAACTATCAGTTTAATAATTGTTTGATTCGATACAATGAATTAAACAATCCACTTTATCCATTTAATTCATCTAAATTTTCTAATTGTTTAATTGCTACATCAAGTTTAGTTAACAATCCAAAATTTGCCAATCCAAATGGAAATGAATTAAATATTGAAGAAGATGCAGCAGTAATTAATCAAGGCATTAATTTAAGCCCAAACTTCAATGATATTAAAGGAAATCCTAGACCTACAGGAACAAATACTAACCCAGACATTGGAGCATATCAATTTATAAATTAATATAATTTTTCTAAATTTTTTGATAATTATTTAGTTATTTAAATAAATTATTAAACATATACATAATTTGATGTTTTTTTAGTATATTTGGTTAAACAACCTAATATCTACTATTATGAAAACAACTCTACCCTTTTTGTTTGTATTTTTTTGTTTATCTTCTTGTAAAGACATTACTCCAAAAGCAGATGGCGAATATAATTTAGAAATTCCCGAAGTAATAGTTCAAAATCAGTTACCTCCTGATTCTGCTACTGTTAGTAAAGCATGGGAAAAACACATGACTCCTACTAAAACTCATGAAATAATGGCTAATGATAACGGCCGTTGGGATGAAGAAATTACTTTTTGGGCTCACCGCAAAAGTGAACCCAATACTTTCAAATTAATGGTTGAAAATAAAATGATTCTAGGAGGAAGATATCAAGAATCTATTCATAAAGGTCTTATGATGGGGATGCCTTTTGAAGGTAAAAGTACTTTGGCTTATGATAATACCGCTCAAGAATATGTTTCTACTTGGATAGATAATATGGGAACAGGTATAATGGTCATGAGAGGACAATTTAATCCAAATACAAAATCTATTCATTTATCAGGTACAACAATTGACCCACTTACAAGAAAAGAAAAGAAAATGCGTGAAATATTTACCTACATTGACAACAATACGCAAAAAATGGAAATGTACGATATCGATTTTGATGGTAAAGAATTTAAAAGTATGGAAGCGATATTAAAAAGAAAATAAGTAATTTAAAAGAATTTAATATTAAGAAATTATTAATAAGTGTGTTAATAAATTAATAATACGTTAATTTTAGATTTGTTTTTTGTCTATAGATTTGCTAAGTAACTAATAAACAATAAACAAATGAAAAAAATTAACGTATTATTTGCAATTTTAATTGCTTCTTTAAGCTTTGGTCAAGCACCAAGTGGTTATTATTCTTCTGCAACTGGAACGGGTTATACTTTAAAGACTCAATTGTATAACATTATTAAAAATCATACGGATAGAGGCTACAGTGGTTTATGGACAACCTACAGCACTTCTGATAGAGATCATCAAAATGAAAATGACAATACCATTTTCGATTTATATTCTGAAATTCAAAACGGCAAAGATCCTTATAATTTTACTTATGGAACCAATCAATGTGGTACATATTCCGTAGAAGGAAATTGCTATAACAGAGAACACATGATACCTCAATCTGTTTTTAATTCTTCTGCACCTATGGTTTCAGATGCACATCATATTCCTCCAACTGACGGTAAGGTAAATGGCATTCGATCTAATTATCCTCATGGAAATGTAGCAACAGCATCCACTACCACTAAAAATGGAAGTAAATTAGGAACAAGTGCAGTTTCTGGTTACAGCGGTACTGTTTTTGAACCTGCTGATGCTTTTAAAGGAGATATTGCAAGAATGTATTTTTATTTTGCTACAAGATATGAAAATACAGTTGCTTCTTATACTTATGATATGTTCAATAAAACAAGCAATCAAGTTTTTACTACTCCCTTTCTGAATATGTTATTAGCTTGGCATGCTCAAGATCCTGTAAGTGCAAGAGAAATTGAAAGAAATAATGCAATTTATGCAAGACAAGGTAACCGAAATCCTTTTATTGATAACCCTAGCTATGTAAATGCTATTTGGGGAGGAACATCTAGTGGTGGATCAACTGGTGGTGGATCTTCAACAGGTACAAAAAGTGATTTATACTTTTCAGAATATGTAGAAGGTTCATCTAATAACAAAGCTTTGGAAATAAAAAATGAAACAGGTGCATCAATAAGTCTTAGTTCATATTCTATCAAAAAACAAACTAACGGTTCTGGTTCATGGAGTTCGGGATTAGCATTAACAGGATCACTAGCTAATAATGGAAAATTTGTAATTGTAAATAGTTCAATTTCTTCTACTTGCTACACAAAAACAAATGCTAATATTTCTACTTCATCTACCGAATTAACATTTAATGGTAATGATGCGGTTGGTTTATTTAAAAATGGCGTCTTAATTGATATAATTGGAACATTTAATGGTGGAACTTCAAATTTTGCTGCTGATGTTACGCTTAGGAGGAAATCTACAGCAACAGCTCCAAAATCAACTTATTCTAGCACAGATTGGAATACTTATTCTGTAGATTCATGTAGTGACTTAGGTAATAGAACCGCTCAAGAAGTAAATAATACTTCTCAAATTGAAATTCTTGCATATCCAAATCCTAATAAAGGAACATTTACTTTATCCTTTAGTGAAAAGAATGAAACCTATTTGATTCAAATTTACTCTCTTTTAGGTCAAAAAGTTTTTGAAAAGAATGTAACAAGTGAAAATGAAATACAAATAAACAACCTAACTCAAGGTATATATCATGTTACCGTTTCTAATCAAAGCAATAATAAAACTTTACGAATAATTGTTGAATAATCACTAGAATAAATACTAAATACCTACTGTTAACAAATGGTAGGTATTTTTTTATTAAGTTGCTAAAAATATACTTTGAACTTCAGTTTTTTTAAAATAAATTTGCAACATCAACAACAACTCCTGAGGTGAACCCAGCTTATTAGGAACACCAAAGAATAAAACAATACAACACAATGATTCATTTCTTCGGAAACGAAAGTAACACTGTTTTTGCGGTACAAACGCAAAACGAACTTTCGGCAGAAAACATTTCAAAATTAAATTGGCTTTTTGGCAACACCCATAAAATAGAAAAATCCGTACTTACGGATTTTTTTGTTGGACCAAGAGCAACTATGATTACACCTTGGAGTACCAATGCGGTAGAAATCACTCAAAATATGGGTATCAATGGCATTCTTCGAATTGAAGAATTTCAAAAAGTTGAGGCCGATTTTACTGATTTTGACCCCATGTTATCTCAAAAATATGAGGGCTTAAATCAAACTATTTATACCATCAACATTCAACCGGAACCCATTTTAGAAATTGATGATATTGCACAATACAATCAAACGGAAGGTTTGGCTTTAAATGATGAAGAAATTGAATATTTAAATAACTTATCCCTAAAAATTGGTAGAAAATTAACCGACTCAGAAGTATTTGCCTTTTCTCAAGCAAATTCGGAGCATTGTCGTCACAAAATTTTTAACGGCACCTTTATTATTGATGGATTGGAAAAAGAAACTTCTTTATTCAAATTAATCAAAAAAACTTCTGCTGAAAATCCGAATGATATTGTTTCTGCTTATAAAGATAATGTTGCTTTTATTAAAGGACCAAAAACAGAACAATTTGCACCTAAATCGGCAGATAAGCCTGACTTTTATGAGAAAAAAGAGTTTGAATCCGTACTTTCTTTAAAAGCCGAAACTCATAATTTCCCTACTACTGTAGAACCTTTCAATGGTGCAGCTACAGGTTCGGGAGGAGAAATTCGTGACCGATTGGCAGGTGGCCAAGGTTCTATTCCTTTAGCAGGAACAGCTGTTTATATGACATCTTATTCTCGTTTAACCAATAACAGAAGTTATGAAAACGGAATGGCTGAGAGAAAATGGTTGTATCAAACTCCTATGGATATTTTGATTAAAGCTTCTAATGGAGCTTCTGACTTTGGTAATAAATTTGGTCAACCTTTAATCACAGGTTCTATATTAACTTTTGAGCATGAAGAAGAAGCGCGCAAATTAGGATATGATAAAGTCATTATGCAAGCGGGTGGAATTGGATATGGAAAACTAGATCAAGCCATTAAAAAGAAACCGCAAACAGGTGATAAAATTGTCATCTTAGGAGGCGAAAATTATAGAATTGGAATGGGTGGCGCAGCTGTTTCTTCAGCAGACACTGGTGCTTTCAGTTCAGGAATTGAATTAAATGCTATTCAACGTTCTAATCCTGAAATGCAAAAAAGAGCAGCCAATGCCATTCGTGGTTTAGTAGAAAGCGATAATAATCCAATTGTTTCTATTCATGATCATGGTGCTGGTGGTCACTTAAACTGCTTATCTGAATTAGTAGAAGAAACGGGTGGTTTAATCGATTTAGATCAATTGCCTGTTGGAGATCCTACCTTATCGGCTAAAGAAATTATTGGTAATGAATCTCAGGAAAGAATGGGATTGGTTATTGGAAAAGAAAATATAGACACTTTGGAACGCATTGCGGAAAGAGAGCGTACTCCAATGTATCAAGTAGGTGATGTAACGGGTGATCATCGTTTTACTTTTGAAAGCAAAACTACAGGTGCCAAACCAATGGATTATGCTTTAGAGGATTTCTTTGGAAGTTCACCAAAAACGATCATGACCGATTCAACTATAAAAAGAAACTATACTGAAATCGAGTATTCGCAAGAAAACATATCTACTTACCTTGAAGAAATCTTAAAGTTAGAAGCGGTTGCTTGTAAAGACTGGTTAACCAATAAAGTAGATCGTTGTGTGGGTGGAAAAGTTGCTAAACAACAATGTGCAGGACCTTTGCAATTACCATTAAATAATGTGGGTGTAATGGCCTTAGATTACAAAGGCAAAGAAGGAATTGCAACATCAATAGGTCACGCTCCTATTGCTGCTATTATTGATCCAAAAGCAGGAAGTAGAAATGCCATTGCTGAGGCTTTATCTAATATTGTTTTTGCTCCGTTAAAAGACAATTTACAAAGTGTTTCTTTGTCTGCCAATTGGATGTGGCCATGTAAAAATGAAGGAGAAGATGCACGTTTATATGAAGCTGTGGAAGCGTGTTCGCAATTTGCAATCGAATTAGGAATTAATATCCCAACGGGCAAAGATTCGCTTTCGATGAAACAGAAATATCCAAACGATGAAGTTATTGCTCCTGGTACTGTTATTATCTCTGCTGTTGGGAATTGTAATGACATCACTAAAGTAGTAGAACCTGTATTTCAAAAAGAGAAAGGTTCTGTATATTATATCAATTTATCACAAGATTCTTTTAAATTAGGTGGTAGTTCTTTTGCTCAAACACAAAATAAAATTGGTACAGAAACACCTACCATTTTAGATAGTAATTTCTTCAAAAATGCATTTAACGCCATTCAAGAAGCCATTAAAGCCAATGCAATTGCAGCGGGTCACGATATTGGAAGTGGTGGTTTGATAACGACTTTATTAGAAATGTGTTTTGCCGATATTCAATTAGGCGCTACATTAGATTTGAGTTCGTTAAATGAAACCGATGTAGTAAAAGTATTGTTCTCAGAAAATATTGGAATTGTTTTACAAGCCAATGAAGATTCGGCTTTTGAAAAAGCAATGGAAGGGATCGAAATTTTTAAATTAGGAAAAGTTACTAACAGCGGAACTTTGGACCTTGGATTATTAACTTTCGATATTAATAAATATAGAGAAATGTGGTTTGAAACCTCTTTCCTACTCGATCAAAAACAAACTAAAAACGGAAAATCGTTAGAGCGTTTTGAAAACTTTGCAAACCAACCTTTACAGTATACTTTCCCAAGTCATTTTACAGGATTAGCTCCTGTCACTTCTGGAAAAACAAGACCAAAAGCAGCGGTTATTCGTGAAAAAGGAAGTAATTCAGAACGTGAAATGGCAAATGCGATGTATTTAGCAGGTTTTGATGTAAAAGACGTACACATGACCGATTTAATTTCGGGACGTGAAACTTTAGAAGACATTCAATTTATTGGTGCTGTTGGAGGCTTTTCAAATTCTGACGTTTTAGGAAGTGCTAAAGGTTGGGCTGGAGCCTTTTTATACAATGAAAAAGCCAATACCGCTTTAAAGAACTTCTTTAAACGTGAAGACACTTTATCGGTGGGCATTTGTAATGGTTGTCAATTAATGATGGAATTAGAATTAATTCATCCAGAGCATGAAGTTCATGGTAAAATGCTACACAATGAATCACATAAACACGAAAGTGGCTTTACTTCCGTAACCATTCAAGAAAACAATTCGGTGATGTTAAAAACCTTAGCAGGAAGTACCTTAGGTGTTTGGATTTCACATGGAGAAGGGAAATTCAATTTACCTTACAGTGAAGATCAATACAATATTGTAGCCAAATATGGTTATGAAGGCTATCCAGCGAATCCAAACGGTTCCGATTACAATGCAGCGATGTTGTGTGACAATACTGGAAGACATTTAGTAATGATGCCACATATTGAGCGTTCTACTTTCCCTTGGAACTGGGCACATTATCCAAAAGACAGAAACGATGAAGTTTCTCCATGGATTGAAGCTTTTGTAAATGCAAGAGAATGGATTGAAAAAAGAAAATAAGTTTAGAAAAATAAGCTCTTTAAACAGCCTCAATATGACAATTGAGGCTGTTTTGTTTTTAGAAATGTTTTATATTTACTTTTTTAAAAGTAATTATAATTGAATCAAAAAAAATGTATTTGGTGTTTAAAAAGTGAAGACAAAGTAACTTTTATTAAAAAAGCTCATACAATCCCCAAATCTCTTGGTGGACAGCGCTTCAATAAAAATGTATGTGACGATTGTAATGAATATTTTGGAAAAACTACAAAAAAAAACGGCTATTCGATTGAAGAAGCTTTAAAAGAAACTTTTTGTTTATCAAGGCAAAGGTTTTTAATTAATAGAAAAACGAAAAGACAGATTGGTAAGTTTAAATCTAAATTTTTTGACATTAAAGAAAGGAATGGTAAAACTAGAATTGTAATAAAACGAACATTTTTATTAAAATCTGATTTTCAAAAAGAATCATGTATAAATTTTAAACGAGGTTTAGTAAAAATGTGGTTTGAAGAGTATGATAGGCAAACAAATCATCTTTTATGTTTAGATTCTAAATTTGATTACATTAGAAACTTTGCTAGATTCAATAAATATGATATTCCAATTTTATATTTTGAAAGAAATATTGGCATCTTTATAATGTTTGAAAGAGAATCTGAAACTCCAATATTAATGTTTGATAGGATGGAGTATTTATATGATGATGATTTTTTTACTGAAATTGAGTTTCTCGGACATGTTTTTTCAATACCAAAAAAAGAATATTCAAAAGAAAATTACCTTAATTATATCAAAAAATCATTTGATTTAAAAAAAGGTATTTTTAAAAATGCCATCTTAATTAGAAAGTTAATTGATGTTGATTTTACATTACGGATAATTGATGAAAAATAATTATAAAATGATAATAAAAAAACTACTTCAAACCATAATCATAATTTTTTCTATTACTACTTTTAGTCAAAATATATCAGAAATTAACGCAGCCCTTAAAATTACAGATAGTCTAACACGGAATTGGAAAATCTATGATTTTCAAATAGTTCTACCATTTTGGGAAGAAGCGAAGCGTTTGCCAAAATAAGGAATTGGAAAATCTATGATTTTCAAATAGTTCTACCATTTTGGGAAGAAGCGAAGCGTTTGCCAAAATAAGGAATTGGAAAATCTATGATTTTCAAATAGTTCTACCATTTTGGGAAGAAGCGAAGAAATCATAGTATTTAGTTCTTTTTTTATTTAAAAAGGGTTTTTTCAAAACAAATTTATAATTTTCTAACAACTAACAACTAACAACTAACAACTAATTCCTAAAAAGATGTATTACGCAGTAATTTTTACTTCAATAAGAACCGAAAATGACAATGGTTATGCTAAAATGGCTGAAAAGATGGAGGTTTTAGCGCGATTACAGCCTGGATTTATAAGTGTTGAAAGTGCTAGAAATGAAATTGGCATAACTGTATCGTATTGGGAAAGTTTAGAAGCGATTCGAAATTGGAAAACCAATATTGATCATTTGGTTGCTCAAGAAAAGGGGAGAAGTACATGGTATAAAAACTACAAGGTGAGAATCGCAAAAATAGAGAGAGAATACGATTTTGGATTCTAACAAAAACAAAAGAGGTTTAATATTTAAATTAAACCTCTTTTTATAGACCTATATAGAAATATTTAATTTACAATAATCTTTTTAGTGATTGTAGCATTTTCAGATGCTACTTTTACCATATAAAAACCACTATTTAAATTATTTATTTGATACGTTTCATTAGAAATTGTATTTAGATTTTTAATTTCTTGTACAATTTGCCCATTGATATTGTAAATCACCATTTCTTTTAAAGAGGTTGGTGAAGATATAAAAACTGTATTATTGTTTGTTGGATTAGGATAAATCAATAAACCATCTAAAGAAGCAAAATTTTCAGAACTTAAAACAGCACATTGTGAAGACCAAATTTGACATACATATTCTGGATGATCTATGTAAGGATTTCTATTATTTTGAAATACAAAAATTGCGTTATTTCTATTAATTTCTTTTGTACTAACAGGATCTTGTAAATGCCACTTCAATAAAATATTTAAAAAAGTATTTGAAAAAACTTTATTTGTTGAACCATCAAACATGTTTTTAGATTGCACAGAAGCACCCGTATAAAAATTATCCATTAAATCTTCATAACGAGTTGCAAAATATAAGATACAACGTGCTATATCTCCTTTGAACTCATCTATAGGTTCAAAAACAGTGCCAGTATAACCAGATGAATAGCCAGAGTTTAAATTCGAACCTAATTTTGAACCATTTTGAGATGTATAACTTGCTATGTTAACAACTCCAAAAGGGTAATTATCTCTAATTCCATTAACTTTTCCATCAGTTGGAATTACAAAATTAGGATCATTTTTCATTGGATTAACTTGATAATGATCAAAATAAGCCTGAGGTACTAAATGTTCTCTATTGTAGCAATCACCTTCGTTAGAATAGGTTCCACATTGACCATTATTTGCTCCTAAAGCCGTATTGTAATTGAAATTATATGAATCTGAAGCTGCTGGGTTTTCTGAATACATGTCAACAATGGTATTGTCATTTTCATAACCTATGCCCATATCCCTGTCTGTTGTTCCATAAGCAGTCCATAACCCATTATTGGTTGTGCTTGTTCCGCTACCATAACCTCTGTCAATATGAAGATACTCTGTAGGCAATCCATCATTATTATCATCAATAATTTTTTTCAATTGCGTTTTTAAAGCATATCCTGTACCTGTAGCAGAGTCATAATATCCTGCTGGAATTTGAGAGAAACTGTATGTTAGAAATAATAATAGTAATAGAGTAATTTTGTTTTTCATTTTTTTTATAGTTTACGTTCTAATAGAGCCATATAAAATCCGTCATAACCACTTTCATGAGCTAAAACTTTGTTTTCTTTTACAAAAGTAAAGTTTTTTCCTGCATCTGTGCTTAAGAAATGCTTAACTTGTTCTTCATTTTCAGAAGGTAAAACAGAACAAGTAGCATATACCATTTTTCCACCTGGTTTTACTATTTTAGAATAGTTTTGTAAAACTTCTGCTTGTACTTGTTTTATATTATCGATAAATTCAGGTTGTAGTTTCCATTTACTATCAGGATTGCGTTTCATAACGCCTAATCCACTACATGGAGCATCTATTAATACACGATCTGCTTTTTCATGTAGTTTTTTTATCACTTTAGTAGAATCAATCACACGAAATTCAACATTGTGAACACCATTTCTCTTAGCACGCAATTTTAATTGCTTTAATTTACTTTCATAAATATCCATAGCAATCAATTGGCCTTTATTTTGCATTAAAGAAGCTAAATGTAATGTTTTACCACCTGCACCTGCACAAGTATCAACTACTCGCATTCCAGGAGCTACATCTAAAAAGTAGGCCACTAATTGAGAAGAAGCATCTTGTACTTCAAAATAACCTTCTTTAAATAAATCGGTCATAAATACATTGGCTCTTTCCTTTAAAATAAGTGCATCAGGATAGTCTTTGGATATAGAAGTTTCTATATTTAAATCCATTAATTGCGCTCTTAATTTTTCCTTAGTTGTTTTTAGCGTATTGACTCTTAGAATTACTTCAGCTTGTTTATTTTGCGCTTCTAATTCTTTAGACCAAGTTACTTCACCTAGTTCCTCTATACCCAATTCATCCATCCAATCAGGAATAGATTCTTTGAATTTTCTAATCTTTGATAGCTCATCAAAACGGCCTTTAATTTTTCTCGTTGGAGTCGATTCAAAATATTTCCAATCAGGAAGCGTGATGCCTCTTAAAACGGCCCAAACAGCAAAGATTCGCCAAACGTTATCTCTATCGTAAGGTTCTTTTACTTCTGCAATTTCAGCATATAACCTTTTCCAACGTACAATTTCATAAATGGTTTCTGCTACAAATTTTCTATCGTTGCTACCCCAACGTTTATCTTTTTTTAAAGCACGAGCTACTACTTTATCTGCATATTCTCCTTCATTGAATATAGCTAATAAAGAATCAATAACCGTAAAAACTAAATTTCTGTGTAATCTCATTTTTATTTAATCAGCCTGCAAAGATAGTAATTTAAACAAAAAAAGCTGTCTTAGAAGACAGCTTTCTTTCTATATTTCAATATTATCCTCTTCCACCTCTCTGTGAATCACCTCTTCCATTAGCACTTCTATTATTACTCGAACTACCATTCTGTCTAGAAGAACCACTGTAACTTCTGTTAGTGCTTTCTCTTTGGGAGCTAGAACTTCTTGAAGTGTTCATTTGGGCATTATTATTACGGGTTGCTGATGAACTTCTAATTGATTCATAATTTCTTGTGGAACTCGAATTTGATCTCGTTGAAGAATAATCTCTAGGAGTACTTGTAATTGATTTTGTATCTCTTGTTGAAGAATAATTTCTTGTTCCATTGGTGTTGTTATCTCTTGTAGAGGAATAATTTCTAGTAGAGGATGTATTGTTATCTCTTGTAATAGAAGAATGCCCTCTTGTAGTTGCCACATCCGAGCTTGAATTTCTTGTAGAAGTATAACCTCTCGTAGATCCTTCAGTATTTGTTCTTCCTTCTCTTATTTGACCCGATGTTCTATTATTGTTATATGCTAATTCTCTTGAACCTGGAACTCTTGTGCTAATTGATCTATTTTGATCCATTTCATATCTATTGCTATATCCAGAATTTCTATGACTAAAGGAATGGTTTGGATATCTTCTCTCATAGCCATTGCATCTTCTTCCATAATAAGTATTGTAAGCATAAGCACATCTTCTGGTAGTAACATAGTGATAAGAATGACCAAAATTAATGTGAACTGCTATATGATTTCTATATCTAAAGATAGGAAAAGGTCTCCAATAAGTGTAATAAGTAGGATAGTAATTCCAATACCAGCTTGAACAGTAAGGACGATAACTACTTACCCAAAAGGTAGTATAGATTACAGGTCTGTGTACATAAACAGGTTCATATATATAATTTGATCCATACATATATACATCTCCCACAACTTGTACTTGTACATTATTATTGTTGTCTCTTTCTACTTCAATAGAAGCAACATCTTGATAAATGTCTTTATCTAAAACAGCTTGAATTACTATAATATGTGCAGCACCTTCTACCGATTCAATAACACGTAAATAATCGACATAATTGTCATTATTTAAATCTAAATTTGAAATTTGAGATTTTGGATCATTTAATCTTCTTTCAAAATCTTCTAAATCTGAAGCATCACCAAAAATAGTAGCTACTGCTCTTAAATCCAAATTATCACTTATATCACTGCTATTTGCAGTTACTGTTGTTTTATCTTGCGCAAAGGAAGTCACAGCAAAGAAAAAACTAAATATTCCTGTAAGTAAATTCGTTTTCATATTATTCATGTTTTATGTTACATGAATTATAATCCAATTATTGTGCCAAAAATAAATTAACTGATTTTTTGAAGCGCTTTTTTATCTTTTAAAAAAATCTTTTTACCTTGTAAATCAATGATTTTACTCTTGTTGAATTCTGATAATAAGCGAATACAACTTTCAGTTGCTGTACCTATCATTCCAGCTAGTTCTTCTCTAGAAAGTTGAATTTTTATACTTTGATCTTCATTTTTTCCAAAGGTTTCCTCTAAATAAATTAAAGTTTCAGCTAAACGTTGCTTAACTGTTTTTTGAGCCATATCGACCATATGATCATCAGCCTCTTTTAAATCACCACAAATCGTTTTCATTACATTCATTGAAAAATCATTGTTTTGATTGAAAAATTGTAATATTTCACTTTTGGGTACAAAGCAGACCTCCATATCTTCTAAAGCAACGGCCGATAAATTTGCCGATTCTTCACTTATCATGGAGCGTTGACCTAAAAGTTCTCCAGCCTTAACTAATTTTACAATTTGATCTTTTCCGTTAGAACTTAATTTAGATAATTTGCAAACTCCATCTTTTATACAATATACGCCATTTAAATTTTCTCCTTCTTCAAATATTGATTCTCCTTTTTTAATTGTATAAGAAGTTTTACAATTAGCCATTTGAACCAACTGTTCTTTGGTTAGTGCTTTAATAGAACTAAATTGTCTTACAATGCATTGTTCGCACTTGCTCATAAAGATTTACTATTTTTTTTCAAATATAATTAAAGTATGACAAATATCATATTTTTAATTTGATACAATTGCAACCTTTGTTACAGGTAAAATGAGCAAATTTATGGATACAAAAAATTGTTTCCATTGTGGTACTGAAGTGTCTAATAATGAAGAAATTATTTTTGATAACAGAAGTTTTTGTTGTAATGGTTGTAAAACGGTTTACGAAATTTTTAATCAAAATGATTTAACTTGTTATTATGACTTTGAACAAGCTCCAGGAGCGACACCACAAGATATTATAGGAAAATATGATTTTTTAGATGATGAAAAAATTATTAATAAACTACTGGATTTTCAAGAAGAGACAACATCTATTGTTTCACTTTTCATACCTCATATACATTGTAGCTCGTGTATTTGGATTTTGGAAAATTTACAAAAGTTGCAAGAAGGAATAAGTAGTTCACAAGTTAATTTCCCGGAGAAAAAAGTTCGTATAACTTTCGATGCTTCTAAAACTTCTTTAAAAGAAATTACTTATTTGTTAAGTTCTATTGGATATGAGCCTTATATAAGTTTAGAAAATTTTGAAGCGGGTAAAAAAAATGTTGATCGAAGTCTAATATATAAATTAGGAGTAGCTTTTTTTTGTTTTGGAAATATTATGCTATTATCCTTTCCAGAATATTTTGAAGTTGAAGAATATTGGATTAATCAATACAGAGGGTTCTTTCGTTGGTTAATTTTTGCTTTGTCTTTGCCATCTTTTATTTATTCTGCTAGTGATTATTATGTTTCTGCTTATAAAAGTATCAAATCTAAATTACTAAATATTGATATTCCTATTGCATTAGGAATCATAGTTATGTTTATTCGCAGTACAGTTGATATTATTTTTGACTATGGGCAAGGTTTTTTTGATAGTTTGACAGGACTAGTTTTCTTTATGTTGTTAGGAAAATTATTTCAACAAAAAACATACAATTTCTTATCCTTTGAACGCGATTATAAATCCTATTTTCCTATTGCAATTACAAAATTGAATAATGATGGCTCAGAAATTCCTGTTCAAGTATATGATATTGAAAAAGGGGATCGATTATTAATACGTAATCAAGAATTATTACCAGTAGATGCAGTTCTAATTTCTGAAAAAGCAGCCATTGATTATAGTTTCGTTACAGGTGAAGCTGTACCGATTGAAAAAAAATCAGGAGATAAAGTTTTTGCTGGCGGAAAATTGACCGGAAAAAGTATAGAAATTGAAGTGCTTTTTTCTGTTTCCCAAAGTTATTTAACACAATTATGGGGCAATGATGTTTTTCAAAAGAAAATCCAACAAAAGCATAAAACAATTACAGACCGTGTGAGTCATTATTTTACTCCTATTTTATTAATATTAGCTTTTTCTGTTTTCTTCATTTGGTTGTTTATTGATTTAAAAACTGCCTTTACTGTTTTTACGGCTGTTTTAATTGTAGCTTGTCCTTGTGCCTTAGCTTTAACAGCACCTTTTACATTAGGAAATGTCCTACGAATCATGGGAAAACAAAAAATGTATTTGAAGAATGCATTGGTAATTGAACAATTAGCAAAAGTAGATACTTTAGTCTTTGATAAAACAGGTACAATAACTACTAATAAAAAGACTTCGATTACTTATGAAGGCAAAAATTTAAGTGAAAATGAAGTAATGTTTTTAAAAAATGCGCTACGAGGTTCTAATCATCCTTTGAGTAGAAGGTTATATGATTACTTACCCCAAACCGATAAAATAGCACCCACACATTTCGAAGAAATTATTGGTAAAGGAGTTGAAGCTAGTTTCAATGAAAACACATTAAAATTAGGGTCTTCAGATTATCTAAATCATATTAGTGAAAATACTCATAAAAAAACCAAAGTTCATATTGAAATTAATGGGATTTACAAAGGAAGTTTTGTTTTTAATAATCAGTACAGACAGGGGTTGGAAGAATTATTTGAAAATTTATCTAAAAAATATCATTTGAGTATTTTATCTGGTGATAATGATGGTGAAAGGAAGATCTTAGAAAAAATGTTACCTAAAGATACACAACTCATTTTTAACCAAAAACCAGAGCAAAAGTTGAAATACATAGAAAATTTGCAAAAGGAAGGTAAAAATGTAATGATGATAGGAGATGGTCTTAATGATGCTGGAGCTCTGGCACAAAGTAATGTGGGAATATCCATTTCAGAAAATGTAAACGTTTTTTCTCCAGCATGTGATGGTATTATGGATGCTAGCGAATTTTCAAATATTGGATATTATTTGGACTATTCCAAAAATGCAATGAAAACTATATACATGAGTTTTGGTTTATCATTATTATACAACTTAGTAGGCTTGTCCTTTGCTGTTTCAGGAAATTTATCACCTTTAGTAGCTGCAATAATAATGCCCTTAAGTTCAATTACCATAGTAAGTTTTGTGACTTTAATGAGTAATTTTTATGCAAAAAAGAATCGAAAATAAAAAGTTCATATTGGTTTGCTTTCAAATAAGGTAAGTATGATAAATATCATATTTTTTGAAAAAGCGTACTATTAACTTTGTTAACATAATTTTAAGGTATGAGTGTCATTTATATTTTAATCACAGTAAGTATTTTAGTTGCAATTGTCTTTTTAGTTGCTTTTATAAAAGCAGTGCGAAGTGGGCAATTTGACGACGATTATACACCATCAGTCAGAATGCTATTTGACGATGAATTAAAAAAAAGCCCAAGTAAAATAATTAAAAAGTAGAAAAACAAAAAAATTAATCTAATTATGGAAATGCAACAATTTTATTACGACAACAAAATTGTAAAGAAATTCCTTTATGCAAGTATCTTGTTTGGAGTGGTAGGTATGCTCGTTGGTCTCACAGTTGCCTTTATGTTTCTTTTTCCAAATATGACCGATGGAATCTCTTGGTTAAGTTTTGGAAGATTAAGACCGTTACACACTAATGCTGTTATTTTTGCCTTTGTAGGTAATGCTATTTTTGCAGGTGTGTACTATTCGTTACAAAGATTATTAAAAACTAGAATGTATAGTGATGTTTTAAGTAACATTAATTTCTGGGGATGGCAATTAATCATTGTAGCAGCTGCCATTACCTTACCTTTAGGATATACAACTTCTAAAGAATATGCAGAATTAGAATGGCCTATAGATATTGCTATTGCCTTAATTTGGGTAGTATTTGGTATCAATATGATTATGACAATTTTACGTAGAAGAGAGCGACATTTATATGTAGCTATCTGGTTTTATATTGCCACTTTTGTAACTGTTGCCGTATTACATATCTTTAATAGTTTGGAACTACCTGTTTCTGCATTAAAAAGTTATTCTGTATATGCTGGTGTTCAAGATGCTTTAGTACAATGGTGGTATGGACACAATGCGGTGGCTTTCTTTTTAACCACACCTTTCCTTGGATTGATGTATTATTTTGTACCTAAAGCTGCAAACAGACCTGTATATTCTTATCGCTTATCCATTATACATTTTTGGTCATTAATCTTCATTTACATTTGGGCAGGTCCTCACCATCTATTATATACTGCTCTACCAGATTGGGCACAAAATTTAGGAGTAGTTTTTTCTGTAATGCTTATTGCTCCATCTTGGGGAGGAATGATTAATGGGTTATTAACTTTAAGAGGTGTTTGGGATAAAGTGCGTACAGAACCTGTTTTAAAATTCTTTGTTGTAGGTATTACAGGTTATGGTATGGCTACTTTTGAAGGACCAATGTTGTCTCTTAAAAATGTAAACGCAATTGCCCATTTTACGGATTGGATTGTAGCTCACGTTCATGTTGGAGCATTAGCATGGAACGGTTTTATGACATTTGGTATGATTTATTGGTTAATTCCTAGAATGACTAAAACAAAACTATATTCTACTGCTTTAGCTAATTTCCATTTCTGGATTGGAACTCTTGGAATTATTTTATATGCGTTACCAATGTATGTAGCAGGATTTACACAAGCTTCTATGTGGAAACAATTTAAACCTGATGGCACTTTACAATACGGAAATTTCTTAGAAACAGTTACTGAAATTATGCCTATGTATTTGATGAGAGCTATTGGAGGAACATTATTTGTAATTGGATTATTAGTATTAGTTTACAATGTGGCTCGCACGGTAATGGCGGGAAAACCAGTGGAAGACGAATTAGCTGAAGCACCGGCATTAACTAAAATTGCTTCTGGACGATTAAAAGGTGAAAAATTCCATCCATGGTTAGAAAGAAAGCCAATTCAGTTAACTATTTTAGCAACCATTGCGATTTTAATTGGAGGTATTTTGCAAATTGTACCTACTATCATGGTAAAATCAAATATCCCCACTATAGCTAGTGTAAAACCTTACACGCCTTTAGAATTAGAAGGTAGAGATATTTACATTAGAGAGGGGTGTAATAACTGTCACTCTCAAATGGTAAGGCCTTTCCGTTCCGAAGTTGTGCGTTATGGAGAATATTCAAAAGCAGGAGAATTTGTATATGACCATCCATTTTTATGGGGTTCTAAACGTACAGGCCCAGATTTAGCTCGTGAAGGCGTTTCGGGTAAACCAAATAATGGTGGACGTTCAGATGATTGGCATTTCAATCACTTATGGGACCCGCAAAGTACTTCTTCTGGTTCTATTATGCCAGGCTATAAATGGGTAATTAGAAATAAATTAGATACATCTACTACTCAAGAAAAAATGAAAGTAATGCAAACATTAGGTGTGCCATATACAAATGAAGATGTAAAAAATGCTCATATAAATATGAAAGAGCAAGCTTCTAAGATTGAGGCAAACTTAATGAAGAATAATGATATCAAAAAATCATTTGATGAGCAAAAAGCAACTAGTGGTGCGGAATTTGTACCTGTAAAAGATAGAGAAATTACTGCTTTGATTGCTTACTTACAACGTTTAGGAACTGATATTACAAAAGAAGATAACGCTAAAAAATAAACAGTATGTTAAAATTTATCAAACATAATTTAGAAACAATAGCGGGTGTTGAGATTTATCCAATCCTATCCTTAGGTATATTTTTTACATTCTTTCTAGTTCTTTTTATATGGGTTTTTACTTATAAAAAGGAAAAAATAAAAGAATTAAGCGAATTACCCATAAAAGACGAATTATAATATATAGATACAATCTATTATAAATAAAATTACATATATGAAAAACATCATCCCTTCATACGTTAGAGTTCCATTAATCTTTGCAGCCGTTTTTGCAGGAATGGAATACTTTATAGATTCTGGTGAAAAACCGGCTTTTATAGAGTACCCTATGGTTTCTGTCTTCTTATTTGTTTTTCTATTTCTTTTAATTGCAATTGAAATAGTAATTAGCGCGGTGGATAAAGTTACTTATCAACTATTGAGCGAAGAACAGAAAAAACAATTAAAAGAAGCACAAGAGTTACCATTTACAGAAAGTGCATTCTATAAAAATATCATGAAAAAATTAACAAGGTCCAAAGCGATTGAGCAAGAAGCCGATGTTATGTTAGATCACAATTATGATGGTATTAAAGAATTAGATAATGTATTACCTCCTTGGTGGGTGTATTTATTTTATGGAACACTAATTTTTGCAGCAGTTTATTTAATTCGTTTTCATATTGTTGGAGATTATACTCAAAAAGAAGAATATGAAATGGCTATGTTAGATGCGCAAAAAGAACATGAAGAATATTTGAAAAATGCTCCCGATTTAGTGAATTTGGATAATGTTGAACTTATGAAAGATGCAGCAAGTATCGCAGATGGTAAAAGAATTTTTACTGAAAATAACTGTGCTTCTTGTCATAAAGAAAATTTAGAAGGTAATATTGGTCCAAATTTAACTGACGCTTATTGGATCAATGGTGGAGGAATAAAAAATATCTTTAAAGTAATTTCTGAAGGTAGTCAAAAAAATACAGTAATGGCTCCTTGGAAAGAAGTAATTAAACCAACTGATATTCAGAAATTAGCAAGTTATATTATTTCATTACAAGGTTCTAATCCTGCAAATGCAAAAGCACCTGAAGGGGAACTTTGGGTAGAAGAAGGAGCAGCTGTAGAAGCTAAAAAAATAACTGATGAAGTAACAAAAGTTACTGATAGTATCGTAGCTGAGTAGTAAATTAGAGGTTTATTATAAACCTCTTTTTTAATCAAATTAATTTATATAATTATGTCAAATTTACCAGATGAAAGTTTTAGAGATAGCATTGCTACTATAAACGAAGAAGGAAAACGAAATTTTATTTTTCCTAAAAAACCCTCTGGAAAATATTATGATAAGAGAAAGTTATTAAGTTATTTTCTTTTAGCATTTTTACTCTCGGCACCTTTTATTAAAATAAATGGTAATCAGTTTTTATTATTTAATGTATTAGAACGTAAGTTTTCCATTTTTGGTTTCCCATTTTGGCCACAAGATTTCTATATTTTTGTATTATCGATGATTATAGGAGTGGTGGGTTTAACCTTATTTACAGTTGCTTTTGGGCGCATATTTTGCGGTTGGTTTTGTCCACAGACTATTTTTATGGAAATGGTTTTCAGAAGAATAGAATATTGGATTGATGGAGATAGAGGCGCACAAATGCGTTTGGCAAAACAAGAATGGAATGCAGAAAAAATTAGAAAAAGACTTATAAAATGGGTTATATTTTTTGTAATTTCTTTTTTAATTGCTAATGTATTTCTTGCGTATCTTATAGGTAGTGATAAATTGTTAGAATACATAGAAGAAGGACCAAGCGAGAATATAAGTACTCTTATTGCTTTACTCATTTTTACAGGAGTGTTCTATTTTATTTTTGCATGGTTTAGAGAACAAGTTTGTATTATAGCTTGTCCCTATGGAAGAATGCAAGGTGTTTTATTAGATAATAAATCAATAAATGTTGCTTATGATCATGTAAGGGGTGAAGGCGAAAAAGGAAGAGCCAAATGGGACAAAAGAGAAGATAGAAGCATTTCTGGTAAAGGAGATTGTATCGATTGCAAACAATGTATTGTAGTTTGTCCTACAGGAATAGATATTCGAAATGGAACTCAACTAGAATGTATCAATTGTACAGCGTGTATCGATGAGTGTGATACTATTATGGATAAAGTAGGTTTACCTAAAGGATTGATTCGTTATGCCAGTGAAGATGAAATTGTAAAGAAAGAAAAGTTCAAACTTACAACCAGAATGAAAGGTTACATTGCAGTATTAACCATTCTCATAGGTGTTTTGATTGGTCTACTTTTCTTGCGTAATGATGTGGAAGCTAATGTATTCAGACTACCAGGACAACTATATGAACAAAAAGGGACAGTAATAAGTAATGTTTTTACTTACAAAATAGTGAATAAAACTGTCAAAGATTTTGAAAATGTTTCCTTTAAATTAGAAAAACCACTAGGAGAAATTAAATTAGTCGGTAACAAACATATTGTAGTAAAAAAAGAAGCCTTGTACCAAGGAACATTATTTATTGAAATACCCATTAATGAAGTAAAAGAAGATAAAATGAAAGTTAAAATTGGAGTGTATAACGATGGCAAATTAATCGAAACTACAACCACAACATTCTTAGGACCAAGGTCTTTTAATTAACAGAGTTGTCACTTCGAGCGCATTCGAGAAGTTTTGTTTGCTACACTGTGGTTCTTATGCATTTTTCAATTCATTTGATGGTGTAAAGATTACTCGAATTGACGATATATATATAAAATACTAACAGAGGATGCGATTACTTCGTTCCTCGTAATGACAAAAAATATGAAAATAAATTGGGGAACAGGTATTGTAATTGCGTTTGGATTGTTTATGACATTTATCTTGTTTTTTGTGTTCAAAGTGCAATCTAATTCTAAATACGATAACGAATTGGTAACAGAGGATTATTACCAACAAGAACTTAAAGTACAGGGAAATATCAATCGAACATCAAATGCAAATGCTTTGATTAATAAAGTAAAAATTGAAAAAGTTACAGAAGGAATTCAAGTTGCTTTTCCAAACGATTTTAACTATAAAAATATAAAAGGTAAAGTGTCCTTATATAGACCGTCTAACCAGAAATTAGATTCTGAAATGGAAATTTCATTGTCTTCTTCAAATTTGCTCATACCTAAAAGTAACTTGGTAGGCGGTCTTTGGGACATTACAGTAGAATGGGAATACGATGGCGTGCAATATAGAAACAAACAGTCGGTTTATTATTAGTTTTTTAGTGATTAGTAGTTTGTAATTAGTGGTTAGTATTTTAAGGAGCATAACAATACGGCTTCGGAAGAAGATCACACCCGCTATCCGTTACAATCTTTTCTTTTTGCTTTTCGACTGCGCTCAAAATGACAAAAAGAAAAGGATTTCTACTGCTATCGGGGCTAAAAATCACGTTTCAATTTTTAAACACAAACAAAAAACACATAACAGATATCAGTCAAAAAAATGCTTTACACCGCTATCATATTTGGTTTAATCAGTAGTTTTCACTGCATTGGTATGTGCGGACCTATTGCTATGATGTTACCTGTGGATAGAAATAATAAAGTTAAAAAAATAACACAAATATTTGTGTATCACTTGGGCAGAATAATTGCCTATAGTTCATTAGGTTTAGTTTTTGGGGTATTGGGTAAAGGTTTTTTCTTGGCAGGAATGCAACAACAATTATCTATATTAGTTGGTATTCTAATAATTTTAATTGCATTGATACCTGAAAAAACTTTGGCCCAATATAATTTTTCAAAACCAGTTTATAAAATTATTTCCAAAGTAAAGACTCATTTAGGCAAACAATTTAAAAAGAAATCGTATTCTTCACTTTTTACAATAGGATTGCTAAATGGTTATTTACCTTGCGGAATGGTTTATGTAGCACTTTTTGGAGCATTGGCTATGCCTTATCTATCTTATAGTATTTTATATATGCTTCTTTATGGTTTAGGAACCATCCCTTTAATGAGTTTGGTAGTATTAGTCTCAAATTTAATTACAAATCCAATTAGAAATACTATACAAAAAGTAATTCCTTTGATAGCAATTTTTATTGGCATTTTATTTATTACAAGAGGACTAGGCTTAAATATTCCTTACATTTCTCCAAGTACAACCAGCCTTTTTGTACAAGCAGAAGCCAATTGTCATTAGGTAGAAATGGTTTAAGATTGTTTAAAATTGTTTAAGGGTTTTAAAGTTAAAGGTTGTTTTATAAAGGTAATTAAATACTCGCAATCTTGTCACCCTGTAAAGGTCTCATTCAGTAAGTAATATTATGAGTGAGCTACTTATGAAATGTTTACAATATTACAAGTTTGTGAATCCTTTTCTAGTTTTATATAAATAATACTCAAAACGATATAAAAAAAGATACCATTCATATCTTATTCCACCTAATTGCCAATTAACATCAAACTTCTTTTTTTCTTTTGTAGGCTTTCCAATAGAACTTAAATAAGGAGGTATAGCCACTTTACAATGCCACATGGGATCATTGTTCTTTATCGTTTCATAGAAATCTTTAGTATGAGAAGTTTTTAGAAAATATTTAATATCAATAACGGTTTTATCTTTTGTAGCCTTATAAATGTAGAAATTTATATCATACAGATTAGTATAAAGTAAAGCTAAATCTTGCGTAATTTCTTCTAAATGTTTAGGAGCTATACCTTCATTAGTTTTTTTTCTAATTTTATTTTTTTCAAATAAATTCTTACCAATAGTTTCATCAATTTCCGATAATATATAATACCAATTTTTAGATAGGGTATTACAGCAAAGATCATTTACCATAGTAATTAAGCATTTGGTTACATCGGATATTTTAATTTCTAGATTTTCTAATGTCATATTGTAAGATGAGATGTAATTATTAATCTCCAATGTAAAAATAATAAAAATAGAATTTTCAAGATTTTATTAGTTTGATGAATGGTATAAAACCTAAAATTTATCCTTTAAGTATAAATTTAGGTTATTAGACATAAAATTTAGGTATTTAGGTTTAAAAAGTTAAGTTATTAACCTAAAAATGCTCTTCTATTAATCTCTTTTCTTTTTCGATTTTTTACTTTCTAACTGATATAAGTGTAGTAATTTGTCAGTTAGCTTCACTAGTGTGTAACATCTCTTTTTATATTGACATATAAATATGAATATTGAACGAAAAATGAGAGAAAAGTATTGTTGAAAAAGGTTGAAGTGTTTTTAAAAATCAACGGGTTAACTGTTAATAATTTCATAAAGTCTTCTGTATAAGAAGTAATTTAAAAAATTAAATGTATCTTACAAATAATTCAACATACAAACAATTTAATTATGAAAAATGTAAAAATGATAGGTAAAAGCCTAAGTAAAGATGAGCTTAAAAACATTAATGGAGGTTGGAAAACGAAGGAAAGCTGTGACGCTATGGGAGGTTTTTGGGGACAAATGGCAGTTTCAGGTGTATGGTGCTGCACTATTCCTGGAGGGCAATCTTACTGTCCATAACAATGATTAAGATTAATAAAACTAAAAGGCAATCTATAGGATTGCCTTTTTAGTTCAAAATGGTCTAAGTTTTACTTTTTTAATTAGAAAGGTTAATCAAAATACATTTGCCATTATATCCAACAACAATCATTTTGTAATCATTTATAAAGGCTATATCGTTCCAACCAGCAACAACAAAATTATGATTGATTTTTTGCCAAGTTTGGCCATTATTTTTAGATACAATAATAAATTCAGGATTGGTTAAATCATTAAATGAATTGGTACCAATGATTCCTATAGTGTTATTTTTATAAGCAACTCGATTTAATTTATTAGTATAATTGGTATTAATTTTATTCCAAGTAAGTCCTTTATTTGTGGTTTTATATACTTCTCCAAATTCATTAGATGAAGTTACTCCATTATTGCCCACCATATAACCTTCTGAGCCCTGTAAAGAAATATCCGTTAAAAGTATTTCAGTAGTTATAGTGGTAGTTGTCCAAGTTGTGCCACTATCAATGCTTTTCAATACCTTTCCTTGGGTATAATTTCCTCCGGTGATTAATAAAACATATTTACCATTTTCAAAATAGGAAGTTATACTTTCTAGTTTTGTATTTGTTAAATAGGTATTCTGATCTTCATTGCTTAATGCTTCTTCCCACGTGTTTCCACCATCGGTAGTTTTCAACAATTTTCCATTAGCATTTAAAGAGCCTAGAATAAAACCATTATTAGCATCAATGAAGTATATTCTAGAAGCATAAAAGGATTCAGTAGTAATACTACTTTCTGACCAAGAAGCACCAGAATCTAATGATTTTAATAAAATATTGGAATTTGTAGTTGCGTATAAAATACCATTGTGATCTGTTATATGTGTAATATAAAATCCATTTTGAGAAGTATAAATTGAATTCCAAGTAACTCCACCATCTATTGATTTTAAAATAATAGCATTTTGATCTTGTGTTACTAATGAAGCATTTCCTCCAGCAATATAACCTATATTTTGAGAGATAAAATGAATTGAATGTAAATTTTTTGTAGTAGCAGTTGTTACTGTTGTAGCTGAAGTAATGAATATCTCATTTTGAGGTGAATCAGTTTGTTGAGATTGAGTATCCTCATTAGAACAGCTGGTTAATAGAATTACTAATGCAATAATACTTGAGAAAAACTTTTTTTTCATTTAAAAATAATTTGGTTTAAATATTTGTATGATTTATTTTACAAAATTACACAAAATTAAACCTTACAAGTATTAATTTATAGTTAAGAAGTAAAATTTCTTATAAACTCTTGATATATAATTTTTTCTATTGATTTTAATTCTGGATTTATATTGTCATTGAGAATAATTGCGTTTGTGGTGCTTTTCTTTTTAATCGTAAATCAAATGCCATACAAATATTTCTAACAAAAGGTTTTCCTTTTTCCGTTACTATGATTGTCTTGTCATTAATTTTTAATAAGCCATCATGCTCCATTTCATACAAAGAATCTAGAATGATTTCTATTTCTGGAAAGTAAGAATCTTGTGTTTTCCATGAAGTTTGAAATTGACACATTAAATTGAGTATGTGTTTGCGAATAATTAAATCTTCCTGAGTTAAAATATGTCCTCTAAAAATAGGTAATTCATCTTGGTCTAATTTCGAATAATATTCTTCAATTGTTTTTGCATTTTGCGCAAAAGCGGTCCATGAATCACTAATAGACGAAACACCCAACCCAATCATAACTTCTGTTTTAGAAGCAGTATAACCCATAAAATTGCGATGTAACATTCCTTTTTTAAAAGCAGTAGTCATGCTATCATTTTTTAAAGCAAAATGATCCATTCCTATTTCAATGTATTTTCGGTGTAGAAGTTCTAATTTGCCTTGTTCATATAATTCTCTTTTAATCTCGTCCTTTGGTAAATCTTCATCATTAAACCCACGTTGACCGTTACCTTTAATCCAAGGAACATGTGCGTAACTATAAAAAGCCAATCGATCGGGTTGTAAAGAATTAGTTTTTGCAATGGTATCTAGTACATTTTCTAAGGTTTGAAAAGGTAGTCCAAAAATTAAATCGTGACCAACAGAGGTATAACCAATTTCTCTCGCCCAAAAAGTTACTTTGGCTACATTGTGAAACGATTGTTTTCTATGAATGGCATTTTGTACCTTTTCAGCATAATCTTGTACTCCAAAACTCACTCTTCTAAAACCTAAATGATATAAAGTTTGCAGGTGTTCATATGTCGTATTATTAGGATGTCCTTCAAAGCTAAATTCATAGTTTTCCGCTTTATCTGCATTTATAAATAATCCATTTATAAGTAATGTTAGGTTTTCTGGAGAAAAGAATGTAGGAGTTCCTCCTCCTAGATGGATTTCTTTAATTTGTGGTCTTTGTGGTAATAATTCACAGTATAATTCCCATTCTTTTAATACTGCAGTAATATAAGGATGTTCTACATCATGTCTCTTCGTGATTCTTTTATTGCAACCACAAAAAGTACATAGACTTTCACAAAAAGGCAAGTGTATATATAAACTAATCCCTTCATTACTATTAGAACTTATAAATGATTCTTTCAATTTTTTTTTCCATTGATCTATTGTAAATAAATTTTCTTCCCAATAAGGAACTGTGGGATAACTGGTATATCTTGGTCCAGGAACATTATATTTTTGAATCAAACTCATGGTACAAAATTTATTCAAAAGTAAACAGACAGTTGCAGGCTAAAAATGATAAATATCATGTGGAAGTCGAAAGTCAAAAGTCGAAAGTCAAAAGTTGAAAGTGAAAAGTCGAAAGTAGAAATTGATAAGCATTCAGTAATTAGTACTGATTTTTTTGATAACAATTATTTGTTTTTAATTTGTTATATTATATTTATTACAACTTTCTTTTATCTAATGAGCGGTCAGTCGAAGTATCGAGAAGTTATTAGTATATTCAATTGGTTGGGTATCTACTAGGTTCTAACCGAAAGAGTTCATATTACTAAATAATTAAAAATAAGTTGTAAATTCGTAATAAAATTCTTCAAAAATGCAAAAATTACTATTATTTTTTTGTTTACCAATACTATTTACGGCTTGTTCAGATAAATCCTTAATAACCATTAATAGTGTTTTTTTAAAAGATATTCATAACGATTCTATTAGTATAAGAGCTATAGCTATAGATAGTAACGAATTATGGTTTGCAGGTAATAATGGAAAATATGGAGCGATAGATTTAGTCACCCAAAAGAAATTTAGAGGAAGAATAGCAAAGGATTCATTGCATCCAGAATTTAGAAGTATAGCTAAAACGAAAGAAGCTATTTTTGTATTGAGTGTAGCTAATCCAGGTTTGTTGTACAAGATTAGTAAAGATAAAACAGTGGTAAAATTGGTGTATCATGAAGTAGATGAAAAAGTATTTTACGACAGTATGCAATTTTTAGATGATTCTTTCGGTGTAGCAATGGGTGATCCTGTTTTAGATTGCTTGAATATTATTATTACTCATGATGGAGGCAATTCTTGGCAGAAAATACCTTGTGAAAAATTGCCTAAAGTAACAGAAGGTGAAGCCGCATTTGCTGCGAGTAATACGAATGTTATCTTACGTGGAAGCAAAATTTTTATTGTTTCTGGTGGGAAAAAAGCGCGTTGTTTTGTTAGTGAAGATAAAGGAATTACTTGGCAAGTATATGAAACTCCTATTGTACAAGGAAAAGCAATGACGGGTATTTTTACTGCCGATTTTTATAATGAAAAGATAGGTTTTATTGCTGGAGGAGATTATGAAAAACAAGAAGCCAATATTGACAATAAAGCTATTACAAATGATGGTGGTAAAACTTGGAAATTGGTAGGACGAAATGAGGGCTTTGGATATGCATCTTGTGTTCAATTTGTACCCAAAAGTGATGGAAAATCGTTAGTTTGTGTAGGAGGAACAGGCATACATTTTTCAAATGATAGTGGTGTAACTTGGAAAAAATTAGCAAAAGATAATGATTTATATACGTTGCGATTTCTTAATGATTCGATAGCCTATGCAGCAGGTAAAAATAGAGTAGTGGAGTTAAGGTTTAGAGAGTAATAAATGATTTTTATTGTCTTTTTAAACAATGTATTGGTAAAATATAGATACTGCAAACGAGTTGGTTATTCAGTAAAGCGGGTTGCTATCCTTCCATAGTTAAAAGTTCTTTTATAATTTTTTTTACAAGCTTCACTAAGTTTAGTTCATGCAAATTTAATAGCTATAATCTTCCCATTAGAATCAATCGTTAAATACATAAAAAAAAGAAGAAATAGTATAATGATTTTTTTCTCTACATTTTACAATTATTGGTATTAGCTGTTTAATAACAAATTTATTTAGTTCTAATTCAATTTTTTATAATGTGCTTTTATTTCTTTTGAATCATATATAGTATCACAACTTTTAGTTTGTGAAAAACAATTAGGGTAACTTAAAGTTATAAATAATATAAATAGAACTAGTTTTATTTTCAAAGTTTTTAAATCTTATCTTACTTTATTTAGTTTTCAAAAATTCTTCCATCACATCTTCATAAGAACGATAGTCTCCTAGTCTAACTGTGTCAAATTCATCTTTGTTTTCATGAGTGTAAATGCCTATGTGATGTAATGCAATATTAATGGCATTAGTTACTAATTTTGCTTTTTCAGGTGTTTTTGGATTTTCAATCATATCATATGAAATAAGAGGCTCTGAAACAGCTTTTCCATTTTCCCAAATCATGGACATTTGATAACCTGGACCACCAAAATAATCGGTTTCAATATATATACATTTGCCCTTGAAAGACAATTCTTTTATAACTTGTTTAATTTCTGAAGTTAATTCTTGAAAAGGTTCAATTTTTTTTTCAGAATAACTAGAACTATATTTTGGTACAAATGTTATTAAATAATAGTTTCCAACTAAGTTAACATGTGGCAATTTTCCATCATATTTAAAACTAGTAATAATTCCATTAATAGTATGTGCCATATTGTATTGATAAAGCATGAATTAATTTTGAAATATAAACAAAATAGTTAGATTAATAGGTGATTTATAATGAAAAAGCGCAAACAAAATTAGTTTACGCTTTATATTAATTTATTTTCAAATTGAATTAAACAGTTTTAACAACTTCTTCAATTCCTCTTCTCGATTTTGGTTTTATTTGGGGTTGATTGGCATCTTCAATATCCCTATAACCAATAGCAACAGCTACTAAGGCATGATGATTTTCAGATTTTAGAATTGCATCATATTTATAGGGTTCGATACCTTCCATTGGAGTAGAATCGATATGCATTGCTGCACAAGCACTCAAGAAAACGCCTAGAGCTAAATATACTTGTTTGTCAAACCATGCTTTTATTTCTGCTTCCGGTAAAGGTTTAATAAATTGGTTGTAATATCCTACAGCACCTTCTGGAAGTGTGGCCTGAATTTGTTTTTCAAACTCGACAATACTATCAATTCGGCTAAAAACAACTAGCGTATCACAATTGATTACTTTGGTATCATTAAAAAAAGATGCTTTGGCTAATTCGTTTTTGGTTTTTTCATCACTAATAAAAGTAAATTTCCAAGGTTGACTGTTTATTGAGGACGGACTCAGTCTTACAATTTCTTTTAATTGTTCTAAGGTTTTTTTTTCAATTTTTTTAGAAGCATCGTATTTTTTTGTCGTGTAACGCTCTTGTATAGCTGCAATAAAACTCATATTTTTGTGATTTGATTTATACTATATTTTTTATAGTTACAAAAGTAAGTATAGTATTTTTGTTGTGCAATAACGGTCAAAAAGGATAGTTTAAATTTAATAAAAAATAAAAGTATGTATACAGTAAAAGGAAAAGAATATCCTTGTTGTACCAGTGTTACGATGGGGATTATTGGTGGTAAGTGGAAATCGGTGATTTTATTTTATTTGATTAAAGAACCTTTACGTTACAATGAACTACGAAAAAAAATGAAAGATGTTACCGAACGCACCTTGAGTTTGCAGTTAAAAGACCTAGAAGCTGATGGTGTGATTCAAAGGCAGGTATATACTACAAAGCCTCCTTTAAAAGTGGAATATTCATTAACCGATTTTGGAAAAACGCTTATTCCACTTTTGCAAGAAATGGCTAAATGGGGTGATTATGTAGTGAAAAATGAATTGGAAACCACTATATAATTATTTTTTAGAACTCATTATGAAGGTTATTTTTCCGCCATTCATAATTTCATCATGGGTAATGTAATAACGATCTAACGTTTTTCCATTCAGGATAATTCTTTTTACATATGGATTAGTTTCTGATTGGTTTTGAGTAACAACTTCAAAAGTTTTCCCATTTTCTAAATGAATGATTGCATTGTTAATTAAAGGACTACCAATAGCGTATTCTAAAGAACCTGGAGCTACTGGATAAAACCCCATAGCACTGAAAATATACCAAGCACTCATTTGTCCGCAATCGTCATTTCCTCCTAAACCATCTGGTGTAGGTTTGTATTGCATTTTTAATATATGACGCACTCTTTCTTGCGTTTTCCAAGGTTGATCTGCCCAATTATACAAATAAACAACATGATGTGCAGGCTCATTTCCGTGTACATAACCTCCTATAATTCCATCTCTTGTGATGTCTTCGGTTTCTGCAAAGAAAGCATCAGATAAATGCATGGTGAAAAGGGTGTCTAATTTTTTACCAAATTGTTTTTTGCCTCCCATAATTGTTACCAATGCAGCAGGATTGTGCGGTACAAAAAAGCTGTAATTCCAACTGTTTCCTTCAATAAATCCTTGCCCATGAGTACTATAAGCATCAAAATCTTTTTTGAATGTTCCATTGGCTAATTTGGGTTCCATAAAACCTGAAACCGGATTGAAATTATTTCTCCAATTTTCGGAACGTTGTATAAACTCGTTGTAAATATCAGTCTTATTTAATTTTTTTGCCAATTGTGCAATAGTCCAATCGTCATAGGCATATTCTAAAGTATTGGAAACCGAAATACCACTTTTTTCGGCTGGAATATACCCTTTGTCGATATAGTAACCAATTCCTTCATAATTGCGCTTCCTTGCTGTAATTACACAAGCATTTAAAGCAGCTTCTGCATCACCTGTATACGTTCCTTTTAAGATAGCGTCTGCAATTACAGATACACTGTGATAACCACTCATGCACCAATTGTCATTCGCATGGTGACTCCAAATAGGAAGCATATGTAAACTACTTTGGTCATAATGAGCTATCATAGAAGCCACCATATCTGCATTTCTTTTGGGTTGGAGAACATTAAATAATGGATGTAAGGTTCTATACGTATCCCAAAGTGAAAAAGTAGTATAATTGGTAAAATCATTAGTTTGATGTACATCTTGATCTAACCCTTTGTATTCTCCATTTCTGTCTTGATAAACAGTAGGTGTTATAAAAGCATGATACATAGCGGTGTAGAAGTTGGTTTTATCATCAAGAGTGGCATCAACTTGGATTTTATTTAATTCTTGATTCCAGTCATCTTGTGTTTGTTTTTTTACTTTTTCAAAATCCCAATGCGGTATTTCTTCTATTAAATTTTGAAGAGCATTTTTTTGACTTACAGGTGATAAAGCAAATTTAACTTTAATTTTTTCATTTGCTTCTGTATCAAAATCAAAAAACATTCTTATTTTTTTACCCGCTATTTCTGGGAAATTATCTTCTTGATCAAATTTTCTCCAAAAACCTCGGTATACTTGTTTTTCATCAAAGTTTTTCTGACCATAATTCTTAAAAGGCTTGGAGAAACTCATGGCAAAATAGACTGTTCTGGTTCTAGCCCAACCATTGGTTTGTTTATAACCCGTTACCAAAGTATCATTTACAACTCTTATGTAAGTCCAAACATTTTTTTCGTCATAATTGTAAATTCCAGCCATTAAATCTAAAATAATATGAGCTTGATCGGTTTTTGGAAAGGTGTATTGATGCATACCTACACGAATAGAAGTTGTTAATTCTGCTGTAATATCGTAATCATCTAGTTTCACTTTGTAATATCCTGCTTCAGCAACTTCATTTTCATGAGAAAAAGTAGATCTAAACCCTTTTGAAGGTGCTTTTGCTGTTCCCGGATTTAATTGTAAATTTCCTGTTGTTGGCATAATTAAGAAATCCCCTAAATCGGAATGGCCTGTTCCACTAAAATGGGTATGGCTAAAACCAACTATAGTTTTGTCATCGTACTGGTAACCCGCACAATATTTATATACATCGGGATTGTATTTTCCATTAACAGCATAAGGAATGGTATCGGTATCTGGACTTAGTTGTACCATTCCAAATGGAGCGGTAGCACCGGGATAAACATGACCCATGCGTTGTGTTCCAATAATTGGTTTTACAAACGGAATTAAGTTTTTTGAAGTTTGTTGGCCAAAAATAAGCAGTGTAAAAAAACAGCTAACTGCTGAAAATAATGTTTTCATGTTTTAATTGTTAGTAGATAGTGAGAAAGGGAAAGTATCGGTTGTTGTTCCTCTTTTTGTATTAGGTATGTTGTTCATAATAAAATTAAAAGTACCGCCCTTTAAGATATCTTCATGGCTAATCCAATTATTTTTGTATTCTTTCCCGTTTAATTTAATTTTATCAACATATTTATTTTCCGAATTAGAATTAGGCGCTTCAATGGTAAATGTTTTGCCATTTTCAAGATGTAACGTTACTTTTTTAAATAAAGGCGAACCCAATATGTATTGATTCGTTGCAGGACAAACAGGGTAGAAACCTAAAGCAGAAAAAACATACCAAGCAGAAGTTTGTCCGTTATCTTCATCACCGCAATAGCCATCTGGAGTTGGTTTGTACATGCGTTCCATAACTTCTCTAACCCAATATTGTGTTTTCCAAGGTTGGCCCGCATAATTGTATAAATAAATCATATGTTGAATGGGTTGGTTTCCATGCGCATATTGTCCCATATTTGCAATTTGCATCTCACGTATTTCATGAATAGTGCCTCCATAATAACTATCATCAAAAACTGGAGCCATTTTAAACACAGAATCTAGCATAGTGATAAATTGTTGATGTCCACCCATTAGTTGTGCTAATCCTTCAATATCGTGAAAAACACTCCAAGTATAATGCCAACTGTTACCTTCTGTAAATGCATCACCCCATTTTAAAGGATTAAAAGGTTTCTGAAATTTTCCATCTTTATTTTTTCCACGCATTAATTTTGTTTCAGAATCAAAAAGATGTTTGTAATTTTTACTTCTATTTTCATACAACTCAATTTCTTTTTGTGGACGATTCAATAATTTGGCCAAACGACTAATTGCAAAATCATCGTAAGCATATTCTAGGGTTCTAGCAGCACTTTCATTAATGTCAACATTGTAAGGGACATAACCTAATTCATTATAATATTGAACTCCTTTTCTTCCTGTAGCTTGTGGTCCTTCATTGTTAGCACCATGAAGTAGTGCTTCGTACAGTTTTTCGATATCATATCCTCGCAACCCTTTTATGTAGGCATCTGCTACAACTGATGCTGAGTTATTACCAATCATGATGTCACTGTAGGATGGACTGCTCCATTCGGGTAACCAACCACCCTCTTTATAATCGTTTAGTAGCCCTTCTTGCATTTCCTTATTAATGGAAGGATACATTAAATTTAAAAAAGGGTAAAGTGCTCGAAAAGTATCCCAAAAACCAGTTCCAGCAAAGCGATATCCTGGAATGGTTTTACCAGAATAGGGACTATAATGAACTATATTTCCATTAGTATCAATTTCGTACATTTTCATTGGGAAAAAGAGGGTACGATACAAGGTAGAGTAGAATGTTCTTACTTGGTCTGTTGTACCTCCTTCAACTTGTATTTTTTCTAAAGTTGTATTCCAAATTTTCTTGGCTTTTTGTTTAACAGTATCAAAGTTGTCAGAGCCAATTTCTTTTAGATTTTGTTCAGCTTGGTCAAAACTGATAAAGGATGAAGCAACTTTAGCGTGAATAATTGTGTTTTTATTTTTTGTTATAAAATGAACAAGACTACTTATATGTGATCCAGAAAGTTCATTTGTGTCAATTTTAGTTTTATCATTCCAAAGTGAAGTAGTTATAAAAGGAGTATCAAAAACAATGACAAAATAATTTTTGAAATTATTTAATTTTCCTCGTGCATATCTCGAGCTGTAACCAATAATTTTATTTTCTGAAGGAATGATTTTGATGTACGAACCTCTGTCATAGGCATCAATGGCTACAAAAGCACTGTCTGTTTTAGGAAAAGTAAATCGAAAGGAAGCGGCTCTTTCTGTTGGAGTGATTTCTGTAGTAACATCATAATCCGCTAGATAAACACTATAATAATAGGGTTTGGCGATTTCAGACTTATGACTGAACCAACTGGCTCTTTCTTCTTCATCAATAGTACCTTTTTTAGTCATCGGCATTAAAGAAAACGGACCGTAATCGTTCATCCAGGGTGAAGGCTGGTGTGTTTGTTTGAATCCTCTAATTTTATTAGCATCATAGGTATATTGCCAACCGTTGCCATTGTTGCCAGTTTGTGGTGTCCAAGCATTCATTCCCCAAGGTAAAGCAATGGAAGGATAAGTGTTTCCATTACTTAATTCATAACTACTGTCGGTTCCCATGAGTGGATTTATCCAATCTACTAAATCATTAGGTTTGGAAACATTTTGAGCATTACAGTATAAAGTAATTATAAAAATCACTTTAAATATCTTTTGATTCATTAAAGAAAAGAATTAATTTGTTTATTTGTATTGTTCAAATATACTTAATTCTATTCTTTATCACGAAAACAAATATGAGGAAGTTGTGCTATTGTATAGTTAAAATATTTAGTTTCAAAATTTTTTCTAATTTGTTTATTCTCTTATAAAATGAAATTGGGATTTTTGAGGAGTTACTCTTTGGTGTTCATCAACTTGCATTTCAATAAATACCATTTCTTTTTTATTTAATGTTGTTATCCGAGCCGTTCTGTCATTAGTAGTTAATTCAATAAATTTCCCTTTCTGATTATATCTCCATTTTCCTATTTTTTGCGGATTACTCAAAAGAAAATATGAATTATCAGGATTGAATTGGACTTTTAAATCAATGTTAATTTGTATTGGTTTTCCTTGTATTGAAGCAAAACTTAAACTCCATGTATGGCATAATGTAGCTATAACTTCTTCTTCAGATAAGTTAATATGTTGGCTATGAAGTTGATTTAAAGAATTAAAAAATAATAAAATGAGAAAGTATTTTTTTACCATAGACATAATGATTTGGTTAATATTAGTAGGATATTTAAAAGTTTAAATTAAATATACAATAAATATTTAATTTTTTAATTTTTTTTATATAAACTTTTTAAAAAAATGATTAAAAAAATGATTAATATGTATTTGTGTTGTAATTAGAATTGAAATAGTTTTTTTCTTCTATCTTTACTTACTATTTTATAATATTATGGCTCAATTTATTAAGATTTACGAAGATAAGCCTAGTGAAGCTGCTATTAAAAAAGTGGTAGATGTATTACGAGATGGTGGATTAGTAATATATCCCACGGATACAGTTTATGGTTTAGGATGCGATATAACAAATTCTAGGGCATTGGAAAGAATTGCTAAAATAAAAGGTATTAAACTTGAAAAAGCTAATTTTTCTTTTGTATGTTGTGATCTAAGCAACATTTCTGACTATATAAAACAGATAGATACAAGTACGTTTAAGATTTTAAAAAGAGCCTTGCCAGGACCTTATACATTTATTTTATCAGGTAATAATGAGTTGCCAAAAGAATTTAGAAAGAAGAAAACTGTAGGTATACGTGTGCCTAAAAATAATATTGCTTTAGAAATAGTAAGAGTATTAGGTAATCCAATAGTTTCAACATCAATACATGATGAAGACGAAGTTTTAGAATATTCTACTGATCCAGAATTAATTTTTGAGAAATGGCAAAATAAAGTTGATGTAGTTATTGACGGAGGTTATGGAGATAATGTAGCGTCAACTATTATCGATTTATCAGGATATGAACCTGAAGTAATTCGTGAAGGCAAAGGAAGCTTAGATATTTTATAATAATGAGATTAATTCTTTTGTTTTTCCTACTTTTCACGAAAAGTATTTATTCACAAATAACAATTGAGGGTTTTGTAAAAGATACTAATCAGATACCTTTATTAGGTGCATCTATCTATATTGATGGAACAACTATTGGTACAACAAATGATGATAAAGGTTATTTTTTACTTACATTATCCAGTACAATTAATTCTGTCGTTGTAATTAGTTATTTTGGATTTATTACTCAATACATAGCCACAGAAGGAACGCAAAAAAGTATTAATATTGTTTTGACAGAGGAAATAAAATCTTTAAAAGAAGTTATTGTACAACAATGCCCTTTTTCAAGAAAGCGAATGCTTCAATTTTTTAAAGAACAATTTTTAGGTACCAATAAAGCTGGGTCTGACTGTGAAATTGAAAATGAAGATGAAATTTATTTTGATTATGATAGTAAAAACTTTGTTTTAAAGGCTTATTCAGACAAACCTTTATTAATTAGAAATAATTATTTAAGTTATAAAATTACCTATCAATTGGTAGACTTTCAATGTAAATTTTATAAGATTAGTTTAAATACATCAGATATGTTGAGTTCATTGTATGCTGGGACTTCTTTTTTTACAGCTATTGAAAATGATAAGAAATTTATAAAAAGAAGAGATGCGTCATATTTTGGTTCATCTTTACATTTTTTTAGGAATTTGGTGGCAAAAAAATGGGGAAAAGATGATTTCATATTATTTAAAGGAAGTCTTATGACTAATCCAGATGAGCATTTTGTAATTTCTGAAGATGTTAACAATCCTTTTTATAAAGTAAATGTTGTTAAACAAGAAAAAGGTTTAAATAAAAAAGGATTAGTAGCGGAGTTTAATATTTTATATAATAATAAAGAGCAATCAAAAATAAGTTTTTTTAGAGAGGCATTTTTTGTAGATAAATTTGGTTTATTTTCAAATTATAATGACATCTTTTTTTCTGGAGATATCACTAAAAGAAAAATAGGTGATTTATTACCATCAAATTATGGGCTATAAAAAATGCCTCTTTTAATAAAGAGGCATTTTTTATATTTATTTACCTAATAATCTTTTCTTAAGCGTTCTATCTACGCATCGTTCTTCTAGCCAAATACCGAAAAGAGCTTTTCTAAAGTCTAAACCTTCAATCTCACCAGTTAGTTTGTCATTTATGAAAACATACGTTTTAACATCTTCTTTAGAATACACAAATTCTAGATATCCCTTTTCTGTAACGTTTTCGAAGAAAGACATAAATTTATGCATTCGATCTCTTAAGGGCTCAATTTCACTTTGATATGATTTTTCAATACCTTCTTCGATAGCTTTGATTAATTTTTCTCTAGTTACTAAAGAAGAAGTAACATATAATCTCGTTGCAATAGTTTCATCAGAATCCAGAATTTTCTTAGGGTCATCTGTTTTTTCAGTAAGATATAATGCTTGTACATATAAATTAATCCACATTTTATCTCGAATTCCATAACCGTTTAGAACTAATTTGGTTTTACCACCAGAATCTCTAACTTTTATACTTTTTTTAATTTTGATTCCGTCTACGTCTAAATCATCTTGTGAAAAAGATGAAAAGCTTACAAGAAAAGCTAATAACAAAATAATTTTTTTCATAAATTTCAAAATTGGGGATTGCAAAACTAATTAATTAATAATAAAGATAACGATTTTTTAATAAAAAAACCATTTTTTCTTAAAAAACTATTTGCAAATTTAATGCCAAAAAAAAAGTATGGCAAAAAATACCATACTTTTCATATTTAATTTTATTAATAATTATTTTTTGTCTCCACTAAGATTTTTCATTTCTTTTTCAATCATATCATAAAACTGATCGATTTTAGGCAAAATAATAATCTTTGTTCTTCTATTTTTAGAACGATTCTCAGGAGTATCATTTGCAACTAATGGAATAAAGTAACTTCTTCCTGCAGGTATAAGTTGTTTTGGGTCTACACCTAAATCGTTTTGTAAAACTCTCACAATAGATGTTGCTCTTTTAACTGATAGATCCCAATTGTCTAATAATACTGTATTTTTAATTGGCACGTTATCCGTATGACCTTCAACCATACATTCAAAATCTGGTTTACTATTAATTACTTTTGCTACTTTTGCTAAAACAGTTTTTGCTCCAGGACTTACTTCATAACTTCCTGATTTAAATAATAAATTATCTGCAATAGAAATGAAAACCACTCCTTTTTCTACATTTACATTGATATCTGGATCATTTAAACCGACTTCTTTTTTCAAACTAGTAACTAATGCAAGGGTAACACTGTCTTTTTTAGATAAGGCGTCTTGTAATCTCGATATTTTTAAATCTTTTTCTTTTAAGCTTTCTAAAGATTTTTCTAGATTCTCAGCTCCTTTTGTAGTTAAAACAGTTAACTCTTTCGAACTGTTAATTAAATCGGCATTATTCTTTTTTAAATAATCTAATTGATCCGTAATAGCTGATTTTTCAGTTAAACAGTTATTTAATTTAACGGTAGCTGTATTTAGTAAATCTTGAATTTCTTTATTTTTGTTTTCTAATTCTGTAAATTTCTTTTTTGAAACACACGAAGAAAGTGTGAGGATTAATGCTGTTGCAATTACTGTTATTTTTTTCATAATTCAATTATTTGGTACAAAATTAATGACAATTTTGTGTATTATTAAAATTAATATAGCTAAACTATTGTTAAAATAAGTTCTTATAAAAATGTTGCTTTTTAATAAAAAAACGAATGATAATAGAACTTATTGCATAGTAATTATCCTTATTATTTAAATTTCTTTTCCTATAATGATGTTTGAAGTTTATATAGAATTGATAATGAGCTTTTAATATAGAGTGAAAATGTTTCCATTTTCCTTTTATTAAAAATTGAATACCAGCTATACCATCTAGTACCATTCTTAAAAATAGAATTTTAAATAGTTTGTCTTTTGGTAAATTTTTAGTTAACATATACAATGAATTCCTAAAATTTAGATATGTTTTTTTAGGATTACCAACAGATAAGGTTGCTCCCCCTATATGATAAACTACTGATTGATGCGAATATTTAATAACGTGTCCAAGATTGAAAGCCCTCCAACATAAGTCAATTTCTTCTTGATGTGCAAAAAAATCTTCATCAAAACCTTTTAATTCTTGATATACTTTATTTCTAATAAAAAAACACGCTCCAGACGCCCAAAAAATCTTTCTATCCGAATCATATTGCCCATCATCTTTTTCTACACTATCAAAAATACGGCCTCTACAAAACGGGTAACCATATTTGTCAATAAAACCTCCAGCAGCACCAGCATATTCAAAATAAGATTTGTTTTTAAAATCTAAAATTTTAGGTTGAATAATGGCTATTTCAGATTCTTTTTCAAATATATGGATAATTGGTTTCAGCCAGTTTGCTGTTACCTCAATATCACTGTTTACTAAAGCTAAATATTCTTCTTTTATATTTTGCAATCCTTCATTATAACCTTTAGCAAAGCCATAATTGCCTTCGTTTTCAATTATCTGAACCTCTGGAAATTCAGATTTTAAAACCGAAATGGAATCATCATTTGAAGCATTGTCCACAACATAGATTGTGGCTTCTTCAGAATATTGAAGTACGCTTGGTAAAAATTGTCTCAGTAAATCGACCCCGTTCCAATTTAATATAACTACGGCTATTTTTTTCATTTATAAAAATTGAAAAATTAAATATTTTATTGATGTGATAAACCCTACTATAAAAACTATTCCAATCAAGGCTACAACAAGTAAACAACCAATTACTTCCAATTCAATACTTGATTTTTTATTTTCTTCATTTACTTTTTGGGGAGGATTTTTCTCTACTATTTCAATGCTTTCTAAGAAAAGTTTGCTACTGGTTATTGCTTTTGTTTTTTCTAAGGTAAAAATTGAATTTTCTTCATATATATCTTTTGGACAAGAAACTATCGTATTGGCTATTTCGTTTTTAAGAATCTCTAAGCCTTCAATATTAGCTTCAATAGTAAATGCGTAGGC
Organism: Flavobacterium sp. 9AF; assembly: GCF_902506265.1. Classification (GTDB taxonomy): domain Bacteria; phylum Bacteroidota; class Bacteroidia; order Flavobacteriales; family Flavobacteriaceae; genus Flavobacterium. The sequence goes on along the minus strand of NZ_LR733556.1, from coordinate 410,113 downwards.
ATGATTATCAAAATGAATATATAAATAAGGTTGTTTCTCAGATTGAGTCTTTTTACTTTCTCGACCAAATATATTATCTATTTCTTCCAAAGTATTCAGGTATTATAATATGGTAAATCTTTTAAAAATACATACTTCTCATTTTCAAAATCCATTTGACAAAAATAATGATTTAGTCCATTAGTAACCATCAAATAACTTGCTTTTAAAACCAAATTATATCTAGCGATTTGATCAAAAGTTTGTTGGGAAATCACAATCTCAGGTGCTTTGCATTCAATCAATAAAAAAATGGTGCCATTTGGATTAAAAACAACAATATCATATCGTTTGTTTATACCGTTTACTTTTACTAATTTTTCAACATTTACATAGGATTTTGAATATTTTTTTTCCTGAATTAAATACTGTAATGTATTTTGACGTACCCATTCTTCTGGTGTGAGTACCACAAATTTTTTTCTGATTTCATCGAAAATAAAGGTTTTATTTTCACTATTTTTGAACCGAAAGGAATATGTTGGAAAATGCAATTGAATCATTTCACAAAATTAGCTAAATAAAATAAATAGCCAACACGAGTTGTTTTAGACAATACTATGGACGAAGTTGTACAAATTATAAAAGAAATCAAATCGGGAATTTTTAAACCTATTTATTTCTTTATGGGAGAAGAACCTTATTATATAGATAAATTAACAGAATATATTGAAGATAATGTATTAACGGAAGATGAAAAAGGGTTTAATCAGGTTGTTTTATATGGTAGAGATACTTCTATAGAAGATATTGTGTCTAATGCTAAACGCTATCCCATGATGGCAGACAGACAAGTTGTAGTGGTAAAAGAAGCTCAAGAATTATCAAGAACAATTGATAAATTAGAAGCGTATGCAGAAAATCCGCAACCTACAACAGTTTTAGTTTTTGCTTATAAATACAAAACTTTAGATAAAAGAAAAAAAGTAACTAAGTTGTTAGCGAAAACAGGTGTGGTTTTTGAAAGCAAAAAATTATATGAAAATCAAGTAGGAGATTGGATTAAAAGAGTTTTATCGGGTCAAAAATATGCTATTGAACCTAAAGCTGCTGCCATGTTAGTAGAGTTTTTAGGTACAGATTTATCAAAAATTAATAATGAATTAGATAAATTAAAAATCATTCTTCCACAAGGACATACCATTACAGCAAAAGATATCGAAGATAATATTGGGATTAGTAAAGATTATAATAATTTTGAACTTAGAAAAGCCATTGGCGAAAAAGATCAAATAAAAGCATACAAGATAATTACTTTTTTCTCACAAAACCCAAAAGATAATCCTATAGTGGTTACTACTGGTTTAGTTTTTGGTTTTTTCTCACAATTATTGCAATATCATGGTCTAAAAGATAAATCCAAAGCAAACGTAGCTAAAGTGTTAAAAATCAATCCTTATTTTGTGTCTGATTATGATGTAGCTGTTCGCAATTATCCAATGAAAAAAGTGAGTGCAATAGTATCCTCCTTGCGAGATATTGACGTTAAAAGTAAAGGCGTAGGAGCGAATTCAATTTCTCAACACGATTTATTGAAAGAAATGCTAATCAAGATTTTTACTTAAATTTAATTTAAATAATTAATATCTTTGTAGGCTATTTTTTAACTCAAATCTAAAATAAAATAAATGGGAATGAATAAAAATACAGTATTAGCATGGGCTACATTTATCATGATACTGATGGGATTACTTTTAATAGGATTAGGAATTTATAGATATGCAGATGTAGCCGGTTGGGGATTTTCTGCTGTAGGCGTTGGTTTTTTTGCTATTGCATGGGTTTTTAATGCACTAAAAGGGAGAGTGTAAAATAAGATAAATAAACAATCAAGATAAATAATAAACATTTTTATGTCAGACGATAAGAAAGTCATATTTTCAATGTCACGAGTAAATAAGATTTACTCTAGTACAAACAAACAAGTTCTAAAAGACATATACTTAAGTTTTTTCTATGGAGCTAAAATAGGTATCCTTGGTCTTAATGGATCAGGTAAATCTTCTTTATTGAAAATTATTGCAGGATTAGATAAAAACTTTCAAGGAGATTTGGTTTTTGCTCCTGGTTATACAGTAGGATATTTAGAACAAGAGCCTCAATTAGATGAAACTAAAACCGTTATCGAAATAGTTAGAGAAGGTGCGGCTGAAATTTATGGGTTATTAGACGAATTTAATAAAATTAATGATAGTTTTGGTTTACCTGAAGTGTATGAAGATGCAGATAAGATGCAAAAATTGATGGACCGTCAGGCAGAACTACAAGATAAGATTGATGCCGCTGGTGCATGGGAAATCGACAATAAGCTTGAAGTAGCCATGGATGCACTTCGTACTCCCGAAGCTGATACACCTATAAAACATTTGTCAGGTGGAGAAAAAAGACGTGTAGCGCTTTGTCGTTTATTATTACAACAACCGGATGTTTTATTATTGGATGAGCCTACCAACCACTTGGATGCTGAATCTGTATTGTGGTTAGAGCAACATTTGCAACAATATGCAGGAACTGTTATTGCGGTAACACACGATCGTTACTTCTTAGATAATGTGGCTGGTTGGATTTTAGAATTAGATAGAGGAGAAGGAATTCCTTGGAAAGGAAATTATTCTTCTTGGTTAGATCAAAAATCGAAACGTATGGAGCAAGAAGAAAAAGTAGCTTCAAAACGTAGAAAAACATTAGAACGAGAGTTAGATTGGGTTCGTCAAGGAGCAAAAGGACGTCAAACAAAACAAAAAGCACGTTTACAAAACTATGATCGTTTATTAAATGAAGATCAAAAAGTATTGGAAGAGAAATTAGAAATTTATATTCCTAATGGACCAAGATTAGGAACTAATGTAATTGAAGCTCAAGGAGTAGCTAAAGCATTTGGAGATAAATTGTTATATGATAATTTGAATTTTACTTTACCTCAAGCAGGAATTGTTGGTATTATTGGACCCAATGGTGCTGGAAAGTCTACTATTTTTAAAATGATTATGGGAGAAGAAAATCCAGATAATGGAAGTTTTAAAATAGGAGATACAGTTAAAATTGCGTATGTAGATCAATCACATAGCGATATTAATCCAGAAAAATCAATTTATGAAAACTTTTGTGACGGTCAAGAACTGATGATGATGGGAGGAAAACAAGTAAATTCTCGGGCGTATTTATCTCGTTTTAATTTTGGTGGTAGCGATCAAAATAAAAAAGTTGCTACGTTATCCGGAGGAGAAAGAAACCGTTTGCATTTAGCTATGACATTAAAAGAAGAAGGAAATGTTTTACTTCTAGATGAGCCTACAAATGATTTAGATATTAATACACTACGAGCACTAGAAGAAGGATTAGAGAATTTTGCAGGTTGCGCTGTAATTATTTCTCACGATAGATGGTTCCTAGATAGAGTTTGTACCCATATTTTAGCCTTTGAAGGAGATTCACAAGTATATTTCTTTGAAGGAAGTTTTTCTGAATATGAAGAAAATAAGAAAAAACGTTTAGGTAAAGAAGTAACACCTACACGTATTAAATACAAAAAATTAATTAGAAATTAATACTATAGTAATAACAATTCTAAATAACCTATTATCTTGTTTTAATAGGTTATTTTTTTGTTTTATTTTAAAATAAATGTAATTTTAAATTCATAAAGGTGTTAGATTACAAACAAGTATTTTTCTTGTTAAAATACAAAAAACAATAACGTGACTAATAAATTTTTTGTATAATATTTGTATATTTAACATACAAGTAACAATTATAATTTTGTTCAAGCCCCAATCAATGAATTATTTTAAGGTATTATTATTTATCATTACTTTTTCTTTTTTTAACAATGTCATTTCTCAAAATGCTAAAGAAAAAATAAAAACTATTAAAGAGTATCTTTCAGAATCAGGTAAATATTTACATACTAGCCAACCTGAATTATCATTGCAAAATGCAAAAAAAGCATTAGCCCTTGCCATCAAAAAAAAGGATGAATCTTCTATAGCAAAAGCATATAACTTTATTGGCCTTAATTTTGTTGAAATTTATGATTTTGAAAAAGCAATAGATTATTATAATAAAGCACTCCTTCATGCTGAAAATACTAATAATGACACCATTAAAAGCTGGTTATATAATAATTTAGGTAATGTTTATTCTTATAATAAAAATGATGAAGAAGCTGGGATTAAATATTATTTAAAATCTTTAGAATATGCAAGAAAGGTAGATATAGTTGAATTTGCATATAATAAATTAAATTTAGTAAATACTTATTTTGAAAAGAAAAAATTTGAAGAAGGAAAAATCCACTTAGATGAAGTACGAATGCATATTGACTCTTTAGTAGGTGAACATGAAGCGCAATTTTTTTTCTATTCATTAAATGGAGATTATGAAGAATATAAAGGAAATTTATCAATTGCTGAGAATAATTTGTTAAAAGCTTTAAAAATTTGTCAATCAAAATATAATAACTTCAATCCTTCTCATGAAGTGGGCATGAACGAAAGTCTATCAAAATTCTATTTCAAAAGAAAACAATATGACAAGGCTTATAAATATTTGTTAGCAACAGATTCTCTAAGACAAATAGCTTTTGAACTTCAAAGAAATGAAAAAGTTAAAGGCTTAGTGGAACAGATTGAAAAAGAAGAAGTTAAGAGAGACTTGATAAAAATGGAAGCGGATAAAAGAATCCAAGACGAAAAATTTTTTAATATTAAAATCTTAATTATTCTTATTGGGGTTATTTTTCTTACCACATTAACCATTTTGTATTCCCAACTTAAATTAAACAAAATTAGAAGAAAATCTAATGAGGAATTAAGAGAAGCTAATGAAGAATTAAGAATTGCTAAAGAAAAAGCGGAAGAAGCCTCAAAAATTAAGTCTCAATTCGTATCCACCATTAGTCACGAATTAAGGACACCATTGTATGGTGTAATAGGTATTACAGATATTATAGAAGTTGAGCATCATGAACTTAAAAATAGTCCGCATTTGAAAGCTTTAAAATTTTCAGCTAACTATTTATTATCATTAGTAAATGATATCTTAAAAGTTTACAAATTTGAAGAAAATAAAGTCGTTTTAGAAAATAATTTATTTAATTTAGAAGATAAACTTGAAACAATAAAAAACTCATTAGATAATATTGCATTAAAATACAATAATGATATTATAATAAAAGTAGATAAGAAAATTCCAGAATACATTATCGGAGACAGTGTTCGTCTTTCTCAAATTATATTAAATTTAGTAAGTAATTCTCTAAAATTTACCCATAATGGTAAAGTAACTATTACAGCCGATTTAGATTACAAAAATAAAGAACAGATTTACATAAAATTTAAAGTAATTGATACTGGTGTGGGTATTCCAAAAGAGTTTCAAGAAAAAGTATTTGATAAATTTGTTCAAATAAATAGAAAAGAAGATGATTACCAAGGAACAGGCCTTGGTTTAACTATAGTTAAGAAATTAATTGAACTATTTAAGGGAGATATTCATTTAGAAAGTGAAGAAAATAAAGGGACAACAATTACTTTTACTATCCCTTTTGAATCAGGAAAAGATAAAGTAAATGATTTTATTAATAATATAGATGTAGATTTATCTTTACCAAAAACTTACAAAATATTAGTTGTTGAAGACAATAAAATTAATCAAATTGTAACCAAGAAACTATTAGAAAATCACAAATTTCAATGTGAAATTGCTGATGACGGTTTTGTGGCATTAGAATTGTTAGAGTCACAAAAATTTGATGCTATTTTAATGGATATCAATATGCCAAAAATCAATGGTTTTGAAACGACAAAACTAATACGTCAGAAAGGCTTTACTATTCCAATTATTGCAGTAACCGCTTTTGAAAAAGAAGAAGTACAAATAAAAGCAAAACAAGCTGGTATTGATGATATTATAGCAAAACCTTTTGATACAAGAAAACTATTTCAAATGATACGTTTATATATTAATTCTAAGGAAGAAGAATTAAATTAATACCATCTTTTTTTATTCTTTTTAGAAGCATCTGATTTTCGAGAAGTATTATTTTTGTTGCCTGATTTAGATTTGTTTTTATTTCTGTAATCCGTTTTTGTACCCTCTTTTTTTTCTTCTTCTTCTTTCCAAGGAAAGGGATGGTTTTCTACGATCTTAACTTTTATTCTAATTAATTTTTCAATATCATTCCAATAGCCTTTCTCATCTTTACCACAAAATGAAATAGCTAATCCAGAATTGCCTGCTCTTCCTGTTCTCCCTATTCGATGGACATAGGTTTCTGAAATATTTGGGATATCAAAGTTAATTACAAAAGGTAAACTTTCAATGTCAATTCCTCGAGCAGCAATATCGGTAGCTATTAATACTGGAATCTCTTGATTTTTAAAGCTTTCTAAAATACGTTGTCTTGAGTTTTGTGATTTATCTCCATGAATGGCACCGGCTTCGATTCCTTTTTTATGTAATGCTTTAACAATATTATCAGCACCGTGTTTCGTTCTTGTAAAAACTAATACATTTTTAATTTTTTCTTCAGTTAATAAATGATATAATAAATTTCTTTTTTCAGTTTTATCAACAAAATATACTTTTTGACTCACTTTTTCTGCCGTACTTGAAATAGGTGCTACCGAAACATATTTTGGTTTTTTTAAAAAAGTATCGGCTAATTCCCTTATGGCAAGTGGCATAGTAGCTGAAAACAATAACGTTTGTCTATTTTCTGGAGTAAGTTTAATAATTTTTTTTACATCATTAATAAATCCCATGTCTAGCATTTGGTCAGCCTCATCTAAAATCAATTGGTGCATGTGATTTAAATCGATAAAACCTTGTTTGTATAAATCCAACAATCGTCCAGGAGTTGCAATTAAAACATCTACTCCTTCTTTTAATTCATTTACTTGTGGAACTTGATTAACACCTCCAAAAATGACTAATGTTTTAATATGGGTATACTTACCATAGGTATTAAAGCTTTCTCCTATTTGTATAGCTAATTCTCTTGTAGGTGTAATTACTAATGTTCTAATTCGCTTCACTTTTTTTGCAGATCCAACAATTTTATGAATGAGCTGTATAACAGGAATAGCAAATGCAGCGGTTTTACCTGTACCTGTTTGGGCACAAGCTACTAAATCATGTTCTGCTAAAATTTCTGGAATGGCTTGTTGTTGAATAGGAGTAGGGGTTTTGTAACCCTCTTCTTCCAAAGCTTGTTGTATATTATTAATTAGGTGAAGTTCTTTAAAAGTCATTTGTGATTTTTTTTGCAAAGGTAGGTAAAAGAAAATAGAGTTTTAAAATGAATAGGATTTGTAAATAACAATTACAACACTTTACTTTTTATAAAATCTGTAATTAAATAAGCCATTAACTTTCCTGTCAAATGATTGTTATTTGTTAAATCTAAATCGGGAGCACCTTCACAGATATGTAAATAAGCGGCATTTTTATGTTTACCAAAATAATGGACATATTCTCTGGCCTGTTGCACACTAAAACCACTTAAAGTCATTGCACTAGAATAAATATGAGGTATAGCATCTAAATCTAATTCTACACCAAAAGGGTCTTGTTTTATAAAATTTATGGCTTCTTGTAATTGAGAATCAAAAGTCTTTTGCTTTCTCACTTCGATTTCTTCATATGAAACATATTTTAATCGTGCTTCTTGTTCTTTAATGGAATTAAAAACACTTTTTGAAACAAAATTTTCATGTAAACCAAAAACAAAATATTTTTTTAAAAAACCTTCTTCAAAGGCATAACTAAACCCATTACCAGAATGTCGTCCTTCTAAAATTCTAAAATCGGTATGTGCATCAAAATTTACTGCATTTACAGGTTTGCCTTTCGCTAAAGCGAGTCCTTTAATATTACCATAAGCATTATTATGCCCACCGCCAATAATAATAGGTGTTTTTCCACACTTAATTATTTGATGAATAATATGAGAGACTTCTTTGTCAATTTTTTCAACTAACTTAAATAGTCTCTTTTTGTGTTCTTTATTTGTGTTTTTTAATTCTTTAGCTTCGTTAATTTCTTCAGAAATATTCAAATGACCTAATAGTACAATATTATTGCCTTTGCAAAATTTATTATGTTGTACATTTACTAAACTTTTTAATGCACTTTCATAAGCTGATGCTGTTCCAGGGCGACCTAGATTTGCCTTAACTCCTATATCTTCAGGAATCCCAAAAACTACAAATTGTGCTTCACATTCAGATAAAAAATCCCAAATATTATCTTCTGAAGGAATGGTTATGGCTTTTTCTCCTAACTTTATCTCACCACTTCTATGATGAGTAATTTTAGCCAATTCTTTAATCGTTAATAAATTAATTTTTTCCATTTATTTAAAAAAATTTCATTTCAAAAATACTATTTTAATATAACTTTCGTTCTAAGATTGAATAAATACTTTATAAATTGTACATTTGTTAAAAAAATTAAGTAATTACCAAAAATTTTATGGAAAACACAGACACAAAGAGTAACTCAGGTTTAAAAGCAGCGATTGTTGTTTTAGCATTATTATTGTTAGGAAGTATAGGTTATATTTATAAACTAACTTCAGACAATAAAAAACAATTAAATGAATTAACTGTTGAAAAAACAGCTCTAGAAGAGGATATTAAAGCTAGAATTGCAGAACTAGAAGCTATGTCTAGCGAAAATACGGCTCTAAAAGGAGACATCGATGCTCAAAAAGAAGAAATGACAAAACTTTTAGAAGAATTAGAAAAATCTAAAGGTGATGTTCAAGCTATGGCTCGATATAAAAATGAATATTTCCGTTTGAAAAAAGAAATGGATAATTTAGTAGCGGAAAACAAATTGTTAAAAGAACAAAACGTTAATTTAACAACTTCTTTAGATAGTACAGCTACTGCTTTAGAAGAAAATAGAAGGTTTACAGATACGCTTTTAGTTCAAAATAATAACATGACTAAAACTATTGAAAAAGCTTCTAAATTAGCAGTATTAAACTTAAATGTATTAGCAGTTAAAGAAAGAAGCTCAGGAAAACAAGTTGAAACTACAAAAGCGAGTAGAGCAGATAAATTAAAAATTAGCTTCGTAATTGCTGAAAATCAAATCGCTTCTTCAGGTGATAGAAAATATTATGTTCAAGTAATGGACACTAAAGGAAATATCTTAGGAGAAAAGAAAACAATTCCAATGGGTGACGATCAAACGTTAACGTATAGTTTTATTACTACAGTTAAGTATGAAAATAAATCAGTACAAGTTACTGAAGAATTAGCAGGAGACAATTTTGAAGCTGGGACATATTTTGTAAATGTATTTAGCGAAAAAGGAGAAAATGTTTCTAAAACAAGCTTTGTTTTAAAATAATACCTGTTACTTTTAACAATAAAAAAAACGGAACTGTCTCAGTTCCGTTTTTTTTATTCTTCTAATTTAGTTTGATAGCGTTCATAAGTCTTTTCAATTATACGAATCATACGTTTTCTTAAATTATTAGGCTTTAAAACTTCTAAACCATTTCCAAAACCTAATAATAAGCGTTCCAATTCATAATTCGGAATTAAAAATAAATGTACTAAAATGCTTCCGTCTTCATAAGTTTCTATAATTCGTTGACTATGATGTAACGGTTTTGTTATTACATATGGTGCGTTCATTTGATCGATCCATAACTCAATTTTCATAGGATATAAACCCTGATTTACGGTAACACCTACAATATTTTTATAATATTTTTCAGCATTAAACTCTTCTTCTAAGAAAGGAATATTAAAGTCATAATCAATTTTTTCAATACGATCTAATGCTAAATTGGTAATCGGTTGATTTGTTTTTGTTTTTCCTATCAAAAACCAACGGTTATTAAATTCTTTCAGTATAAAAGGATGAAAAGGCAGTATTTGTGCTTCTTTAGATTTAAAAGATCTGTAAGTAATAACTAAGACCACTTTTTTAACAATTGCCTGATAAATCTCGTCTAAAAAATGCAACCCTTTTAGATTTTCATTTTTATCCAAATGAATAACGGGTTGAGTGTGCGATTTTTCAGCGTAAATTTTGTCTTCTAAACGTTGTAAAATATCCGATACATCATTAAAGAGGGAAAAATCTTTAAACTGTTTCAACATAGAAACGGTTTCAGTCAAAACATTGATGTCTGTTTCTGTTAAAGGGATATCAGTAATTGAGAAATCATCTTCAGCATAATGATAATATTTTTTATCATAAACTTCAATAGGTGCGTTATAACCTAGTTTTTCACTACGCATCATTTGAATATCTAATTGAATGGTTCGTTTACTTACCGATGTTTCTTTTCCTTCATATTCATACAAAGCATTGCTACATGCTTCAATTAAATCATCTAAAGTCCATTGACGGTATTTGTTTTGAAGGCATTTATCTATTGTTTTATATCGAATGAGTGCGTTTTTGTTTTGTGCCATTTTAGTAATAAGTTGTTAGTACTTAGTGATTAGTGAATAGTTTTTTAGAGTTGGTTTATTTCTTTTTGAATATTTTCTCTTGCTTTTGCATCATATTTGATTCTAAATTCGTTTGTTTGGAATATAAAATCATTTTCTAAAAAATGTTCCAATGCTTTTTTGCGGCCAGGATTATAAAGTAGATTAGGGTATATCTTATATTCTTTTCGTATTTGTTGAAAATAAACTTGATAATTTTCCCAATCAGATGCTAATATATGCAAATCAAAATCAATCAACCAATTGATATCTTCAACAATATTATGCTTATGCAATTGAGTAGCACATATCATATTATAAATTAAATTTCTATTTGCAGTTGTAATTTTTGGCAATAATTGAATTGCAAATTTAGCGCTCTCAATTTCATTATCTTTTCTTGTAATTTTATAAATAATATCATGATAAAATAGCGCATATAATACTTCGTTTTTATGATTTAATCGTTCTTTGTATGTTTCGTATAAAAGAACCATGTTAGATATATGAGTTAAATTGTGATATTTTCTATTCTTTGAAGAATATTTTTTTTCTAAAACTTTCCAATGCTTATCAATATTGGTTTTTTCAAAACCTAACTGTAGTAATAAATCAGTATAAATGGCTTCTAATGACATTTTTTTAGTAAAAATACAAATTATTTTCCACTACGTAAAATAATTGCGTAATACAATTTGAATCTTTGTCTTGTCAATGAGTAACAAAGTTTAATTTAAAAAAGAAACCATGAAATTTAATTACTTCAACAAGCAAAAAAATGTTATTTCAAATTATGAAGGAGCAAAAGCTTATAAAACGAATCCTGAAATGGAATTATATTCAGCCGTGGTAACAACAGGATTAAACGATGTTACTTACGAAAAAAACACGGATCGTTTAAAACGTATTCAAAAGTTAATTCAAAAATGCAATCCAGAATTTACAGCAAAATTAGCAATATATACTCGTAACCAAATGTATATGCGAAGCATACCAATGGTTTTAACAGTTGAGTTAGCGAAACAAGTTCAAGGCGATAGTTTGATTAAAAACACCGTAAAAAATGTGGTAAAACGTGCAGATGAAATCACCGAGTTGCTAGCTTACTATCAATTGGCAAACGAACGAAAAGAAACTAAAAAGTTAAACCGCTTATCGAAACAAATTCAAAAAGGTTTGGCATTATCTTTTAATTCTTTTGATGAATACCAATTTGCAAAATACAACCGAAATGGAGAAGTGAAATTACGCGATGCATTATTTTTAGTACATCCAAAAGCAAAAGATGAAAACCAACAAGAAGTATTCAATAAAATTGCAAACAATACTTTAGAAACGCCATATACTTGGGAAACAGAGTTGTCTGAAATAGGTCAAAGAAAATATGAAAATGGAAAAGCAAAAAATGTAGCTTTTACACAAACTTGGGAAAAGTTAATAGATAGTAATCGTATGGGATATATGGCTACAATGCGAAACTTACGAAACATTATTGAGGCTCAAGTTTCAAGTGAACATATAGATAAAGTTTGTGCTTATTTAAGCAATGAAAAAGCGGTAGCTAATGCAAAACAATTGCCATTCCGATTTTTAGCAGCTTATCGAGAAATTAAAGTTTTGAAGTCTCGCTATACAACTAGAATTTTGGAAGCATTGGAAGATGCTGTGATGCAAACTGCTCAAAATATTAAAGGCTTCGATAGTAATACAGCTGTTGTAATCGCTTGTGACGTTTCTGGATCCATGCAGAAACCTATTTCAGCAAAAAGTAAAATACAATTGTATGATATTGGTTTAATGCTTGGTATGCTAATGCAATCACAATGTAAAAACGTAATCAGTGGTATGTTTGGTGATACTTGGAAAATTATTAATATGTCCAAACGAAATGTATTAGCGAATGTTCAAGAGTTTTATCGTCGTGAAGGAGAAGTAGGATATGCTACTAATGGCTATTTGGTAATTGAAGACTTAATCAAACGAAAAGAAATCGTAGATAAAGTTATGTTATTTACCGATGTACAATTATGGAATAGCAACCGAACCAATGATACCATGGAAAATTCTTGGAACAAGTATAAACAAATCGCTCCAAAAGCTAAATTATATTTGTTTGATTTAGCAGGTTATGGACAAACACCTTTAGATATTAAAAGAAATGATGTGTATCTAATTGCTGGTTGGTCAGATAAAATATTTGATGTATTAGACGCTCTTGAAAATGGAGATAGTACGTTAACAAAGATTAAACAAATTGAAGTATAGTAGCAAATTACCGCAGTTGTAAATATAAATTGCGGTAATTTCAAACAATGAAAAATAATTGCGTAGTGAAAGAATAAATTTGCAATAGGTATAAAGAAAAGATGTCGTAAAAAAGAGATCCTTCGAAACTAAGACAGATAGGTAGGTTCGATTCCTACACTTGTTTAAACTATCAGGGATAGTACTCAAGATAGCTTAATGGCAAAAGCATCAAAGCCTTTTTTTGCTTTTTACTCTTTTCTTTTTGAAATTAAATGACTAATCACTAATCACTAAATAAACAAGTGCCGTAGATAAGTGTTACTTCGCTTTTAACGACGTGGTCGCGGGTTCGATTCCCGTCTCTTCCACAAAAAATAACAAATGGGAGAGTAGCTCAGCGGTAGAGTACGATTCACTTATCGCTTTTTGCCTTGTTACTTTTAAATTATAAACTAAAATGTAATGATTAGGACTAATGACTAAAAACTAATCACTAAAATACATCTAGTGTCGTAGAAAAGAAATACTTCGATTTAGGATCCAGTAATTCAGGTTCGAATCCTGATTCCGTGAGGAGTCGTCTAATGGTAGGACGCTGCAATAGTATCTTTTCGATTTTTATCTAGATTTTATATATTAAAAAAAAATGAAAAATTATAAACGAATATTAAAAGGTGCATTCTATTAAGTTTAACTTAATGGAATAGTATGAGAAAATTTAAAAGATTTAAAAAAGCATTTGGTAAAGACAAAATGGGTAGTATTTCTTTTCCAACTAAAATGTCTAATGTACAATTATCAAGAATTAAGAATGGGGAAGATAGAGGTTGCTCTAGATGTTTTCCACATGGTTGGGAAACATCAAATTCAACGGATAAAAACAACCAACGTAATTGGAAAAAGTTTAGAAAAACACAATGGAAGATTGATGATAAAAAATTAGAAGTTTTATATATAAATAAAAAAACTAAGTACTAACAGCTAATCAATAAATACTAAAAAACATCAAGTGTCGTAGAAAAGAATTACTTCGATTAAGGGTACAACGTTTCAGGTTCGATTCCTGATTCCGAAAGGAATGGTGTAATGGTAACACTCTGTAATATAGTGTCTTTTCGAACATTACCTTGGTTTATTATGGTCTATTTTCCGTCAGTTCGAGTGTTTTTAATGAAACAGCGTGGAATTAAAAATGTTTCGAGAACTCTTGTACTGAAAACAAAACTTCTCGATGCGCGTCATACTCAAATTGAAGTTGATGGTGTAAAGAAAAAAAATTAAATCATAACCGTCAGTTCGAGTATTTTTGTGTAGAGCAACGGAACAAAAATGTATCGAGAACGCGTGTATTAAAAACAAAACTTTTCGATGCACGTCATACTCAAATTGACGTTAATTGAGAAAATTAGAAATAAAGAATTAACACGAATAAGAAGTACAATTCGTATTCAATAAAATATAAAAATGAAAAAAACACCAAAACTAACACTTCTAATAGGTTGTCCAGCATCTGGGAAAAGTACGTATGCAGAATGGTTAGTTAAGTCAGAACCTAAAACCTTTAGAATTAGTAGAGATGAAATCCGATTTTCCCAATTCCAGGAAAGTATGGATGAAAATGCAGAAAAAATTATTACTAAATTAGTAAACGAACAAGTAAAAACATTGCTATCCAATAACTGGAATGTAGTTTTAGATAATTGTCATGTAAAAAAAGACTATATAAAAACGGCAATTAAAGATTATCAAGATTTGGCTGATATCCAATTCAAATTATTTGATGTGCCTTTGGAAGAATTATTGGAAAGAAATGAAAAAAGAAGCAGAGTTGTTCCAAAATCTGTTATTGAAGGAATGTACAAGCAATTGGAAAACTTAAAAACTAATTTTGATTTTGAACCTATTAAAAAAACAAGAAGAAAAGATTTAGAATATGCTATTCAAGATGCAACTTTGCCAAAAGCTATTATTTGTGATTTAGATGGAACACTGGCTTTAATGAGTGGAAGAAATCCTTTTGATGCCAGTAAATGTGATGAAGATGTATTGAACGAACCCGTTGCGAATGTATTGAAAAATTATAAAAATTTAGGTTACACTATTATTTTACTTTCTGGTAGAGAAGACAAATATAAAGAACCTACATTGCGATTTCTTGAAAAATATGCCATTGAATACGATCACTTATTTATGAGAAAATCTAAAGACAGTAGAAAAGATAGTATTATAAAAACCGAATTATTTAATGAAGAAATAAAAGATAAGTTTTATATTGAATTTGTTTTAGATGATAGAAATCAAGTAGTAGATATGTGGCGAAAAGAGCTTAAATTACCTTGTTTTCAAGTATATTATGGAGATTTTTAACTTTTACCCGACAGTTTCCAAAAAACTGTCGGGTAATTATAATTCCTTAAATGCATAAAATTGTTTTTACACAAGCATCCATATAAACCTTTTATTCAGCCCAATACTGAAAAATTAATTGTAGGTACTTTACCACCTCCACGATTTTCGACTGGTAAACTTTTAGAAAAAGACGTCGATTTTTGTTATGGTAGTTATTACAATTCCCTTTGGTTGTATATCGATGCAATACATCATCTAAATCTGAGATATGATAATTCTATAGAAGCTGTAAAACAAAGAGAAGCGTTTTTAATCAAACATAAAATAGGTGTTTGTGATATAGTTGAAAGTTGTGAACGTTCAAAAATTGATGCTTCCGATTTAGGTATGGAAAACGTGATCCTAAGAAACCTAATACAATATCTTACAGGTTATCCTGCAATTACTACATTACTCTTTACTGGTGGAAATAGTAAAAACGGACCTGAATATTTTTTTAGAAAACAACTTAAATTGTATGGTAAGAAGTTAGAATTAGTTTCCGATGAAATACCAAGAATTCATCAATTCACTTTGCCTTCTATTTATCCAAAAGAAAAAGATACGAATCGTATCATACAAACTGTTTCATTAACTTCTGTTTCTGGAGCAGCAAATATTTCTATTAGTAAAATTCCTTTGTATCAGAATCTAAAAAAACAAAATCCAGCTTTCAATACTTTTGATTTTAGAGTCATGCAATACCGTAATTTCTTTTAAACTTCGTTACATTTTTACAGCGTAAAATAATTGCGTATCTAAGTTTTACTTTTACTTTAAATCCTTTAAAGATGAAAACATTTCCTTATACTTATTATTTTTATGGTTCAGCTGATTCTACCGACAAAGATGTTATAATAGTTGTTCCAAAGAAAGATATGCCAAATACACAAGAAGAAAGGAAAAGACTTGTATTGGAATTACAACATCAATATAATCTTTCATGGAATGCTACTTTGGCTGTTATTGAAAATAACGTGATGACAGATACTATATATACTAAATCATGGATAGATTCATTAAATAATGCATTGCTAAGGACATATGATTTGCATGAACAACATTTTCCTTTGTTGATTTGCCAAGTGTTAAAGCGAAATAAAACACTAGCCATTTATAAAGCAGTTCGTACAATTTTAACCTTTTTGACAAGAACAAAATATAGAACAGAAATCAAATCAGTGCTTAAAGGGGTTCATGATTTTAATCTTAAAATAAAAGTTCTCAAGAGAATAGATTTCATTAGTTTGAATTCTTTTAACCAAAAAAATGCTACTGATTTAGATATATGGAAAATAATTACTTTTTATGTTGTCCAAAATAAAGCATTATTAATCGAAGATATTGAAATATATACAAAAAAAGAAGCTGTGGATTATGCTCCAGAATCATATCGTCTTGTTTATAGGAAAAATCTACATGAAAAAGATAAAATCTTCTTACAAAATACAATTTTAGAATGGCTTTCTATAATTGAAAATTTTGGAATTTTTAATTCAATGAATGGTATGTTACAATGTAATAATGAATTAATAGACATGATCAATGAAAAATACTAATACTCCTTATCATTTTTTTGGTTCAATTGATTCTAACGATTATGATGTCGTTTTTTTTATTGAAGAAATGCCAAATACAATTTTAGAAAAACTAAGTCTTAGTAAAGAACTGAGTCAAGAAATAGCTTTAAAATATTCTGAAAAGCTAATAAACGCTAATCTAGCCGTTGTTAAAGCAGGTGAGATTGTTTCTGTTTATAAAGGAACACCTGACGAACTCAACAATGCTATTTTGAGTACCTATCATTTACATGCACAGGAGTATGAACTTCTAATAAAGCAAAAACTACCTAGAAATTTACATTTAAAAATGATACGTGGCTTACGAATGATTTTATCTTTTATCTCTAAAACACAATATCGAACAATAGTGAAACAAGCTTTACAGCAAGATATTTATGCTAAAATGGATGTTTTAAAAACAATTGATTTTAATGAAATAGAAGATTTTGGAAAAGGAAGTAATCCTTTGGATTTGAAAAAATCATTAGCTTTTCAATTAGGACAAACTTTGGCTTTGTACGATAATAAGGAAGCATATACTAAAGATGAGGTTGCCACTTTTTATCCAGAATTGGCAATATATTTAAGAAGAGATTCAAATACAACTATGCGATCTATTCAAAAGTATATTCATCTTTTTATTCATGCTGTTGAAAGTGAAATCCCTAAAATGGAACATACAACGGAATAGGGTTTTAAAATATACGCAAAATAACTGCGTAAATAGAATGCAACTTTGTGCTATTAAAAATTAAAGTTATGAATAAAGCTTTATTGCAACAAATGATTGATGAAGGATACATTAAAGTAAATAAACACCCTGAATGGGATTTATTTATATACAACTATTCTCAAACTGTCCAATTTGAAAGGCTTTGGAATGAAGTAACCTTAGCCTGTCGTGGTATTATTATGGATGGTAATCAAAATATTGTTGCAAGACCATTTCCTAAGTTTTTTAATTTGGGCGAACAAGAAGGTGTCGAAATTCCTAAAACCTCTTTTGAAGTTTATGACAAGATGGATGGGTCGTTAGGTATTTTGTATTGGGTTAACCAAATACCGTATATAGCAAGTAGAGGTTCTTTTACTAGTGAGCAAGCGACAAGAGGAACAAAATTACTTCATACGATTTATAAAGAAAATTGGAAACATCTAAATCCAAACAAAACCTATTTATTTGAAATTATTTATCCAGAAAACCGTATTGTTCTAGATTATGGTACAGCTGAAGCTTTGGTTTTATTAGGAATTATCGAAATAGCTTCAGGAAAAGAATTGCCTTTGGAAGACATTGGTTTTCCTATAGTTGAAAAATACGATGGAATTGAAGATATTTTGACTTTAAAAAATCTCGAAAAAGAGAACAAAGAAGGTTTTGTAATTAGATTTGAAAATGGTTTCCGAATGAAAGTCAAATTTGATGAATATGTTCGTTTGCATCGAATTATTACGCAATTAACCAGTATTGATATTTGGGAACATTTAATGAATAAACTGCCTTTAGATGAAATAATAGAACATGTTCCAGATGAATTTTTTAATTGGGTGAAAAATAAAATGAATACTTTAAATGAAGAATTTCAAATAATTGAAAAACAGTGTAAAAACGACTTTAAAATATTAGAAACAAGAAAAGAGACAGCAGCTTATTTTTATACTTGTCAATTTCCAGCAGTACTTTTTTTAATGTTAGATAATAAAAGCTACGAACATGAGATTTGGAAAAGAATTCGTCCTACTTTTGAAAAACCGTTTATGAATAGCGAAGAAAAATAAACAATGTTTTTGGATTATATTAGTATCTAAGCCCAAATGTTATTTTCACGTCACTTCGAGTTTTTCAAAATTTCTAATTTTGAAAAGTATCGAGAAGCCGTTTTAAAATGAATTTTAATTTTTAAAAGATGTCAAAACAAAGCAATAGAGGGAAAGAAGCCAAAGATGATTTCTTTTTTTCAACACCAAAATTTCTAGCGGCAATACAAGAAGCCTTATTGGATATGCATTACTTGCTGTCTCGTGGTTATTCTGAAAAAAATGCCTTATCAATTGTGGGTAATCGTTATAAATTAGCCAGTCGCCAACAAAAAGCGGTACAAGGTATGAGTGTTTCAAAAGAACAATTGCTTCTTAGAAAAGAGAAGGAAGTAAAATACGAGAATTTAGCAAATAAAAAGCTGGTAATCGATGGATTTAATTTGCTCATTTTATTAGAAAGCACGCTTTCGCAAGCGTATATTTTTAAGGGTTTAGATGGTTGCTACCGCGATTTATCGAGCGTACATGGAAATTATAAAACGGTTAATCAAACAGAACAAGTAATACGTTTAGTTATAGATTTTTGTAAAGAAAATAAATTAGATGTTGTACTTTGGATTTTTGACAAGCAAGTTTCTAATAGTGGAAGAATAAAAGCCAAAATAGAAGCTATGGCAAAAGCAAATAAGATGCGATGGGAAGTTCGTTTAGAAGATAATGCAGACCAAATTTTAATACAGACTGAGGCTATTGTAGTTTCTTCTGACAAAATGGTATTGGATTATGCTAACCAATGGTTTAATTTAGCTAGTCATTTAATAGAAAAGAAAATTGCATCTCAAACTATTTTTGAAAGTAATATAAAGATTTAAATACGATAAATAACATGAGTCTTCAGCAAAAAATACAGGCTATATTGTTAGAGTCTAAGACTTTTTTTTCTTTAGAATGGAAAAGGAAACACGGTACTTTTTTGGAAGAAGAGATACAATTTCTTTTCTCTAAAGAATTGGTAAAACGGTTTAATGAAATTCCTAACGCTGTCAGATTGCCTTTTTTTGAAGAAGAAATTATTCAAAATTATCCAGATGTAGTATCTCAATTTAAAGCGGTTTTCACCAATGAAAATGAAATAGATAACAAAGAGATTTGTACTTTAATTGAAAACACGCCATTTTCTGTTATTTTATGGTTAATGGGGCAGCGTATCACTTCAGCAAGTAAACAAGACGAAGAAGCAATTCCACCAATCCATAAAATACTTTTAGAAAGTTGTTTCCAGCCTTTGAACAAAGAAACAACAGTAGTAGTAAAAGCTTGGGAAAAGCATGTAGGTCGTTATCCAGAAAGTATTTTCGAAACTTTAAAAGGTAATCAGAAAGAAAAAGAAATCACGATAAGTAAACAAATTGATTACATTATAGAAAATCAAACCTGGTGGAATATCTTTTATCATTATAAGCACGGTTTGGTCTATGAAATACGCATGGAAAATGGTCAAGGTATGCGTTGGACAAGTGATGGTAAGCAATTTATCGGTTTTTTGGAACAATTTTTAAATGAATAATGTAATAGTGTAGAATAATTGCGTACTTATTTTTGAATATTTGTAAAAAATAATTTATCGGGCTATCTTCTATTAAATTTAGCTATTACAAAAACGATAACTAAACGAAAATATGCAGTTTTAAATAAACAAAATGAATTCAATAGATACTAAATATAATTTTACGCAAGAAGAATGGGAGAATTGTCTTAAAGTATTGACAATCTTAAAAGATAATCCTTTGAATAATCCTGAAAACAATCGATTTGCAACTTTGATTACTAAGATTCATAAAAAAGCGAAGAAAAATTTGCGTAATGATAGCTATAAAAGTAAAAAAGAAACCGACTTAGAAACTATTTTACAAACTACTTTATCGCAAAAAGCAATAGAAGGTAAAACACTTTATGCAGATCAAAAAAAAGCATTAGCCCCATTTTTCACTGAATTAAATTTGCCTAAAAAATGTTATTGTTGTAATGTTAGTTATAAAATGGCTCATGAATATTATAACAGATTATGTCCAATTTGTGCCACAGAAAATTATGAGAATAGATTTCAAAATATAAATTTAGAAAACAGAAATGTAATACTCACTGGAGGTCGAGTTAAAGTTGGTTTTGCTACCGCTTTAAAGTTATTGAGAAGTAAAGCGAATGTAGTCATAACTTCACGTTTCCCTGCGTTAGCTCTAAAGCAATTTGAAGCAGAAAACGATTATGAAGAATGGAAAAATCAACTAGTAATTTATGGATTGGATTTAAGAAATCTAAAAGCAATCCATAATTTTATCGAATTTTATAAATCAAAATATACAACTTTGGATATTTTGATTAACAATGCCGCACAAACTATTAAATATCCAGATGAGTATTATTTACCTATGGTGAAAGAAGAAGAAAAGCTAATAGAAAAGTACCAGAATGTAGTTAATTTAATAGCAAACAAAACACCCATTTCAAAAGAAATTAAAGCTTTAGAATATAATGTTTCAGAATTTACAGAAATTCAATTAAATCGATTTGGTCAGCCTATTGATGCAAGAGAAAAAACAAGTTGGAATTCTACTCTGAATGAAGTTTCATTACATGAATTGGTTGAAGTGAATTTAATTAATCAAATGGCTCCATATTATTTAATAAAAGAGTTTAAACCTTTATTGTTGAATTCAACATTTAATGAGAAGTTTATTATTAATGTAACTTCTTCTGAAGGCATATTTAGTTATACAAATAAAACTACGTTTCACCCACATACAAATATGACTAAGGCAGCCTTGAATATGTTGACTCTAACTTCAGGAAAAGAATTTGCTAATGATCAAATCTATATGAGTTGTGTTGATGTAGGTTGGATTTCAACTGGTGCAAAAGAAGAGTTAAGAAAAAAGCAATTTGAAAAAGGATATATTCCACCTTTAGATTCTGTTGATGGAGCAAGCAGAATAGTTCATCCAATTATTGAAGGAATAAAAGGAAATTATCTTTATGGTGTACTACTTAAAAATTATAAAGTGGCATCATGGTGAATAATACAACACTATAGTTTAATAGGAAAAACGATTGCTCTGCAAGCTTTAGTTTCAGGTTCGAATCCTGATAGTGTTTATGAAGGTGTTAGTTTAATTGGAAAAATGTCCATACCAAATGGGATATACAAGTTCGAGTCTTGTACACCTTCTAAAAATGGGAATAATAGTTCAATTGGAAAACGTCAGAATGCTAATCTGAAGATGCGAGTTCGAGTCTTGCTTATTCCCCTTTTATATAAAATTTCTATGAGCGAAAAATAATTGCGTACTTATTTTTAAACATTTGTTGAAAATAAAAACAAATGAAAAATCTCTATAATAAAGGGCCTTATCGCGGTTATGAACGTGCTAAACATCTGCGCCCATATTGGAAAAAAAATGCAAATAGAAAATGGCGCGCTACTGAAGAAGCAGTAATAGAGGAAACAGTTGCTTTAGACCAAAACGATACAAATGCCATTAGAAATCCTGTAGTCAAAAAGAAACCTAAGAAAAATATTAAAGTTAAAATAAAATTTATAGAACATAATGACAGAATTTCCTCTGTTTATACAAGCTATAGATCTTATAAACAATTAGAAGATGCAATAAAAAGAAATAATGTTATTGAAGTCTTCTTTAAAACAAACAAGAAAACGCCATCTGGAAGGCATTACCAATATGAATAATTATATAGATATAGGAATTAACTTAACGAATAAACAATTCCAAAATGATAAAGAAAACATTATTAACAAGGCGATAAGAGCAGGAGTTTCAAAAATAATTCTTACCGGAACAAGCGTAAAAGGAAGTCAAGAAGCTTTTAACATTACAAAAGATTTTCCTACTATTTTATACAGTACAGCAGGTATTCATCCACATGATGCTAAAAGTATGGATAACCAAAGCATTGTTAAACTTAAAGAATTATTAAAAAATAAAGAAGTAGTAGCAGTAGGAGAGTGCGGACTCGATTTTGATCGAGATTTTTCTCCAAGACCCCAACAAGAAAAATGTTATCAAGCACAATTAGAATTGGCTTGCGAAGTGCAAAAACCGCTTTTTCTCCACGAAAGAGCCGCATTTGATAGATTTATAGCTATTACAAATGATTTTTTACCACAACTGCCTAAAGCTGTTATACATTGTTTTACAGGAACACTTACAGAAGCAAAAGTCTATTTAGATAAAGGCTTTTATTTAGGTTTTACGGGTGCAATTACTGACAAAAAAAGATTTGCTCATTTAGAAGAAGTAATACAATATGTTCCACTAGATAGAATGATGATTGAAACGGATGCGCCCTTTATGTTGCCTAAAAATGTACCCGAAATAAGTCTAACAAAATACCACGAACGCAGAAACGAACCATCTTTTTTGCCCTATGTAGCGCAAACAATTGCTAGCTTCAAAGAGATTTCTTTAGAAGTAGTAGCTTTGGAAACCACTAAAAATACTAAAGAGTTCTTCGAGATTTACTAGAATATTTATTAATAACTATTTATTAAATTGTAGTAATTAATTTTAAACAGTTGTCACATCGAGCGGAGTCGAGATGTTATTCATTAATTGATTACTAAAAAGAATATTGACTAAGAATGGTCTTCCATTTGAAAAGTTATGTTTTTTATATTAATGCAAGATTCTTTAAGCATTAAAAGTATATTGAAACGATAAATGAGTTCCAGTTTCTGTTGGAACAACCACAAAAACACCTTGAATAGCTTGCATTCGCAATTCCATATTGGTTAAACCATTTCCTTTTATAATTTCCTTTGAAAATCCCAAACCATCATCTATAACATCAATCTTAAAGTAAGTAGTAGTTTGCTCAAATCGAATGTTACTATTTTTTGCTTTACTATGCTTGTACACATTATGAACCGCTTCTTTTACCACTAAGAAGAGGTTTCTTCTCGCTTTTACAGGTAAATTGGTTTCATTGTCAAGGATTTTAGAATCAAATTGTATGTTTATGTCCGTTTTATCCAAAAAACGCTCTACATAGCCAATTGTATAATTTAGAAAATTACCAATGGTGTCATTTTGAGAATTCAAACTCCATAGAATTTCTCTCATGGCCACATTCATATCTTCAGAAGTGGCAATAATAGCCTCAATATCTTCGGAATAAGTATTCATTGGGATTTTATATTTTAAAAATTCAGCCTGTAATTTAATGGCAGAAATTCCAGCACCTAAATCGTCATGCATATCTCGAGAAATACGTTCTCTTTCGATTTGAATGGCTTTTTGTCGTTCCAATTCTTTTTGTAACAATTGATTCTGAAATTCAGCTTCTTTAATTTGATTTTCCTGCTGTTGAATGAGTTGTTTTTTGTTATACACAAGAACCACCATAATGATAAAACCTACAAATACAAGCATTATGACAATGGCAATGATGTAAGTAAGTTTCATTTCATGTGGAAGTTCTTTCATTGAGATTATTTTTTAATTAAATATTTGTATTTTTCTAAACCTATGAAAAATAAAGAATACATTATTATATTAACTACGGAGCTAATTTTTTTTAAAATAGCTAGGAAATAGCTATCTTCCTTCTGAAATAAATACATTGGGGAAATTCTAAAAATGATATAAGTACTCCATAAAAGTAGAGCTGTTGCAATCCAAAAATTAGGGTCATTGGTAATTTTATCTTTAACAGGTAGTTTGAATTTTTGATTGAACCAAAGAAGAGAATTAAAAATATAAAAAATCGCAACAATTAGACCTAATGATATTACAAAATCTGTGCTTAAAAAATCAATAAAAATAAAGATATATAGTAGTATTATAAAAGTAGTTATAAATAGTATCTTTTTTAAGTTTATAAAGAATATTTTAGAAAAGTAAAAGCAGAAAAAAAGTATACTGAAAATAGAATATAAATTAAAATATATAGCAAAGTCTTGCTCTTGCAAACATGTTTTAACAAAACCATAGGTTTCTAAAAAAAAAGTAACAAATAAATATATAGCTAAATAGTTTTGGGTACGAAACGAATATTTCATACCCAAAACTATTGCATTACAAGTTGTTAAAAATAAACAAACAATGTATAAAAATAGTAATGTTAGCATTTATTTAGGGATAAATAGTACCGAAGTCGTAGCCTATACTTACAATAGTATTATTATATATGTCTTTAACATTAGCATGAACAGAAAAAGATATTTTGTTATTAATCTTTTCATAATTTGGTAAATGATTACCATTAGAATCAATATCACTATATTGAATAAAATTGAATTTTAAATTATCTATTTTAAAATGTAATTCCAAAGTATCAATATAATTTTTTACTATTTCTAAATCATAGTAAACCATTTTTGTTTCACAATTTATATTCTGAATCAATCTAGAGTTAATTCCAGAATTAAAATTATTTATAAATTTATTAAAGTCATTTAAATTACTTTCAACAAATAATTTAGAATTTAAAACATAAAGTTTATCTTCTTTTTCAACTTCAAAAGTTTTAGTATTAGAAAATGTCATTCCAAAATTTATTGCATCATGTTCTTGAATTAAATAAAATTTACAAAAATTAGCATTTTGACTATTTTTAGCAATTAAATACTTAAATAAATTGATATCTATGGAAAAATCCTCAACTAAACCAGGAATAACTTTTGTTAAAGCTTTATATTTAAGTACAAATAATTCTTCTTCTTCGGGTTTAATTTTTTTATAAAATGAAATAGATTCAATTGAATGTGTTCTTTTTACTTTTGTTTCCATAATTTCTAGTTTTTGTGGTTTAACTTATTAATGGCTTCAATTTTGTTATTTACCTGCAACTTTCTATAAATATTGCCAATATGTTTTTTCACGGTGTCGATAGTCACACATTTTTTATCGGCAATTTCTTTATACAAAAGGCCTTCTGCTAGCCATTCCAGCACTTCTCTTTCCGTTGGGGTAAGTAACGCAATGCTTTGAACCGTTATTTTAGATTCTTGAAAATGATGTAAAACACGTTTGGCAATCGTAAAACTCATAGGTGCGCCTCCTAAATGGGTTTCTTGAATGGCTTGTATTATTTTTTCCATGGGTTCGCCTTTTACCAAATAACCACTAGCACCTGCTCGTAAAGCAGAGAAAATCTTTTCATCTTCTTCAAAACTGGTGCACATGATAAACTGGGTATGAGGCATGGTTTCGGTTAGTTGGAAAACAAGATCAATACCTGATACATCTTGTAATTGAATGTCCATTAAAACCACGTCTGGTTCTATACTTTCCAATTCTAATAAAGCCGTTTTGCCGTTGTAAAACTGAGCTATGCATTCCATATCTTTTTGAAAGGCAATGATTTTTTGCAACGCTTGGTTGTAATTCTTATCATCTTCTACTATAGCCACAGTTATTTTCATGTCGTTTCATTTTCATTACAAATTTGAAGAATAAATAAACTACTCACAATTACCCTTTTGTGTAATATTTCTAAAAATCATTTTAAATATACAAATCTTACTACAAAAATGGAATGTGTATGCTATTTTTTTATTGCCATAGTAAAATATCACACAAAAGGGTAATTGATTGGTATAGTGTTGTGTAGGTATTTTTGGAATACTAATTAAAACAATTAAATTATGATAACGAAAATTAAAAAAAAGAGTAAAACGATCAAATGTTTAAATCTTTACATGCTATTTATTTTTCCAATGATTGTAAGTGGACAATTATTTGAAGACAACGTTAATAATTACCTTTCGGCTAATAGTGAAGTTTCAAGTATTGGACTAACAGCAAATATTAAGAGTAAAGAAATTGCAAGTTTATTAAAAACACAGTTGCAAAACCCTATAGTTGCTGGAGAAAGTACTGAGCTTGGATTTATGCTTCATGCAGATGAATCAATAACTATTGAAAAAATACAAAATGTTTTAGTAACACCTGCTAAAGAAGCTTATGATGAGATAAAGAGAATTCCTAGAACAATAACAAAGTCAGTAAAGGTTGGTACCGAATTTTATAAATGTTATTTAAGACCATGGAAATGGAAAAAATGTTGGCGAAATGTATATAAAAATGTAACAGAAACTATTATTGATGAAGTTAAAGTTAGAATTCCAGCTGTAGAAGCAATTTACCAAGACGTTTTGGTTCCTTTCATTGAAATTAATCAAACCCTTTTTGCCATAAAAGGAAATTTTAAATATAATATAAATCTTGATGATATTACTGTTGAATTTGAAGGAAACAAATACACGATTACGGGTTTTTTTGATACTAATTTAAGGACAACGGTATATATGGATTATTTGCCTCAAACTATAACCCCTAAAGGGAATTTTAATTCGAAATTTAAAATAAAGATTGTGCAAAAAGGCTATATAGAAATCAATCCAAACGGTTCTATAAAAATTTCAGAACCCACATCAAAATTAGAATTTGCTGAAGCATTTGAATCTGAATTTGTTGTTGATGCAATTGATTTAGGAGCAAAAACTATACCTGTAACAGATTACCTGTTAGATTTAGCGGATAAGGAAGTGAATAAACAACTTGATAAAGCAGTGAAGAAATTAATTGAAGAGAACACTGACAAAATTAATATTAAAGCTTATGCATTAAACCTTATTGAGCAGTTTGACAAGCCTATTAAGCTAAATGATACTGGTTTTATTTATCCAAATGTAACGGGTTTATTTGTTTCTCAATTAAATGGAAAAAAAGTAGACAATAACAATCGAATTGAAATTAAGTTTGGAGTTACATTTCAACCCTTTGCAACATTTGATACAGAACCACTTCCAATTAAGAATAAAGATTCTCTAATAAACTTTAATACTGATGTAATAGTAGGTGAAGGTATTAACATAATGCTACCTGCATTTTTAACTTACGATTTTGTTGCTTCACAATTGAAACCCTTTATATCTGATTTTAATAAAAAAAATGAAGATAAATTTTTACTTAAGAAATTCATAATCAATGAACCCACTGCAGTTTATTCGGATAATGGAAATGTGAATTTAAAAGTTGATTTATTTAAAAGAAAAAACAATAAGAAAATTGGAAATATAAGTATGGATGCCCGTTTTTTTACAACTGAATCTGATACAACAGTTTGTGTAAAAGCCTCAAATGTTAAAATAAAAAGTTCAAATGTTTTGATTTTTTTCGGAAAAGGAATTATTAAAAAATCTATACTAAAAGAAGCTGAAAAAAATAGTTGTAAAAGTGTAGCAAAACAAGTAATTGAAGCTAATAACGGAATTGATGAAAAAATGGATATAAAAACACCATTAGGAACAATAAAAGGAGAAACACAATCATTAAAATTATCCGATATTCTAGCCTACCCTGAATATGTATTACTGAAAATTAGTTTGAACGGTACAGTAAAACTCTATGATCGATTGTAATAAAGATTATATAGAAATTGAATATTGGAAATAATAATACTTAAAAATAATATCATGAAAACAAAAAGAATATTGCTACTACTTGTTTTATTTACAATGAGTGTACAAGCACAGTTACCTAGTTTGGCTGAGAAAAATTATTATAGTAAATTTTATCATACAGAACACACAAAAAAAATGTTAAATACTGTGTTGAACGAAAAAGTAGTTGAGGAAAAAGAAGTAATTCTTAAAGAGTTTAAAAATTATGAAAAGAAAATAAACAATAAGAAAGATGAATATCTATCTATTGAGAAAGAATTAGAAAATATAAAAGATAAAAAAACAAAACAAAATCTTGAACAGAATAAAGCAAAACTAAATCAGGAAATCAAAGATTTAGAAAATGAACGAACTAAAAAAATTAGTGAAATGTTATCAGATACAGAAGAAGTAAACAATGAATCAGAGTCTGAAGAGGATGAATATAACGATGCTAGGTGGTCACAAATTGATTATATAGATTATTTCGAAAAATTATTTAAAAAGAAAGTTGAAGCAAAAATTGAGGAGATTGAAAAAATTGAGTTGGAAATAGTTGCTATTGAAGATTTTCAAATAGCATTAGAAAAAAAAGAAAAAATTGATGTACTTAGAAAAGAGATAAACGACATAGAAAATGAAAAGGATAGTATTATAAAAGAGTATAAAAATAAATACACAGGTTTTTTCCCTTCATGGAAAAAAGAATATAGAAACGATTTTTTTGGATATTATTATAAAAATAACGATTCTAAAACATCCTATTTAAATTCGTTAGCTTTAAACTACAATAATTCAGGTACAGTTATTCAATCTGAGTTAGTTGCAGATACTTTTGGTCCCTTAAGAATTAGTCTTGGAACTGTTGTTCAATCTAATGATGAAGTTCCTCAAACCCAAGAAGAATTGACAAAACAAAAACAACAGGATCATTTAGAAACTTTATTAAATGGTGGCGGCAATTTTTATATAGAAACTATTTTACCAGTACTAACAGTTCACAATAATACAATAGCATTGTATTCCTATTTCAATAATAAAACTGCTACAGAAATTAAAGGATTTAGTAACGAAATTGATACTAATACTTTTAATACTTCGTTAGGTAGTAATTTATATTTCGGTATGAATTCTGATGAAAAAAAATTTAATGTATTTGTACAAACTGATTTTAATGTTATTCTTGCTTCAAAATTATTTTATCAAAACTTGCAATTAGCAAAGCAACAACCATTCTTTCAAGGAAAGCTAATAGTAGGAGTAACATTTTTAAGCAAATTTAGATTGGCTGCTATTCTAAATTCTTTTGGTAGCGATGAAGCAGTGCGAAGTGGAAAAGTAATTTTAGGATTGCAAATTATACCCCAATTTAATTAAAAAATAATTTTTAATAGCATGATAACAAATAACACAACACCAATTAAGATTAACGATCCAATGTATTTTAATCTTTTTTCTAATCTTCAAGGAAACATTTTAAAACCTCATGGAAGAACTTTTAGTAATCACATATTTATAACATTTAAAAATGACAAAGTAGAAGAGGCGAAAGCGTTTATTGCAAGTTTAGCAGAAAATAAAATTACCTATTTCCATAAACAAATTGAGCAGCATGAGGAATTTAATAAAAATAATATTGATAAAAAAACTTTTTGTAATATCTATTTTACGGCTTTATTTTACAAGTATCTCGGAGAAAATATGAAGCAACATTTTGAAGCTTCTTTTACTAATCAAATGAAAGAAGCAGACTTAAATGATTCACCAGTTGATGCCTCTTGGAATAATATTCATATAATGATTTTAGTAGCTAATGCTGATGAAAAAATAATTGAAGAAGAAACAAAAGTTATTTTAGATACCATTTCAGACTTAATTATCAAAAGTTTTGTAGAAAAAGGGAATAAACTAAAGATTAATAGAGAAATAAGTGATAAAGAGCATTTTGGTTACAAAGATGGAATAAGTAATCCTATTTTTTTAGATGAGAACAAAAGGGATATAAACTATTTCGATGATTTTGCTCCTTTAGCATTAGCATTAGTTCAAGATCCTTTCGTAACTAATCCTGATGCTTATGGAAGCTATTTGGTCTTTAGAAAACTAGAACAAAATGTAAATCTATTTAAAAAAATTGAAGATGAAATTGAAAAAAAATTTGAAATTGATGGAGGAGCACTACTTATAGGTCGTTTTGAAAATGGTGTTCCAGTTGTTCTATCTAATGATGTGGAATCAAATACAGAAATGAATGATTTTGACTTTACTAATGACATAACAGGCTCAAAATGTCCTATGCATGCTCATATAAGAGTAACTAATCCACGTGATGATTCAAGCAAATCACATAGAATAATTCGAAGAGCTATTCCTTACGGTGATTACATTGATAAACCTGAACCTAAACCTACAAAAGGTGTAGGTTTATTATTTATGTGTTTTCAAAGTAGTATTGCAAATCAATTTGAATTTATACAAAAAAATGCCAATAGCATAAATCAGTTTGATTCTATTATTGGTCAAAACAATTCTGATATAAATACATTTAGTTTCGCAAAAATATATGGAGATCCGACTAGCTTGTGTAATTACGATATACCAAAATTGGTCACTTTTAAAGGTGGAGAATATTTTTTTGCTCCCTCAAAGCCTTATTTAAATGGGCTTAAAAATAGTTTAGTTTAAATAGAATAGTATTTAATAACACCCCCTACGTAAAATAATTGCGTAGGGGTTTTGTTATTTTGTTTTGTCTAATAGCAATAGGTATAGCCTTGAAAATAAGTTTAACCGTTTGTTTTCAAAACAATAAATATATAAAATGAATAACATTAAAATTCAAAAACTATTAGCAGGAGAAACCATAATTTCTCGAGAAGCGGGCAACAGTATGTTGCCTATTTTAAAGTCCAAGCAAGCTGTTCGATTAGCTCCCATAACTTGGGAAGCATGTCAAGTAGGTGATATGGTGTATTGTAAAGTAAGAGGTAATGTTTTTACTCATTTGGTTAAAGGTAAGAATGAGAAACGCGGTTTACTCATTGGAAACAATCATGGGCATATCAACGGTTGGACAAAACAAGTATATGGAAAAGTAATTGAGATTCTCAAGGACTAGTCCTATGCTTTTTGTAAGAAAATAATTTGAATGATATAAAACGTTTTTATTTAAATTTGAAAAAAAGTAACAAAATGTCTAAATCAGTTTTTCAAGTCAATTTATCGGGTATTTTAAAAATATTATCAGACAGCATGTATTCCAGTAAGAATGTATTCATTAGAGAACTCATTCAAAATGCGGTTGATGCTATAAAGTTTAGAGAATTACAAGATCAATTTACGCCTCATATTTTAGTAGAATTTTATCAGAATGAGCAAGATAAGGGTTTGATATTTTCCGACAATGGAATCGGATTAACCTATGATGAAGTAAATGAGTTTTTATCAAAAATTGGAGCCAGTTCAAAATCTAATTTGCTTGAAAATAGAAAAGATTTTATAGGTCAGTTTGGAATCGGTTTGTTGTCTTGTTTTATGGTTTCAGATGAGATTGTTGTTTTATCAAAATCTTTCAAATCACAAGAAGCCGTAAAATGGACCGGCTATATTGATGGAACCTATCACACAGAATATAACGAGACACAAAGTGAAATAGGTACAAAAATTATTCTAAAACTCAGACCCGATTTTGAATTCAATTTTGAAATTCTTAACGATTTACTCTTACTTTATGGAGAATTTGTAGGGTACAAAATACATGTCGAATACAACGGAAAATCTAAAAAAGCGATAGGAAGCCCAATGGCTTGGAATGAAAAAGATAATGACAAAATTCAATTTTTTGGAAATCAATTTTTTGGAGAAACTTTTACTAATTATTTCCATCTGAAGACAAAAGATGGCAAAAATAGTGGTATAGCATATATTTTACCCAAACCAGTTCATCATGGTAGTCAACAACAAAATAGAGTCTATATAAAGAATATGTTTATTACAGATGAAGCCAAAAACATATTACCAGAATGGGCGTTTTTCGTTCGATTATTACTCAATTCAGAAAGTTTATCTCCAACAGCATCTAGAGAGGAAATATATTCAAATGATGAGCTAGAAAGCCTTAAGAATGAGTTAGAAATAGCCATTAAAAATTACCTGATTGATTTAAGTAATAGCAATCCCATTGCTTTAAAAAACATCATTAATAATCATAACGTAGCTTTTAAATCGCTTTGCTTAAAAGATATTTCATTTTTAAAATTTGTCTTTAAATGGTTCACTTTTGAAACCAATTTTGGAAATTTAACATTGGAAGAAATAAAACAAATGAAGAAAGATGTTTTATTTATCGATAGTATTGATGGTTTTAGACAATTAGTTCCTATTGCAATCGCTAGTGAAGTGATGCTAATTAATTCGGGTTACATATATGATACTGAAGTGTTGCATAAAATAAGCGAATTTGATTTTCAAAACCAATACCAAGAAATAACAGTTGAATTTTTTGGAAATATATTAAACGATTTATCGGTAGAAGAATTTAACACTTATGAAACTAAGGTTGAAAACTTAAAATACAATTTAAAAGAATTCAAATGTTTTGTAGAACTTAAAAAGTTCAAACCTATTTCTATTCCTGCTTTGTTTTATATGGATAATGACCAAATTTTAGGAAAAGACCTGAACAATATTAAAGAAGATAGTGACGATTTTTGGGCTTCTATTTCTGAAAGTGTTTACAGTACAGATACATTTCAGTCTAAATTATTTTTAAATCTAGAAAATCCTATAGTATCTAAATTACTAACTACTAATAATAATGATACTGAAAAAATTATCTTAGAAATGCTATATATCAATGCATTAATGATGGGACATTATCCTGTATCAGCCAAAGAATTACAAATGATGAATAACAATATTTTAAATATTATTAATAAAATATAAAGATGAACTTAGAAGAACAAATAGATAGTATTTATGATCAATTGTATCAATTAGATGGTCAATATACTTTAAAGAATAAAGATATCATTTTTGATTTAGTTCAAAAAGCCATACAAACAAAAGATAAAGAATTAGAATTTGAAGCCAGATTAGAATACTTGTCTCAGTTGGTTTTTTTAAATTTTTATGACGAAGCCATTGCTTATTTTCCCTGGTTTTTAAATTACAAAAAAAACAATCCATTAGGGTATTATCATTACCACCATTTGGTATGGAGTTTTAAATGGATAATCATTCGGGTGGCTTCTTATGGAAAAATACCTTTAGCGCAAATTAATAGCTTATTCCAACAATTTGAAAATGAAGTTAAAGAATATGGAGCAGGAGACAAGGTAATCGAATACTTCAGTTCTATCGTACAACTAGGAATAGGAAATTTAGAAGCAGCTGAAGAAAAATACAAGAAATATAGAAAATTAAGAAAAACATCAGATTTAGACGATTGTTATGCCTGTCAAATAAACAACATGCTAGATTTACATATGGCCAAAAGAGATTATAAAAAAGTAATTTCTGAAGCTAAAGATTTAGTCTCTGAAAAATATTCTTGTAAAAGTGTACCAAAAACAACCTATCCAAAAGTAACGTTTGCACATCTTATGTTGGGTAATACATTAAAAGCAGAAGAATTTTATCAATTATCAGTTAAAAAACTCAATTTAGACGAACCACAAATAACGAATGTGTATTATTTATTATTCTTTTTAGCTAAAAAGAATGAGTTATTGAAAGTAAAAAAGCTACTGGATAAACAATTAGATTATGTTTTAAAGTCCAATTCAGATTTAGATAAATTCAAATTTTATTTAGGTTGTTATCTTGTATTTAAAAATGCAGTACTTCATAAAAATAAAAAAATTAAACTAAAGCAGCACGACGGATTAAATTGTGCCTACGATGAAAAAGGATACGATTGTTTAGAACTGGAAGCTTGGTTTAAAGAGAAAACAATAAGTCATAGCGATTTTTTAGATAAAAGAAATAATAATACTTATTATACAGATTATTATACGTTTTTAGACAGTCATTTTTAAGTGTTGAAATAAAAGCGTTTGTAACTACTCCAAAAAAAGAGTCATGAAAGAAAAAATAATTGACCAGCTTAGAACAATTGAAAAGGAAAAAAAAGTTGAAATACTATTTGCTGTAGAATCGGGCAGCAGAGCTTGGGGTTTTGCTTCCCCAGACAGCGATTATGACATTCGTTTTATTTACAAACAGGAAGTAGCTTATTATTTATCTCTTTTCGAAAAAACCGATGTTATTGAGTTCATGACTGCTGATGATTTAGACGGTTCGGGTTGGGATTTACGGAAAACCTTACGATTATTAGCCAAATCCAATGCATCTTTGCTAGAATGGATTCATTCACCCATTGTATATGATCAAGAGGAGTATTTTGCAAAAGAATTAAAAAAAATAGCAGAAAATTGTTTTTCGCCTATAGCTTGTTTGCACCATTATTTAGGAACTACAAAAAACTTTATGGAAGCGTGTGAGCAAGAAAAGGTTAAACTAAAAAGCTATTTCTATGCCTTGCGAACCGCTTTAGCTGGAAAATGGATTATAGAAAACAACACCTTTCCACCGGTAGCTTTTAAGGAATTGCTACCCATTGCTCCGCAAAACATACAAGAAAAAGTGATTGAATTAATGGAAATAAAAGCCAACCGAAACGAAAGTTATTTGCACCCAAAAGAAGAAATAATAACCCACTTCTTGCAAGAAACGGTTGCTTTTAACCAAGAACAGGCTAAAAGGTTAAAAGGAGGCAAGGTTGATAATGAGGAATTGGATAGGTTTTTTTTATCGCAATTATGATATAAATTAAAAGACTATTTTTAAGTGGATTTAAATATTAATTTTAAAATCAAACATGAACTATAAAATCATCATAAACGAAGAAAAACTAAAGCAATTTGTCGATTGGTTACCCGATTTATTGCCTAACGAACAATATTATATAACCCTTTTGGCACGAAAGAAATACTATCCTGAATCGGGTTTAAAAGCAGATAAAGGGCAAATAAAACGCATTACTACCAACAAAGAAAGAATTATTGACAAAATAAGACAATTGCAAACGGAAGAAGGAACGTATTTCTCTGAAAGTTTAGCAGTATGTCAAGAAAATTTAGCCATTTATATTACACCAAATCCTAGAGATTTATATTTGGCAGGTTTAAAAACGATTAAAGACATTACCGACAAAGTAATGAAAAATGATACAAGTTTTAATCCACAAAGTTTGGCTCTAAATGCTATCCAAATTACGACTTCCAGAAAATTGTTTTTTGATTTAGATATCGATTTCAAATCTGTAGATTTTGATGCCACTATTGAAAAATTTAAACAAGATATAAGTAACGTTTTAAATCGAGATTGTTTAACTTTTATTCGTACCAATGGTGGTTTGCATTGTTTAATTAAATTGCAAGATATTAAACCAGAATATATCAAGAATTGGTATCAAAATGTAACCAAATTAGCTTGTGACGCATACGAAGTAACGATGAATGGAGATAATGTTTTGCCTATTGTAGGTTGTATTCAAGGAAAAGATTTTTCTCCTTATTTTATAGAGTAGTAAAACAATGAAAAACAAACTACGACATATTACAATTGATACTACTACTTATACCTATGTTATTAAAAAATGGCAACTAAAACTATTTGTAGATGCCACAGATAAAAACAAGTTTATTATAGTCGATTTTGAATATGATGTAGAGGACCCTAACTATACTAGAAATCTAATTTGGCAAGGCTGTCTTCGTGTTTATAAAGGGGAAGAAGAATTAATCTTAAATATACACGAACCTCATTTTGTAAAAGAAGTAATTGTTGCTTTAGAAATAGAGCAATACGATTTTTCAAAACAGAAACACTATATCGTTGGAAAAGCCTTATTCCTTTTAGAAAAAATGGGATATAATTTAGAAAAGAGCAGTATTAGTAAAATAAATAAAGAGCAAAACTTAAAACAATCAACTGTTCACCAAGTGCTTATAGCTCTAAAACAAGATAAATTATCATTAGCAACAGCTTTAATTTTTGATGCCTTAGATTGTACTTTATTTGAAGCTAAAAAGATAGCAGAGAACATGAAAAAGATAGTTAGCTAATGGATAGAATTTACCAAATCAGGAAACAAAATAATCAAATAGGCAATCATGCTGGTTTTACTTTAAATTGTAGTTTTAAAAAACAAGAAACTTCAATAAAGACAGTTGATTTCGCTATTGATGAATATGAAGCACAATGGAAAGAAGCAACTTTGGAAGGAATTGCTATTTTTTATGCGTTTTATAAAGAGCATTTTTCAGGAGAACTTACCATTACCATAAAAAATATTAAATGGTTTCCAGTAGATACAAGAGATATAATTGTTACTTATGTCATCATAAGAGCTCTATGTGAATGGTTTCAGTTGGATTTTAAACCAATCTTAGATCAATACCAATTTGAATCGGTCTTATTTTTAAATGATTTTTCTTTTGAAACTAAAGATGACATACATTTTTTCATTAATTAAAAGCTTTGAAATTTTAGTTACAAACATTAAACTCTTATTTTTACTCCAATCTTATCATAAAGCTTGTACTGAGCTTGTCGAAGTAAAAGCATCCCATAAGTAGCTCAAGAATACTTTATGGAGTTTCTAATGAGACCCTTACAGGGTGACAATGATGTGTAAAAAAATCAGTAAGAATTAGTAAAATCAGCGTGCTTCGTTTTCTATTTATACAAACACTCTCCACAATCTTGTCATAAAGCTTGTACTGAGCTTGTCGAAGTAAAAGCGTCCCATGAGTAAGGCTCACAATTTAATGGCAACTTCAATAGCAATATAAAAGCTTAACTAATGCGACCCTGTAAGGGTCAAAATACTATGGCTGTGTTTTGTATTAAATAATTATATAAAAAGTAAAAATATTCAGCTATTCAGTATTTAAATGAAATCGGTATAGTTTTTCTCGTTATTTACCAATAAATAACATATTCTTCAACATCGAAGCTTTTACTTTCACCTCTTAACTATGAGAAATGTGTTAATTTGATAAGATGGCTACAGAAAAAATGTAAACAATCATAAAATATTGTATTTCAATACATTAATATTTTAAAATACTTTTTTTGTTGCATATTAATTTCTAACTTTAAGTAATTTACAATTCAAATAAACACATATTATGAAAAACATTTTTTTAAAAAAATTGGCTTTTGCCAGTTTAGTAGCTTTTTTTTGGTCTTGTCAAACTCCAGATGAATCAAAACCTCAAGAGAACAATGCTTTAAATAAGCAAGAAGTAACAACAAATCGTGCAGCAGCAGCATGCGGCACGATGTATGCTTTGGTTTTATCAGCAGGAACCAGTACTCCCGTTCCAGCAGGATTATCTTCTCATATTTATAAAGTAGATGTGTGTGCTTCTCCAGTGGCTTATAATTATTTGTCCACTATAAAAATTGGAGGAACACCTGTAACCAGTGTAACAGGTCTTTGTGATATGCCTGGAGCAGCAGGTTTAGCTTGGGCAGTAACGGGAGCAAATTCTAATTTTCCTTCTAGATTATTAAAAGTACAATTAGCTACAGGAAATGCCGCTGTTGCTTTTCCTACAACTGTTCCTCTACAAGATATTGAAAATTATGGGAATACTGGTTTTTTCTTAGCCATAAAAGAAGCAAGTTCTACCATTATGAAAATGGATGTTACTACAGGTATTTGTACTGTCTTTTCTTCAATTTCACCTACGAATCAGTATAACGGACTCACTTTTGTAAATAACAAAGTACATGTTATTTCTGGTTTAACAAATATGATTTGTAATCCTAATTATGGTGATATTTTTGAATATGATTTAGCGGGTATTTTAACATCGAGATATTCCTATAAAAATTTGCCAGCAAATAATATCTATACCATGAAAGAATTGGGCTTTCATTTTGATAGCTGTTGCAAAAGATGGGTTGTGGGTAGTTCTTCAGGAATCATATCGAATAATTTTGATATTACAGCATGTACCGCTTCATTTCCTAATTTCTTACTCAATACAACCACATCAGGACAACCTCATTATGCTATTTATGATTTTATGTTGAAACCTTAATGATATAATTTGCCATTGCTTTTTTAAAAAATGCCTAAAAAAGAATCTGTTAGAATTTATGGGTGGGAATGTTTTAAAATTTACCGATGTAAAGTAGAGAACATTTCAATTTGAGAATTTTATCTTTTTTAGGCATTTTTCCTTTATAAACTAATGGATTGTCTTTATAGGATGATGAGATAATTAATTTCAAATTTAATTCATTCGTTAATTTATAAGCTACGAGTAGATTCTAATCAATAACAAATAAATAATTATTTTAATTATAAAAACAGGTATAAATACCCTTTTGCAGAAGAATGGAGTAGTATAAATTTGGCAAATAACACTTTACAAATAGATGAAATGACAACAACATGGAACTTTTTAAAAGGAACTTATTGGTATGTGCCTTTTAAATCATTACTAGCAATGCAAATGAGTCCAACAGATGGAACAATAACTCAAATGATAGATCAAACCGTATGGCAAATTACGGACTATGAAGGTGGGTATTTTTGGGGAAATTGTGCCGCTTTGTTGTACGAAAAAGACTCAACACCTACAGATGCTCCTTCTTCATTTAAAATAATGGGATCTATTACACCACAAGGGAAAGTACTTATCGCTTTTATGCCTATAAATCAATTAGGAGCAATATTAGAAACAACAGGTTTTGGTACATTAAAGGAAGAAGGCAAAACTTGGGCATTTGAAATGCAAATGGCTTCAGGTACAAGTAATGTAGTTACCCATTGGGCATTTATGGAAGAAACACAATCTAACGATGTTTCATGGCATCAGCTTCCAGGAACAAATTATAGTGTTCCAGATTTTCTTGCAGCAGCTGGATTTTAATATTTTTTTGAGTTTAATCTTTATACTATTGAAACTGTTCTTTAAGTTACCTCTTTTATAAATTGCATAACTTTCCTATCTTGATATTTCTCTTTTGGTAAATTATAAAATGAAATGATTAAGGATTGTTAACCTTAATTTAAAGAATAATAGGTATTGATGTGAATGTTTTTAAAAAATAATTAAGATTAGGTTATGTCCTATTTTGAATAGTTGCTATTACTATTTTTGCGCTGTTTTAAAAGCAAGAGATGAAAATATTTTATGCAGTTCAAGCAACTGGTAATGGACATATTAGTCGTGCGACACAGTTATATCCGTATCTTAAAAAATATGGTGAAGTTGATTTCTTTTTGAGTGGTAGTAATGCTACTTTGGAAGCTGAAATTCCAGTGAAATATAGAAGTAAAGGGTGTAGTTTATTTTATAGTAAGTGTGGTGGATTAGATTATTGGAATATTGCAAAAAAATTTAAACCCTACCAAATTTACAAAGATGCGAATGAGTTGCCTTTACAAAACTATGATGTAATCATTAATGATTTTGATGCAGTTACTGCTTTAGCTTGTAAATTGCAAAAGGTTCATTCTGTTCAATTTGGCCATCAAGCGAGTTTTATATCTGAAAAAACGCCTAGACCAGAAAGTAGAAGTAAAGTAGGCGAGTTCATATTTAAAAATTATGCACCGGCTCCTCAAAATTTGGGTTTGCATTTTCAATCCTATGATTCCTTTATTCACCCTCCAGTTATAAAAGATGAAATTGTTCAGGCAACTCCTACCAACTTAGGTCATATTACGGTATATTTACCCTCATTTGATAGACAATGTCTTGAAAAAGCTTTTTTTTCATTGCCTCATATTCATTTTCATTGGTTCTTAGATACCGTTAAAGAAAGATATACAAGAAGAAATATCACTTATTTTCCTGTCAATCAAAAGCAATATAATAATAGTCTTATTACTTGTGATGGTATTATTACAGGAGGTGGTTTTGAAACCCCTTCGGAAGCGTTATATTTGGAAAAAATGATTTTATCTATTCCTATTAAAGCACATTATGAACAAGAATGTAATTCAGCTGCTTTAAAATCAATGGGTGTACCTGTGGAATATGAGGTAAAAGATGATTTTAATTTAGTAATTGAAAATTGGTTGAACAGTAACGTTATTTATCCAAAAGTAAAAGCAAATACTATTCCCGATACTTTGGAGTATTTATTTGATACTTATAATAGTAATTAGTGATTAGTAATTAGTAATTAGTAGTTAGTAATTAGTAATTAGTAGTTAGTAATTAGTAATTAGTAATTAGTAATTAGTAGTTAGTAATTAGTTTTTAATTTTTAGTTTTTAATTTATAAGTTAATAACTAATTACATCAACTCCTATCGAAAGAACTGTTCGTCCTCATCAATAAACTCTAATTCAGCATCTTTTTCCCAAATTTCCATTTCACAAGGTTTGCAATTAAATTTAAGTTTGTATGCATTTTCTCCATGAGTTAAAGTTAAGGGTTCAACCACTTTTTCTCCCATTGTATCTCGTTGAAAACGAGAACATTTGCCTAATTCATATTTAACACAGTATTTGGTTACCATTACACGAGATTTTCCTGGATCCCACTGTAATTCAAATGCTTTTTCAATTTCTGTTACACCATGACGTTTGTAAAATTGTCTAGCTAGATTATTTGAAACATTATAGGTAAAATCTAATTCTTGAACAGGATAAGGATGATTTGTAGGTTTTATTTGAAATTCTTCTCTATGATATTCTTTAATACGAATATCAATTAATTGTTCTAAAACAGTACGTCTAATTTCATTTACTTTTGAAATAGGTAAAAACCAATTATTAGAAAATTCAACACGAACCTCTTCTACCATAAATGGGGTGTTACCAGTTTTTACTAAATTAGTTTTAATATTAGGAAGGGTATCATTACCATTTTTTGCTATTTCTCTTTCTGTTTCTAAAGTTGCAATACTGGTATGACCGTCTTCATCTGTAGCAACAAGCATAAACCCGTCTTGGGTTTCTGTGAATACTAAATTGACACTAATTTTTCGAACGGCACTGTTTTCTTTTTCAACAATTCTATTGAATTCTGCATCCGAATTTCTGTAAATTTCTGTACCTACAGGAAGTGGTTTAAAAGTATTAGGTACAACAATATTATTTACAATGATATTAATTTGTGCACCATCTGCTTCACCTGCTTCGTTAATGAAATATAAACCATCTCCATTATTTAACTTATCAGAATTTTCAATTACATAACCATTGGCTTTGGTTTCAATTAGTTTACCAATGTATTGTCCTTGCGATTTTGGACTTTCCCAGTTACCAATTTTTGCTTTTCTTTGGTTTACAAAATAATCAGTATACCCTCTATTAAAACTGCGATCCATTTCAGGTTCAAAATTATAAAAGGTTTTACCTGAGGAAGCTTTTACATATTGGTCGTTATTTTCTAAAAAGGCATCTAATTTTTTACGTAAAAAAGAGGTATTGTTTTTTACATAAACAATGTCTTTTAATCGGCCTTCGATTTTAAATGAAGTTATACCCGCTTCAATCAAATTAGGTAATTGGTCACTTAAATCTAAATCTTTAATAGATAATAAATGACTATTTGAGATTAAAGTTTTTCCTGTTCCATCGGTTAAATTGTAAGGTAAACGACAGTTTTGAGCACACGAACCTCTGTTTGCACTACGTTCACCACCGGCAATACTCATGTAACAATTACCACTAAAAGAGACACAAAGCGCACCCGAAACAAAAAATTCTAATTCAGCATCTGTTGCTTCGTGAATTTCACGTATTTGATCTAAATTTAATTCTCTAGCTAAAACTACACGTTGAATTCCTGCATCTTTAAGGAATTTCACATGTTTTGGATCTCTATTATTGGCTTGCGTACTGGCATGAATAACTATAGGTGGCAAGTTCATTTCCAAAATAGCCATATCCTGAATAATGATGGCATCTACGCCTATAGCATATAATTCGTGTATTAATTTTTCACAAGGCTCTAATTCTTTTTCATATAAAATAGTATTTAGTACCACAAAAACTTGCGCTTTGAATAAATGTGCATAAGAGACCATTTCAGCGATATCTTCAATTGAGTTTGTAGCGTTTGTTCTTGCACCATATAAAGGAGCACCAATATACACAGCATCTGCACCAGCATTAATCGCAGCAATTCCTTGCACCAAATTTTTAGCAGGTGCCAAAATTTCAACCTTTTGTTTCATATTTCTAAATACTAGTTTTCCAAAAACGATTTGGAAAGTGCAAAATTATAAAATAGTTGAGAAATAAAGGTTAGAATTTTAAAAAATCCATATTTATTGACTATTTCAACTCATAAAATTAGAAGATTGTAATAAAAATAGCATCTTTGTAATTCAGTTTATCTAAATGTTATTAGCAGAAAGTAAAAGTAAAATAGGAGAGGACGTTTGTATTGTTGTTTATCCAAACAATTGCAAATGGAATTACATAGTAGATTGTGGAGAAGCAAGTTTGTTAAGTGTAAAAGATTGTTTATCTGCTCGAGCCATTTTTATTTCCCATACTCATATAGATCATTTTATAAATTTTGATCAAATCATGAGATATCAAATTGGCTCTAAGCAACAATATATTATTTGTGGGCCTAAAAATATAGCATTACAAGTTCAAGCCAAGCTTAAATCTTTTACATGGAACTTAATAGAGGATGATGCTATTGTTTATGAAGTGCGAGAAATTATTTCTGAAAAAAAGATTATAACATATGAATTAAAACCGCCTTATTGGGAATTGGTTTTTATTTCTGAAGAAACATCATTATATCAAGATGAAAGGGTTACTGTTCGTTTTGTTATTTTGGATCATAAGACAGATGTTATTGGTTATCATTTTAAAGATAAAGACAACATTAATATAGAAATTTCTCAAATTCCTTATTTACCTGGAAAATGGATTAATGATTTAAAAGAAGCTTATATCTTAAAAAAGGAACAACAAATTATAAAAATTGATGATATAACCTATCAGGCTAAAGAGTTATTTCAATATTTAAAAATAGAAAAAGGAAATACCTTAGGAATCATTTTAGATCATGCTGCTCATAAACGAAATCATGATAAAATTATGCAATTGTTTTATGAATGTGATACTGTACTAATTGAATGTTTTTATAAAAATGAGGATAAAGAAAAGGCAACACGCAATTATCATAGTTATGCTTCACAATCGGGTAAAATTATGTACGAATCCAAAGTCAAAAAAGCGATTCCCATTCATTTTTCAAGAAAATATACAATAGAAGACATTGTTGAGATTGAAACCGATTTTTTTAAAGCGTTTCAAAGAGTCGCTAAATAAGAGCATATGGAGTGTGTAATGTTTATTGGTATTCCAGCTAGTGGTAAGAGTTCTTTTTACAAAGAAAAATTCTTTAATAGTCATATTAGAGTAAGTTTAGATTTATTGAATACTAGAAATAAAGAAAGTAAGTTAATAGAATATTGTTTTGTTACCCAATCAAAATTTGTAATAGATAATACCAATACGACTAAAGAAGAGCGGGCTAAATATATTTCTTTATTGAAAGAAAAAAAATATAAAATTTTTGCCTATTATTTTGATTGTAGTTTAGAACAAGCCTTAGAAAGAAATAAAATGA
This sequence comes from Flavobacterium sp. 9AF, assembly GCF_902506265.1. GTDB lineage: Bacteria > Bacteroidota > Bacteroidia > Flavobacteriales > Flavobacteriaceae > Flavobacterium. Next base: position 366,555 of record NZ_LR733556.1, on the reverse strand, counting down.
GAAAAGAAAATATTCCAGACATTGGAGTGAAAGCGAAATATAAATTATTAGAAATGCCCAATTTTAGCGAAGGTTTTGATGCTATTTATAAGGTAACATTAGTAAATAATGAATTTAAAATAGTTGCTTATGAAATTTGAAACCTTGGATTCAAAAATGAGAAAAAACGAAATACTTTTTGATCAATATGTTTTACCGGATAATTATATTATAGTTAGATTAGATGGTAAAGGTTTTACAAAATTAACTAAAGAAAGTTTAGAATTAGAAAAACCTTTCGATATTCGTTTTCATGAAGCCATGATTGCAACAACAAAACATCTTTTAACTGTGGGTTTTAAAGTCATTTATGCTTACACACAAAGTGATGAAATTTCTTTACTGATTGATAAAGACGACAACACATTTAATAGAAAAGTAAGAAAAATTAATTCTGTTTTAGCAGGTGAAGCGAGTGCTTATTTTAGTATGTATTTCAATCATTTATCGGTATTAGATTGTAGAACTATTTCGATACCTAATGTTACTATGATTTTAGATTATTTCTCTTGGAGACAAGAAGATGCTCATAGAAATTCGCTTTCAGCCTATTGTTATTGGACTTTAAGAAAAAATGGCTTGGCTTATAATGAAGCTACAAAAGAAATTGAAAATCTTTCTATTGCTAATAAAAATGATTTGTTATTTCAAAACGGAATTAATTATAATGATTTGCCTTCTTGGCAAAAAAGAGGTGTAGGTATATATTTTGAAAATGTGCAAAAAACAGGTATAAACCCAAGAGATAATACTGAAATAATGTTTAACAGAAAAGAAGTGGTCATTATTAATGACTTACCTATAAGAGAAGTTTATCGAGAGTTTTTATTAAAAATTATAGTATAATATTTTTAGAAACTAGGTCAACCATTTTGTTAAAATTTCCTCTAGATCACTTTTAATTATGGGTTTAGATAGATAATCATTCATACCTGCTTCAAAACATTTTTCTCTTTCATGTGCTAAAATTCCTGCTGTAATAGCAATAATAGGTGTCTTTTGCCCTTTAGAAAGTTGTCGTATTTCTTCTGTTGCCTCATATCCATTTTTGTTAGGCATTTGCACGTCCATTAATATTAAATCTATGGTATGATGTTGAAAAAATTTTACAGCTTCTTCACCATCAAATGCTTCAATGATTCCTACTTTTGGAATTATTTTTTGTAATAATGTTTTCGCTAATAACATATTTACTCTATTATCTTCAACTATTAAAATGGTGTATTTTTTTAGTATTTCAGTTTCATGAGTGAGTATTTCATTAACGTTTTTTTTCTCAAATAGCGAATGCACTTGTTTATTAGGGACTTTTTTAACTTTAATGGTAAAGAAAAATTTACTTCCTTCACCGTATTTACTCTCTAATTCTAATTTACTTCCCATTAAAGCGAGTAGTTGGTTAGAAATAGCTAATCCTAAACCTGTACCACCAAATTTTCTACTGGTAGAGTTGTCTTCTTGAACAAAAGAGTCAAATATTTTTTCGTTATTATCTATTTTAATTCCAATACCCGTATCATTCACAGAAAATGCTAATACAGCATGTTCATCTGTATTTTCTAATTGAGAGATATTTAATTGAATTTCACCAAATTCGGTAAATTTTAAAGCATTGCTTAATAAATTCATTAAAATTTGCTTTAAACGAACCAGATCGGCTTGTATAAATTGTGTTACATTTTCCTGACGATTCAGTATCAAATTTAATTTTTTCTGACTGGCTTGATATTGGAACAAATCGACTACTTGTTGTGAAAGTTCAAATAAATCGACTTCTTCAATGTTTAATTCAAATTTACCCGATTCAATTTTAGAGAAATCCAGTATATCATTAACAATTTTTAATAGGGAAGAAGCAGATTCATTTATTGTGGACATATATTGGTAATGGGTTTTTTCCAAATTGGATTCCATTAATAAATGACTAAAACCAATAATTCCATTTAAAGGGGTTCTAATTTCGTGACTCATATTAGCAAGGAAATCGGTTTTGGCTTTATTCGCAGCTTCTGCTTGTTCTTTCCCTTTGGTTATTTCCATTTCCATCAATTTACGTTCCGTAATATCAATAAAACTAGATACAATTTCAATAATATGTCCTTTTGTATTTGTCACTGCAAATGCATTGAATAACAACCAAGTTGTTTTTTCATTTTTAGGTTTGGCAACACCTAAAATTGAATTTTTGATTGATGAACCTCCTTTTAATAATTGATTTATAGGATAATTTTCTTTTGGCATTAAACTACCATCTTCATTTAAAAAGACCCATGTTGAATTGAAATTTTCAGTAGCTTTTATGTTTAATAATTCTGTAGCCTTAAGATTACTTAAAATAATATGTCCTTTTGTATTTTGAACAATAATACCAGCATCTAAATTGTTTAAAATTTCCTGATATCTTTCTTTACTTTTTTGTAATTCTATTTCCGATTGCTTGGCAATACTAATATCTCTTGATAAACAAATAAAATGAGGCTCGTTAGAATCACTTTCTTCCATTGGAGCTATCGACAATTCAAACCAGTGTAAGCCACTAGGTAATTCCAAAACATATTGTTTTCCAGTAGAAAAGCCTTTAGCATGCACTTCTTTCATAGCTGCACACAAACATTCTGCTGCAGGATTAGGTAATACTTCATTATATAATTTTCCAATTATCGCTGTAGAGGAATGTGATAATAAATTCTCTTTGTGCGTATGGTAATTATAAATGCGTCCTTCCAAATCAATTTCTATTAATAAATCGGGAATAGCATCGATGATAGCTTCTAATTTTTCATACGATTTTTTAAATTCTTCTTCAATCTTTTTACGTTCGGTAATATTAGTAGTGGTACCTACATAACCTACTACTTCATTATTTTCATTTCGTTCAGGAATTGCATGTCCCATAACCCAAACAATAGAACCATCTGGGCGAATAAAACGATACTCTGAAAGCGATAAATCTTGATGTTCAGTTGCATTTTCCCAACCTTTATATAAAGATTCTCTGTCTTCATAATGTACTGCATCTAACCAACCATTACCTAAGGCTTTTTCATAAGGCATTCCCGTTATTTCTGACCATCTGGGGTTAACATAAGTAGTGTATCCAGTAGCATCGGTTCTAAAAATACCTACTGGTGAAATTTCAGTGAGAATATGATACCTGTTTTCACTTTCGGTCATCTCCTTTAAAGCTTTTTTTCTAATTTTTTCATTTTCAATTACCTCTAGCGCAAATGAAACATCAGAAGTTGCTTCTTCTAACAAGGCAATCTCTTCATCATCAAAAAAATCTTTTTCACCAGAGTAAAAACAAAATATACCTACCGATTCTTCAAACTTTCGAATAGGAAGAATCATTAACGATTGGTAACCTCTTTTTAAAGCTTCATCTTTCCATGAAGACATTACTTCATCCTTAGAAATATCATTTACTACAACATACCGATCATTTCTTACGGCTTCGCATCTACTTTCAACAATATCCTTGTGATTGTCTAATACTTTATTTTTTATAGTTTCTACATAACCGTTGTCATCACCAGCAATTATTTTTGGCACCACTTTTTCAAGATATTCATCTTTCATTCCAATCCAAACCATCTTAAACTTACCCACATTTACAGCAATTGAACAAGCTTCTTGAAATAATGTGTTTTCATCTGTAGTACGCACAATCATTTGATTCATCTGACTAATAAATTGGTACAATCTATTGGCCTTTACAATTTTTTGTTGTGCTAATATGGTTTCGGTAATATCGGTAGCTATTCCATGACAAATCACTGTTCCTTCTGCTTCTACTACAGGAAGCGAATTGACTTCATGCCATACTAATCCTTTTTTAGGATGAAAATATCTATACGAACAATTAAGAGGTATTAATTTAGTCTTTGTCTCGGTAATACTATAAATAACATGCTCAATATCCTCTGGATGGATTAAATTTAAAATTTTTTCTGGGTTATTTTTAATCTCATCATAGCTAAAACCATAGATATCACCTATAGCTTCACTGGCATAAGGATAGCTTAATGAACCGTCTTTGTTTTGACGCATGGAATAAATTAAACCTGGAGAAGTAGCAGCTACTTTTTCAAACTTTTCTTTTTCTTCAGTAATCAGTTCAATAAACTTTTTTCTATCTGTAATGTCTCTTAAAATAACAATTATACCTCTAATATTTGGGTCATCTATTCTGTTATTAATAACACCTTCTAACCAAATATAATTTCCATTAGCATGTTTAACTTGTAAAGAAATATTTAAAGGTAATTTGGGATTATCTATGGCTTGATCAATCATTTTGTCAACATAATCAAGATAATCAGGATGGATATAATTTTTTAAAGGAGTCTCGATACCATCATCTGTCCAACCTGTAATTAAGGCTGTAGATTTACTTCTGTAAAGGGTATCAAAATTTTTATCCATTAAGATAAAAATACTGTCATTATTATCTAAAAGGGCATGATATATATTTTTATAAGTATCAACGCTTCCTGCCTCTAAACTATTTTCTATTCTTTTTTCCTCAAGAAGTGTTTTTATTAATTCTTCTTGTTCTTTCGTTTTTTTTAGAAGCGCTTCATATGCTTTTTCTATATCTTTCATGCCATTTTTTAATTTTACTTTCTTCTAATCTAAGTAAACGACAAATTTACAACAATCTAAAAAACGTTGGCCACTAACCATAAGTTTTAAAAATACTAATTTTTTATATTAGTATTCCATTTTCATCTTAAAAATTGATTAATATTTTTGAAGATAAAATCAATTTACAAAAATAATAATCAAAATCATTACTTTTAAACCCATCAAAACACTTAAAAATACACCTAGAATATGACCATACAAGATTTAAAAGATAAAAATTGTATTTTATTTGAAGTAATTTCTGGAAGCAAATCTTTTGGGCTAGACACTCCTTCATCAGATACTGATATTAAGGGCGTATTTTATTTGCCAAAAGAACAGTTTTATGGTTTTGAGTACATACCACAAATTAGTAATGAAACTAATGATGAAGTTTATTATGAAATAGGTCGTTTTGTAGAATTACTTTTAAAAAATAACCCCAATATTCTTGAAGTTTTAGCCACATCAAACGATTGTATTTTATATAAACATCCGTTAATGGATTATTTAAAACTAGAAGACTTTATTTCTAAATTGTGCAAAGATAGTTTTGCAGGCTATGCTCAAACACAGATTAAAAAGGCGAGAGGATTAAAAAAGAAAATTGTAAATCCGATTGAAAAGGAGAGAAAGAATCTATTGCATTTCTGCTCTATCTTGCAAGGTTATAATACTATTTCTTTGTTAGATTGGTTAAACCAAAATAATTTTTCTCAAGAGCATTGTGGCTTAATTAATATTCCTCATGCCAAAGGAATGTTTGCTCTTTTTTATGATGAAAATAATGTGTTAGGTTACAAAGGAATTATAAAAAATGAAAAATCTAATGAAGTTTCTGTTTCTTCCATTCCTAAAGGTGAAAAAGAGCAAGCTTATTTGTATTGTAATTTAGACGGATATTCGAAATATTGTAAAGAATATACAGAATATTGGGAATGGATTGAAAAACGTAACGAAGAACGTTTTAATACAAATCAGCAACATGGGAAAAACTATGATTCTAAAAACATGATGCATACTATAAGATTATTGCAATCGGCTTATCAAATTATTACTACAAGAACATTAATAACAAAGGTAAATAACAGAGAAGAACTTCTATCGATTAAAAAAGGGGAAATAGAGTATGATAATTTGTTGCAAAAAGCAGACAATTTGATTCAATCTATTGAAGAAGCTTATTTGGTTTCTACCTTACCCGAATTGCCAAATTATGATAAAGCACTACATAATTTAATTACAATTCGAGAAATCTTATATAGATAATTTTTTTTTACCTAAAAGGTGTTTGATTATTAACAAGTTACTGTTTTTAATTCATTTTCTATTCATATTGGCACAAACTTTGTTTTCTGTATTATAGAACAAAAACAAACAATATGAAAAAATTTAAATTAGTAGTAGCTATCCTTGTAGTAAGTCTTTTTACAAAAGTCAATGCACAAGTTAGAATAGGAGGAAGCGTAGATATTAGTATTAACTTTCCTTCACCCAAAGTAATTATCGTTAAAGAAGAACCCAGACCAGTTTATAAACACAAAGAACCTAAAAAATGTAAAGTTTATAAACCCAAAAAACATCATTGTGAACCTTATCCTGAAGTATTAGGTGTAATTACTAATCAAAATGGTAGATACGATAGAGTAGATTTAGCAATTTTAGATGTTACTATAGAAAATATTGGAAATGGATTAGAAAGTGTAACTTATTTTACAAATACGAATGAAACACTTGAAATTATAATTCGTACCAATAACCCAAACGATTATAATTATCATTATTCAACTAATCCGCATTGTGCAGCCAACGTTATTGTATCTGTTGCTTTAAACGGATACGAGATGCCTTTACGAGATGGGAGTATTTCATTGCAACCTGGTAGACAATTGCATTCGGTAGTCAATCTACATAGTTTTTATGAAGGTAATTTTAATGGAACAGTAAATTTCTAATGATGTCATAATAGTTTTAGTTTGTTAAGTAGGTAGCAACCTCTTTTCTACATAGAAAAGAGGTTGTTTATTTTTAGTTAACATCTATAAAAAAAACATAACCTTTTCTTTATCAGTTAACAATACTTACTTAATAAGGGTTTATTTACTTTGACCTTAACAAATAAATAAACAAACATGAAAAAAAACGATGCTCTTTTTGCAACAAAATTGCAAATTCTATTTTTTATGGCAAGTTGCCTAGTTCTACTTACTAGTTGTTCCTCCGAATTAGAAGATGAGGTTGTTTCTAATAAACAAAAAAATGTGGCTACAAAACAAGCTACTGCTTTCTATGATAATTTAGTGTTGCGATGGGCACCTATACATTATCAAGATGTAGATAACGCAGGTTGTGGTTCCATGAATGGAAGAGGCGATTATATTACAGCAATTAATTTTGATAACGATTGGGTTTCTACTAACAATTGGAATAATATAGAACCTAATAAAGGATATCAACCTACCGCACATTGCTATTATTCTGTAGTAGAAACAAGTACCCATTATTTTATTATTTATGCGTTTTATCACCCAAGAGATTGGGCCAATATTTGTTTTTTTGGCATTGATTATCATGAAAATGATTTAGAAGGACAATTATCCATTATTAAAAAATCGGCGGCAAATAATGGTTATGGAGAATTTCAAGGAATGGTTACTGTTGCACATTCCGATTTTTATTCTTTTACACCATCAGGAAGTCCGTTACAAAGTAATCAAGAAAGTATAGATGGAAGCGTTTCTTTTGAAAATTACAATAATGAAGCACACCCAGTAACCGCTCAAGAATCGAAAGGACATGGTTTAAAAGCTTGGCCCGCGTATAATATCATAGGCGATGGAATTAAATACTATCCAAGTTTAACCACAGCAGAAGTTCCATCAAATAATGATGATCGCGATGTAAAATACAAATTAGTCAACATTTTTGAAGCCAATGGTTTTTGGGACAAACGATTTAATACGGCTTTTTTAAATAATGCGAAATCCTTTCCCTCTACACAAGGTTCAGGTAATGCAAATACACCTTGGAATTGGGATGACAAAGATGATAATCCAGGAGCAGGAGAATTAGCTACAGATCCAGCGAAACTGGTAAATAATTACTTTAAAAACTTAGGCAGTTTCAGTACTACTTATAGTTTAAATCCATATAAAGGGATTAATTAAAATCGCTTTTAATTTTGGTTAGTTAATGGTAAAAAGGGCATATGAATTTCATATACCCTTTTTTATTATACGGAAAAGAAAATTAGTCAATCAAATAAACGCATTCTAATTCTGCACACATAGTACCAAATTTAATGCAATTTCCATATTCATCTTTGCATTTCATTCGACCACCTTGAATGGTTTTTAATTCTTTTTTTTCCAATTGAGTAACACCTTTTAGTTTTAAAATCTTGTTTGTCATAACGATTAAATTTGATTGTTAATATCCTAAAAGTAAGTAAAAAATAGAATTTAAAGGTTTTACTATTAGCACTTTAACTATGTTTACAGAAAAAATGTAAACAACTCATTACACAATCTAAGATAATAATTCCAATTACCACAAACTGGTAAACTTCCAAATTAAAGCTAACAATATTGTGATTTTACAATTAAATTTTAACCAATAACCACAAACCACATCCACCATCTTGTCATGCTGAACTTGTTTCAGCATCTTAACTATATTGATGTTTTTTAATGCGACCCTTACAGGGTGACAATATTGTGATTAATAATTAAAGTTTAACCACCAACCAACCACAATTTCCACAAACTTGTCATGCTGTAAGCATCCCATAAGTAGCGCAAGAACTGAAGAAAACTTAGTAGTTTATTATATAACACCTTCTGAAAAAGTTTTAGCAACTGCAAGAAATTGGTTTGGAAAAGAAAATGTAATATCAATTGAAGAATTTTTAGAATAAAAAAAAGAGCATATTTTAAAAAAAGTCCTATATTTGCCACACAATGAGCACACAAAGACAACATATTGCGCTATCAAAAGATAGTAACTACCGTTTAGTAGGAGCATTTCCTGCTAAGGGAACTAGGTCGTTTGTCGTGTTTTATCCGGTTTAAGAATTTACATTTATACCAACCAAAATACCTAAGCGTCCTTCAAAAGAGGGCGCTTTTTTTGTTTAGCTAAATAGGGTTTAGGAATTGGGAATTAGGAAATAGGAGTTAGGGCTGAGCAGAGAAGATAAAATAGTAAAAAAAATAAATATTAATGACGTTGAAACAATCCAAAAACAAGGGTAAACAACAACAAAATGAAAAAAAAATAAAAAAATGTTTAATGCGTAGTAAAAATAATACAAAATAAAACTTGAAAGCCAAACAAATGAGAGACAGTCATTTGACCATTTTCAAAATATCTGTTAGTAAACGGACAGGGTATTATTTGTTTAAAATTAAGTATAACTAATTGATAATCAATAAAATAAATTTAAAAAATATTTGGAAATTACTTTTTTTTGACTTTATCTTTGCAGCAGAAATTTTGAAAGAGAAGTTAGTTAAAAGTTAATAACTAAAAACTAAAAATTAATAACAATAGTTATGTACTAAGGACTATCCACAAAGTACTAACAACAAAATAATTAAGAAAATGAGAACACTAGATATACAATATAACGGACAACAAAATATGAATTTAATTTCACTAGATCGTAGTTTTTCAGTTAAACCAAGTTTCGACTTTGCAGAGGGAAGAAATAGGCAGGTGCATCAATATAGGCAATGAGATAATAGTATCTTATTTGTAAACATGAAGCACCTTAATAAGGTGCTTTTTTTATGCTTAAAACTAGGAGAGTAGGTAAATATTGGTTTGTTACATCCGACTGCTAATCGGTTTACTCACAAGGTAATGAGGGTTCAATTCCCTTGCTCTCCGCAACTGATTTTGTAGCTCAACTGGACAGAGCAATTGCCTACGAAGCAATAGGTTTCAAGTTCGAATCTTGACAAAATCACAGAAGATGCCATAGCTCAATTGGATAGAGTATCGGTTTTCTAAACCGACGGTTGAAGGTTCGATTCCTTCTGGCATCACATTTAGTCTTTAGAAAGGGACTTTGGCTTATTGGGGTAATGGTTAACCTTCCCGACTGTCTCTCGGGAGCTACGAGTTCGATTCTCGTATAAGCCGCTGGTTTAGTGAAGAGTACTTAGTCCTTAGCAGTTCGTCAGTTCGAGTGTTTTAACGAAGAGCAACGCAGTTAAAATGTATCTAGAACCGTTGTAATTAGTGGTTAGTATTTAGTAGCTCGTCAGTTCGAGTGTTTTTTAGAAAATGCGAATAGCAATTTTATAAAAAATGTATCGAGAATCATTGAAATTGGTGATTAGTAATTAGTAAAGAGTCCTTAGTGATTAACAGTTCGTCAGTTCGAGTGTTTTAACGAAGAGCAACGCAGTTAAAATGTATCGAGAACCGTTGTAATTAGTGATTAGTATTTAGTAGCTCGTTAGTTCGAGTGTTTTTTAGAAAGTGCGAATAGCAATTTTATAAAAAATGTATCGAGAACTAGTTTTAAAATGAAAACTTCTCGATACGCTTTGCACTCGAAGTGACGTAGATGGAGAATATTGATTTGTGATGTAATGGGTTAGCATAAGAGACTTTGACTCTCTTTGTTCAGGTTCGAATCCTGACAAATCAACAAACGTTCTTAGAAAGGAACACCCACTCAAATGATGGTTTTTTTGACTGTCTCTCAAAAAGACTTGACTTTGAGTAACCGCTGGGAAGATAACGATGGTTGTTTACTCGCTTTGGATGCGAGAGGTTGTAGGTTCGAATCCTGCTTCCCAGACAAAAAAATGCTATAGCTCAAAGGGTAGAGCAACAGCTTAGTATGCTGAAGATGGAGGTTCGATTCCTTCTGGTGTTTAAGTAAATAGTGATTAGTAATTAGTGATTAGTGATTAGTGATTAGTGAAGAGTACTTAGTGCTAAGCAGTTCGTCAGTTCGAGTGTTTTAACGAAGAGCAACGCAGTTAAAATGTATCGAGAACCGTTGTAATTAGTGATTAGTGAAGAGTACTTAGTGCTAAGCAGTTCGTCAGTTCGAGTGTTTTAACGAAGAGCAACGCAGTTAAAATGTATCGAGAACCGTTGTAATTAGTGATTATTGAAGAGTACTTAGTCCTTAGCATTTCGTCAATTCGAGTGTTTTAACGAAGAGCAACGCAGTTAAAATGTATCGAGAACCGTTGTAATTAGTGATTATTGAAGAGTACTTAGTCCTTAGCATTTCGTCAATTCGAGTGTTTTAACGAAGAGCAACGCAGATTTCTTGAACAATTTGAAGTTTTAAAGACATGGAATAGTCTTTCTGAGTACGCTTTACATAGCTAATTTCTTGAGGTGTTTCCATAACGATGAAATTTGTGTATCGCTATTTCAGGACAAGACATTAAAAATAAAAAAAGACATACGTATTTAAATACATATGCCTTTTTATTTTAAAAGTTTTTTTGACTTATTCTTTAAACACCATATCAATACACATAACAGCAGACACAATCAATGATCTTAAATTGTCCTCAGGAGCAACAGACTCGTTGATGTTAATAACATAATTATCTGCACTTGTAAAAAGTTCTTTCCCTATACCTGCCCATTTTTTTGAAACTGTTGCAATTTCCTTTCCATGTTGTAAAAATTTAAAATCCCAACCAGTCCATTTACCTTGTAAAGTACACAAGTGTTTGTCTTGGTTGTCATGAATTTCAAATTTGCCGCCAAAAGAGAAAAATTTTTGTTTGAAAACGCCAATTCTTTTGTCATTTTCATCAAAGACTTCCACATCGGATCTAAAGATAGTAACACCTCTTTTAATGCTAAGTATCTTTTTTCCTTGAGCATCACTAATAACAATATGAAAAGGAGTCATTCGTTTGTAGTCTGTAAAACGAAACATTTTTGTAAAAAAACCTAAATTAGGTTCTCTACAAGTCATCATTAGTGTTCCTGTTTCTGGATTAAAGATGTCGAAATTGTTTGAAGCTTTGAACATGCCTACATGCTCTTTAACAAGAAATACATTCTTGGATAAAATAGGATTCATTTTTTATTAATTGTTAATTTATAAATGTTTGATTTTAATTCTTCGGTATCATTGTCTTCACAAAGTAAAAATTCCATTTCACTTTCTGTATTTTTAAACAAAGTTATTCCTTCAAATTTATTTGTTTTGGAAATTAAAATAGTATTTTCTATATTAAAATTTTCAAGATTCATTTCTCCTACAAATGTTCCTAGTATTTCTCCATCGTCATAGGTTGAAATTGTATTTTCTACAGTGGCTAAAAAATAAATAGTTTTATCTACTAAAATAGCATCAGTGAAAGAAGCTTCTACATTATTTATCTTTGGTAAACTAACCGTTTTAAATATAATATTTTGAGTAATTTCATTCATTATAAATATTCCGTTTGAGGCATTTATAGCATTTCCTCTCTGGAAAAATAGAATTTTATCTTCAATGATAATTAATCCTTCAATGTTTAACTCATCATTTGATAAAGATGTAATTTTTCTAAAATTTTCAAAATGCTTAATGAAATCAAAAGTTTTTATTTTTTTTGATTTTAAATGAAAACTTTTAGCAATATTTCTATTTTCAGTAGAACCCGAACCCAAAAAAACTATTTTATTTCCTTTAAGAGCTATGGATTCAAAATCAAGTTTTTCTTTTTTTGAAATATTTTCAGCAGGATTCTCTGTTAAAGCAATTTTAGTTAATTCATTCGATTCTATTTTATATTCATATAAATAAGTGCTATTGTCTGAAATTAAATAAAGTAAATGATTGTGATATAAAAGTCCAGAAGCAGAACCTAACCCAATAATTTGAAAAAACAATTGCAACTGAAACTTTTCCATTTTTGAATGATAATTTTTTAAGGTTTCAAAAATACATTTATCTTTATAAATAAAAATGACAAAATGAAACATATTGATACTTCGTCTTTAAAAGTAACACAAACGATACAATTGCATAAAATACCCACATTTATTGATGTAGCCACTTCAGAAAAAAAGAAAGAAAAAAAGTTACAAAAAATAAGAGAAAAACTGAGCAGTCTACAAGATAAAATGTATGCACACAATAAATATGGCGTATTGATTTGTTTGCAGGGTATGGATACAGCGGGAAAAGATAGTTTGATTAGAGAAGTTTTTAAAGAATTTAATGCTAGAGGCGTAGTGGTGCATAGTTTTAAAACCCCTAATTCAACGGAACTAGAACACGATTATTTATGGAGACATTATTTGGCTTTGCCTGAAAAGGGAAAATTTTCAGTTTTTAATCGAACCCATTATGAAAACGTATTAGTTACTCGCGTGCATCCTAATTATATTTTAAATGAAAATATTCCAGGTATTGAAACGGTTGAAGATATTACTTCGGCATTTTGGGACAACCGTTTTGAAAGTATCAATGCTTTTGAAAAGCATATTGCGACTAATGGAATCATCGTTTTAAAATTCTATTTGCATTTGAGCAAAGAAGAGCAAAGACAACGTTTGTTACGAAGATTAGAAACCGAAAAGCATAATTGGAAATTTTCTCCAGGCGATTTAAAAGAACGTGAACTTTGGGATGCGTATCAAAACTGTTATGAAGATGCTATCAACAGAACATCTAAAGAATACGCTCCTTGGTATGTTGTTCCAGCCGATAATAAAGAAACTTGTCGTTATTTAGTTGCCAAAATTATTTTAGAAACACTACAACAATATACCGATATTAAAGAGCCAGAATTAGAAGATGAGGTAAAAGAAAATATTAAAATGTATCATGATAAATTAGCTTCAGAAAAGTAACATTTTCTGGAGCTAATTGGATAAGGTATTCCATATGTCGACAGTTAGTTTGTAAGTGCCTTTTTTGTCTTTTTTCCAAACATTAGTATATTTTGCTTTATAAATATAGGTAGAATCAGAAGTTTTAATGGTGGTTTTAACAATGCCTACTTCTGTTATTATTTCACCTTTACCAATTACATCAAGCGTTTCAGAATGCATGTCTGACATATAGTTAATGCTGGATTGCCACTTTAATTTTATATTTTTAATTCCTTTAACAACCGTATCTCCTGGAGCCAAAAAATAGGCATCTTCAGCATATATTTCGTCTAATAAATCGATGTTTTTAGTAAGAACTACTTCATGTAATTTTTCGTTTTGTGAAGCAATTGCATGCGCTAGAGTAGCATTTTCTGCTTCTTGACAGGAAAAGCAAATAAAAAAGGCAATGAGAAGGATCGTTTTTTTCATTTTATAGATTTTCTTTTAAGGATTGTATCATACATTCTATTATTTTTTTCTCTTTTGTTACTTCCTTTCTTTTAATGATAAAGGTATAAATAAAAGCCCAAATTAAATAAAACACCCAAACCAGCTTCGCAAGTAATGGAAAATAGTTCCCTGAAGCACTATTCGCTTCGATAATAGGTTGCATGTATAAATATACTCCAATACTCAATACAACAGCATATATAAATTCTAGAAAGATACTTACAAAAGTAACAAGTTTGCTATAGTTTACTAACGATTCTAAATTTTCCTTAGCTGAATTTAAAGGTGAAATTTTACTAAGTTTTTGATTTAAATAGACTTTCGAAATCGCATAATATAGAGAACAACTCAATAAAATACCAAAGCCAAGTTTGGAGGTTTCAATTGTTTTTGAACTAATATTATTTATAAAAACAAGAGCAACAGCAGTAGCTAAGAAAAGGAAATATTGTTTGAAATTTTTCTTTTTCAGTACTTCAATTTTGTGGGTTGCGTTTTGTTTTATTTCAGTTGAGGAAATATTATTTTTTGTTTCTTTCTTTTGTTGGTAAAGAGACTTTAATTCGTTAAAATTATCTAATTCTTGTGTCATGATGGGTTCATTTTAGTTAAAATATCTTTTAATTGTTTTTTTATGCGATGTACTTTAACACCTACATTATTTTCGGAAATTCCCAAAATAGTACCTATTTCTTTATAGGAAATATCATCAAGAACCATTGAGATGAGTAATCGGTCTATTTCTTCTAATTCTTTTATTGCGATGTAAAGGTGGTTAATTTGGGTTTCCACATCTATTTCTTCCTCTCTCATTTCTGGAAGCGCATCTCTAAATTCAACCCGTTTATTTTTAGTGCTTCTCAAGTAGTTCAAGCAAGTATTCACTGCAATTCGATAAATCCAAGTGCTATACTCCGATTTATTTTGGAACGTATCCAAATGGGTCCAAACTTTAGAAAAACTTTCTTGAAGTAAATCTTTGGCTGTATCGTTATCATTAGAATAGGAATAGCATAAGCGATAAATTTTTTCTTTGTAGTCTGAAAATAAACTTTCAAACAATTTGTTTTTATCTATTGTCACGTTTATTATTTGTCTTTTAAAAATTGGTTTACCTCTGTTACAAACCATTCCGGTTGGTCATTCGCAATAAAATCTTTGGCTTCTTCTGTTACTTTATGCGTCACATTTTGTGCATTGGGAAACATCGATTGCATCATAGGTTCTGCTTCGCTAATTTCCATTTTTTTATAGTTTTTTGCAAAATACCAAGTATTAAATACTAAAGTAGGTATTTCATTTTTTTCAAACATGGGAATTAAGTCGCCTTGTAATTGTTCTACTAAAGTTTCAGCTAAGGTATTGCGATCCGATTTTTTTTGCCAAGAAACAAATTTATCTACATAGGTAGTATCTATAAAATTCATAGAAAGTGCTATTTGTTTTTGATTGTTAGTAAACGTAGCTTCATCCGTTTTTATGGTCATGTCTCTCAAAGAAGTTACAAATTGATTTAATTTTTCCTGATCAGGATTACCTAAAATCATGCTTAATTTTGGGTAAAAATCAGAACCAATAAAGGCTTTTGTTTTTTTTGGGATGGAATTGGCAACCTGATACGCTAAAAAAGCACCATAATTTTGTCCAATAAATGTAATGTGTTTTAATTGGTTTTTGTTTATATAATTCACCACTTCAGTAAGATAAGTAGTTGTAAAATTATCTTGAATAGGTTCGTTTCCATTAAACCCAGCTAAATCTACTAAATAAATACTGTTTTTGGAGGCTAGTTTTTGTGCTACTTCATCCCACATTTCTGAAGAACAACCAATGTGTGGGAAAAAGAAAATAGGATCACCTTTAGAACTTATTTTGTTTATCGTTACAGCATTTTGAGAAAAAGAGATTGTAAAACTAAACAAAGTTAATGCTAAGAATAAGAATGATTTTTTCATATGATGTTATTTTGGATTGGATATTGATTTTATTCTTTAGAAACACAACCTGATAAAATCTTACATAAAAAAACAAAAAAAGTATAATTATTTTTTAAATTGCTGGTTTTTAATGTTTAAGAAAATGAAATATTTTGAGGATACCTCAAAACGTTTGTGGAAGAATGCGTAGTTTTGCAGACTTAATTTAATACAATGCATTTAAAAACCTATTTTCAAGAGTTTTCCTATAACTTGAAATTGGCTTATCCAATTATTTTAGGAATGTTAGGACATACCGTTGTAGGGATTGTCGATAATATTATGGTTGGAAAACTTGGCCCTACTGAATTAGCAGCCGTTTCTTTAGGGAATAGTTTTGTGTTTATAGCCATGTCATTAGGGATTGGATTTTCTACAGCGATAACACCTTTGGTAGCAGAAGCAGATGGAAAAGGAGATGTGGCTAAAGGAAGAAGTGCTTTTCATCATGGGTTGTATTTGTGTACGATTTTAGGAGTAGTTCTTTTTACTATTATCTTTTTTTCAAAACCATTAATTGCTTTTATGGGTCAACCCAAGCACGTGGTAGAATTAGCCAAGCCCTATTTAGATATTGTAGCTTTTTCTTTGATTCCATTAATTATGTTTCAAGCCTATAAGCAGTTTGCAGATGGAATGAGTGAAACCAAATATTCTATGTGGGCTACTATTTTGGCTAATGTAACGAATGTAGGATTAAATTATTTATTCATTTATGGTGTATGGGTTTTTCCGAAATTAGGAATTGTAGGTGCAGCAATTGGAACCATTGCTTCTCGATTTGTCATGTTAGGATATATGCATTACATGATGAATTTAAAAAAGAAGTTTCATCCCTTTTTTAAAGGTTTTAGCTTAAAAGAAATTAAAAGAGAAATCAACTTAAAAATTATAAGATTAGGCACTCCTTCAGCGATGCAAATGTTTTTTGAAGTAGCTTTGTTTACAGGTGCTATTTGGTTGTCGGGTAGTTTAGGAACTACAAGCCAAGCTGCCAATCAAATTGCTTTGAGTTTAGCTTCATTTACCTTTATGTTTGCTATGGGACTAAGTGTAGCGGCAATGATTAGAGTTGGAAATCAAAAAGGATTAGAAGATTATAAAAAATTGCGTTTAGTAGCTTTTTCTATTTTCTTTTTAGCCATAATTTTAGAAATAATTTTTGCATTAATTTTTGTAATTTTTCATTCACAATTGCCTGCATTATTTGTTGATTTGTCTAATGTTTCAGACTTGGTTAAGAATACAGAAGTTGTTTCAATTGCTTCACAATTATTATTAGTTGCAGCAGTTTTTCAAATTTCGGATGGATTACAAGTTGTGGTTTTAGGAGCCTTAAGAGGTTTGCAAGATGTAAAAATACCGATGTACATTACTTTTGTTGCTTATTGGATTATTGGTTTTCCTACCTCAATTTATTTAGGATTATTTACTAATTTAAAGGCAACGGGAATTTGGATCGGGCTTTTGGCAGGTTTAACTGCTGCAGCATTATTTCTTTTTGTACGTTTTAATGCAGAGACTAAAAAATTAATCCATTCCAATCATAAATAGGGCAGAATTAATACTTTTGTAAACTAAAATAGAAATCATGAATTTACCAAAATTTGTCATTGCTGACAATTCCGATTTTCCAGACGATATCTTTATCATTCATTTAGATTTTCCTCAATTTATTATTAATTTAAAAGATGATGAGGTAGAATTTTTAGAAGATATTGAAGATGAAGATGAAAAAGAGTTAGAATCAGAAATGGAACATTTAATAACACTAGCTGGAGAATTTTACGATAGAGAAATGGAACGATATGAAGAGTAATTTACTCTTCATATCCATTTTTAAGGGCATAAACTGCTAAACCTACTCTTGTTTTGAGTTCCAATTTTTCAAAAAGACTATCTCTATAATTTTCAATAGTACGTGGACTGCAAAACATTTTTTCAGCAATCTCTTTATAGGTCATCTCGGTAATCGTGTATTTTAAAAATTCTTTTTCTCTATCTGAAATAGTAATTCCATCTGAAGATTTACCATTTCCATATAATGTAGATAATACTTTACTAGTTGCCCATTCTTGAAAGTACTGTCCATTTTTTATCATTTTATCTAATGCTTCTTCTAATTCTTTAGGATGCGCATTTTTTAATAAGTACCCTTTGGCTCCATTTTTTATCATTTTTATAAGGCTGTGTTCATCATCTTGCATACTTAAAGCCATGATTAAAATTTGGGGATGTACTTTTTTTAACCAATTTGCGGTTTCAAATCCATCCATTATCGGCATACTTATATCTAAAAGTACAATATCAGGTAAAGGTTGAGATTGCATTTTTGTTTGTAAATCTTTACCATTTTCACATACATATAGCACTTCGAATTGTTCAAAATTTGAAATAATACCAGCTAACGCATTAGCTATTAATATATGATCATCTACAACAACTATTTTTTTTTTCATTTTGAAAAAGGTATTTGTATCGTTAATTTAGTTCCAAGATTTTCTATGCTATCTAAAGTATATGCGCCACCAATCATTTCTGTTCGTTTTTTCATATTCAATAAGCCAATACCATTCGATTTTTGAGAAATATCAAAACCGGTTCCATCATCATTTAAAGTAAGTTGAACATAGGAGCCATTTTTTTCTAATGTGATAGTAATATTTTTACACTTTGAATGTTTAATACTGTTTTGAATGAATTCTTGTGTAATTCGTAATAGAATGCTCTTACTTTGATAACTAGGAATGTCAATACTTTCTTGATAAGAGAAATGAACCTCGCATTTTTTCAATTCATTAATTTTTTTGCATTCTGCTTTTAGTAAGTCTAAAATTGAATTTTGTTCAATATTATTATCTGTTAGAGATTTGGATAGTTGTCTTAATTCACTTAACGAATCATTTATAATAGTGCTAATATTTTCAATATTTTCAGTAATTTGTGGTGCTTTGTTTTCATACGCTAATTGTTGTGTATATAAACTCGCAAGTGTTAATTTCTGACCAATATTGTCATGGATTTCTCTACCTATATACTGCATGGTTTGCGTTTGTATTTCCAATTGTGTAGTTAATAATTCTTGTTCATGTTCTTTTTGTTGTAGGAATAATTTATTTTCATGTTCCTTTTTCTTTTCCTTGTATTGTTTTATAAATACAATTATTCCTAATAAGAATAGGATAAAAAATAAATTAAAAAGTATTATAGTGACTATAATTTCGCTTTTCCCCATATAAAAGATGCTGTAAATAACAAATACATTAAACAATTAGAAAGTAAAAAATAAAGATAATAGATATTCCATATTTCTGGCTCTTTTACTATTAAATTATACAAACCAAAAAAAGGTAAAGTGCCCACATAAAAGAGCATGATACCTATGTTTATGTAAAACATTTTATTTTGCTTGAATTTTAAAATATCATCATTTATTATTTGTTTTAGAAATTCTAAACATACCAAAATCATTAATAAAAAGGAACCCACTGTATAATTAAATGAATAAACTACTGTTAAACGGGCAAAATACAATTCGACTGGTATAAAGGAAAGAATATATAAAAACAAAAACAACCAGAATAATTTTTTCTTTTGTAACGATTTATAGGCATAAAGCCAATAAAAGAAAATAAATTGTAATGGAATAATAAAATAGGCATATATATGTTGTTTTTTTATATGTGTTGCTTTAGAAATAGCACCAATAAAAAAATCACTAAAAGTTAGAATGATAAGGTAAAAACAAAAATAAACCCAAAATGATTTATTCAAATTTTTAAAATAAAAAATTGCTGTTATACAGGATAAAAATTCAAGTCCTAACAGCAATTTTAATAAATTAGGATAGGAGTTATACATTCAAGATAAATTTTAAAAGCCTTCTGAATCTGGGTTAGCTGGCGGTATTAAATTTCCATGATTTTGAGAACCAGTTAAATTATTTGGGTCATTCTCTGTTGATCCAGTCATTGCTACGGTTTTTAAAGAACTACTAATTGATGGTGTTACTATATAACCTGGCATGTCGTATAGTCCATTTGGATAGGTATTTGTGTCTTTTGGATTAAAATCTACCATTTTACCTTCAATATTAAGAGTAGGAACCATTACTAATGTATGTAAATGTTCGTATAATTGTTTATTCGGGTCAGTATACAAATCAATTAAATCAGGAAATTTAGCTTTCCAATTTTCTTCTTTTTTTGGATAAGCCGCATAGTAAATGCGTATTCCTAAATCTTTATCCGAAATAGTTCTATTAATCCCAGCTCCCAAATCACGAGATGTTTTTTCAATATGATAAATGAATTTTTTTAAGGTAATCAAATCAAACCATATGGAATGAGCATCTTTTTTATTGTAACCTAAGAAATCAGTATTTCTATTGACAAAGTTCAATTGATTACTACGATATTTATTCGTCATAGTATGAATAAGATCCACTCTTAGTTCATTTATTTGGCTATTACTATAATCCAAACATATTTTATTTGAATCTGCACAAGGACATGGATTTTTTCTAGGAGGGAATTTATATACATAAACTCCAAATGCAATTGCTACTACAATTAAAAGTACTGTTGTTATCATCTTGTTTTTTTAAGTTATGAAATTACTTTTTTATTCATTACAAAGAAACAACTCTTTACTTTTTTTAATGAAAGTTTAAAAACGTTTTTTATATAGGGTTAATTAACCCTAAAAATACCTTATTTCTCCTTTCTAAATTAGAGTTAATGACTCGTCAATAGTTTTTTGAATGTTTTCCAATTTTGTCACAGAAAAACAGGGAAACCGAAAACTGTAGTAAGAGTAGGTAAAAAAATTAAAAAATAGTATTATGCCAAATTTAGTAGCAGAATTAAACAGTTTAGACTTTAGCGTCTATATTGGAGGACCATTACAAGCAGCAGTTCAAGCACAAAATGCAGCTTCAATGGCGCAAGTAAATTTTATTCAATCTGTAGGTTTTGAAGAAGATCCTTCATCAACAGCTACCAATCCTTTACCTAAAAAATTAAGATATGTAGATTTTAATTATAAAAAATCTGTCCCTAATCCAGATTATGATTCGAGTTTGCCAACAGGCCCATCAAATCAAAAGTTCATTGACAGTGAAGTAACTATTGCTGTACCTTTCTTAACAACTTTAAGTATTCCTTGTTTAAGAATTGAAGAAGTAGTTATCGATTTCAATGCAAAATTAACTTCAACTGAAACCTCAAATGTTTCTAGCGAGTTTGCAGCATCAGCAGAATTAGGAATCAACTATAAGATTGTAAATTTTAAAGCTTCTGCTTCTTATAAAAGAACCTCTAATTCGGGTTCAAATATTGAAAAAACATACAATATGGGAGTGCACGTTAGAGCTGTAAATGACGAAATTCCTGCTGGATTAGATAGGGTTTTAACGATGTTAGAAGATAGTATTGCGAGTGTAAATAATTAATAAGTTTAATTTTAGATAGGTTACTTAGATAAGTAACCTGTCTTTAAAAGTAAAAATATGCCAAATTTAAATGAATATTTAGGAAGTATAATGACGAGTATAACTAATGCTAGAGTTATTTCGGATTTGCAAACCACAAAAATTGCTGAACAATATGCAAATCATCAATTTTTGCAACATTTTTCTGTGCCTAGAATGCGTATCGACGATATTGAAATGACAATTCCAGTCGGGATTAATTCAATGAATGTACAATCTGATGTACAATTAGAACCCATACAAAAAGACCCATTAACTACATCAATTTATAATACTGTTGTAAATACATTAAAGTTATCTATTACTAATACTGATGTAAAAACAAAGTTTCTAAATGCAATTCAAAGTCAAATTAGTGAATTTGTAAATAAGGTTGAAATTACTAATTATAATGATTTAGTTAGTTTATATAGTGATACTATCTCAGAGAAGTGTTATATTCTAGCAACAGAAAATAATTTGATTACCAAAACTATTAAACTGAGAGTTACTGCCGAAAGTATGGCGTTATCGTTACAAAAGATTATGCATGAAGCCATTGTGGTAACAAAAAAAGAAAGTAGCATTGAGAATCTTAATGTAATCGTAGAAGCAAGTAAGTTAAAAGAATTTGCTCCAGAAAGCTTAGTTTATATTAAGGTGAAAATCTCAGAAGAAGGAATGGAATGGAATAATTCAGAAAATAGTAAAGGAGAAATTATTTCAAAATTATTACCAGAATAAAAGAATAATAAAAAATGAAAAAATCAATTTTAAATCTGATACATGTTTTGAGAGAAAAATTAATAGAATTTCCTATTCTAGTTAATCGGTTAGAACATAAAGAAGTCTATTTCTTAGAACATTTATTTATTTGGATGAAAACTGTAGAAGAAATATTAGCTACTTATAACATAAGTGAAACTTCTGAAATAGCTGGACTAAGAAGTAAGATTATAGCACAAAGGTTTAATGAGTCCAACAGTAATTCAAAAAAAAAGGTTGTTTTAAAAGTAGCTTCAGAAGTGTTATATGACCTTCAAAAAACAATATTAGAAGTTGTTAAACCATTTGAAAAAAAAACGCAAGAATCAAGAGAACTAGTAAGACAAATGTTATTAATAATGGGAGAAATGAAATTGATTAATTATGATGTTGATCAACCTTTTGAACAATTTGTAAACACCATTTGGGAATTTATTATTTCTAACGAGCAGCTAAAAGCAGGTGCTATTAAACTAAAGACTGATCTGCCTTTAAATGACATTAGGCTTTTAATAGCTGAAGAAATTAATTTAGAAGATTTTCTAAAAGTAAACAACAAATAACTATTTATTAAAATAATGATTTAGTAAAATTTGGGCAGCAGCAAAAGGAGAAATTTCGTTGTTTTGAACCGCTTTTTTATTGGCTTCCAGTAAAGTAATAATTTCAGAATGATGGTAAAAACGATTTTTTAATTGTTCATTAATCGTTTCTAACATCCAAAATTGGTTTTGTTCTTGTCTTTTATGTTCGAAATAATGGTTCTTTTTTGTAATTTCTATATAATCAGCAATCAATTGCCAAACAGTATCAATACCCTCTTTATCAATAGCACTGCAAGTAGTAACTTTAGGTATCCAACCACTTTTTTTTGCAGGAAATAAATGTAATGCTCTATTGAATTCTGTTTTTGCTAGTTTGGCTTTTGCTTTATTGTCGCCATCCGCTTTATTAATAACGATGGTATCAGCCATTTCCATGATACCTCTTTTAATACCTTGTAATTCATCTCCAGCACCAGCTATTTTCAATAAAAGAAAGAAATCCACCATACTGTGTACAGCAGTTTCACTTTGTCCTACACCAACGGTTTCTATAATAATGGTGTCAAAACCACAAGCTTCACATAAAATGATACTTTCTCTGGTTTTTCTAGCGACACCACCTAAACTATCACCAGAAGCACTTGGTCTAATAAAAGCATTTTCGTCTTTTACTAATTCTTCCATTCGGGTTTTATCACCCAAAATACTACCATGACTAATAGACGAACTAGGGTCAACCGCTAAAACTGCTACTTTTTTACCTAAGGATGTGAGGTATTTGCCAAAAGCTTCAATAAAGGTAGATTTACCCACTCCAGGAACACCTGTTATTCCTATTCTAACCGATTGATTGGCATAAGGCAAACAACCTTGAATTACTTCATTAGCCTTGTCTAAATGTGTTTCATTGGTACTTTCTATAAGAGTGATGGCTCTACTTAAAGCAATTTTATCACCTTTAGTAATGGCTGAAATTAATTCTTTTGCAGAAGGTTGTTTTCTACGAAATTGTAAAATATTTTGAGCAACAGTAGTACTGATAGAGTCAGGTTGATCTACTCCATTAATTTCTGATAAAGTCGATTTGTTATTTTTATTTTCCAAAATCCTAGTTGTTGTTGTAAAAGTACAATTTTTTTGAAAAAAAATAGGTTTCCGATGGCGAATCGAATAAAGCTTATACCTTTGTGTTTTTAGGACTACATGGACAATATTTTACTATTATTTATTTGTTTATTCATAGGTGTTGCTTTTCAATTTGTAAAAGTATTTCCTAAAAACATGCACTTGTCTTTAAATCAGTTTGTTATTTATGTTTCATTGCCTGCTTTAGGGTTGTATTATATTCCAAAAATTCAAATCTCTACAGCTTTGTTATACCCTTTAGGAATAGCTTGGTTCGGGTTCATAGTATCATTTATATTTTTTTTTAGTCTCGGAAAATACTTTGGTTGGTCTAAAAAATTAACTGGATTTTTAATTGTTACTGCAGGTTTAGGGAATACGTCGTTTGTAGGTTTTCCAGTAATTGAAGCTTTGTATGGAACTGAAGGCTTGAAAACAGCCATTATTGTAGATCAGCCAGGTTCCTTTGTGGTAATGGCAACCTTAGGAATTATTACGGCAACGTTATTTTCTAGAGAAGTATTGAGTGCCAAAACAATGGTGCTAAAAATAGCTCTTTTTCCTCCATTTATTGCTTTTTCTATAGCTTTACTAATGAATTTTATACAAATTGATTTTCCTATGGTGTTGCAAAGTGCTTTTCAACGCATCGGAAGTACGGTTACACCTATTGCGTTAGTAGCAGTAGGCTTACAATTAAAAATCGAAAGAAACAGTAAACATTGGAAATTCCTCTGGTTAGGTTTAGGCTTTAAATTACTTCTAACACCTTTGTTTTTTTACATTTTATATAAAAAAATAGCACACGCTTCTGGTATAGTGATTGATGTTTCTATTATGGAAGCAGCTATGGCACCTATGATAACAGGAGTGATTTTGGCTTCAAGTTATGGGTTAAAACCTAAATTAGGCAGTATGATGATTGGAATAGGTATTCCCTTGTCGTTTATTACATTAGCTTTATGGTATTGGATTCTCAATACATTTTAATACATTTATACAAACTATTTATTTATGTCTTTTAATTCAGATATCCTTCTATCGCTTCAAAATATAATAGGTACTTCATATGTTTTTACAGATGAAGATACAAGGAAAAATTATGGTCATGATGAAACTGAAGATTATAATTTTCCTCCTCAAGTTGTGGTAAAACCAAAAACACCTGAGGAAATTTCAGCCATTATGAAATTGGCTACTGAACATACAATACCCGTTACACCCATTGGTGCTAAAACAGGATTAAGTGGTGGTGCTTTAAGCATTCATGGCGGTATAGGACTTTCTATGGAACGATTTAACTCTATTATAGAGGTAGACGATAAAAATCTTCAAGTAATTGTTGAACCAGGAGTTATTACTCAAGTTCTAAAAGATGCTGTTGCAGAAAAAGGTTTGTTTTATCCAGTTGACCCGAGTAGTTTAGGAAGTTGTTTTATTGGCGGTAATATCGCTGAAAATTCGGGAGGAGCAAGAGCTGTTAAATATGGTGTAACCAAAGATTATGTGTTGAATTTAGAAGTTGTTTTGCCCAATGGTGAAATTATTTGGACTGGTGCCAATACCTTAAAAAATTCGACAGGTTATAATTTAACTCAATTAATGGTAGGTAGTGAAGGAACACTAGGAATTATTACAAAAATTGTATTGAAGTTAATTCCTAAAGTCACTCATAATATATTAATGTTAGTCCCTTTTTACAAAGCAGAACAAGCCTGCGAAGCTGTTTCGGCTATTTTTAGAGCAGGAATTATTCCGAGTGCCTTAGAATTTATGGAAAGAGACGCGATTGATTGGACCATGAAATATGTTGAGGGCGTAAGTGTATCTATAAAAGAGGAAATACAAGCCCATCTTTTAATTGAAGTAGATGGCAATTATCCGGAAGTTTTGTTTCAAGAAGCTGAAAAAATTACAGAAGTTTTAGAACAATTTGAGATTGACGAAGTGTTATTTGCTGATACGGAAGATCAAAAAAATGCCTTATGGAAATTGAGAAGAGCAGTAGGGGAAGCCGTAAAATCAAATTCGGTGTATAAAGAAGAAGATACAGTGGTGCCAAGGTATGCTTTACCCATTTTATTAAAAGGAGTAAAAGATGCAGGAAAAAAGTATGGTTTTCACACAGTTTGTTACGGACATGCAGGTGATGGTAATTTACACATCAATATTGTAAAAGGGGAGATGTCTGATGAAAACTGGATTACAGAAGTACCAAAAGGAATCGTTGAAATTTTCGAATTAACCGTACAATTAAAAGGAACACTTTCAGGAGAACACGGCATTGGATATGTACAAAAAGACTATATGCCTTTAGCTTTTAATGCTACTGAATTGAATTTAATGAAAGGTATTAAACAACTTTTCGACCCTCTTGCTATTATGAATCCTGGGAAAGTGCTACCAGATACTTTGTAAAGGATGAAGCAATTAAAATATATTGCCCTATGTGTATTTGGTTTTTTATTTATTAAACATTATTTCCCTTTTGGAGATTATTGTAAAGGACTATTTGAGGGGTTAAAATTCATTCTTTTTGGAGGACTTTTTCTGGTTTTATTTTTGATATTGAGTATTCAAAACGTAATTCAAGTAGTTAGAAGAAAAGTAAAAATTGATTTTAAAATATACCTAATTTTTATCTTTTTTATAATTTCTCAACTGTTTTTAGAGAAAATAGGCAATAAAAAGTTATGGACTTCAATAACTTGGTCAGGGAGTATCCAAATGGAAGGAAAACCTCAAAATGGTATTTTGTCTTTGTACAAAAACAATACATTTGAAGCAACGCATAATTATGCTGATTTCAGTTGTACATTCGTAGGTGATTTTGAAATGTATAAAGATACGTTATACTTATTAAGAAACGATATTATTATAGAAACCGATAGTTTGTTTACAAATAGATATGTTTTTAATACGACTAAAACGAAACTAATTCCTTACTTTCCAAAATTTAAAATTATTGAAAAAAAAAAAATTAAACAAATTTCCCATCAATCATTACTCGTTCTATCAAATTGTTTCCAAATTCATAAGGCAACTGATAATAAGAGGTAAGAGGCTTAGTTATAATAATATTGGCTTTTTTACCTTTGGTAATACTTCCATGTGTAGCAGAAATTTCCATAGCGTAAGCGCCGTTAATAGTAGCTGCATTAATAGCTTCTTCTGGAGTCATTTTCATTTTTATACAAGCAGTTGCAACAACAAAATTCATATTCCCCGAAGGAGTTGTTCCAGGGTTATAATCTGTGGCTAAGGCCAAAGGTAATCCTGCAGCAATCATTTTTCTGGCCGGTGTGTAGGGTATGCTAATAAAATAAGAACAACTAGGTAAAGCTACAGGCATAGTTTTACTGTTTTTTAACGCCACAATGTCTGCGTCAGTAACAACTTCTAAGTGGTCAACTGATAGTGCATCATTTGCTACACAAGCAGCTATACCTTCTATAGCAGTAAACTGATTAACATGTATTTTTGCAGGTAAACCAAATTTTTTCCCAGCTTCCATTATTTTAATCGTTTCTTCTACCGAAAAATAGCCTGTTTCTAAAAATGCATCAATATAATCAGCCAAATTTTCTGCATCGATTTTGGGTAACATTTCATGGATTATTAAATCAATATAAGCGCTGTGATTTTCCTTATATTCTAAAGGAAAGGCATGTGCTCCTAAAAATGTTGCTTTAATGGGTAAACTGTAATTTTCTTTTAACCGTTGAATCACACGAAGCATTTTTAATTCTCCTTCAATTGTTAAACCATAACCCGATTTAATTTCAACTGCTCCAGTTCCTAATCGCATAATTTCTTCTAATCGTTTTTTAGATTCTTCATAGATAATGTCTTCTGAAGTTTCATTTAATCTTTTAGCGGAATTTAATATACCACCACCACGATTGGCAATTTCTTCATAAGATAACCCGTTTATTCGATCTACAAATTCTTGAATTCTATTTCCAGCATATACAATATGCGTATGACTATCTACCCAAGTAGGTAATACTACTCTTCCTGTTACATCAATTACATCTCCATACTCTAATTTTGGACAATTTTGCATAGAACCAAAATCTACTATGCAGTCATCCTGTATCAATAAATAAGCATTGTCTATTTTAGGTAAAACCGCCATGTCTTTACCTGAAACCATATTTATTGGTTCGTTTCTTACTTGTAGTAATTCTTTAATATTGATAAAGAGAGTTTGCATAGTATATTTTTTTGTAAAAATAAGTACGATTTTTTTAAAAACCAGTACCTTTAGCTTTAAAACAGATAATTTTGAGAAAAATTAGATATAAAAAAGGAAGAAAAGCAAGTGTTTCTAATCTAGAATACACGGGTGTTTATACTGGCAAAGCTACTGAAATGCAATTGTTTGTGTATAATGAACAGAAAGTGAAGGAAATACAAAATATTTCGGTTGCAGAATTTAATGAAGCTAAAGATTTATCGCTCAATAATTGGCTTAATATCCATGGCTTAAATAATGTTGATTTAATTAAAACACTTTCTGAAAACTTACAACTTAATACCATTATTGTTTCCGATATTTTAAATATTTCTAGAGGAACCCGTTTAGATGAATTAGATGATACTTTGTTTTTTAGTATTAAATCAATATTACCTAATGAAAATGATGACGAAACGATACTTATCGAACAAATAAGTTTCCTTCTTAAAGATAATTTGATTGTTTCCTTTCAAGAGAAACGAGGTGATTTTTTTACTTATATTAGAGAACGTTTGAGAGAAAATACTGGAATTGTTCGTAAGAAAAAAGTAGATTATTTGCTTTATCTCATGCTCGATTCTATTATTGAGAATTTTTATATTACAATTGAAAATAAAGAAAATGATATCGAATCATTATTATTAGCTTCTAAAATAGCAGATAGTCCAGTTATTATGGAGGATATAGAACGGCTTAGAGAAGTTTTTCATTTGCTAAAAAGGGCTATTGTGCCATTAAGAGATGCTTTATTCACCATAAAAACAATTAAAGAAGATGATGAATTTAATTGTATAGAACCTTCTAATTATATTTTCTTTGGTAGATTACATCAAAAGGCAATTGAGCTTTTGGAGCAAATAGATTATGATATGAAAACATTGGATAGTGCAACAAATTTCTTCTATACAGCCCAAAATCATAAGATGAATGAAGTAATGAAAACTTTAACCGTTATTTCTTCTGTTTTTTTACCGTTAACATTTATTGTAGGGTTGTATGGTATGAATTTTAAAAATATGCCAGAATTACATTATAAATATGGGTATTTTATTACTCTAGGTGTAATGCTGATTTTAGTGTTACTGATGTTATATTACTTTAAAAAAAAGAAATGGTTTTAATTAAACCATTTCTTTAGGATTTACCCAATGATCGAAATCTTCGGATGTAACATAACCTAATCGTATAGCTTCTTCTTTTAAGGTTGTACCGTTTTTGTGAGCCATTTGAGCAATTTCTGCTGCTTTATAATAACCAATTTTAGTGTTTAAAGCAGTAACTAACATTAACGAGTTATTTACTAATTCATTTATTTTTGAAAGATTAGGAGTTATACCTCTAGCACAATGTTCGTTAAACGAATGGCATGCATCTCCTAATAAGTTAGCAGATTCTAGAAAATTAGCAATAAGCATGGGTTTAAATACATTTAGTTCATAATGTCCTTGAGTAGCACCAATAGTTACAGCAACATCATTTCCCATTACTTGTGCACATACCATAGTGAGTGCTTCGCATTGTGTGGGATTTACTTTTCCTGGCATAATCGATGAACCTGGTTCGTTTTCAGGGAGTAAAATTTCCCCAATCCCAGAACGTGGCCCAGAAGCCATCATTCGAATATCATTGGCAATTTTGTTTAAACTTACTGCTATTTGTTTTAATGCAGCATGACTCTCCACAATAGCATTATGAGCAGAAAGTGATTCAAATTTATTGGGAGCAGTTATAAATGGCAAATTTGTAAATTTTGAAATATAATCAGCTACTAAAGTAGCATATCCATTTGGAGTATTTAAACCAGTACCTACTGCCGTTCCTCCTAAAGCTAATTCTGATAAAGCGGATAATGATTGTTTAAGAGTTTTAATACCATTTACTAATAATTGGGAATAACCAGAAAACTCCTGTCCTAAAGTAAGTGGAGTTGCATCCATTAAATGAGTCCGTCCAATTTTAACGACATCTTTAAATACATTGGCTTTTTCGGCTAAAGTAAGTTGTAAGCTTTCAATTTGTGGTATTGTTTTTTCAACTAATAATTTATATGCCGCAATATGCATTGCTGTAGGAAAAGTATCATTTGAAGATTGTGATTTGTTCACATCATCATTCGCTTTTAAGACAGGTTCTTCACCAATCTTTTTACCAGATAGCATTTGTCCTCGATTCGCAATTACCTCATTTACATTCATATTAGATTGAGTTCCCGAACCTGTTTGCCAAATCACTAATGGGAATTGGTCATTTAATTTATTGGCTAAAATTTCTTCACAAACAACTGAAATTAAATCTCTTTTTTCAGATGGTAAAACGCCTAATGCTTCATTGGCATAAGCAGCCGCTTTTTTTAAATAGGCAAAAGCCTTTATAATTTCTAAAGGCATAGATGATTCGGGACCAATTTTAAAATTGTTACGAGAACGTTCCGTTTGTGCACCCCAAAGTTTATCATTTGGAACTTGAACTTCTCCTAAAGTATCTTTTTCAATTCTATATTTCATGATGATAGGTCTATTTATTTCTATAAAATTACAATTTATCATCTCGGTGTAGAAATAAAAACTGTTATTATATTGCTAAAAAAAATATTTACTATTATCTTTGGCAAGAATTCATAAATTCCGGAAAACATGTTTGAATTTGATCAGTACTTAGGTTTTTTACTTTTCTTAACTATTTTAACAATAGGTTTTTGGTTAATGATCTTTTTAGCTTCATTCGTTCCATATTGGTTAGGTGGTGCTATTAATGAATTAATCAAAGAAAAGAGAGCTAAAAAACAAGCGGAACAAGAAAACAATTAGTATTGTTTACTAAATAAAAGATTGCATTTCGCATTACCCTCAAAAAGTGATAAACTATTTGAGGGTTTTTTATTGTGTTTAATTAAAAGTAAAAAGTAAAAAGTAAAAAGTAGAAACATTTAAAATTACCTGTTTCTATCTCTATAATTTCGTTTGCCTGAAAATTTACTTTTATTACTGGGTAAACTGGCTTCTTCTGTTTTGCTAGAAGGAGCAATTAATTGATTTAAATCTTTAATTTCTTTTTCAGATAATAATCGGTATTTGCCTACAGGAACATCTAGCGCAATATTAATAATTCGTGTACGTTTTAAAGCCACAACTTCATAGTCTAGATATTCGCACATTCTGCGTATTTGACGGTTTAATCCTTGTGTTAAAATAATTCTGAAGACTGTTTTACTTACTTGTTCTACTTTGCATTTGCGAGTAATGGTGTCTAAAATTGGAATACCATTGCTCATTCGTTGAATAAAACGATCGGTAATTGGTTTGTTTACTGTTACGATATATTCTTTTTCATGATTGTTTCTAGCACGTAGAATTTTATTAACAATATCACCATCATTGGTAAGAAAAATCAAGCCTTCACTAGCTTTGTCTAAACGCCCAATAGGGAAGATACGTTCTGGATAATTGATAAAATCAATAATGTTTTCTTTAATCTCTAAATTGGTCGTACATTCAATACCTGGAGGTTTGT
The DNA here is from genome assembly GCF_902506265.1 of Flavobacterium sp. 9AF. Classification (GTDB taxonomy): domain Bacteria; phylum Bacteroidota; class Bacteroidia; order Flavobacteriales; family Flavobacteriaceae; genus Flavobacterium. The sequence continues at coordinate 334,953 of NZ_LR733556.1, read as the reverse complement.
TAAAAGCCAAATAAATTTTAGCTTCTTTTTTTTCTTGAATCAATTGGCCATTTACACGCACTTCATCATTTGGCCCCACTTTGGTTCCCATTTCAGGTACTTGTCCGTTGATAGTTACACGACCTTGTTCAATTAACCTATCGGCTTCCCTTCGTGAGCAAAACCCCGATTCAGATAAAAACTTATTAACTCTAATTAGATTTCCTTCTTCCATGTGACAAAGATAGTTTTTTTACCTGTTAATATATAGAAATTAATAAAGGGAAGAAGTATATTTTTGGTTACTTGAAGCTCCACAAAATGGCTTTTAATTACAACCGTCCCGCTATTCGCTATATCTTTTTTATTTTTCATGACTACTTAGGTAAACCACTAAAAAGCAATCCAAAATAAAAAAGGATGCCGCTGCTATCGGGGCTATAAAAAATATTACTTTTAGCTACAAAGCAAAAAAAATCCCGAAAGAATTTTTTCGGGATTTGTTATTATTTTATAAAAAAGGAATAATTATAACTTAGCAAATAATTGTTCCATTTCTTCTTTTACTTCATCTGCTAAGACATTGTCGATCAAAATTCTACCACTATGCTCATCAGTAATGATTTTTTTACGACCCGCAATTTCCATTTGCGTTTGTGGTGGAATAGTGAAGAAAGAACCTGCAGAAGCACCTCTTTCAATAGAAACTACAGCTAAACCATTTCTTACACTTCCTCTAATTCTTTGGTAAGCTTGTAATAAACGCTCTTCAATTTGAGCTTGATATTCTGCTGATTTTTCTTGTAAAAAGTTCTCTTCTTTTTCAGTTTCAGACATAATATCGCTTAATTCAGCTTTTTTATGTTTTAAATGTTGTTGTTTCGCTTCTAATTTTTCTTTAGATTGAGCTAAAACTTCTTTTTTATGTTCAATAGAAGCTTTCATCTCTCTAATATGCTTTTCAGCTAATTGAATTTCTAACTCTTGGTACTCAACTTCTTTGGTTAAAGAGTTAAATTCTCTATTGTTACGAACATTCTTTTGTTGTTCTAAATATTTTTTGATGTTAGCTTTATGATCATCAATGGCATTTTTCTTTTCTTTAATTTGCGCATCGATAGTCTCTAAATCTGATTTTAATTTATCTAAACGAGTAGTTAGACCGGCAACTTCGTCTTCTAAATCTTCCACTTCAAGAGGAAGTTCACCTCTTACATTACGTATTTCATCAATCTTTGAGTCCACTAGCTGTAAAGCATAAAGTGCTCTTAATTTATCTTCTACGCTAAGTTCTTTTTTGTTAGCCATATTAAAAGTATTGAACAGGATTTGTATTTTCTTCTGATAAAACGACTGCAAAATTAGTGATTTTTTCTTTAAGATAATCAACAATATAATTTTTTGTGTATCTTTCACTTTCAAAATGACCAATATCTGCCAAAAGAAGCTTTCCTTCGGCTTCATAATACTGATGATATTTTAAATCTGCAGTAATAAATGCATCTGCTCCAGCCTGAATTGCAGCTTTTATTGCAAAACTGCCTGAACCGCCTAAAACAGCTACTTTTTTTATTTTTTTATCTGTAAAAGCACTATGTCTAATACCTCCACATTGCATTTTTTCTCTTATATGGTGTAAAAAAGCTATTTCCGATTTTCCTTCCTTAAATTCTCCAATCATGCCTAATCCAATATTTTGATGTTTATTGGTTAAACTATAAAGTTCATAAGCTACTTCTTCATACACATGATTTTTAAATAGAGCATATAGAATTTTGGATTCTAAATGTTTTTCAAAAGTTACTTCAATTTTTATTTCTGGATTTTCTACAAATTCGAATTGTTCACCAATTTCTGGACGGCTATTTTCATTTCCCATATAGGTTCCTAAACCTTGACTAGAGAAACTGCAATCTTCATAATTACCTATTTTTCCAGCACCAGCTTCAAATAAAGCGTTTCGCAAAGTCACTGCATTTTCAGGAATGGTATAAGTGACTAACTTTTTAATGAAATTTTCTTTGGGAATTAAAATCTTAGTATTTTCTAAGCCCAGCACATTACTGAAAATTTTATTGACTCCTAATTGATGATTGTCTAAAGCAGTATGAACAGCATAAATAGCGATATCATTTTTTATAGCTTTTATAACTGCTCTTTCAACATAATTTTTGCCTGTAATTTTCTTTAAACCAGAGAATAAAATAGGATGGAAGCAAACTACTAGGTTGCACTTTTTTGAAATAGCTTCGTCAATTATATTTTCTAAAGCATCATGACAAACTAAAATTCCATTAATTTCTGTATTTTGATTTCCAACTAATAAACCTACGTTGTCAAAATCTTCTGCATAAGCTAATGGAGCTAGTTCTTCAAGAATTGCAATTATTTCAAAAAGTTTCATGTACAAATATTTATTTCAAAGATAAAAAAATGCTACTTTCGTACTATGATTTTTTTAAGAAAAGTATTATTTCCACTAGCAATTATATATTGGATTGTTACATTTATACGAAATGTTTTTTACGATTTGGGTGTTTTTAAAAGCCACTCTTTTACGATACCTATTATTGCTGTTGGAAATTTAAGTGTAGGTGGAACTGGAAAAACACCACAAATAGAGTATTTGATTCGCTTATTACACGAATATAAAATTGCTACCCTAAGTAGAGGATATAAAAGAGAATCTAAAGGTTTTATTTTAGCTGATGAATCGGTTACCGCAAAACAAATTGGAGACGAGCCTTTTCAGTTTTTTTCTAAGTTTCCAGATGTTTTAGTTGCAGTTGATGCCGATAGAAGAAAAGGAATTATGCAATTATTAGCACTTAAACCCGACGTTATTTTACTAGATGATGCCTTTCAACATCGAAAAGTGAAGGCCGGATTTTATATATTATTAACTGCTTATAATGATTTATTTAGTGACGATTATATCTTACCTTTTGGAAACCTAAGAGAACCCGAAATAGGAAAAAAAAGAGCAAACCTGATAATTGTCACTAAATGTCCCGAAGATTTATCTGAAATTGCACAAGATAAAATTAGACAACAATTGGTAGTGAAAAACATTCCTGTTTTTTTTAGTACAATTCAATATGATGAATTTTTGTACTCAGAAGAAGATAAAATAGCTGTAGAAGATTGTAAAGAAGACAAAGTATTGCTGGCAGGAATAGCTAAGCCTGAATTGTTTTTTGAATATTTGCAAAAACAGAATGATTCTGTTCTAATTTTTCCAGATCACCATCATTTTACAGAGGAGGATATTCGTAAGATTTTGGCTGTAGCCAATTCAAGAAAGATTGTAACTACCGAAAAAGATTATGTAAGATTGAAAGGTAAATTACCTAAAAACCAACTCTATTATTTGCCAATTAAAAGTAAAATAATCCAAAAGGAGTCGGTTTTTAATTCTAAAATATTAAATTATGTGGGAGAAAGTACAAGAAACAGTTAATTATATAGTAGAGAAAACAAATTTTAAACCAGAATATGGAATTGTTTTAGGTTCGGGTTTAGGTGGTTTTGCAGATGATATTCAAATTTTGCATACCATTTCATATACCGAAATACCTAATTTTCCAGTTTCCACTGTTCAAGGTCATAAAGGAGCTTTGTTGTTTGGCTTAATTGGAGATAAAAAAGTCTTGGCAATGCAAGGACGTTTTCACTATTATGAAGGTTATGATATGAAGCAAGTAACTTTTCCCATTCGCGTGATGCAACAATTAGGGATCAAAAAAATAATTGTTTCCAATGCTTCAGGTGGAGTAAACCCTAATTTTAAAGTAGGAGATATCATGATTATTAAAGATCATGTGAATATGATGCCTGAACATCCCTTAAGAGGTCATAATGAAGAACGTTTTGGGCCACGCTTTGTAAACATGAGTGAACCCTACTCAAAAGCTATGATTGCTAAAGTAAAAAAAATAGCAAACGAGATGGAAATAGAAATTCAGGAGGGGGTATATTTGGCTTTGCAAGGACCTACATTTGAGACATTAGCAGAATACAAAATGGTTAAAAATATAGGTGCGGATTGTGTAGGAATGTCAACTGTTCCTGAGGTTATAGTAGCCAAGCATATGAATATGGATTGTTTAGGTATTTCTGTCATTACCGATATGGGTAATGAAGAAAATATCGAAGAAGTAAATCACGAAGAAGTATTACAAGCAGCGAAAAAAGCGGAACCACATGTAAGAAATTTGATTAAAAATTTTATTCTTCAGTATTAGGGTTTAAGAAACGGAATAAAATTTCATAAAACTCTTCTGGGACAAATGGTTTCATAATAACTTCATTCATACCATAAGAAAGTAGCATTTCTCTATTTTCGTTTAAAGAGATAGCGGTTAAAGCTATAATAGGAATAGTAGGATTAAATTTTCTAATTTCTTTTGTAGCTTCTGTACCATTTATTCCTGGTAAATGGACATCCATCAGTACTAAATCATAATCATTCTCTTTTAAATGCGTTATGGCTTCTTCACCGTTATCTATGGTAAAAGAGGGTATTCCTTTTTGTTCGAGCATTTTTTGAGTAATCATTTGATTGATTTTATTATCCTCAACTAATAATATTTTTTTAGTTTTTACTATTGGTGATTTTTCTATGGTTAAAAAATTGTTCTCTTTAGTGACCACTTGTTCTTTTCCTTTTTCAAAAGTTATGTCAAAATGTAGGCTAGTTCCTTTATTGGTATCACTTTCCAAATGAATGTCGCTTCCTAGTATCTCAACAATTTTCTTTACAATAGATAAACCTAAACCTGTGCCACCATAAGTGCGATTCACTTCAACAGACCCTTGACTAAAGCTTTCAAAAATAGTTGCTTGTTTATCCTTAGGAATTCCTATACCATTATCTTTGACTTCAAAAGATAAACAAATTTCGGAAGCAGTTTCAGATTTATTTTTAATTGATAGCCATACATCTCCATTCTTACTAAATTTAATAGCGTTGTTTACTAAATTAATGATGATTTGTGATATTTTTGTAGGATCTCCAATAATATTTGGACTAATTGTTTGATCAATTTCTAAATGAAAAGTAACGTTATTTTCTTCAATAAATTCGTTAAAAGAAGTTTTTATANTATCGAGAACGGTTGTGATTAGGAGTTAGTACTTAGTCCTTAGCAGTTCGTCAGTTCGAGTGTTTTAACGAAGAGCAACGGAGTTAAAAAGTATCGAGAACCGTTGTGATTAGTAATTAAGATTTAGTACTTAGTCCTTAGCAGAGTTCGTCAGTTCGAGTGTTTTTAATGAAATGCGAATAGCAATTTCATTAAAAATGTATCGAGAACTAGTTTTAAAATGAAAATTTCTCGATACGTTTTGCACTCCAAGTGACACAGATGAAGATTATTAGTTTAAACGTAAAAAAAACAAAAAAATGGAATTTAGAAAATATAACTCAATAGAAAATACATACCAAAAACAAGTTTTGGAACAAATCATAATGCATGGTTTTGAAAAAGAAACCTACATAGTACAAGAAAAAGTACACGGAGCAAACTTCTCATTCTACACAGATGGGAAAACCATAAAAATTGCAAAGCGTACCGATTTCATAACAGAAGAAGAGACTTTTTACAATGCTCATGAAGTATTGGAAAAATATACTGAAAAAGTAATAAATGCTTTTAAAATCATTCAATCTGAATTTCAAGAAACAAAGTTCATTGTCATTTTTGGAGAGTTGTTTGGAGGAAGCTACAATCACAAAGAAGTACCTGCTGTAAAAAACGCTATCAAAGTGCAAAAAGGAGTAGAGTATAGCCCTGAAAATGATTTTTATGCTTTTGATATTAAAGTAAATGGTACACATTATTTAACAGTGGATTCAGTAAATCGTGTCTTTGATGAAACAGAATTCTTCTATGCAAAGACCTTATTTGAGGGTACATTAGAAGATGCATTGTGTTATCCTAACGAATTTAACTCTTTGATTCCAGAATGGTTGGGTTTACCAAAAATAGAAACAAACATTTGTGAAGGTGTAATTATAAAACCAAAAGAGCCCAAATATTTTGGTAATGGTTCACGATTGATTTTAAAGAATAAAAATGAAAAATGGGCTGAAGTAGGTAAAAATAATAAACCGAAAAAAGAACATAAAGAAGTTTATTTTTCAGAAGCATCGCAAATAGTTTGGGAACAAATGCAACAGTATATAACCATTAACAGATTGTATAACGTGTTGAGTAAAGAAGGAGAATTTAATCCAAAAATGATAGGTAAGTTAACGGGATTGTTTTCACAAGACGTTATGATAGATTTTAAAAAAGACTATGCAAACGCTTTGGAAACATTAGAGAAAGAAGAACAAAAGAGTATTAACAAAAGAGTCAATAACAAAGTTTTAAGTTTGATAAAAGAAGAGTTTTTGACTGTAAAAAATGAATAAAAGAACAATTTAAAAAATAAAAAAATGCGACAAGATATACTAAAACGATTTTTAACGAATACAGACGAAACGGGTAGATTTTTAATGAAATCGAGGATAACAGGAATTATCTATTTTGTTGAACCCATTTATAATGGAAAAACCCCTAAATGGGGTGATTTAAACCCTGCTACAGGTCAAATAGAAGGCAACTATGGCTCAAAATTTACAGGAGCAGTGACAAAAAAAGAATCTCTGATAACAGAAGAAAATGGTTTTGTAAATATTGGTTATTGCAAAGGAAGCCCTTTTGGAGCCATTGATCAAAGAGATAAAGCACATCAAGAACGATTAAAACGATAAGTTATGAAAACCTATAATAGAATAGCCTTAATTGGCATCGAACAGCTAGAATATGAAGTAATAAGATCTAATTATACAGGAGGTATAATTTGGCATCAAGCTATTCCAAAAATTGTAGTAAAAGATCAAGTCTTATATATGGAAAAAGCGAATGGAGTAGGTATGTTACCTGTCGATAAGGTGGTCTATTATGGTATTTATAATGATGATTTTGATTTTATTTCCGGTTTAGCTATTTGGAACGGACCTTGTTTTCCTAATGCAATGGGAATGTTAGATTGTCGTTTGAAAATTCCTTGTTTGGTAAAAGCCATGTCATTTACACAGTTTAGTGCACCTCGAGGTTTTGTAAGCGCAAGAACATCAGTTACCACTGCTCAAGATACGATTGCGAAGTGGGGTAATTGGCATTGTGGCGAAAACAAACATCGTTTTACAGGGGAATGGGAATGTGAAAACACTGCAACTATTGAACCTTATTATGAAGGGGAAGCGGTTCGGATTATGGTGATTGGCAATAAACATTGGCAAATTAAACTAGAAGGAGAAACGTGGTTAAAATCCATTCATCCTGAGAGTGCTGGTTTTATGCCAATTGATGCTGAATTATTAGCAGATACGTTACACATTCAAAAAGCCATGCAAATGGATATGATTGGAAATGACTACATAATAGGTAAAGACGGTAAGAAGTATTTATTAGAAGTAAATCATATTCCAAACATCACTCGATTTGAAGCGGTTAGAGAAGCTTATCTGGATACTGTTATTGCATTTATTAATGGCTAAATTAATTATTGATTGTATTGATTTTGTAAAGTTTTATTACGTTCAAATAAGCATGCAGATTTTATTCTCAATCTTGTCATCCTGTAAAGGGTCTCATTAATGATTACAATAGCTTGTAAACTAGGATATCATTAAAAATAAGTTTATTTTCTATTCTACGCAGAATAATTGCGCGATACTGTTAAAATCTTTGTATCAGAAAATAAAACGTTCTTTTAAATTATTATAAAACAACTTGCTTTTGCAATTGTACCCCTTTCTTTATTAAAGAAACTAACCAAGAAGACCTGAATAAGTAAACATTGAAATAACTGTTATTTTGCTTTTCAATCAAATTGCAACCCTTAGCTTTTGTTGCAAAAGATAGACAACCATTGTAACACTTTAGATAACCTTTCTTTTTCCGTTCTTTTAACGCAAAGGCAAATTGTTTTAATTTAATATTGATTTATAAATAGTTATATTAAATTTTATAATACGTAAAATAATTGCGTAGTATGTTTAAAATCTTTGTAAAGCAATAGAATCTATTAAACAAGTTATAATGATATACACAATAAAAAAAGCAAATTTAATAAAAGAACAATTGAGAAGGTTTACAACTTCCTATGCTCATCATGTTGTTGGTCAGTTCGCTAATATCGATTTTTGGCTTAATGAAGTTATAAACTCTCTAGAAGTTATAGATGAATACAAAATGCGATTTGATAATATTTATAATGCTCAAAAAAAATGGATTGAAGACCACGGCACTATTATTCATGAATATTGTCCCATTTGTAATGGAAAATGTGAGTTTAGTTCAGGAAAGCCAAACTTGCCCGTACTTAAACACAAACATGAAGTAAATGATATGAGGAAAGAATTAGTTAATACGGCTTATTTTTTTCTTTTAAGATGCTTTAGAATTGGCTTACTAACAGGAGAAGAATTAAAACAAAAATGCGACACGATTGGAACAAGTATTGATCCAAATGATTTAAAATAAAACGTTCTTATAAATACTAAAAATGAATCAACAAGGTCAAGTATAAGTTACTTCAAATTTTTTCCAGAAAGTACACTTTTACCATTATCAGTTGATTTATCTTTTGGGGCAGTAGCTCAGTTGGATAGAGCATCGCAATGTTTAGTTTTAAAATTATCAAAAAATCAGAACTAGTTGGACAATACCAACATACTTCAAACAGGTTAGACTTCTTCGGAAGTCTTGGTTCGAGTCCAAAAATGTTGGTACATTTTCAATTCGTGTTTTGGTCAATTCAAACTTACTCCAACTATTTGGATGCGAGGGTCATGGGTTCGAATCCCATCTGCTCCACTATAGAAGGTCAAAATTAGCTTACTTCAACTACAAACTTAAAATTTGTCAAACTAGTTAGTCCATTATCTTCTAGAATTAAGGTCAAGTACTTCTTACTTCAGATTTGTGGTTAAATATAGAAGTACCATTATCTAAATTTTTAAAACAAATAAAAATGAAAACAAAAGAATTATTAAAAATCAGTTTGCGTCAAAACGCCATATACATTCCTACTGAGTTCATCACTGGAAAAACAACCACTTTAACTGGACCCACATCGGTTTTAGTAGCTAATGTTGCCAAGTTAGGTTTTGTTTTTTCAGAAACCACTTTACAAGCTATTAATGCAGTTCATCCAAAGTATAAGTTAGAAATTCAAGATGTTATACAAGAAGTTTTAGGAGTGAATAAAAATTGGACACCATTGGTAAAAAATTGGGATGTTCCAACAGGTGAATCATTGTACGATCATATTGCTACTTTTTTTGCCAATGTTTTTAAAACCAATAAAGGAACTACTTTAGCATGTGGACACATTATTCCTGCGAATACGTTTCCATTAGAGCGTTATAATGGCTGTCCTTATTGTGGTACTCCGTTTGAGTTTGATGGGACTAAATATGAAGGTCAAGGTAGTAAATTAAAAGTTTTGGAACTTTGGACTGAAAAGGAATTGAATGATTTTTATAAGTCTCTGCTAGGCTCTAAAACGGCTTTAGATGCTACACAGGTTGAAAGTTTAAAGACTTTATTGAATTATTTACCACTACCAAAAGAGGTTACTATTGGAATCAAAGAAACCTTGATGCTAGTAATAGACACTTTAATTGATTTAGATAAAGAAGAAATGGCGGGTATGCTTTTCAGTTCTCCTACAGATATTTTACGTTATTTATGGTATAAAAAAACGAATTTATTGCAAATCATTGAACCCAAAACAATCATCAATAGAATTGCAAGCAATCACCAACATTTTTTTATTCCTGCAGATAATAGTGCAAAGGCAAGACTGATTACAGCAATAGATTTGAAATTAAAATATTCGAGAAAGGAATGTTTAATGGTAGCGACTTGGTTGAATAATTTGCCATTAGAAGCAGAAAAAGCATGTGAAATGATGCATCCAAAAAGAGCCATGTGGGTGCGTTTTATTAGAGCTTTGCGTTTACCAGAATATAGTAAAAGAAAAGGCTTTGAAGGATTAAAAACATTGTTAGATGTATTTTATAATCAAACGTATGAAGTATGGCAAGGAAGAGTAAATTATTATCGTTTGCGTTCTAATGCAGATAAAACATTTGCGTTATTACAAGAGAGACCAGGTTTGTTTGCACGTTCATTGTTCTCTAATATGTTATGGTTTGGACCTAATGAAACAATAGCCGCTTTTGAGAAAATAATTGATAAAGTTCCTGCTCGATTAGTATTTACATTGAACATGTATGCACAAAACTATTTTGACAAAAGTCTGAATAGAAGCGTAAAACCTTTAGGAGGAATAAACAAAAGAATTCCATCTAACCGTTTGTTAGGTTTATACAATGAAGACCAATTACAAGCGATGCAAAATCAAATTGAAGATTTGTGTTTGTTGGCAATGGAAAAACGATTTGGGGCTCAAAAGAATGAGAACAAAACGATTTACATTGCTCCACAATTATTCAATATGCCTGTAGCTATAGGTGATAGAGGTTCTACAGTTCAAGATTTGCCAGTAGCCTTAATGGGAACGCGTTTCCCTATAGAAGGAAATACAGTACGATTGTTTATGCAATGGGGACAAGGTTTACCAGCCCAACACTTGGATATGGATTTGAGTTGTCATATTGCGTATGCAAATCAATCAGAGATTTGTTCTTATAGTCAATTACAAGCAACGGGTTGCAAACATAGTGGAGATATCAGGAGTATTCCAAATCAAATAGGTACAGCTGAATATATTAATATCAATGTAAATGAATTGGCACAAGCTGGAGCAAAATATGTAACCTTTACTTGTAATGCCTATAGCAATGGAAGTATTACACCTAATCTAGTTGTAGGTTGGATGAATAGTAAATATCCAATGACTATTTCAGAACGTTCAGGTGTAGCTTATGATGCTTCTTGTGTAGATCACCAAGTACGAGTAACACAAAATGTAGCGAAAGGTTTGGTTTTTGGTGTACTGGATGTAACTAAAAAAGAAATTGTTTGGTTAGAAATGACGTTTGGAGGTCAGGTTGTTCAAGGTTTGGATTATAAAGGAGTACAAGCTTTACTAGCTAAATTATCGAGTAAATTAAATATTGGTAGTTTGTTAACGATTAAAGCAAAAGCTCAAAATTTACAAATTGTTGACACAGCTGAAGCGGATGAAGTTTACGATCAAAAATGGGCAATCAATGCAGCAGCTGTTACTCAGTTATTGATTGATTAATTAAAACCTCGGAATTCATTTTTCGAGGTTTTAAAAACTTTGAAATAATGAGAAATGAGGAAAACAACATAGAAATTAAAGAAGTAATAAAAGTAATACTTCTAATTATAAAATGTATCGCAGCTATTATAAGTTGTAATAGTTAAAATTTAGAACATGAAAACAACAGAAAAAATAATTATAATCGATTTAGAAGCGACTTGCTGGAATGGTCCTGTACCTAAAGGGCAAGTCAATGAAATCATTGAAATCGGCATTTGTGAATTGGATATTCATACAGGTGCTATAACAAAAAACAAAGGTATTTTAATACAACCCCAACATTCAGAAGTGAGTCCTTTTTGTACAGAACTCACCACGATTACGCAAGAATTATTGGATAGGGATGGAATATCTTTTGAAGATGCTATTGAAATGCTGGAACAGGAATACCAACCCGATCAATACACTTGGGCAAGTTACGGTCAGTACGATTTGAACATGCTGAAAAAACAATGCTCTTTTAGGAAAATTAATTACCCGATGGGAAGTCATCACATCAACGTAAAAGAATGGTTTAGTGAAGTGAAAGGACTGAATAAAAAAGTTGGGATGAACGGAGCATTGGAAATTTTAGATATTCCGTTAGAAGGTACGCACCACAGAGGTGTAGATGATGCCAAGAATATTGCTAAAATTTTACATTGGTGTCTTGAGAATGAGTGATCAGTTCTTAGTCCTTAGTGATTAGTTTTACTATAATAAAAATACTCTTGATGTGCCTTTACTGAAGTTGTCTTTAACTTGATTTTCTTTGGTAAAGGTTTCTATTATTAATTTGAAATAGAACTATAAAAGAAAAGCAATTCTGTTATATTTGCTTTTATAACCCTTAGAAAAATGATTGTTACCATAGATGTCCATTATAAAACCGATTATGCCAAAACTGTTTTGCTATTTTTTGAAAATTGGCAAAGTGAAAACCCAAGTAATGTAGTAACTCATATTACTAAAGACGTGATGGAGTATGAACCGGGTTCTTTTTACAAAAGAGAATTGCCTTGTATTCTAAATGCTTTACAAACAGTTTCATTAGATGCAATAGAAATCATAATTATTGATGGATACATATATGTGGATAACGAAGGGAAATATGGTCTTGGAGGACATTTGTATGAAGCATTGGATAAAAAGTTTCCTATCATAGGAGTTGCAAAAACTTCCTTTCAAAGCAATAAAGATACCGTAGTTGAAATCTTACGAGGAGAAAGTAAAAATCCGCTATTTGTTTCTGCCATTGGTTTAGACAAAGAAGTAGCGGCAATGCATGTAAAAAATATGTATGGAAACTATCGTTTGCCTTATTTATTAAAGTTAATGGATCAAATAACGAAGGAGGATTAAGTAGTTGTTATGAATAGAAGAGAGATGAGAAAAGAAATACAATTTGAAAATTTGAAATTTAGAGAAATTTTGAAGCAATCTTTAGCAATAAAATTAGGTTTCACAGCGCTTTATTCTGGAGGACATGTTATTAGAAATGAAAAAGGATTTAGAGATAATGAAATAAGTATAGATTATATTTGGATTACTAAAATAAGTAGGTCATTTGTTGGTTGGGGTGGATTGATAACTATAAAATTAGAAGAAAGTCATTTTCGCAGTATCAAAAATCCTGAAAAATTAGTTCAAGGTATTTTTCTTTATGATGAAAAAGGAGAGATTAGAGCGTTCTATTTTGAAGAGCAAGTAAATGATCTTACAGATTCAATATATAAGATACAAAATTTAGAATTATTCAAGGCTAATGAAGGAATAACATTGGATGGGGTTTCCTATGATTATGAAGTAATTGCGAGAAATATTAAAACTTTTATTACTGTGAATAACCCTAATAGTGAAAATTGGAAACATTGGGAAAATGAGATTTGGAAATTAGGAAATAGACTTTCTCATGAATCGAAGAATGAGGAAATGATTGCATTATTTAAATAAGAAGTATCAAAAAATTAAACAAAATCAATGACTAACAAAAAAACACCTTTTTTAGATACTATTTATCATTTACGAACCCGAGAACATGCGATTATCTATGATAAGAAGTTGGATATTTCAAAGGAGGAAGAGCAGGAAGTTATTGAACTTCTAAGGGATGAATATGAAAAAGAAAAACTCAATTATCCTTTTCAAGCTCCTGATTTTGATGAATCAGCTGCGTTATGGGGAAGTAAAATAGTCTATTTCGCAACGCAATTGGTCTTAAATAGAGAAGATACCGCTAGTAAAATAAGTGCGTTATTTCCAGACTTTGGCAAAGCCATTACACCATCAGCAATGCTTTCAGCCGATTTGTGTCTGCGCTTTTTGCCGCTATTGCTTTTGCAATTGCAACACATGGATGCAGATGATATGATTCTTCCTGTCTTGGAACAAAAGCTTAAACAGTTTTCCTATTCAGGAATAGGATATGATATGGACTTAGAAAATTTGGATCATAGCGTTGTTTTATCAGACGATTGTATGACCCAATTATTTTTAGATAGAGTAGTGGAAAAAAAAGATAAAAACAGAGGCAATTTAGAAGTAATTAAACCTTTGCTTTTAGCCAATTTTGGCGATTTTAAAACGATTTTTTGGAACGAATTATAAATTATTTATAGATATAAATGAACACATTAGATACTTTAAACGCCCTTTTAAAACATATAAAAGAAACCTTCATTGGTAAAAATGAAATTGTCGATTTGCTAGGTATTAGCTTATTGGCGAGAGAAAATGCTTTTTTGTTAGGCCCCCCGGGTACTGCAAAGAGTGCGGTTGTAAGAGCCTTATCAAATGGTATCGAAGATGGTAAAAACTTCGAATATTTATTAACTCGTTTTACAGAACCTAATGAAATTTTTGGACCTTTTGATATTCGAAAATTAAAAGATGGTGAATTAGTCACCAATACCGAAGCCATGATGCCAGAAGCGTCTATGGTTTTTTTAGATGAGATTTTCAATGCCAATTCGGCTATTTTGAATAGTTTATTGATGGCTTTGAACGAAAAAATATTCCGTAGAGGTAAAGAAACAAAGAAATTACCCGCCTTAATGTTTGTGGGAGCGAGTAATTTGTTGCCCGAAGATGAAGCGTTAAATGCCTTGTTAGACCGTTTTTTAATTCGCGTGAAATGTGATTATGTGGACCCTGATTTATTGAACGAAGTACTTTTGGCGGGTTGGAAATTAGAAAATAAAACGGCTGAAACAACTCCAACCATTAAAGCTGATGAGATAAGAGCATTGCAAGCAGCAACTCGAAAAGTAGATTTGGCTCCTATTCGTAAAGAATATGTCGATTTAATTCACTCTTTGCGTAATGCGGGTATCAATGTTTCCGATCGTAGAGCGGTTAAAATTCAAAATTTAATTGCAGCCAGTGCTTTTATTTGTGGTAGAGATACCGCTATTTTATCTGATTTATGGGTATTAAAATACATTTGGGATACCGAAGAACAAATGGAAGTTTTAGAAGGTATCGTAAATCATGTTATAGAAAAAGATTCCAGTGAAAAGCCACATCCTCAAGCCATGTACAATAAAGTACCTGATGCTGAAGAAGTGATGAAAGAAGTGAAATATTTAGCTGAAAAATGGAATAGTGGTACTTTATCATTTGAAGAGCAGAATATTATAAAAGATAAATTGCGCTACGTACAAACAAGATGCGATTGGATTAAAAATCCAGAACAAAAAAAGTATATTCAAGAGGAAATTGAACAATTGTGGCAGAAAATGCTTAAAACATTTGCATAATGTACTATGTAGAATTAGAAAAAAGTCATTTGGACTATTTGGCTCCAATTCGTCATTGGGACAACCTGAAATTGGCTTTTGAAGGAGAAAGAGTTTTTATTAAAGACTTTACTGCTGTACAAATCAACGATACCGTGTTACTACAAATTCCACACATTATAGTGTATGAATTGAAGGAGCAATTGTTGTTTCGTAAGGATAAACTAGTGCCCTCTAAAAAATTGCCTACCGCTTTGTTATGGATGCCTATTTTGAATGCATTGCCTATTGATTTGCCTAAATATAATATGAATTATTTTGGTATTCATGATAAAATTGATATCAAGATAGTAAAAAGTAATGTGGAGCAAGAAGCTTTTGGTCTTATTACCAAAATAGAAGAAATTAAAGAATATATTGAAGCTTTACCTAAAGTACGTTTGCAAAACTTAAAATGGATAATTATTGAAGACAGCATTTTGTTTTTAGGAATGCCTTTATTACCAATTCAAGGACAAACCTATTGGTTAAAAGACAATTGTTTGTTTCCAACAGGCTATGCCTTGGAATTCGAAATTTTGTTCCCAATTATAAAAAAGGAACTCAACCCTAATAATGATAGCCTGCTTTTGTTTCAAAATAACAATAGTTATTTGTCTATTCCTTTGAGTGAATGTAAACCTTTAACCCTTAGTTCGTTTCGACTAACGGTAAACGAATAAAAAAATGGATTTTAAAAAATACTTTCAACAATACGAAGACTACTTTTGGAAATGTAATTTCTATTTTGACGAATCGGATAATTTTCGTTACATTTTTGAATCATTAGATGGTACATCGATAGCGTATAAAGAATATGTTACAGAAGTTTTAGAATTACTTTCGGATGATTGTATTCCGCCTTTTGGTTCATTGTTGTTAGCTATTGTGGCAACGAATCCAAATAGTGAAGCTACTTTGAATTCATTATATGATTATGCAAAATCAAAAGAAACCGTTTCCTCTTTCCCTAATGCTAATTTGTATCGAACAGGTGCTGCATTTGATTTTTTAAAGATACTTGCGAGCTTACCTGAGGAATATAAAACAGGGGACAATCGTATTTTGCTTTTCAAAACTATTTTTGAAAAATGCCATAATAGAGTGGGTAATGAAGTAGCTAAGAAGCTAATTGGTGAATTTGCAGCCATTACAGGTGATTATATAGAAATAATTGGATCAATTCCATTCAACGAAGCCAATTTTATAAAAGATTTTAGGACGATTGCTTTATTAAAGCAAAAGTTTCCAACCAAAGAATCTTTATTAAAAGCTTTAACAGTTTTACCCGAACCTGAAAAAATTGAAGAAATAGATGAAGAAGTTGTAAGTCAACCAGTTCAATCAAATAAAACGATTGATTTTATTGAAGAATTAATACAAGAAGAAAAAACGTTTCAAATAGGTAGTTTAATACAACGCATCTGGTCTGGATTAAATATTCCTTTTCATCATAATGTACCAAGTCAACAACCTCTAGGGGGTGTTTCTGATTTAACAAATAAAGGAGATTTTGATAGACTATTATTGTCTGAGTTTGCCAATGATGATCTTGTTTTTTTATCGCGTTTAGCTAATAATGAAGCCTTATACATTCAACGGGAAATTCCTCCACAAGACAATAAAAAAGTACGTGTTTTGTTGCTCGATGTTTCGTTAAAAAATTGGGGAAACCCAAAAATAGTAGCTTTGGCAACAGCATTAGCCATTGCTAAACATCCAAAGACAGATATTGAATGTGTGGTATATACTTTTGGAAATGATTTTTTATCTATAAAATTAGATACTATTCTTCAGGTGATTCATAGTCAAAATCAGTTGAGTAGTGTTTTAAATGGTGCTGAAGGATTGCAAACTTTTTTGGACACGGAATATCAAACCTTTAATGAAGTAGAATTATTTGTTATAACTACTACAGAAAGTTATGAGTCTGTTCCTTTTTTAAATGTTATGAATGAAGCGTATGACAAGATAAACTTCGTCATTACAACAGATTTTTTGGGAACCATAGATATTTATAAGATAAAGAATAGAACACGTAATCATGTTAAAAAGATACAACTACCATTAGAGGAATTATGGAGTAATCTCCCTAAGTCAATTCCAAAGCGTAACTTTACAAAAACAACTAGTACTAGTAAAATTCCGCTTTTGTATCCAGTAGAAAGAAACTATAATTCGATATTTCATTATGAAGAGATTTACTATATGTTTACCAATTCTAACTTGTTTGTTTTTCAAGAAGATTCACTAAAAAAAGGTGTTGAAATAATAGCGAGTCAAATTCCTTTTGTAAAAGGACAATATGCGCTTTTTAAAGATCAAAATGGAATGTTTCAATTAGCCAATTGGATAGAAAAGGAAAGAATTTTATCATTTTATAATTTAAAAGAAAAAAAACTTACTAGTAAAGAGATAGTGGTTAATACAGAATTAGAATTAAAACTTTTTGCAAAAGAACAAAACGTGTATTTTTCGGATGGTGAATTTTTCTATAAGATTACAAATGATTTTGATTGCATAGTAACATCTCATGAAGCTGTTAAGGAATATTTTAAAGATTATTTCTCAAAAAAGAATCAATTTACAACTAATTTTAAACAAAGAAGTACGGTATATACTGTATTTAACAATTTGAAAATAGTTCGAGTTTTAAATGATAACATGCAAGCTAATCCATATAAAGTGGATAGAAAGAAAATTATCCAATACAATAAATACAAGTTGCATTCCAATACCTTTGTAGAATATTACATTAAGGGTTTAGGAGGAAGCGAATATATAGTTTTAGAGAATAGAGTCTCATTAGTATTAAAAAGAGTTGTGAGTAATCATATTAATATTATAAAATACTTGAAAGAAAAATTAGGTTATTCTTTAAGTGAGGCAAAAATGATAGTTGATGACGAATACAGAAACATCGTTGAAAATATAACTAAAGAAGAAGCACTAAAATATAAAATTGATATTGAAAATTTAGGAGCTATATGTTATATAAAAGAAACACATGTTGTCTCCAAAGATGGCAGTACCATCAAGTGTAATAATGGTGTTTTAGAATTAGAGAGCAGTAATACCCATATTCCAAAAATATATATTCCTTTTATAGCTAATTATCCTTCTGCTATGGCTACAGATGAGGAATTTTCAGGAAATCCTTATTTTTTGCCAGAAGGAAGTAATTTAAAGACAATCCCAACAGAAGATTTTCATGAAAAGTATTACAATCCGTTTATCCAACATATTATAGATTATGAAACTAACGTTGCAACCGTGTAGAAAAAATTTGTACCCTCTTTCAGGAATTCTGATCAAAGGAGATCATCCACTAGTATGGTTGCAACAATTGCAAATCTTGGAAATTACTATAATTGATTATATGTGTTATTCGATACCTGGTAAAAAGGCAAACGAACTCTATGGGTGTTTGGTAATACTTCCTGTTGAGGCAATTAAGAAAGCGTATTCACATTTGAGAGTTCAATGTTATGAAGAAAAGATTTTTATTCCAGAATTCACAACAATTACTCCCTTTATAAATAAAGAAGAGGCAAACAAGATTTTAGGAGCTAATTTCCATTTTTTACATCCAGAATTGGGTTTAATCGAACTAGAAGAAGCGATTGATTGGGGTAAAATTCTAAATCCTATTCGTCAGATAAATGTGAAACTAAAAACACCTTATCCAAGTGTTTTTATACCTAAGCAGTTACAATCAGTTCATGTAGAATATGATGAAGAAACTATTTTAAAAGCCTTAGAAGAACCAATATCTGAACAAGAATATTTAGAAAGCTTGCCTTTTGATATGAAAAAACTCATGGCTGGAAATAAAAAAGAAATGGAAAAGTTTTTAGCGTTTATGGATAAAAATCCAGAAGCTGCGATGAAATATGCTTTACCATTAGATACATTGGGAACAGCTAGAGGAAATCATTCTGGAGTATTTCAGTTTGGAGGTAGTTTTAAAGAATCTTTTTCTCGTTTTTTTGGGTGGACAGACAATGCGGGTAATCCTATTACTCATAATGCTAGTGAAAAAAGTTCAAAAATTTTAAATCTACTTTTATTAGTTATAGGTATTTTCTTTATGTTTAGTCTTATCAAGAGTTTTACTAATTATACTATATTGGATTCAAAAAGTATAACAAAAGACTTTTCAGGATCTTCGCTGGGTAACCTATTGGTACTTATTTTATTTATAGGTATATGTAGTGTGGGAATTATTCGTTTGTGGATGCAATCTAAATTTGATTTTAAAGGCAAAACTTCAACAATTAATAAAGTTATAATGGTTTTAATCTTACTACTAGCACTCTATTATTTAATAAGTTTTATGTATTCTAATTTTGGACTTACAAAGTGGCATTCATTATTGATTTTACTTTTCATCTCGGTATTAATTTATCGTTTATTCAATGTTGAAAAAGAAATATTTAAAAGTAAAGATGAAGATGGAAAATAAACACAATTTTGAAAAAAAAGTTATTGAGGTTGTCTTTATAATACTTATAATCAAGATTATATATTCTTTAATTTCAGGATTCTATCTTAGTAGTAATCAATTTATAATTTTAATGTTTACTACAGTAATATTCTCCGTTGTTTTGTATAATATATTAAAAAAATTAACCTCTTTAGGAAATAATAAAAATTCCTACAATCAAGGTTTAGGTAACAATGTACTATTAGAATCTAGTGTTTATAATACTCTTGAACAAAAATATAGAGATTTGGCGAAAGAGTATATTAAAAATAAAGAATATAAAAAAGCGGCTCATGTATATATGAAACTTTTAAAAGATAATTATACAGCTGCAAATGTTTTATATGAAGGAGGTTTATATATTGAAGTGGCTACAATTCATTTAAAATATTTAAAAGACGAAAAGAAAGCTGCGGAATGTTTTGAAAAAGGTAATGCCTATACCGATGCTTTAAAGTTATATGAAAAACATAATAATTTTGAGAAAGTAGGGGATATGTATGTTTGTCTAAACAATAGAGAAGAAGCAAAAAAATGGTTCTATAAAACTGTAAATCAAGAAATTGCATCGGGACAATATGTTAAAGCAGCTCTATTGATTAGAAATAAAATTAAGAATGTAACTGAAGCACAACAATTATTATTAGATGGTTGGGAGAAAGGCATTCAAAGAGAAGACTGTTTATCAAATTATTTTCATTTTATACAAAATCAGAATAGTATTGATGAAGAAATCAAAACGATTTACGATACAAAAACAAATGATAATAATAAACGAATATTTTTACAAGTAATTAAAAAACAATTTGGTAAAAATGAGCAATTAGATAAAAATATACGAACAATTTCTTATGAAATTGTGGCAGAATATATTGATAAAAACCCTGAAATTGTTTCCGAATTAAACTATTTAAATGCTCAAAACACTACTTTTACGAAAGATGCTTTGCGATTTAAATTAAATAAAAGAAGAAATTAAAAAGAAGTTATTAGAATTAAGAAAAATATAAGTAAAACAATAACATATAGTTAACAAGATTTGAAAATCATTAACTTTTTTAGTTAAAACTGCAACGTAGCTTTGTTAAACCAACTAAAAACAAAAATGATGAAATCAAAAATGACTATTACAGCAGTACTACTTTTAGGACTTTTACCATTGTTTTCACAAAACAGAGGTGTCTTATGGAATGAGAATCTACGAAAACCAACGGATACATTGGCTTTTGAAAGAATCATAACTTCATTAAATCATTTTTTAAATTTAAAGGATAACGAAAATGATAAAAATACCTTCGTTTTGGAATCACAAAAAGAAACAACCTTCATCTTGCTTGATGAAATGAAAAATGTGGAAAGAAATGAAAAATTAAATGATAATTTTTTTTACAAGCCTTATCTTATCAATATAGTAAAACAAAATGATAGCGAATACTTGCTTCAAATAGCCTATTTAGGGAATAATGAAAATACACCTCAATTAAAAGCACAATTTAATTTAATTGCACACCAAAATAATGATATTTTTTTATTTTCTTCTCCATTTCTTAAAAATATCAAGAATTGGAAACAGATACAGATGGATAAAACTCAGTTTATCTATGAGAATAGTATAAATGTAAAAAGAGTTAAACAGTATATGAAATTAGCAACTCTTTTTGATAAAAAACTTAAAATTTCTGATAAAGAAACAACTTTTTATTGTTGCAATACAGCTTTTGATTTTCTAAATTTAATAGGTGTTTCCTATAAATTAGATTATAATGGTAGAAACGAAGGAATTTGGAGTATCGTTTTTACGAACAAAAAGTTGATTTTTCTAGCCAATCAAAATAGTCAATTCGATTATTTTGATCCACATGATTTATGGCACGATAGATTGAGTTTAATTATTTCTAGAAGCAAAATAAATAAGCCAGTTGATGAAGGTTGTGCCTATTTATATGGAGGCAGTTGGGGTTTATCATGGGATGAAATTTTTAGAGCGTTTCTAGACCAAGTTGCCATTGATAGTAAAATGGATTGGAAAAAAATTAAGGAAGAACGATTTAATTTTAAAACAAAAGATTATAATAATAGTGCAGACTATATTGTAAATGCTTTATTAGTAAAGAAAATTGAAAAAGAAAAAGGATTTGAAGGTGTTTGGGAACTATTAAATGTAGGGCCTTCTGAAGCTGGAAATGAAAAATATTATAAAACACTTGAAAAACTTACTGGAATTACTAAGGAAAATTACAATGAAAAAATTTGGGAATTAATTAATAATGAAAAGTAAATTACCTAGATAAATTAAGAATTTTATAAAAAAAATAACATATTTTGATAATCTAACATTTTTTTGCTCCTTTAAAAAAGATTATATTCGCGCTACAAAAGAATTATATTAATATGAAAAAAATTTTATTATCGCTTATTGCCATAATTACGCTTTTACCTTCATCGGTTAAAGCAGACGAAGGAATGTGGTTTTTAATGTTTATAGAACGTTTAAATCACAGAGATATGCAAAAAATGGGCTTACAGTTAACTGCTGAAGAAATTTACAGTATAAACAATCATAGCTTAAAAGATGCTATAGTTCAATTTAATGGTGGTTGTACAGCAGAAATGATTTCTAAAGATGGGTTAGTTTTAACAAATCATCATTGTGGTTATGATGCTATCGCTGAATTATCAACAGCTGATAAAAATTATTTGAAAGAAGGTTATTGGGCAAAAAATAGAGCCGAAGAATTAAAACCTTCAAGTTTATATGTGCGCTTTTTTGTTCGTATGGACGATTGTACTAAAAGAATTTTATCGGTTGTAAATCCATCTATGAGTGAGGCAGATAGAGCAAAAGCCATCAATTCTGAAATTTCAAAAATTGAGAAAGAAAACAATGAAGGAGGTAAATATACTGTTTCAGTTAGACCTTTTTTTCAAGGAAACGAATATTATTATTTTGTTTACCAAGACTATAAAGATGTTCGTCTTGTAGGAACACCACCAGAAAGTTTAGGTAAATTTGGAGGAGATACAGATAACTGGGAATGGCCTCGTCATACTGCAGATTTTTCAATGTTTAGAGTATATGCTGATGCAAATGGTAACCCAGCAGATTATTCTAAAGAAAATGTGCCTTTACAACCAAAACATCATTTACCAGTTAATATTGGAGGTGTAAAAGAGAACGATTTTGCGATGATTTTAGGATATCCTGGAAGAACGAATCGTTGGATGCCAGCTGGTGGAATTGAACAAAACGTAAAATTTGCTTATCCTGCTTGGGTTGAAGGTTCTAAAACAGGTATGGATAACATGAAAAAATATATGGTGCAAAGTGATGCTTTAAACTTAGTTTATGCTTCAAAATTTGCAGGTGTTGCCAATTATTGGAAAAACCGTCAAGGGATGATTGATGCTTTAACCAAATTTGAAACAGCAAAGACGAAAGCCGCTCAAGAAGCTAAATTTGATAAATGGGCAAATAAACCAGAAAATAAAGCGAAATATGGAAATGTTGTTGCTACTATTAATGCTTACTATGCGATGACAAATGAGAAATCGCGTCATGATAATTATTTAATGCAATTATTTAGAACTTCTGCTTTTGGAACCGTAAGTAGAGGTTTAGGTAGACAATTAGAAAATTATATCAAAGCAGATGCAACTAAGAGAACTCAAATGGCACCTACAATAATGGAAATGGCAGAAGGAATGCACAAGGAGCTTCATTTACCTGCTGAAAAAGATATCTTGGCTGCTCAATTGAGTTTGTATAATAAAAAAGCAGGATATACTTTAGCACCGATTGTAGAAAAATTAGCAAAAGAAAATGGAGGTGATTTTTCAAAATATGTTAACGAAATTTTTGATTTAAGTATCTTTACTTCATTAGACAGAATAAAAGCTTTTTTAGATTTACCATCTGAAGAATTACTTAAAAATGATCCATTATATGTTTTATCAAACGATTTATTAACACACTATTCTTTCAAGAGTGAAGAATTACTAAAAGCACAAAATGATTTTGAAGCTTCTTTTAGATTATTAGTAGAAGGATTAAGAGAATCAAAAATAGGTGAAATTAAATACCCAGATGCTAATTCTACTTTACGTTTAACTTATGGTAAAGTAAGAGCATTGCCAGCAGACAAACGTAATGATGCAGTTATTAATAATTATACAACTTTAGAAGGTCAAGTTAAAAAATACAAAAAAGGAGATTTGGAATTTGATTTACCTGTTCGAGTATTAGAAATGAACGCTAAGAAAGAATTTGGTCGTTTTGCCGATAAAGATGGATCTTTGCATGTTAATTTTTTAACTGATAACGATATTACTGGTGGTAATTCGGGTTCTCCTGTATTAAATGGTAAAGGTGAACTAATTGGTTTAGCTTTCGATGGAAATATTGAAGCTATGGCTGGGGATGTAATTTTCGATAAAAAATTGCAAAGAACAATTAATGTTGATATCCGTTATGTTTTATGGGTAATTGAAAACTTCTCCGGAGCTAAAAACATAGTTGATGAAATGACTTTGATTAAATAAGACCTAAGAGAAATTATAAAAAAACCGTTTCAAGTTTTATTTTGAAACGGTTTTTTTTATTTGGTAAAGAAAAATAGAGGAATGATTTAGATAATCTTTTTTATGACTCTCAATTTATGCGTATGTCTATTTGTTTCAGCATTATAAATACCTAAATGATCCAATCGATCGATACGTACTTTTCCAGAAGCATGAATAATATAATTATCTTCCATCATGATTCCTACATGAATAATATTACCTTCTTCGTTATCGAAAAAGGCTAAATCTCCAGGCTCACTTTCTTCAATAAAACTCAGTGCTTCACCTTGAGTGGCTTGTTCAGAAGCATCACGTAAAATTTTATACCCGTTTAATTTGTAAACCATTTGGGTAAAACCAGAACAATCAATACCAAATGGTGTTTTTCCACCCCATAAATAAGGGGCATTGAGATACATATAAGCAGTTTTAATTAAATTTGACTTTTCTTTAATACCACAAATCTTTATCCCTTCAAAAATATAATTTGAAAAATTAATTTGTTCATTATCTAAAAAAGACAAACAACTTCCTAGTGGAATAGGAATTAATTGATTATTTGGTGTAGAAATATACTCAATTAGATCACCATTTAGCACTATAGGAGATTCTTCAAGTATAGCAAAATGATCTTCTCTAATATGTAGATATTGTTTATTGTCTATCCAGCCAATATAATGATCAAAAGCGGTTTCAATTTTTGTCCATTTTTCAATTTTTTCTAAAACTTTAAAATGATCACCAAATAATAATTGTGAAACTTGTTCGCTTCTATCTGATGGTTCTAAACGAAGTGGCACAATGGCTAGATTACAAATTCCAAACATGGTTTGTTATGATAAATACTTATGAATATGAGTTAGGCAAAATTACGACTCCTAACTCATAATTCATAATTTAAATTTAAGCTCTTTCAATTACAAGGGCAGAAGCACCACCACCACCATTACAAATAGCAGCTGCTCCTAATTTAGCGTTATTTTGTTGTAATACACTAAGTAAGGTTACTACAATTCTTGCTCCTGAGCATCCTAGCGGATGACCAAGCGATACAGCTCCACCATTTATATTTATTTTGTCTTCTGTTATACCTAAAATTTTAGCGTTGGCCAAACCTACAACAGAAAAAGCTTCGTTAAACTCAAAAAAGTCAATATCATTAATAGTTAAATTGGCTTTATCTAATGCAATAGGTAACGCTTTTGCAGGAGCAGTTGTAAACCATTTCGGTTCTTGCGCTGCATCTGCATAAGATTTAATATACGCTAATGGTTTTAATCCTAAAGCATTTGCTTTCTCTTCACTCATTAAGATTAGAGCAGCAGCACCATCATTAATAGTAGAAGCATTTGCAGCTGTTACTGTACCTTCTTTTGTAAAAACAGGAGCAAGGCTTGGTATTTTATCAAGCTTTACGTTAGTGTATTCCTCATCTTTAGATACAATAATAGCATCACCTCTTCTTTGAGGAACTTCTACAGGTACAATTTCAGTATCAAATTTACCATTTTCCCAAGCTTTAGCTGAGCGTTCATATGATTGAATAGCAAAATTATCTTGTGCTTCTCTTGAAATGTTATGTTCAGTAGCACACAAATCGGCACAAACTCCCATAGCATTGTTATCATAAGCATCTGTTAAACCATCTTTTTGTAATCCGTCAATTAATGATGTAGGACCAAATTTAACTCCATTTCTCAAGTGTACATAATGTGGAATTAAACTCATATTTTCCATACCTCCAGCAACAACTACTTCAGCATCTCCACTCATGATAGCTTGTGCACCTTGCATAATTGCCTTCATCCCACTGGCACAAACTTTATTTACAGTTGTACAAGGAACAGTATCTGGTATTCCAGCATATAAAGCAGCTTGTCGTGCAGGTGCTTGTCCGTTTCCAGCTTGAACTACATTTCCCATTAATACTTCATCAACTTCTTTTGGATCTAAATTTATTTTATTTAAAGCTCCTTTTATAGCGGTTGCTCCTAATTTTGTAGCAGGAACAGTAGATAATGAACCCATAAAGCTACCGATAGGTGTTCTTACTGCAGCAACTATAACAACTTTTTTCATGATAAGGTTTTTTTAATTGAATTGCGAATTTACTATTTTTATTGATAAAAAATGTAATTTTTACAATATATTAGGTCTTGTGAAGTTTCTTACTATGAAATATTCATTTAAGTTAAAAAAAAGTTATTTTGTATCTTGTTGAATGATAAGCTTTTCAGAAAAAATATTAAAAAAAAGAAAAAAAAACTTAAATAAATGTTGTAAATTACAATACTAAGATATACATTTGCAACCGCAAAAAAGATCAGTTCTTTGTAAGATTATTGGAGAGGTGCCGGAGTGGTAACGGAGCAGATTGCTAATCTGTCATCGGGTAACCGATGCCAGGGTTCGAGTCCCTGTCTCTCCGCTTTTTTGTTTTCGGGGTGTAGCGTAGCCCGGTTATCGCGCCTGCTTTGGGAGCAGGAGGTCGCAGGTTCGAATCCTGCCACCCCGACTAAAAAAGTATTGGTCTCGTAGCTCAGCTGGATAGAGCAACTGCCTTCTAAGCAGTAGGTCTCAGGTTCGAATCCTGACGGGATCACAAAAAGCCTAGCAATTGCTAGGCTTTTTTGTTTTAATATATTAGAATTATTTTATTCTACACATTCTAAATTTTCTATAAAGTAGGAACTGGGTTTTATATTTTCATTTAAAATTTCTGATTGAATCGCATCGTTTATGATATAATCTTTTGATTCTCCTGTATATTGCACTCGCATAACAGTAATTCTTGATTTTTTAAGTTCATCATAATTTAATTTTGTAAATACAAAATAACCTTTTAATAGTCGAATATTGCTATTTTCTTCAGATAAATAGGTTAGGGTAGAGCAAGTTTCTGTATTTACACTTAATAAACTTACAATTTTTCCACTTTCAAGTTGAAAAACAATTTTTGATTTAGCATCAAAACATTTTACTGGAATAAAATCCTGACTCTTTTGAATTTGTTGAAAGCTCAATGTAGGAACTCCATTATGATTCAATAATTTAAATTGAATAAATTCTTTTGATGTTCCAAAGATTTTTTCATAAACCAATTTATCAGGCAAAGCCTTTAAAAAGGTTGTATCTGTTTTTTCTTCAAAATCATATTTACAATCTTTTTTTTGTGCAAGACATAATAATGGAACTAAGCTAAGGAATAGGAATAATTTCTTCATTTTAGATTAAATTTTTGAGCAAAGCAAAACTATTTTATTATTTTCAATATCTGTAGTAAAAAAAGCAAAAATTGAACCACCTTCTTTAATTTTATATTTTTTTCTAATTTCTTCTACTTTAAGAGGGAAATTTCTAGTAGTGATATTCATTTTTTGATTTTCCAGATGTTTTTTGATTTCTTTTTTCTGAAAAGGAAATATTGCATCAATTTTGAAAGTTCTTCCAAAAAAATCAATTTTTTCCTCAGAAGTATATAAATGTGAATGTTGATGCAGTTTATGAATTTTGAAAATTTCCGAAATTGCATTAAAATAACCCGATTTTAATAAAGCAGAATTCGGTTCGTATAAAAAATATTTAGGTAACGAATAAGTGGGAATATAATTTTGTTTTAGTGATAAATTTATAATATCTGTTTCTCCTTTTTCAATATTAACACAACTTATAATGATAAGGTCCTTATAATCTTTTTCAATTTCCCATAAAATTTCTTTAACTTCATTTTCAACGGCAATAATATGTATTTTTTTTACAAATTGTAATTCAGATAAACCAGATTGAATATCCAGTAAAGGAGCCGTTTTAATTAATATTTTGTTAGTATATAGAAAATAGAAACTTAAATTTTTAGGGACATTTGGTTCGCAATCGCCTAATAAAAAGACTTTTCCTTTTATATCGTTTCTTCTTGAAGGATCAATGTAAATCCAATCGAATGTTTTATTCATCTCTTTAAGAAGAGTAGTGCTATCTCCAGATAGACAAACAATATTTTTTGAATTGAATTGTTCAAAATTGTGTTGCACAAGGTTTGATAAAGCTGCATTAATTTCGCAATGTATAACAGAGGTAATTTTTTTTGAAAAATAGAAGTCATCAACACCAAAACCACCCGTTAAGTCAATTAGACTTTCTCCAGAAACAAGAGAAGCTTTGTAAGCTGCAGTTATTTCAGATGAAGTTTGTTCAATAGAAATCTTTGGTGGATAAAGAATGTTTTTAGTTTTAAACCAAGTCGGTAATTTTTTTCTGGCTTTTTGTTTTGAGACAATTTGATTAACAATTGTTATATGATCAATTGGAAAACTACTTTTTAATAGTGCTAAATGACTAGGGTCTTTTTCTATGTTAGTATTAATGAAATTCTGAATGTCTTCTCTTAATAATACTTCTTGTATACTCATTACAAGTCTTTTGTTAATGCTTTTATAATCTTATTTTCTGGTAAAAATTCTTTCCCTATTACTTTTAGTGCTGTGTAGCTGGGTACAGCAATAATCATTCCTGTTATACCAAATAAAATACCAGCACATAAAATAACTAAAAAAATCTCTAACGGATGTGATTTGGTGCTTTTTGAAAAAATTATAGGTTGACTCAAATTATTATCTATTAATTGAACAATAAACATTCCACAAATTACATATATAGTATTTGGCAACGTACTTTGAATAAAATCATCACCTATGCCGCTAATCATTATTAATAAAGTAGCAACAATCATTCCTAATAGAGGACCTAAATATGGAATGATATTTAGAACTGCACAAAGTAATGCTATAATAAAAGCATTATCAACTCCAAAAATTAAGAACACAATTAAATATAAAATTAGTATAATAAAGAGTTGTAATAATAAACCAATAAAATAACGTGAAAGTAAATGTTGAATTTTATCTATAGAAACTAAAATTTTTGTTTTGTGATTTCTAGGTAAAATGAATTTGAAAATTTTAAATGCTTGTTCTTTTTCTTTTAATAGAAAAAAAGATATAAATAAAACGGAAGCT
Source organism: Flavobacterium sp. 9AF (assembly GCF_902506265.1). Taxonomy (GTDB): domain Bacteria; phylum Bacteroidota; class Bacteroidia; order Flavobacteriales; family Flavobacteriaceae; genus Flavobacterium. The sequence continues at coordinate 305,845 of NZ_LR733556.1, read as the reverse complement.
AAACCCATTCCTAGATTGCCTACAATATTTATTATTCCATTAAAAATATCTGGAATAAAATTAAAATTGATTTTTGAAGTTAGATTTGAAGAATCTATAAGTTGTTTAAAATTAACATGATAAGTTTCTAAATAATTACTTATGCTAGAAACCATGTCATTAAAACCAATTTCTAAGGAATTAATATCTAAAAGAGATAAATTTTCTCCTTGTGAAATGATTAATGGTACAAAAAGTAAAACGAAACTTATAATAAGTAAAACAAAAAATAATAATGTAGTTATAACATGATATACTTTTTCTAGAAATCCGTAGCCTAGCTCATTGTAAACATCATAATAAACACCTATAATTGATTTTGTTAATTCTTGATGAGGGAAAAATTTCATTAATTGCTATCATTATTTTAAAATTCAGATTAAAAAAGATTAAATAAATCTATATAATCAAAGTAATTACTTTCAATAAAATTATAATAGATTTTAAATTTTTTCAATTTCTTAAATCTGTGTTTCTAAGATTTTAAATTAAAAGAAAAAACCAAACCCCAAAATAATTGGAATTTGGAATTTTATAATTTGGAACTATTCCGATTATTTTTTGATTAATCCTAACTCCACTAATCTTTCATGTAAGAATTCACCAGCGGTTATATCTTCGTATAATTTTGGATTATTTTCATCAATACATTCAGGTAAACAGTTTAAACTCATATCACTTACTGGATGCATGAAAAATGGAATTGAATATCGCGAACTTCCCCATAATTCTCTTGGAGGATTTACCACTTGATGAATTGTAGATTTCAATTTATTGTTTGTATGACGCGATAACATATCACCCACGTTAATCATTAATTCATCAGGTTGCGCAATGGCATCAACCCATTCTCCATTATGGTTTTGTACTTGTAACCCTTTTCCTTGAGCACCCATTAATAATGTAATCAAGTTGATGTCTCCATGAGCTGCAGCTCTAACAGCTCCATCTTTAGGTTCATCTGTAATAGGAGGGTAGTGAATAGGTCTTAAAATACTATTTCCGTCTTTGATGTATTTGTCAAAATAAAATTCATCTAAACCAATGTATAAGGCTAAAGCTCTTAAAACATAAATACCAGTTTTTTCAAGCATTTGATAGGCTTGTTTTCCAACTGGGTTAAAATTAGGTAATTCCGTTACCTGAACATTATCAGGATATTCGTTTTCGTATTTTGACCCTTCGGAAACATATTGTCCAAAGTGCCAAAATTCTTTTAAATCTCCAGCAGAACGACCTTTAGCATGCTCTTTACCAAAAGATACATAACCTCTTTGTCCTCCAATACCAGGAATCTCATATTTTGATTTGGTTTCTAGAGGCAAACTGAAGAAATTTCTAACTTCACCATATAAGTCCTCTACTAATTTGTCATCTAGAAAATGACCTTTTAATGCTACGAAGCCGATTTCTTCGTAGGCTTTTCCGATTTCATTTACAAATTTTTGTTTACGTGTCGGATCATCCGACAGGAAATCACGTAAGTCAACACTAGGAATTTGTTGCATACTAAAACTTTATTGTTAATAAATCTAAAGGCGCTTAGCCCAAGTAAATACAAATGTATTGATTTATTTTTAATTTAAAATGAGGAAGTTATCAACATTTTGAGATACTGTTACATTTTGGTAAAATAAATTTTATAACAATTCCATTTGAAAATGTTATTTTTCCTATTTTTGAATTCAAATAATTACAAACCCATTACCATGAACTTTGATAGAAAAGAGTTAAGCAATCCTCAACTTATAGATTTGTATAAAAAACTTTTAAAACCAAGAATGATTGAAGAAAAGATGCTCATTCTTTTGCGTCAGGGTAAGGTTTCTAAATGGTTTTCAGGAATTGGTCAAGAAGCAATTTCTGTTGGAATTACTGCGGTTTTAGACAAAGACGAATATATTTTACCGATGCACCGTAACTTAGGTGTTTTTACAACTAGAGAAATTCCTTTGCATCGTTTGTTTTCACAATGGCAAGGAAAAAAGACAGGTTTTACTAAAGGTAGAGACAGAAGTTTTCATTTTGGTACACAAGAATTTAAGATTGTAGGAATGATTTCTCATTTAGGTCCTCAAATGGGAGTTGCAGACGGAATCGCTTTAGCTAATAAATTGAAGCAAAATGGTAAGATTACAGCTGTTTTTACGGGTGAAGGTGCTACTTCAGAAGGAGATTTTCATGAAGCATTAAATATAGCTTCCGTTTGGGATTTACCAGTTTTATTTGTGATTGAAAATAATGGATATGGACTTTCGACACCTACAAATGAACAATATCGTTGTGAAAATTTAGCAGATAAAGGAGTAGGTTATGGAATGGAAAGTCATGTTATAGATGGGAATAATATTTTAGATGTTTTTCATAAAATTACTGAATTGAAAGCATCTATGATTGAAAATCCGAGACCCGTTTTACTGGAATTTAAAACCTTCAGAATGCGAGGTCATGAAGAGGCGAGTGGAACTAAATATGTACCTCAAGAATTAATGGATCTATGGGCAGAAAAAGATCCGATTGCTAATTTTAAAGATTATTTATTTAGGACTTTTGTTATGAATGAAGAGGATGATGTTTTAATTAAAGAGCGCATTAAAGCAGAAATTGATCAGCATTGGGCAAAAACACAGTTAGAACCTGAAGTAGAAGCCAATTTAGAAGAAGAATTAAATGATATGTACGAGCCCTATGAGCACGAACAATTCTTCCATTCTGATGTAACCGAAAATATTAGAGTTATTGATGCCATTTCAAGTGCTTTAAAATTATCCATGGAAAAACATGAGAATTTAGTAATCATGGGACAAGATATTGCTGAATATGGAGGTGCTTTTAAAATTACAGAAGGTTTTGTAGCCGAATTTGGTAAGGATAGAGTTCGAAATACACCAATTTGCGAAAGTGCTATCGTTTCTGCTGCAAACGGATTGTCAATCAATGGATATAAAGCGATTGTGGAAATGCAATTTGCGGATTTTGTTTCTACAGGATTTAACCCGATTGTAAATTTATTAGCAAAGCAACATTATCGTTGGAACGAAAAAGCGGATGTTGTAGTGAGAATGCCTTGTGGTGGTGGAACTCAAGCGGGTCCTTTTCATTCACAAACCAATGAAGCTTGGTTTGCCAAAACGCCAGGATTAAAAGTAGTTTATCCAGCCTTTCCATATGATGCAAAAGGACTTTTAAATACAGCCATTAATGACCCAAATCCTGTTTTATATTTTGAACACAAGCAATTGTATAGAAGTATATATCAAGATGTTCCAGTAGATTATTACACCATTCCTTTTGGAAAAGCTGCTGTATTAAAAGAAGGTAATGAAGTAACTATTATTTCCTTCGGTGCTGGAGTACATTGGGCTTTAGAAACCTTATCAAATAATACTGATATTTCAGCAGATTTAATAGATTTAAGATCGTTACAACCGTTAGATGTAGAAACGATTTTCAATTCCGTGAAGAAAACGGGTCGTGTTATTATTTTACAAGAAGACACACTATTTGGTGGTATTTCAAGCGATATTTCCGCTTTGATTATGGAAAATTGTTTTGAATATTTAGATGCCCCTGTGAAAAGAGTAGGTAGTATTGAAACGGCTATTCCATTTGTAAAAGCATTAGAAGATCAATATTTACCTAAAAATCGATTTGAAGCGGAATTAAAAAAAATAATGCAATATTAAGATAATAAAAAAGGGAACAATCAGTTCCCTTTTTTATTGTATGATGGCATTCCAAATCACTTCATTTGGAGTGGGAGCTACAAAAACTAAATTTTCTTTGGTTACCGGATGCATAATCTCCAATTTTCTAGCATGCAAATGAATGCCTCCATCTGAATTACTTCTGTCAAAACCATATTTCAAATCTCCTTTTATTGGGCAACCTATAGCTGTTAATTGGGCTCTAATTTGATGATGTCTTCCTGTATGTAATAGAATTTCTAGGCCAAAATAATTGTCCAATTTTTTAAATAGGCGATATTCTAGACTCGCTTTTTTACTATCCGGGACTTCTTTTGTATGCGCTTTTGAAGTGTTGTTTTTGGGATTTCTTTTTAGAAAATGAACTAAGGTGTCGTTAGATTTTGGTGGGGAATTTTTTACGACTGCCCAATAGATTTTTTTAGTTTCTCTATTTTTAAAACTTTCATTTAAACGGGTTAAAGCTTTTGATGTTTTGGCAAAAACAACGATACCGGTTGTAGGTCTATCCAAACGATGAATAACGCCCAAAAAAACTTCTCTAGGTTTATTGTATTTTTCTTTAAGATATTCTTTTACAACATCTGAAAGAGGTTTGTCTCCCGTTTTATCACCTTGCACAATATCTCCAGCACGCTTATTTATCACAATGATATGATTGTCTTCGTGAAGAATTTGAAGGTTATCTTTTGTGGATATTGTTTTCATTTCTGAAAATTAGATAGTTAGATACTTGGATCGTTTAATTATTTTGAAATTAATGTTGAGCGAAATTTCGAAGTCATTTTTACTATTTGATCTAAATTATTTATTAAAACTTCAAGTCTATCTTGATCTATATAACCTAAATCAAAAGCAATTAATAATTGAGTTTCCATTTCATAAGCAGAGCCAATAGCAATTTCTAAAAATCTTGAAAAATCTTTATTACTAGTTCTTGAACAACCTTCAGCTATATTTGAAGGAAGTGATACAGAAGCTCTTCTTAGTTGATTTGATAATCCAAATTTTTCGTTATCAGGGAAATTTGCTGTAATAGAATAAATTTCAGTAGAAAGCTTTCTACTTAATTTCCAAATTTCCAAATCTTTAAATCGATGCATATAATTATTTTTTAGGTAATCTAAAGATCTAATAATCAAAAAAATCTCTTAATACTGCTCGGTTTCATTTGGAAAATCAACAGCCTTAACATCAGTAACATATTGACTAATTGCTGTAGTCATATCTTCATACAAATTCATGTATCTTCTTAAAAATCTTGGGCTGAATTCATGTGTCATTCCAATCATATCATGTAACACTAAGACTTGACCGTCTACACCATTTCCAGCTCCAATACCAATTACAGGAATGGAAACACTTTTAGCTACTTTTTCAGCTAAAGCTGCGGGTATTTTTTCTAAGACAATGGCAAAACAACCTATACGCTCTAACATTTTAGCGTCTTCCATTAGTTTTTCAGCTTCCGCATCTTCTTTTGCTCTAACCGTATAGGTTCCAAATTTATAAATGGATTGTGGAGTTAAACCTAAATGGCCCATAACAGGAATCCCAGCATGTAAAATTCGTTTTATAGAATCTTTAATTTCACTTCCCCCTTCTAATTTAACGGCATGTCCACCACTTTCCTTCATAATTCGTATGGCTGAACGTAAGGCTTCTTTAGGATCAGATTGATAACTACCAAATGGTAAATCTACAACGACTAAAGCTCTTTGTACAGCTCTAATGACAGAAGAAGCATGATAAATCATTTGATCTAAGGTAATTGGTAACGTGGTTTCATGCCCAGCCATTACATTACTTGCCGAATCACCCACTAAAATTACATCAACACCAGATGAATCCACAATTTTAGCCATAGTGTAATCATAGGCTGTTAGCATGGAGATTTTTTCTCCATTTTCTTTCATCTCGATTAATGTTTTTGTGGTAATTCTTTTGTAATCTTTTTTGGCTACTGACATAATATTATAGTATAGTTTGAGAAACTCTCGTTTTTAAAATCAAAATTCTTTGTAAAATTAAGATATTCTTAGAAATTGTAACTATTTTTAGTAAAAAACTACTAATAGTAATCTAATAAAATTAAAATGAAAAAATACGTACTGTATATTTTTATACTCTCTTCATCTATTTTATGGGCTCAAGAAGTGAGTCCAAAAAATACAATAATTGATTTTTTCAATGCTTTTCATAGAAAAGATTCTGTAGGTCTACAAAAAGTTTGTCATGAAAAAATTATTATGCAGACAATTGGGTCAAAAAAGGAGGGTGATAAATTAATTACTGAAAAATATGCTGATTTTATAAAATCTATATGTAATATACCTAATACTATGAAATTTGAAGAAAGGATTTTAGAATATCAGGTTAAAATAGACGGAGAGTTAGCACATGTATGGACTCCTTATGAATTTTATATTAATAATGTTTTAAGTCATAAAGGAGTGAACTCTTTTACATTGTTAAATCAGAATAAAGCATGGGTAATTATACATGTAATTGATACCAGAAATAAAGATTAGCAATAATTCATTACTTCAACAGAAAATAATTTACCAACTTTAAACTCCAAAATTAGAGTAGCGTATTCTAAAGCGAAAGTATATCTATTTGGTGATTCAATTGAAGCATCGATATATTGGCCAAAATTTGAAAGGAAATCTCTTTCAGTAGTTTCTTTTGTTAGAATTGTATTTTTGTTTAATTTGAATTTTGTATTATTATCTAAATAAATTTTACTAATTTCAATTTTATTATTTTTTTTATCTACTGAAACGTTCATGTTTGAATAGTAATGAAACAGATTATTTAAGTATATACCACAATCATCCTCAATTTCTGCAATTTTTAATGGGTTATTGTAGTTTTTTTCTAATTCTAAATAAGTGGCATGAAATTTATTTACATTCAAGTTTTTAATAATGAAATCACTTTTTTTTGTTATTTCTAATATTTCATTTAATGGGCGTTGATTTGATAATCCGTTAGCTAGTAAAATATAATTTTTAGTTTTTTCTATTAATTCAGAATCGCCAATTTGTTTTACAACTTCATAGTAAATAGTATAAGCTTTGCTTAAATGCTTATATCCCGTATTCCACGCTAATTCGACAATGCGTTCAGATATTGTTTTTCGTTCTTGAATATTGGTAAATTCAATTTTATTAAATAGTGTATATAGATTATTTAAATCAGGTCTATTTCCAATAAACTTTCTTAATGTAAATTTATCATTATCTACACATACCCACTTTTCATCATTAATAGGAATATAAGAAACTGATATAGGCATTCCCGTCGAAGTAATTTTAATAATTTTCGAATTTGAATTCGGTTCACTTCTTAATTTTAACCCTGCAACTAAAACGAATAAATGATTTCCACCATGATAAGAATCATTTCCTTTAATTATAGGATTTTCATTATCTGTTTTTATGATGTCATTAGCATTTAATACCGTTTTAATATCTTTTTTTTCTACAAATCCTTCATCATTATTATCTGCCTTAATTTTTACCCAACCTGAATAATTGTCATCGATAACTTGTATTGAAGCTCCATATTTAAAATATCCATGAAAATTAGAGTTAAGTGATGGCTTTTCATAAAGTCGGGTATCATTTACAATCCAATATTTTTTTTGACTATATGATGAAAAGGATAAAATAAGAATAAGATATGCGAGTATATTTTTCATTATTAACAATCAGCTAAATTGACACCTATGGCTAAACCCCCTTCTGAAGTTTCTTTGTATTTCGTATTCATATCTTTTGCAGTTTCCCACATCGTATTTACTACTTTGTCTAAAGGAACTTTAGCATTTTTTGCATCTGTTTCTAATGCTAGTTCAGCAGCATTAATAGCTTTTATAGCTCCCATGGTGTTTCTTTCAATACAAGGAATCTGAACTAATCCACCAATAGGGTCACAAGTTAATCCTAAATGATGTTCCATTGCTATTTCAGCAGCCATCATTACTTGTTCTGGACTACCTCCCATTACTTCGCACAATCCGGCAGCAGCCATAGCACTGGAGACACCTATTTCTGCTTGACAACCACCCATTGCAGCAGAGATTGTAGCTCCTTTTTTAAATATGCTACCTATTTCTCCTGCTGTCATTAAAAATTGTTTGATTTGTTCTTCATTGGCTTGATGGTTTTCAATAACTAAATAATACATTAAAACGGCAGGTATTACTCCAGCACTTCCATTTGTAGGAGCAGTTACGACCCTACCTAGGGATGCATTTACTTCATTTACAGCTAACGCAAAACAACTTACCCATTTTAAAATTTGCCTGAATTTTACTTCAGTTTGTCTAATGATTTGCATCCAAGAATAAGGACTATCATAAGGAAGTACACCAATTAGATTTTTATGCATATCATAGGCCCTACGTCTTACATTTAATCCACCAGGTAAAATGCCTTCGGAGTGACAACCTATATACATACATTCGAGCATGGTATCCCATATGCGCATCAATTCATTATGAATTTCAGTTTCATTACGCATAGATTTTTCATTCTCATAAACAATTTCCCAAACTTTTTTGTTTTGTGTTTGACAATATGCTAACAATTCAGATGCTTTATCTATTGGAAATGGGAAAGCACATTTTATTTCTTCTTTTATACCTGAATTAATTCTTTCTTCAACAACGACAAATCCTCCTCCTATTGAATAATAAGTGTTTTCATATTCGTGATTGCTTGAGTAAGCTGTAAATTTTATACCATTTGCATGAAAGGGTAAAAATTCTCTATTAAAAACAATATCTGCTTCAAGATGAAAAGGGATAATTATTTCATTTCCTAAAAATATTTCCTTTTTATTTTTGATAGCTGTAATAATTACATCGATACTTTCAACAGGAATATATTCTGGATCAGCTCCACTTAAGCCTAACATTACAGCTAAATCAGTAGCATGACCTTTACCCGTTAAAGACAATGAACCATATAAATCTACTTTGATACGGTTTATAGAATTTAGTAATTCTTTTTCTTTAAGTTCCTTAATAAATCTCTCGGCAGCTCTCCAAGGGCCTAGAGTATGTGAACTTGAAGGACCAACACCAATCTTTAACATATCGAAAACAGAAATACACTCCATAATTTTTTTTGATACAAATATAAATTAGAAAATTAAATCTTGATTACTATTTATCAATTCTTGATAAGTTAAATTTTTTTTATTAATATCTTTTTTTGTTAAAATTTTATTTTTTTTTTAGAAAAAACATCGATAAAAGTTTTATTTTTTAGTTATATTGCATATGATGTAAAGAATTAACGTTTTAGGTAGATTTAATGTAATTTTAATATTAAAATAATATTTAATATTGTGCCATTAATAACCTTAACTATTTTAAAATGAAAACAAATTTCAGAAATGCATCTCTATTTTTAGGAGCTTTAGCATTATCTACTATGCTATCATGTAGTAAAGATGAAGAAACTACTCTTGATTCTCAAGACGAAGTTTTATCTGTAGTGGATCAACAACCAAACAGCAGAGAAGGAGACTGCGGTTATGTTGATGGTAATTGGAGTTCTACAGCAAGTCTTTATACCAGTTTACCTAATAGTGGAAGTACTGTAAATTCGAGTCTAATTACTTCTCAAAACAGTGCTATTGCATCCTTTTGGGGTAGATCAGCTCCTACATTTCGTTATGTAAGAGATTTATCTAATCCAAGCTCTACTTTTAATGCTATTTCTTATAGCAATGGGAAAATTTATTTTGGAGAAGCAATTTATAAATGGGCTTATAACAGAGATACTTCTAACTTAATCAATGTAATGATTCTAGCTCATGAGTATGGACATCAATTGCAATATGCTTACGGATTACCATCAAGACAAGAAAGTACAGCTAGAGCTGCAGAATTAGAAGCAGATGGTTTTGCTGGATACTATTTAAGAAGAGGATATGGTAAATCTACTTTTGCATCTATAGCAACTGCTTATGACGCAGCGTATGCTATTGGAGATTATTCTACAACTAGTGCTGGTCACCACGGTACGCCTCCACAAAGAAAATCTGCAGTACGTTTAGGATTTTTATTAGCAGACCCAGGAAATTCTAAATTATCAGCTTCAAGTTTTGATTATAATTTCTTCTATTATTATAATGGAGTATTAAATGGGACTTATAGAATGGCTAAACCTGAAGGTGTAACAGATGAGTTCCATAATTTTATGATGTCACATATGGAAGAATTAGGAAGAATATCTAGAGGAGAGATGTCTGACGAAGAATATATCAATTTAAGATAATCTAAACTAGCAAAATAGTCAAAGGGTTGCCATTAGGTAACCCTTTTTTTTATGTCAATATGTCATTTTAAAAATAGTTTAATGACAAAAATATGACAAATTAAGATTTAATTACTATTGGCATAATCATTGACTATATGCTATCAAGTTTTAAAGATTATTATAAAAAACACACAATAAATTAAGATTAGATTATGAGTAAAATTATTGGAATTGATTTAGGAACAACAAATTCATGCGTTGCAGTTATGGAAGGTGGAGAGCCTGTAGTAATTGCTAATGCTGAAGGGAAAAGAACAACTCCTTCCGTAATTGCATTTGTAGAAGGAGGAGAGATTAAAGTAGGTGATCCTGCAAAAAGACAAGCAGTAACCAATCCAACGAAAACAATTGCTTCTATTAAACGTTTTATGGGTAATAAATATTCAGAAAGCGCTAAAGAAGCTTCAACTGTTGCTTACAAAGTAGTTAAAGGTGATAATGATACACCGAGAGTAGATATTGATGGTAGATTATATACGCCACAAGAACTTTCTGCTATGACACTTCAAAAGATGAAGAAAACTGCTGAGGATTATTTAGGAACTACAGTTAGCAAAGCAGTAATTACAGTTCCTGCTTATTTTAATGATGCGCAACGTCAAGCTACTAAAGAAGCAGGTCAAATTGCAGGTCTTGAAGTAATGCGTATTATTAATGAACCTACGGCTGCAGCTTTAGCTTATGGTTTAGATAAACAAGGAAAAGATCAAAAAATTGCTGTTTATGATTTAGGAGGTGGTACTTTCGATATTTCAATCTTAGAATTAGGAGATGGTGTATTTGAAGTATTATCTACAAATGGAGATACACACTTAGGAGGAGATGATTTTGACCAAGTAATCATTGATTGGTTAGCTAATGAATTCAATACTGCTGAAGGAATTGATTTACGTAAAGACCCAATGGCTTTGCAACGTTTAAAAGAAGCTGCTGAGAAAGCTAAAATTGAATTATCATCTTCAACACAAACAGAAGTTAATTTACCTTATGTAACGGCAACAGCTACTGGTCCAAAGCACTTGGTACAAACATTAACTAGAGCAAAATTTGAACAATTAGCAGAAAGCCTTGTTAAGCGTTCTATGGAACCTGTGGCTAAAGCGTTAAAAGATGCTGGTTTATCTACTTCCGATATTGATGAAGTAATTTTAGTAGGTGGTTCTACACGTATACCAGTTATTCAAGAGCAAGTAGAAAAATTCTTTGGTAAAAAGCCTTCAAAAGGAGTAAATCCAGACGAAGTAGTTGCAATTGGTGCTGCTATTCAAGGAGGTGTATTATCTGGTGATGTAAAAGATGTTTTATTATTAGATGTTACTCCATTATCATTAGGAATTGAAACTATGGGAGGAGTATTAACTAAATTAATTGAAGCGAATACTACAATTCCAACTAAGAAGTCACAAGTTTTCTCAACAGCTGCAGATAACCAACCATCGGTAGAAATCCATGTTTTACAAGGAGAAAGACCAATGGCTCAAGATAATAAAACAATCGGTAGATTCCATTTAGATGGTATTCCACCAGCAGCAAGAGGTATTCCTCAAATTGAAGTTACTTTTGATATTGATGCAAATGGAATTATTAAAGTTTCAGCTACTGACAAAGGAACGGGTAAATCACATGATATTCGTATCGAAGCGTCTTCAGGATTAACTCCAGAAGAAATTGAAAAAATGAAGAAAGATGCTGAAATGAATGCAGAAGCAGACAGACAAGCTAAAGAAAAAGCAGATAAATTAAACGAAGCTGATTCTATGATTTTCCAAACTGAAAAGCAATTAGCTGAATTTGGTGAAAAATTATCTGAAGGTAATAAATCAACTATTCAAGGAGCTTTAGAAGAATTGAAAGCAGCATATGAATCTAAAGATGTGGCTACAATTACTCCAGCTTTAGAAAGAATAAATGAAGCTTGGAAAAATGCTTCTGAAGAAATGTACAAAGCGCAAGCTGAAGGTGGGGCTCAAGAAGCACAACCTCAAGCGGAAGCTACTTCAGGCGATCAAACACAAGACGTTGATTTTGAAGAAGTAAAATAATATTTCTTAATATAAGTAAAAACCCGAGTTAAAGCTCGGGTTTTTTATTTTATTATAGAGATGGATGTTACTTTGGTTCTAAAGCAACATCAATTTTAGATAATACATCTTGTAAATGAAATTTACTTAGTCTATCGGTTGTAATAGCTAATGCATTTCTAATGTCTCTTTTTAATTCTAATAATTGTCCTCTAGCAATAGAAGGAATGTCGGTTTCATTGTATTTAATAGTTCTTCTATTTAATGTTCTAGCTGTCTGCTTACCCTCAATATCTAATGCAATAACGATTTCATTTACAAACATTTTTTGTAAATTTCTTCTATAAATATCAATTGCTGTACCCGTTTTTAATTCAGAAAAAATCCCTTTTCTTAAATCACTCATTAATTCATCTACAGAATAATTTTCTTTGCTTAAAGAAGAAGTTTCAATTAAACGTACTAATCTATCACCTGATAATAAACTTGACAAAGTGTTATTTTGTAATGATTTTATAGCTTCGACTCCATTATCTGGATTTATTTTTGAGAGAATCTTTTGATCTAAAATCCATGTAGGAGTTCTAAATAAATTTTGATTTAAAAAGGTTACAGCATCATTTTGAATAGAACTTGGTACTACTTCATATTGTGGTCCTTCCATGTCATAGGTTTTTGGTGTTTCATAAATACCTCCTACGTTTTTAGTTACATGTCCCATATAGCGTCTAAATTGTCCCACTAATGAGCCATATAAATCTTCTAATTCTGAGTAATCCTCACCATCTTCCTTACTCCATTCTATTAGATTAGGCAAAATTTTCTTCAAATTTTTTATTCCATAATCTGAAGCTTTCATAGCATTGTCTCCTAAATCTTCCGTTTGATACCTTGGGTCATATGGGCTAGTTTCCGTTCCAAACCATAAACGACGATTATTATAAGCATCTTTAGTCATTGTATTTAATAAAGCTTTTTCTTGTGCTTCATTTTTTGCATCTTTAAAATAAGAATACCCCCATTTTATTGCCCATTTGTCATAATCACCTATTCTTGGGAATAAATCGGTAATGTTGTCTTCTGGTTGTGCTACATAATTAAAACGAGCATAGTCCATAATGGAAGATGTATGTCCGTTTTTTTCGATAAATTCTTTGTTGCGCAGCATTTCTACTGGTGTAGCATTACTAGCACCCATATTGTGACGTAAACCTAAAGTATGTCCTACTTCATGAGAAGATACAAAGCGAATCAATTCTCCCATTAATTTATCATCGAAATTTTTATTTCGAGCTCGAGGATCAACAGCAGCAGTTTGGACTAAATACCAGTCTCTTAGCAAACTCATGACATTATGATACCAGCCAATATGACTTTCTAAAATTTCTCCAGTTCTTGGGTCATGTACATTAGGGCCATAAGCATTAGGTATATCTGCTGCAAAATAACGTAAAACTGAAAAACGCGCATCTTCCAGGCTCATGGTTGGGTCATTTTCAGGCCAGTATTCTCCACGAATTGCATTTTTCCAACCTGCAAATTCAAAGGCTTCTTTCCAATCATCTATACCTTGTTTAATGTAAGGTTTCCATTTATCAGGCGTAGCCGGATCAATATAATAGACAATAGGTTTTTTAGGTTCTATTAGCTCTCCATTTTTTTGTTTTTGTGCATCTTCTTCATTTTTTGGTTCTAATCTCCATCTTACTGCGAATACTTCTTGATCAGCTTTTAGAGATTCTTCTTTAAAAACATCATAATGATTAGCAAAATAGCCCACACGCTTATCAAAAGCTCTTTTTCGCATAGGCTTTTCTGGAAGTAATAGCATAGATGTGTTTAGTTCTAATGTAACTACTCCAGCATCTAAACCAGATGGCAAATCTACACCAATTTTTGGAGTAGGAGTTCTAGATATTCTAGGTTGTTCTGTTGTGAAAGTTTTTACACTTCTAATTTCAGTATTAATAGGAAAACTTTTAATATCTTGTATAAAAGATTTATCTTTTTGGAACGATTGAATGCTTAACAATTGTTTGTTAATCGGACTTAATGAAAATGTTTGAACATCTGCATCAAAAGTACTATTCATATCAATTACATAAGCAATATTTTCTTTACCTGCTACATCTTTTTTATAAGCTAAAATGTCATAATTTCCAATTATTGGATCTGAACTAGAATTTTTAACAGCTCTAGCAATAGGTTTGTCTTCATCAGGAGACATAATTACATAAGTAATGGAACGTAAAAGGATATTATCATTTAATCCTTTCTCAAATTTTACTACTTGTCTGTTAATTTCTTCTCCACCAAAAATTCCACCTCCTGCAGGAGTTTTTGAATATCGAGTAATGGTCATAATTTCTTTCCCTATTAAGGAATCAGAAATTTCAAAAAGAAATTTTTTATCTACTTTATGTATATCGATAAGTCCTTTTTGAGTTACAGCAGAAGAATCAATAACTTTGTTATAAGGCTTTGGGCCTTTTTTTTCTTCTGTTTTTTTTGCTAGAGCAGTAGTGTTTGCTTTAGCATCTTTTTTTTTGTTTTTTTTTTGTGCATAACCTTCAACTCCAAATAGAAGTAGTGCACAAGTTGCAAATAATGTTATTTTTTTTAACATAAATAAAAAATGGGTTAGATGGGTTTTGTTTTGTTCAAAAATATTTGAAAAAACTGGATTTATTTAGATAATCATAAATTATTACATTTTTTTAACATTTACCATTTTTTCATTACAAAAAAGAAGTATTTTGTGTTTTCTTTATTTTATATAATGTTTTTTGTACTTTGGTAAACTTAAATGTAATAAATTTTTATTTTTTAAGTTTATTACTATTATTTAGAATAGATATTTAATAAAACTTTTAATTAAAAAGAATATGAAAAAAATATTTTTGATTGCTATACTACTTATTTCAGCCATTTCTTTTTCTCAAAAGAAAAAGACAACTTCAAAAAAGAGTAATAATAAAACAGTCTTAGCTAAAGTTGATAATGTTACTGCCGAAATGATTTCGATTAAGAATCAGAAGCAAATTGTTTTATTTGTTTCTAATGGAAGTGTACAAGATACCATAAAAGTAAAGACTACAGATAATTCCAATTTTTCTCCTTTAAATTTTAAAATTACACCTTTTACAACAAACAATCTTAAATTCTATTATTTACATTGGGAAGAAAATAATTCTACAAATACAAAATTGAAGAAAGAAGATCAAAGTATTATTGAATCACAAATATGGAATGTAGAAAAAAAAGAATTATTATTAGGAAATATACAAAAGAATAGTCACATAGTAGAAACGGTTTTCTTGGATAAAAATAAAACAGCTTCTGAAACCCAAGAAAGAAACAGAAAAGAAGGTTTTGAATTTAATTTGTTACCTAATGGTGATTTTACTTTAAAAAATAAAACTCAAAACGATACTTATGTATATAATACAACTACAAATAAGTATGAAATTAAAAGAGGTACTAGTACAAAGACATCTACTACACGTAAAAAAAGATAATTACTTTTCCCAAATAGTATGCATGCATACTATTTGGGAAAATTTTACTATATTTGAATAAAAATACAGTAAAATGGAAAAACCAAATTTAACCTCTATATTAGGTATCAAACATCCTATAATCATGGCCCCGATGTTTTTAGTATCCAATACTAAAATGGTGATTGAAGGAATGAAAAGCGGTGTTGCAGGTTGTATACCAGCATTAAATTATAGAACTTTAGAAGAATTAAGAGCTTCAATTAAAGAATTAAAAGCTGCAAAAATTGAAGGTGGTAGTTTTGGTTATAACCTAATTGTAAATAAATCTAACGTAAAATATAAAGAACAACTTCGTGTTTTATGCGAAGAAGGAGTAGATTTTATCATCACTTCTTTAGGTAGTCCAGAAGAAACTATTAGAGAAGCACATAAGGTTGGAATAAAAGTTTTTTGCGATGTTACCGACTTAAATTTTGCTAAAAAAGTGGAAAGTTTACAAGCCGATGCTTTAATTGCCGTAAACAATCAAGCGGGTGGGCATAGAGGTAATATTAATCCGGAAGAATTAATAAAACAATTAAATGAAGGCACCTCTTTACCTGTTATTTCTGCTGGTGGTGTGGGTAGCAAAGATGAGCTAGATACCATGTTACGTTATGGTGCTATTGGTGTATCTGTGGGAAGTCCTTTTATAGCATCAATTGAAGCAGGTGTTTCTGATGAGTACAAACAAGCATGTGTAGATTACGGAGAAAAAGACATTGTTATGACTGAAAGAATATCTGGAACGCCTTGTACTGTTATTAATACACCTTACGTTCAGAAAGTTGGAACCAAACAAAGTTGGTTAGAACGTATTTTAAATAAGAACAAGTCGCTAAAAAAATGGGTGAAAATGGTTCGCTTTTATATTGGAATGAAAGCAACTGAAAAAGCAGCTAAACAAGTAACTTATAAGACAGTTTGGGTGGCTGGACCAAGTATAGAGCATACTAAAGCTATTTTGCCAGTAAAAGAGATCGTTACACATCTGACAGTATAATGTTATGTATGACAGTATATTCCAATTTTTAAATCGGTTTTTTAAAAAAGCAACCTTATTTAAAACGATGTTTAATGTTTCTCCAATGTACAGGAGAAGTTGTGGAAGAATTACTCATGTTTCTGATGACTTGCATATCGTAAAGATAAAGATTAAATTATCATATAAGAATAAAAATTATGTTGGTTCCATGTTTGGAGGAAGTTTGTTTGCTGCAACTGATCCCATTTACATGATTCAATTAATGCAAATTTTAGGAAAGGATTATGTGGTTTGGGATAAAACTACTGAGATTAAATTTAAAAGGCCAGCTTATCAAAATGCTTTTGCCACTTTTAATTTTACTTCAGATGAAATTCATCAAATCAAAAAGGATGTAAAAAAAGAAAATGAAATAAATTGTGTTAAACAATTACATATTACCGATAAAAAAGGGAAAATTTTTACAGAAGTAAATAAAACAATTTATATAAGTTCTAAAGCCTATTATAAAGAGAAAAAAGCTAAAATGACATCTTAAAGAGATGTTTTTAAGTCCAACTATAATTCAAAAAGCAAAAATAAATTAACATTATTTTTGCTTTTTACATTTAAAAACCAACTACTTTTACTTCACTAATTGCAATGATGAAATTATATTTTAGATATATTATATTTTTATTTTTGATACCATTTTTGATTAACAAAAGTGATATTAATACAATATATCATGTTCAAAAATGTAATACAGAAAAGAGCAGCTTAGTTCAAGAAAATACTGCTAAAAATAATACGGCTACAAAAATTGAATTCGAAACTCAATTTTTTGAGAATTTAGATATCATTTCTAAGAGTTTTAAGAACTATAAACCCTTTTCAAATTATTATTCTATACCTTTAAGATATTTAGAAAAACTCTTATCCTTTACATTAAATATCAAGAAGAAAATATTGAATTCTAATTTTCTTTATTTTCAAAAGTTTCACATTGCATACCCTTTTCATAGTTTTTGGTAATTATTTTTTTTAAGACTTAAAGAAGAATAATTAACAAAAATAAAATATATAATGGATACATTTGGTAGTCTTATGGGAATAATATTCTTTGTAATAATATTTATTCCTATTCTAATAATAAATAATAGATTAAATAAAAAAAGAAAACGTTTATTAGCAAAATTAAATAGTTTTGCTCAAGAAGAAAATAAAAGTATTATTGAATTTGACACTTGGACAGATGATTCAATAATAGGAATTAGTACAGACAAAGAGTTTATTTTTTTTATCAGAAATAAAAATGATTATAATGAAAAAATAAAAATTCCTACAAATCAAATAAAAGATTGTTATACTAATTTAAAAAAAGCTAGTTTAAAAATGACAGATAGTTTAGAAGTCGTTTTTGAATTAAAAGAGCATAAAGAAAAAGTTGTACTACAATTTTTTAAAGCAGATTCAAAGGATTTTATCATGGGAGAAGAAATGAGAATAGCTAAAAAGTGGATTGATAAAGTTACTGATTATTTGCCCAAAATAAAACCGTTATTATATTCTGTATAAAAAATGGTGTGTTCGAAAAGTGTTTATACAATTAGTTAAAATAACTTATATAATACTACTTTTCGAACACATTTTATCGAAAAAAATTTCCAATTCTATGAAAGATTCTGCCGAAGAAGCTTCTTTTAATAAAAGCACCACCTGCAACTACAATTACTTCATCCTCGATTCTCCTGTTTTCTTCTAAAATAATTTTATATTCTTTTATGTTTTGAAAAACTATTTCTTCGTAAGTCTTGTAACCAATATAATTAACTACTAAGGTGTCACCAGATTTCGCTTTTATTGAAAAGTTGCCATTAAAATCTGAAGTTGTGTAATTTTGTGTTCCCTTTACATTTATTGTAGCACCAGCTAAAGGTCCTTCCGTATCATAAACTGACCCTACAAACATTATTTCTTGTTTTAAAGTAGGAGAGATTTTATTAAAGTTAACTTTCGTATCCGTTTGAACCATTTTAACAGGTTCACCTTGAGAAAAAACCTCTTGTGTACCCCAACTTAAAAATCCAGTTAAGGTTGCTAAAGCCAACCATTTCTTTCTTTTTTGATTGGGTTTTTCAATCGTTCGATCTAATTGACTTTTCAAAAAACGGCCACATAAATTGTCATTACCATCAATAGCAGCGATGATTTGAGTATCTGTAGCGTTTGTAAAATCGTGTACTTTTTTCTGACAACTAGAACAAAATCGCCCTTTTTCCACTTTTGCCATGGCATGCCAATTTTCATGACAAGGAGAGGGGACATTTATTCTAATTTTAGTTGCCATTGTAATTAATTTATTCTAAGACAATTTCAAATGTTTTATCCCAATTTTTTCCTGTTAAGAAAACGGTTTTTGTTTTTGGGTTATAAGCAATACCATTTAGAACATCTATATCAGGATGTTGAGTGACTTTTGTTTTTAAATTACTTAAATCTAGAATACCTTCAACAGCACCATTCTTTGGATTTATTACTGCTATAGCATCTCGTCCATATACATTGGCCCATATTTTGCCTTCAATCCATTCTAATTCATTTAAAGATTCAATTTTAGCTTTCTTGGTGTAAACATTAATATAGTCAACTTCTTGAAGCGTTTCTGGATCTAAAACATATATTTTTTCACTGCCTTCGCTCATGTACAGTTTTGTGCCATCATTAGTTAAACCCCAACCTTGCATTTGTTTAAAATACTTGAATGTTTTAATTTTTTCTAAATTATCAGCATTATATACATATCCTTCATTATTCAACCATGTTAATTGGTATACTTTGTTGTTTAAAATAGTAATTCCTTCTCCAAAATATTCTTGTGCAAGAGGAACTATTTTATATACTTCGCCTGTCTTATAATTGGTTTTACGTAAACTAGAAATACCTCTAGTTCCTGTTCCTTTTCCTTCTCCATTACCAGTACCTTCAAAAAGGGTATCTCTATAGAATTCAAAACCTTGCGTGTAAGCTTTACTATCATGAGGATACGTATTTACAATTTTATACTTTAATGGTTTGGGATCAATATTTGAAGCCACCATAAAATTGGCATCGACTTCATGTGAATTACCATTTGCGTACACCATTGCTTTTATACTTTGATATCCTAATTTTTGATTAGCTAATTCAAATTTTAATGTGTTGTTATTTTTTGTTGAACCAATTTTTGCCCCATTTATGGTATAAATAACAGAATCAATAGTCTCATTTTTTTCATTTTTTATTATTAAATCAACTTGTTCATCAAGCTGATAAACCTGTTTTAGTGAAGAAGTATCAATAGAAAATAAATTTTTTTCAATATTTTTATCATTACCGCATGAATGGATAAAAATGCTTAATAGTATGAAAGCGAAAGGCTTAAGATTCATCATTGGAGTAAAATTTTATTAGTACAATATACAACGATTTTTTAAAGTTACAATTGTCCTTGCAAAAATATAAAATGTTTGTATATTTGCACCGGCAAGTCCTACACGACCAGCTCCTGCAGACTCCCCCAGGGTGGGAACGCAGCAAGGGTATGTGGTTGTAGCGGTGCGATGTAGGTCGCTTGCCATTTTTTTATTTATATTCTTTTTGCTTATCTATAGTCTCCTTAAAGGAGATTTTTTATTTTTATACCAATTCTTTTGCTTATGAAATTAGATTGGCAAGTAATTCGATTCCAATTGAAAGAGACTTTTACTATCAGTTATGGTGCTTATAGTTACCGTGAAGCGTTAATTGTTTCATTAAACAAGAATGGAGTTATTGGTTATGGAGAGTGTACTGCAATAGATTACTATGGGATTAAAATTGACGATTTAGTAAAAGAATTAAGACAAATTCAATGCAAAATAGAAACCTATAAAATGGAGCATCCCGTTACATTTTATGAATTATTGAAAAAAAATAATTTATCTTCTTTTTTAACTTCAGCTTTAGATTGCGCTTATTGGGATTTATTTGGGAAACTTGAAAATAAAAATTTTTTAAATCTTAATAGCATATCCTATTCGACACTTCCAGAATCATCATTCACCATAAGTATTGCTCCAATTGAGAAACAAATTGAGAAAATTAATGTCTTAAATTGGCAAAAATTTAAAGTAAAGTGTAATAAGTGTAATCTTGATTCTATTCGAACACTTTTAAATACGAAAAAAGAAATTGCTTTAGACGCTAATGGTAGTTTTTCAATTGAAGATTGCAAACTATTAGAAGATACTTCACTTGCTGAAAGATTGCATTATATTGAACAACCTATGCCAGTTGGTTATTCCAATTATGTACAATTAAATGCCTCAAAAAAAGTGAATTGGATGGCCGATGAAGATTGTCAAGGAAAAGAAAGTTTATTTAATTTAAAATCACATTATAAGACAATTAATATTAAATTGGTTAAAGTCGGTGGATTAACACCTGCATTAGAATTAATTAAAGAAGCAAAAGCAAATAATTTCAAAATTATGATTGGATGTATGACGGAAAGTACTGTTGGTATTTCGGCTGGTGCTGTCTTAAGTCCTTTTGCAGATTATGTAGATTTAGATGGAGCAAATTTAATTGCTAACGATTTAGCAATTGGAACAACTATTCAAAATGGTAAAATTCTACTATCTGAAAAACCAGGTTTAGGAATTTATTTGAAATAGCTTTAAATAACTTCTTAAAAGTTTTAATTTAGCATTTTAAATATAAAAAATGAGCAAAGTTATTTTTATTACAGGAGCATCTTCGGGAATTGGTAAAGCCATTGGAGAATATTTATTAGATAAAGGATTTATTATATATGGTACGAGTAGGAATCCTCAAAATGTTTCAAATTCAAGAATACCACTATTAGCTTTAGATGTAAGAAACGTTGAAAGTATTCATCAAGCAGTTGCAGAATTAATTGCCAAAGAAGGCAGGATAGATGTGCTGATTAATAATGCTGGTGTAGGTATTACTGGACCACTAGAAGAAATTCCAAGTGATGAAATAAAAAATAATTTTGAAACCAATTTGTTTGGACCAATAGAAGTAATGAAAGCGGTTTTACCACAAATGCGCGAGCAAAAAAAAGGATTAATTATCAATATAACTTCTATAGCTGGGTATATGGGATTGCCTTTTAGAGGGGTTTATTCGGCATCTAAAGGTGCTTTGGAACTCGTTACTGAAGCCATGAATATGGAAGTACAATCTTTTGGAATTCGAATTACAAATGTAGCTCCTGGTGATTTTGCTACCAATATTGCAGCAAGAAGATATCATGCACCTGTTATAAAAGGATCTGCTTATGAAAAGACCTATGGGATGACATTAGAAATGATGAACGAACATGTTGATTCAGGCAGTGATCCTAAAGAAATGGCTGAAGTAGTTTTAAAAATTATAAATACTAAAAAACCAAGAATTCATTATAAAGTAGGAGCTTTTATGCAAAAGTTTTCTATTGTTTTAAAGAGAATATTACCAGATACTGTTTATGAACGTTTATTAATGAATCATTATAAGTTGTAGTATTTTATTTCTAAATCTCAACAAATAAATTGTAATTTTGCATTTTTAAAACAACACACTTAGTATATAAAACAAAAAAGTATGAAATTTTTTATTGACACAGCTAACTTAGACCAAATTAAAGAAGCACAAGCGTTAGGGATTTTAGATGGAGTAACAACAAATCCATCATTAATGGCAAAAGAGGGAATTACAGGAAAAAACAATATCTTAAAGCACTATGTTGATATTTGTAATGTAGTAGATGGTGATGTAAGTGCAGAAGTAAATGCTGTAGATTATGATGGTATGATTAAAGAAGGTGAAGAATTAGCAGATTTACATGAGCAAATCGTTGTGAAATTACCGATGACAAAAGAAGGAATCAAAGCATGTAAATATTTTTCTGATAAAGGAATAAAAACGAATGTAACTTTAATTTTTTCTGCAGGACAAGCTTTGTTAGCAGCTAAAGCTGGTGCGACTTATTGCTCTCCATTTTTAGGAAGATTAGACGATGTATCTACAGATGGTTTGAATTTAATTGAAGAAATTCGTCAAATTTATGACAACTATGGTTTTGAAACACAAATTTTAGCAGCTTCTGTACGTCATACTATGCACGTAGTTAACTGTGCTAAAATTGGAGCTGATGTAATGACAGGACCATTGTCATCTATATTAGGATTGTTAAAACACCCTTTGACAGACATTGGTTTAGCTCAGTTTATTGCTGATTTTGAAAAAGGAAATAAATAATTATTTTAGAATTATATTTAACTAAAAAGAGCGGTTTTCTATGAAAACCGCTCTTTTATATTTTATGAAAAATTTATAATTATAAATTCTTTTCAAAATGTGCATCAAATAAATTGACAAAAGCATTTTTGATTGTTCCATCTGGGTTTAATATAATGGTTCTATGTCTTTTACGTAATCGATTACGAAAATAAATATATGATTACAACAGATTTTAGATATGCAACTCATCCTGAAGATGCAAGAAAGTATGATACAAATGAAATAAGAAAACATTTTTTAATTGAGAATTTATTTCAACCTGAGGAAATCCGTTTAACTTATTCTATGTATGATAGGTATATCGTAGGAGGAATAATGCCTGTAACTGAAGATTTACAATTACAAACTTTACCTTATTTAAAATCTGAAAACTTTTTAGATAGAAGAGAATTAGGTATAATCAACGTAGGAGGAAAAGGTAAAGTTACGGTAGATGGGGAAGTATACGAATTAAATAAAAAAGAAGCTTTATATATAGGATCAGGTGCCGTTTCTGTTTTGTTTTCAAGTAGTGATAAAAATCCTGCTTTATTTTACATTAATTCTGCTCCCGCTCACAAACATTTTCCAACTAAAAAAGTAACTAAAGAAAATGCAGAGGTTGTGCATTTAGGTGATGAAAAATATGCCAATAAAAGAATCATCAATAAATTAATTGTGAATAGTGTAGTGGAAACTTGTCAATTGCAAATGGGTTTAACGGAACTTTTATCTGGTAATGTTTGGAATACCATGCCAGCACATACTCACAATAGAAGGATGGAAGCCTATTTTTATTTTGATTTAGAAGAAGGACAAACAATTTCGCATTTCATGGGTGAACCAGAGCATACAAGACATATTTTTTTACAAAATAATCAAGCTGTATTGTCTCCTGAATGGTCTATTCATTCAGGTTGTGGTACTTCAAATTATTCCTTTATATGGGGAATGGCGGGAGAAAATTTAGATTATGGAGATATGGATATTGTTGCACCTAACCAATTAAAATAAAATGAAATTATTTAGCCTAAAAGGAAAGAGAGCTTTAATAACAGGAGGAACACATGGCTTAGGTATGGCTATGGCTGAAGGTCTCGCTAATGCTGGTGCAGAATTAGTTATTACTGGAACAACTCCTTCAAAAATGGAAGAAGCTTTAAATTATTATAGAGGTAAAGGATTTACCGCTTCTGGTTATTTGTTTGATGTTACCAATGAATTGGATGCAGCTAAATACTTTTCTATTATAACTAAAGAATTAGGAGACATACACATATTAGTAAATAATGCTGGAATTATCAAAAGAGAATTAGCAGTTACTATGCCTGTATCCGATTTTAGAAAAGTAATTGATGTGGATTTAGTAGGTCCTTTCATAATGTCTCAACTAGTAGCGAAACAGATGATTGAAAGAAGAGAAGGAAAAATTATTAATATTTGTTCCATGATGAGTGAACTAGGTCGCAATACGGTTTCAGCTTATGCAGCAGCAAAAGGTGGCTTGAAAATGTTAACAAAAAATTTGGCTACTGAATGGGCAAAATACAATATCCAAGTGAATGGAATTGGACCAGGTTATTTTGCTACCTCACAAACTGAACCTATTCGTGTTGATGGTCATCCTTTTAATGATTTTATAATTAACAGAACACCTGCAGCTCGATGGGGTAATCCTGATGATTTAGCTGGAACTGTTATCTTTTTAGCCTCTAATGCTAGTGACTTTGTAAATGGTCAAATTGTATATGTAGACGGTGGTATTTTGGCTACCATTGGTAAACCTTCTAACGAAGAATAATTTTATAAAAATGAGTACACACTTTATACACGATAATTTTCTACTAGAAAATAAATATGCGGAAGAGTTATATCATAACTATTCTAAAAACCAACCGATTATAGATTATCACAATCATTTATCTCCTCAATTAATTGCAGAGGATCATGTTTTTGAAAATATAACTAAAGTTTGGATCAATGGCGATCATTATAAATGGAGAGCCATGCGTACTTTAGGTATTAAGGAGCAATTTATAACGGGTAATGCTTCTGATAGAGAGAAGTTTCAACAATGGGGGAAAACAGTTCCTTATACCATGCGAAATCCTTTGTATCATTGGACACATTTAGAATTAGCGAGATATTTTAATATTAATGAATTATTAAATGAAAAATCGGCTAATCGAATTTTTGATGAAGCGACTGAAAAAATCTTAAATAAGGAATTCAGTACACAAAACTTATTGCGCAAAGTAAATGCAGAGTTTGTTTGTACTACAGAAGACCCAATTGATAACTTAAATTATCATAAGCAATTAGCAAAAAGTAATTTTGAAATAAAAGTCAGTACTGCTTTTAGGCCTGATAAAGCTATTTTAATATCTAATGAGGGTTATAATGATTACTTAGATACTTTGGCTACAGTGTCAGGAATAGAAATTAATTCGTACACCAACTTATGTGAAGCGCTTCTAAAAAGAATGAATTATTTTAATGAAAATGGCTGTAGACTTTCAGATCATGGTTTAGAACATATTTATTTTGAAAATTTTACAGAAGCTGAAATTGATGCTATCTTTAAAAGAAAGCGTCAAAATGGAGTTTTAAATCAGGACGAAATTTTAAAGTTTCAAAGTGCTATTTTATTATTTCTTTCAGAATCCTATCATGAATTAGGTTGGGTTCAGCAATTTCATTTAGGGGCTTTACGAAATAATAATGCACGTATGCACCGCATTTTAGGACCAGATACAGGTTGGGATTCTATCGGAGATTATCCACAGGCTCAAAAATTATCTACTTTTTTAAATGCTTTAGATAGTAAAGATAAATTAACCAAAACCATAATCTATAATTTAAATCCAGCTGATAATGAAGTCATGGCAACGATGATTGGTAACTTTAATGATGGAAGTGTTAAAGGCAAAGTACAATTTGGATCAGGATGGTGGTTTTTGGATCAAAAAGACGGAATGACTAAACAATTGAATGCCTTATCAAATATGGGATTAATTAGTTGTTTTATAGGAATGTTAACCGATTCTAGAAGTTTCTTATCTTTTCCAAGACATGAATATTTTAGAAGAATTTTATGTAACCTTTTAGGAGATGAAATTCAAAGAGGTGAATTGCCAAATGAAATGGAATGGATAGGTAAAATGGTTGCAGATATTAGTTATTTTAACGCTAAAGAATATTTTAATTTTCAATAAAATATGTTTTCAGAGAGTAAAAATTATAATTGGGAAAAAATTGATGACAATTTACAAAGAGCTATAGTTGGATACGATAATTCTTTAATGTTAACAATTGTTCGTTTTAAAAAAGGTGGAATTGGATATTTACATCATCATTTTCATTCTCAAGCAGCTTACATTGCTTCAGGTACTTTTGAAGTACAAATAGAAGAAGTAAAAAAAATATTACATACTGGGGATTCTTTTTTTATTCCATCTAATCAAAAACATGGAGTTATCTGTTTAGAAGAGGGTGTATTAATAGAATCGTTTAGTCCATCAAGAGAAGACTTTTTAAAATAAGTGGGTTATGAATAATGTTGTTACTTTTGGTGAAATCATGTTGCGTTTGTCAACTGAAAGGCATTTGCGATTCAGCCAATCGAAAAGTTTTGCTGCATCTTATGGTGGTGGTGAATTCAATGTTGCTGTTTCGTTAGCGAATTATGGTGTTGAGGCAGAGTTTGTAACGCGCATACCAGACAATGAAATTGGACATTGTGCCTTAAAAGAAATGCGTAAAATGAATGTTACTTCTGAAAATGTTCTTTTTGGAGGTGATCGATTAGGTATTTATTTTTTAGAGACTGGAGCAGGTAATAGAGGCAGTAATGTGGTTTATGATAGAGCTAATAGTGCAATTGCAACGATACAACCTGGAACTTTTGATTGGGAAAAAATTCTAACAGGAAAAACATGGTTTCATTGGAGTGGTATTACTCCCGCAATTTCACAAAATGCAGCTGATGAATGTTTGTTAGCTATTAAAACGGCTCATAAATTAGGTCTAACCATTTCATGTGACTTAAATTATCGCTCTAAACTATGGAAATATGGTAAAACTCCTGCTGATATTATGCCTGAATTACTTCAGTATTGTCATGTTATTTTAGGAGATATAGATACGGCTTATTTTATGCTAGGAAAAGAAAAAGTGGCTCCTAATTACACAGATGAAAATGTATTACCTAGTTTGTATGAAAAGCTTTTTGATCATTGCACAAATTTAAAAATAGCTGCTACCACCTTACGATATTCCATTAACGCATCTCATCAAAAAATTGGAGGTATTTTATATGACGGAAAAAAAATTTATAAAGCAGCGGTTAAAGAAGTTACACCAGTTGTCGATAGAGTAGGTACGGGTGATGCTTTTATGGGAGGATTAATTTATGGGTTATTGAATCCATCCTTTGAGAATCAAAAGACATTAGAATTTGCAGTCGCTGCCTGCTGTTTAAAACATACAATTGTAGGGGATTATAATTTAGCTACTTTAGAAGAAATTGAGCATATTATTGAAGGAGATGGTTCTGCAAAAGTATCTCGTTAAATAGCTTTAAATTTAAAAAAGATGATTACATTAAAGAAAATATCGCATTTAACAGGTTTTTCCATTTCAACGGTTTCTAAAGCCTTGAATGATAAAGATGACATTAATCACGATACCAAAAAAATAATTCAAGATTATGCTTGTAAAATCAATTATAAGCCTAATAAAAATGCTCTGGCACTTCGAGGGTGTAAATCGTATATTGTAGCGGTTATTGTACCCAAAATAAATGACTCAATTTATAGTGATATTCTTTGTGAATTAGAATTAAGTGCTACAAAATTCGGTTACCGAATTATGTTATTTCAATCTTTCGAAGAAATTAATAAAGTGACCGAATATTTGTATGATGTAAATGATGGAAGTGTGGATGCGGCAATCGTTTTTTCAGCATTTGACGAAAAAATTATCCGTTATAAACATGCTCCCAATAAAAATATTCCAGTAGCGTGTATACAAATTCAAAAAGAAGAAAGTGATAAAGTGTCTAAAACCTATTGCTTATCCATTTTCGAAAATTTATTAAAAAATATAAAATAGTTATGGCTCAATTTACTCGTATTGAAGTATTTCAGAAAATGAAAGAAACGGGCTTAGTACCATTGTACTATAACGCAGACATTGAAATTTGTAAAAAAGTAGTAAAAGCTTGCTATGATGGTGGTGCGCGCTTATTTGAATTTACTTCAAGAGGTGATTTTGCACATCATGTTTTTACAGAATTAATGCAATATACCACAAAAGAATTACCAGGAATGATTCTAGGGGTAGGCTCAGTAACAGATGCCGCAGCAGCATCTTTATACATGTTATTGGGAGCCAATTTTATCGTAACTCCTGTTTTAAGAGAAGATATTGCAATCGTTTGTAACCGAAGAAAAGTGTTATGGTCACCAGGTTGTGGTTCTTTAACAGAAATAGCCAAAGCAGAAGAACTAGGCTGTGAAATTGTAAAACTATTTCCAGGTGATATCTACGGTCCGAATTTTGTTAAAAGTGCCTTAGCACCCCAACCATGGACCGCTATTATGCCAACGGGTGGAGTTTCTCCAAATGAAGAAAATCTAGCCCACTGGTTTCAAGCAGGTGTAACATGTGTGGGAATGGGGTCACAATTAATTTCAAACGAAATCATTAAGAATCAAGAGTATATTGTACTTACCAATCAAGTAAAAAATACTTTGGCAATCATTCAAAAAATAAGAAAATAATACTATCTATTTTAAAAATAGAGCTAAATACAAAATATATGAGTGAAATAACTCCAAAAAAGACCAGTCATTTTAGATGGACCATTTGCGGACTTTTATTTGTCGCAACAACAATTAATTACTTGGACCGACAAGTGCTTTCCTTAACTTGGAAAGATTATATCGCTCCTGAATTTCATTGGACAAATAACGATTACGGAAATATAACTGCATTATTTTCAATATTTTATGCTATATCCTTATTATTTGCTGGTAGATTTGTGGATGTTATGGATACCAAAAAAGGGTTTCTATGGGCTATAGGCGTTTGGTCTGTGGGAGCTTGTTTACACGCTTTTGCTGGTATCGCAACCTCAGGATACATTACTGGAAGTTGGTTTGTTGGTTTTCAGGAAGCAAAGGATATCATTGAAACTATTAACGATACTGGTTTGGTGATATCAGTCAGTGTTACTTTATTTATATTTGCTCGCTTTGTACTTGCTTTAGGAGAAGCGGGTAATTTTCCAGCAGCTATTAAAGCTACTGCGGAATATTTTCCAAAAAAAGACAGGGCATTTTCAACGAGTATTTTTAACGCAGGAGCAACAGTTGGCGCTTTAATGGCCCCAGTAACTATTCCTTTCATCGCAGATGCTTACGGTTGGGAAATGGCTTTTATAATTATTGGTGCATTGGGATTTGTTTGGATGGGATTTTGGATATTTATCTATGACAAACCAGAGAAACATCCACGTGTTAATGCAGCGGAATTAGCATACATACAACAAGATACCATTTCGGATAGCAAAATAGAAGGATATGTTCCAGAATCTTCTAAAAAAACTTCTTTACTAGAATGTTTTAAATACAAACAAACTTGGGCATTTGCTTTTGGAAAATTTATGACTGATGGCGTTTGGTGGTTTTTCTTATTTTGGACACCAGCTTATTTGAGTTCTGTATATCAAATGGACGCAACACAAGCAGCATTCCCTTTGTTTATTTTATATATGATTACGTTAGTTTCAATTGTAGGAGGGTGGTTACCAACCTATTTTGTAGATAAAAAAGGAATGAACCCATACGAAGGTAGAATGAAAGCCATGCTAATTTTTGCTTTTTTCCCTTTATTAGCATTAGTAGCACAACCTTTAGGACATTATACGTATTGGATTCCTGTAATTATAATTGGTATTGCTGGAGCAGCGCATCAAGCTTGGTCAGCCAATATTTTTACAACTGTAGGTGATATGTTCCCTAAAAAAGCCATCGCAACTGTAACTGGAATTGGAGGTTTAGCAGGTGGATTAGGTTCTACGTTAATCAATAAAGGATCAGGAGTATTATTTGATTTTAGCGAAAACACAAATATGGTATTCCTTGGATTTAAAGGAATCGAAGCTGGATATTTCATTATTTTTTCTATCTGCGCTGTATGTTATCTAATTGGTTGGATGGTAATGAAAACTTTGGTACCAAAATACAGTCCGATTACTAATTTATAAATGAACCCGTAATTACTTTATAAATAAAAAGTAAATTTTAAAGAAATGAAAAATACAATAAAACAAAAATTAAATAGAGCAAGCATACAAGAACCAGTTTCTTTTCCTATTAAAGTGGTACAGTTTGGTGAAGGTAATTTCTTGAGAGCCTTTGTAGACTATGCTTTTCAAAGATTGAATACAGAACTCGACTTTAATGCTGGTATTGCAGTGGTACAACCACTTGCCGGTGGTTTAGTGCATATGCTAAATGATCAAGATGGATTATATACACTCTTCATGAATGGTGTAAAAAAAGGAGAAAAAATTCAAGATATTGCCTTAATTAAAAATGTAGTAAAAGGGATTAATCCTTATACCGAATTTAAAAATTTCTTAGATTTAGCTAAAGAAGAAGAGTTGCAATTTATAATTTCAAATACGACTGAAGCAGGAATCGAATTTGTAGATAGCGATTTACCAACTATGCAACCTCCGGCTTCTTTCCCTGCAAAATTAGCTATTTTATTGCACGAAAGATTTCAACATTTTAAAGGTGATTTTAGCAAAGGAGTAACCATTATACCTTGTGAATTAATAAATTATAATGCAGCTACTTTAAAGAGTATTTTATTGCAGTATTGTGATTTATGGAATTTGGATAATGCATTCAAAACATGGTTATTAGAAGCTTGTACCTATCACAATACTTTAGTTGACAGAATTGTTCCTGGTTATCCAAAAAATGAAATAGAAGAATACAATAATAAACTAAATTATTCCGATAATTTAATTGTTACAGCAGAACCTTTTTTTCTTTGGGTAATTGAAGGTGATGAAGCTTTAAAACAAAAGCTGCCCTTTCATAAAACCGATTTGAATGTAAAAATTGTAGAGGACATGCAAGATTTTAGAACTTTAAAAGTTCGTATATTAAATGGAGCACACACATCCATGGTACCATTCTCTATTTTATATGGAAATGAAACGGTAAGAGAAACAGTAGACGGTACATTTACTGGAAATTTTGTGGATGAAGTAATACACGAAATCAACAGTACGCTTGACATGAATCCTACTGAGATTGCGAATTATGCAGAAGAGGTAATGGATCGTTTTAGAAATCCATTTATCATTCATAAATTATCGGATATTGCTTTAAATACCGTTTCAAAATTTAAAGTAAGAGTTTTGCCAAGTCTATTAACATATGTTACCAATACTCAAGAATTACCTTTACATCTCACTTTTTCATTGGCTTGTTTAATCCAATTCTATAAGGGTGATTGGAACGGAAAAGCTTTGCCAATTAATGATAACGCTGAAATCATATCTTTTTTTAGCACACTTTGGAAAACCAAAGACTTACCTAAAATTGTCAATTTAACTTTAGAAAATAAAGATTTTTGGGAATGCAATTTACTCGAAGTAAAAGGATTAGCTGAAGCTGTTGTAACAGCTCTAAGTGAAATTGAAACCAATGGAATAGAAATTGGTTTTGAAAATTTTAAAATGAAATTCAATTCTTAAGAAGGTAATCATGCAAAAGCAATTAATAAAAGTACATCCTTCAGACAATGTGATTGTAGCACTTGTCGATTTAAATGAAGGTGAAAAAGTGACTTTTGAAGGTACTACAATTACGATTACAAAATCAGTGAAAGCAAAACATAAAATTGCAGCTCAGGATTTTGAAAAAGGAGATCGAATAGTCATGTATGGAGTATTAGTAGGTAAGGCCGATACTGCTATTGAAAAAGGGGAAGTACTAACTACGATTAACGTTTCACATCAAAGTGAAAAAGTATTCGGAAAAACAGGTTCCATTTCTTGGGTTGCTCCAAATATTGAAAAATGGAAAGATAAAACTTTTTTAGGATATCATCGTGAAGATGGACAAGTGGGAACAGAAAACGTTTGGTTGTTTTTTCCTTTGGTCTTTTGTGAAAATAGAAACATTGAAATTTTAAAAGAAATATTTGAAAAAGAACTTTTAAAACATAAGGTTAATAAACATCAAATGTTGTTGCGTTCTTTAGTAAATAGTGGCGCATCAGCTGATGAAGAAACGGTTTCTGAGAATGTTTTTGAAAATATTGATGTGAAATTTATCACACACCAAGGGGGGTGTGGAGGTATTAGACAAGACTCTGAATTATTGGCAAAGTTATTAGCGGGTTATGTTAATAATCCAAATGTTGCGGGTGCTACGGTGTTGAGTTTAGGTTGTCAAAATTTGCAAATTGAAATTTTTAAACAAGCGTTGCAAACCATTAATCCAAACTCAAAGAAGCCTATAATTATCTATGAACAACAAAAAATGGGTACCGTTGATGAAATGTTATCTGCTATTATTAAAGATTCTTTTGAAGCAATAAAAGAAGCCAATAAAATAGAACGAAAACCAGCTCCTTTATCTAAACTGAGAGTAGGTTTAGAATGCGGGGGTTCTGATGGGTTTTCAGGTATTTCTGCTAACCCAACCTTAGGCCATGTATCTGATTTATTAGCGGCTTTAGGTGGTACAGCTATCTTATCAGAATTTCCAGAATTATGTGGTGTCGAACAAGAATTAGTCAATCGTTGTGTCAAAGAAGAAAAAGGTGAAAAATTTTTAGACCTAATGAAAGCCTTTGAAAAATCGGTTGTGGATGCTGGCTCTGGTTTCGATATGAATCCGTCTCCTGGAAATATTAAAGATGGTTTAATTACAGATGCTATGAAATCGGCAGGTGCAGCAAAAAAAGGAGGTACTTCACCCGTTTGTGATGTTTTAGATTATGGAGAATATGTATCCACTACAGGTTTAAATCTACTAAATACACCAGGAAATGATGTAGAGAGTACAACCGCTATGGTAGGTTCGGGAGCAACAGTTGTATTATTTACTACTGGTTTAGGTACACCAACAGGTAATCCCATTGCTCCCATAATTAAAGTATCATCCAATTCAGAATTAGCTCAAAAAATGCCTGATATTATTGATATCGATACAGGTGCCATTATTAGAGGAGAAAAGACAATTGAAGAAATGGGAGAGGAGATGCTTCATTTTATTATTGATGTTGCAAGTGGTAAAACGATAACAAAAGCGAAACTTTTAAATCAAAATGATTTTATTCCTTGGAAAAGAGGAGTTTCCTTATAGATAAAAAAAGCCGTTTATTTTAAACGGCTTTTCTTTTATAATGAATTGCTTGTCGATTTTCTAATAATTAATTCGGGTTCTAAAATAACTTTTTTCTCAATTTTTACTTTCTCTGTATTATTGATTTGTTCCAAAAAGACTTTGGCTGTCATTTTACCCATTTCTCTAGGAAATTGATCTATAGTACTAATGGAAAGTTCCATAAATTTGGTAAAAGGTTCATTACTAAATCCAATTACAGAAAAATCCTCAGGAATTTTAATTCCTTTTTCTTTTAATTGTTGGATCGCACCTAAAGCAGCAAAATCGCTGGCAGAGAATAAAGCATCTGGAGGATTTTTCATGGAAAGTAATTTTTTAATCGCTTTTTTTCCATCATCCAAATTACTTTCTATTCGTACAACATAATCAGGTTCGTAATCGATATTGTTGTCTAATAATGCCTGTTTATAACCCAAAAAGCGGTCCTTAAAAATTTCTATATTGGTATCCCCTGAAAAATGAGCAATCTTTGTTCTGCCTGTGTCTATTAGGTGTTGTGTAGCCTTGTAACCACCATTAAAATCATTTATTGTAACCGAACTCACATTATTTAATGATTTTTTTCTATCAAAAAAGATAAGAGGAACATCTTTTTTTAGAATTCTTTCAAATATTGAATTTTTACTACTTGATGTAGATATTAAAATACCATCAACTTGGGCATTTAAAAGAGCTTCAATATTATCTTCTTCTTTTATTTCGTTTCCATCAGTTTGACAGATGATAATATGATACCCATGTGGATTTAATTCTTGTTCAATACCTCGTATTACTGAGCCAAAAAAATTACTATCAACTCTAGGCACAATAACACCTACATTGTTGCTTTTTCCACTTTTTAGTGCTAATGCCAATTTATTCTGCTCATAATTCATCTTTTTTGCTGTCTTAACTACTAATTCTTTAGTAGCTTCACTAACATCATTTTGATTATTAAGCGCTCTCGATACTGTTGCAGCGGTAATATTTAGTTTCTTAGCAATATCGTAAATAGTTGTTTTTTTTTTCATGTATCGAAAGTAATCTAAATTTTTAAACTAAATAACTATTAAAATCCGGATTTAGTATGACAAAAATAATTATAATTATGAACTTATTCAATTATTTTATAATAGCAATATCACAAATATTTCATATAATTATTATGTATCAAATAATTATTATATATTTTTTTTTATTTTTTATTAAAAAATATTTGTTTGATAGAAGTGTTTTATTTATTTTCGTAATCGATTACGGTAAATAATAATTTTAATATGAAATATAATTTTAAAATAAAAGGGATTTTTTGTCTGCTATTAACAGTAACAATATTTGCATCATGTAATCAAAATAAAGAAAAACAAACAAACACTATTCAAGAAGATAAATATACTTCTCAATTAGATGCTATAATTAAAAATGTTCAAGAACCAAAATTTAAAAATGCTATTTATAATATAAAAGATTTTGGCGCTATTGCTGATGGAAAAACTTTAAATAGCATGGCTATAAAAAAAGCAATAGATAAATGTGCGAAAGAAGGAGGAGGTATAGTTTTAGTTCCATCTGGAAAATATTTAACTGGACCAATTCATTTAGAAAGTAATGTAAATCTACACTTAGAAGAAAAAGCAGAAATTATATTTTCAACAAATCCTAATGATTATCTGCCTTTAGTTCATACTTCATTTGAAGGAATTGAATTAATGAATTATTCACCATTAATCTATGCTTATAAAAAAAACAATATTGCTATAACAGGAAAAGGAATATTAAATGGTCAAGCAAATGAAAATAATTGGTGGCCATGGAAAGGAAGTACATCAGAAGGACATACATATGGATACCAAGAGGGACAACCTTCGCAAAAGGACAGTTTAAACTTACCCACATTAATGGATATGGGACAAAATAATGTTCCAGTCGAACAAAGGATATTTGGTACAAACCATTATTTACGTCCAAATTTTATTGAACCTTTTGAATGTACCAATGTGTTAATTAAAGATATAACCATATTAAATGCTCCATTTTGGATTATTCATCCCATTAAATGTAATGCTGTTATTGTAGATAATGTTAATATTAAAAGTCATGGTCCAAATAATGATGGTTGTGATCCTGAATATTCTAAAAATGTGATTATCAAAAATTCAACTTTTAATACAGGTGACGATTGTATAGCAATTAAAGCGGGTAGAGATGCTGAAGGTAGAAGAGTGGCAATTAGTAGTGAAAATATTGTAGTGCAAAATTGTAAAATGATAGATGGTCATGGAGGCGTTGTTATAGGAAGTGAAATGTCTGCTGGTGTTAAAAACGTTTTTGTTGAAAATTGTAGCATGGATAGTCCAAATTTAGAACGTGCCATTCGCATAAAAACCAATACAAGAAGAGGAGGTATTGTTGATGGTGTATATGTTAAAAATTTAAAAGTAGGAGAAGTAAAAGAAGCTCTTTTAAAAATAAATTTGAAATACAGCATCTATGACAACCAAGAAGGTTCTTTTATACCTAAAGTAAAAAATATTTTTTTAGAAGATGTAACTGTCAAAAATTCTGGAAAATATGTCATTCTAGCAGATGGATTAGAAAACTCTATTATTGAAAATATACAATTTAAAAACGTATCAGTGGATACCGTTCAAAATAATTTTTCATTAAAAAATGTAAATAATGTGAAGTTTATTAATACCTATATAAATAAAAGAAAAGTAACTAACAACCTTAATTAAAACTAAATAAATTATGAAGATGAGAACTTTATTAACCAATAGGCATCTTTTTTTAATTGCTTTATTTCTGTCATTCTTTTTCCTTGATAAAGGATACGCTCAAAATGAAAGAATTAAAATTACTGGAACAGTTGTAGATTCAGAAGATAAACTACCTATACCGGGTGTAAATATATATGAAAAAGGGACTAAAAATGGACAATCAACTAATTTTGATGGTATTTTTACATTGGAATTAACTAATCCGAATGCAATTTTAGTTTTTAGTTATATTGGCTATCAAACCAAAGAAATTCAATTAAATGGGCAAACTAAATTGAATGTTAATCTTATTCAAGATACTAAAAAACTAGACGAAGTAATTGTAATTGGTTACGGTACTTCTAAGAAATCAGATTTAACAGGTTCCGTAGCTTCAGTGAGTAGCGAAGAAATTCTTAAAAGACCTGTTACAAATGTTGCAGAAGCTTTAACAGGACAAATAGCAGGGCTTAAAGTTACTGCTTCTGAAGGTGCTCCTGATGCCGAAATTAATATTAGAGTAAGAGGTGGTGGTTCTTTGTCTCAAGATGCTTCTCCATTATACATTGTTGATGGTTTTCCAGTAACAAGTATTAGTGATATTTCTCCATCCAATATCGAGACAATTACAGTATTAAAAGATGCCTCTTCAACTGCCATCTATGGTTCAAGAGGAGCTTATGGAGTTATTTTAATTACAACAAAATCAGGCACAAAAGGAGATAAAATTGAAGTATCCTATAATACTTTCGCAGGTTTTAATAAAATTCGTAAAACACTTGATATAAATAATTCAAGAGATTACGTGAATTGGCAATATGAATACGCTTTATTAAGTAATGATCTTGCTTCTTTTGAAGATTATTTAGGAACATGGTCTGATATTAATCAATACAACAATACGCCTACGACTAACTGGCAAGATAATATTTTTGGACGAACAGGAATTGTTCAAAATCATGATTTGAGTGTAAGAGGCGGTTCAGATAAAATTAATTATAATTTTAATTATACTCATTATGATCTAAAAGGAATAATGGTTGGTTCCGATTATAAGAGAGATAACTTATCCTTACGTTTAAAAAGTAAACCTAATGATAAAATCAATTTGAATTATACGGTTCGCTATTCTAATACAGAAATAAATGGAGGTGGAGCCAACGAACAAAATGAAAAATCTACTGCAGATTCTCGTATGAAACATTTCATTGGTTATGCACCTTTTGATATTGATGGTGTTACAAGTAGTAGTACAGATGAAGATTTAGCTAGTAATTTAATAAATCCTTATATAACTGTTGAAGATAATAACAGACGTCAATTTAGAAGAAATTTTAATATGTTAGGAGGTATTTCTTGGAATATTACAGATGAACTTCAATTATCTACAGATTTTGGTATCGATTATTATAAATTTTCTGATTATCGTTTTTATGGAAAAAGTACGTATTATGTAAATAATGCTCCTGCTGTTGAGAATCAAGGTATGCCAGCATTAATATTTAGTAATAGAGATGATAAAAGATTTAGAAACGCAACTACTTTAAATTATGATTTTAAAAAATTACTCGGTAATAATCATAATTTAAAAATCTTATTAGGAGGAGAAACTATTAATTTTACTTCCAATACATTAACTAATACAATTCATGCATATCCAAAATTTTTCTCATTTGAGAATGCAATTAATTTAACCACTCAAGGTGTACCTTTTTCAACAGAAAATTACAATTTGCCAGAAGATAAATTGTTATCGTTTTTTGGAAGAATAAATTATGATTTTAAAAATAAATATTTGCTTACAGCAACTTACCGTGCAGATGGATCAAGTAAATTCTTAGGAAAAAATAGATGGGGTTATTTCCCATCTTTAGCAGCGGCTTGGAAAATATCTGAAGAAAGTTTTCTACAAGAATCCAAATGGTTAGACCTTTTGAAAGTTCGTGTTAGTTATGGAAAAGCAGGTAATAATAACATACCTGTAGGACAAACAATTCAGCCTTTCCAATCTTCAGTAACTTCTTGGATTAATAACGTAAACAGTTATTGGGCTGCTTCAAATGTACTAGCTAATCCTGATTTAAAATGGGAAACGACTACTACTCAAAATTTAGGAATTGATTTTGAAGTTCTTAATGGGAGAGTTAGTGGAACATTTGACACCTATAAGAATTTGACTAGTGATTTATTAATTAATTTCCCTATTCCAGGAACAGGATATAATACGCAATATAGAAATATGGGTGAAATTCAAAATAAAGGAATTGAAGCAACTTTAAATATAGATGCAGTTAAAAATGATAAATTTAATTTAAATTTTGCCTTTAATATTAGTTTAAATAAAAATAGTATTAATTCTCTAGGTGATTTAAGTGATTTTGGCGCAGCTTCTAGATGGGCATCAACAGCAATAGACAATGATTTTTTAGTTAATGTGGGTCAGCCTATTGGGTTAATGTATGGTTTTCAAAATGATGGACGCTATGAAGTATCTGATTTTGATTATTCTGGTGGTACATATACTTTAAAAAGTGGAATTCCTAATTCTTCATCGGTTATTGGAACTACTGTAGTTCCAGGTTCAATGAAAATTAAAGATACAAATGGTGATGGAGTTATTAATTTAGAAGATAGAACAATAATTGGTAATGCAAATCCTAAGCACACTGGTGGATTTATTATTAACGCTAATTATTCCAACTTTGATTTTTCAGCTGGTTTCAACTGGAGTTATGGAAACGATATTTATAATGCTACTAAGATTGAGCATTCTACAGCAACTCCAAACGGTGGTCAATTTAGAAATTTATTAACTACTATGGCAGAAGGTACTAGATGGAATAATGTTGATCCAGCAACAGGAAGTTTAGTTACTGATCCCACTCAATTAGCCACTTTAAATGAAAATACTACCATGTGGTCACCTTTTTCAAATTATGTATTTTCAGATTGGGCAGTAGAAGATGGTTCTTTCTTAAGATTAAACACAATCACTTTAGGATATAGTTTGCCTAAAGATGCTATTGAAAAAATAGGTATTTCAAGACTAAGATTATATAGTACAGTAAGTAATGTTTTTGTTTGGACAAAATATTCAGGGTTTGATCCGGAAGTATCTACAAGAAGACAAACCCCATATACT
This sequence comes from Flavobacterium sp. 9AF, assembly GCF_902506265.1. Taxonomy (GTDB): domain Bacteria; phylum Bacteroidota; class Bacteroidia; order Flavobacteriales; family Flavobacteriaceae; genus Flavobacterium. The sequence goes on along the minus strand of NZ_LR733556.1, from coordinate 266,609 downwards.
CCTGGAGTTGATTATTCACCTTATCCAAAAAGTAGACAGGTACTATTAGGATTAAATTTAAATTTTTAATAACTAAAACACTATTATAAAATGAAAAATAGAATATTAGTTTTTGCAATAATCATAAGTTCAATTTTAAGTTCTTGTGAAGAAGATTATTTAGAATCAAAGACTTTATCTACTTTAGATGAATCAGTTATTTTTTCAACTCCTGGTTTAGCTCAAGGTGCAGTAGATGGTATAAAAGTGCCTTTTGGTGAAACCAATTCTTATAGAGGTCGTTTCTTACCTTGGTATGGAATGAATACAGATATTGAATGGTATAACTCTTCAGAATCAACATCTAATGACAATGCAACATTATGTAACTATAATGCTCTGCCAAATAATTCACAGATGAATACTTCTAACAATGCTTGGGATAAAATGTATCAAGGTATTGAGAGAGCTAATATTTGTATAAGAGGATTACGTACTTATGGTAATCCAACACCTGGATCAGAATTAGGTTATTTATTAGGTGAAGCTTTAACGCTTAGAGCTGTTTATTATGCCGATTTATTAAAAACATGGGGAGATGTTCCAGCTCGTTTTGAACCTATAACTACAGAAACACTTTATTTACCTAAATCTAGTAGAGATATTATTTACAAACAATTAATTGATGATTTAGGTGAAGCTTCAGATTTGGTTCCATGGCCAAATGGAAACGCAACAACTACAAGTGTAGAAAGGGTAAATAAAGCTTTTGTAAAAGGTTTAAGAGCTAGACTGGCACTTGCAGCATCTGGGTTTCAACAATATCCTGATGGTGTAAGAAGAAGTAATGATCCTGCACTTTCGGTTCAAAATATGTACACTTTAGCTTTCAACGAATGTAAATCAATTATAGATAGTGGAACAGCTCATTTAGAAACAACTTTTGAAGGCTTATGGAGAAAATACAATCAAGAAAATACACAAGCTGGAGGAGAATCATTATGGGAAATTCCTTTTTCTGCGGGAAGAGGAAGAATGTTATTCACTTTTGCAGTGAAACATACAACTAATGACCAATACCATTCTAATGGTAACAATAGAGGTGGTCAAGCGGGTCCATTACCTTTTATATTTTACGATTATGATGAAGAAGATACTAGAAGAGACGTTACTTGTGTACCTTATTTATATGGTGCTGCTTCAAATGGTATAGCAAAGCAACAACTGGGAGCATTAAATAAATGGTATTTTGGGAAATATCGCTATGAATGGATGAGTAGAATTGTTACTTCAACTAATGATGATGGAGTGAATAAAATATATATGCGTTATGCTGAAATTTTATTAATGGCAGCAGAAACGGCTAATGAATTGCAAGGACCTAGTGCAGCAGCTCCCTATTTGAAGGAGTTAAGAATGAGAGCGTTTGATTCTTCTTTACATACAACCAAAGTAGATGCTTATGTGAACGCTTTAGGAAGCAAACAACAAATGTTTGATGCCATAGTTGAAGAGCATAAATATGAATTTACTGGAGAAATGGAACGTAAACAAGCACTAATACGTTGGAATCTACTAGAAACTAAATTAATTGAAGCTAAATCAAAAATGTTTGATTTACAACAGAGAGCGGGTGATTATTTTGATGTTCCTACCACTTTATACTATAAATATGCTGCTGATAATGAAACATTAATAATTTATGGACTAAATAGAAATGAAAATACGGTTCCTGGTCCAGATTATACCGCTTTCCAATGGGATAATCTTACCGATTCTAAAATAAATGCATTATATAGTAGTGCTACAAATCCTAATAACAGACAATTTTGGCCTATTTGGCAAGTGTTCTTAGATTCTAGTAATGGAGCTCTTGTTAATGATTATGGTTACTAAGTATGTAAATATTTGAGTTAGATTATAGTTAATGATTTGTTTTATCGAATAAATAGGTTTTATAAAGACTATTTATTCGGTAAACAAATTATTTAAAAAACTCAATAACATAGATAAAATATAGTTATTTCAAAATCAAATAAATACAATATTATGAATAAAAAAATACTTTTTATAGCTTTCTTAACTATATGCTCAATTTTTAAAAGTTATTCTCAAAATATTGATGTTTGGGATTTTGGAGCGACTCAGTTAGATGTTTCAACTTATAACAATCATTTAGATGAATCAATTATCAATTCTTGGTATAATAATACTATAACACCTGGAAGTACAGCAATTAATTTTCCAGTAAGTTTCACTTCTGGTAACTTATCTTGGACAGGAAATAGTGGAGATAGGCTAAGAACCACAAATACAAATTTAACGAGGTATGATGCTAATATAGCAAGTGTTAGCAATTTCTCAGGTAGAGTATATTGTAATGGCACTCCAAATATGTCTAACGGAAATCCTATAAATAGATTCATGCAATTAACTTTGAACGAAGATGACGAAGTAACAATTGTATCAAGGACAGATGCTGGAGGCGATTTAACTTTTATTGATGTAAACAATCCAAGTTTACAAACAGACATCATAAATTTAACATCTACTAGTGGTGCAACTACTGAGGCTAAATTTGTTGCAAAAAATGCAGGTGATTTTAGATTTTATGTTGCTAATGGAAAAGCTAGTTTTTATAGAATTTACAGAAAATCAGCTGTTTATACGAATGTTTCAGGTGCAATAGATCTATCTCAAGCTACTTCTATTCCTAGTAATTATGCAATTGTGTTTACCAATTTGGCAGGAAAGTCTTGGACAGCTCAAATGAATGCAAATAATACTTATGAAGTTAATTTACCACAAGGATATAGTTATAATGTAAGTTTAATGGATGCCAATGGATTTATTATAACAAATGGGGAAATACTAGATTTAACTACAGTTATTGATTCCACTTTCACACATAATATATCCATTTTAGAAGTTAATTTATATGAAGTAACGGGTTCAATTATTGGTTTAGGAACAACGATAAATGATTTACAATTATCTTATACAGCAGATGCTTCAGCCAATACAACTTATGTTCCAAATCCTATAATTAATGTTTCAAACTCAACATATTCAGTTCAATTGGAAGCAAATATTACTTATACTATTGCTGGAATAGGTGTAAATGATTATCAATTAGATTCAAATGCAATTACAATATCAAATGCTAATACAAATTCAGATATTACTTTTTCACTAAAGCAAACATATCCCATTTCAATTACTACAACAGGATTAACATCTGCAGAAGAAAACGATTTACAACTTACTTTCTCTAATTTAAATGAACCGAATTATAATTATAATTTTTCATCAATTAATGGAATAAGTTTAAGAGATGGCGTATATGCTATTACAGCAAGTGGTTTAGATCTTTATCCTTTACAAATGGCATTAACATCTAATCTTTTTGTTAACGGTAATGCAACTTCTAAGAATGTTAGTTTTGAACCCGTTATCAATTGGCCTTTTAATGACCAAGTAATCACAACTTCAAATTCAGCTTACAAAGGGTTACTTTTTTCAGGAAACATTTCTAATTCAATCAGTCAAGGTCATTTAATAGCTCAAGCAGGTTCTTCCATTCAAATACCTGTTAATGTAGGAGACAAAATTACAATTGAATACTATTATTCTGCTAATTTTTTAATTGAAAATGGCTCTCCAATTAGTACAATAAACTCAACTGGAACAACATCAACTACTGATAGTATAGAATATACATACACGGGTTCAGGTTCGGGTTTTATTACAATTAATGTTAATGCAACTACTTATTTTACCAATATTAAAATTGGGGGAACAATGCCATATAGTCCAATTATTACAGTTGGAATAAATAAAGATTTTGAAACAATTAATGAAGCATTAACGGCTGTTTCACAAATGGTAAGAACTAATACTGAAAGAGTAACAATTCTAATAGATCCTGGAAATTATGAAGAAATGTTGGTTATAAATCAACCATTAGTAGCATTGAAAAATGCTGCAACTAATCCTACTATTGGACTTTTAAATGCAGGAGTTGATATCGATCCAAATGCAGTTAGAATAACTTCATATTACGGGCATGGATATACCTATTACAGTATGTCATCAGATCAAAAATGGCATCAAGATGTTTTAAATGTAAATATTCAAAATGGATATGCTTCTTATATAAATACTGGTGCAGGAACAACGAATGGTTCCTATTGGAATGCTACTGTAGTTATTGCTGCCGATGGTTTTGAAGCAGAAAACATCATTTTTGAAAATTCTTTTAATCAATATATATCCAATAAAGAGGCACAAGATGTAGTTGTTGCATGGACAAATGGAAGTCCAGGTATTAGGCCAACAAATGTTGGTAATACTTCAGTACAAGATAGAACTTTTGTGGAAAGAGCGGCTGCAATTGCTATAAAAAATAATATACAAAAAGTAGTTTTAAATAATTGTAGAGTAGTAGGCCGACAAGATTCATTTTTTGGAGGAACTGGTGCTAGAGTAGCGGTTTATAAAGGAGAAATAATGGGAGCTGTCGATTATATTTTTGGAGCAATGGATGTGGTATTTTATAAGTCTAAATTAAGCATGAATGTAAGTGATGCTTCAAATGATTCGGCTTATATTACTGCAGCTCAACAAAGTTCGGGACGTGGCTTTTTAATGTATGAGTGTACAATTACTACTGCACAACCTGGTACAGAAACAGCTTCTATCTACAGAGCAAAACCAGGTTATTTTGGACGTCCGTGGCAAGCCAATACAAGTGAGGTTGTATTTTACAATACTACAATAGAAACCTCTAATTATCCTAGTTTTGTGGGTAACTCTCTTATTATGCCTTTAGGTTGGCAAAATACACTTGGTGGAAATTCAAGTGGTATGTATGAATATGGAAGTATTGAACAATCTTCAGTAAATAATACACCTAATAGAGCTTCATGGAGCACTTCTTTAAGTACTCCATACCTTAATGATGGTACTGAAATTACAACTTTTAACTTTACAAAAGGTAATGATAATTGGGACCCATTTCCACAATTAATTGCTGATGATGTATTAGGAAATACTCCTTTTGAACAAATTCCAACAGTAAAAGTTACATCATTTAAGAACCAAATTTATATTAAAAATGTAACATCACTTACAGCTGTTAAAATTTATGCTCTCAACGGTGCGTTGACACAATCATTTGAAATCAATTCAGACAAACAAATTGAAATGAGTCAAGGAATTTGGTTAGTTATAATAAATGATGCTAACAATCAACAATCTCATAAAGTTATAACGTTTTAAAAATAAAATATGAAAATATACCTTTTAGTTTTCTGTTCCCTAATTTATTCAATCAGTTCTTTTGGACAAAACTATTATATGGCAACCCCTCAAGGTTTTGGTACAAATACGACAGGTGGAGGTAATGCAACACCAGTAACTGTATCAACTTACACCGCTTTTAAAAATGCATTATTATCAACTTCTGCTGCTAACGCTGTAATCTTAGTATCGGGAACGATTGATTGTGATTATACTAGTGTACAATTAAATAATAAATCAATTATAGGATTACCTGGAGCCAAATTAAGAAATACACAAATTACAGTTGGAAACTCGGCTCTTTCTGCTGCTAATTCTGGCATTTTAAATATCAAACCAAACTCTAATAATGTGATTATTAGAAATTTAATTTTTGAAGGTCCTGGAGCGTATGATGTTGATGGAAGAGATAATCTAACCAATGAAGGTACAAACATTTGGGTAGATCATTGTGAATTTCAAGATGGAATGGATGGTAATTTTGATAATAAAGGTGCTGCAGATAACATAACCATTTCATGGTGCAAATTTACTTATTTAAAAGCGCCAATTGCTGGAGGATCAGGTGGATCAAATGATCATCGTTTTACCAATTTAGTTGGCTCTTCCGCAACTGATGTTACTGCTGATGGTCACTACAGTATTACTTTTCAAAATTGTTATTGGGCAAATGGATGTAAAGAAAGAATGCCGCGTGCAAGAAATGCGGAATTGCATTTATTAAGTTGCTACTATAATACTTCTGTGGCTAGTGCAAAAGCTATTGGATTAGGTGGTGGTACCAATAATTCTACTTGCTATGTAGAAAATACTAATTTTGCCAATGTTGCAAATGCTTATACTTATTATAGTGGGGATGGAGGAACTGTAGCTATTGCATTTAACAATTGCTTAAATGGAGCTTCAAATGTTGGCTCTGTTTCGGCACCATCTTATAGTACAACACCCGTTCCAGTAAATGAAGTGGAAGCATTATTAACAGACCCAACCTGTGGTGCTGGAGCTACTTTACAAGTTTCCTCATCTGGAGCAATAAGCCCAAGTAGTTGTTCAACACTTTCAAATCCAAAGTTAAATGAACAAAACATTCGCTTTTTTAGTGCTATGGATGATAAAAGTATTGGAATTTATTTTCCATATGCAATAAATAATAAAGTTGAATTAGAAATATATTCATTAAATGGACAAAAAATAAGCGAACATAAATATAAGAATATTCTAGCTAATGATACATTAAAAATTTCTATTGAAAACCTTGCAGTAGGTGCTTATTCTTGCAATATAAAATACAATGATAAAATAGAATTTTGGAAGTTTGTTAAGAACTAATTCAATATTTTTTTTAATTACTTAATCGATTACAAAACTTATAAAAAACAGAAATATGAAAACAAAATTACTTTATTCAATTTTAACTTTGATACTTTTTTCAAGTATCTCAATGGCACAAACAAAAGTTTGGGATTTTGGAAATGATGATACTACTTGGCCATTAAGTTCTGGAATAGGAACTTCACCAATAATTGTAGACAATCTTGGATTATATCCAATAGCAACTAATTCAAACTTTGGAGCGGTTACGAGTAGTAATGCCACATTTGATGATGGATTTACAGCACCAAGAAGATTCCAGTTAAATGGTGGTGGTGGTGTAACACCTCCAACTTATATGCCTATACAACGTTATCTGTTTTTTGACGTAGATGGACCTTGTACGGTTAAAGTATGGTTTAAAACAGGAAGCAATGGCACACAAAGAACAGTTTATGTAACTGACGGAAGTAGCTCTATTGGTGAAGGAATTTCAAATGATGGAACTAACGCTGATTTAGTCATTTTTACAGCAAATTATACTTCACCTACAGGAGGTAGATTATATGTATATGGTAGTTCAGCTTGTAATTTATATAAAATGGAAGTTACAGGAGCAAATGTTAGTGCTACTTTAAGTTCAGATTCATTTAATGATAAAATGATTACAAACGTCTATTGTGCAGACAATAAAGTTCACTTATCAAATATAACAGAAACTACAAAAGTTAGCATTTATTCTTTAACTGGACAGTTAATTAAGTCATTAAACACNTTAATTCGTGTATAAAAATCATGACTCCCTTTTAAAGGTACTAAAGTTGCAATATCAAATTTAGTTACATCTATCATGTCTTTTACTACAATATTTTCAGCAGGATAGGTTCCCGTATTTTCAAAGCGAATCAAATAATGCACATACTCACCTATCATATCTGGACCAACCGTTTCTCCTTCTAAACAGGTTTTGTCATTTGGATCATAAGATCCTACAACCGTTTGATGCAAAGTAAATTCATTGTCATCTGGAGTTTCATCTGTATTTGCAGTTGAAATAACAGCAGTGTAATTTAAAACATCATCAATATTTACAGATGGAGTTTCTGTAGGTGAATTTACATTGAAAATTATTTCAATTTCTCTAGTCTCAAAAGGTTGTAAATTGCTATAATTCCATGTGTAAGAATTTGTTGCAGCACTATTAAAAACAGGATTTGAAGATAGATAATCTAAAATAGCATCATCAAAAGTTAGCGAAACACTACCATTTTCAACTTGATTACCTTTATTTCTATACGAAATTTTATATTTAGCATCAAAACCTGGTCTTGCTGAAATTATTGGTAAAACAACTATTTCAACATCTGAATGAATACCATTTGCAGTAACACAAAAATCTTGAGTAAAAGGATTAGCTTGCGCTGGGAAATCTACTGTAAGACTTGTTGGGGAGATATTAAAATAAGTCGGGTTTTCTAATATTGGCGTAATTGTATGTGAACCTGCTTGAACAGGGATAAAATAATTACCTGATTGATTTGATATTAAATGTCCAGAATTTGTCCCGTCAGTAATTGAAAATCTTAAGTTGGAATAATTTAAATCATTTAAATCGCAACCGTTGCTATTATAATCGTATATGGTTTGTCCTTCAATTGAAAAATAATCACCTCCTGGAACAAAAGAGCAATAGGAATTTACATGACAATTCGTATAACCATAATTTAATACTTTTTGTTCTACCATTTGTAAATCTTCTTCATCTGCACAAATATATTGAAGATTAAAGTTATTGGAAAATTGTAGACCAACACCATTAGTATCTCCTATATTGTTTATCCATAAAGGATTATTATTTTTGATTAATAAAGTGGTTAATTGATTATTATTGCAATCTAATGTTCGTAATTGTGGCAAATGTGTAATGTCTAAATTAGTTAATTGATTATTTCTACAGAACAATCTTATTAAATTATAGTTTTGACTTATATCAATATCAGTTAATTGATTGTATTGAAAATTTAAAGTTTCTAAAAGTGTATTCTGAGTAACATTTAAACTAGATAACTGATTTAAACCACATTGTAGAGATAATAAAAGTAGATTTTGAGTAACATCTAAATATGTCAATTGATTACTTAAACAAAGTAGATCATTTAAATAAGGATTCTGAGTTAAATTTAAATTAACTAAGTCATTATTTCTACAATCTAAGCTTTCTAAATATAAGTTCTGAGTAAGATCTAATGTTGATATATCATTATATGGTATACTTAGCTTTTTCAAATATAAATTTTGAGATACATCTAAACTAATTAAATCATTTAAATCTAATCTTAATCGCTGTAAATTAATATTTTGTGTAACATCAACTGCTATTAATTGGTTAATAATACAGTTCAAAGATAAAAGATTAACAAAATAATTAATTCCAGTCAAATCTGCAATATTTGATTGTTGAACATTCAAATAAGTAATCAATGCCGCTTCACTTTCTTCTATTTCACCATTATTATTGGTATCAATAGTAGTATAAGTAGTAACATTTCCATATACATTAGGAACTTCAGTTGAAGCAATCTGGTTGCTTGAACTCGCGCTCAACAACTTCGCTTTAAAATTAGCATCAGGAAAGTTAATAATTTGTGCTTGTACATTCAATCCAAATAAAACAAGTAATAAAAAGTAGATTTTCTTCATAAAATATTTTTAAGAAGGCAAAAATACTTCAAAAAATTAAGTTTGAACCATTTAAATTTTATAAATAACAATTCCTTAAGATTGATCGTGTTGAACAATGTCATTAAGCAAAAAAATAGTATTTTAGCCACATGTTAAAAGTAATCGTTATTGGTAGTGGTAATGTAGCACATCATCTAGTGAAAGTGCTTCTGAAAGCAAAAAATATTGAATTAGTTCAAGTAGTTGCTCGTACCAAAAATACGATGACAGCTTTACTTTCTGAAGATCAAATTATTTTTAATTATCAAGCTATTAAAGCAGCAGATGTATATATTGTTGCTGTTTCTGATAATGCCATTGAAGAAGTTTCCAATCAATTACCCTTTGAAAATAGATTAGTAGTACATACCTCTGGAACTTCCGAACTCTCCATTTTAAATAGTAAGAATAGAAAAGGTGTTTTTTATCCTTTACAAACATTTTCAAAAAGTAAAGAAGTGGACTTCTCTTCCATTCCACTTTGTTTAGAGACTGAAAACATGAGTGATTATAAAAGTTTAGAAATTATAGGGAAAGCGATATCAAATAAGGTATATGCCATTTCTTCTGAACAAAGAAAAGCATTACATGTCGCAGCTGTTTTTGTAAATAATTTTACCAATCATTTATTTCAAATTGGAAATCAAATTTGTAAAGAAAACAACATTCCTTTTGAAATTTTACACGCTCTTATTTTAGAAACTGCTGCTAAGATTACTCAATTAAATCCTAAAGAGGCACAAACTGGTCCTGCATTACGAAACGATACTAAAACAATAGAAAAGCATTTAGAATTTTTAAAAAACTCAAATTATCAAGATATTTACCAACTTTTAACGCAATCTATACAACATGTCGCAAAAGAGCTATAAAGAACTAATGAACAACATTACTACGTTTATTTTAGATGTAGATGGAGTACTTACTGATGGAACCATACATGTTACTCAAACAGGAGAAATGCTTCGCAATATGAATATTCGCGATGGATATGCCATGAAAGCTGCAGTGGAAAATGGTTATACGGTTTGCATTATTTCTGGAGGAAGTAATGAAGGTGTACGCGTTCGTTTAAGAAACTTAGGCATTACCGATATTCATTTAGGCGTTTCCGATAAAGTAGAAACGTTTAAAGAGTTTATCGATATTTATAATATTCAACCCGAACAAGTTTTATACATGGGTGACGACATTCCAGATTATCATGTTATGAAATTAGTGGGATTACCAACTTGTCCTCAAAATGCAGTACCTGAAATAAAGGCCTTATCTAAATATATTTCTCATAAAGAGGGAGGAAAAGGATGCGTTCGAGACGTTATCGAACAAGTAATGAAAGTACAACATAAATGGATGGAACATTTTGATGCTAAATATGATTAATGTGTTGATTGCTTAATTTTGTCAATTCACTTTTTACTTTTTACTTTTTACTTAAAAAAATGAAATACCTCAAACTCATTCGATATCAAAATCTAATTATGATTGCCTTGATGCAATTTCTTTTTAGATATACCTATTTAAAATATGCTACATTTACATTATTAACTCCTTCAGGAAATTTTTTAGCATTATCAGATTTTCAGTTTGCGTTGCTTGTTCTTTCTACTGTTTGCATTGCTGCGGCTGGTTATATCATTAACAATATAATTGATCAAGATAATGACGAAATTACAAAGCCCAAAAGTCGTATTGTAGGTAAAACAATTACTGAAAATGCGGCCTACAACTTATATGTCTTTTTTAATATTACAGGTGTGGGAATTGGGTTTTATTTATCAAATGCTATTGGGAAAAAAGGATTATTCACTTTGTTTATATTTATAGCCGCTTTACTTTATGTTTATTCGACTTATTTAAAAAAAATTATAATTATAAGTAACCTTGTAGTTGCTCTTACACTATCATTCAGTATTATAATTATAGGTGTTTTTGATTTATTCCCAACAATATATGAAGGTAATATTCAACAAATGAAACAAGCACATAATGTTTTGTTTGATTATGCGGTTTTTGCTTTTATAATTAATTGGATAAGAGAAATCGTTAAAGATATTGAAGATACGGATGGAGATTATGCATCTGGAATACAAACTATTCCAATTGTTTTAGGTAAAACAAGAACAGCTAAATTATTAAGTATCTTACTTTTACTTCCAATTCTTCTGCTTATTTATTATATTAACGAAAATTTAGCTGCCTTCAATCTAGTATTAATTTATGGCTTATTATTAATAATTGGTCCATTAATTTATACAATAATTAAATTATGGTCAGCAAAAACAAAAAATGAATTTAAACATATTAGTACTATTTTAAAATTGGTTTTATTATTTGGAATTTTATCAATTGTAGTCATAACATATTCAATTAAAAATGCTCAAGGACAAATTATCTAAATACAATATTATTTTGGCTTCTGGTTCTCCTAGAAGACAACAATTCTTTCAAGAAATGAATGTACCTTTTGTTATTCAATTGAAAGAAATTGAAGAAGTTTATCCTCAATCTTTAAAAGCAGAAGAAATAACCAACTATCTTGCTCAATTAAAAGCGAATGCTTTTCAAGTGTTGCATACTAATGATTTACTAATAACAAGTGATACAATTGTTTGGCATGAAGACCAAGCATTAGGTAAACCTAAAAATTATGAAGATGCCTTTCAAATGTTACTTTCATTATCAGGTAAAACACATCAGGTAATTACTTCGGTTTGTTTTAAAACTATAAATTCTATTGAAACAATTCATGAAGTAACTAAGGTGAGTTTTAAGGAATTATCAAATGATGAAATTAATTATTATCTTGAAATTTATAAACCTTTTGATAAAGCTGGCTCTTATGGCATTCAAGAATGGATTGGGCTAATAGGCATTATATGCATAGACGGTTCCTACACAAATGTAGTCGGTTTACCTGTAGAAAAAGTATATACCAAACTATTAGAATATGCTAAAATTAATTGATAATCCTTATTTACACGAAGAAATATTAACTTTCATTACTATTTGTATTTATTTTATTTTGCGAATTGCTTCTTCTGAAATCGTCAAGAAATTTGCAAAAATAAATGAATCACTAGAACACAGAACAAATCTAGTAATTAAGTACATAAATATCTTAATAGGCTTATTAGCAATAATTTCAATAGTAATTATTTGGGGTGTTAAAAGAGAGCAAATACTTCTTTTTATTTCTTCCCTATTTGCTGTTGTGGGTGTTGCCTCTTTTGCACAATGGTCTATTTTAAGTAATATAACAGCAGGAATAATTCTTTTCTTTTCTTATCCTTTTAAAATAGGGGATAAAATAAAGATTTTAGATAAAGACTTTCCATTAGAAGGCGAAATAGAAGATATTAAAGCCTTTTATATTGTCTTGAAAAATAGTGATGATGAAACAATTACTTATCCGAATACTCTTTTAATGCAAAAAGGTATCTTATTAATTAAACATACTTTTGAAGATAGAGAGTTTACAGATTAGTTTATCTTATAAATTAATGTTAAAAAGGAAGAATTTAAAGCTTCCTTTTTTAATTTTAGGCTGAATTTCAATTAATGAAATTAAAAATAAGACTCATGACAAAAAAAATTACATATTTAGTTTTACTATTTACAATATTTATTCAAGCACAGGCTCCTAAAAAATTAAATTCGAATCAAATTTTTGAAGAAATACAGAAACTAAATTTTTTAGGTAAAGTACTATATGTAGCCGCACATCCAGATGATGAGAACACCCGTTTAATTACTTATTTCTCAAATTATTATCATGCAGAAACAGCTTATTTATCTCTTACTCGAGGAGATGGTGGTCAAAATCTGATTGGTCCAGAACTAAGAGAAAAACTAGGGGCTATTAGAACACAAGAATTATTAGCAGCAAGAAACATAGATGGTGGTAATCAATTTTTTACCCGCGCTAATGACTTTGGTTATTCAAAAGAACCAAACGAAACATTTTCCATATGGAATAAAGAACAAGTTTTAGAAGATGTAATACAAGTTATGGAAAGTTTTCGTCCAGATATAGTTATTAATCGTTTCAATCACAGAACACCTGGTACAACTCATGGTCATCATACTGCTTCAGCTCTTTTAAGTTTGGAAGCTTATGATAAATTATCTGAAAAGCCTAAACGCGTTTTTTTTAATACTTCTTGGTGGTTTTATGGTAGCGAAGAAGCATTTGAAAAAGCCGATAAATCAAATTTGGTAGGTTTTAATGCTAATGTCTATTATCCATTAAAAGGAAAAAGCAACCATGAAATTGCTGCTTTAAGTAGAAGTCAGCATCAATGCCAAGGTTTTGGCTCAACAGGTTCAAGAGGAAGTGAAATAGAATACTTAGAGTTATTAAAAGGTGACTTACCAAATGCTAATACCCTTTTTCAAGGAATTGACACTTCTTGGAAACGTATCAAAGGTGGTGAAAGTATTGGGAAAATTTTATACCCTATTGAAGAAAATTTTGATTTCAAAAATCCAGAAAAACATATTCCACAACTGATAAAAGCTTATCAACTTATTCAAAAATTAGAAAATTCCCATTGGAAAACTGATAAATCAAAACAAATTTTAAAAATTATTGAAGCATGTAGTGGTTTATATCTTGAAGCAGTAGCATCTGTAGAAACAGCTACAAAAAATGAAGTAATAACTCTAAATATAGAAGCCATTAATAGAAGTAATTCTAATATAAAATTATTAAGCTATGCCCTTTTAAATCAAGAAAAAAAAGACAAACAAATTTCTCTTTCAAATAACCAAAAAGTAACATTTGAAGAAAAAAACTTTACAATTCCAAATACATTTGAATATACCAATTTATTTTGGTTGAAAGAAAAACCTTCAATTGGTATGTATCAAGTACCTAATAAAACAATACGCATACTGCCTGAAGAAAAAATTCAATTCCCTATTATTTTTACTGCAGAAATTGAAGGGATTACAATCGATTTTGTGAAAAATTTAGTATATAAAAAAAACGATAGCAAAATAGGAGAAACCTATATACCTTTTTCAATTTTACCTGAAACTACTTCAGAAATTATTAATAAAGTATCTATCTTTAATACTAATCAACCAAAAGAGGTTTCAATTAAACTTAAAGCTCATAAAAATAATAGTTCTGGGATTGCAAAATTAATATTACCAAATAATTGGCATATTCAACCCAAAGAGATTCCCTTTTCTATTGCTGCAAAAAATGATGAAAAAATAATTACATTTCAAGTTTTTCCACCCAAAGAAGAAAGTAACACAGATTTTAGTGTTGAGTTACAATCTGATAACGAAAAACACCAATTCGAATATGTAGAAATTAACTACAACCATATACCTAAACAAACAATTTTAGAACCTTCAGAAGGAAAACTGGTAAAATTAGATATTCAAACCAAAGGGAAAAATATTGGATATTTGATAGGAGCTGGAGATGAAGTGGGTAAATATTTAGAAAACATAGGATACAATATTACTTATATAAATCCTACAGAATTACAATTTGAAAATTTAACAAAATTTGATGCTATCATTCTAGGAATAAGGGCTTTTAATACCATTGAAGATTTAAAATTCAAGCAAAAAGAATTATTCAAATATGTTGAAAATGGCGGAAATTTAATTGTACAATATAATACTAATAATGGTTTACTTACAAATGAAGTTGCGCCTTACGAATTAAGCATTTCAAGAGATCGTGTAACCAATGAAAATGCAATAGTTACTTTTTTAGATCCTAAAAATCCAGTTTTGAATACCCCAAATAAAATCACGGCAAAAGATTTTGAAAATTGGGTTCAAGAACAAGGATTATATTATCCAAATAAATGGGATAATGCCTTCACTCCTATTCTATCAGCTGCAGATGAAGGGGAAGAACAAAAACAAGGAGCTTTATTAGTTGCAAAGTATGGAAAAGGGAATTATATTTATACAGGTTTAAGTTTCTTTAGAGAATTACCGGAAGGTGTATCTGGAGCTTACCGTTTATTAGTTAATCTAATTTCACTAGATAAATAAAACAATATGGAAAGAGAAAAAAACGAATGGAAAAGAAGCTATAATTATGTGCTCATTTTAAATGCACTATATATTTTAATTTTCGTTTTAATCATGGAAATTTATTCATAAAATGGAAAATTTAGATTGGATTGTTCTTTCTTGTACCCTTCTTTTTATTGTTGTGTATGGTGCATTAAAAACCAAAGGCAGTGCAAACGTAAAAGATTATCTTTTAGATAATAACGAAACCCCTTGGTTTACAGTTGGTTTATCTGTAATGGCAACTCAAGCAAGTGCTATTACTTTTCTTTCTACTCCGGGTCAAGCATATCATGATGGTATGGGATTTGTTCAGTTTTATTTTGGACTACCACTTGCAATGATTGTTATTGCTTATACTTTCATTCCTATATATCACAAATTAAAAGTATATACGGCTTATGAATATTTAGAACAGCGATTTGATATTCGTACAAGAACATTGGCAGCAGTATTATTCTTAATACAAAGAGGTTTGGGTACTGGAATTACAATTTATGCTCCTTCCATAATTTTGTCAGCTTTATTGGGTTGGAATCTCACCTTTTTAAATATCATTATAGGGGTTTTGGTAATCGTTTATACAGTAACAGGTGGAACAAAAGCTGTAAACATAACCCAAAAACAACAAATGTTTGTTATTCTTTCAGGTATGTTTATTACTTTTTTCTTAATACTAAATTATTTACCTCCAGAAATTGACTTTGGTAATATTCTGCATGTAGCTGGTGCCAATGGAAAGATGGACATACTAGATTTTTCCTATAATCCCAAAACAAGATATACATTTTGGAGTGGTATAACAGGCGGCTTTTTCTTAATGCTTTCCTATTTTGGAACCGATCAATCTCAAGTAGGTAGATATCTTTCAGGAAAATCAATAAGTGAAAGTCAAATGGGATTAATTATGAATGGTATTTTGAAAGTCCCTATGCAATTTTTTATTTTACTTACTGGTGTACTTGTCTTTGTTTTTTTTCAATTTAATGATACACCTCTCCATTTTAACCCTAATAATGTAAATAAAGTTAAAGCTTCTGTTTACAAAACAAATTATGAAAAAATTGAAGAAAAATTACAATTTGTTAATGAGGAGAAAAAAGTAGTTAATAAAATATACATTGAACAGTTACAACACAATGATTTTGATAATCCTGCTCTAAGAAAACAAATGGTGGCTTTATCACTAAAGGAAAAAGAATTAAGAGAAGATGCTAAAGAAATTATTAAAAAAGTGGATTCTAATTCCGAAACAAATGATAAGGATTATGTTTTTTTGTATTTCATTCTTCATTATTTACCAAAAGGTTTATTAGGATTATTACTTGCTGTTATTTTTAGTGCAGCAATGTCATCAAGTGCTTCTGGATTAAATTCTTTAGCTGCCACTACAGCAATAGATATTTATAAAAGAAATGTGGGTGATAAATCTGACAAACACTATGTTTATGCTACTCAGTATTTTACATTATTTTGGGGGATTGTTGCTATAGGATTTGCCTGTATTAGCTCTCTATTTGAAAACTTAATCCAATTAGTCAATATTATTGGATCTATTTTCTATGGTACAGTATTAGGAATTTTTTTGGTTGGTTTTTATATTAAATATATTAAGGGAAACGCTATTTTTATTGGAGCATGTATAAGTCAAACAATTATTTTTATAATCTACTATTTTTATATACATATTCAAGAAGAAGATGATAAACTAAGCTATTTATGGCTTAATTTTATAGGTGTAGTGCTTACTTTATTCCTCTCCTATTTAGCTCAGTTGATAATAAATAAAAAAAAGATTCCTAACGATTCAGAAGAGCTTATTTAAATAGGCTCTTTTTATTTTATCACTTTTTTTAATTCATTTCTATATTGAGAAGCGCTTTTTCCAGTATATTCTTTAAAAAGTTTATTAAAATGACTAAAATTATTAAAACCACTTTGAAAGCAAACTTCAGAAATACTAATTGGATTTTCACTTAACAATTTACAAGCATGAACCAATCGATATTCATTGACAAAAGTGGTAAAAGTTTTATTGGTAATTTTTTTAAAAAATCTACAAAAAGAAGGTACCGTCATACTCACTAAGTCCGCAACATTTTCTAAAGCAATAGGCTCTTGAAAACCATCTTTAACAAAATTAAATACAATGTTTATTTTATCATTGTCTTGCATTTGCGTCGCTAATGAAAATCCATCAGCATTAAGAAGGATACTATCTTTTGAAATAGCAAGTTCATTTAAGATATTAATTAACATTAATAACCTTTCAAGCGGTTTTTGAATTTGCATTTTTTCTATTTGAATACCAATTTTAGTCTTTGTTTCTTTATCAAATGCAATACCTACTTTAGCATGTTGCAACAAACTCTTTATCTTTTCAATTTCAATTATATCAAAAAAACTTGACCCTAAAAAATCAGGTTTAAATTGAATTACAGTTTCAACTTTATTTCCAGTATGTTCGTTAGTAAATCCACAATGAGGCAAATTACTGCCGATTAAAATTAAGTCTCCATCGGTATAATATGATATATGGCTACCTATTTGCCTTTTTCCAGAACCACCGTTTATATAAACAAGTTCAATTTCTGGGTGATAATGCCAAATTTCAGATTTATTGTTAGTACTTTCTGTATAAAGTGAATAGGTAAATGAACTTCCAAAATTAGGAACAATAACTTCAAAAGAAGGAGCATAACTTTTCATATGAAATAAAATTACTTTTAAAAATAGCTAAATTTCACATAAAAACTGAATTTTTAACCTATATCGTTTTCGTAAAACATTAATTATTATTGTGTTATCTGCCTTTTCTTTTTGAGGAAAAATAATTTTTCATATTTACACTTCATTGGAAAAATTATTTTAAAATTAAATATTTTTCTGAACCAAAACGATGATAAAAAAGCATAAAAATAAATTTAATTAAAAAAAACAATTGTTTTTTTATTATAGTGATAAATAATTTGTTGAAAAATTACATTTTAAATATATGTTATTTTAACCCATATTCACTAAAACGTTTTCGAAAAAGGTAATATAACATATATATTAGTCAATTTTCTTGTGATTTTTCAATTGTTAGCTATATAAATTTGTAACATCAACAAACAAACAAGTTTTAATTTAAAAATTACAATTATGAGAAGTATTTTAAAATTAAGTTTAGTATTAGTAGTATTTTTATCTACTGTGAAGGTTCAAGCAAATGATGGTTTAGATTTTTTGCTTTATGTTAAAAACAAAAATGGGAAACAAATTACTTTTTCAATAAATAGTATTCAAGAGGCTACAATAACAATTTATGATCAAGAAGGTCAGAAAATTTATTCTGAAAAAGCTACGGGAGAAAAAGGAATTAAAAAAACTTACAATTTAGAGCAATTTCCTTCTGGTAAATATGTTTTAAAAATTGAGAATGATTTAAAAAAAGTTTCTTATGAAATTGCTGTATCTGAAGATGATGCACTTCTGTCATCCAAAGGAATATCAGAAATTTACAAAAAAATAGATGCTAAGAATAATCTAACTAGCATCTAACAAAAGTTTTTATATTGTTAATTGTGTGACTAGGTTCGTAAAAATTAATTTTATGAAACTAGTCACTTTTTTATTATTTAGACCATTCAGCTATGCTGTCTTTGTTCATTTTTTCATAATCGGCATTACCTGCTTTTTTAGCCCCTTCTAAAGAAGCTTTAGCAGTTGTAATAGCACCTTTCTTATCTCCAGTTTTTGCTTGAATCAAAGATTTTAAACGTAAATACCAAAATGGCGTTTCTCTATCACTCGGGGTTAATTCAATTGCCTTATTTACCCATGTTAATGCTTTATTCATATCATTATTAGATTGATAAAAATATTGAGCGGCAGAAAAATAATCTGCATAAGATGGACCCGCAAGTGCTTTTTCGATACTTGCCATAGCCACTTCATTTGTAGGAACCGTAAACGGAACAGAAATTAATGTTCTTTCCCATTCTAAATCTAATGTAGCTGCATCATTCGTAATATTATTAATTGAAATTGTAAATGATTCTACTGAGCGCATTAAAGTTTCTGGTTTAACACTCACTCTTAAAGCAACTTTAGTTTCATCCCAATTTTCAGGTAAACCCCAATTATCTGTAGAGGAATAAAAAATAACATCCCAGCTATCCGCTTTTGGAGTAGTATATAATGCATATTTTCCTTTTTTTAATGCTTTTCCAGAAACTTTAATATCTTGATCAACAGTAAAAATAGTATTAGCATTAGCCCCAGTTCTCCAATTTTTTCCATAAGGAACTAAATCCCCATAAACTGTTCTTCCTTTTGCTCCAGGTCTTGAATATTCAATAACAATATCTGCTAATCCCACAACTTGATCTACTTTTGCAGCAGGACTAGCTTGAGGAGTCTTAACTTGTGCTTGTGAAGCAAACATACTTACAGCTAACAAACCTGTAAAAAATAACTTTTTCATTTTTTATTTATTTATTTATAATAATTATCTATCCTACGAAATTAATAAATTTCAATGTGTATTATGTTAAGCTATTCCTAAAATTAAAATATTTTTGTTTAATATTTTTGTATTTTTGTTAAACAAAAAATAATTTTATGAGAATATATACATTACATACGAAACAGAATTTGCCAATATCAATTTCAGAAGCTTGGGATTTTTTGTCTAATCCAAAAAATTTAAAAACAATTACACCTGATTATATGGGATTTCACATCTTAACTGGTGCGGATAAACCAATGTATGCAGGGCAAATAATTCAATATATTGTAACACCAGTTCTTAATATTAGAACAAAATGGGTAACTGAAATTACTCATGTTCAAGACAAAAAATATTTTGTTGATGAACAACGTTTTGGTCCATACTCACTTTGGCATCACAAGCATTTTTTAAAAGAAATTCCTGGAGGTGTTGAAATGGAAGATATTGTAGATTATAAAATCCCTTTAGGAATTATAGGTCAATTGCTACATCCATTTTTAGTAAAACCTAAATTAAATGAAATCTTTGAATATAGAAAAAATAAGTTAATCGAACTTTTTGGTGAATACAAATAAAATTTAAAATTTTCACTATCAAAAGTTTACCGTATTTCTTTTTACATTAAATAACATTGAATTATCATTACTAATTTTATCATTATGAAAAAAAACATATTATTAATAGGTGGATCTTATGGTATAGGCTATGCATTAGCTGAAATCTTAAAAGAAGAAAATACTGTTTATATAGCTTCTAGGACCGCGGAAAACTTAGATTCTTCAATACATCATATCCCATTCGATGCCAACTCAGACGCAATAAATTTAGAAATGTTGCCTTACCCAATAGATGGATTTGTATTTTTACCTGGTAGTATTAATCTAAGACCATTTAAAAATATTAAAATTGAAGCTTTTGAAAATGATTTACAAATAAATTTTCTTAATATGGTAAAAGTTCTACAAACTATTTTACCCAATCTTTTAGCATCAAAACAATCAAGTCTTGTGTTTTTTAGCTCAATAGCAACAAACATTGGAATGCCATTTCATAGTAGTGTAGCGGCTTCTAAAGGAGCCATTGAAGGATTTGCAAAAGCTTTTGCCGCAGAATATGCTCCAAAAATAAGAGTAAATGTTATTGCTCCTTCCCTAACAGATACACCTCTTGCAGATAAATTTTTGAATAATGATGTTAAAAGAGAAAAAGCTGCTGAGAGAAATCCTCTAAAGAAATTTGGAGCATCAAACGATATTGCAGAAATGGCCGCTTTTCTATTATCAGACAAAAGCAATTGGATTACGGGCCAAGTTTTTCATGTTGATGGAGGAATGTCAACTTTGTCTGTCATTATCTAATTTTAAAAAATGTTTAAAAGTTACCTTTTTAGATTATTTAATTTTGTTAGTGTAACCAATTTAAACGCTTAAACCTTTAATTATTAAACTACTTAATCGCTTAAATAATAATAACAATGAATATATTTTGGTTCCGACGAGATTTGCGATTACATGATAATACAGGGCTTTTTCATGCTTTAAATGAAACAGAAAAAGTATTACCCCTATTCATCTTCGATCTCACAATTTTAAATGAATTAACTAAACAAGATCCACGTGTTCAATTTATTCATGAGCAATTAGATTTGATGCAAAAGCAACTTGAAAAAAAGGGAAAATCGCTAGCTGTATTCTTAGGTGAACCCAAAAAAATATTCGAAAAATTAATTCAAGAAAATAAAATAAATACGGTTTTTACTAATCATGATTACGAGCCTTACGCGCGTAAAAGAGATAAAGAAGTTTACCAATTATTTAAAGAAAACAATATTACTTTTAAAACATCAAAAGACCAAGTTATTTTCGAAAAAGAGGAAGTAATAAAAGATGATGGCAGTCCTTATGTTGTTTATACTCCTTATTGTAAAAAATGGAAAGAAAGATTACAAAACACCCCACTTTTACATTATGCTTCCGAAGATAAATTAGATCAAATTGCAAAACACAATTACCCTTTTCTTAGCTTAGATGATATTGGTTTTAAAACAACAAAAATTAAGCTTCCAGAATATAATGTTTCGGAAAAATTAATCAGTAATTATGAAGAAAACAGGAATTTTCCAGCTATTCATGGCACTTCTTTACTTGGAATACATTTACGATTTGGTACGGTATCGATTAGAGCAATGGTAAAAAAAGCAATGTCTATAAAAAATGAAACTTTTTTAAAGGAACTTATTTGGAGAGAATTTTTTATGCAAATTTTATGGCATTTTCCACTTACAATTACTAAAAGCTTTAAACCAAAATACGATGCCATTGAATGGAGAAATAAGGAGGATGAATTTAAAAAATGGTGTGAAGGAAAAACAGGTTATCCTTTTGTTGATGCAGGTATGCGTGAATTAAATGCTACGGCTCATATGCACAATAGGGTGCGTATGATTGTAGCCAGCTTTTTATGTAAACACCTTTTGATTGATTGGCGTTGGGGTGAAACCTATTTTGCTGAAAAACTATTAGATTATGAACAAGCAAGTAATGTGGGCAATTGGCAATGGGCTTCAGGTTCAGGAGTTGATGCAGCACCTTATTTTCGAATTTTCAATCCTACGGAACAAATTAAAAAATTTGATAAAGATTTAGTGTATATAAAAAAATGGATTCCTGAATATGAAACTTCAAAATATCCAAAACCAATTGTAGATCATAAAGAAGCTAGGGAAAGATGCTTAAGGGCTTATAAAAATGCATTAGATAGTTAATAAAAACAATTAAATCTAAACTCTAAATAAAAAAGGTTCGACCGTAATATACATCGTCAAACCTTTTTTGTTAATTTATTGTCTTAAAAATTTAATAACAGCTATTCTTTTAGTCTTTTTTTCCTCTAAACTCTCTTAATAATTTTCGATTAAATTCTTCTTCAGCTTTTTTTAATTTAATTATTTTTTTAGCTGGTATTACTTTTATCAAATCTTTTATATACTTCTTTTTCAAAGTATGCATTTCATCTTCATAATCTTCCATTTTAGTAATGAGTTCTAAAGCTTCTTTTTCGGATAAGGATTCAAAACCACCGCTTTCAAACTGATTTACAATGGTTCTCATCTTATTATGTTTGATTTCAAATTGCTTATCGTCAAATGCATTATAAACAGGCCAAAACTTTTGAGCTTCTTCGGCAGTTAAATCTAATTTTTCAGTGATATAAGCAACTTTTAATGCTTTTATTTTTTCTTTTTTTTCTTTCATCCCTCCTTGAGCAAACGAAAAACTAACTATTAAAATTAGTAATAAAGTCAATTTTCTTTTCATGGTTATTGATTTAAATAGTAGTCTATATTTTGTGTTTCTAATAGATAAGATTCTACAGCATCATCATTTAAGGTAAGATCGTTTTCTAATGCATTGATATCCTCTGTACTTAATTTATCTATAATATCATAAGTTGAATATTCACTAACTAAATAATTTTCTAATGTTGTTACTTCAATTGCATTGTTTTTATTCATCGATTGATATACAGGAATGGCTATCATTACTAATAATAAAGCTGCAATACTTGATATCCAAATTTGCTTTCTATGAAATAAAGAAACTACTTTGCTTTCATTTTTAGGTAATTGATTTAACATCTTACTTTCAAATTGTTCAAAGTAATTTTCAGGAATCTGAAATCCTGATTTTATTTTGGGTTCAACATCTAAATTAAAATCTTTCATATTCATTAGACTTTATTTTCTTACTATGGTTTAATTTGTTTTTAAATAATCTTCAATTTTTTTTACTGCTAAATGATAACTTGCTTTTAGTGCTCCAACAGAGGTATCCACAATTTCAGAAATTTCTTCATATTTTAATTCTTCAAAATATTTCATTTTAAAAACCAACTGTTGTTTTTCAGGTAAGGTAGCAATAGCTTTTTGTAATTTCAATTGAATTTCGTTACCATCAAAAAAAACATCACTTTCTAATTTATTAAGTTCTTTCTGTTGAATTTCTTCACTACTTATTCCTGTTTTCTTGGCTTTCTGTTGAAGAAAAGTCAACGCTTCATTTGTTGCAATTCTATAAATCCAAGAAAAAAGTTTACTTTCACCTTTAAATTTTGGGATATTTTGAAATATTTTCAGAAATGTATTTTGCAAAACATCATCTGTATCGTCGTGATTTAAAACTATATTTCTTATATGATTATATAGTGGTTTTTGATATAATTGCAATAACTCACGAAAAGCTTCTTGTTGAGTTTTCGTATTTAATAAGCGTTGAATGAATACTTTTTCGTCTTGCAATTTTATTCACTTTTAACATTAGACTAAAATTAATTAAAAAGGTTTAATACTTAGATAAAATTTCTTTTTTAATCCTATTTTTGTGAAAATTTAAAAAAATGATTCACACTGTTATTTTTGATATGGATGGCGTTATTGTTGATACAGAACCCGTTCACCATTATGCTTATCAACAACATTTTAAAGAATTAAATATTTCTGTTACAGATGAAATATATGCTAGTTTTACTGGTAATTCTACTCGCAATGTGTTTCAAAAATTAAAAAATTTATATGCTCTTGACCAAGATGTTGAATCTTTAATTTTAAGAAAACGTCATTTATTTAATGATGCTTTCGATTCGAAACCCGACCTCTTTTTAATAGATGGTGTAGAAAATTTAATCAAAGATCTATTTCATAATGATTTTCAATTAATTGTTGCTTCATCAGCTTCAAAAAGTACCATTAACAAAGTATTTAATCGATTCCATTTGCATCCTTATTTTTCACATATCGTTTCAGGTGAAGATTTTCCACAATCCAAACCACATCCTGCCATTTTTGAATATGCTGCTAATTTATCAATTCATCCCAAAGATAATTGCATTGTAATTGAAGATAGTACTAATGGTGTTATTGCTTCTAAAGCGGCTGGTATTTATTGTTTAGGATACAGAAGTGAAAATTCAAAAAACCAAGATTTGTCTTTAGCGAATCAAATTATATCCAATTTTAATGAAATTGATGCTCAAAAAATAAGATTAATTAAACAAATTTAAACATCTTTTTTTTTAACAAAAACCTCAATAACAACTAACTATTCAGATTAACTACAGGACATAAACCAGCAGTAGGTATTTCACTATGAACAGGAGGTTTAGGATAATATTGTATGGTTCTTTGCACCGAAATTGCGCTTTCTTTTCCTGCAATTAACTCCACTAAATATAAAGCTTCATCCAAACCAGAAGAAATGCCTCCTCCAGTAACTCTATTTCCAGATTTTACATATCTAGGATGTCCTTCTGCAACAGTTACTTCAGGATATTTTCCAAAACAATTAACAAAAGCCCAATGCGTAGTAATCGTATGACCATTTAATAATCCTGTATTAGCTAGCAATATTGCTCCTTCACAAACCGAACAAACCCAATCCGCTTGAGAACCTACTTTAGTAATATAAGCTGTAAATAGTGAATCTTTATCCGCAATCATTGTTGCTAATACATCGGCATCTCCTCCGGGTACCCAAATCAAGTTCGGTTTTTGTACAAAATCATCCTCAAAAGTAGCTTCAATCGCTATTTTTACTCCATTAATGGTTGTAAAAGTAGGCTGATTTCCTCCTACGTAATAAATCTTCACCTCTCTTTCAAAAGTAGTGTCTTTAGAAAGCCATCCAAATATTTCTCTTGGAGCAGCAATATCCATATAATCTACACCGTCATAAATAGGAATTACAATTACAAAGGGTTCTTTAGAATTATCATTTTTCATATTTGTTGTTTATTGGTAAACTAAAAATACAAAACATTTAGTCAATTATTTCTTTTAATAATAAAAAAATCCCTTTTTCAAGGGATTTTTGCTTTATAATTTTCTTCTGGCTCTTTCTTTTTTAATTAAATCAAGTTCTCTACTTGTTTGTCCCGCAACAGAAGTGTTTTCTTCTGCTCTTCTGATCAAGTAAGGCATAACATCTCTAACTGGTCCAAAAGGTAAATATTTTGCGACGTTATAACCATTAGCCGCTAAATTATAGCTGATATTATCACTCATGCCATATAATTGTCCAAAAAAGATTCTAGAATCATTTTTAGCAATATTTCGTTCTGCCATTAATTCCATTAATTGATACGAACTGTTTTCATTATGTGTACCAGCAAAAATTGCCATATGATCAATATGATCTAACATATAAGTAACTGCAGTATCATAATTTTCATCCGTTGCTTGTTTGCTAGGACAAATAGGCGATTTATACCCTTTTTCTTCAGCCCTTGCGTTTTCTTTTTCCATATAAGCTCCACGCACTAGTTTCATTCCAATGTAAAAATCTTCAGCTTTAGCAATAGCATTTAATTTTCTCAAATATTCCATTCTATCCCATCGGTACATTTGCAAGGTATTAAAAACTATGGCTTTTTCTTTATTGTACTTACGCATCATTTCCATAACTAAATCATCTGCTGCGTCTTGCATCCAACTTTCTTCTCCATCTATTAAAACCGCTACATCTTTGTCATAAGCCATTTTACAAACCGTATCAAAACGAGCTACAACCCTATTCCATTCTGCTTTTTCTTCATCAGTAAACGATTTTCCTTCACCTATTTTTTGATATAATGCGAAACGACCTAAACCTGTAGGTTTAAAAACAGCAAAAGGAATGGCCAAACGTTCTTTAGCAAATTCAATAGTTTTTAAAGTCATGGCTAAAGCAGCATCAAACTGATCTTCTTCTTCTTTTCCTTCAACTGAATAATCTAATACAGAAGAAACTCCTTTAGTAAACATTTTATCTACAACTGAAAGACAATCTTTTTCATTAACTCCACCACAAAAATGATCAAAAACTGTACTCCTAATTAATCCTTCTACAGGTAAATGTGCTTTTAAAGCAAAATTTGTTACAGCGGTTCCAATTCTTACAAGTGGCTGACTTTCAATTAATTTAAACAAGAAATAAGCTCTTTCTAGTTCTGTATCACTTTTTAGTGAAAAAGCAACTTCTGTGTTATTAAATATTTTTTCCATTATTTGGCTTAGTTTTAGTGATGCAAATATACTTTACACCTTTGTAATTTTAAATAAAAAATGCCTTATTTTGCAATAAATTGAAATCTATTATCATGCAAACCATTCAAGCCAATAATTATCAGGTTTTTTTCAACGAAAAGGGATATGAGTATCTAAATAACATTTTATTACCTCAAACGTATTCCAAAATATTCATTATAGTTGATGAGAACACTTCAAATTATTGTTTACCTCATTTTTTAGCTCAAGTAGCCACTGAAATTGAAATTGAAATAATTGAATTGGAAGCAGGTGAAGAATTTAAAAATATTGAAACTTGTTTGCAAGTTTGGCATTCTTTAACCGAATTAGGCGGTGATCGTAAAAGCATCATTTTAAATTTAGGTGGTGGAGTGATAACCGATATTGGAGGATTTATTGCATGTACATTTAAAAGAGGGATAGATTTCATTAATATTCCTACCACCTTATTATCTATGGTTGATGCTTCAATTGGTGGAAAAAATGGTGTTGATTTAGGAAACTTAAAAAATCAAATTGGGGTTATCAAAGAACCCACAGCAGTTATTATTGATACGCATTTTTTAGAAACCTTACCTGGCGAACAAATGCGTTCGGGATTTGCTGAAATGCTGAAACACGGTTTAATATATGACATAAGTTATTGGAATAAATTAAAAAATATATCTACATTAAATACAGATGATTTAGATAATTTAATTCATCAATCTGTAGTCATAAAAAACGAAATTGTTACACAAGATTTAACAGAAAACGGTATTCGAAAAGCATTAAATTTCGGACATACTTTAGGTCATGCCATCGAAAGTTATTTCTTAGAAAATGAAAATAAAAAAAGCTTACTTCACGGTGAAGCTATTGCTATTGGAATGATTTTAGAAAGTTATATTTCTAAAGAAAAAGGATTACTTAGCACAGAAGAACATCATGAAATTAAATACATTTTGAGTGATATTTATCATAAAGTAACATTTGATCAAAACGATATTGAAAATTGTATTGATTTACTCATTTATGACAAAAAAAATGAGTTTGGTACTGTACAATTTGCTTTACTAAATAAAATTGGTCACTGTAAAATCAATGAAACATGTGAAAACAATCTAATTTACAAAGCTTTTGAAGATTATAAATCTTAATTAATTTTAATTACATCATTATATTTCGTAATAATATTTTTTTACCTTTGTGCGAATGAAAGAAAACGAAATTTTTATTTTTACAAAATACTACTGTAGTGGAAAATTATTAACTGACTTCCTTGTCAGTTTGTCTTTTTTATTAACTACTTTTTCTTTTATTGATAGCTTTATTTTTTCTAAAACCTTTAAGGAAAAACTTTTAATTCAATTTTCAAATATTAGAGTGTAAAAAATAATAAATCCAGTTCCATTTATTATTCTATAAACTTTAAAATCTTATTTTTCAAAATGAATACAAAATATTACGATTTAATTAACCAAACTTTTTATTTTCCTCAAGAAGAATTCACTTTAAATAAAGATACTTTACAATTTCATGGCATTGATTTAATGAAATTAGTGGAAGAATATGGTACACCTCTGAAATTCACCTATTTACCTAAAATTTCAAAAAATATAAAAAGAGCGAAAACTTGGTTTCGTAATGCAATGGAAAAACACGATTACGATGCAAAATATTTTTATTGCTATTGTACAAAAAGTTCGCATTTTGAATTTGTCTTGAATGAAGCACTCAAAAACAATATTCACATAGAAACTTCTTCTGCATTTGACATTAATATTGTAGAAAATTTAATTGAACAAGGAAAGATTAATAAAAACACTTTTGTAATATGCAATGGTTTTAAACGAGATCAATATATTGAAAATATTGCTCGATTAATTAATAATGGTCATAAAAACACTATTCCAATTATTGACAATTATGAAGAATTAGATCTTTTACAAGAAAAAATTAAAAGTAAAATCAAAATTGGCATTCGTATTGCAGCTGAAGAAGAACCTAAATTTGAATTTTATACTTCTCGTTTAGGTATTGGCTATAAAAATATTTTACCTTTTTACAGAAAACAAATTCAGGAAAATAAAAAATTAGAGCTAAAAATGCTTCACTTTTTTATCAATACTGGAATTAGAGACACGGCTTACTATTGGAACGAACTTTTAAAATGTATGAAAGTATACATTGCCTTAAAAAGAGAGTGTCCTACTTTAGACAGTTTAAATATTGGTGGTGGTTTTCCTATTAAAAACTCATTAGCATTTGAATATGATTACCAATATATGATTGATGAAATCTTAAATCAAATTAAAATTGCTTGCGATGAAGCAGAAATAGATGTACCTAATATTTTTACTGAATTCGGTTCCTTTACTGTAGGAGAATCTGGAGGAGCTATCTATGAAGTTTTGTACCAAAAACAGCAAAATGACAGAGAATATTGGAATATGATAGACTCTTCTTTTATTACAACACTACCCGATACATGGGCTATTAACAAACGATTTGTTATGCTTGCTGTAAATAGATGGAATGATACTTATGAAAGAGTTTTATTAGGTGGAATGACTTGCGATAGTGACGATTATTATAATTCTGAACAGCATATGAATGCGGTGTATTTACCAAAATATAATAAAGAGAAACCATTATATATAGGTTTCTTTAATACAGGTGCATATCAAGAAACAATTGGAGGTTTTGGAGGTTTACACCATTGTTTAATTCCGCAACCAAAACATATTTTAATTGACCGCGACAAAAACGGAATTTTAGCAACCGAAGTGTTTTCACAACAACAAAATGCTGAAGAAGTTTTAAATATTTTAGGTTATAATAAAAAATAATGAGTCAATAGAGCATTTTGCCAATGAGTCAAAAATAAATAATTTTCCCATTTAGGGAATTAAGGGCATTTAAACCCTATAATCATAACAAAAAGAAAAAATGAAAGGACCAATTAGTCAATTTATTGAAAAACATTATTTACATTTTAATGCTGCTGCCTTAGTAGATGCTGCAAAAGGTTATGAAGAGCATTTGTTAGATAATGGAAAAATGATGGTTACTTTAGCTGGTGCTATGAGTACAGCTGAGTTAGGAAAATCATTAGCAGAAATGATTCGCCAAGATAAAATTCACATCATTTCATGTACTGGTGCAAATTTAGAAGAAGACATTATGAACTTAGTAGCTCATAATTCTTATAAAAGAGTGCCTAATTATAGAGATTTATCTCCACAAGAAGAATGGGATTTATTAGAAAATCATTACAATCGCGTTACAGACACATGTATTCCAGAAGAAGAAGCATTCAGAAGATTACAGTCGCATTTATTTGATATTTGGAATAAAGCAGATAAATCTGGAGAAAGATATTTTCCTCATGAATTTATGTATCAAATGATTAATTCTGGTGTTTTAGAACAATATTATGAAATTGATCCAAAAGATTCTTGGATGGTTGCAGCTGCTGAGAAAAATTTACCAATTGTAGTACCTGGTTGGGAAGATAGTACAATGGGTAACATATTTGCTTCATATTGTATCAAACAAGAATTCAAAGCCACTACAATGAAAAGTGGAATTGAATATATGATGTGGTTAGCCGATTGGTATCGAGATAATTGTGAAGGAAAAGGTATTGGTTTCTTCCAAATTGGAGGTGGAATTGCAGGTGATTTTCCAATTTGTGTTGTTCCCATGTTATACCAAGACATGGAAATGCATGATGTGCCATTTTGGGCTTATTTTTGTCAAATCTCAGATTCAACAACGAGTTATGGTTCCTATTCTGGAGCAGTTCCAAATGAAAAAATTACTTGGGGAAAACTAGACATTACAACTCCTAAATTTATAGTAGAGTCTGATGCTACGATAGTTGCACCTTTAATTTTCGCTTATATTTTAGGCCAGTAATTTTTTTTATTTTTTTTTATAAAAATTGTTTGATAATTTGATTTAGGATATTACTTTTGAAAAATATCTATGAATAAAAACAACCCAATGAAAAGAGTTATTGTTGATTACGCAAAATTGACAAACGAAATTTTGACTTTATTAGTTGAAAAATTTCCTGAAGGATATGACGAGTCAGACATTATCCGTTTTAAAAATGCTAAGAATGAAGCTATTGAAGCTGTAGAAGTACGCACTGAAGATACTATTTACTTGGTAAAAGTGAGTACAAAATTAGCTGATAGAATAGAAAACTATGAGGATGATGACGATATTGACGATACAATAGATGTACCAGTTTTAGATCCTATCAAAGGCATTGACCTTGATGATGATGTAGATGATGATGATGAAGACGATGATGATAGAGATAGAGATGAAACGGAAGAAAAAGGAGAAGAAGATGAAGATGACGATGATGATTCAGATGAAGACTAAACATTAATAAAAAATAAGAGGCATTTAAAAATGCCTCTTATTTTTTATTTTTTTTATAAATATCGTTCTTTAATTACACTCATATGATGCAATTCATGCCCTAGAATGATATAACCAATAGCTCTAACAGATACGGAAGCGTTAGACGCAATACCTATTCTCATTAAATCTTCTTCGGAAAAGTTTTTAAACAAAGTAATCGTTGCATTTCTAATAGATACATATTCATCAATTAGGTTTTCGATACTTCTTACATTTGCATTCCCAAAAGGTACATAATCATCTTCTTCAAAACCCGACAAAGGTGTTTGATCATTTCTAGATATGCGCAATGCTCTATAAGCAAAAATTCTCTCTGCATCGTTTAAATGTAATAATATATCCTTAGGTGTCCATTTACCTGTTTGGTATTGATATTCTAATTTATCTGAAGGCAATGAAGTAAAAAAAGAAACAACTGCATCTTGTTGCTTCTTTAATCCCTCTAATATATCTGTATGCAGTAACGATTTTATAATATAATTTGCATAATAAGGAGCAAATTCATTTTCTTGTAATTTCATTTCAATACAATTATAAAATAAAAAATCCCGAATTATCGGGATTATTATATTAAAGTTCTTTAAAAATAGTATGCATTAAACGTTTTTTATCATTAATGCTTTCTTCTAAAGAAATCATCGTTTCTGTTCTGTAAACCCCATCAATATCGTCAATCATAAAAATAACTTCCTTAGCATGTTTTGTATCTCTAGCTCTAATTTTACAAAAGATATTAAATTTACCAGTAGTAACGTGAGCAACCGTAACATACGGAATTTGATTAATTCTTTCTAAAACAAACTTAGTTTGAGAAGTGTTATGAAGAAATACACCCACATAAGCAATAAAAGAATAACCTAATTTTTCGTAATCCAATGTTAATGAAGATCCTTGAATAATTCCTGCATCTTCCATTTTCTTAACCCTAACATGCACTGTTCCAGCAGATATTAATAATTTTTTTGCAATATCTGTAAATGGAACTCTTGTATTGTCAATCAACATATCTAATATTTGATGATCAACTTCATCTAAACGAAACTTACTCATAAGAGAATTATATAAATTTATTTTAACTTAAACGGTTTATAGCTCTTGATATTGTTCTCCATTTATAAATTTAATTGTCTCAGCTATAGAAAAATTGGCTAACTCACCTATCTTAGGTTGATTTCCATAACTAGCATTAAATAACGCTCCTTTGGCATCGAATTCATAATGTCCTGCAATATGCTCTAAATCATCAATTTGAACAATTACAGCTTCAAAATGAATTTCTCCTTCTTTTAATATCTCATTATATTGTGCTGCAAAGTTAATTAATTTTTCTTGAGAATTATCAAAAATTCTAACATTTTTATAAAGAAAATCATAAAAACACTTAGAATTTTGAGAAATTTTTAAGTAATCGTCCAAATTTTTATTAACTATAACGTTTTCGTTAATAGCATTTAACGCTGAAAATAAAGCGCAAAATATGTATTTTCTTACAATATCTCTTTTGTAATCTTTTTCAAAATGACCTGCTTCAAAAAGAATTGTAGGAGTATTACGAGAAGTAAAATAATCCCCAATACAATTTATATTAAAAGAGTCATCAAATCTGCCAATTTGATTAGGAATATACTGCTGCAAATGATTATTCATTACATTGATGATATTTATAGCTGCCAATCTCGTTTCATTAAAATCTCTAGAATCATTAAAAGCGGGTGACAAAAATGATACTGTTGCTGGTAAAACATAATTTTCTGTACCAAAAATTGTACGCTGATCATGAAGGTTAAAACAATAATCAGGATTAAAATCTTCATAAATCATTCTTAAAAGCTTGCTTTCTGGCTGAGTTATTTCAAGAGAATCTCTATTTAAATCTATTTGATTTGCATTTGCTCTAGTATAAACTTTGGCTCCATCAGGATTTAGAATAGGAATAAAATATAAAGTAAACTTATTATACCAATCTAAAGTAAATTGGTCTTCCGATGATAAATAATTAAATAAATCAAATAATGCTTTTGTTGTAGTTGACTCGTTTCCATGCATCTGTGACCAGGCTAAAATTTTAATATTGCCCACACCATATTGCACACTATAAATATTATTTTCTAAAACAGATTTACCTTCAACATGTACTTTAAAATGTGATGGTAATTTTTTTAAAAGAGGTAAAATATGGTCATTTGTAACATATCTACCGGTTAAATTTTGCTCAAAATTTTTTGTTGCTAATTGTAAACTATTCATAACAAAGGTTTCTGTTACAAATGTAAACAAGATATTCTTTACATCTGTAAACATTTAAAAAACCTCTTTTGTTTATTCTTGTAAACAGGTTTAAACCGATTTATAATAGCCGTTTTACATAAGTCAATTTAATTTAAATATTTTCAACAACAATACTGTAATTTATTATAAATCAATTATTTAAAACTATTAATTTAAATAATTAGTGTAACCTAAAATTCTTATGTTTACAATTGTAACCTGATTAAATTTGGTCATTTCTTTTTCTTTATTTACTTTTGTAAACACTAAAACCAGTTTAAGTAAGTTACAATGGTAAACATAGACGATTTTATTAAAAGACTCCAAATAATACTCGATTATTATGGATTATCCGCTTCAGCTTTTGCTGATAGAATAGATGTACAGCGATCAAGTATATCTCATCTTCTATCGGGTAGAAATAAGCCTAGTTTGGATTTTATTTTAAAAGTTGTTGAAATTTTTCCTGAAGTGGATTTATATTGGATTTTAAATGGTAATGGTACATTTCCAAAATTGGAACAAAAAATAGAAGAAAAAAAAGTAACTCCTCCTATTCAAAATAATATTAAAACGGAAAATAAAGAAATTATAAATCCAACTGATTTATTTAGTGAAATTGAAACAGCCCCAAATAATCCAATATATGAAAATAAACAAGAGTCTACTTCATTTATTGAAAATATAAGCACTACAGACGAACCAATAGATTATATTGTAATATTTTTTAAAGACGGAACTTTTAAAAAGTATGCTCCTAAAAAGTAACTACTATCTTAAAGATTAAAACTTTTCTCTGGAAATTTCCCTTTTACCCCTTTGTAATAAGAATGCAATACTTTTAAATCTTCATTTATATTTCCTGTAGGATAAAATGGTTTATGAAATATAACTTGTTTGTTACCATAATCAAAAACGCCAGGAATAATGGGAATATTTGCTTTTAAAGCCATATAGTAAAATCCCGTTCGCCAAACCTCTACTTTTTTTCTAGTCCCTTCGGGTGCAATAGCCAATCTAAACACTTCTTTATTTGAGAAAACTTTTGCAATAGCATCTACTTTATTCTCTTTTTTTCCTCTGTTTAAAGGTGCACCTCCCATCCATTTAAAAAAATAATTAAATGGAAAAATAAAAAGTTCTTTTTTAGCTAAAAAATTAATCTCCACATTTAATATACCTCTCGCAAAAACACCTAAAAAAAAATCCCACCAACTTGTATGTGGTACAGCAATTACAATGCATTTTTTAATTTCTGGTTGAATAGTTCCTACAACTTTCCATCCAAAAACTTTAGTAAATAAAAATTGATATATTTTTTGTTTCATCTATACTAATTTCATGTAAAATTAAAATTATATTTACAAATAGAAACTATTTGTATGATTAAACGACTTTTGAGCTATATTATTCCTATAAAAATTTATGAAAAATCGTCTAAAACAAGTGGAAATCTTGAAGTTACTTGGAATAATGGAAAATTAGTACTCGATTCAAAAAATACCAATTATTCCTATGGAAGTTTACAAAAAGTACTTAGAAAAGGATTATATTTTATTGGTTTTGATCGAATCTTAAAAATGAACGAGATTCTTATTTTGGGAGTAGCAGGCGGAAGTGTAATTAAAACGATAATTAAAGAAATAGGCTTTAAAGGTAACATTACTGGTGTTGAAATTGATGAAAATACTATTGCTATTGCTGATCGTTTTTTTGGACTTCATCAAATTCAAAACTATCAAACTGTTATTGCTGATGCTAATGAATTTGTAGAAAAACGAGATAAAAAATATGATTTGATAATCATAGATATTTTTGAAGATACAGAGATGCCTAACTTTTTATTCGAAAAAAAATTCATTAACAATTGTAAACAAATACTTCAATACAAAGGTTTTATATTGTTCAATACCATGATTTTAGACGATAAAAAAATAGATCGTAACAATAATTTTATTAAGCAATTTGAAAATGAGAAATATTATTCTAAAAGTTTTTCAAAAGTAGAATATTACAATCAACTTATTTTAATTGAAAAAATTTAAATTTTCAATTCTACCCTTCTTTAAAATTAGAATAAAATCACAAGTGTCTTTGAGAGTAGAAAAAATATGAGAAGAAATTAAAACGCATTTGCCTTTTTCTTTTAATGCCAATATGATTTCTGTAATAATCATATTACTTTGAATGTCCACACCATTAAAAGGTTCGTCTAAAATATAAATATCATTTTTTTGCAACAAAATGCCTGTTAAAGCTAATTTTTTTTTCATCCCAGTTGAATAGGTTGAAGCATATTGTTGCAGAGGTAAATTGAAAATATTCTTTTTATCAAATTCTTGCTCATCAATTTTTCTAGCATTGCATAATAATTGGAGATATTCATTCCCTGTCATTTTTGGAAAGAAAAAAGATTCTGTTTGAAGAAACCCTAATTTATCTTTTAATACTCCCATATTTGAAGTTATAACTCCCTTATAATTTTCTATCCCAGAAATACATTTAAATAAAGTTGTTTTTCCTGCTCCATTTTCACCCACAATGCCGTATATTTTACCTTCTTCAAATACAAAATTTATTTGATCCAAAATAAGCTTATTTGCAAAAGATTTTTCTAGATTAATTATCTGAATCATGTAGAATAGTTTTTAATTTTTTTAGAGAACGAGAATATAAATACGGTATTACAAATAGTAAAAGGGGTGGTAACCAAACAATAAATAGGAGTAAAATGGTCTCGCGAATGGAAATTTTATCTGGATAGGCTGCATATTTTGCAATAATTCCTGCTAGCATTATAACAACATTTAAGATCATTACACCTAATACAATCCAAATCTCTTCAGGAAAAAAAATAAGGGTTGAAATAAAAATAGGAAAAGTTAATATTGAAGAATAAGCTACTGCTACTTTAAATTTGTACCTAATAAATTCTTTTGGATTGAAAGAATACATCCAAACATAAAAAATATCTTCTGGTAAAAAATAAAAAGACAAACAAGTCAATTGAGTGGCAAATAATGAAAACAGTGTTAAATTGAAATTGGATACTTCAATTCCCATGTAAGCTAAAAAATAACAACCTATAAAAATTAATATATTTTTTCTAAAACCAATACAAAATTCAAACGGATGTTTTGAAAAAGGTGTTTTGATAGTAATTTGGTAAGTTTTTCTAAAACTTACAAAGACCAGTGCAACAATTAAAATTAATAGCGTAGTTGCTATTAAATAAAGTTTAAAATATAACAGCCCTAAAAGAAAAGGTAATGTGATAATTAAATTTTCTATTAGTTTTATCATATAAAAAATTTTTCTTGAAAAGATTAATCGCAAAAAATCGTTTTTATTTACTTCTGAAGATTGAACTACTAAAATAATTGGGAAAAAAGCATATAAATAACTGCCATATTCTACTTTTTCAAATAATAATTTTGAAAAATAGAAAAAAATAATCCCTAATAGAAAATAGGCAAGAATTGGTGGTACACCAAATTCTTTTAATTTTCTATTATAAATCGTAAATTGTAACCAAAAATAAGCACTCATTCACAAAATTATTGTATCAACAATCTTGCTTTTTCTAAATCTTCTAAAGTATCTATCCCAATACTTCCGTGAGATGTTTCTACCATCTTTATTCTTTTTCCATATTCCAAATAACGTAATTGTTCTAATTTCTCTGAAGCTTCAAGTGAAAGCATAGGCAAACTATAAAAATCCATGAGAGCTTGTTTTCTAAATGCATAAATACCAATGTGTTTCATATAACGAACACCTACATTTATTTCTCTAGGATATGGAATTACTGATCGAGAAAAATATAATGCAAAACCATTTTGATCTGTTATTACCTTAACATTGTTAGGGTTTTCAATTTCCGTTTTCTCCTTTATTTCAAACATTAATGAAGCTAAATCCACTCTATTTTCTACATCTTCATTAAACACAGTAATTAATTCTTGCAATGGTTTTTTATCAATAAAAGGCTCATCTCCTTGTACATTAACTACAATATCCACCATCATATTTTCTACAGCTTCTGCTATTCTATCACTTCCACTTTCGTGCTCTTTACTACTCATTATTGCTTTCCCGTTATTAATAACTATCTCATTATAAATAAGTTTCGAATCAGTAACTACAAAAACATCATCAAATAATTGGGTTGCCAATGCCGCTTCATAAGTTCTTAGAATAACCGTTTTACCTCCTAAATCTTGCATTAATTTAGCATGAAAACGAGTAGATGCATATCGTGCGGGAATAACAGCTATAATCTTCATTTTGTTCTATTTATATTGGTCTAATATTTTTTATTTTACTATAATCTTCATGAGTTATGATTAGTAGTTGATTTGATTTAAATGTTTCATAAATAAATACATATTTATTTTTAAAATTGTGTTTATTTGATTTTCAATACATTGCAATTTATTTTAAATCTTAAAAATATATTTAAAATATCTCTCTGATAAAAAGTTAATTTTCATTTTATTTTCTAAAAAACTTTCTGAATATTTTTATTCCGAAAATAACAATAAAAATAACAACTAAAAATGCTATTATTGGAAAAAAAATAGCCGTTATAGAAACAAATGAAGCTGTTGCTGTTTCAGTTGTTGAAACAATTGAATTGGCAAGTCCTCCAGTAGTTGCAGTAGAGGTAGCTCGAGTAGTAGTTGTAGCAGTAGAAATAGCTGCAGCCGTTCCTCCACCAGCAATAATAGCTAAACCCCAAGTAAACATTGGATCTAAATCTATCATTGTAGAAGCCATAACCAGAGTTCCTGCTATACTAGCCAAGGGTATTGCTAATGCATCTAACAAATTATCAACATAAGGAATATAATAAGCCATAATTTCAATTATTGTAGCAATAGTTAAACAAATAATGGCTGTTATACTGCCTATCCAACTAAAAGTATCACTTACAGGTACATAGTCAAAATAAGTAGCAATACTTAAAATAAGTAAAGGAACAAAAACCCTAAACCCAGCTGAAGCAGCTAGTCCTATGCCTAAACAGATACTTATAATTGTTTCTACCATATAAATACTTTAATTTTCAAAATTCTCCTCTTTAAATCCAATCAA
The DNA here is from genome assembly GCF_902506265.1 of Flavobacterium sp. 9AF. GTDB lineage: Bacteria > Bacteroidota > Bacteroidia > Flavobacteriales > Flavobacteriaceae > Flavobacterium. The sequence continues at coordinate 227,907 of NZ_LR733556.1, read as the reverse complement.
ATATAAGGTTTCTTTTGCTCTTGTAACAGCAGTATATAACCATCTTAAATAATCTCTATCTATTCCATTAGGTAAATAAGGTTGTTCAATAAAAACTGTATTCCATTGACCTCCTTGCGATTTATGACAAGTCATTGCATAAGAAAATTTAACTTGTAAAGCATTAAAGTGAGGATTATTTTTTACCTTCAAAAATTTTCTATATTGTTGTTTCTCCTCTTCATAATCTTTCATAACTTCCTGATAAAGTTGATTTGATTCTTCATAAGTTAATGAAGGCGATTCACTGGTAATAGTATCTAAAAGTAACATGGTTTCAAAAGAGGGTTGGTTAGGATAATCAATCATTCGTACAGTAACATCAGCAAATCGAAAACCGTACAATTCTTGCATCTTATTAATTTTCAAAACTTCAATAATATCTCCATTTGCAATAAAACCTGCGTCTGAATTTTCTTTTAACCAAAAATAATTATTTTTTACCACCATTAATAAATCTCCAGTAGATAACTCACCTTCTCTATTTAAAATTTTTGCTCTAATTTGTTGGTTATACTGATTAGCTCTTTTATTTGATCTAACAATAAAAGTAGTATCTTCTACTCCATTTTTTTCAAAAGATTGATAAATGGCATCTTCAATTTCATAACCATCTTGCAATCGAATAATGTCTTTGAAGCCTTTTACTTGAAATTTAAATCGTTCTACGAAATGAGATTTTAATTCTTCTCTTATTTCTGTAGCATTAAATAAAATCCCAGAAGTAACTGCTTGACGCATCACTTCATCGAGTTCAATTTGATGAATTTCCTTTCTAAAATTCAAAGATAACAAATCACTATCTAAAGCTGGACTAACTTCCAAATTAACAGGAGGCAGCTGAGCTGTGTCTCCTATCAATATTAATTTACAATTAACTCCTTGGTCTATATAATGTATTAAATCATCTAGCAATGAACCATTTTCATATAGCTTAGATTCTTGCGAAGTGTCTGAAATCATGGAAGATTCATCTACTATAAAAACTGTATTCTTAAATTTATTTTGTTGTAAGGTAAAAGCAACAGCTCCCGACTGACTCTTTTTTGGAAAATAAATTCGTTTATGAATCGTAAAAGCAGGCTTTTGGGAATAACTACTAATTACTTTAGCGGCCCTACCTGTTGGTGCTAGTAAAACATATTTTTTTCCTACATCTTTAAGACAATTTACTAAAGTAGAAATAAGTGTTGTTTTCCCTGTACCTGCATATCCTTTCAAAACAAAAATTTCATTTTCCTTATTATTTTGGACAAAATCAGCAATTTTTTGAAAAAATATATCTTGTTTTAATGTGGGTTCAAAAGGAAAATTATCTCGTAAAGTTTTGTAAAACAGAGAAGAATTTGTCATAACTTAATGTAGGCTTGTATAATTTTTTCAAATATACTGATGATTTTTTTAAGAAATTCTTTTGGGAAGAAAAAAAAATTGTAGATTTGCGTACCATATAACTAAAAAATTAAATATAAATGTTACTAATCTTTACTGTAATTGCCACATGCCTTGTTGCTTTTGCCTTGGTTAAATTGATAGATAAATTTCTACCGAGTGGTGCTAGACCTGTTGTTTCTATACTTTTATGGGCTGCAACTATTTTCTTAGCATATCTAATTTATGAATCTATTATGAAACCTATTCGTTTTGACGAAGAGAAAAACGAGCGCTATAAAGTAGCTGTTAAAACATTATTAGATCTTAAAAAAGCACAATTAGGTTATAAAAAAGTAAATGGTGAATATGCAGATTCATTTGAAAAGCTTGTCGCTTTTATAGATAATGGAACTTTTGATATTGTAACTCGAAAAGATACAACTATTATTGATCACAAGAAAAATGCTGCTTTCAGAATTACTGTTGGTGCTGACGGTGTGGGTGGATTCTTTAAAGATACTGTTATCATCAATAAAATTGGTACAGTTTCTGTAAAAGACTCATTATTTAGAGGAAATGATAGATATAAAAATTTAAGTTCTGTTAAATTTAAAGATATTGAAGTTCCTGTTGTAATGAAAACTACTTTTGTAGAAAGAAATGAAACAAAACTTCCTGTTTTAGAAGCTATAATTGACAAAAATGCTCTTTTAGCTGGTCTTGATGAAGAATTGTTAGCTCAAGAGAATAAAGTAGAAGATATTAACGAAATAAACGGAGATAAAATAGTTCTAGGTTCTTTAGTGGATGTAACACTAACTGGAAACTGGCCAAAAAGATATGGTAATAACGAATAACGATATTACAACAAAAAACTATAAAAAATTGTCCATTCAGGTTTCTCTGAGTGGACTTTCTTTTTGTGTTTTCGATTTAATTACAAAAAAAGTAATTGCCTATAACAATGTTGAGTATGCAAAAAACAGTGTAATTGAAGAGCAATTGTGGAAAATATTCATTGATCATACTATACTTTCTAATTCATATGATGAAATTTTAGTTTTACACGATAATGCTTTAAATACATTTGTTCCAGAAGTATTATTTGATTCTCAACATTTAGGAAGCTATTTACAATATAATGTAAAAGTTTTTGATACCGATTTCTTCTCTTTTGATAGAATAGATAATTATGGAATAAATAATATTTATGTACCTTATGTAAATATTAACAATTTCTTATTAGATCAATTTAAATCGTTTGAATATAAAAATGTAAATTCGATAGTAGTAAAAAAAGTTTTAGATATATCTATTGGAAATGATGAGAAAGAAGTATTTATACATGTACAAAAAGATCATTTTGAAATAATTGTAGTAAAGAATCAACAATTACTCCTTTTCAACTCTTTTGAATATAATACTCCAGAAGATTTTATCTATTATATTCTTTTTACCTATGAACAATTGCAATTAAGTGCGGAAACAATTGAAATGCACTTATTTGGAAACATAACAGAGTCAGACGATTATTTTAAATTAGCCTATAAATTTATACGAAATTGCAGGCTACTCGATACCAAACAATGGGTCAACATTTTAGAACGAACAGAATTAGAAATAAGAAATAATTTTATACTTTTCCATTCATGAGAATAATTTCAGGAAAACATAAAGGCAAGAGAATACAAGCTCCTAAAAAGTTACCCGTTAGACCTACTACAGATATGGCTAAAGAGGCTCTTTTTAATATCTTGAATAATTATTTTAATTTTAGTGGTTTAAAAATTCTAGAATTATTTGCAGGTACAGGAAACATTGGTTATGAATTTGCTTCAAGAGGTAGTAATACCGTAGTAGCCATAGATGCTGACATGGGTTGTATCGCATTTATTAAAAAAACGGCTCATGAATTAGATTTAGATATTTCAGCTATAAAATCGGACTCGTTCAAATATTTAGAAAAATGTAATACTTCATATGATATCATTTTTGCAGATCCACCTTATGATTTGTCTCAAGAAGATTTTGAAAAAATAGCTTTACAAATATTTGAAAACAAGATACTTGACGAAGAAGGAATGCTTATCATTGAACATTCCAAGCATACTAAACTAGACCATTTAATTAATTTTTCTTTCTCAAAAAGTTATGGTGGTACTGTTTTTTCTTTTTTTGAATTTGATTTTGACGAAGAGGAATACGAAGAAGAAAATGATGATGAAAATTTTTAATTATTTAAATTCGTTAACCATTTTAATTATAGTTTCGATTCCTTTTTGTGTCTCATCATCTTCATTAAAATAAAATTTATCATAGCTATTCTCTTTTTTTTCGTCTATAAACTGAGAAATACTTTCTAAAATTGATACATCATCTATTGAAAGTATTTTTTTTACTAATTCAATTTTTAAATTTTCAGTTTCCATATCTATTTTTAGTTTTAATTAAATTATAATATGATTTCTACCTTTTTCTTATAAATTTAATTAAAAAAAAACAGCATACGGCTATGATAATTAGTATTTAACGAATTAATAACATTTATAAAAATAAAAGAAGATTAAAAAAAGCAGACCTATAAGCCGGATTCTGTCTCCAAAAAGGAGCCTTATCATTTATCTAGACTAAACATTACTGCTTAGTTCAAGCTGCCTACCCTTCAACATCGAACGAGTAGCTCTTATCTAACCGAAGTTAGAGTTGTTGATATACTTGGCATTTCACCGCATAGAGTTTACCTGGTTTCACTACAGCTTAACCTGTACATACTTTCTGTTGCACTTGTCCTCACCTTTCGATGGATGGGCATTACCCATTATGCTACTCTGTGGTGTCCGGACTTTCCTCTCCTAATAAAAGGAACGATAAGGCAGTCTGCGAATGCAAATTTACAACATTTTTTAAATTTCCCCTACTTTAACATTACTTTAAAAATTAATAAATGGAAAAAGGCTAATTTTATAATATACATTCAAATATAACAGCTATGAAAAAAAGATATCACTATGCTTCCGTATCAGAAGCATTAAAAATGTTAAAAGAAAAAGGATACGATTATGATTTTAATATCAACGAAAAAGAATTAGAAAAAAATCCTGAAAATTTTGAAATTCATCATATATATAGATATGAAGGAAATACAAATCCCGATGATGAATCTTGGGTATATGGAATTCAATCTAAAGAAGGTAAAAAAGGAGTATTTGTTAATGGTGCTTCTTCCGATTCTTCTATTGATGTTATAAAAATTTTGCATCAATTACCCATTGTAGAAAATTAAAATTCAACTCCCCTAGGATACTTTTTTTACTTATCACAGTATTAAAAGTATCCTTTGTAGAAGTGAACAATAACTTAAATGTTATTGAAATTATAAAAGAGTTAGTTATTTTTTATTTGGAGGAGTTAAAGGCCTTGGTACTTTTTCATCCCATTGTGCTCTTTGAGATAATAACCAACTAAAATCTCCAGATAATTGGTCTCCAGTAGTAAATTGACCATTATTAATTCCATTGTAAATTCCTGCACTGGAATGACAGCCCATACAACTTTCTGTTCCAAAAATGGTTATATCACTAGCAGGATTGGCTTCCATTAGATTAGATGCCAATTGGTTGCCTCCTTGAAAAAAGGTTTCCATAGTTATATTAGTCAAGTATGCCAAATTAGGTCTTCCACCCGATTTATTTGTAACCGAGCCTGGCAAACGATACCCATCTTCAGTGTGAGAATCGGGAGTTGAATTTTGATCTAAGGGATATTGAGTATCTATTAATTGATAATATTGAAACACACTATTGACAGATTTTAAATAATTTTGAACTCGTTTATTAATCTGTTGTACACGCACAGGAATATCAACCATTCTTTTTGCTTGTGTTTTCATAATATCACTATTGGCAAAATATTTATCTGTTGTATCTCCAGAAATTGTCCAATAATTTCCATGTTTTCCTGTGTTGTGTTTGTAAGTTGTACCTCCATTAGTTACATCTACATTTACAGGACATATTTCGCATTCAGGATTTGTTAAAGAAGGGTGAATTAGTTTTCTTTTTCCTTCTTTTTCCATCGTATTCTGATCTAAATTATCAATATGTTCAAAAGTAGACCAAACCCATTGCTTCCCTGTAGGCGTCTTTTGACTAATGTGAAATCCTATCATGCCAAGTTCTTTTTTCTCCATTTTTCCAGAAGGATCTAAAACATAACCAAAATTCCTATAGTAACGCTCTTTGTGATCCCTGTCGGTTAATATTTTCCAAGCAAATTTAATTTCCACCGCTCCAAGTTGAGTAGTAGCAAAGTCTCCCGCTGGGAAATTAGCTATTGCTCCATTTTTAGAAAAATCAATTTGACCATTAATATTATATAACTTGTTAGCAACAACATAATCAAATTCTTCTTTATTCATCAATACTTCATAATATACCAGATTCCCATTCTGATCAAATAATTGACCCGCAAAAGCTTGATCGGTTTCATCTGCTACATTTTTTGATTTAACTTTATGTGTTGGCGTTTCGGAGGATAAAAAAACACGCACAGTATGCTCTTCTAACATATTAGCAGTCAAATTATAACCTGCTTTTACTCTCGGACTTTCCCAAGGTGCAGGTACACCTCCATCTTTTCGATACACTTGAGCCGCTTCTTTCCAGCCTAACCAAGTAGATTTTCCTTCATCTGTAAAATTTGGCATTGGTTTTCCTTCTTTATCTCTAGGCCAAAAAATGGCTATCATAGCTTGCCAACTATATTCGTTAAAAGCTTCATTTAATGCATAAATATCACCTTGTTTTTTTAATTTATCTTGCAGTTCTGGGTTTACATCTACTGGAATGGAGGCAGATAATTCAAAGGGTTGTTCGATTTTCTCATAAGGATCTCCTTTTTTATCACAGGAGAAGAAAAAGCTTGCCAAGCCTAAGAGTGCAATCTTAGTTACTAATTTTTGTTGTTTCATGCTAGTTGGTTTTAGTTATACATTATTTTCATGTCTTCTTTTCCAAAAAAGAGTATTGGAAAAGCGGCTTTCTTGTTGGTAAAATTCTTTTCTTTTCTTTTCATATACTTCAAAATCATGGGTTACTAAATTTTGATATTTTCGCAAACCAATACGCTCTTTTTTTAAGAAATCTTGGATAGCAAAACTCGCCCATTGACTCATTACTAAAGCTTTATAGATTCCCAAAGAAGAAATAGGGTCATAACTGGAAGCGGCATCGCCCACTGCTAACCAACCTTCTCCCACACACGATTTTAAATATTGGGTTTGAGCAGCGACTAAAAAAGGAGTTGTGGTATCCGATAGTGTTGCTACTCTTGTCGCGGTTATAGCCGTTTGTTGTAATTGGTCTTCAAAATGAGAGGTGACCTTCATTTTCAGATTAGAAGCAATATCAGAATCCGTTAGGTAACCCAAAACTAATTTTTGGTTGGGCAAAGTGGCACTATACCACCAACCATTAGCATCCGTTTCCACCACTATACCTTCTTTTATATCAGTCGTATTCGCTTGTTTTAAATCATAAAAACGATACACGCCTACCTGTTTGTCTTTTTTTATTTTTTCCGTGCCTTGTAGCGCAGAAAAAGCGGCTTTTTTTCCAGTAGCATCTACTACAAAAGAAGTGTTTAGAAGTAGTTTATCATGATTGTTTTCACACGCCAATATCCATTGTTCGTTTTCCCTATGCGAATGGATACAACTCGTATTCCAATACACTTCAACTCCTTTTTCTTTGGCTTGCTTTATCATAAACTGATCGAAAGCATTTCGGTCTAAATTCCAACCATAACCATAAGGAGAAAAAATATATTCGTTGGTATAAACCGTATGGGAACCCCAAACCGATGACGTTCCATAAGAAGAAGAAAAATTACAGGCTAAAAATGCCTCCCAAATCCCTAAATTTTGAAATTGTTTAGAGGCTTGGGGTGGCAATGTTTCTCCTATTTTAAAAGTATTCTCAGCTGATGCACTGCGTTCCATAATAGCAATATGCAAGTCTTTATTGACCTTTTTTAAAGCCAATGCGGTAGCACAACCTGCTACTCCTGCTCCTATTATGATTACATCATACTTCATTCTTAGTCTTCATCTTGTTTTACAGCTATCCATTGGGCCACTACACCAGCTGGTGCTGTGGAATCTCCATTTGCTCCTGTTGGATGTGGAATAACTCTTACTATGGTTCCTACCAAAGCTGGTCTTTGATTGACTCCATTTACCCAATTTGGTACAAAATAACCCACATAATTGTAAATCCATTCAGCTCCTCCTACTACTCCTTTTCCTTGAAATTGAACCGTAAATGGATTGCCATATCCAATAGAACCGGTTAGTTTTAATTCCCAACCCGGACCAAATATTAATCCGTCAAAGGTTTGCATCGGACCTTCATTAATTTTAATGGTGCCTCGACCAAACTCCAAGCTGTCAAAATCAGCTGTTACGTCTGGATTACTTAAAAAACTTCTATACGTCCATAGTCCGGTAAGAACTTCTGGGACGCCATTTATTGCTGTATTCATAGTTTTATTTTTTTGATTTCGAACGCGTATCACCAAGCCCTAAAATGCGGTTTCCAGGTTGTACGGGTTCACCTAAAGCTTCGTTATTGCGTTCTACTTGATAAAATTGTTTGTTATTGCCTTCTCCACTCGATACGATGAAACCTAAGTCTTTCCAAGCTTCCACCATTTGTAAATCTCCTGCATTATTATCTGGAATTCCTGAAGCCCAATACACTTGCGGACCGTTCAAAGATTCAAATACCACCATAGGTCTATGGGCTGGCCACCACGGAATGTTGTACGCAATTTGCTGTTGCACTGGATCTCCCGTGGAATCAGGGTAAATGTTATTCCAATTTTCATAGGTAACATCTACATTTTGATCGGTACATTCATGGAAATCAGCTTGCCAAGGCACGCCTATATATTTGGTTAAATCTCCTGGTTCTAAACCCGCTTTTAGATTCGGAGCCGTACTGCCATCTTTATCTGCAATTGGTTTGGGGATACTTAAAGCTCCTGGAACATAGTTTGCATGTTTGATACGATACGGTTCACTATAAATAGCTGGATTTTTCATAATCCAAGTCATTTCTGCACCTGGACAAAATGCACCTCCAACGGCATTTCCTAAAACGCCTCTATCGATACCAATTCCGGTTGTAGGTGGTAATGCCCAAGGATTTGAACAATAGGCATTGCCTTCCTCCCATTCCAGACATTCATTAACGAATTTACCAGCTGCCCATTGTCTTAAAAAGAACAATTGGGTAGGTCGCATCGCTAAAAACTTATCGGGTGAAACATTGGTTAACGGATTATTACCACACAACATCGGCATTAAACGAGGTTTGTTTGCTGATTTTGCATTGCCTTCCACAGTATATTCATTGGTTTGCGAACTTTTTCTCATGATACCCAATACAAATTGGCGCAACTTGAAATTAGGATCTTCTCCATTTTGTGGTGGTTGTGATAAGGCAGCCTGACTTAAATTACCGCCCGTACCTCTATTGTGAGGATCACCTCCATCACTTGGGTCAAATACCATAGTAAACGTAGTTTGTTCGTAAGGTCTTCTTAAAATAGGCCAAATATCTCTATAGAATTTAGGATAATAATCCGGATTAAAACGCGCTGCATTTTTCCAAAAATCCAATTCTTCTTGGGTTGTAGGACTATTATTTTCCATAGTAAAAGGTGGCACTCCAAAAAGCCTTGGTTCGTAAGCCATATTACGTACAAAAATATCGTATAGGGTTTCGTCCATGGTAATCATATCTTCCAGTTCTGGTGCATATCTGGGATAACCCACCACTACCCAAGCTGGAACTTGAACTTCCATAGTCGCTTTGGTTTTGGTTTTGATCTCTTTGTCCCCATCATACGTTACATTAATAAACGTATATTCTATTTTAGCGGTAACTGGTCCGTCGGAAATATCGTCAAACCAACCGTCGTTATTTACAAAATTGTCTATTACAGGAGTTTTGGTAGAACCCGAATTTCCATTCCCACCAAGGACTAACAAACGAATGTTTTTATCTTGTTCGTTGACCAAAACACTTCCCAAAGTCTCAATCGAATTGGGTTGAATATCTGCTGGAGGAAAGGTTTGCGGATAGGCAACTTTTTTATTTTTACTGTTGTCATTTCTTTTACTTTCCGAACCAAATTTTGCAAAAGCACCTTGATTGTTCTTTAAGTTCACCGTTACAGGCCCTGGATCGATAATCAATTGTCTTCTTAAATCGGGTTGGGTAACTTCTGGGTTTCTTAACGGATGATCGGGCGCATAACCGTGTTGGCCATTGGTCTCCTGAAACTCATACCAAGAAGCCTTTTTATTCGCTAAATGTACGGTCCAATCAATATCAGTTACGGTTCCTTCCACTATTCTTGGAGCGGTTACTGCCGTTTGATAAATAAAATTATATTTACCACCTACTTGAATCTCTTTGCCTTCGCTATCGCCTTCATCAGCATAAGCAAAAACACGAAAACGAGCGGCTTGCTTTTTGATTTTTGATAAATCGTTATCGTCTTTAAAGGAAGAAACACGTACCGGATTTCCATTGGCATCTTGTTTTTCTTTACCCGAAGTATCACAAGCAATTGGCAAAGTACCTGGTTGCTCTGGAGCGATGTAAAATTGGTCTGAATTCCCTAATCTCGCAATTCCGATACTAGGATGTATTTTGAATGTCGTATATGATTTGCTCATTTGTTTTGTTTTTTTAATCCATAAAATTTAATGAAACCCCTTCTATGAATACCGCATTTTCAACTGGTTTTCCGTTTAAGCCTACGATTACCAATTGCACAGTAATGTTTTTCGCTCCATTATTTAAAACACGTTGTACCGCATCTGAAGCATCGATTTTATAATTTCGAGGTTCGTGATTGTGCAACGGTCTTCTATCGAATGTACGCGTATTGGGTAAGGGTAAATTACAATGTCCTGGACCACCAAAACAACTGCCGTTAAAAGTAGAAAAGGCTTCTACAAAATTAGGATTATCGGTAATAGGCGTGTCTACAGAAGCATCAGGCGTGTTTAAGAAAACACGAATACTCGCATTTTGCAAATTCCCCATTTGAACGCGGTGCAATACAATTTCCGCTTTGCGGTGTGCTTGTAAAGTGGTTTGCGACACTTGTGCTGGAGCTGCTTTAAATTGGGTTAAACCCACCGCATTAGAAACCGGATAAAACACCGAATCTCTCATATAGGTATAGCCTAATTTCTGAATGCTCATCGATTCTTTAACCGTTAAAGTCCAAGGAGCCATAACCGCATCCATTTCTAGTGGCGTACCATTATGTTGTTCTTGCCATTTCGCCCAAATACGGTCTACATTAGAATGATGTCCCCAAAACAACGGATCAAATGCGGTGGTACGATTATCGGTCATCCAACCGTAAATAGGATTGTCTAAATTTTGTGGATCTGGAGTTAGGTTTAGTTTTTGGTATATCTTAACCCAATCTTTGTTATTATCAGGGTAATTCGGATTGGTTCCCCCAGAAAAATTATGCATGCCGTTGTGGACTTTTTCCAAAGCGCCAAAATAGTGGTCGTAAGCCGAACCACCACCCATATCGGCAAAGTTATTAATGTCTAAAATTAAGGCAATATCGTCTTTGGTTGGGTATTGTGAAATGGCAGCCGTACCATTTAAAGAACCTGGCCATCTATTTGGAAACCATAAGGGATTGACTTCTTTTAAAACGGTATACAAGGCATTGATTTTGGGTGACCAAATGGCAACATTATTCTGATTGATAATTTCATAATCGATACCTGCTGCTTTTAAGAAACGCAATCCCGAATTGAAAATCGTGCCTTTTTTGGTTAACGAAGCCAATGCGGTGGTTTCTTTGGGTGAAAACAACAACGAACCGTCAGTGGCTTTCATCGTGCTTAGTTTTTCAAACCCTTTGGTAGTTAAAAAACAACCGTACGCATCGGGAATAACTCCTAAATCGAATTGCGAATTGTTAAACGTATTCGTATTTACATCTGCATAATCGGTCCAAGACCAATACGTCAATGAAATGTTGGGATTGTAATCTTGTAATTTTTGTTCGAAGAAATACAAATACAAACGGTGCCAAGGTAAGAATTGCTCCCAACCGTGCTGACACGAATTGGTGTGAATGCGTGCCCAATAATCGAAACTTCTATCGTCTTGCCAATAGTCGTTGTATTGATTCATGCAATTAATCGCTTCACGGAACGTTTCCAATTCTTCAGCAGTTAACGAACTAATTTCTTTACGAACGGTTAAGCCATTCACACTTGATTTGCTTTCATTGGTAGGTGCTTGCGCTTGTGTATGTAACATTTCACCACGAGCTAAAGCCACTAAATTGCTCACTTTGGCTGTGGAAACCAATTGCAATTTATTCGTTTGTTCCTCTTCTAACGTCAACGGGCAGCCCGAATCGATCCAATTGGCAATAAACTGAATTTGTTCAGCAGTTGCCTCATTGGTTGTGTCCCATAACAATTTAGGAAACATACTTCCATCGAAAGGATATTGGCCTTTTAAACCGATGATAATCCCCGATTGATCGCTTCTTTTCACCGTTGGAAAAGCACCACCTCCACCACTACTGCCACCCGAAGGCCAGCAATCAGTAGTTACTTTAGGTGCTGCTAAGTTAGCCGAAGAAGTCAGTTTCGGTTGACTATCGATAGGTGCCGTTGCGGTTTCTTGAGAACCACAGCAGCCTTCTGTTTTTACGGGACTCATGGTTTTATCGGGTGTATGGGTTGCGGGAGCACTACTACCACAACATCCTGAAGCCGTTGTTTGGGTCGTAAGTCCGTCTTGAGGAGCAATTAAGCGTTGCCCATACAAAGACGCATTGAGGAATACCTCTGGATTTTGCCAGAAGGCATACAGGCCTTGATAACTGGGAATGGTATTTCCTTGTACAGTATCTAAAATAGAAACCACCTGGTCATACATTGCCTTTTGATTTTTGGTACTAGCCATATTCGGGTTGTTTATTGTTTGGATTAGTTTACCCAAAGTAACAAAGAATACGGCAGGCATTTATAGGTAGAAATACCTGTTTTTTTGAGTTGTTGGTTGTGAGTTGTGGGTTGTGAGTTGATGGTTGTCAGTTGATGGTTGTTGGTTGTTCGTTTAATTTGATATTGCTATTGCCATTGAATTTGACATTGAAACACCCTAAAATTAACTTATGTGGTTTTACAAAACTTTTTTTATCATTTGTAAATAGAAAAATAATATATTTGAAAAACGCTAGTTTGTAGGACCTATACACCCTATATTAGGTAGATTGGAGCTAGGTAGTAGCGTATATATACTAGTTGTGTGCAAGCTGAAAAAATGAACTTACAAATAGACAAAGAAGAACTTAAAAAGCTAATTGAAAGAGCGAAAAAGGAAAAACAGGAATTGGGTCAAATTATTTATCCAATTCTTGACAATTTCGACTTGAACAAACAAGAAATTCTTGAAGTTTGTCAAATTGGAAAGTTCGCCTACAAAATTGACTCTGAAATTCGGATTGTGGACAAACCACAACCACCAAATCCTGATTTTATTATTGAACTAAACAATAGTTTAATCGGACTTGAACACACCCAAATTCTAACAGAAGACGCCCAAAGATATTTCAGAGTTAAAACCCTATTGGACTATGCAGAACAAAGATTTGAAAAAAAATATCCGGATACTAATGTTCACGCGACAATTTCAATACAAAATGACGAATGGAATTATTCACAAAAGGACAAACCGAAATTAGCGGAACAAATTGCAGATTATGTGCAATGGACACGAATGGAAACGGACTTTGAACTGCCTGAAAAAATTACCAATATAAGAACAACAAGGCATTCTCAAGTTTCATTTTCATATAAAGAAAAAAATTGGCAAGCGGAATACCTGACAAGAGAACGTTTGAAAACAGAAATAGAAAAAAAAGAATCTAAAATTTTGGGATATAGGACAAGTGAAAAGCAATTAACCGAATTATGGTTAGTTCTTTTAATTGGTTCACTTTCTTCTGTATCATATGAATTAAACGAATCTGAAAATTATAAAATGGAATCAAAGTTTGACCGAGTATATTTAATGGCTGACTTTGATGCTAAAATATTAAGAGTAAAGTGAAAATAGCCAGCACACAACAATGTGTATAAGCAATAACGGGTTTTGTGCTAAATTGAAACTAAATGAATATAAATAAAGGTAAGTGTTTAACCGAAAAGTTAGTGGTTTCTAATCCGCTACTGCTCATACACTAGACCGTTAGTGGCAATTAAAAACCAAACTATAAGTAAATGAAAACCAAAACATTATTACTTTCTTTTGCAGCTTTTTTAATCAGTTGTAATTTTCAAAAGCCTTCAGAACAAAAAACAAATTCAAATAACGAAGATTATTTAAAAGTTCTAAATCAAAAAGAATCAGATTCTCAAAATAAATCACAAGACAATCTTGGGAATCTAATTTCTAGTATTGAATTTGGGATTAAAGCAAATAGTGACGAAGCAAAAGATTTTGAAGACGGCATTATACCTTGGGTTAGTATTGAAAATCCAAAAAGTGAAATCGATAGATTAATTGATGCTGACAAAATAGTTATTCCAAATTCAGAAATAACAGTTGTTATTGATTATCCATTAAATAATCCAGCTTCATTTATTTTAAAGAGTAACGAAAAAGGATTTACTAGAAAACAATTAATTCTAGAAATTAGCAAAAAGTATCACGAAATCTACAATACTGAAGAAAAAACTGCTGAAACAAAAACAATTCCTATTGAGAAAAGAGAAGGTTTAATCAATAGAAATGAAACTGATGGTAAATATGGAATTTGGGGACATGATATTGGTGATTTAGATTTAAGTTCAATCGAAGTCTATGAATTAGAAAATGGCAAAGTCCAAATTTTACTTGGTGTGGAATCTTAAACATTTACTACCACTAACAGCGGTTTTAAGAAATTGGGGTTTGGATGTTTATCGGGAGAATCCTATGTTTGCCTTCTCTCCTATTTTAAACATTTATCTTTCACTCTTTTCGGTATATTTGTAAGCATTAGTAATAAAAATCCTCGCATGACACAAAGCTGACGGGACGTTAGCTGTGATTTTCCGACACCTCAATTTCAAAAGAAGTAAATCTAAAATAAAAACTAATGATTGAAAAGAAGATAGATTCGATTAAAATAGCTGAACCAATAAAAGTTAAAATTATTGAAGAAGGCGATAAAATCGATTGGAATTTATGGTTTTTACTGATTGCAGTTCTTTCACTAATCGCAGCAGTTTTAATACCTTACATTCAAAAAAATATGAAGAAAACAAAATTAAATATGGGTTTCATCTTTATATAAAAAAGAGAATTGGAGTAGTTTGGAATCTTTTGACTTATGATAAGTTCTCATATAAAAAAATATTAGATTCAGAAAATCTAGATGATTTAAGTTTAACTTTTGATGAATTCATTAAAGGGTTTGAAAAAGATTATTCTAAAAATAAGGAAACCATTCATCCATTATTTGCGTTTGGAATATTACTTAATTTTCAAAACATATTGTTTACAATTCATAGAATCAAAAATGCTTTGAAAAGTATAAATATTGAAAATCTTGATGAAAAAACTTTGGAGTTTGGAGATAAATTATCAAAGAAGGAACATCACAAGCTAAATGCAATTTTTATGTTAATCGAGCATTATTATTCAATAATAACTTTTCATGATAAGTTTGATTCGTTAAAATCAGTTCAAAGGGAAATTAAAGAAAAAAGGTGGATTGGCTTGAAGGTTGAAAAAACAGTTTTAAAGAATCAAGGAGTTATTTTGGACGATTTAAAATTCTTGAGAGAAAACGAAATAAGTATTAATGAAATACTAAATATCAACAAACTGTTGATTCAAGAAATGAAATCATATTTCGAATATGATAAACTGAAAAAGAAAAGGAAAATGTTGAACAGTGAGAAAAAATAAAAACCACAGCTAATCGCGATTTTACGCTATTGCTAAGTTCGGGCTATTTCGGAATTTTCTCCGAAAATTCTACAAAGAGTTTTGTACTTGAAACCTTTTGTCTTAAATTTACGCCACTGAAAGCAAGTGACAAAACGTTAGTGTCTAGTTTACCAAAAAAACGCAGAAAACAGAAATTAATAAAAAAATATGATTGGATTATATATTAATTGGGATTTTGACTCTGAAATAATTAACATTTATGGATTTCCATTAAAATATTACGGACTTTTTTTTGGTGGTGGTTTGCTTTTGAGTACCTACATACTAAAAGGAATTTACAAAAGAGAAAATTTAAAAGATAATGCACACGAAGCATTATTCATATATGGAATAATCGGAATATTTGTTGGAGCAAGACTTGGACATTGTTTATTTTATGACTTTGAATATTATTCAAAAAATATTTTAGAAATGTTTTTACCAATAAAAATAAATCAAATTGGAGAAATAAAATTTATTGGTTATAGCGGATTAGCAAGTCACGGAGGAACAATAGGACTTATTATTTCTCTTTTTTTATATTCAAAAAAATATGAAATAAAATATCTTAAAATACTAGATTTAATTTCTATAGTTGCGCCACTTGGAGCAACATTTATTAGACTTGCTAATTTGATGAACTCTGAAATGATTGGTAATCCGACAACAATGCCTTGGGCTTTTATTTTTAGAAAAGTTGACAATTTACCAAGACATCCTGCCCAACTTTATGAAGCAATTTCATATTTTATAATTTTCATTATAATTTTTACTGTTTACAAAACTAAAAAAATAAAGTTAGGAAATGGATTTATGTTTGGCTTGGCAATTACTTTAATTTTTACAATGAGAATTTTAATCGAGTATGTAAAAGTAAATCAAGTGGAATTTGAAGAAGGAATGAAATTAAATATGGGACAAATTTTGAGTATTCCATTTATTATAATCGGAATATATTTTATGGGTAAAAATTTAATAAAAAAAGAAACCAAATAAAAGCACTGCCTACAACAACGGTAACTGTTGCACAACTACTATTTTTTAAAATAACTCCAAAAAAACATATTACAAAACCTCATTTAAAGTGATTTAAACGAGGTTTGTTTTTTAAAATTACGGGCACAAACCCTATCTTTTGTAGATCAATACAACCCACAAAAGCATCTATAAATCGGACTGGATTATCTAGGGTAATTTTATCTTCTAAGCTGGACAGATATAACTGATTACGGGAGATTCCTTGAATGTGTTGCATTATTAAAAATACGAAAATTTGTCTTTTTTAACAAACTATTTTGGTTATATTTGGTGGGGTTTCTGAGTTTTTTCACAGACTGCCGTTGGTGGCAATTATGACAAACCGACCGTAAACAACAGAACAAAAAAATCAAGACAATTTTAATGAAACAAACACTTAGACTTTTAACCATTTTTTTTACAACTTTTTTAGTAAGTTGTAACAGTTACGGACAAGAAAAAGACGATTATTCTGCCAAAATTGACAGTTTAATCAAAACGACAAGCCCAAGAAGTTTCAACGGAGTTATTTTGATTACTCAAAAGGGAAAAACAAAATATAAAAAAGCATTTGGATATTCAAATTTTAAAAAAAAGACACCACTAACAACTAATGACAATTTTATTATTATGTCAAACAGCAAACAAATTACTGCTGTTTTGACTTTAAAAGAGTTTGAAAAAGGGAAAATTGATTTGCAAAGCCCAGTTAGAAAATATTTGCCCGACTTGCCTCAAAGTTGGGCAGACACTGTTACAGTTCACCAGTTATTAAACTTTTCAGCTGGAATAACTGACATTGACAAACCCTTACTTTTCAAACCTGGTTCTGACTTCAAGTATGGTAACACTACTTATATTATGCTTGGAAAGATAATTGAAAAAGTTACGGGTCGAAAATATATTGACGTTGCAAACGACTTGTTTAGAGAACTGAAAATGAAAAATACTTATTGCTTTGAACAAGGTAAAACTCAAAATAGAGTCCAAGGCTATCGAAATACAAACAATAATTTCAAACTTGAAGAAACACCTATTGAGAACAACGAAAAAGTTTCTGCTGCTGGAATTATCTCAAATATAACTGACTTAAACATTTGGGACAAGTTATTGCACAAAGGAAAAGTTTTAAAACCAGAAACCTATAAATTGATGACAAGTTATAGCATTACTGCACAACATAACGCTTTTGGAAAAGAAAAGATTGGCTATGGTTATGGAGTAAGAATAAGTGACAAAACACCAATTAAATATGTTGGACATACAGGTGGCGGTTCAGGTTTTGTATCATTTAAAGTTTATTTTCCTGAAACAGACGTGGACGTAGTTGTTTTAGAAAATCAGTCTAATGAAAACATAGACTTGTTTTACGAGTTTGAAATTAAAATTAGAGAAATCGTAATGAATAGCAACTTGATGAAAAAATAACTGCCAACAACAAGTTATTGCCAAACCGTTAGCCACAATTAAACCAAAACGAAACCGAATGACAACATTCCCAGTGATTGCTTCTACATTATCAGAAAAAGATTTAGGCAATTTTATAATAGAAAAATACAACCTAAATAACAATTTTGAATGTAAATTATTTAGAACTGGAGTAAATCATACTTATTTTATATCAGACTCAAACACAAAATATGTAGCTAGAGTCTACTGTCATAATTGGAGAAGTAAAACTGAAATCAAGGAGGAATTAGAACTCTTAAAAATACTCAAAAGCAACAACCTTTCTATTTCATTTCCAATTTCTGATAAAAATGATGAATTAATTCAAGAAATTAATGCTCCTGAAGGAATTCGTTATGTAGTACTTTTTTCATTTGCAAATGGTGAGAAAAAACGACTTATGACAAATGAGAATTGCTTTGCTATTGGTTCTCTTATTGCCAAAATTCATAATATAACGGCAAGCAAGAAAATCGATAGAGTAAATTATGATTCAGAAATACTTTTAAAAAAATCATATAATTATTTAAAGCCATTTTTTTCCGAAGATTTAAATGAAATGAAATTTTTAAAAGAAATTGGTGAAAAAATATCAAAAACCTTTAAAGAAAGTAATTTAAAAGATAACCAAAAGGGAATTGTTCATCTTGATATTTGGTATGACAATTTCAGCATAAATACAGAAAATGAAATAACTATATTCGATTTTGATAATTGTGGAAATGGAATACTTATTTTAGATGTTGGGTATTTCTGTAAACAATTATTTTTCATCGAACAAGACAAAAATCAATACGAATTAAAGGTAAAATGTTTTCTTGAAGGTTACAAAGAATTCCGAAAATTATCAGATGAAGAGATAAACTTAATTCCAGAAACTGGAGCATCAATTTTTGTTTTTTATCTTGGTGTTCAAGCTCAAAGATTTGATTGGTCAAATATATTTCTGACTGAAAACTATCTTAAAATGTTTGTTGGAAGAATAAAAGATTGGGTTGAATATTATAAAATAGAAAAGAATTAACTGTGGCTAGAAGCGGTTACAAGTAATGGCTAGTTTAGTTCTATTCCGAAAATTGTTTCACCAGTTCGCACTTTGTGCTCGTATCTACGAATTTTCTAAAATAAGTTTATATTTGTTATGGCTTGGTGTTTATGCAACGCCACTACTTGTAGCTGTGAAAACATTGGGAGCAATACAAAAAAAATCTTGATAAACATGAACAAATATTTAAAAGAAGTAATTTGGTTTTTTGCTCCAATATTCTGTAGCATAACTACCTCAATATTATTTTTCGACTTCCATACACCATACCTATTTTTCCAATCTATTCACCTTTTTATGGAACTTTGGAAAGGTTTTATCTTAGTAACTTTACTATTTTTTCTGTTATTTTACATTTATAGGATGGTATCTAAAAAATTTGAAAATTTAATTACAAACTCAATTCTTTTAGTAGTAAATCTAATCTGTGTTGTTGTTTTAATTTATTTTGCTAATTTTTTTTATAATCCCAATATTGGTCTTGGTTATTCAGATCCATCAGCTTCTTATATGAAAGAAAGTGAAGCTAAATTAGCATTCTGGGTGACTACAATCCTAGTTTTTTGCTTAATGATTTTCGAAATATTTGTAATAAATAAAACGATTAAAAAAATGAAGATACAAAGCGCCTAACAAAGGTGGTTTTGAAAAAAGCTGAATCAGGAATTTATCTGTAAAGGTAGTTTTCTACTCTGCTCTCCTATTTTTTTATCTATTTCTTATATCAATTTATCCCAATAACCTAAATTTTTATGTACAGGTACATAAAATTTCAGTTTTTTTCATGCATTTAACATATTTATTACACACTTCTTACCATTTGTGGCATATCATTTGTATATAGTTTCTTAGAACAAAAAAGAGTATTACAGTCGAGTAATAATCTGTCATTTGTTGGCCATGTTTACAAGTTTGTTGTTAAGTATTACTTTAAAAAGAGTGTCGTAAAGGCACTCTTTTTTTATTTATAGTTTTTACTTAACTTATTATTTTATTAATTAACATAAATCTTAATCATTACTTAACTTTAAAATCATTATTGTTTAACGCAATTCTTTCTTATTTGCAAGTTAATTTAATCTAGATGTTTAAGCGTTTATTTTTACTGATTTTATTAACTACCACTACGCTATTTTCACAAAATGATTGGCTTGAAACCCAGTTGAAAAATAAAAAAAGTGGGCTTGATCTGGCTTTAAAAAGTAAAAACAACCAAACCATAGCTTTGAAAATGCTAGAATTAGGTACAATTTACAGTCAATACGGTTTATATGCCAATGCCTTATCTTATTATCAAGAAGCACTAAAACAAATACAAACTAGCAAAAAGGACAGTTTGTTTGTCCAAATTAATAATGCCATTGGTAAAGTCAATCATGCGATGCACAAATACGAGCAAGCACAACCTTTTTTACAGGAAGCATTAACTGTTGCAAAACAATTACAATATACCAAAGGACAAGCATTAGCTTTTAGTTTATTAGGGGAAAATGCTGAAAAAAGAGGCAAGTATGAGACCGCTTTAGCATTTGAAAATAAAAGCCTTACTTTTTTTAATAACCAAAAGGATAGCTTAGAAATTGCAGTGGTATATGAAAATATGGGGAGTATTTATGAAGATTTGGAACAGTTTGATAAAGCCTATGACTATTTTAATAAAGCTTTCCTTCTCCTCAAAGGCTCGCAAACTAAACAAGAAGCTAATGTTTTAAATAATCTAGGCGATGTGTACCGAAAAAAAGGACAGGTAAACATTGGAATTCCTTATACCAATTCATCTCTAAACTTAGCTAAAAAACTAAATGACAATCACTTATTAGAAAGTGGACATAAAGATTTAGCCAAGGCTTATGCCTTACTTTCAAATTATGAAAAAGCTTATGAACATAAACTCCTAGCAGATGATTACAATCAAAAAGCCGTGGCCAATGAAAATAAAAACCTAGTTAATCTCTTACAAGCCGATTATAAAATCAATCAGAAAGAAAACCAAATAAAAATTTTACAGGAACAAAATAAAGCAAGTAGAGCCAATCAAAAAACCATACTTATTTTAGCATTATCACTCCTATTTGCTGTGGTTGTTATGTATATATATTACCAAAAAAAGAGAAAAACAACACTTAAAATTCAGAATTACAAACAACAAACCTTAAAGGCAGAATTAGAGAAAAAAGAAATCGAAGAAAAGAATTTACACCGCGATTTAGAATTAAAAACAGCTGCACTTTCTCGCTATAGCTTACATATTGCTCAAAAAAACAAAATGCTATCCGAACTTTCAACTAAGTTAAAGAATAGTATGGGTCGAAAAAACGAGTTATTAGAAACAAAAGTTAAAGAGATTTCAAACGAAATTGATTTTGTTTTACAACAAGAGAATGAATGGGAAGAATTTACCATATTCTTTGAAGAAATACACCCCGATTTTATTAAAAAACTCTCTCAAATTGCCACCGAAAGCCTCTCTCCTGCCGAATTAAAACTGGGCATTTTATTACGACTCAATTTGTCTTCCAAAGAGATTGCCACTATTCTTCGTGTTACACCCGATAGTGTTCGCGTAGCAAGACATCGTTTTAGAAAAAAATTACCTATCGATGCTAAAGCAGAATTAATTACTTTTTTACTCGAATTGTAAGAAAAAAATCGTCTTTTTTTCTTAGAGTTAGCTTAATGTAAATAAACTGTTATTGTTGCCTTGTTGTAACTAATAAAAAAGAGTTTGTTGCCTCTTTGTTGCCTTAGTTAAAAATAAATAAACCCTTATGAATACTACATTTGCTAAGAATGTAAAACTAAAAAAAATGAGAAAAATGTGCTTTGTTAAAAGGCTATTTGTAACGTTGTTTTTAACCCTAATAACGTGTACTGCAACTGCTCAAAAAGGAAGTATTACAGGTACTATTGTAGATGAAAATAATTTCTACTTACCTGGTGCAACTGTTCTTATTTCTTCCTTGAATAAAGGAGCAACAACCGACTTCGATGGTAAATTTTCAATGCTTTCTATTCCGGCAGGAACTTACCAAATTCAAATTGCTTTCTTAGGTTATGAAGACTTAAAACAAGAAGTTACAGTGGTAGAAAACCAAACTACTACCCTTTTTATTACTATGAAACCTAAAAGTGTTACTTTAAATGAGGTTGAATTAATATCCTATGGCTTAAGCGGACAAGCTAAGGCTTTAAATACCCAGAAAAACAACATCAATATTACAAATGTAGTTTCTACAGACCAAATTGGGAAATTCCCAGATGCGAATATTGGTGATGCGGTAAAACGTATTTCGGGTGTAACTATGCAAGTAGATCAAGGAGAAGCACGAAATATTATTGTTCGCGGTTTGTCCCCTCAATTGAATTCAGTTACATTAAATGGCAGTAGAATCCCTTCCGCGGAAGGCGATAATAGAAACGTACAAATGGATTTAATTCCTTCCGATATGATCCAAACTATTGAGTTAACCAAAGCGGTTACACCAGATATGGATGGGGATGCATTAGGGGGTTCGATTAACTTAGTTACGGCAACAGCACCGCAACAGTTCCGATTATCAAGTACTTTGGGTTCTGGAATTAGTTTTATAACCAACAAACGTATTTTAAACGGTTCGCTACTTATTGGTGACCGTACCAAAGACAAAAAATTAGGTTGGATGGTAGCCGCTTCTATTAATGATACCGATTTTGGTTCAGATAATATTGAAGCGGAATGGACAGATGAATTTGAATATTATACGGGTGTAGATGATGTAAATGGTGACCCTATTTTAGAGGAAGTACCAGTAAATCCATATACCAAAGCATTTGAAACCAGAAAATACTTAGTACAAAGAGTAAGAAGAAGCTTTTCGGCTAACTTGGATTACCAAATTAACCCAAACCATAATTTGTATTTAAAATCGATGTACAACTGGAGAGATGATCGTGAAAATAGATACCGTACTTCTTATGAAATGCTTGATGCAGAAGATATGGAAGCGGGTGATTTTACCATTACCAATGGTATACCGTCACGCTTTCCTGCGGAAATAGCTAAAGAAACCAAAGGGGGTATTGATAACAATAGAAACAAAAACCGTCGTTTGGAAGACCAAAGAATGCAAAACTATTCTTTGGGCGGAAAGCATTTCTTAGGTAAAGTAAAAACCGATTGGATGGTTTCGTATGCCAAAGCTTCGGAAGAAAGAAAAAACGAACGTTATGCTAAATATGAAACCGAATATACGGTACTAAATGACTTTTCTGATAACAAGTTCCCTATGTTATATGCTGAAAATCCAGCGGATGCTACTGCCTTTGATGCTTTTGAATTTGATGAAATTACAGAAGAATATCAATATACGGAAGAAGATGATGTCAATTTCTTTACGCATTTTGAACTACCAGCTTCTCTTTTTGGTACATCAAACGGAACGATTAAACTAGGTGCCAGAGGTCGTTTTAAAAAGAAAAGTAGAGACAACAACTTCTTTGAATATGATTTAGAAAGTGCCTATCCAACAATGAATCTAACCGGTTTAAAAGACTTATCAGATGACGATTTCTTAGCGGGTGATAAATACAATTTAGGAGGGTATATCGATGCGAATTGGCTTGGTGATTTAACATTAGTAAACGGCGAATCGGTGCCATCTGAATTTTTAAGAGCCAATTTTAATGTGACTGAAAATGTATGGGCAGGTTATGTTATGACTACTCAAAATATAACCGATAAATTACAAACATTGGTAGGAGTACGTGTAGAAGCAACTGATTTAAAAGCTACAGGTAATCAAATTGAAGATGAAGACGATTTAGTAGGAACAGTTACTAAGGAAAATGCATATACCAATGTATTACCAGGTGTGCATTTTAAATATGCTCCTAACAACAATACGGTTTTCCGTTTGGCATGGACGAATACTTTAGCCAGACCGAATTATGTAGATTTAATCCCTACTATTGATATTGTTTCTAGTGATGAAGAAATTTTTATTGGTAATCCCAATTTAAAAGCCACTACTTCGATGAACTTTGATCTTATTGGCGAATACTATTTTAAAAGTGTTGGTTTGCTTTCTGGTGGTTTGTTCTATAAAAAGATTAATGATTTTGTGTACCAATACCAAGCAGAAACAACTTCTGATGCATTGGGTAATGGAACTACAGGTTATCGTGTGTACCAACCTTTAAACGGTGATGATGCTACTATTTTGGGTGCTGAATTTGCTTTTCAAAGACAATTAGATTTCTTACCTGGTTTTGCTAAAAACTTTAGTTTCTATCTCAACTATACGTTCTTAACTTCTAAAGCCACTGGAATACGCAACGAAGATGGTGAAGAACGTGATGATTTAGACTTACCCAATACAGCTCCAAATTTATTAAACGCTTCCTTAGGCTACGCGAATAAATTTTTTAATGCGCGCTTTTCAGCTAATTTCTCTGATGCTTATATCGATGAAATTGGTGGCAATAGTTTTGAAGATCGTTATTATGACCAACAGTTATTTTTAGACTTTAATATTGGCATAAGCTTGTCAAAAAAACTAAGTTTGTACGGCGAATTAAAGAATATTACAAACCAACCGTTACGTTACTATCAATCGGTACGAAGTAGAACACAACAAGCCGAATTTTATGGGCAACGCTTGACTTTTGGTCTTAAATATGATTTATATTAGTCGAATTATGAATTACGAATTACTAGTTCCTAATCACTAACAACTAACAACTATTTATAATTTAAAACCATGAAATCTATTTTTTATAGTATCCTATTACTGGCAGTATGCAGTTGCCAACAAAAGTCAGTTGTTTTGACCTTACCTCCTGATGTTATTACTGAAAACACCATCAATGATACGGATGATCCTGCAATTTGGGTTAACCCAAAAGATGCTTCTCAAAGTATTATTTTTGGTACCGATAAAGAAACTAATGGAGCTATCTATGCTTTTGATTTACAAGGTAAAATTATCGAAAGTAAAACCATTCGTAATATTGAACGTCCTAACAATATTGATTTAACCTATAATTTTAAACTCAACGATTCTACTAAAGTTGATATTATTGCTTTTACGGAAAGAGAAAAGAACCAAGTACGTGTGTTTTCGGTACCCGATATGCAACCTTTAGACAATGGTGGTTTTAAGGTGTTTGCCGATGCGACGCAACCTGACTTTCAAGCACCTATGGGCATTGCGATTTATCATGCTCCTGTGAGCGACAAAGTGTATCTGATAGTAGGTAGAAAAACTGGGCCAAAAGAAGATTATTTATACCAATACGAATTGGTTTCCACTTCTTCAGGAGTAACATTAAATCTCGTGCGTAAGTTTGGGAAGTTTAGCGGTAAAAAAGAAATTGAAGCGATAGCAGTAGACAATGAAATGGGCTTTATTTATTATTCAGATGAGCAACACGGAGTGCGCAAATATTATGCTGAACCTGAAAAAGGCAATGCAGAAATCAGTTTGTTTGGGACAACCGATTTTGAAAGTGATATTGAAGGTATTGCTATTGCTAAAACAGGTGTAGAATCGGGTTATATTATTGTTTCCGATCAGCAACGTGGGCTTTTTAATGTTTATGACCGTAAAACCAATGCTTTTATAACGGCTGTAAACTTAACCACATTAGAAACTGACGGTTGTGATGTAGTGACTAATACATTGGGTACCGTTTTTCCTAAAGGAATTTTTGTAGCCATGAACGATGCTAAAAACTTTTATGTCTATGATTTTGGTAAACTAGAAAAAGTAATTTTAAAGAGTATCCAAAATAAATAGCCATTTGTTGATTTTTTTTAAAAACTGTCTGGTAGTTGTATCAGGCGGTTTTTTTTATGGTTGGTGGTTGGTGGTTGTCTGTTGTGGGTTGTGGGTTGTCTGTTGTGGGTTATGGGTTGTGGGTTGTGAAGTTTGGGTCGATGGTTGTTTGTTGTCTGTGTTTGTTGTGGGTTGGTGTTCATAAGTTAGCAACTAACTCCTAATTCTTAATTCCTAATTCATAACCACTTTATGACTTTCGACTTTATGACTTTCGACTTTATGACTTTCGACTTTATGACTTTCGACTTTATGACTTTCGACTTTATGACTTTAAGACTCAAAAATTACCCGAAAGGGGTATTGATTTTTAGCATAGGAAATTTTATTTTTATGCAGTAATTCTTTACATTACAATAAATTAAATAATAGTTACATCATACAAAGGCGGAAAACAGGTAAAAATACCTGTTATAAGATGTAGCTGAAATTGTAATTTTATAACTCATAATAGGAACTAAAACCAAAACAACATGAAAAAAACAATTGCTTTATTACTATTCCTAATTACTTGTGTCACTTTTAGTCAGAAATCGGCTCCAGTTATGGGCGATGCCGCTATATTAATTGACCTATTAAGAAAAGATTATAGTACAATTAATCCAGATACTCGATTAGAAGAAATTAACACAGACAGAGAAAAGGTAATAGCTATTTTTAAATCCTATTTAAAAGATACTAAAAAAGAAACACTTCAGGTAAATACATCTATTAATGATGAGCTTATTAAAAGTGATACTGGATATACAAATGCACAAAAAGCATTTAACTCTTTTTCAAAAAATAACATTACAATAAACAACGATTACAAAATTGATACTGTAAAAGATGACCTTAAAACTATTCAAGATGACTTACAAAATTCTAGAATTAATTATTTCAATAAAAAATATGCTTTTGATTTTAATTATTTGGAAAAAATTAAAACCCTTTATGGTTCTGACAATCCCTATTTAGTAGAAGTCATTACTTTGTTTAAAGATAAGTATGAGAAATTAAATAAAAATCAGATTGATTATTTGGCTCAGTATAATTATCAATCTTCTGTTCAAAAATCATTACCTTTTATAGGTGGTGATTTAGCTTTTGAAACTATTATTGATGGCTTGAGTCGTTTTTTAGCAAAACGTATAAAAGAAGAATTAACCCTCCATGCTATAGATAAAATAAGAACGTATTTAGAAAATCCTACTCCAGAAAATTATAGTCAGGAATTAACTGTTATTTTACCTAAAACAACTAATTATCTAAAACGTTTTAATGCCAATCAATTATTAAATTTCACAAATGAATTGAAACAATACATTGAACAAGATTTAAATACAATATTAGAAAATACCAAAAACTTACGTGATTTGCCTAAAATACAATACTATATTAAAGACAAGCCTGATTTAGAGTTTGCTTTTGATGGTCTTGAAGTACTTTCGCAACTTTCCAAAATTAAAAACCCAGTAGATTATTTTGAACTTTTAGAAAATAGCAGGGCTTTGGTTAATTGGAGAAATAATCCAGAAAATAAGGACAAATATAATATTGCGCAAAGCTTGCGATTAGCCTCTATGTTAGCTTATAGTTTAACCGTTGTAGATAATGGTGAACAAAAATTTGCTAGTATTGATTTTATTTCAAATTATGGCAATGAGACTAACTTTTATTTTTTATATTTTGGTTTTTTACACCAACAAAATTTAAAATATTTTACTGTTGATTTCAGAAAGAAAGACAATTCTATTTCTAAATTAGATATAAAAAATATAATGAGTGTTTTAACAGTAGATGCTATTAAATCAGGAATAAAAGATTTTTATTTTATAAAAGACAATATGATTTCTGTGGTAAAATATGCCGAAAAAATTCATACTACTGCACAATCAATTAAAAAGAAGAATAAAAATAATGAAACTATAGCCTATATTGAAATACATGATTTTATTAAGGACATTTTAGGTTTTACCGAAGAAGTAGTAGCTACTGCAGATTTACTTTTAAAAAACGATTATGGTGTAATTGCTTTACCAAATAATTTAGACTATGATTTCAAACAAAAATTAATTCCTTACTTTTCTATTTCATCTAGTGCAAATGATTTAGTGCTGGATTTACATGAAAAAAAGTATGCCAATGCTGTTATAAAAGCCATTGAAATTCCTTTGTGGTTAAAAAACACGGAACAAGAAGTCAAAGTCAATCTATATAAAACTAAAATATTACTTGAAGGGCAAATGGATCTAGTAACAATTAGTAAATCATTTGATCCAGAAATTAATAACGATGCTATTAAAGAATTAAAAAACCCTTTAAAAATTATTAGTCTAAAACTAAGCGATAATATTAATTTAAATGATTTAAAAAAGAGTTTAGATATACTTTGTGAAAAAGAGAAAGTTTCAGATTTTAAAGAAGCACTTAAAAATGTAAAAAATGAGATAAAAAAAAATAGAACAAATGTGTTAATTCATTTTGGTATTAATACAGAAAAAATAAAAACAGAAATTATTCAGTATTTAAAAGATAAAGGACAATCAGAAACAGTACAAAAATATTTTGCAAGTAAACTAGATACCTATACAGAATCTCTCTTTACTACTAAAATATTTCATGAAGAAGATAACACCTTAACAATTGAAAGAGAGTTAAATGATTTGTTTATAGCTTTTATTCCTGATTATATCAATAATAACGATGTTTTAAAAGATACACAAGCCTTAAAAATTATTCACTTTATTAATGATATTTCGCTTGCATCCAATGCAGAAGATGTTGAAAAGGCTATAGATGCCTTTGCATTACCAGTAGGAAGCTCTTCATTAAAAGAAAGTGCTACAAGTTATTATTCCATTAATTCTTTTCCAGGTATAATAGGAGGTTTTGAATTTTCAGAAGATCAAGATACTGCTTACAATATTGGTTTTACAGCACCTATAGGTTTCTACATTCAACCTTGGTGCTCAGGAATAAAAGGTGGTACCTTTGGTCTTTTTATCCCTGTAATTGATATTGCTGCTCCGGTGCGTTTACGTTTAGATGATGAAAAGGACACTGAAACACTACCCGATTTTAATTTTAATGATATCTTTTCTCCTGGTCTATATGGTGTGTACGGTTTTAGAAATTCTCCTTTTACAATTAATTTAGGATTCCAATATGGACCTAAATTGAGAGATATTCCCAATGGTACTAACGATTTTATATCTGTTGATTCTTATAGATTAAATTTAGGTATTACTATTGATATTCCCTTATTAACCCTTTCAGGGAAATACAAAGATTAAAAATGAGAATTATTTTCTATATATATCTTCTAACATCTCCTTTGTTTAGTCTTGTTAATGCTCAAAATCAAGAAAAAAAACAAATAGATGAAAAAAAGATGCAAATGATACTTGATAAAAAAATATTTGAAAGTAATATTAATCAAATAAAAGTTGATGAAACTCACATAAAAGTTTTAAGTAATGAAGCAAAATTATTACATAACGATGCCGAATTTATTGTAAAAGAAAATTTATTACAACAAATCGATCAGCAATTAGGTAATATTGAAAGTAAAACGGAAGCACAAAATAATTCCAAAACAACTCAACAAGATAGTAAGCCTATTGATTCGTTATTAATTTCAGCTGTTGAAAAAAATTATGCTACAAATCTTGAGAATAGTAATACAACGGTTCGTTTATCTGGCCCTTCTCAATTTGATAGTCGAATTGAACTTTTACAACTTAATCCAAATAGTGACTGGCAATTTCAGTTACTTACCAAGAGTGAATCTGTTGCTATGTTAATAGAAAAAGAGAATCTTACACAATTTGCTCAAGATACTTATCTTTTAGATACTTCAAAAACACTAGGCAAGTTATATAATTTATGTAGTGACCAAGCATTTTACAATCAACCTGTTTCTGGGATTGGTACTGCATTCATTATTTCAAAAACATCAATGATTACTGCAAATCATGTTTTTGAAAGAGATATAAAAGATTATATAGTGGTTTTTGGATATAAAATTTTAGTAGCAAAAACAGGAGCTACAGATTATTATTTCAATGCGAAAGATATCTATTTTCCCAAAACAATATTGAGAAAAAATCTTGATTTAGATCTAGTTGAGTTTACTGTTGATCGTGAGTTTGATAAAGTTGCTTTAGAATGGGAAAACTCATCTGTCGCAGTAGCAAAAGAAAGTGAAGTTTATATGATTGGTCATCCCACTGGTTTACCTTTAAAAGTGGCGTTAAATGCATTTATAGAAGAAAATACTAACCCTTTTTATTTTTATACCTCTTTAGATAGTTTTCAAGGTAACTCTGGTTCGCCTGTTTTTAATTTTTATACTCATAAAGTTATTGGCGTATTAGTTTCTGGAGAAGTAGATTATATATATAATGGCAATTGCTATTATAGCCCTGTATGTAAAATACCCTATTGTAAAGGTGAGAAAGTAATGAGAATAGAACGTTTTTTAGAATAATATTTTCTGTAACCTAAAAAACCGCAAAGTAAAAACTTTGCGGTTTTTTTTATGCTTTTTAGTTCCTTTTAATTGATTTTTAAAAAAGTTAGTTATTAATACGCTGTATAATTATATCCCGAAGCGCCTCCTGAATATTTAAACACGAAATTGTAGTTGTAAACTCTTACATTATCAAAGAAAGAATATCCTATACTGGCTGGAACTATAGTGTACATACTTGAAAACTGCAAACTTCTTACTGTATAATTGGTATTTAAATTGGATACATAATAAGGGGAAGTGGGTTTTCCTGATGAATTAGGTAGTGGATACATGCTTCCATCTCTTACAGTACCAAAGCCTGCACCTGGGTAGATAATCCAGTAATCATAAGACCAGTTGGCTGCACAACCCCAAATGGGATTATAGTTGTTTCTGGTGTTCCAGTTTCCAAACTTTTTTTGCTCTGCTCTAGCTTCCCAGTAAAAGTTTTGGCTTAAGGAAGATACTGTAAAGCTAGAAGTAAAAATTACTTTTCCATAATATCTATAATTGCTTCCTTTAGCTGGATCTGTTATCCATCTATTGCTACTATTTCCTGTTCCTTTGTTGAAATTGTATTGTCCGTTTAATTTAGAGGCCACATGGGTATCTATACTTGATTTACGTAGCAAATTTGTACTATTTTTTTTATACACAAATGTACCATCATCTGCAAACCATACTAATTCATTTCCTACTATAACTTTTCCTTCAAAGTTCAGAACGTTTAGATAACCATGATTTTTGACTGCTAATTCGGTTGAAATCGATCCATCTGTTTCTATGTTTCTAACAATCGTGCCTTTGTTTAAATAGTTTTTATAAATGGCTGTGTGTTCATAGCGATATCCTAAAGACTGGTATTCTGCTACTGTAAGATCTGGATTGAGTCCTTTAAAAAAGGTTTCTTGGTGTTGTACTTCGGCTTCATTAATTTTTCTATCTATGGAGGCAAGTGATAGAAAATTGTTTTGATTTTCCCAAATGTCGAGTTGGTCAAAAGGTAATGAAGCTAATCGTGCATTTACTGCTTCTAATTCATCATAATCGCTAAATATGAGTATTCCGTTTTGGTTTTGTACTCTGGCTAAGGGTTCTTCTGCTTTGGCTGTAGTGGTTGCATTGTCTTCGAATTCTTTTTCGCAACTTGGCAAAGACAGCACTAAAAAGGAAATAATGATTCCTTTTACAATTTGTTTTTTCATGTTTTATTTTTGTAAAATTACCCTACTCTTTTGAGGCTTTTCGGGATGTGCCTTTTGATATATCTATGAATAGTATCAAAAGTTTGTTTTTATTACCCAAATTGTTTTTTTATGCTGTCTTTTTTTATTGTGCGCTTTGTTTTTGTATTGTTGTAAAGGTACTTTCTGGTGTATTACATTTCATCTTTGTAAAAACAGGGCTAAAAACAAAAATACAAACAAGTTGCTAAAATACAATTTTGTTTGTAATTAGTGTTAATTTATAAATTGTTGTACATAAGTGCTTTCTAAACCCATGTAGTCACAAAATTCTTGAATAGTTACTAACTGGTGTTTTTCTTTTTGTAGTTCTTTTTTAATTCTTGCTATAATATTTCTGCATTGTCTTTCGCTTTTCCCTGTTATTCTTTGAATGTCTTTTGGGTAGATACATACTCTTTTCATGTTTACTGTTGTTTAAAGAATTATAATTCGCTTTTTGTTTTTATTTTGTTTGTATGGCTATTCTTTTGAAATAGTGTCTTTTTTTTAAATGCAATTGTATTAACAGGGCGAATTAATGCTTTTGCTAGAATGAGGTATCATTCTTTTTTTTGTATCTTTTTTATATTATAACAGTTTCCGTACTTTATAGTCCACTTATCCTCGGCTTTGATACGGCTTTGATACGGCTTTGATACGGCTTTGATACGGCTTTGTATTTTTTTGTGAAAACAATAATTATTCCAATTTTTTGTAGGAATTATCTATTAACATTTTTTTAGCAATGCTTTTGGTATTATTCGGCAAAAAAGGCAATATCAACCTTTTACGGCAATGGCTTGTTTCTTTTTTGGCTTTTTGGCATTGTGCTTGATTTTGGTTAGGCGGGTGATTTTGAGATCATCATAGTATAAATTTTAAATTTTTTAATTATGGCCAAGTCTAATGGTATTATCAAAATTGAAGGGACAGTTGAAGACTTAACTTTCTACAAAAAAGACGGTAGAACTTTTGTGAGAAGAAAAGGGGGAATTTCTAAAGAGCGCATTGAGAGTGAGGACAATTTTGTGCGCACGAGAGAGAATAACTCCGAATTTGGGCATAGCGGTAGCAGTGGCAAGGTGTTGCGCTTGGCTTTAGGAAGTTTGGTTTTTAAGGCTAAGGACAGTCAATTATCGAGTCGCTTACTGGGTATGATGTCTCGTGTTAAAAACTTGGATACGGTTTCTGCTAGGGGCAAACGTAAAGTGAGTATTGGTTTAACTTCTACTGAGGGGAAACTGGCTTTAAAAGGGTTTGATTTTAATGGTAATGCGCCATTTAAGAGTGTGTTTTATGCTTCTTATGATTTAGACACGACTACAGGAAGTGTTAGTATTGTTGATTTTGTACCTGCTGAGCAATTGCAATTGCCTCAAGGTGCCACGCATGTGAGTTTGCAAAGTGCGGTGTTAGCTATTGATTTTGAAACTGAGGTTTCGGAATTGCGCTACAGCCCTGTGGTAAATGTACCGATTAACTTAACGGCTAGTTCTCCTACTCTAACGCCTACGAGTGTTCCTACGGGTACTGGTGTGCAATTGTTTTTAATTTCGCTCACGTTTTACCAAGAGATTAATGGGGTGCAGTATTCGTTGAAAAATGAATCGTTTAACGTACTGCATGTTTTAGAGGTTTTGTAAACTTTGGAATGTAGTTATTAAAAAACTCTTTGCTGTGGTGGCAGGGAGTTTTTTTTGTGGGTTGGTGGTTGTCTGTTATCTGTTATCTGTTGTCTGTTGTGGGTTGTGAGGTTTGGGTTGGTGTTCATATGTTAGCAACTAATTCTTAATTCCTAATTACTAATTACTAACTCCTAATTACTAATTACTAATTACTAATTACTAACTCCTAATTACTAACTCCTAATTACTAGTTACTAATCACTAGTTACTAATCACTAGTTACTAAATACGGTTTTCCGTAAACTTCTTTTTAATATCCTTTTTATCTTTGTAAAAACAGGTAGAAATACTTATTGACTATACCAATATTTTTTGCTAAGTTTGAAAGTTAACATTGTAAATGAATGAAATTCAACGAAGATTCAAGAGTCAAGATACCTACTATACTGCATTTGATACGTTTAGGGTATCAATATCTTTCTTTAAAAAATCAGGTATGGGATGTGTCAACCAATATTTTTACGGATATTTTTAAAGAAAATCTACTTCGTTTGAATCATGAACTTAATGAAGCAGAAGCCGATAAATTTTATGCGGAATTAGCGCTTACTTTAGAAAATGAAGATTTAGGAAAAGTTTTTTATGAAAAACTAATTGATCAATCAGGGATTCGATTAATAGATTTTGAGAATTTTGAAAATAATACTTTTCATGTTGTTACTGAATTGACGTATAAAAAAGACGAAGACGAGTTTCGTCCTGATATAGTACTTTTGATAAACGGATTGCCATTGGTTTTTATAGAGGTTAAAAAGCCAAATAATTTAGATGGGATTCAAGCAGAACATAAAAGGTTACAAACACGTTTTCAAAATAAAAAATTCCGACCTTTTATCAACTTAACGCAGTTTATGGTGTTCTCCAATAACATGGAATACGATGACCATGCATTGCAACCTTTACAAGGTGCTTTTTATTCGACAACTTCTTACTATAAGCCCATTTTCAATTATTTTAGAGAAGAAGAAACCTTTGATTTAGAATCGCTTTTATCTACGGTTGAAGACGATTTAGAAAACGTTGTTTTAAAGGATAATAATTTATTGAGTATAAAAAATTCTCCTGAGTTTTTAACGAATAAAAATCCTAAATCGCCAACGAACAGCATTTGTACGTCGTTATTTCAAAAAGAACGTTTGGCGTTTATTTTGCAATTTGGATTTGCTTACGTAAAAGATAACAAAGGATTGCAAAAGCACATTATGCGTTATCCGCAATTGTTTGCTACAAAAGCTATTGAGCAGAAATTAGAAGAAGGTGTAAAAAATGGCATTATTTGGCACACACAAGGAAGTGGTAAAACAGCTTTAACTTATTATAATGTCAAATATTTAACACGTTATTTTCAATCGAAGAAAGTAGTTCCAAAGTTCTATTTTATTGTAGATCGAATTGATTTACTCATTCAAGCAGGAAAAGAATTTAGAAGTAGAGGATTGGTGGTACACAATATCAATTCGCGTGAAGAGTTTGCAAAAGACATTAAAACCACTTCTGTTATTCATAACAGCTCAGGAAAACCTGAAATTACAGTTGTAAATATCCAAAAGTTTCAAGACGATCCTGATGTCGTTCAAAATACCGATTACAATTTAAATATTCAACGTGTGTATTTTTTAGACGAAGTACACCGCAGTTATAACCCTAAAGGTAGTTTCTTAGCAAATCTAAAAGAATCAGATGAGAATGCCATTAAAATTGGCTTAACAGGTACACCATTATTAGGAACGGATTACAATACAAGAAGTTTATTTGGTAGTTATATTCACAAATATTACTACAATTCTTCTATTGCCGATGGATATACTTTGCGTTTGATTCGTGAAGAAATTGAAACCAATTACCAATTAAAATTAAAAGAGGCTTTAGAGTCTATTGACATTTTAAAAGGGAATGCCGACAAAACGCTAGTATATGCGCATCATCGTTTTGTGGAACCCATGTTAGATTACATTGTGCAAGATTTTGAAAGAGCCAGAATTTCGTTTAATGATAATTCTATTGGCGGAATGGTGGTTTGTGATTCTTCCGATCAAGCTAAAATGATGTATGAAATTTTTGAAGCAAAATATCAAGTTCAAAAGCAATCTTTCAATATTGCTGCAGAAGATAAAACATCGTATGGAAACCAAAAATTAGAAGAGAGCAAAGTAAAATCGGCAGCGGTTATATTGCACGACATTGGTACAAAAGAAGAGCGAAAAGACCGGGTAGAAGATTTTAAAGATGGAAAGATTGATTTGTTGTTTGTGTACAATATGTTGCTCACTGGTTTTGATGCCCCACGATTGAAAAAACTATATGTGGGCAGAGTAATCAAAGCGCATAATTTATTACAGACCTTAACACGCGTAAATAGAACCTACAAAGATTTTCGTTATGGTTATGTAGTGGATTTTGCCGACATTCAAAAAGAGTTTGACAAAACCAATCGCGATTATTTTAATGAGTTGCAAGAAGAGTTAGGTGATGAAATGGTGCATTATTCTAATCTTTTTAAATCGGCTGAAGAAATTAAAGAAGAAATAAAGGAAATAAAAGACGTGTTGTTTCATTACGATACTTCAAATGCTGAAATCTTCCAACAACAAATTTCTCAAATTAGCAATAGAACAGACATGTTGAAGTTAACACGTGTTTTGAATAATGCGAAGAGTTTGTACAACTTAATCCGACTTTCTGGAAATTATGAATTATTGCAACAACTCGATTTTCATAAATTAACCATTTTATCGCGTGAAGCTAATAATCATTTGGCATTAATCAATACCAAAGAAGCTCTAGAGCAAAATGTAGATACCACCAATTTATTGAATGTAGCTTTAGAAGACGTTTTATTTGCCTTTGTGAAAATCAAAGAAGAAGAAATGGTTTTGGCTGATGAATTGAAAAACACGCTTCAAAAAACGAGAGAAATGCTTGGAGGTAATTTTGACCAAAAAGACCCGCATTTTGTTTCCTTGAAAGAAGAATTGGAACGCTTGTTTAAAAAGAAAAATTTAAGTGAAGTGACCAAAGAAGAAATGGAAGCGAATATCAAAGCACTTCAAGAAATTTATGATAAAGCCAAAGAATTAGAACGCAAAAATGCGTTACTTCGCGCCAAATATGATAATGATGAAAAATACGCTCGTTTGCACAAACGATTAATGGAAAAAGATCCGTTAACAGATAGTGAAAGTAAGCTGTTTGAAGCCTTGCAAGGATTGAAAAAGGAAATCGACAATCAAATCATGCAAAATGCAAAAGTATTAGAAAATGAAAGCTTTGCAGAAAAAATGATGATTCGTATTTTAATAGATCAATTCAAAAATAAAAATCATATTGCATTAGATGCCGCTACATCTAAACGCATCAATCATATGATTGTAAAAGAATATATGAACGAATTTTACGGAAGAGTGGCGTAATTATGTTACAAGGAGAAGGCTTTCATACTTATTTTGTCTATATACTCACTAATGTGAACAAAACGGTGTTATACATTGGTGTAACCAATAATTTGAAAGTGAGATTGGAACAACACGAAAAAGGTATTGCTGAAAAAACGAAGTCTTTTACAGCCCGATACAATGTAAAGTATTTGGTGTATTATGAAAAGTTTACCTGGATACAGGAGGCAATTGCTCGGGAAAAAGAATTAAAAGGTTGGAGAAGAGAGAAAAAGGACGCACTAATACGGAAAGTGAATCCAGACATGGCGTTTATTGCGTATTAAGAAAGATTATCAATGCATCCTGTTTGTCATTACGCTTTATTTGTCATTACGCTTTATTTGTCATTCCGTTGGGTTTGTCATTCCGACGAAGGAGGAATCCAGATGCTTCCTAGCGTCAGCATGACAAAGGAGAGCGCATGACAAGGGAGAGTGAAGGGCAAAGGAGAGAGATGCCTCGTTGACTTTCCCCTTGTTTGTCATTCCGACGAAGGAGGAACGTCCTGTTTGTCATTCCGACGAAGGAGGAATCCAGACGCCCTGTTTGTCTTTCCGACGAAGGAGGAAACTAGATGCTTCCTAGCGTCAGCAGGACAAAACAGAGTGAAGGACAAAGGAGAGGGATGCTTCCTAGCGCCAGCAGGACAATTCTGTGAGATGCCTCGTTGACTTTCCCCTTGTTTGTCATTCCGACGAAGGAGGAAACTAGATGCTTCCTAGCGTCAGCAGGACAAAAAAGAGTGAAGGGCAAAGGAGAGAGATGCCTCGTTACCTCGGCATGACAAGATTATGAAAAGAATAAAAAGAGAACAAAAAAAATAAAAAACAAAAAAACAATGACCACTAGTTTACAATTTGAAACGCAAACCAAAAACCTCATAGACGAACTAAAAAGCGTTTGTGCTAATTATGGTTTGGGAAATGACGGAAACGAATTTAAAATTATAACCCAAGTTTTTCTATATAAATTCTTGAACGACAAGTTTGTTCACGAAATTAAAGAACTAGAACCTACCATTGCCAATGCTGAAAAATGGGAAGATACACTTCGTAATTTAACGGAGGATGATTTAGAAATGCTAACACTTCAAATGAGTGAAAGCACGGCAAACATAAAACCCGAGCAGTTAATTTCAAGTTTATTTGAACGTCAAAACGAACCTAAATTTGCGGAACTTTTTGATACTACTTTGTTGGCTATTGCTGCTGCAAATAGTGAAATCTTCTCGGTAATGACAGAAGGTGGCGAGAAAATTGTATTGTTTGAAAACATTAGTAAATACGTTACCGATAAACGTGATGAGTTTTGCAAAGCCATCATTAACAAATTGGTGAACTTTAGTTTTGAGCATATTTTTCATGAAAAGTTTGATTTTTATGCGACTATTTTTGAATACTTAATTAAAGATTACAACACCAATAGCGGTGGAAAATATGCCGAATACTTTACCCCACATGCTGTAGCTAAAATTATGGCGCGTTGTTTAGTAACCGAAGAAGTACACAGTGTTACCTGTTACGATCCAAGTGCGGGTTCGGGGACTTTGTTAATGAATTTAGCCCATCAAATTGGAGAAGATAAATGTACGGTGTATTCGCAAGATATTTCGCAAAAATCGTCTAACTTGTTGCGTTTGAACTTGATTTTAAACAATTTGGTGCACTCGATACCGAATATTGTAAAAGGGAATACCATTTTAGATCCATATCACAAAGATAAAAACGGCCAATTGCAACAGTTTGATTACATCGTGAGTAATCCTCCTTTTAAATTGGATTTTTCAGATTACCGTGATGAGTTAGATACCAAAGAAAACCACGACCGCTTTTTTGCAGGCATACCTAATGTACCCAAAGCCAAAAAAGAAAGCATGGCGATTTATTTGCTGTTCTTGCAACACATTATGCACTCGTTGACTGATAACGGAAAAGCCGCTATTGTAGTGCCTACCGGTTTTATTACCGCACAAAGTGGTATTGATAAAAAAATACGCGAACAAATGGTAGCCCGTAAAATGTTGGCAGGTGTGGTAAGCATGCCAAGTAATATTTTTGCAACTACGGGTACCAACGTTTCCGTACTCTTTTTAGACAAACAAAACCAAGGCGATGTGGTATTGATAGATGCCTCTAAATTAGGCGTTACCATAAAAGAAGGCAAAAACCAAAAAACGGTATTGCAACCCGAAGAAGAAGAACACATTATTAAAACGTTTAACGATAAGGTAGCTGTTGACGATTTCTCGGTAGTAGTAAGTTATGACGACATTAAAGCGAAGAACTACAGTTTAAGTGCCGGGCAATATTTTGAAGTAAAAATTGAATATGTGGATATTACCGCTGATGAATTTACTAGTAAAATGAAAACCTTTGAAAGCAATTTAGAAAGCTTATTTAACAAAAGCAAAATTTTGGAAAATGAAATTCAAAATAATTTGAAGAGATTGATGTATGAGTAGAGTTATGATTGAAATGAATGAACTAATTGATGAAATTTCAATGGGGCCATTTGGTTCAGATATAAAGGTAGATAATTTTGTAGACAAAGGTGTTCCTGTTCTTAACGGCTCTAATGTTACTGGTGTGAGATTAACAGAGGAATCATTCAATTATGTTACTCTAGAAAAGGCCAAGTCATTAAAAAAAGCAAATGTCAAAAGAGGTGATATTGTTATTACACACCGAGGGACCCTAGGTCAAATTGCATTCATTCCAGAAAATTCATTATATGATAATTATGTAATATCCCAAAGTCAATTTAAAGTTACTTTAAAAGCTGACAAAGTAGATCCTGCATATTTTACATACTACTTTCATACGAATGAAGGTCAAAAAAGACTTCTTTCATTTAAAAATCATGTTGGAGTTCCAGCCTTAGCACAAGCTACAACAAATTTTAGAAAATTAGAATTTCCTTTAATTCCATTAGCTGAACAACAAAAAATCGCCAAAGTTCTTTCTGATTTAGATGCTAAAATTGAGTTAAACAACAAAATCAATATGGAGTTAGAAGCTATGGCTAAAACCTTTTATGATTATTGGTTTGTACAGTTTGATTTTCCAGATGCTAATGGAAAGCCATATAAGTCATCAGGTGGTAAAATGGTTTACAATGAAGAGTTGAAGAGGGAGATTCCTGTAGGGTGGGAGGTTAAAAGATTAATTGATATTGAAAATAATATTGTGACAGGAAAAACTCCTTCTACCGCAGTTGAAGAGTATTTTGGAGGTGAAATTCCTTTTGTAACAATTGATGACATTAGAAAACAGTTATATATATTTAATAGTGAAAGAACATTAACAAAACTTGGAGCAGATAGTCAGTCATCAAAATATCTTAGGCCTGGCGATATTTGTGTTTCATGTATTGGTACTATTGGTGTTATAGGGATAGTAGGTAAAGAATGTCAGACAAATCAACAAATTAATTCAATTTCAATAACTAAAGCTTATAATAGATATTTTTTATTAAATGCTTTAAAAAAATTCTTTGAATTTAACAGTTCAACAGCAAAACAAGGAGCTGTTTTAGTGAATATGAATAAAGGGGATTTTTCTGATATTAAAATTTTAGATTGTACTAAGGAATTAAAAGAAATTTATAACAAAGTAGTTTCGTCATTTTACAATCAAATCGAAAATAATCTAAAAGAAAACCAAGAACTCGCATCGTTACGCGATTGGTTACTGCCTATGTTGATGAATGGGCAGGTTACGGTGGGTGATGAGATCCTTCGACAGGCTCAGGATGACAAGTTAAGTATGGTTGCTGAGGATAAGGTTGCATATAAAAAGGGTTAGATATGAGTAATTTTTTGAATCAATCTCCTGAGAAATCTAAAAAGCTACATGAGCCCATTTATAAAAATGCTCAGAAGCTTAAAAAGGATGCTTTACTTATTGCAAATCAGAATAAATCCTATAGTACAGCTTCCTCATTGCTTATTTTAAGTTCAGAAGAAATTATTAAAGCTATGCTTGTTTTATTGCATAGTGAAGGTTATAGTGTTTATCGCATTAAAGATGCAAAAAAGTTTTTTAGCGACCATAAAATAAGACACGAACTGGCAAAAATGTTAGAGATAATCAATGGCTTTATCGAAAGTGGTTTAGAATATGAAAAAAATGAAAAATCGAAGTTGCAAAAATTTAAGAATGAAACATTCAATGAGGTTTTTAATTTATTGATTGATTTAAAAAATGCCGCTAAACCTTTCATAAAAACTGGGGTGAGAATTAAATTATTAGAACAATTTAATGAGAATAAAAACAAGGGCTTTTATACCGACTTTAGAGACTCGCTTTTAATTCCTAAAGACATTATAAATGAAACTATTTTTCTTGAATCAAAAGAATTAGTTGAAAGAATTTTTAAAACGTATAAAGTCTTAAAGATTATGTATCACCCTAAAGTGAATCAACACTTGAAAAATGAAAACATAACTAAATATAAAAATGACATTAGAGATGTTGTAAATGGATTAATTCAGGGTGTTGAAGAATTCAAAAAACTAAAGTAATTATGAGTGGATTTTAAAAAGTTTAAAAGAAGCAAAAAAATAATTTAACAAAAAACCATGAACTCGCATCGCTACGAAATTGGTTGTTGCCTATGTTGATGAATAGGCAGGTTATGGTAGATGATGAGATCCTTCGACAGGCTCAGGATGACAAGTTGGGTATTGTTGCGGAGGATCAAAAATAAAATGATTATGACATTACATGAAGCTATAGAGAAAGTATTAAGAGAGAATAATAATTTTTTGTCAGCTACAGAGATAGCTACAATTATTAATTCAAATAAATTCTACGTTAGAAAAGATCAAAAGGATTTAACTGCTGATCAAATCTTACTTAGAGTAAAAAACTATTCTTCTCTTTTTTTTAATATCAATGGGTATGTTTTATTACAAAAAGATGATAAATATAGAAGTTTAATTAGTTCCTATGATTATTTGTCAAATCTTCTGCGCGGATTTTTTTTAGCACATCAAATTCAATTTATTCTTGCTGTCCTCTATTTTTATAAAAGATTGATAGGTTTAAAATTGTATAGTCTTAATAAGAGAAATTGGATTTTAAATGACCATTTATTTTTAAAAAATGATTTTAATCTACATAGTTTTAATTAC
Source organism: Flavobacterium sp. 9AF (assembly GCF_902506265.1). Taxonomy (GTDB): domain Bacteria; phylum Bacteroidota; class Bacteroidia; order Flavobacteriales; family Flavobacteriaceae; genus Flavobacterium. The sequence continues at coordinate 186,152 of NZ_LR733556.1, read as the reverse complement.
AAAATAAAAGATTATAATTTTGACAATTTAAATGATTTATATATTCAAAGATATGCTACAAATGGACTTGGCTTATCATACGGATATCTAATTCTAATTGATGCTCAAAAAAAAATGACATTTATACAAACGAGCAAACATCTACCCAATATATTTAGAAATGACAAAAAGCATCTTCTAGAAAGTGACTCTATTATTTATAATGAAAATGGTAGATCAATATTAAAGAAATATTATCAATGGAATAAAGACACATTATTACTAGTAAAATAAAAAACCCAAATTACTTAAACGTTATTTGGGTTTTTTTAGCTTAGAAAACAAAATGACTATTTATTCTCTTTTTCTGTAAGTTTAGCACTCATCTCTAAAGAAATAGCTGATTTTTCCATTTTAATCTTTCCTGCCATAGTTTCTATAACTACAGTATTTTCAGCTAATTCAGCAACTTTTCCATGAATACCCGCTTTAGTAATTACTTTATCACCAACTTTTAAAGAGGCTTCAAATGCTTTTTCTTTTTTTGCTCTTTGTTGTTGCGGACGTATCATAAAAAAGTAAAATATCACTATTATTAGTAATATGTTTGCAATCATTCCGTATTCCATATCAATAGTTTAAGTTTATTTAGAAATTCCACTTCCCTCTTTTGGAAGTACATTAGCTTTAATCGTAAAGTTTTCTTTACCTATTTCAGTATTTGTGGTTAAAGTAACCGTTTTACTTTGTTGCCCTGATTTATTAGTAGAATCAAAACTAACTTTTATTGGTGCAGATGCTCCAGGCTTAATTGGTTCTTTTGGAGGATTTGGCACTGTGCAACCACAGCTTCCCACAGCATCCAATATAACTAAATCAGCTTCACCTATATTTTTAACTATAAATTCAGTTTCGACTTTTTCTCCTGATTTTATCGTTCCAAAATCATGCTCTAATTTATTGAATTGAATTTTAGGGTATTTCCCATCAACTGGTTTCGTAGTTTGCACTGATTGTGCATCTGTTACGGTAGCTGCATTATTTGCAGGAGTTGTAGCTACTGCTTCCGATTCGAAAGTTTTCATATCTTCTTCAGTAATTTTTGCAGAACCATTATCTTTACATGCTAATGCAGAAAAAAGTAAGGACACCATTAATAGGTTTGCTGTTTTTTTTAACATAACTAAATTTTTATTTGTTTATAATAATCCTCTTCCCGCTTTATTTAAGCGGTTTTCTTTTTCAAAATCTTTAACTAAATTATCTAATATTCCATTGATAAAAATACTACTTTTTGGAGTAGAATATTCTTTTGCAATTTCTAAATATTCGTTAATTGTTACTTTTGCTGGTATAGATGGGAATTTTAACAATTCACAAATGGCCATTTTAAGAATAATTGTATCTATTTCGGCTATTCGTTCAGTATCCCAATTAGGCGTTTTATCAATATATTCTTTAGACAATTCCACTTCGTTAAGAACTGTTTTTCTAAATAAATTTTTAACATACTCCTTATCGTCTAAATCTTTGTACAATTTAGATACATTAAAATCTTCATCCGTAACTCTAACTTGCTTCAATTGTTTTAAAATCAAAGTATTAACTGCAGGTAAATCATCTAGCCAAGTTAGCTTGTGCTCTTCTAAATAGTCGTATAATTTATCATTAGGAGCTATAACCTCTGTGAATAAAGAAGCGATAAATTCTTTATCAGTATTAAAATCATCATTTATAGTATCATTTTTCATATAATTACTATAAATTTCACTTTCTTTTATGGCTTCTAACAAAAATAAAATAATATCATCGTTACGTTTCCAATTAGTGATACTTCTATCATCTAGAATAGTATTTAAAGAATCACTATTACCTAGCAATTTTAAAATTTTATTATTTACAAATTTTTTGTTGGGATTTCGCTCTTCTTTAGTTGCTAAATATTTTTTTGAAGCTAATTCTAAATATTCCTCTTCTTTTTCGCGTATTTCTATTAATGCTGAGAGTATTAATAAATATAAATCATGCATATTTTCAATGCTTTGAAACAAGAATTTCTCCTCTTTGTCCAAGTTTTCAGCTTGGTGTTGATGCATGGCATAAATACTCTGCATTACTTTTACACGTATATGTCTTCTACTTAACATCCTATTATAAGAACTTTTAAAAATTAAGAAAGCGAAAGAAACTCTTTCGCTTTGCAAAAATACAATATTATTTAAATATTATTTACTCTGTAACTCTTTTTTTCTGTCATCAATTCTTTGTTGAGCAATTGAAAGAGCGGCTTGATGTGTTGTGATATTGTTTTTAGCCGAAAAATCAAATATTTCAAGTGCAGTATTATAGATATTTTCTGTTTTTTCCATTACTTGAGCTTTTGTAAGGTGAGCCAATTCAGAATATACATTGATTACTCCACCAGCATTTATTAAGAAATCTGGAGCATATAATATTCCTTTTTCTTTTAAAATTTGACCGTGTTTTACTTCATTAGCTAATTGATTATTTGCCGCACCTGCAATAATTTTAGCTTTTAATTTTACAATAGTATCATCGTTTATGGTTGCACCTAAAGCACAAGGAGCGTAAATATCAACATCTGAACCATATAGATCCTCTCCTGAAAATATTTTAGCACCATATTTCGAACCTACTTCATGTAATCTATCTTCATTAATATCAGATATTGTTACAATTGCACCCGATTTTGTAAGGTGATCAACCAAAACTTCTCCTACATGACCAATTCCTTGTACTAACACTTTTTTACCTTCTAAGTTATCTGAACCAAACTGGTATTTTGCTGCTGCTTTCATTCCCATAAAAACACCATAAGCAGTAATTGGCGAAGGATTACCTGATCCTCCTTTACTTTCAGATATACCTGATACATATTGAGTTACTTCTCTTACTGTATCCATATCTTTCGTTTCCATCCCTACATCTTCAGCAGTAATGTATTTTCCAGATAATGAATCTACAAATTGACCAAAACGTCTCATTAATTCTGGTGTTTTTTGTGTCTTAGCATCTCCTATGATTACTGCTTTACCACCTCCTAAATTTAAACCTGAAATAGAGTTTTTAAACGTCATACCACGTGATAAACGCAAAACATCATTTAAAGCTTCCCATTCGTTTGTATAATTCCACATTCTTGTTCCACCTAAAGCAGGTCCTAAAACTGTGTTATGTATACCAATAATTGCTTTTAATCCTGTATCTTTGTCATGGCAAAAAACAACTTGCTCATGTCCGTCAAATGAAACTTGACCAAAAACTGGATCAATTTTATGTAGCTCGTTTGCTTGTAATAGTTCTGTTGACATATAATTTAAGTGTTGAAAATTATTCAATAATTAAACACAATATTACGGATAATTTTAAAATATTTCAATATTTTAAAATATTTTTACAGATATGATAATTTTATTGCCGATTTTTAATTTTTATTTTATCAACTATAATTCATAATTTTTTAGCTTTTTAACAAAAAAAACTTCACTCAGAAATCATATATGAAAGAATTACAATATTTAAATAAATATTTCATAAAATACAAATACCGTTTTTTACTAGGAATAATAATTACTATAGCTGCACAAATTTTTAAATTATTTGTACCTAAATTTTTTGGAGATTCGCTTAGAGCTATTGAAAATAGTGCTATTTCAAAAGAAGAAGCTTATAGCATTTTAGTTGACAACTTCATTTACACTCTTTTAGCAGCTTTAATAGGAGGTTTCTTAACATTTTTGATGAGACAAACCTTAATTGTAATGTCGAGACACATTGAATTTGATTTAAAAAATGAAATTTATAATCATTATCAAGTTTTAAGTCAGAAATTTTACAAGCAAAATAGAACAGGAGATTTGATGAACAGAATAAGTGAAGATGTGAGCAAAGTGAGAATGTATGTTGGCCCATCAGTGATGTACTCTGTTAACACTCTTATTGTTTTTATAGTTGTTATCATACAAATGGCCTTGATTTCCCCTACATTAACCTTATACTCTCTAATACCTTTACCTTTGCTTTCCTACGGGGTCTTTAAAATAAGTTCGCAGATAAATGTAAAAAGTGGTTTATTTCAACAAAACTTATCATCCTTATCTTCTTTTGCTCAGGAAATGTTTTCTGGAATAAGAGTTATCAAAGCATATTCCATAGAAAATCAAAAAATAGATGAATTTTCCAGTCTTACCAAGGATAGCAATGAAAAAGCCATGAGTTTAGCCAAAACTAACTCATTATTTGGTCCATTGATGATTTTACTCATTGGATTAAGCAATTTAGTTGTTATTTATGTAGGAGGTATGATGTATATCAATGGAACGATTCCAGATATAGGTGTAATTGCCCAGTTTATTTTATACATTAACATGCTTACTTGGCCTGTAGCATCATTAGGATGGGTTTCTTCTCTAGTTCAAGAAGCTGAAGCTTCACAAAAAAGGATAAACGAATTCTTAAAAACCAAACCAGAAATTTTCAATCAAGTTGAAACACACTCAACTATTGAAGGAAATATTCGCTTTGAAAATGTATCATTCATTTATGACGATACCAATATACAAGCTTTAGAAAATATAAGTTTTACGGTACAATCTGGACAAACCTTAGCTATTCTTGGAAAAACGGGATCAGGCAAATCTACCTTATTATCATTATTAAGTCGTTTATATGACGTTACTTCGGGTACAATTTTCATAGATAATCACCCTATCAAACAAGTCAACCTAAATGATTTAAGAAATAACATTGGAGTCGTACCACAAGATGCTTTTCTTTTTTCTGACACCATAAAAAACAATATCAAGTTTGGAAACGAAAATGCTACCGACGAGCAAGTAATTGAAGCAGCAAAAAAAGCCTATGTACATCATAATATTGAAGGTTTTACTAACCAATATGAAACCATTTTAGGAGAAAGAGGCATAACTTTATCAGGCGGTCAAAAACAACGTGTTTCCATTGCTAGAGCTATTATTAAAAACGCGCCTATTTTATTATTAGACGATTGTTTAAGTGCTGTAGACACTGAAACTGAAGAAACTATACTTAACAACTTAATGGATTTTTGCAAAAATAAGACCACCCTATTAGTAAGTCACAGAGTTTCTTCAGCCAAAAATGCTGATTTTATCATTATTTTAGAAGACGGAAAAATCATTCAACAAGGTTCTCATAATCAATTAATAAATCAAGAGGGTTATTATAAAGATTTATATAACAAACAACTATCTGAAAAAGAAATTGTCTAAAATATTGCTTTATACATTTTTTTTTTAGACTTTTGGAAAACATAAAACTAAAAATTGACAGTTTGGATTATGAGAGAAAATGAAATGTTAGAAAAAGAAGATATTTTTTCTAAAGTATTAAGAGCTGGAAGAAGAACATATTTCTTCGATGTAAGAGCTACTAAAGCTGATGATTATTACATTACCATTACTGAAAGTAAAAAATTTACAGAAGAGGATGGTTCGTACCACTTTAAAAAACATAAAATCTATTTATATAAAGAAGATTTTGTTGCTTTTAAAGAGATTTTAGACGAAATGACAGACTTTGTTGTATCACAAAAAGGAGAAGAAGTAATTTCTGAAAGACACCAAAAAGATTTCAAAAAAGAAATGTATTCAGAAGCAACATCTGAAACTTCATCTACAGACAATTTCACCAATATAGATTTTGATGATATTTAATCATTTTCTTTAGAAAAAAATAAAGTCCGTTAATTCGGACTTTTTTTATGCCATTCTTAAACCATTAGGAACAGGAAAATCGGGAGATAATAAAACTACATCGTTAACATCACCCACTAGACCTAATACCAAACATTCGCTCATAAACTTACCTATTTGTTTCTTTGGAAAATTAATTACAGCTATAATCTGTTTTCCTATTAACTCTTCCTTTTTATATCGAGCGGTAATTTGTGCAGAAGATTTTCTAATCCCTATCTGTTTACCAAAATCTATTTGTAACTGATAAGCAGGCTTTTTAGCTTCAGGAAAATTATTAACCTCAACAATTGTTCCTACATGAATTGCTACTTTTTCAAAATCACTCCAAGAAATTAAATTATCTTCCATTAAATAAAGAATATATAACCCAAGCAGGGCCAATTAATAAAAATTGTAAATCTTTTAAAAAAGAAGGTTTTTTCCCTTCTATTTTATGCCCGTAAAACTGACCAATCCATGCCAACGCAAAGATAGCAATAGAAAACCAAAACAAAGGTACTTTCTGAGCAATTAAATAATTTCCTACTAAACAAAATGTGGCAAATAAAGTCATTTGAATACCCATTTTAACTGACAATCTATAATAAAAGAACAACACCAATAGTAATATTAAAAAAGCCCAATTGGCAACTACGGGATGCAAGTCAGTGATAGATAATAAAAAATCATTTGGGATACTTAACACTAATCCAACTACAGAAAAAAAGATAGTTGGCACACAGATATAATGAATTTTTTTATTCGTTTGATTTTGATGACTTGTACCATATTCTTTGAACCAATCAGCTAATGTTTTCATGCTTTATTGTTTAACATATAAAACTAAGTAATTTGTAACAATTTTTCAAATCTTGCGTATAATAATTATAGAAAAACGATTTTCAAAATCAAATCAAATTTCAAAGGCAATGGCACAAACACCTTCTAACATGCTTTCTCTTGGCACAAAAGCAACTGATTTTTCATTACCCGCAGCCAATTTTAATTCTCATTTTACATTTTCAGACTGTAAAGGACATAAAGGAACTCTAGTTATTTTTATTTGTAATCATTGCCCATTTGTTTTACATGTAATTGATGAAATTGTAATGATTGCAAATGACTATAGAGTACAAGGCATAGGTATCGTTGCTATTTCTAGTAATGATATTATAAAATACCCACAAGATAGCCCTGAAAAAATGGCCGATTTTGCCTTAGAAAATAAAATTGATTTTCCCTACTTGTTTGATGAAAGCCAAGAAATAGCCAAAAAATATGATGCCGCTTGCACTCCTGATTTTTATCTTTTTGATGCTATGGATCGTTTAATTTACAGAGGTCAACTCGATGATTCTCGACCTGGGAACGGAATTCCCGTAAGTGGTAGCGATTTAAGAAATGCGATCGACAGTATTATTTACAATAGACATTTAAATGAAATACAAAAACCGAGTATCGGATGTGGAATAAAATGGAAGTAGTATGATTAGGTTAACTGTATTTTGCTAGGAATTTACATTAATCTCTTTTCAAAAGATAAAACGATAAAATTATAAACCCTAACTAAATATTTATTTAATTAACAAATAGCTTTTATATTCTGCAATAATTTTATATTTTTCTTCATCACTTAAACCAAAGCCTAAATTTGTTGTAAATTCAAAACTTCTTTCAGGATTCAATTGTAAAACATAATCCATAAAATAATCCCTTAATGAAATTGTATAACCCAAACATCCAGATTGATAAGCAACAATATCTTCATCATTTAAAATTTTTAAAATTAAGTCATATTTTTTAAAATATAATTTATTTCGTAACAAACCTTCATAAGCTATAGCCTTAATTGTCCCATCAGGATATAAACTAAGTTTTTCAAGTTCTTTTATAGTTGCATATTTCATTATCCAATTTCTTCTTTCTACCTCAAAAGAAAAATCAGAACCATTTTCTCCAACACCACTTGTTATAGAATTTGTCCTATATAAACTAATTGAATCTTTAAGATTTTCACGAATACCTTCCCAATTATAACTCCATGATTTCTCATAAGAAAAAGAAATAAGGAAGATTGTTAGCAATAATAATATTGGAACAGAAAGATAAAAATATAAAAAGCTTTTTTTCCTTATTTTTCTTATTTTCATTACATTATTTAAAACCATTTCCCAGTATTTATTGGCTTTTTCAACATTTTTTTAACCGTATCCAAAGATTCACCAGAACCAAATTTACGTTTATAGTTGGTTGTATCTTTTAATTTTTTAGAAGTAATTTCTTTTTGCAGTTCTTCATTTATTTTTTTAGCAGCCCAAATTGTTTTTCGTTCTTCCATTTTTTGTTTAAGTTGACGGCTTACTTTACTAGTATGCGCCACTTCAATTGCTTTTTCAAAAACAACCTCAATAGAATCATCAATTTGTATTGAAATTAATTCAGCTTTTTCTTCATCATTTAATAATTTTAAACTTTCTGCAATCTGGATTCTATTTTTATAATGCCCCTTTTTAGCAATAATTTTCAATATTTTTATCTTTCTGTTTTTAACAAAATACTGAATCCATTTTTTCGGAAAATTAATATAAAAGAAGAAATATAAAACATTTAAAATCATAAAATCACATACTTTACAAGACTATAAATGAAATGATTAAATTAAAAATAAAAACTACTTTTTTTCCAAAATTACCTCAACCGGATTATTTGTTCTTTTACCAAACATCTTAGCTTTTTCATTTTCAGAAGAACATAATATATACAAATTAAAACTTTGTAAAGAAATAGTTTGCGTTTTATAAATACCTTTTGAGTCTTCTATTTTAATGCTAAAGTTTTCAGCGGGAAAAGTATTGGCAACTGAAATAAAATAATTGTCCTTTGCATAAGGAAAAAAATAACGTTCTTTTTCTCCTTCTTTGTTAACCAAATAATTTTTAGTAAAAATCAATGGTTCATTCCCTTTATTCCAACTATACATATTATTTATGTTGATTACTTCTTTTCCGTTTTCATTAACAATTGTAATTTTTAAATCTTTAGCATTTTCAAGGACACCATTTTCATGTGCATTTACTACAATATAAGAAGTAAAATCATAACCACAATGTTGAATTTGGCTAAAAACAAAAATAGAGTAAAGAAGAAAGAGAATAGAAAAAAGATATTTCATAGTAAAAAAAGAGCTCGTTATTTACTATAAAATAAGCAAAAAACGAGCCAAAAAAGTTTATTTATTCATTACTAAATAATTATAGACTAATTCACGTTGCTCATCTGTAATTCTGGCCTTTTTTTGCATTCTTAAAACAATAGGCTCCCATTGTTCTTTTGTATATTTATCTGCACTAAATAAGGCATGGCATTTACCGCAATTGTTTTCATACAACAATTTACCTTGCGCATGTTCTGGTGAAAGCTCAGTTTGTTTTTTTTCTACTACTTCAATTGTTTCTACCGTTTTTTTGCTTGAAGAACAAGCTACTAAAAAAACACCGAGAATGAATCCTGTAATTATTTTTATCTTCATAATTTAAATTAGTTTTGGGTAAAAATACAAAAACGAAGAAAATATAATTTCTCTTATGACGATTTTTTCAAAACATATTTAATGTAAAAACAACTTTCTATTCATCTTTAAAGTGGTTATCCAAAAAATCATACACCCTATCAAAGTGCTTCAAAGGCTCTGTATGACCTCCTACAACAGGAATATGTTTGTAATATTTTTTATAATTCTTCTCATTTAATCTTTTCACAATAGCTTCGCTCATTGCAGTAGAAGGCCATTCTTCATCTTTAGTTGCAGAAATAAGTAAAACATTAGCATTCATTTTTTCAACAGGAATTTCTGCCTTTTTTACTTGATCTTCATCATTTAACATCAATTGGAAAGCGGTAAAACGATCCCCTTTTAACAATGCTGGAATAGTTGAATAAGGAGGTAAAATAAATGGAATTTCTTTATTGTTATAAGTCCAGGAAGATGTATTACTCATGATTGTTAATCCTGCAAAACTTACATTACTAGCCACGATAGCCACTACAGCATCAATTTCGGGATATAAACTAGCTAAATTCAAAACTAATTCACCCCCTTTTGACCCACCAACAATCGCTATTTTGTTTGCTTGAATTTTAGGATGTCTTGAAGCTTTGATAATCGAATCATAAATTGCATTTAGAGAAATTCGATCTAAATTAGAAGCAGTTGTTTTACCTCCAAAATATTCAACAGCTAAAAAAGCATATCCTCTTTTTAAAAACTCTTCTCTAGTCGGTTTCCAATAATTACTTTCCCATGGATTACCTCCTTCTGAACCTCCAAAACCCACTATTAAAGGTTGGTTTTCCGACTTACCAACATATAGTGTACATCTTATTTTACCATGATTTTTATCTAGTGCTGGTTTATAATTTTCTAAAAAAACATAAATCCCGAACACAAGAAATACAAGCATTACTGCTATTTTTAAAAGTTTTTTCATTTTAAAAGATTTTAATTTCAACAAAGAAAAACTTTTAAAAATTCAAAACTTTTGACTTATATCAAAAAAAATCATTTTCTAATACGACTGAGGGTTTCTTGTGTGATTCCCAAATAAGAAGCAACCATTCCTAATGGAATTCTATGATAAATAGCATTATATACTTCACAAAAATGATTATATTTTTCTTTAGCTGTAGTAAATCTTAAAATAGTTACTCGCTCAAGAAAATGACCTAAAATGGTTCCCATAGAAAGTCGAGCATATCTTTCCATTTCTGGAAAATGATCAAATAAATAACCTAAATCTTTTATATCCAAACAAAAAGTATCTGTATTTTCAATAGCGTCAATAAAGTATACATCCACTTTTCTTTCTCTTAAACTTCTAGGGGAATTTATCCACTCTCCTTCACAACAAAAATATTCAGTAATTTCCTTTCCTTCCTTTAGAAAAAAACTTCTCAAAAGACCATTTTGTATAAAATAACTTTTAGTGCAGACTTTAGAAGCATCGTGTATTAATTCACCTTTTTGAAACTGCTTAAATTCCATTCTTTTTAATAACTCTCTTTTTAAAGGCTCACTTACAGAAATAAACTTTTCAAAATGTTGTATAATTATTGCTGAATTTTCGATGGTGTATCTTTTTTTGGATTTTGTAATATCAAATATAAAAAATCATCCTACAATATTTACTTTTCAAAAATTAAAAATCCCGAAAAAAAATCGGGATTTATGCTTTTATTGAGAAATAATATTTTGATAACTAATTACTTATCGCTACTACCTTATTATCTAACATCCATTAATTCTACATCAAAAACTAAAGTGGCGTCTGGTGGAATAACTCCTCCTGCTCCTCTAGAACCATATCCTAAATAAGAAGGAATTACAAAACGGGCTTTATCTCCTACTTGTAATAAAGCAATTCCTTCATCCCAACCTTCAATAACTTGACCAACACCTAATTGAAAATCGATAGGTTGTTTTCTCTTATATGAAGAATCAAAAACTTGGCCGTTATCTAAAGCGCCTTGATAATGTACAGAAACTTTTTTTCCTTTTTCTGCTTGTTTACCATTTCCTTTTTGAATAATTTGGTAACGTAAACCACTTTCCGTTTTTTGAAAACCTGCTGCTAATTTTTCTAAAGCTTCTTCCGCTAATCTTTTTTGTTCCGCTAATCTTTTCTCACGAGAACCTTCAAAAGTTCTAAAAGCCTCAATTGCATTCCAATTTTTAGCTTCCTCACCTACTCTTATAATTTCAACTGATTCTAGTACATCACCTTGAGCAACAGCATCAACAACATCTTGTCCTTCTACCACATGACCAAAAACAGAATGTTTACCATCTAACCATGGGGTTGGCACATGTGTTATAAAAAATTGAGAACCATTGGTTCCAGGACCCGCATTTGCCATAGACAAAACTCCTGGTTTGTCATGTTTTAATTCTGGATGAAATTCATCATCAAATTTATAACCTCCATCACCCGTTCCCGTTCCTAACGGACATCCACCTTGTATCATAAAATCAGGAATAACACGATGAAATTTTAATCCATTATAATAAGGTGTACCCATTGCTTTTGCTTTGTTTTCCAACTGTCCTTCAGCTAATCCAACAAAATTTCCTACTGTCCCTGGTGTTTTATCGTGTGTTAATTTTACTAATATACTACCTTTAGGAGTAGTAAATTTTGCATAAATTCCGTCTTGCATCTCTTGTTTATTTAAATTTTAAGCTACAAATTTACTAATATTATATCTAAAAGATTTATAAATAAACTATAAAATATCTTCTTCTTTATCTAATTTTGCTATTCTAATTAATTACAAATGAAACCGCTTATTATTTCTTATCAAACTGAGTATAAAAATCATTTTATCGATTTAAACAAAGCTTGGCTTGAAGAGTATTTCGTAATAGAACCACACGATAATGATGTTTTTAACAACATTGAAAGTTATATATTAGACCCTGGCGGAATGATTTTCTTTTGCCTTGTTAACAATGAAATAGCTGGAACAGTTGCCATGCAAAAAGTAAACGAAACAACATTTGAACTTGCAAAACTAGCTGTAGATAAAAAGTTTCAAGGTCTTAAATTAAGTAATTTACTAATGGATGCTTGTATTACTTTTGCACAGAAAAAAAAAGCCAATAAGATAATGCTACTCTCTAATAGAAAATTAAAAAAGGCACTAAATTTATATATCAAATATGGTTTTACAGAAGTACCTATGAAAGAAAATGAGTATGATAGGGCTGACATTCAAATGGAATTTTTAGTTTAACCGTATATACAATAAGCATAATAATTACAGAGTAGGTAATACAAAAAAACACCTAAAATTGAATTGTATTTGCTTTCCTTTTTTATATCTTGTGTACAAGAAATAAGCTTTATGAACACTGACGATTATATTTTTAAGAATAAGACTTCTTGGAACAATAAAGTCCCCATTCATATTGATTCTAAATTTTATGATATGGAATCTTTTATGAACGGAAAGAATTCGGTTCCAAAAATCGATTTAGAATTATTAGGAAACATAAAAGACAAAACCATATTACACTTGCAATGCCATTTTGGTCAAGATTCACTTTCATTAGCTCGTTTGGGAGCTAAAGTAACTGGAATAGACTTATCTGATAAAGCCATTGAAAAAGCAAAAGAATTCAATCTAAAATTACAATTAGACACTACTTTTATCTGTTCTGATGTATATGATACTTTACAACATATTAATCAAAAATTTGATATAGTATATACGAGTTATGGTACAATTGGTTGGCTTCCCGATTTAAACAAATGGGCAAAAGTAATTTCACAGAGTTTAAAACCCAATGGCAAATTTGTTTTTGTAGAATTCCACCCTGTATTATGGATGTTTGATGATGATTTTAAAGAAATTAAATATCATTATCATAATGAAAAACCAATTATAGAAACCGATACTGGAACTTATGCAAATAAAGAAGCCGAAATAACTACTGAATATATTGGTTGGAATCATTCTATAGCAGAAGTTCTTCAAGCATTATTGCAAAACGGTTTACAAATAGTTCATTTTGAAGAATACGATTACTCCAATTACAATTGTTTTAATCGAACTACAGAATTTGAACCGGGTAAATTTAGAATACAACATTTAGAGAATAAAATACCAATGATGTATAGCTTACAATGCATTAAAAAAATATAATTATGAAAAATATTTTCGATTCAAAAGACAATCAAGAAATAATTGCTCGAATTCATAATTTAACTCCAGAATCTAAAGCGCTTTGGGGTAAAATGAGTGTTGACCAAATGCTATCTCATTGTATTGCTCCTATTCATGTAGCTCTTGGTACAGAAAAAATCAATGTTCCAATTCCACTCAGAATTATAGGAAGGCTAATGAAAAAATCATGGTTAGATGCCCCGGAATTCAAAAAAAATTCCCCTACAGCTAAAGAATTTATTCGTAAGGAAAGCTATGATTTTAAGACCACGAAAAACGAATTGATAAAAAGTGTTGAAAAATTAAGCGAAGGTTTTCAGGTAGTACAATTAGAAACGCATCCTTTTTGGGGTAAACTTACCGAAAAAGATTGGAACAATCTCCAATGGAAACATTTAGACCATCATTTAAGACAATTTGGAGTTTAATTCTTTTTTGTATCCGTTTTAAGTTACTTACCTTTGCACCTTGTTTTTAACATCCAACAGAAATTAAAAAATACAATGCGCATCGATATTATAACAGTATTACCTGAATTGATTAAAAGCCCTTTTGAAGCCTCTATTCTTAAGAGAGCTATTGAAAAAGGACTTGTTGAAGTTCATTTTCACAATTTGAGAGATTATACTACAAACAAACAGAAAAGTGTGGATGACTATCAGTTTGGTGGCGGCGCAGGAATGGTAATGAGTATTCAGCCTATTGATGATTGTATAACAAAATTAAAAAGGGAACGCGAATACGATGAAGTAATATACATGACTCCTGATGGAGAAACATTAAATCAAGGAATAGCAAACGGCATGTCGCTTTTAAAAAACATCATCATCCTTTGTGGACATTATAAAGGAGTAGATCAAAGGGTTCGTGACCAATTCATAACACGTGAAATTTCAATTGGTGATTATGTTTTATCAGGTGGCGAATTAGGTGCAGCAGTATTATGCGACAGTATTATTCGACTAATCCCAGGTGTCTTAAGTAATGAGACTTCGGCTTTAACAGATAGCTTTCAAGACAATTTATTAGCTCCACCCGTTTATACTCGACCTGCTGAATATAAAGGTTGGAAAGTTCCAGACATCTTATTAAGTGGAAATTTTCCAAAAATTGAAGAATGGAGAGAACAAAAAGCTTATGAGCATACCAAAAACAGACGTCCTGATTTATTAAATGAATAATTACCAAAAGTTTAAATGTCAGAATTAATCCTTAAAAGAAAAAATACTATTAAAATATTATAGTTCTGAATTTGAAAATTAGTTTTTTTAATTATCTTTGCACCCACATTTGGACCAACCTCTAGCGAAAGACGTGTATGTTGCTCTGAATCAAATATTTATTTTATACAAAATGGCTAATTTAGTTGATTTCGTAAATAACGAATTCGTTGCAAAAAAAGATTTCCCAGATTTTAATTCTGGAGACACAATTACTGTGTATTATGAAATTAAAGAGGGTGAAAAAACAAGAACTCAGTTCTTCAAAGGTGTTGTAATCCAAAGAAGAGGTTCTGGTTTAACTGAAACTTTTACAATTCGTAAAATGTCTGGTGCTGTTGGTGTAGAGCGTATCTTCCCAGTGAACATGCCAGCACTACAAAAAATTGAAGTAAATCAAAAAGGTAAAGTTCGTAGAGCTCGTATTTTCTACTTCAGAGAACTTACTGGTAAAAAAGCAAAAATCAAAGAAAAAAGAAGAGGTTAATCTTTTGTTTTCTGAAAATTATAAAAAAGTCGCAATATCTTGCGACTTTTTTTATTTATAATGCACAAAACAAATCTTGCTCTTTAAAAATAAAAAGGCTAAATTCTCATTTGAATTTAGCCTTTTTATATCATAAAACACTTTAATTAAATTTTATACATGAAGCGCTCTATTATCTGTTGCTGCTAAAGCAGCCTCTTTTACTGCTTCAGCAAATGTTGGATGCGCATGAGACATTCTAGAAATATCCTCTGCACTAGCTCTAAACTCCATGGCTGTAACAGCTTCTGCAATTAAATCCGCACAACGAGCACCAATCATATGAATACCTAAAACCTCATCCGTTTTGGCATCAGCTAATATTTTAACAAATCCATCCGTATCTCCACCAGCTCTAGCTCTACCCAATGCCTTAAATGGAAAGTTTCCTGCTTTATAAGCCACACCTGCTTCTTTCAACTGCTCTTCAGTTTTACCAACAGCTGCTACTTCAGGCCAAGTATACACAACACCTGGAATTAAATTATAATCAATATGTGGTTTTTGCCCTGCTAAATATTCTGCTACCAAAACACCCTCTTCTTCCGCTTTATGTGCTAACATAGCGCCACGAATTACATCACCAATAGCATAAATATTAGAAACATTAGTTTGTAAATGATCATTTACTTCCACCAAACCTCTTTCAGAAATTTTCACTCCTGCTTTATCAGCATGTAAACCATCAGTATAAGGACGACGACCAACAGCTACTAAACAGTAATCTCCTTCTAAAACCAATTCATTACCTTTAGCGTCATCTGCTTTCACAGTCACATTACTTCCATTTCTTGTAACTTCTTTTACTTTATGAGATGTGTAAAATTTCATGCCTTGCTTTTTCAATACTTTTGTCAATTCTTTAGACAAAGCACTGTCCATTCCTGGAATAATGCGATCCATATATTCCACCACAGAAACTTGAGCTCCCAAACGCAAATATACTTGACCTAACTCGATACCAATTACTCCACCACCAATAATTACCAAATGCTTAGGAACTTCTGGCAACTTTAAAGCTTCAGTAGAAGTAATTACTCTTTCTTTATCAATTTGTATAAAAGGAAGATTAGACGGCTTAGAACCTGTCGCGATAATTGTATTTTTAGATTCAATCACTTCTGAAGAACCATCTTTTTTTGTAATTTTCACATGAGTTGCATCTTCAAAAGACCCAACACCTTCAAAAACAGTAATTTTATTTTTATCCATTAAAAATTTTACACCACTACACGTTTGATCCACAACTGCTTGTTTGCGCTCAATCATTTTTTCAAGGTTAATCCTAACATCACCTGAAACCTCAATTCCATGATCAGCAAAATGTTGTAATTCCTCATAATGATGTGAAGAAGCTAATAATGCTTTTGAAGGGATACATCCTACATTTAAACAAGTACCTCCTAAAGTAGCATATTTTTCTATAATAGCTGTTTTGAATCCTAGCTGAGCACATCGTATTGCAGATACATATCCACCTGGACCAGAACCTATAATGGTAACATCAAATTGACTCATAATATATTATTTCTTTGATTTATTTTAAAAGTACAAAATTATAAAATATTAATCCTTTTTCGGCATTATTTACAGATATTTAAAAATAAAAAAGTCTGTCTTAATCGACAGACTTCTATTATTTTTAAATTCAAAATGAATTAAATTTCATCCTGACATGTATACACTTGTGGACAAGCAATAAGTTTATGACAGTAAAACGGACCAGTTACTGAACCACTACAAGAGCAACCACATTTCGATAAATCATAGTCGCCACTTACACCTCCAAAAATGTTTTTTTGATTTTCTTTAGTAAGTACTTCAGCACCTTGAATGTTTAAAAATTTAGCTTTCATATTTTAAATATTTTATTTGTTATGAAGCCAATTTACAAAAAATTAATTATTCTGCAATCTAAAAACAGTAGTATTTTTCACTTCACCTATCATAAATGTACTATGTGTACTACCAATGTGTTGTATAGTAGTCAATTTGGTAACCATAAACTCTCGATATGCTTCCATATCTTTAACATAAATTTTTAAAATATAATCATAATCACCACTCACATGAAAACATTCCAAAACTTCATCGAGCTTCACCACCTCTTTTTCAAATTGCGAAATTAAATCGATATTATGTTGAATTAATTTCACGTGACAAAAAACCACAAAGTTTTTCTCTATCTTTGATTTATCTAAAAGCGCAACATATTTTTGAATTACATGCTCTCTTTCAAGTTTCTTAATTCGCTCATAAACAGCTGTAACAGATAAATTTAACTTTAAAGATAATTCTTTAGTCGTTTTTTTAGTATCGGTTTGTAATAATTCGAGTAACTTTTTATCTATACTATCTAGTTTCATTTTTTACAATTTTAATCAAAAATACAAAATAATAGCATAAAAAACTATTTTTTAAGATTTAAATAGTTATTCATTCTAAATAATTTGATTTATATTGAAAATTTAATTTGATTTATTCAATTTTGAATCAAATTAAAAAACATTCTTTATGAGCGCATTCAATCCTGCTGACAAAATTCAAGACCTACAATATTTTGGAGAATTTGGAGGTGTTAATCCATCCATCTCTGATAGTTCAACCTATACTTTCCTTTCTGCAAAAACCATGTTTGACACCTTTGAAGGGAATGCGGAAGGGTGTTATTTATACTCTAGACACTCTTCTCCAAGTAATTTATATTTAGACAAAGCTTTAGCTGCTATGGAAGGAACGGAATCTGCAAATGTAGCAGCTTCTGGAATGGGTGCAATTACTCCTACTCTTTTACAATTATGTGGAAATGGTGATCACATCGTTTCAAGCCGAACTATTTATGGTGGTACCTATGCCTTTTTAAAGAATTTTGCCCCAAGAATGGGAGTTCAAACCTCTTTTGTAGACATTACAAAATTAGAAAGCGTGGAAGCTGCGATTACACCAAACACAAAAGTAATCTATTGTGAAACCGTGAGTAATCCACTATTGGAAGTTGCAGATTTGTCAAGTTTATCTAAAATTGCGAAAAAATACAATTTAAAATTAGTGGTTGACAATACTTTTTCACCACTTTCTGTTTCTCCAATTCAATTAGGTGCAGATATTGTAATTCATTCACTAACAAAATACATTAATGGCAGTAGCGATACAGTTGGAGGTGTTGTTTGTGCTTCACAAGATTTTATAAATGACTTAAAAAATGTTAACACTGGAGCTAGTATGCTTTTAGGTCCAACTATGGACAGCATGAGAAGTGCTAGTGTTATGAAAAACCTTAGAACCTTACATTTACGTATCAAACAACACAGCTATAATGCGGCTTATTTGGCTGAAAAATTTGAACAAGACGGACTAAAAACGGTTTATCCAGGATTAAAAAGCCATCCAAGTCACGAAACGTACAAAAATATGATTAATCCAGAATATGGTTTCGGAGGAATGATGACTATCGATGTAGGCTCTCTAGAAAAAGCAAATGAATTAATGGAATTAATGCAGGAAAGAAATTTAGGATATTTAGCTGTAAGTTTAGGATTTTACAAAACTTTATTCAGTGCTCCAGGAACATCAACCTCATCCGAAATACCATTAGAAGAACAAAAAGAAATGGGATTAACAGATGGTTTAATTCGCTTTTCGATTGGTCTAGACAATGATATTGAAAGAACCTATCAAATGATGAAAGATTGCATGAAAGAATTAAACGTTTTGTAATAAAATTCACATAATATGTTATAAAATCCAATTACAAATACGGTAGTTGGATTTTTTTTATCTTTGAAAGAAAGTAACTACAATGAAAAAAATACTATTCTTTTTTTGTCTTCAATTTTCTGTATCCTTCTACGGACAAGACACCCGAATATATGACATTATTAATAATGTCTCTGCAGAACGTATTAAAAATGATATTACCAATTTAACTGAATTTGGCACTCGAAACACCTTTAGCGATACTATTTCTAACAAAAGAGGAATTGGTGCGGCTCGCAGATGGATCAAATCAGAATTTGAAACCATTTCTAAAAACTGCAAAAATTGTTTAGAGGTATTTTACCAAAAAGATTTTGTTACAACCAATGATGGCGAACGTGTTCCCAAAGACACTTGGATTGTCAATGTTGTAGCTATACAAAAAGGAACCAAATATCCGAATCGATATATTATTATGAGTGGCGATATTGATAGTCGGAATTCAGACACCATGGATTACACGAACGATGCTCCTGGAGCCAATGATAATGCTTCTGGCATGGCTGGAACGATTGAAGCAGCAAGAGTTCTTTCTAAATATCAATTTGAAAACAGCATCATTTATGTAGGACTATCGGGTGAAGAACAAGGATTATTTGGTGGCAAAGGATTTGCAAATTACGCTCAAAAAAAAGAATGGGAAATTATAGGAGTATTCAATAACGATATGATTGGAAATATAGAAGGAGTAGATGGCGTAATTGATAATCGAACTTTTCGCATCTTCTCTGAACCTACACCTGCAAATGAAACAGAAAAAGAACGCAACCTGAGACGTTTTTACGGCGGAGAGGTGGATGGAAATTCAAGACAATTAGCACGCTATATCGAAAAAACGACCAAAACCTACATGCCAGAAATGAATCCTATGATGATCTATCGTTTAGATCGATTTGGAAGAGGGGGTCATCATCGTCCCTTTAACGATTTAGGATTTGCTGGCGTTAGAATTATGGAAGCACATGAAAATTACAATAGACAACATCAAAATATTAGAACTGAAAACGGTATTAAATATGGTGATGTTTTAGAAGGTGTTAATTTCGAATACGCTAAAAAATTAACTACAGTAAACGCTATAAACTTAGCCGCTTTAGCTTGGGCACCACCTGCTCCAAGAAATGTTCAAATTGGAGGAATTGTTCAAGCTAATGTGAAATTAAAATGGGATAAAATAGAAGACGACAATATTCTTGGATATAAAATATACTGGAGGCTAACTACCTCTTCTCAATGGGAATTTAGCCGATTTGTTGGAAAGACAGATAATTTTGAACTAGAAGGCATTGTCATTGATAATTACTATTTTGGTGTAGCAACTGTCGGTAAAAATGGCAACGAAAGTTTAGTGGTTTTTCCAAATGAAATTATCAAAGACACCTTTAAAAAAAGATAATTTTTAAAAACTTAACAATTAAAATATTGTATTCATTTTTTTATTTAAACTTTGAGAATAGTGCTACTTTGGCTATATTGCGACATAAATAACAATAAATGGATACGAAAATTATAAAAAACAAAGAATTAAATATTATTGAAGCATTAATTCCAGTAATAGCATTAGTAGCTATGTTAGGATACAATGTATATATTTTTGGAGATAGTGCTCTTGGCGGAACGAATCAGTTTATTTTGCTTTTAGGCGCTTCAGTTGCAGCAATAGTAGGTTTTTTCAATAAGGTTTCATTTCAAAAAATGTTAGATGAAGTAGCCGAGAATATCAAATCTACAGCGGGAGCCATTCTAATTCTACTTATGGTAGGGGCATTAGCAGGAACTTGGTTAATAAGCGGTATTATTCCTTCAATGATATATTATGGTTTACAAATTTTAAGTCCAGCTATTTTCTTACCTGCTACATTAATTATTTGTTCTGTAATTTCAATCGCAACAGGAAGTTCTTGGACCACTTCAGCAACAGTTGGTATTGCGTTAATTGGCATCGGAGGCACTTTAGGATTTCCATTAGGAATGGTTGCAGGAGCTGTAATTTCAGGTGCCTATTTTGGAGATAAATTGTCTCCCATGTCAGATACTACTAATTTAGCTCCAGCCATGGCAGGAACTGATTTATTCACACATATTAAATACATGTCCCTTACAACAGTTCCAACCTATATTGTTTCATTAATTTTATTTATAATACTAGGATTAACAGTAGAAACAAATGGTATAGCCGATTCAGCTGTACTTTTAGGAGATATTCAAAAATCTTTTAATATTACACCATGGCTATTTTTGGTTCCAATAATTGTAATCGGTCTAATTGTAAAGAAAACAGAACCTTTAATTGCATTACTAATAGGTACATTATTAGCAGGTGTTTTTGCGATAATATTTCAAAGTTCTATAATTTGGAACAAAGGATTAAGATACAATATATCTGAAATACCTTCTGAAGTTAAAGAATACATAGAATGGGATAGTAATTTTAATTCCGTTTCAAAAAATAGTTATCAATCTACTGGCACTTATGCTTTAATACCTAAAAGTGACAACATAAAACTATCTGAAAATTTAAAATTTGATCTAACTTCTGATTTAAAAAACGCTAAAACAATTGAAAAAGAAATTACAATATTTAAAAACGAGAAAGAAATTGGCAAATATAAATTCATTGCAAAACCAACAAACTACTTAACGACTTCATACATTGCTATTTTAAATGCAATAACAACGGATAATGAAATTCAAACTGACAATACAGAATTAGCTGACCTCTTTAAATCTGGAGGTATGCAAAAAATGCTAGGAACCATTTGGTTAATTCTTTGTGCTATGGTTTTTGGTGGCGTTATGGATGCAATTGGAGCTTTATCTAGAATAAGTCAAGCATTATTAAATCTTGCAAAGTCAACTTTTGGTCTTTTTGCATCAACCGTAGGAAGTTGCTTAGCTTTAAACATTACAGCATCCGATCAATATTTAGCTATTGTTGTTCCTGGAAAAATGTTTGCCAAAGCTTATGCAGATAAAGGTCTCGCTCCAGAAAATTTAAGCAGAACTTTAGAAGATTCAGGCACTGTTACTTCTGTCCTAATACCATGGAATACTTGCGGTGCTTATCAATCTGGCACTTTAGGTGTAGATACCTTTGATTATCTCCCTTATGCTTTTTTTAATATTTTAAGTCCAATAATGACTTTATTATTTGCTGCCTTTAATATCAAAATAAAACAATTAGTTTCGTCTATTAAAAAATAAAACATCCATAGTTAAAATCTATTTTTAAATAAACATTAACCATTACTATTTTGAAGTAATGGTTTTTTTTATTTGTAAATTTGAATAATACCAAATTGATAATCAATTATTTAATTTAAAAAAAATAAATAACTAAAACTATGGAACAAACAAATGATTTAAGCAAATGCCCTTTTCATCAAAAGGAAGACTTAACAAAAAAAGGAACAAACAATAATTTTTGGTGGCCAGAATCTTTAAATTTAGATATGCTTCATCAACATGACACTAAAACGAATCCTCTTGGAGAAGATTTTGATTATGCTAAAGAATTTAAAAAATTAGATTTAGAAGCTGTAAAATCAGATTTAAAAAAATTAATGACGGAAAGTCAAGATTGGTGGCCAGCAGATTGGGGTCATTATGGTGGTTTAATGATACGATTAGCGTGGCATTCTGCAGGAACCTATAGAGTTTCCGATGGTCGTGGAGGAAGCAATACTGGAAATCAACGATTTGCCCCTTTAAACAGTTGGCCCGATAATGTAAGTTTAGATAAAGGTAGACGTTTGTTATGGCCGATTAAGAAAAAATATGGAAGCAAAATTTCTTGGGCAGATCTGATGATTTTAGCCGGTAATATGGCTTACGAGTCGATGGGACTTAAAACTTTTGGTTTTGCAGGAGGAAGAAAAGACATCTGGCATCCTGAAAAAGATATTTATTGGGGAGCTGAAAAAGAATGGTTAGCAGCAACAAAAGAACGTTATGATAGTGATGAAAATAGAGAATCATTAGATAACCCTTTAGCAGCCGTTCAAATGGGATTAATATATGTAAATCCTGAAGGCGTTGATGGAAAACCCGATCCATTAAGAACAGCAATTGACGTACGTACTACTTTTAAACGTATGGCAATGAATGATGAAGAAACCGTTGCATTAACAGCTGGTGGGCATACTGTAGGAAAAGCTCATGGTAATGGCGATGCGTCTCTTTTAGACAAAGAACCAGAAGCCGGAAATATAGAAAACCAAGGTTTTGGTTGGGGAAATCCTACAAGAACGGGTGTAGGTACAGATGCTGTAACAAGTGGTATTGAAGGAGCTTGGACCACACATCCAACACAATGGGACAATGGTTATTTCTATTTGCTCTTTACATATGATTGGGAACTAAAGAAAAGCCCTGCTGGAGCTTGGCAATGGGAACCTATCAATATTAAAGAAGAAGACAAACCAATAGATGCATTTGACCCAACAAAAAGAAATAATCCTATCATGACCGATGCCGATATGGCTATGAAAATGGACCCTATCTATAGAGCAATTTCTGAAAAATTCTACAAAAATCCTGATTATTTCTCAGAAGTTTTTGCAAGAGCTTGGTTCAAATTAACTCATAGAGATTTAGGACCAAAAGATCGTTATCTAGGTCCAGATGTTCCAAAAGAAGATTTGATTTGGCAAGATCCAGTTCCCAAAGTAGATTATACTTTAAGTGATTTAGAAGTTAAAGAATTAAAAGAACAATTATTAAATAGCGGTTTGTCGAAATCCGATTTAATCACTACTGCTTGGGACAGTGCCAGAACTTTTAGAGGTTCTGATTTTAGAGGAGGCGCTAACGGTGCTCGTATTCGATTAGCTCCACAAAAAGATTGGATAGGTAACGAACCTGAAAGATTACAAAGAGTATTGCAAAAACTAACAGAAATTCAAGCACAATCTTCTAAAAAAATTAGCATGGCTGACCTTATAGTTTTAGGCGGTAGTGCTGCTGTAGAAAAAGCCGCTAAAGAAGCCGGATTTGATGTAATTGTCCCTTTTTTACCAGGTAGAGGCGATGCAACTGCAGAAATGACGGATACAGAATCTTTTGCAGACCTTGAACCAACACACGATGCTTTTAGAAATTGGTTAAAAAAGGATTATGCTGTAAAACCTGAAGAGTTAATGCTTGACAGAGCTCAATTAATGGGATTAACTGCTCCTGAAATGACAGTTTTAATAGGTGGAATGCGTGTTTTAGGAACCAATTATGGTAATACAAAAGAGGGCGCTTTTACAAATAATATTGGCGTACTAACCAATGATTTCTTCGTGAATTTAACCGACATGAACTATAGTTGGAAACCTACTGGAAAAAATTCTTATGCCATAGTAAATAGAAAAACAGGAGTTACACATTGGACCGCAACAAGAGTTGATTTAGTATTTGGGTCTAATTCTATTCTAAGAGCCTATGCTGAAGTATATGCGCAAGACGATGCTAAAGAAAAATTTGTAAAAGATTTTATTAAAGCATGGGTTAAAGTAATGAATGCAGATCGATTTGATGTTTAAATTATTTTTTTAAACAACCTCATTCTAACACCATCTGTATAGATGGTGTTTTTTTTATTAAATAACTAATAAAAACAATTAAAAATATCAAAATCCCAAAAAAAAAGTTAATTTTTTATAAGAAAATTATGTATAATTATTACTTATAACTGAATAAAAACAAACCATTGTAAAAATTAAAAAAGAGTATTCAATTTTGTAATTTTGCATTATTAAAATAACTTTTAAATTTTATTTAATTATGTCATTAGTAGGAAAAAAATTCCCAAACATTACAGTTGATGCTATCTCAGAAATGGGTGATAATTTAAGAATCAATGTATTAGAAGAAGCTACAAAAAACAACAAAAAAGTCTTATTATTTTGGTATCCAAAAGATTTTACTTTTGTATGTCCAACAGAATTACACGCTTTTCAAGCAGCTTTAGGAGAGTTTGAAAAAAGAAACACTATTGTAATTGGTGCTTCTTGCGATACTAATGAAGTTCATTTTGCTTGGTTAAACACTCCAAAAAATAATGGTGGAATTGAAGGTGTTACCTATACTCTTTTAGCAGATACAACTAGAAATTTATCTGCTGCATTAGATATTTTAGATGCAGAATGGGTTTATGATGAAAATTTAGACGAAGAAATTTTAGAAGGTTCAAATGTTACTTTTAGAGCTACTTATTTAATAGATGAAACAGGTAAAATTTTCCATGAAAGTGTAAATGATATGCCATTAGGAAGAAACGTAAATGAATATTTACGTTTAATTGATGCGTACACTCACGTTCAAACTAAAGGTGAAGTATGTCCTGCAAACTGGGAAGAAGGGAAAGAAGCAATGAATGCAGATCGTTTAAGTACAGCCGCTTATTTAAGTCAAAACTAAAATCAAAATTTATCTTATCATTTTCAATAGCAATTTAAAACATTGCTATTGAATTTGATGAGATTATTAAAATTGAATTAAAATGTTTACAGAAATAGAACAAGATAATTTAGCAGAAATCATTAATTCAAATGACACAGTAGTCGTTCAATATTCTGCATCATGGTGCGGAAATTGTAGAATCATGAAGCCTAAATTTAAAAAACTAGCCTCTGAAAATGAAGCCATACCTTTTTTAGTTGTTGATGCTGAAAAATTTCCAGAATCAAGAAAGCTAGCTAAAGTAGACAACTTACCTACTTTTGCTACTTTTAAAAATGGCGCTTTGGTGAACCAAACACAAACCAATAAAGCAGAGGTTTTAACAGAATTAGTTAACGAAGTAATTTAACGAGCTGGTAAACTTTTGAAAAAATATTTTTTTTAAACGAATCCACTCAAAATTAAAACATATGAAATTACCCGTTATTAAACAACTTACTCAGTTTATCGAAGAAAATGATGCCGATTATTTAGTAGAAACCATTGAAGTTCTTGAAAATCTAACTGAGGTTTCTTCTTTAAAAGATGAAGAGCTAGATGTGATTGGCGAATTAATATCCAATATGTATGGCGCTCTTGAGGTTCACAAATCTATCCAACAAGGCAAAGATAAAAAAGCAGCTCTTAACGAATTTATGCAACGTGTTTTAGGCTCAATTGATAAAGAATAAAAAAAACAGCGTCAGAAAATAAAATTTCCATTCTGACACTGTTTTTAATACTAAAATTCTAAAACTAACTTATTATTTACTTACTTTTTTACCATCTTATTCACTTTTACTCCATATTTACCCGATATTTGTACCCAATAAATTCCAGAAGTTAATTGTGAAGCATTAAATTGTATTTCGTTACTACCTTCAAATTTCTTTTCAAACAAAACTTGTCCTTTACTATTTACAATCTGTAAAGTATCAAACATATCTTGAGATTCGATTTTAAATACTACATTTTCATCTACCGGATTTGGATATATTGCAAATAAATTATCAGTATTTATTTTATTATCAAATGTATTTTCAATCCCGCGACTTGTAACACCATTACAACTTCCCATTATAAAATTCATCTTACTGTTAGCCGTATTATTTTCTCCACCTGTCGACAAGTTATAAGTATAATAAAAATAAACCGTTTGTCCAGCTGTAGCATTAATTTTATATGGAACATTCGCTTGAGCCAAATAACCTGGATAAGTTGCATTTAAAACGGTATTATAATACAATATTAATGTAGTGTTTCCTACTCCTGTTTTATTTGGTACAAAAGTCAAATAAGAACCACTAGCATCGTTTGTAATTACTACATTAAAATCGCCATTTGAAGCTACACGTGTACACGAATTAACTGGTGGTGGAGTTTGTGTTACTTCAGTAAAAGTAAATTGCTCCCAAGTATCTTGTGAATCGGTACCAACTTGTTTTAGAATACCAGCACTATTTAATTGCAGCCTTCTTAAATTACTTTCCAAGGTTGTCAAATAAAATTTACCATTTCCTGCTGGTGTAATTTGCCAACGTTCCCAAGTACCCGCATAACTACTAGGTTGCATGTCTGTAAAATCAGTATTATCTGATCGCAATCTAGGATTACCTTGACCTCCAACACAATCTATATAATAGCTATTATTTGGTGCTGCTGTAAACTTCCATTCTACCGTAGCTCCAGTAGTAGTAATTGCAGTACTAAAAGGGTCTTCTGATCCATTAGCACCTATTCTTTTGTTGTGAAAAGGATTGGCAATATAGTATGTCTTATTAGGGTCTGGCACGAAAGTAGCAATTGGATTTACTGTCAAACTAAAGATTTGAGTTGAAGTTGCACCACAAGCATTAGTATAAGTAGCCAGATAATTTCCAGCTTGATTTGTTTGAATATTTGATAAAGTTATCTCCCTAGAAGTAGCTGAAAAATTATTTGGCCCCGACCAAGACCAGCTACCACCTGATGTAGGCTGAGGCCCAAAAGCCACAGAACCACCTGCAGTTAATGACGCTGTTGCAACAGAATTCCATCCTTGAGAATTTACATTTAAATAAGGAACTATTGCTATAGGCTGACAAACATTTGTGTTTCCATCTACCCAAATAATATCGTCAATTGCAAATTGAAAATTAGATGCAGGAATTGCACCATCATTTCCTATTCTAAACATATAAGACATATCTTGAAAAGCAACCAAACCACCTAAATCACTTACAGGAATGGTTACTTGACCCCATTCTCCATTACGAACTAAGCCATATTTAGTTTGACCCGCAGGAAATTTTACTTCAGCAGCATTGGTAAAATTATCATTTACACCAATGAAAAACGAAACATTAGCAGGAATTTTTATTTTAAATTTCAACGAACCATTTTGTGTATAATTTGACATATTTTTACCAAAAAGTGTTGTAATACCAGCTCCAAACCAACCTTTAGAGCTATCATTTGTAAATGACAAAACATTTGTTCCTTCATAAGGCGCTATTGAATTATTTCTAACCAATGTTTCACCGAAGATATAAAACTCTGAATCTGTGCCAAATGCTAATTTTTTAGTTGAAGGAGTCGTATCTGTAAAAACACCAAATGTTCCGCTTTCTGCAGGAATAGTGCCATTAGACAATTCTACACTTCCATAACCATTCCATTTATAAACGCGCACATAATCTACATACATTTTTCCAGGTAAAGGAGCAGTCACTCCATTATTTGCAGTAACCCCAGGTAATGAACCTCCTACAGCCAAATTCAACAACATGTAAAATGGACGAGTAAATGGTGCAGTTACAGAATTATTAGCATCTATAGGAAAAGGATTTTCATACAAATCGAATTCATTATTACCATCTACCACAGTAAAACGAATTTGCGTGGGTTCCCAATAAATTCTGTATTTTACAAAACGATCATTTAAAGGAGTTGCAGCCACATAAGGTTTATTATAATCAACATCAGATGCAATATTCCCAACGCCTCCTCCAGGAACAGGAAAAAATGTATTTGCTCCTATATAATTATTAACGGTTGAATTTGTAGCCCCTTGCTGATTTCTAGCTGCTTGACTAAAACCCATTTCCATCATATCGATTTCTCCTTTTGCAGGCCATGGTAAATTAGCAGTGCCCAACATCCAAACGGCAGGCCATAAACCTTGATTTAAGTTAGGAACACGAACACGCACTTCAACCATTCCATAATGAATAGCTACTTTATTATCGCTGTTAACTTTTCCTGATGTAAACACTCTTGATCCAGAAACTTGATTTTTAGCTTCTAAAACTAAAGCTTTATTTCCAGCTTCTCCAGGAATATCAGCAATATAAACATTATTAGATTCGTAGGATTGTAATTCTTGATTTCCCCAGCCACATAAACCAATATTACAACCATCTCCTATGTCTTTAGACCATTGTTGCGTATTGAAAGTATTAAAATTATCTTCCCAGATTACTGGTCCTATTTGAGAAAAAGTAAAATGTACAAAAAAGAGAGAAAACAATAAAGTTATTTTTTGTATTCTCTTTACTACATTAAATCCCCTTAGTTTTTGTTCTTTAAAATAATTACAATTATTTTTTTTCATAATATATAGAGTTTGTTTGTTAGGTTTTCATTTCAAAACAATTTTGTAACTCAAAATAACAAAACCTAAAAAATAGGTTTGTTTTTTTACGATATTCCAAAAATAATGTTAAAAAAACAACTTATATATAATTTAGGGATTACAAAAAATATACAAAACAAAAAAGCTATCAGAAAGAATCTAAAAGTTTAAAAAAGTGATTTTTATCGGATTTTTAGAACAGTTTAAAGTGTTTTTTAATGGTTTCTATACACTTTTTAATAAGTCGAAAAAAATATAAAAGAATTTTGTATAGTTAATGTTGAGGAAAAAAAACAATAGAAAGACCTTTAATTATGAAATTAAATTCTACATTTTATAATTAAAGATCATTAAACAAGTAAGATGAATCTAAAAAGGTTGTTTTATACTTTTAGATTTGAAAAAACATAATACATTTCTGTAGCTATTTCAATACTTTTTAACTTGTATTTATTATCCATAATATTTGTATTATCAAATTCCTTTGGATCATCGTATTGAATTGAAAATCTTTTTTCCGCACCTTTCACCAATGGACAACCTTCATCGGCAGATGAACAAGTCATAATTGCAAAGAAACAAGTATCAGGATTAAATATATTATCATATTTTTTTGAAAAACCAATAATAGGCAAACCGTTTGAACTATATTTTATTGCGTAAACTGGATTATCCCCTTCGTTTAATTTCGAAACAGAAAATCCTTGAATACTTAGAATCTCTATAACTTTGGGAAATACAGAAGTGGCTTCTGTACCTCCTGAATAACTATTAACATTGGGCACTTTGAAATAATAAGCTAAAGTTTGCGCCCAAATTTGAGAAAAATGACTACGTCTCGAATTATGTGTACAAATAAAATTAAGATTAACAGTTTCCTTTAAATTGATTTTTTCTTGAATACTATCTATAAGTGGCTGTAAGACTATTTTTCTTTCCTCAGTAATAATTTGATTATTTAACTGCTCTATAGTTTCTTTTAGTATATTATACATTATATATTAAATTTAGCCCAGACAGTATAAACTATCCTTTTGCAGACGAAAGCGTTATGCATTCATTTTTATATAGCGACAATAGAAGCTAATATAAAAATGCTAAAAATAGCTTGAGACCAAAAAGATAGTTTGAATGGCTGGATTAGCTTATTAAAATTAACAACAACCTGAACCTGGAGTACAAGCATTTTCTTTTGCTTTCCATTCTCCTATTTTTACTTTCGTTTTTTCTTTTGGAATACCACAGGAATCACTTGCCAAACAAGTTGTCAATTTTGAGGTTAACAAGAAATTTTTTCCGTCAAAATCCAAATTAAATTTACCAATAGTATCTGGCATTTGATATTCCACTTCTATTTCTAAATCTTCAATACCAATACTATTTTCCGACAATTCTATGATATGAATTAGCTTTTCAGGATGCAAACGATGATCGTAATCATTCGCTTCCCATAATTGAAAGTTAACTACATCTTCTTTTCGAACCGTTCCACCACAATCGATAAAATGCTTCGAAATTTTCCCCACCTCTGTAACATGAAAATGAGAAGGTACTAATTCTCCATTGGGTAATTGAAAAGCAATTTCTGACAAGTTTTTTAAAGCGTTTTTTATTTCTGATAATTTCATAATAGTATTGTTTTAATTCGATTTAACAACATTTATTTTGCAACTGATTTGTGAGTCCTTTAAAATATTCTTCAATAATTTTTATAGTATCAGGATTTAAACAATAACATATAGCAGTTCCTTCAATGGTTCCTTTTATAATATTTACATTCTTCAATTCTTTAAGATGTTGAGAAACTGTCGGCTGAGCCAAAGGCAATTCACTAACAATATCTCCACATATACATGAATCAACACTTAACAAATATTGAATTATTGCGATTCTTGCAGGATGCGACATGGCTTTAAAAAGTGTTGCCAATTGATTTTGGTGCTCGGTAAAAAATTCTGATTTAGAAACTCCCATGAATATTTAAATTTACTTGCTTGGAATAATTTAAAAACGATTCTCGATACAAATTTATAAAGTAAAAATTAGCATTTTTTACTTTGTAAAATCACTCGAATTGACGTTTCTACAATTATTATCAATTACTATATTGCAATATTACGATATAATAATAAAATAAACAAAAAAAAAAGCCCAAACTTTCGTTTGAGCTTCATTTTCTATTAGAAATTCAGGATTATTTTTCTCCTTTTTCCATTTTAGCTTTTAATTCTGCTAATGCATCAATATCACCTAAAGTTGATTTTTCAACATTATTTGACGAAGAAACATTAGTTTCAACAGCTTTAGCCGCTTTTTCTTCTTCTTCACGGAAGATAGCTGTATGAGAAGCTACAACTCTTTTGAATTCTTTATTGAATTCAATTACTTTAAAGTCAGCAGTATCTCCTTTTTTCAATTTTTTACCATCTTCTTTCTCTAAATGACGTGTTGGAATGAAAGCCACTACATCATCACCAAAATCTACAGTTGCACCTTTGTCAACAATTTCTCCGATAGTTCCATTATGAATAGTACCTACAGCGTAAGCATCTTCATGTTTATCCCATGGGTTTTCAGTAGTTTGTTTGTGACCTAAAGATAATTTACGTCCTTCAACATCTAACTCTAAAACAACCACTTCCATTTTGTCACCTACGTTTACAAATTCAGATGGGTGCTTAATTTTCTTAGTCCAAGATAAATCAGAGATATACACTAAACCATCGATTCCTTCTTCTAATTCTACGAAAATACCAAAGTTTGTGAAGTTTCTAACGATACCTGTATGTTTAGAACCTACTGGGTATTTAGCCGTGATGTCAGTCCATGGATCTTGCGTCATTTGTTTGATACCTAAAGACATTTTTCTTTCTTCTCTATCTAAAGTTAAGATAACTGCTTCTACTTCATCACCAATTTTCATGAAATCTTGTGCACTTCTTAAGTGAGTTGACCAAGACATTTCAGAAACGTGGATTAAACCTTCAACACCTTCAGCTACTTCAATGAAAGCACCGTAATCTGCTAAAACAACAACTTTACCTTTAACTTTATCACCCACATTTAAGTCAGCACTTAAAGCATCCCAAGGGTGCGCGTTTAATTGTTTTAAACCTAATTGAATTCTTGTTTTTTCGTCATCGAAATCAAGGATTACAACGTTTAATTTTTGATCTAACTCAAGAA
Organism: Flavobacterium sp. 9AF; assembly: GCF_902506265.1. Taxonomy (GTDB): domain Bacteria; phylum Bacteroidota; class Bacteroidia; order Flavobacteriales; family Flavobacteriaceae; genus Flavobacterium. The sequence continues at coordinate 153,989 of NZ_LR733556.1, read as the reverse complement.
CTTCGCTTGGGTGATTGATTCTAGACCAAGATAAGTCTGTAATATGGATTAATCCATCTACACCACCTAAGTCAATGAACACACCGTAAGAAGTAATGTTTTTAACCACACCTTCTAAAACTTGTCCTTTTTCTAATTGACCAATAATTTCTTTCTTTTGCTCTTCGATATCTGCCTCGATAAGCGCTTTGTGAGAAACAACTACGTTTTTGAATTCATGATTGATTTTCACTACTTTGAATTCCATAGTTTTGTTTACATACTGATCGTAATCACGGATTGGTTTTACATCAATTTGAGAACCTGGTAAGAATGCTTCAATTCCAAAAACATCTACAATCATACCCCCTTTAGTTCTGCATTTTACGAAACCATTCACGATTTCTCCAGACTCATGAGCAGCAATAACTCTATCCCAAGCTTTAATAGTTCTTGCTTTTCTGTGAGACAATACTAATTGACCTGTTTTATCCTCACGAATATCAATAAGTACTTCTACTTTGTCACCAACTTTTAAGTTAGGATTGTAACGAAATTCGTTTAAAGAGATAACACCTTCAGATTTAGCATTGATATCAACGATAGCGTCTCTATCAGTAATTCTAACTACAGTTCCTACTACTACTTCCTCAGCTTTAGTATCGATAAAAGTTTTAGATACTAAATCTTCAAATTCTTGTAAGTTTTTTTCATCTACTACATCAATACCTTCTTGGTAGTTGTGCCAGTTAAAATTTGCTAAAAACTCTTCTTGTGTTTTGTTAATTTCAGACATATGCTGATTTAAAATTTGTATGTTACGCTTATATGGATTTTTAAAAACAGACTAAAACGACAACAGTTGTTTATTTAAATTATTGATTCCTAATGAAAATCCATCTCTGTCAAAAGGTGCGCAAAATTACAAATAATTTATTAATTAACAAACATTTACATTAATAAAAAAGAAATACAGAGTAACGATTTAGTTTATTCAAAAAGGCATTAAAATATTTTTTAGTTTTTATAAATAAAATTATACTTTTAATTCAAAGAATTTGGAATAAAAAACTCAGAAACAAATGAAAAACAGCATTTTATTTTTACTATTACTAAGCATTATCAGTTGCCACACAAAAGAAACAAACGATACAAATCAAAAAAAGGAGCTCACTATTGATGCAACTCAAACAAAAAAACTAGAAAACAATAAAACCATTGCTAATTTAAACAAGATCAAAACTGACACTGTTACATTTGTTTCCCTAAATTTTGATTTTGACTATTCTCAATTAATTTTCAAAAAAAACAGTAAAGAAGAAAGTGTTATTTATGATTTGTTTCAAAATAAGAAAAACAATTTCAATAGAGGTGACATTTTAGAGATCAAAACTAAATTAGACACCATATACATAGCTGGCGATGGAGAAACATTAGATTATTCAGATTGGCTAATAGAAGTGAGAAGAATTAAAGAAGGAAAATTAACTTTATATAAAAATTCAAATCGTCCACCTTTAAAATACTTTCTTACGGAAGAAAATGATTTTTCAGAAACTTACTTAAATTTTATTTACTCTAGCGTTGAATATTATTTAGCTAACTCAAAAAAAGAGCTTGTGCTTACGACAATTGACAATAAAAACAATTCAATTATTTTTTCAATTGAAAACAGCGTTAGAGATAACAAAAATTACCTCATGATTGGATTATCTAATGATTTAGAAGATCACTTAGCCACATTTCAATGGTTATTCATAGATATAGAGAACAATACAATCTATGAATATGATTTACCTAACGACGAATTAATTCTATTTGAATAATGAAAAATAACTTTTTATCTGTTGAAGAATACATTCAAGTCTTTCCCCATGAAATACAACATGAATTAGAAAAAATTAGAAAAATCATCCTTGAAAACGCACCTAATTGTATTGAAAGCATATCTTATGGAATGCCTGCTTACAAATTAAACAAAAAACCATTAGTTTATTTTGCTGCATATCCAAAACATATCGGCTTCTACGCAACTCCATCTGGACATGAAGCATTTGAAAAAGAACTTTCTCATTACAAACAAGGAAAAGGATCAGTACAATTTCCCATCAACCAATCCATACCTTACGATCTTATAAAAAGAATGGTGCAATTTAGAGTAAAAGAAAACGAATCTAAGTAATTACTCCATTTTTCTCTTTTACCAATTGCATAACCAAATCAAACTGTTCCTTTTTAGTCATAAAAGAATTATCAATTTCAATAGCATCATTAGCTTTTACCAAAGGAGAATCATCTCTATGGGTATCAATATAATCTCTTTGTTCTACATTCTGAAGCACTTCTTCATAAGTAACATTTTGACCTTTTTCTATTAATTCGTCATATCTTCTTTGCGCCCTAGTTGAAGCAGAAGCATTCATAAATAATTTCAATTCAGCATCAGGAAAAACAACTGTACCTATATCTCTACCATCCATTACAATTGCCTTATCTCTTCCCATTGCTTGTTGTTGCTCTACTAGTTTTGCTCTAACTTCAGAAATTTCCGCTATTTTACTTACGTTTCTTGATACTTCTATTGTACGTATAGCTTGTTCAACATTTTCGCCATTTAAATACATTTCTCCAAAACCTAAAATTGGATTAAATTGAAATTGCAATTGAATGGCTGATAATTTTAAAATCAAACCCTCTTTATCTAAAAAACTTTCAGACACATAACCATTTTGCATCGCATAATAAGTAACCGCTCGATACATTGCACCAGTATCTACATAAACATATCCTAATTGTTTCGCTAATTGTTTCGCCAAAGTACTTTTCCCAGTTGACGAAAAACCATCTATTGCTATTGTAATCTTCTTCAAAATTTACAATTTTTATTTATTCTAAGTTAATCATTAAACCAAACATACTAGTACTCGCTGCTAAAGTGTATCGCGAATAGGAGTAATCAAATTTTATTTTACCAAATCGCAAACCAAAACCTGCAGATATTCCAGCAAAACTACGTTGGTCTAAAATTTTCAATTCTTGTCCTCTTCTAAAATTATATCCTAATCGAACATTAAATCCTTTTTCTGGAAATAATTCTGCTCCTAAAATGACATGTCGTAAGGCATTATTAAAAAAGGATACTTTTTCATCTATTACTTCACCATCTAAGGTGTTTTGCGCTCTATTTGGATTAGAAAATGCAATATTCCATTGCTGTAAGTTTTCCAATGTTAAATGCCAACGAATAGGCACATTCTCTAATAATTGTGAAATTCCAGCATCTATAGATAATGGTAATTTCTCTCTTGTAGCATCATAAGGAGTTATTTGATAACCCAAATTACGAACTGCCAGCCCATAATTAATATCATTTTTTTCATCCACATACAAAAAACCCAAATCGGTTGCAATCCCCCAGGAGTTATACGATTCTAAAGTTGAAGAAATTAGCTTCACATTTGTTCCCAGATACATTGTTGTCCATGGTATATTGTAAGCATACCCCAAAGACAAAGCGGCTTCACTACCTGTAAAATCAGAAGTGATATTTCCTAACTCGTCTCTACCTTCAAAAGTACCATAATTAATGTAGTTAATTCCCGCATGAAACGTTTGCACATGTTGATCCCAAGTATATGCATAGGCAGCCGTTCCATAAGACACCTCTCCATAATAACTACCATAATTGACTGATAGTCGATTATTCATTTTTTGATTAATAGTAGCTGGGTTATAAAAGGCCTGATTCACATCATAATCCACCACTGTAACCGTTTTACCTCCCAAAGCCGCTTGTCGAGGTGACTGTGCTAAATTTAGAAATTGATAGACATATTTACCTCCTATTTGCGCATGACAAAGAGTAATTGAAAAAACAAAAAACAACTGTAATTTTAATTTCATTTTTATCTTAATTACCAACCAGAAACCAATAATTTTCTAGCTGATTTTTCGCTACATTTTTGATATTTTGAATAGGCTTTAGCAGCCGCACTAACAATAGCATTCTCATTCTCTCCATTACAATATTTACTAATTGCATCGTGAATGGTGTATGCTTCTGGAGCCATCAGACCAGTTGTCCAAACCAATGGATTTGCATTCGCTTTGTCTATAAACGGAGAAAAAAAACTTTTACTATAGCATGCTAATATAATACAATCTCTTTTATTTTTGTCTATATTTTTAATTTCTTCATTAAGACTAAAATCCATTAAACCATCATGACCAATATACCCTATCAAATTAGAATTCCCATTTATTCCAATACTCTTATCATCAACAGTTATTGACTCTTTTAATTGACCTGAGCAGCTTTTTAAGAAATCTAATGTACATTGTTTGATAAATTTTCCATTATAAGCATCTGCAATCAAATATGCATTTTGACTCACATGTCTAAAAACCAATCGCTCCATTTTCACACTATCTATGACTTTGGTTTGAAGGAGTTTCCAATTTAAACTCTTTTTAAAAAATGTTTTAACACCGTAACCGCATCCCCAATACAAATTGTTTTTAGGATCTTGACCATTTCCAATATTTTTAGGAACAGGTACAATACCTTGATATTTATTATCGCACAAAGCTACTAAAATATGAATAACTTTTGTGGAATTATTATCAATGTCATTCTCGACTATATTTCTCTCTATTGAAATTTCATTATTTTCCTTAACCTGAACTTCACTTTTCTCTTTAGCAATAATAAAACTATATACAAAAGAATAAATAGCAGCATAAAAATAAAACATAGATATTTGATTTAAATTGATAACGCTGGTTTGATTTTAAAATTATATATTACAAATAGATTAAATAAAAATGCCTAAATATTTAACATATTTAGGCAAATAAAATAATTAACACTAAGAATTACTCTAATTTCTTAGCATGTTTTACTTTTTGATCTGTAATAGCTATTGCAATCACTTCACTCATTCTATCTACATAATGAAAAGTAAGTCCTTTTAAATATTCAGGTTTAATTTCATCAATATCTCTTTTGTTTTCATGACATAGGATAATTTCTTTAATATTTGCCCTTTTGGCAGCTAATATCTTTTCTTTAATTCCTCCTACGGGCAATACTTTACCTCTCAAAGTAATTTCTCCCGTCATGGCTAAACTTTTCTTGACTTTCTTTTGTGTATATGTTGACACCATAGAAGTCAACATAGCAATACCTGCACTTGGTCCGTCTTTAGGTGTAGCTCCTTCTGGCACGTGAATGTGAATGTTGTTATTATTAAGCACTTCGCTTGAAATTCCTAATAAATCACTATTCGATTTAATATATTCTAAAGCAATAGTAACCGATTCTTTCATTACTGTACCTAAATTCCCGGTCATAGTCATCGCTCCTTTACCTTTAGAGATAGTGGATTCGATAAATAAAATATCACCCCCAACAGAAGTCCATGCTAATCCTGTAACCACACCCGCTGTATCATTGTTTTCATATTTATCGCGCTCTAAACGAGGCGCCTTTAAAACAGTAAGAATATCTTCATCAGTTACTGTTTTATTATATTCCTCTTCCATTGCGATAGATTTTGCTGCATGACGAACAACCTGTGCAATTTTCTTTTCTAAACCACGCACACCTGATTCTCTAGTGTAACCAACCACAATTTTTTCAAGTTGTTTTTTCCCTATCTGTAAATCATTTTCACTTAAACCATGTTCTTTTAATTGTTTTGGCAATAAATGTCTTTTTGCAATTTCTACTTTTTCTTCTATAGTATATCCAGACATATTTATTACTTCCATTCTATCTTTCAAAGCAGGTTGAATAGTTGCCATATTATTTGAAGTAGCAATAAACATCACCTTAGACAAGTCATATCCTATTTCTAAGAAATTATCATGAAATTCTCCATTTTGTTCTGGATCTAAAACTTCTAATAAAGCCGAAGACGGATCACCATTAAAACTACTTGATAATTTATCAATTTCATCTAAAACAAAAACAGGATTTGATGTTTTGGCTTTCTTAATACTTTGAATAATACGCCCTGGCATTGCTCCTATATATGTCTTTCTATGTCCACGTATTTCCGCTTCATCTCTCATTCCACCTAAGGAAACGCGTACATATTCTCTTCCTAATGCTTCAGCAATTGATTTTCCAATTGATGTTTTCCCTACACCCGGAGGACCAAAAAGACATAAAATAGGCGATTTCATATCATTACGTAATTTTAAAACTGCTAAATGTTCAATAATACGCTTTTTCACATCGTCTAGTCCAAAATGATCTCTATCTAATATTTTTTGAGCTCTTTTTAAATCAAAATTATCTTTAGAATATTCATTCCAAGGTAAATCTAAAAACAATTCTAAATAATTGCGTTGGATACCAAAATCAGGCGAATTAGGATTAGATCGTTGTAATTTTGAAACTTCTTTTTCGAAATGTGTCGCTACTTTCTCGTCCCATTTTTTCGCTTTAGCCTTAGCTCTCATTTCTTCAATTTCTGCTTCATAAGAAACACCACCCAATTCTTCCTGAATCGTTTTCATTTGCTGATGCAAGAAATACTCCCTTTGTTGTTGGTCTAAATCAAAACGCACTTTAGACTGAATATCATTTTTCAACTCGAGTTTTTGCAACTCTAAATTCATAAAACGAAGTGTTTCTAAAGCTCTCTCTTTTAAATTATGTATAGATAATAAATTTTGTTTTTCTGGAACAGACAAGTTCATATTTGAAGAAACAAAATTGATTAAAAATGGATTACTTTCAATATTTTTGATCGCAAATGTTGCTTCGGTAGGAATATTCGGACTTTCTTTTATTATTTGAATAGCTAAATCTTTTATTGAATCTACAATAGTATTAAATTCAACATCATCAGCGGAAGGTCGTTCTTCGTTTACTTCTTTTATAGTTGCTTTTAAATAAGGTTCTTCTTGAGTGAAAGTATCTATTTCAAAACGTTTTTTACCCTGCAGAATTACAGTAGTATTCCCATCAGGCATTTTTAAAACTCTAATAATTCGAGCTACAGTACCAATATGATACACATCATTTGGCGTAGGTTCTTCCACATCCTCGTCAATTTGAGCTACTACACCAATGACTTTTCCACCAGCATTAGCATCATTAATTAATTTTATCGACTTATCTCTACCAGCCGTTATAGGAATAACAACCCCAGGAAATAAAACAGTATTTCTTAAAGAAAGAATAGGTAAATCATTTGGCAACTGTTCGTTATTCATTTCTTCCTCATCTTCAGGAGTTAATAAAGGTATTAATTCTGCATCTGAATTAATTTCCTGAAGTGACAAGTTGTCAAATGTTAGTATTTTTTGATTTGGCATAACTATAAAAGGGTCATTTTGTCATTAATAACTTAAAATATTAGTTATTATTGCCTTACAAAATTAACATTAAAATATTGAAAATCAGCAATAATAACAAAAATTGCTTTTTACAAGCTATTAATAGAGTCAAGATTTATGCCATAAAAAAAATCCTGAATTTTTTTTCAGGATTTTAACTTTTCTAATCAATTAAAACAAAGTATAATCAACAAGATAACTTGAAGAATTAGCTCCGCCTCCAATAGTCGTTGATTTTATAATACCAACATCTTTAGCGAACCAATATTCAGATGATATGGTTGTAGAAGGTGCACCAGGAAAACTACTCGTTTGGTCGATTTTTACTTTTATTATATTAGTAAAGACTTCATTATCTATGCTTTCAGAAACCCCTTTTGCTAAAATAGTTGCTACATAATTTACAGTAAGCGTTATTGGAGGAATCCCAGTATAAGTTGTAGTTTGAGTATAACTACCTGTCCATGTCCCATTTACAGGTATATTATCTTTTAACACTATAAATTCAAATCCCGTTTGAGTACCCGTAAGACCTCCTCCTGCATCTATAGTAAAATCATGCGTTTTCAATTTATAAACTCCAGACGCTTTTGTCATACTCGTCGTAACCACACCCGAAGAAGAAGCTCCACTTCCATTTTGAGGCGCAAATTTATAATACAATTGTCCATTAATCGTTTCTGTTGCAATTATTTTCATAGTAGAAGACGATCCATTTGAATCATAAATCCATTCATTATTAATTGCTGCTGGCCAATAATCACCAGATGAAGTTCCTCCAGTATTTCCTCCACCATTTGATCCTGACCCAGAACCATTATTATTTCCAGAATTTACTTGATTAGCTAGTACTGGATCTAAAGGTTCAACCTCACTACATGACACAAATGCTAATACTAAAGCGATAAATACAAAAAAATTGTTTATTTTATTCATTATATAAAATTTATTGAGTTCACAAAAATAGTCATTAACTTATTTTTTTTGGCACTCTAATTAACAAAAAGATTCCTATTATAAAAAAAGCAGTTAAAAAAACAATTGCATTTCTCATAGATCCAGAAATTTGATCGATAGTAGCAAAAATTCCCATACCTATAACAATCCCAATTTTTTCCGCTACATCATAAAAACTAAAATATGAAGTAGTATCTTCTGTAAGTGGCAAATACTTTGAATAAGTAGATCGAGACAACGATTGAATTCCTCCCATAACTAAACCTACAAAAGCTGCTGTTACATAAAAATGAATAGGCTCAGTTACAAAAAAAGCAAAAACACATATAACAGCCCAAATACAGTTTATAAGCAATAAAGCTTTTATATTACCAATTTTAAAAGCCAACCTTGATGTTAAAAAAGCTCCCAAAATGGCTACTAACTGAATCATCAATATACTTATAATTAAGCCTTGTGTTTTTTCATCATTAGTTGACCAATTGATTTCTTGTTCACCAAAATAGGTAGCTACAAGCATTACCGTTTGTACAGCCATACTGTAAACAAAAAAGGCAATCAAATAGCGCTTTAATGCTAAATTATGAAAAAGTTGTTTTTGTACTTTCAATAGTTCTTTAAACCCATTAAACAGTACATGAGTAGTCATTTTATTATTACTTTTATTTCCTTTTGGTAAATAATAAAATGTATATTGACTAAAAAGTAACCACCAAATTCCAGTTAAAATAAATGACAACCGCATAGCAACTATAGAATCCTCATCTGTCTCTCTAGTTAATATCAAACCCAAACAAGCAAGTAATAAAATTACACTACCAAAATACCCTAATGAATATCCTTTTGCACTTAAAGCATCTTGTTGTTCTTCATAAGCAATATCAGGCAAATAAGAATTATAATACACAATACTTCCCCAAAAGCCAATCAATCCAAAATAAAAACAACTAATTCCCCAATATACATTTTCCGGAGTAAACCAGTAAAGACCTATACAAGACAACGCACCTAAATAACAAAAAAACTGCATAAATCTCTTTTTATTACCTACAAAATCTGCAATACCTGACAATAAAGGAGACAAAACTGCCACGGTTAAAAAGGCAAACGCAGTAACATAACTAATTAAAGCCGTACTTTTAAAATCGTGTCCTAAAAACGAAATTGTAGGGTTTTCTTTTGAATACAAAACACCAAAATACAAAGGGAATATGCTTGAGGAAATAACCAAAGAATACACTGAATTAGCCCAATCATAAAACGCCCAAGCATTTAATAATCTTTTTTCGCCTTTTTGTAATTTTTCCATATTTAATTTGAATAAAAAATCCCGATTTAAATCGGGACTGAATATACTTCTTTTTTTTAATTTATTTGAATGTCACACCAAATTTTGCTGCTTCTTGTTTTACAAAAGGCAACAATTCTTTAATTTGATTAATACGTGTTTCATTACTTGGATGTGTACTCATAAATTCAGGTGGAGCTTGTCCTCCTGATTGCGCAGCCATTCTTTCCCAAAAAGCTACAGCTGTATCTGGATTATATCCAGCTATAGCCATCAAAACTAAACCTATTCTATCTGCCTCACTTTCATGACTTCTACTAAATGGTAACATACCTCCAAATTGAGTTCCCGCTCCATAAGCAGTCATCCACAACTGTTGTTCTTCAGCCGATTTATTTCCTGTAGCTATTGCCACTCCTGCAGCACCAGCTTGCTGTAATAAACCTGCACTCATTCTTTGCTGTCCATGATTTGCCAACGCATGAGCTACTTCATGCCCCATTACAGTTGCCATACCTGCATCATCTTTACATATGGGCATAATACCTGTATAGAAAACTATTTTACCACCAGGCATACACCATGCATTTACTGCCTTATCATCAACCAATTTATATTCCCAAGCATATCCTTCCAAATAATTAGAATAGCCATTTGCATTTAACCATCTTTCAGCAGCTGTCTTAATTTTCATTCCAACAGTTTCAACTCTCTTTGCATCTTTAGTCCCTGTAATTACTTTGTTTTCAGACAAAAACTGATTGTATTGTTGAAATGCCATAGGTAAAATTTGACTGTTAGGCACTAAAGCCAAAGTATTCTTGCCAGTAAAAGGATTTTTAGCACAGGAAAAGATTAGTACGAATACTAACCCTAAAATAATTTTTAATTTATAGCTCATTTTTCTTCGTTTTTAAACAAAGTTACTGTTTTTAAAAATTCATTTCAAACATTAATGAAAAAAATAATAGTAATTTTGCCACACAGTGCTTCAAAACAATTCAATTCATGACAAAAAGAAAAAAGGTTATAGCTAGTAATTCAATTCCCAAGATGATAATTTATCTTTTTTCAATATTACAAAAAACATCCACTCATTTAACGGTAAAAATGGCCAGTAAGCTTTTTACCACACCTATAAAATACAAAATTCCTAAAAGGGAATTTACTATGGATAAAGAAAGTAATCAAAAACTTATTCAAATTCCTAAAATTAAAAAAGAAATAATGGTGTATGAATATGGAAAAGATACTAAAAAAATACTACTAGTTCATGGATGGTCTGGCAGAGGTACACAATTAGTAAAGATTGCCGATAAAATGACCAAACTAGGTTATTCAACCATAAGCTTTGATGCACCAGCGCACGGAAAATCCCCTGGAAAAAACACTTTAATGCCTGAATTTATAGAGAGCATTATCGAATTAGAAAGAATTTATGGCCCCTTTGAATTTGCGATTGGACATTCCTTAGGAAGCATGTCAATTCTTAATGCAATAAAGAGAGGTCTACAAATAAAAAAAGCTATTATTATAGGGAGTGGAGATAGTGTAATGGATATTTTAAATGACTTTGTTTACAAACTTAGATTGAATCCAAAAATTGCAATGAAGATGAGAGAATATTTTGAAAAGAAATATCAGATTGATATGGAAAGTTATTCATCTTATGTAGTTGCTAAAGATTGTAATATACCCATATTATTAATACACGACAAACACGATGACGATGTCCCTTATACAGCTTCTAAAAACATTCATTTAAATTTAAAAAACAGTAAAATAATACTCACTGAAAACTTAGGACACAGAAAAATATTAGGAGATACAGTTGTTATTAACGCAATTGAATCATTTCTAAAATAAAAAAACACTTTCATAAGTAGAAAGTGTTTCTTATTTAAAAACTATGCTTTTCAATTTTATATTTATATCCCTAACATTGATTTTTTTAAGTTTTTATCTGCAGGGTTATTTGACAACCATATTCCAAATAAAGCTTTTTTAAAATCTTGTCCTTCAACAGTTCCTTTTTTTACTCCATTTTTATAAACAACTATACCAGTACCTGAGACATTTACAAACGTAAACGAATCCCCTTTGTTGAATTTTTCTTTGAAGAAAGATTTAAACTTATCAATTTTTTCTTTTAACGGAGCAATATTATTGTTAGTTGATTTAACAAACCCTTCATCAAGAGCGCCCATCATTTTTTCTGATGAAACCATACCTGAAACAACATCTAATTTTATAGCTGCAGCCTCTGTACTATTTACCACCTCAGCACCATTAGTAGATTTTTTTGGCAAATACAACGACCCAACATATAAATCAATCCACCACTTTTCTCTTATTCCAGCACCATTAAGAACTAATTTTTTGCCTTCAATTGTAATGGTTTCGTCTAATTTAACTCCAGATATGGTAGTCTGACAAAAGCTTAAAGTAGAGATAATTAAAAAAATAAATGTAAAAAAATGCTTTTTCATAATAAGTTTATTGTTTTTTTGCTAATTTATAAAAATAAAGATTATTAAAAAAATAATTTTAAACTTCATCCATTACAAACCTAGCATTGCTTTTTTAAGCTTTTCGTCTGCTGGTTTAACGCATAACCATACTCCAAATAAAGCTTTTTTAAAATCGTGTCCTTCAATAACACCTCGTTTCACGCTGTTTTTAAACACTGTTATACCTGATTTTGGGTTATAAACAATCATAAACTCATCATTTTCTTTCATGGTGTTATCGAAAAATGAAATAAATTTTTCAATTTCAGTCTTTAAAGCATCTGTACTTCCATTCATAGAATTCTTAAAGCCTTCATCAAACATTTCTTTCATTCTATCAGCTTTTAATAAACCAGAAACAACATTTATTTTTATAATTGCAGGTTCTGTACTATTAATAATTTGATCCGCGTTAGATGTTTTTGCAGGCACATACAATGAAGCTACATACATATCTATCCACATTCTTTCTTTAACACCAGCTCCATTTAAAACAAGTCTATTACCAGCAAAAGATAGGGTTTCATAAATACTAACTCCTGATAATTTTGATTGAGCTGTAACACAAACTAGGGGTAACATTGTAAAAGTTAACAGTAGGTAAAGTTTTCTCATAGTTGAATATTATTAAATAATTGTTAAATATATAAATTTTTTCTTTTTAATTTGTTAATTGTTGCATTTAATTCGAATCCGAGTAAAAGCACCATACAATTTATCCAGATATAAAACATTAAAACAAGAAGCGTGCCAATTGATCCATACAACTCATTATATCTTGCAAATTTTTCCACATAAACACCAAAAACATAAGAACTTACAACAATTAGAAGCGTTGTAAAAACCGCGCCATAACTAATAAAAGCTATTTTTTTTGTTTCCGTAGTACCATATTTATACAAAATGGAAGTAGTAATCAAAATCATTAAAATAACAAACAAATATCTTCCTAATTCTATCAAATATACATCATTACTAATAAATCCTTGTACTTTTATTTTTTGAATTACGACTTCAAAAATCACTATTGAAGCTACTGTAATGATTAATATTAAAGATAATGCTATCGATATAGCTAAAGCTATAAAATATTGTCGAAAAAATCCCCTCGTAATAGTTATGTGTGCTGACATTTCAAACCCTCCAAGTATTGCATTTACACCATTAGTCATTAAAAAAATGGATAAAATAAAACCAGAAGAAAGCAAACTTTTATAACTAGTATTCATGATATCTTTAATAATCAACTCAATGGCATCATAGGTATTTGGAGGCACTCCTTTCTCTACAAAAATCAAAAAATCTTGTTGAAAATTTTCTATGGGAATATACGGAATTAAATTTAAAATAAACAATGCAAATGGAAAAAGTGCCATAAAAAAACTAAAAGCAACCGCACTTGCTCTATAAGAAAAAGTTCCTTTTAAGATTCCTAGAAGATACAACTCAACAATATCGTATAAAGACAACCCTTGCAATGATGTAAAGGTTATCTTTTTACTAAATGCAACCAAATTTTTTATAATAGGAATTTTTCCTAATTTTTTTTCGATTGCTTCAGACATTATATTGCTTTTAAGCTTAAATCCATATTATAAACTGAATGTGTTAATGCACCTGAAGATATATAATTAACTCCACATTCTGCATATTGTCTTATTGTGTTTTCATTAATATTTCCTGAAGATTCTGTTAAGCAAGTATTACCTATTAATGCCACTGCTTCCTTAGTCATTTCAAAATTAAAATTATCCAGCAATATTCTATACACTCCAGTACTTTTTAAAATCTCTTTTACTTCGTTAATATCTCGAGCTTCTACAATTATTTTTAAATCTTTATTATTACTTTCTAAATATGTTTTTGTTTTTTCAATAGCTTTTGTAATCCCTCCTGCAAAATCAATATGATTATCCTTAAGCATAATCATATCATAGAGTGCAAAACGGTGATTCTCTCCTCCTCCTATTTTAACAGCCCATTTTTCAGCTGCTCTTAAACCAGGAGTCGTTTTTCGAGTATCTAAAATCTTAGTATTTGTTCCTTCTAATAAACTCACAAAATAATTTGTTTTTGTTGCAATTGCGCTCATTCTTTGCATCGCATTTAAAACCAATCTTTCCGCTTTAAGAATAGATTGAGAACTTCCTACAACATGAAAAACCTCATCTCCAAATTTTACTTTTTCACCGTCATTAATAAACGTTTCAACCTGCAAGTCTTTATCTACATAAGCAAAAACTTTTTGAGCAAAATCCACTCCTGCGATTATCCCATTATCTTTTACTAATAATTTTGCTTTTCCTTTAGCGTCTTTTGGAATGCAAGCTAAAGAACTGTGATCACCATCTCCAACATCTTCTCTTATGGCATTAGCAATAATTAAATTTAATTCTTTTTGAAATTGTTCTTCTGAAATCATTTTTAAAAATTTGTAACTTAATGCAACTACGGCATCTTTATTTTTTTATCATAAATACAAAAAAAATCCCGATAAAATCGGGATTTATATAAATTATTTTTTATTTATATACCGATTCTTTTTTAAAATGCTTAGTTAGCAAATAATAAAAAACAGCTCTATATTTATTTTTATTTGATTTTCCATACTGTTCAATAACTGCAGCAATTGCTTTATCTAATTCTGGTCCATCTTTTAATCCTAATTTCTTAATTAGGAAATTGTTTTTTACAGTTGCTAATTCTTTTTCATCACTGCCCGAAACCGTGGATGAATCTGCATTATAAATAGATGGTCCACAACCAATAGTTACTTTAGTTAATAAATCCATGTCTGGAGTAACACCACATTTATCTTTTAAATCAGCAGCGTATTTAGTAATTAATTCATCTCTTTTACTCATAATTTTGTTGTTTTTAATTTGTTTTTTGATGTTTTAAAAATAGTTAATTCTATGACAAATCACAAGAATTATTTATAAAAATATAATTTTATTTTAATTTTTTAAAATAATCTAACAAAATTTGATTATTGATTTTCTCAGGTGTTTTTATTTCCATGAGAGAGGGTCTGTCATTTTCATTCAGAAAATCAACAAATTGAGATTCTAATTCTTTTTCATTTTCAACTGCAAAGTAACTAAAGTTAAACATTTGAGTTAAAAAAGTTGCATTTAATTGATGAGTAGTTTCAAAAAAGGTATTAAAAACATTATTTTCTTGATGTCCTGGCAAGATTCTAAAAATACCTCCTCCTCCATTATTTATTAAAATAATTTTAAAATTTTTAGGAATGTAATTATTCCAAAGCGCATTGCTATCGTAGAAAAAACTAATATCACCTGTTATAAAAAAAGTTTGTTTTTCTGAAGTTATAGCTGCACCAATAGCTGTTGAAGTACTTCCGTCTATTCCACTAGTTCCTCTATTACAAAAAACGGTAATGGAAGAATCTATAGACACTAATTGTAAATAACGAATGGCAGAACTATTGCTAATTTGCAATTGGATGTTATTTGGTAAATTTTTACTTATATAATCAAACACTTTAAAATCAGAAAAAGGTATTTGCTTCAAATATTCTTCGGTTTTTGTTTTTCTAATCGCAACAAGCTCTTGTATTATCGCATCATAGTCACTATCAATAAATTTCCAATCTTTTAAAAGCGCATTAAAAAATGGTGTAGGTGCTATTTTAAAATGCTCAGTAAGAACACCATAAGTATTATAAGCTCTTAACTCATCGATGTGCCAATGTTCTTTTGGTTGATATTGTCTTAAAAAAGCTTTGATTCTTTTAGAAACCACCATTCCTCCAAAAGTAAGCAAAATATCTGGCTGTAAATATTCAAATTCATCTATAGAAAACGGAGTAATAACCGTGTCTATGTTGTTAATAAATTTAGAGTGAAAAAGATTAGACGTCTTTTCTGTCATAACGATAACCGAAGTATCTTTGGCCAATTGGTCAATAATTTCTTTTTCAATTGTATTGGGCTTATTCTCTCCAACCAATACCATTTTTTTCCTACTTGAATTCCATTGGTTAACAAATTTTTCATCTATCACAAAAGGATTATTCTCTTTTTTTTCAAAATCAATCCATTTTGTATTTACAGTAATTGCATTAACAGTCTCGTACAAAGGCTCTTCAAAAGGCACATTAATGTGTACTGGACCTTTTTGGGATACCGCTAAATGCAAAGCATATTGAATAGCTTCATCGTTTTTATCTGAGACTTCCTCAGTTAAATTAGCGCTATTAATAATGTGATTGAAAAAAACATTTTCTTGACGAATGGTTTGCCCATCACCAATATCTATTTTATCGTGTGGTCTATCTGCACTTATTACTACTAATGGAATTTGGCTGTAAAAAGCTTCAGCAACAGCTGGATAATAATTTAAAACAGCCGAACCTGAAGTACAAACTACAGCTACAGGTTCATCTAATTGTTGTGCTATTCCTAATGCAAAAAAAGCTGCGCAACGTTCATCGGCTATGCTATAACAAGTAAAATAGGGATTACTTGCAAAACCAATGGTCAAAGGTGCATTTCTTGAACCTGGAGAAATAACAATATGTTTTAGTCCTTTTGCTTTACAAATTGCTATTAAACTTTGCGCTAAAGGAATTTTGGGATATTTTATTTGTGACATCAAATCTTTACAATAATGTTCATTTAAAGAACGGATAAATTGGTTGACAAAGGTAAAGAGTTAGGCTCTTTTTTTAATAACTTTACCTCAATAATTTATTTTTAACATGCAAGTTATTCTAAGACCTTATCAAATTGAAGATTGTCGCTCTATTCTAGAAATTGTCAATTACAATATCAATTATACTACTAATATATATGAATTTTCATCAAGAACATTAGAAGAGCAAATACAACAATTTGAAGACAAACTTAAAAAAAGATTTCCGGTAATCGTTGCAGAATTAAATAAAGAAGTAGTGGGTTTTGGCTATTATAGCGAATTTAGAACACGCCCCGCCTATCAATTTACAGTTGAACATTCTGTATATGTTTCCAATGAATATCACAACAAAGGAATAGGTAAAATAATTCTCACAGAATTAATACAATTGGCAAAAAAACAAAATAAAAATACGATGATTGCAGTAATTGATTCCGAAAATCAAAACAGTATTTCATTCCATCAAAAAGCAGGCTTTAAAACGGTTGGAATTATTGAACAATCAGGATATAAATTTGATCGTTGGCTAAATTCAGTTATTATGCAATTACTATTAAACCTTTAGTTTATCCTTTATTTTCAATCCAATTGACCACACTAGCATCGGTAGGCAATGTTTTAGGTGAAATAACTTTTACCACTTCACCATTTTCATTTATTAAATATTTCTGAAAATTCCACGTAACCTCACTATCCTCTAAACCGTTTTTAGCTTTTTGTGTTAAAAACAAATACAAAGGATGCATATCTTCTCCTTTTACCGAAATTTTACTCATCATCGGAAAAGTAACACCATAATTTCTTTCACAGAATATGGCAATCTCTTCATTATTACCAGGTTCTTGAGAAGCAAAATTATTAGCTGGAAAACCAATTATAATAAAATTCTGATCTTTATACTTATCATATAAAGCTTGTAAATCTTTATATTGAGGAGTTAGTCCGCATTTTGAAGCCGTATTGACCACCATTATTTTTTTTCCTTTTAAAGCAGCAAAATCAAAAGTATTCCCTTCAATATCTTCTACTTTAAACTGATATATCGTTTCCTTCATAATATTATTTTTAGCGTTAGAACTATTCTTTTTATTCTGAGCAACTCCATTTTGTTGATATAAAAATATAATTGTACAAATCATTAAAAACTTTTTCATTTTTTTTATTTTTATCTCAAAATTACACTTTTTGACAAGCCCTTTATCTTAAACAAATCATAAATATTGAGTTTTTTTTGTAATTTAGGAATCTCAAAAAATAACTAAGCACTATGTTTTTCTACAGAACTTTAATTTCATTTTTACAAGATGATGAATATAGAGATTTATTAATTACAACTATAATGATTGTTTTGGTAGGAACTCTCACCTATCATTATATTGAAGGTTGGAGTTTAATAGACTCTTTATATTTTTCTGTAGTAACTTTAACCACTATTGGATATGGTGATTTTGCTCCAAAAACCGATGGCGGTAAATTATTTACAGTTCTATATATTATTATAGGTATAGGAATGATTCTTAGTTTTATCAACACCATTCAACATCATTACACTCACATGCGCTATAAAGAACGCAAAGAAATTTTAAGGAAGAAATTAAAAAAACAAGAAAAATTTACCGATTAAATAATAATAAAAAACGAATCATCAATTAAGATAATTCGTTTTTCAAACCAACCTGACTAGAATCTATTTTTAATGTCTTTTATGACCTTTGTGCTTTCCATTATCATGATGATGGGATGCATAATATTTTTTTGCTTTATATATTCTTTTATGATCGTTGAAATGATTGTAAGGTCTATGACCATGATAGTCTAATGCCACTCTATAACCTCTTCTTACATCATAATGATCACAATAATTAGGTAAATACCTTGATCTTACCCAACCGTTTGATGTATAATAAATATAAACAGCAGAGTTAATATCGAAATAGGCTTCAATTTCTGGATAGTAGTAGTATTCTACAGCTTCATAATGATTGCATCTTGATGTGTGTACATGTCTGTATTCGGGAGCATAAGCACGATTTGTATTCGCGTTAATACTAACACTAACCGAAACCTGAGCGTTACTTTTTAGCGCAAACAGAGATGCAAAAAGAAAAAATAAAATACCTGTTAATTTTGTAATGGTGATATTCTCGTTTATTATACTAATCGTTTTCATAATACACTATTTTATTTGTTAGTATAAGTATAAAACCAAATACTGTGCCAAAACAAACTTTCATTTTTTTTTGAAAGTTTAAAAACTTTTATATATCTTTGTTTCATTAAATAACATTATAACCAATAATGGAATACAAAGAAGCAAAAAATAAATTCGTTCAAACATGGGGAGCACTAGGTTCTCAATGGGGTATCAACAAAACGATGGCACAAATTCACGCGCTTTTAATGATAAGTAACGAACCTGTTTCTATGGAAGATATTATGGAAGAATTACAAATTTCACGTGGCAATGCGAGTATGAATATTCGTGCTTTAATGGATTGGGGAATTGTATATAAAGAATTCAAAGCTGGTGAAAGAAGGGAATTTTTTACTGCTGAAAAAGATCTAGATGAATTAGCTGTAAAAATTTCAAAAGAGCGTAGTAAAAGAGAAATTAAACCCGCTTTAAAGGTTTTAAAAGAAGTCTCTTCTATTGAAGCAAATCAAAGTGATGAAGAAAAGCATTTTGTTGAACAAACTTCAAAATTATATGATTTTGTTTTAAAAGCAGATAATGTTTTGGATAAAATAACAGAATATAAAGACAATTGGCTGGCTCAATTATTAGTTAAGTTTATGAAAAAATAAAAAATTTTAATCTAAACTTTCATTTTTTTCTGAAAGTTTTAAAAAAATAAAAATTATGAAAAATTTCAAAATACTCCACAAAGTTAATGCAATTGCATTGCTCCTAAATTTACTACTCTATATTACAATATATTTTGGTATGCTATTTCAAATAGTATTAGGCTTAATACAGTTAACTATTGGTATAATTCTCATTATAAACCATAAACAATTATCTAAAAAAACAATAAAAAGGTTATTAACTTATTGGGTTTTAGTCTTTACAAATGCTACTTTAATTGTGTTCAATCTATTTTATGGGAATGATTTAGGAAATTTTGTATTTCTATTTTTCATCCCTATGCTTATAGCAATTTATTCTTTCTTCCTTACAGCGACCATAAATAACAACTCTTTTTTAAAGGCTAACTGGAAAAATTTACTCTTAATTAATTATGAAATTAATCCTTCTATTTTAGAGAAATACCTTCCCAAAGGAACTGAAATTGATTTGTATGAAGGTAAATGTTATGTAAGTCTTGTTGGTTTCTTATTTCAGAATACTAGATTATTAGGGCTAAAAATTCCTTTTCATATCAATTTTGAGGAAGTAAACTTGCGCTTTTACGTAAAACGCTTTGAGAATAATGAATGGAAACGCGGTGTGGTTTTTATCAAAGAAATTGTACCAAAACCAGCCTTAACTTTAGTAGCTAATACCATTTATAAGGAGCATTATCATACCGTACCTATGAAACATAGTATTTTGGAAACAGAAAACAATATTGAATTTGAATATCAATGGAAAATGGATAATGCTTGGAATTCAATTGGAGTGTTAACCCAAAAGGATTTGATGCCAATTCTAGAAAATACTGAAGCTGAATTTATTTGCGAACATTATTTTGGTTATACCAAATATAGTTCAAACAAAACCTTTGAATACGAAGTGAAGCATCCAAGATGGGAACAATATGAAGTTATAGCAACCAAAATTAATGTTGATTTTGAAAGAGTTTATGGAAGTGATTTTGGGTTTTTAAAAAATGCAGAACCAACTTCTGTAATTGTAGCAAAAGGTTCTGAAATAAGTGTAGAAAATAAAAAAAGAATATCATGAAAACCTTAACGAACCACACATTACTCTATGACGAAGACTGCCCTATGTGTAATTTATACACTGCTGGGTTCATCAAAGCCAACATGCTGGATCAAAATGGAAGAAAACCCTTTGTTATTTTAACAGATGAAGAACAAACTTACATTGATTTAGATAGAGCTAAAAACGAAATTGCTTTAGTAGATACCAAAAACAAAAAAGTAATCTATGGCATTGATAGTTTATTAAAAGTAATAGGTACTTCTTTTCCTTGGATGGAAAAAGTGGGCAGTTGGAAACCTATAAATTTCTTTTTAAAAAAACTATATAAATTCATTTCTTACAATAGAAAAGTAATTGCACCAAACAAAAAAAATACTACTAAAAAAATAGAATGCACACCTGATTTTAATGTAACTTATCGCATTTTATATATAGTTTTAGCTACTTTATTTACCGCTTTTTCATTATTTCAATATGTCAAATTAGTACCATTCTTATCAAATGCTCTTTTTGGTAAAGAATTAGCATTAGCACTAGGACAAATAGGTTTTCAATGTCTTTTTATTCGTAAGATTAACAAACAAGACCAACTCCATTATATTGGAAATTTAGTTACGGTTTCTGTAATAGGTAGTTTGTTTTTACTTCCAATAATAATGCTAAATCAATTTGTAGCCCTCCATCAATACATTGTTTTAGGTTGGTTTGGCATCACCGTGACCGTAATGATATTGGAACATTACAGAAGAATCAACCTCTTACAATTACCAAAACACCTAACATTAACGTGGATTTTTTATCGCATTTTGGCCTTACCTTTCTTATTAATATTTTAAAAAATGAAAAAAATTGTCATAGCAGCTGGAACCGGATTTTTAGGGAACGTTTTAATTCGTTATTTCAAACATTCATGTGATGAAATAGTAGTTTTAACGCGTGGAAAATCTGAAATTAAAAATAGCATAAAGTATGTACATTGGGATGCCAAAACATTATCAGGTTGGGAAACCGAATTGGAAAATGCTACTGTACTCATCAATCTCGCAGGAAAATCGGTAGATTGTCGTTATACTGAGGCGAATAAAAAAGAAATTTTAGCTTCTCGTGTTGATAGCACTGCCATTTTAAACATTGCCGTACTGAGTTGCAAAAACCCACCTCAACATTGGTTGAATTCTTCTACAGCTACTATTTATAGGCATTCTGAAGACAAACAAATGACGGAAACGAATGGAGAAATTGGCGATGATTTTTCAATGAATGTAGCCAAGACTTGGGAGCAAACTTTTTTTGAAGTACCTACTAAAAACACCTTAAAAACCGCTTTGCGTACTTCTATTGTTTTAGGCAAAAATGGTGGGGCTTTTATTCCTTTAAAGCGAATGACACAATTGGGGTTAGGAGGTAAACAAGGCAAGGGCAACCAATTTATTAGTTGGGTTCATGAGCAAGATTTTGCTAGAGCGATTGAATTTATAGTCAACGAAAAAATGACAGGTGTTGTCAATATAGTTTCACCAAAACCTATTCAAAATAAAGTTTTCATGAAGCAATTACGAAAAAGCCTTGGATTTCCTTTTGGATTTCCTACTCCAACTCCAATTTTAGAATTAGGTGCAAAAATTATGGGTACAGAACCTGAATTGGTTTTGAAAAGTCGAAATGTGATTCCAGAGCGATTGCTACAGAAAGGATTTTATTTTCAATTTGATACATTGGATAAAACATTTAAAGACCTAGTAAAATGAATCTAAATATCATTGGTTACCTTATCTATTTTAGTACCACCTTTCTCATAATTATAAAAGTGGGAAAAATATGTTATGACAACGGAAATATTTACGTTTCCCAATTAATTCCTAATCATCAAGAGTTATGTCATAAAATTAATAAGATGTTGCTCATAGGGTATTATTTAACAAATATTGGTTATTGTGCAAGAACGATAATTTCTTGGCAAAAGATAGAGACACTTAAAAACTTAATTGAAATCATTGCATCAAAATCGGCTATAATAATTATCTCAATTGCCATCATGCATTATATAAACATCTTTTTACTTACTAAATACATTAGAAAATTAATTTAAATCACATATTATGGATACTTCAAAAATTTTAATCGGATATGCTATCTATTTACCGGTAGCGTTATTTCTTACTTATTACGTTTCAAAAACACTTTTTCAAAATAGTAAAATATATATGTTAGATATTTTTAAAGGGAGAGAAGACATCGCTTTAGCTACTAATAAATTATTTGAAACTGGTTTCTATTTATTAAATTTAGGTTTTGCCTTACGAATATTAGAAATCAATTTATATGAAGATACCTATCAATCTTTGATTGAGAAATTAAGTTCAAAAATAGGAGGATTTTCAATTTATTTAGGAATTATGTTGTTTTTAAATTTGTACTTATTCTTTAGAGGAAAAAGAAAAGCTACAGAAAGTCATAAAGTAGAATCTTTTGTAATCAAAGGTTAATTATTATTTAAAGCCATTCCTGCCTTCCATTACAAGCTTTCCCTACAAAAGCTTTTTTTCAAAAACATAAAAGGAACTTCTTTCAATCGCTCTTGTATTCTAAGAAAAAATAGCTTTTGTAGTTTCAAGGTTTTCCATTACTGTCAGGGCTAAAAAAATATAAAAAATGAAAAAAATAAAAATTATAATTATCCCTATTCTATTTGTAATTCTTATTAGAATCTTATTTGGAGCTAGTATATTTGATGATTTTGTTTCTGTTATGTCTTGGACTTTCTTTTTGACAGTCCCAGCAGGTTTAGGAGCCTTAATGGTTTATTTATCTCCTTTAAAACAAGCAAAATTATTAGGATATGCTCTGTTTGCCCCGTGGTTACTTGTTCTTGCCGTAATCGCCATCACTATTTTAATAGAACTTGAAGGTTGGGGTTGCTGGTTAATGATTTCACCATTATTTTTTATTTTCTCCTCATTAGGAGGAGGAGTTGGAAGATATTTTAAAATTAGAAAATCTAAAAAACATGAAAATGTGAATATTTCTATTTTAGTTTTACTACCCTTTTTAATAGGACCCCTAGAAAATAGTATTGTAACAAAACCAGAAATTTATACCACTTACACTTCGATCGTTATTACTAGTGATGCAGAAACAATTTGGCAAAATGTAACATCAGTTCGTGAAATACATAAAAATGAAGATCATTCACAATTAATTACTTTATTGGGTTTTCCAAAACCTGTAAAAGCAGAGTTAGATACTTTAGCAGTAGGAGGCTTTAGAAGAGCAATTTTTGAAAGAGGTTTAATTTTTAATGAAACTGTAACACAATATGAAGATCAAAAATTAATGACGTTTCAAATTAAAGCCAATACCTTCGAAATTCCATCCACTACTTTAGACGAGCATATTTTAATAGGAGGTGAATATTTTGACATGTTAAATGGAACATATGAATTAAAAAAGATTGGAGAAAATCAATACAATTTAATTTTATATAGTAGCTTTTCAATGAAAACTACATTCAATTCTTATGCTCGTATTTGGGGAAATTGGATCATGAAGGACATTCAAAACAATATCTTAAAAGTTATTAAATCTAGAAGCGAAATCAAAAAATGACTACCCTATATTTTACAACCGAAATAAAAGCACCAATAGAAGTGGTGTTTAATAATACAAGAAATATTGATTTGCATCAACAATCAGCGAGTCAAACTCATGAGAAAGCGATTGCAGGGAGAATTTCTGGATTAATTGAAAAAGGAGAAACCGTAACTTGGAAAAGCAAGCACTTTGGATTTTACATACAGCATCAAAGTGTTATTTCAGAAATGGATTTTCCAACTTATTTTGTAGATGAACAAGTTAAAGGTCATTTTAAGAGTTTTAAGCACCAACATCTATTTGAAGAAAAAAATGGGTTACCATTATGCAAGATATTTTGCAGTATGAAACACCATTTGGATTTTTTGGAAAACTGTTTGATGTTTTGTTTTTGAAAAGACATTTGATTAATTTTCTTAGGAATCGGAATGAGGTTTTGAAAACAAATTCAATGAAGTACTTAAAAGAGTAGAGAGTTAACGCTTTTTCTCAAGGTAGCGTATGAAAATTTATAATAAATATTAGAGACTAAACATAAAAGGAGGCTGTCCAAAAAGTCCGTATTCTTGTCATTTCGACCAAAGGGAGAGATCACATAACACTGATTATAAAATTCCTCCTTGCGTCGGAATGACAAATTGGTTTTTAGGACAACCTCCTTTTTAAAATTAATTTACTTCACTTGGTTCAGCTATTCTTGCCACATCTGGCCCCATTGCTTTTGAAGTAGTTAATTTAATAAAATACACATAAGGTCCATTGGCAGGTTTTTCTGCCACATAGGCACAGTTCCAACCTGTTCCCCAAGGCAAACCTGTATTCCACTCTGGTTGATGTTCGTTGTCCCAACTCCATGTTTTAGCATTATCTGTAGGATTAGAAGGAAAGGCTCCTTTATAAACATAAATCCTTCCTTGTTGCGCTCTAAATGGAGCATTTGTACCCCATTTTAAAAATAAATTTCCTTGTTTTTCATAGGCTTCTAACTGCCAAGTAAATTCTGCTTTTTCCATGATTAATATTTTATTTGTTCCTTACTCATAAGGCTTTTCAGGTTGCGCCTCGTTTTTTATTGTGATATCTGAACTTCACTTTTGTAATATTACGGGGTAAAATTACTTGCTAAAAAACGAAAAGAATAGCGTATAAATAACTGATTTATTTACAAGTACAAATACTTAATTACAAATAAAAATACCTAGTTAAGGTCTTAAGTATAAATTACATTTCAACAAAATATTTAATCATAAAAAAGAGATTATTCAATAAAGGATAATCTCTTATAAATAATTAAGCTTAACAAAATTAACCCTGCAATTGTGGGTTTAAAACACCTGCCGTTATGGTGTAAATTAATCCGTTAGGTCCTTCTTGAGCAAAACCAAAAATTCCGTTTTCACCTTCTTGGTAAATTTGATTATCTCTATCATTATAAGGTATTTTTGCCCATTGTTGTACATCTGAAGCATTAACTGTTATTTTTGTTATTGGATAATTAGAATCGGTTGGACAATTAATTTGTAATTCAAATGAAGTTTCTGAAATAGCTTCATCTGGTATTAAAAACCAAGTTGGAGTTGGTCCTGAACCATTTTGACCAGGAGGAGTTGGCAAATGAACTTCCTCATTAACAGGAAAAGACCCAGCTCTAAGAGTTCCATTTGTAACTTTAGTAATAGTACAAAATATTTTACTCCCATCTGTAGCACCTAAATCATTTTGACTCAATGCTGATAACTGAAATACGTTTGTTGTTGTCATCTATTTAAATTTATTTGTTTATTCTTACTCATAAGGATTTTCAGATTCTTCCACGTTTATTAAAGTGGTTTCAGAACTCCACTTCTATTATAAATATTTTTTCTTATTAACATATATAACTAATTATCAATCTTTTACATAAAATTAGATTGTAATTATAACAAAAAATAAAAAAAAGTCATAAGTGCCCAAATTTTAACCACCAAACAAGAAATCTATAGCATAAAACCATAATTCGATTTTAATGTAAGAAAGTCTATACTATTTTATTTCTATTAATTAGTTGCTTTCTGTTACATTAAATAATCCTATCTCTAAAGTATCAATAGTTGCAGGATTTAATGAAACCAATACAGGTGAAAAACGGTCAGAATAAGCAAAGTTATACGCTTGAGAAAGTGGCTGTAAAGTTGCCGCATACTGGTTATAATGAGAAGAATTACTCTGTAAATTACCAAATAATTGGGCATTAGATATTGTAAACCATGTACTACTAGGCATAGCTCCTACCTTAGTTCCGTTTATAGTAGTTTCTGAAGCTATAGCACCAATGTTAAATCCTGCTAATAAATCGCCTGTAATCCATCCATACACATCGTTAGCAGGATTTTGAGAACCAGCTCCATTTAGAGAAAAAGCAGCATTAGCACCATAAATACCGTCAGGATTTAGCAAATCTTGTTTTTCATAAACCATTTTTGTGATGTTCTCACCAACAGTTCCAGACAATGTCACATTTCCAATATCATCTATAGAAGCTGTTAAATTATAAGCTTGAGCACTTTGCGGCCCTGAGGCAGGTACGTTTGGTCCAACTCCATTAAATTGACCCGAAATAGTTGCGATAACTCCATTACCTAATCCAGAAATCTTCTCTCCTACTTTGGTATTTATTCCAAAATTTTTTATTAGATGCTTTAAATAATGGTCAAATTGTAGATATGGAATTACTGGAACACCACCAATAGGAGGATAAGAAGATGGGCCAATTATTCTAGCAAAACCTGTTCCTGGCTGTGTAGGGCTTTGAGTAAATTTTCCTGGCACTAGAGCTGGCAAAGCATTAGACAAGCCAGATGGAGTTGAAGCAGTAAGTGCATTTAACTGATTGTAAATCATTTGGGAAGTAACTCCATTGTTTATTCCATTATCAGTTTGTACCGTAACCCCATTTTTTAAAGTTACTAATTGCATAGGAATACTCCAATAATCAATACTAGTTAAATCAGCTACATCAGTTGCGTCTCCATTGTATGTTAACTCCATTTTGTCATAACGAAGAAAGAAATTTACATCCGTAATATTTTGAGCAGGTTCATAACCTGGATTTAAAACCGACCATGTTTGCCCATAAGAAATGTAAATTCGTCCGCTAAAATTCTCAATAGAAACTCCATTTTTTAGTTTATCAAAAGAATACCAATTTCCTTCTCCTGCTACTTGATTTAAGGGTTGTATTTCAAGTTCCAAAGGTTCTAATGGATTTGAACTTGGGTAACTTATACTAAATGGAGCTGTTGCGCTTCCAGAAACAAATCCAATAGAAATTAGCTTATCAGATAATCCACTATTGTTTTTAAAAATTACTTTTAAAGTTGACATATTGTTTATTTTGATGTTAGTGTTATTTTAATTACTCCATCAAAAATATATTCAAAAGTAACTCTTTAGAAAAAAATAGGTATAAGGTGGTAAATAATAGGAATAAAAATAAAATTATTTTAAAGTACGTACATTCTTAATAATGTCTCTGTATTTTTCACTTAATGTAGCTCTATGACCACCAGACAAAATTATAAGATTATCTGCAGGAATAAATTCGGTTATTTTTTTACTATTGACAATAAAGTTTCTGTGCGTTCTCGCAAAAATATTTTCATCTAGTAATTCAAGAATTTTTGTTAGAGAAATTAAAATCAAGAATTTTTCATTTTCAGTAATGATATTACAATATTTCTCTTCAACTTCAATATAAATAATATCATCAATTAGCACTTTTTTTAATGATTTCCCCTTTTTAATAAACAAATAATCGTCGCTAATAACCGTATTTTCTTCGTCACTAAGAAAAACATCTGTTTGATTGTAAAACTTTTCGACTGCTAATTCTAAAGCATACAATAACTCTAGCTCGTTAAAAGGTTTCATTAGATAGCTAAAAGGCTTTGTTAGTTTCGCTCTTTCAAATATTTGCCTATCGGAAGAACTTGTTAAAAACACAAAAGGTTTAGAAGCGTTAGGCACCACATTTATGGTTTCTGCAAATGCAATTCCATCAGGTGAACCATTTAAAAAAATATCAATAATTACTATATCTACTTTAGTGCTATAAAACATGGATAAAGCCTCTTTATGATTTGTTGCAACGCCTACAATATTATAGTTATTTGCATTTAATACTTTAATTAATGCTTCACTTTCGGAAGGTGTATCTTCTATAATTAGCACATTAATATTATCCATTAGATTCCTTTTTGGGCAAAGATACAATGATTTTTGTTCCTTTTCCTAATTCGCTTTGTATATCTAATTTCCCTTTATTTTTACTAATCATAGATTTACATAATTGCATACCTAAACCTGTACCGATACTCTTTTCATTCTCTTTTTTGGAAAGCAGAGTTGTTTCTTTTAAAAGAGATAATCTTGTTGTTTCACTCATGCCTATCCCATTATCTTCAATTATTAAAGAACAATTTTCTTCATCATTACTTTCAGAATAAATTTTTATAAATCCTTTTTCATTTGAAAATTTAATAGCATTATCTAGAAAATTTCTTAAAATCAGTTTTAATGATTCTTGGTCTACTAAAACAATTTCCTTTTTGCTAACTTCATTCTTAAAATGAATCTTTTTTTCTTCCATTAAAGGTAAGTAATTATAAGCCACTTGTTCTACTATAAAAAACAACCTTTGCGAAGTAATTTCAAAATAAGATTGTTTCGTTTGTAATAAGGCCCAATGTAACAAGTTATCTAGTAAGTTGTAAGTGCTATTTGCAATACTATTATTTTGATGAAGCAATGTATCTAATTCATCCCAATCCTTTGTCGCTAATTTTTCTAACAGTTTAGCATTACTTGTTTTCATCGTATTTACAGACGACCTAAGATCGTGACTTACAATAGAAAACAATTTGTCTTTAGTAGCATTTAACTCATTTAGATTTTCTTTTTGAGCCAAGATGATGCTATTTGTTTTTACTTTTTCTTTATAAAAATAAACTACGGTTCCAAGTAATGCTAGTAATGCTAAAGCAGAATAAAAAAACAGGTTTCTTTGTGCCTTTTTTATTTTATTTTCTGCTTGCAACAAACTAACTTCTTTCTGTTTTTCTTTGACAGCGAATTGTTTTTCCAATTGTGCAACTTCCCATATTTTATTTTGATCATTTAAAGAATCTTTCCATTTTTCCAATTCTTTTCGATACTCTAAAGCCTTTATGGGATTTTTTCTATTCTCTTCCACAACAGACATATTATTTGCTGTATGAAATTTAAGTTTAAAATCTTTTGTGTTTTTTGCTAGTTCATAAGCTTTTATAAAATATGGAATTGCTAAATTATCTTTGTATTGTTCATAATATAAATTAGCAATATCACCATAAGACCCAACTAAAAGGAGGGTATCTTTTTCACTTTCTTGTAAGGCAGCACTCTGAAGCAAATAATTTTCTGCTTTTTCAAATTCTTTTAAATGAATATAACTAATCCCCAAATTATGCTGTATGGTACTTTTTTTTATTCCATAAAATTCAAGATTTTCTACATTTTCTAATTGCTTGAAATAATCATTCGCTTTTTTGAAATCCTTTAATTCTAAAGTTACTTCTCCTAAAAGCATTATTACACTATAGTTAAAGTAAAATTTTTCATTAATCAAATTAAGTTCTTTCAGACTTTCTAGAAACAGTTTCTTTTGTTTAAAACTAACACCTCTAAAAAAATGACAATAATTGTTTAGTTCTTCATTTTTTTCATTTCTACTCAATTGTTTCATAGAATAAAATAAAGTAGAATCCCAATTTTTTTCTAAAAAAAAGAATTCTGCTTTCTTAAAATCATTTTTTTTTAACAATTGATTTGTTTTAATTTTAATTTGTTTTTCAAACTCTTCATTCTCCTTATTATTTTGTGAAAAAACTGAAAAATTCAAAAAAAACAAAACAACTACAACATTATAAAGAGTTTTCATTTGCTACAATTTGAAAGCAATTTACTTATTTTTAATACAAAAAAAAACAGAAGCCAAAACTTCTGTTTTCTTTAGTTTATTTTTAATTATCATTAAGGTTGAACTGTTGTAATCGTTCCTCTAGAAGTTTCTGGATCTTCATTCCAAACTACAGTTTGAATAGTTTCAGGTTGACAATCTATTGAAACACTAAAATTTACTTGATATAGCGTAAAGTTAGTAGAAGGCATTTCAGTAGCATCATAAGTTACATAGAAATTAGGTATAGTTGAATTAGCATCATAATATATTTCTATCTCATTAATTCCTGCTTGCGAGTTTATTAAAACTACAGCATTTACTTGAAGTTGCTTGTTTTCAAAATAAGTTTGTACTAGTGGAGGAAAAGGAGTCGAAGGTCTTGGGTTTGGGAATGTGATATTAGTTTCTAATTTTGAAAAACTAACTTCTGGCACTAAATTTCCTGGAGGAGTAGTCTTGTCTTTTGTGTTCATAGTATTATAGTTTAATTGTTTCTTTAAAAAAGAATAGAGAAGAATTAGTCTTCTCTATTTTTTATATTTTAAATTTATACTCCTAAAACAATCCATTTAGAAGTTATAACTCCTCCTGGATCACCTCCTACAGCAATTGTAAGAATACCATTGTTTATACTAAATGTAAAAGTCATAGGCACGCATCCATTATTTAATTGCATAACATTAGCACTAGTTGTTACTAAAGTTGCATTTGCACTTGTATTTAAAATATTTACAGTATTACTAGTTGCATCATAATAAATAGTAGCTACAGCTCCTTTAGATGCTATACAATTTTCTTTCAAAGAAACCATTAACATTGCAGATGTATCTCCTACAGGAAAAGTCATTTGTTGATTGTTACCTGTTACAAAGCTGTAGTATGGAGCTGTAGCTACAGGATTTGCCCAAGAAGCTACACCATTAGCGTCTGAAGTTAAAACTTTTCCAGCACCTTGTGTTCCATCAACAATTTTAACATTCCCATTAACATCTAACCTAGCTTGAGGATTGTTGTTATTAAGTCCCACCATATTGTTTGACACTGTAACAGTTTCGTTATTAGCAGAATACAAATGAAGCTTACTAGTATTACCACTATTATACCCAAGATATAAGTCTTTATCTATTAAACTATTTGTATTTTGAATTACTCTCATATTAGCATAACTATCATGGGTAGCTAAATCTAATCCTTGTTGTCCAGCACTACCACCGTTTATTACTAATTTAGCAGAAGTAGGATTTGTAGTACCTATACCAATATTTGCACCATTATTATAAAAATTGTTTCCATTAGTCACCCAAGTGGTACCATTCCAATAGGGTGTATTTCCAGCTGTAACACCGTTAGATAATGTTCCAGCAGCTTTGCCAGCATATAATGCATAAGGTACGCTTAAAAGTTGGCTTGTACCAGAAATAGTATAATTTGTTCCACCAGCAACATCAGTTTCTGATTTGATGTAATAATTCCCAGTTGACCAATCTATTGTAGAAAGATTTCCTGAAACTACTGATCCTGAACCAATTTCAACACTTACTAATCCATTTGCATTTGTAGTAGGTGTATGTGTTTCCATATAAACTGCTGTACCTGATGCAGAACCTTGTAAAATACTGATTTGCATTCCTACGGTTGTAGAAGTAATTAATGCATCACTTGCATCTCTAACAACTGCTTGATAGCTCATTTTTTGAGGCGTTTGAGCAAAACCTATAAATGTTAAAATTAAAGTTATAAGGGTAAATATTTTTTTCATAAATTTTAGTTTTTAATGATTTTAAATGTTTTAATAATTTTATTGTTTTCTACGACATTCAGCATATATATAGCTTTTTGATAATCATTCATAATAATAGTTGTATCTTGATTATTAATCAAACTATTTACCAAAACTCTACCGTTAAAATCAACAAGTTGATACGATAAATTTGAAAACTGTGTCTCTTTAATTGATAAATTCAATACATCAGTAGTTGGATTGGGATAAATAGCGACATCTAAAGTAATAGAGAAGATTTCTGATCCTAAAACGGTTTGGATTTCAAAAGGTTGTTGTACACCTTGCGCTACTGATCCATTGGTACCCACATGGGTTGTGTAAACAATTTGTCCAACAGAATAAGAAGTACTACCACCTGTGCCGGATGCATTTCCTCCAGAACTCACCATGCTTTGTTGTGCCTGAGTGGTCATAAAGCCAAGACCGAAGAGTAAAGCAACATAATACTTTGTTTTTTTGTGCTTCATAATACAAGTTTTTAATGGTTAATTTAAGTTTTTAATCTACTATTCGAAATATAAAAAAATCCTAATAGACATAAATAATTCTCGCTACAAATGTAAAACATAAATAGTGGAGAAATAAAAATTAAGAACGAAAGAGGAATTTATTGGAATAAAAAGAGAATTTTATTTTTACTTGTGTTATAAATCAATTATAACATTTTATTCATTCATTATAAAAAACAAAGAGATTGTCTAAAAAGTCTTGATTTGTCATACCGAATTTATTCAACTTCGTTGAATCTTCTATTCCGGAATCTAATAATAGTTGAAAATCAAATAATTTATAGAAGCTGAAACAAGTTCAACTTGGCAAGATTGCACTTTTCGAACAGCCTGTTTGCTAATTTATTAAAGATAATTATTCATATTCATAATTCACAATAGTTTTTAACAATCCTGTATGTTCTATATGAGTTTTAGGATAATTTAAATCATTATAAGTATAACTGTATTCATATTGTTTCTTTGAAGGTGTTGTAGAAGAGAATTTTAAAAAGTTATGATAAGATATACTTTCAAGTGAAAATTCTTTTTCATGTGGTGCAATTAATGTTACAATTGTTTTATAGTTTTTCCCAAAAACATTTTGCACTAATAATCTCATAGCAGACTGCTTATCATCATAGTCATAACTATCTGTAGAACGATCTCCAAAAACACCTTTATAGGCAATAAGATCACCTTCAATATAATCAATTTTTTTGTTTGTAATTACTTTTCCATTAATATCTCGCTCCGATTCATTAATTATTCTCCCATTTTCTAAAGTATAATCAATCCATTGAACAAACTTTAATGAGCTATTACTTTTTTTAGTAATTGCATTTATTTTATTTCCTTCGTACTTATAACTTATAGTTTTGGTAACACTTTTCCCTCCATCTTCATATTCATTCACATATTTTACAAGATTATTTTTGTCATCATAAAAATAAGTAGCAATCTCCTTCCAATCACTCATTTCATTTTCACGTACTGTTTTATCTAAATAACCCTCCTTATTATAAAAAAAAGATTGAATTATATCTGAAGTCTTAATAGAAGTAAGCTTACCATTTTGAAATGAATATTTTTTTGTAATATATTCACCTGTTTTGGTATTCGTTTCTACACTTGTAATTTGTTTTAATTTGATTGAAACTTCAGTTTCTTGAGCTTGTACAAAGATAGCTAATACAAACCCTAATAGGGAAAGTAATTGTTTTTTCATAGGTGTATTTGTTAGATTTGGGACTACAAAAATACAAATTCGTTTTTTATAAAAAAATTTTTTATTTAAACCATCTAGAAAAAATAAACATAAAATTTTAATAATCAACTAATTAATAATTCAATTAAAAAAACTTTGCTTTTTATACGATATAAAATATATAGAGAAGAACAGAAGCTATTTGAAGTAATTCTTTTTCAGTTGCAGATATTGCAATACCTGTATTTTCATCACCTTTCATTAATTCACCCGAATCAGACCAATGTATCTTATCATTAGTAGTATTTATAAACTCTCCTGTTGAACTGATTTCTATTACTTTTTTATCTTCACTATCAAGAAAACTGGTTTTATTATCACTTAGTTTCAAAACAATTCTCCCTTTTTTATCTAGTATAACCCCTTTTTTTTCAATATTACCAACTCTATTTCCTTGTTTATAAACATTACCTTTATCATCAACTCTTATTATAGATTGCCCATTCGCATCAGTAATTTTAAATTTTGAATAAATAAATTTATCAGATTCTGTTTCGCAACTTAAAAATGCTAGCAAGCCAATTAACCAAATTAATTTTTTCATCTTTTAAAACTTTAAATAGTTATTATTTCTAAATTACACCTTTACTCAGTTTTCATGTTTAGAAAAACTCCATTTATATCTAAATTGATTAAAATTAGTTACAATAAAAGTTTAAAAGTTTATAGTTTGTTTTAAAAAAGTTACATAATTACCATTTGCGCAAGTTTATTATGAAATAGCTATTTTATAGTGCGGTGCAAATACAACAATATGGAAGCGGTTTGAAAAGATTCTTTGTTTGCAGGAAAAATTTTAAATCCTATAGGTTGATTGTTTTTTAATAATAATCCATTTTCAGACCATGTTATCGCATCTCCTCCACTATTTTCTACGGTGCCATTTTTATCGATTTGAACTAATGCATTACCGTCTGCATCATGTATAAAATTTTGTTCATCCACTTCAGCTAAAAGAGTACCGTGCTTAGTAGTAATTGTTCCTTCTTTATCGACCAATCCTATTAGATTGTCGCTTATATATATTGAACCATTTTCCTCTACCTCTATTTCTGTGTACCCTTTAGCATCGCTAATAATAAATTTTGAAAATGTTAATTTTTCTTTTTTGGTAGCACAGGATAGAATTAAAAAATAAAATGATATATAAAGTATTTTTTTTGTCATAGGCATTTTTAAAATTATTAGTATTATAAATTATCTTTTGTTAAAGATAAAACAATGCCTTTTTTTTGTCAATACGTATTTACACGTATTTTTTGCCTAATTCCTACGTATTTACACGTACTTATTCCTACAAAACAGTTTTTCTCTGTTAAAAAAATATATTTTTTCCATACTTTTTTTAGAAAAAAAACAATTTCAAAACTTAAATGATAAAAATATAATAAATCATTAGAATAATATAAAATGTTTATATGCCAGCGAGATTAAATTTGTCTATTATAAATTTAAATATAAAATTATGAATCTTAAAAGAATATTTGGAGCAGTATTAACCACCTTAGGAATAGGGGCATTGATTTACGCAGCTGTAATTTTTAGCAATACAGGTGGAGGAAATCAAGATATTAAGAGTCTAATTATTTATGCTGTATTAGGATTAGTATTTTTTAGTTCAGGTATAAGTTTAATTAGAACCACTAAAGATGAATCATAATAAAAAAACATTTTTATAATAATTTTATAATAATCAACAAAAAAGTTGATTAGAAATTTAAAATTCTTTGATTTTATTAATCTTAATTTAGAATTAAGATATTTTAGATATTTTAGATATTTTAGTCTATTATGGTTTCAAAATAATTGATTATATGCTGAAAAACATTTGTGAATTCTGTTTTTGCATTTCTATTTTCGTCATATTTTTTTAAGATATTTGAAATTTCTTTAGTATAAACAAAACCAATATTATACTGTTTTAAACATTCTTTTTCCCATTCCTTTTCTCCAAAGTATTTTAATTGTAGGTAAGCAACTACACTTCGTGTAATTTGCTCTTTTATAAATTGATTCCAATTCCATTTGAATCGACCTGCTTTTTGTAATTTTTCTTGTAATTCTTTATCCAATAAAGCACTGTAAGGCTCAAATTTTGTTTTATACATATCTATTAGAGGATTTATGTAAGTATGTGTTCCTTCATGCCAAACCAGATCTACAAGCATAAATTTATAATCAAACTTTGGAGACTTGGTTATATCAGAGCCATCTTCCCTATAAATATTATATCCTAAAATGAACCATGCATTATTTTTAACAAATGAGCTATCATTTGGTATAAAAGCTTTGCCACCCCAACTATTAAAAGGATCCAAACAAATTTTAAAATTCTTATGATACCCAAAAAAAGAACCTAATCTATCAGCCAATTTATACTTACTAATAGTATCTTTAACAGGATTAGTCCAAGATTCAAATTCTGATTGTTGCTGTTCAACAAAAGACAAATAAGCAATCTCATCTGAAAAATTCCTCAAGTATTTCAGATAATTTTCAAATTCTTCTTCAGAAATATTTTTTTGTAGAATAAAATTTGGCTTTAAATTAGGTAAAGTTGTACAATACAAGCCCATTATTGGATGAGTACTTTCAATCTCAACATTTTTATTCTTATACATTTTTTTTATTAAGGAAACTGCTGGATGTTTTTTATAAGGTTTAAAAGTTTTCTTTACTAAATTTTGATAAGATGATGGAATAACAAAAGTAGTATGTCCAGACAAATAAGTAACTATACTAAAAAGGGAGACTTCGGGATTTACCTCAACATTTACAGTTGATTTTTCTTGACTTTGTAAATTAAGAGAATAAATATATAGACCAATGATTAAGATTCGTTTCATAATTTTTGTATTAAATTAATAATGATTTAGACAAATTAATTATTTTAATAAAGATTGTAATTAAAAATCCTGGTATTCAATAGAAACCGTTTGAAACAACACATCGTTAAAAGTATATACCTTATCTTCTATAACCTGTCCTTTAGCATTATATGTATACACATGTTTGTAAGATTCTGTTACTACATTAGAAACTAATGATTTTTTAGTATTATTAACTGGATTATTTGGCGAAGTCAATTTAGTTGCTTCAACATCTAACAAGTTGAAAGTTATTAACTCATGTACAGGACTTACAACACTGCGCAATTTTGTATCATAATTAGTAAAAGTATATTCTATATCTTCTAAGGAAGGATTAACATTGTCCTTTACTACTCGTTCCAAATTTCCATTTGAATCAAATCGATAATAAAATGTCATCACTAATGTTCCAGCTTGATCTGGATTCCTTACCCTTTTTTCTTTACCACCATCTGGACGATAATACCATTCATATGTATAATACAAATTAGCATCTTGATAAAGTTCTTCATTTTTAATTCCATTTTCATCATAATAATAGACATATTTTTGCAATGGTACAGAAGGATCATCCCAATCAAAATACCTTATAATCTTTCCGTTTTCATAATTTAAAGTTTCAACTGCATTTTGATTGGGATCAATATCTAAATAAGTGACTTTTTTTCTTCGTTTTAAATTATCGTATTCAAAATGGCTGGTTCTAATTATTGTTCCTGTACTATTTTTTCTGATTGTTTTAACTGGAAGACTTAATAAATTTGAATAATTAGAGGTTATTTCTTTATCTGATTTTGAACAAGATACAATTATTATTATAAGAAGAGATAATAATACATTTTTTTTCATACTTTATGTTTTTAATATTATTTGCTTTTAGACACCCTAAGAAATAAAATCTTACAGATTTCCATTTTTTTTTATTACAAGACCTAAATAGATTATTATCGACACACCTTATGGAGTATATTATCAATTGCTTTTGGTGTAGATATCCATTCATCTAATTTCCCATAATTGCTATTAGTAGCATATACAATATAAGTATCTAAACTTGGAACATACATCATATTAGCATAATAACCAATAGCATCTCCACTATGAAAATAAACTTCACCTATAGAAGTTTGAATTTTAAAAATACCCAAACCATAAGCAATAGAAAAAAAATCAGGATTTTGTTCGTTAGGGAATTTCCAATTTAGCATTTCATTTAATAATTCGGTACTAATAACATCACCGTTCATTAAGCTCTTAAAAAATAAAAATAGATCATGAGAGTTAGATAATAAACCACCATCTGCTGTATAATAATCCCAACCACTGTAAAAAGTACTTTCAATGATTTTATAATTATTATATATATCAATATATCCTCTCACAAGATTGTCTGGTATGGGATCTTTTGCAGCAAATAATGAATTTGACATACCTAAAGGAAGAAAAATTTTTTGATCAAATACTTCATATAAAGGTCTATTCTCAATTTTTTCAATTAATAATCCTAATAAAATATAATTTGTATTAGAATAACGAACATCTGTTCCTGATACAAAATAAGGATTCTTATTATATGCGTAAGACAAAAGCTCATGAGGTTGCCATACTTTCCTCAAATCATTCATAGAAGCAGTTTGAAACCGCGGATTTTGTATATAATTGTAAATACCACTACTATGCTGTAACAATTGTCTTACAGTAGCATATTCTGCATTTCTAATTTTATTTATATAATCTTCTTGAATATAATAACTAATTTTTTGATCTAAATTTATTTTACCTTCATCATATAACATTAATATAACAGTTGCAGTAAGCATTTTTAAAGTTGATCCCATCCTAGAAATCATACAAGATTGCATGGGTATATTATTAGCCAAGTCTGCTTTACCAGATGCACCAGACCATTCTCCATCTACAGGACTATAAACAGTCATTAAAACACCTACAGCTCTTTTTTGAATTAATTCATCCAATAAGCTTTGATATTGGTCTCGTTTTGGATGAATAACACTTGAATCAAGATGTGTAAAATTACAATTATACTTCTCAGGGTTAACAATTTCATTTTTCTCACATGAATAGTATAGAAATACTATATTTAATAAAATAATTATTTTCTTCATAATTTAAGCCAAAGATTTTATTTATATATAAAATTTAACTCCTATATGTACATTCTGATGTGGCATTATTTCAATAAAATTTGGAGAAAAAGGATATTCAATCCAAGTTTGATATTTTAAAAACACCTTAGAACTAATAGCATTTTTAGGAAAAATATAATACCCTGTCTCAAGAGAAAATGATGGTACAAATCGGCCTACTCCTAGATTCCTACTTTTTTTATAACTCCCATTATCAAATTCATATTCTGTAGAAGTACGAAAACTCCTCATATACCCTATTCCTAACAAAAAAGAAGTTTCAATTCCTAGATTTGTTCTAAATTCATAGCCCAATTCAGTAAATACTGTAACACTTTGATTAAGGTATTGATGATAATAATAGCTAGTTCCAAATGTTTGAAACAAACGATTTCTTAGTATTTTATTATAATTTAATTCGGTAGAAAATTGAAATCCAGAATGGATTGGCAAAGTAAAGAAACTTGTAAAAGGCATTACAGTTGATTCATTAAAAATCGACAAAGTGATAGGGAAACTATTTTTTTTGTCTTGTCCATGTAGTACACTAAATGTACAAAAAAGAATATAGCAAAAACTTTTTTTAAATCTCTTAAATCTATTTTTCATGTAAAATAATTCTGTTTATAAGCACAAAATTATTTTCATTATCCAAAAATTCACTAGTATTCACAAATTAAAATACTCAGA
The DNA here is from genome assembly GCF_902506265.1 of Flavobacterium sp. 9AF. Lineage (GTDB taxonomy): Bacteria > Bacteroidota > Bacteroidia > Flavobacteriales > Flavobacteriaceae > Flavobacterium. The sequence continues at coordinate 114,544 of NZ_LR733556.1, read as the reverse complement.
CGGGCATATTTTCGATTTAAACGGACTGTTGTCTTTTCCACCATTTTCTAAATTCAGAAGCATTTGCTTTAGAAACATATATCTCTTCATTTTGTGGAAAAATAAAATTAATTTGCAATTTCCTAGTAGCTGTACTTACAACAGATTCAACTGCTTTAGCATTTGCAAGATATTGCCTATTTATTCTAAAAAAATTTTCTTTTAATTTTTTTTCCCACTCTTCCAAAGTCCCATTTAAACGATAGATTTCACCATTATATGCATATAACCATAACATTTTTTCTGCACTCTTAATAAATGCACAATCTACCAAATCTATTTTAATCTCTTTAAAACCTTTTTGTACAATTATATAAGCTAAAATATCATTTTCAATGTAATGCTGATTGTCTCTTGAATTGATTATTTTATTCTTATCTATAAAGAAATAATTAGCAACATAAAAACTGTTTGCTAATAAAAGTAATAAAAAAGCTAAAGGAAACTCTAAATAAAATATTGATGATGATGAAAGAGGAATTTGGATAAAATATAAATATAAAATTTCTAAAAACATCGATATAAATAATGGAAATAAAATTCCATATAAAATTTGAAGTTTGACTCTTTTTTTAAAATTATCATTCCAAGAAAAATTAAAATCAAGATAAAGAGTCATTTTTTTTAAAAGTAAACCTACAAAATAAGTAACAATTAATGCAAAAATAACATCTGTAAAAAACGTTGGTAAAAAAATAAGAGTTAAGAATGAATTATCATTTGCAATAAAAATAAACGACAATGAGGCTAAGGGATAAAAAAATATCCATAAAAAGCGATCTTTATAAACTGTTTTGTTTGATGTAATAGACATATAAAAAAGTTTTTTCTCCTTTATTCTTATTTTGCAAAAATTGCAACGAATGTATATATAAAAACGTTTTATTTTAAACTTATGAACATTAAACCTTCTATACTTAAGTATTTAAATAAAATTTAACAAAAGTAACCAAATCAAAGGTACACTTTCAACCCAAAAACTTGTATAGTATTTATTTCGTTTACTATTCGCAAAAACAGTAAACAAACAAATAATTATTGTTACCAAAATTGTAATATAAAGATGTTTACTTTTTACATTTTCATTCAAAAAATCTAAAATTGTAAAAAAAAACAACAATACAAAAATCAACATTTTTGTAGAATTTATCCCTATCTTTTGTGGAATGGTTTGCAAACTTTTATCATCTAATTTCAAATCAATAATTTCAAAAACTAACATCAAAATAAAGACCAATAAAAAACGCTGAATACTTTTTAATAAAATAAAAACATCCACTATATAATTAGAGTTTAAAACTGGCAACACAACTGTTACAGCTACCCAAGCTATGGCTACAAGATAAATTTTTATTCCACTCCAATTACGCATATTAGATTTTTTTGGAAATAAAGGTAAAGTGTATAAAATGGTAATTCCTAAAGTAATAAAACAAACAAATTTTGTAAGTGCTTTTAATTCTAAAAAGTAGTAAAAAGCGATTATAAAAGAAAAGAAACTTAATCCTATAATAGCTTTAAACATTTTATTTAATTTTATTTTTTTTACTCTAGCTAATTCATCATACTTAATAAAATTATAGCCAACAATAGTTCCAAAAAAACCAAATAAAACAACAGATTCATCTGATGGAAGATCAAGTTTATAATAAGTAATTTGAATAAGTGCATAAACTGCTAAAGCTACATGCAAACTGCTTTCTATATAAAAATCAAGAAGGTTTTTTAAATTCTTCATATCACAAAAATAGCGAATGTGTTAATAAGATACCCTTTTTGTTCAAAAAATCACAAATTTTCAATTTAATTTTGGAAATAATTAAAACTTTAATAATTACTTTTGCAGGAATAATTTTGAACCCTATTTCTACATAAATAGTGGTTCCATTTTATAACTAAACACAACTTACTTACCTTATATTTAGATAAATGAAAACAGACTCATTTGCTTTAAGACACATTGGGCCAAGAGAAACTGACCTAACGCATATGTTTAAAACAATAGGCGTTTCTAATATGGACCAGCTACTTTATGAAACTTTTCCAGATGGAATTCGTTTAAAAAAAGATTTAACCCTTGATCCTGCTATGACAGAATATGAATATGCTACGCATATCATGGAACTAGGTAAAAAAAATAAAGTTTTCAAATCTTATATTGGACTAGGATATCATCCTACAATTGTACCCGCACCCATTCAAAGAAATATTTTTGAAAACCCAGGTTGGTACACGGCTTATACACCTTATCAAGCTGAAATTGCTCAAGGACGTTTAGAAGCTATTTTGAATTTTCAAACGGTAGTAACTGAACTTTCTGGAATGGAGATTGCAAATGCTTCTCTGCTTGATGAAGGAACTGCTGCTGCTGAAGCTATGACATTACTATTTGATGTGCGTACTCGCGATCAAAAGAAAAATAATATAAACAAATTCTTCGTTTCTGAAGAAATTTTACCTCAAACTTTATCTGTTTTACAAACACGTTCTACTCCTATTGGAATTGAATTAGTAATTGGCAATCACGAAACCTTTGAATTTACTGAAGATTTTTTTGGTGCCATTCTTCAATATCCTGGAAAATTTGGACAAGTAACAGATTATCGCTCATTTATAGCTAAAGCTAATGAAAAAGAAATAAAAGTTGCTGTTGCAGCAGACATTTTATCTTTAGCAACCTTAACATCTCCAGGAGAAATGGGCGCGGCTGTTGTAGTAGGAACAACACAACGTTTTGGTATTCCAATGGGTTATGGGGGGCCTCATGCTGCTTATTTTGCCACAAAAGAAGAATACAAAAGATCAATGCCTGGTAGAATTATTGGAGTTTCTATTGACGCTAACGGAAAAAGAGCTTTGCGTATGGCATTAGGCACACGTGAACAGCATATCAAAAGGGAAAAAGCAACTTCAAACATTTGTACAGCTCAAGTATTATTAGCTGTTATGGCAGGAATGTATGCAGTATATCATGGCCCAAAAGGACTGAAATATATTGCCAACAAAGTACATGCTTCAGCTGTTTTACTTTCTGAGTCTTTGAACTTATTAGGATTTGAGCAAAAGAACACCCATTTTTTTGATACAATTCTTGTAGAAGTAAACGATTCAAATAAAGTAAAAGAGTTAGCAGAAGCAAAAGCGATTAACTTTTTCTATCCAAATAAAAATTTAGTTTCAATAGCAATTAATGAAACTACTTCTATTTCTGACTTAAACAATATTTTAAGCATATTTGAAACCATTAGTGGAAAAACAACATCAATTGTTACTTCAATCGATGAAATAATGGCTAACGATTCAAATTATATTCCTGCTACTTTAAAAAGGACTTCTTCTTTCTTAACACATGAAGTTTTCAATAACCATCATTCTGAAAGCCAGTTGATGCGTTATATTAAAAAATTAGAACGTAAAGATTTATCATTAAATCATTCAATGATTTCTTTAGGATCGTGCACTATGAAATTAAATGCAGCTTCAGAAATGCTGCCTTTATCGATGCCTAATTGGAACAGCATTCACCCATTTGCTCCTATTGAACAAGCAGAAGGTTATATTACCATGCTTAAAAAATTAGAGCAACAATTAAATGTAATTACTGGATTTGCTGGAACCACATTACAACCAAACTCTGGTGCGCAAGGAGAATATGCTGGTTTAATGGCCATTCGTGCTTACCATATATCTAGAAATGAAGGACATCGTAATGTTTGTTTAATTCCATCATCTGCTCACGGAACAAATCCTGCTTCTGCTGCAATGGCTGGAATGCAAATAATTGTAACCAAAACTACTCCTGAAGGAAATATTGATGTAGAAGATTTAAGAGCTAAAGCAATTGAACACAAAGATAATTTATCTTGTTTAATGGTAACTTACCCTTCTACGCATGGTGTATATGAATCTTCAATTATTGAAATTACGCAATTAATTCATGATAACGGAGGTTTAGTATATATGGACGGTGCTAATATGAATGCTCAAGTAGGATTAACAAATCCTGCGACTATTGGGGCAGATGTTTGTCACTTAAATTTACACAAAACCTTTGCTATACCTCATGGTGGTGGTGGACCTGGTGTAGGACCAATTTGTGTTAACGAAAAACTAGTTCCTTTCCTACCAACTAATCCAATTTTAAAGGTTGGTGGTGAACAAGCCATTACAGCAATTTCATCTGCACCTTATGGATCGGCTTTAGTTTGCTTGATTTCTTATGGATATATTACAATGATGGGAGCTGAAGGATTAAGAAAAGCTACTGAATATGCAATCTTAAATGCTAATTATATGAAAGCACGCTTTGAAGAGCATTACCCTATTTTATATACAGGAGAATGTGGAAGAGCAGCTCACGAAATGATTTTAGATTGTCGTTCTTTTAAAGAAAATGGAATTGAAGTAGGTGATATTGCCAAACGTTTAATGGATTATGGTTTCCATGCGCCAACAGTATCTTTCCCAGTTGCTGGAACATTAATGATAGAACCAACAGAATCTGAAGATTTAGATGAATTAGATCGTTTTTGTGATGCTATGATAGCTATTCGTAAAGAAATCGAAAATTGCTCTAAAGAAGAAAGCAACAATGTATTAAAAAATGCTCCACATACTTTAGAAATGTTAACATCTAACGAATGGAACATGCCTTATACAAGAGAAGATGCAGCCTATCCATTAGATTATATTGCTGAAAATAAATTTTGGCCAAGTGTTCGTCGAGTTGACGATGCATATGGAGACAGAAACTTAATTTGTTCTTGTGCTCCTATTGAAGCTTATGCTTAATTAGCTACTGGTAATTAGTAATTATTTTTAAATTATTAATTCTTAGTTTATTAATATAATTGTCATTTCGATTGAATTCGAGAAATCTTTAACAAATAAGATACTCCATTCCTTCGAAATGACTTTTTTTCTTTTAATTTTTAATTTTAAAATGACAGATATAGAAACAAGAGAAGATATTGCATTAATCATGCGAAAGTTTTATGAAAAACTTCTAAATGATGATTCTATTAATTTTTTCTTTACCAAGTTAACAAAAGTTTCAGAGCATTTAGAAGAACATTTTGATATTCTTGCCACATTTTGGGAACAGTCTTTATTTTTAAAAGGTGGATATTCTAACAATATGTTTCAAATTCATAAAGAGGTACATTATAAACATAATTTTACAAAAGAACATTTTGATACTTGGATAAAACATTTACACACTACTATTGATGCTCATTTTAAAGGAAAAATAGCTGAACAAATGAAAACGAATGCATTAAGCATGGCAACCGTAATGCAAATTAAATTTCAATAAAAAAAGCAACCCAAATATTGAGTTGCTTATCACAAAAAATATCTATAAAAAACACCAAAAACTTTCTTATCTAATTAAATTCCACTAGAAACTTGTTTTGTATAAGTTTCTTTCAGTGGATTTTCAATAGTAGTTGTTACTCCATTTGTACTCGTCCCTATTTTTTTAAGTACTAAAGTAGAATTATCTACACTAATAATTTGATAAGTTATGGTGTAATCATTGTTTGAGTTTGTAAAAACTATTTTTGAATTTACAAGATCATATGCATATATAGTCGTGCTTTCTCCACAAATAAAACCATTACCATTATAAATAGTTGAACCTAACACAATATTTCCTAAATTATTATTTGCAAGTATTATTTTGTTTCTTCCGTTTTCACAAGAAGAAATACTTACAGCATTTCCATTAGCATCTTCTCTTGCATTTAATATCCAAGTAGCTTGATATTGGGTTATATCTTCACCATTTGCAATTTCATCATTGTCTGTTGAACATGAGGCAACAACTAAACTTAATATAAATAAAATATTTACTATATTTTTCATACTATTCCATTAAAATTAAACTTTAAAACGCTAATTATTTTTCATTATTTTTCATTATTTTTTTTGCTACTTTTTTACCTGAAACCGTCTTAATTTCTACTAAATAAATACCTGATTGAAGACTTGAAATATCAATTTTATTATCAAACTTATTGCTTACTATTTTTTGTCCGGTTAAACTAAATATTTCAATTGCCTCTACCTCATCAATAGACTGAATATTTAAAATATTGTTTACAGGGTTTGGATAAAAAATAAGATTAGATTCAATAGTAAAATCATCTATATCTAGTGTAGTTACTAAACTAGCAATTTGTGCAGGAGTCAAAGCGGTTGTAAAATACCATAAATCATCGAACCCATCAGAATATTTATAAGTTGTATTTTGAGTTATACCTAGTGGCAAATTTGTATTTACAATGGTATGACTTATATAAGTTTGTTGAGCTGTTTGATAGGGATACATTAATTGAGGTTGGCTATCTATATTTCCATCAACATAGATTTTAAAATTAAAGCCACAACTTCCAGGATTTTGAAAACTTTCACCTACCAATACCACGTGATGCCACTGGTTATTATTTACAGAATAGGTTCCTATATTCCCAAAATTTTGAAAAATAGGCGCTACATTATAACTGCCTGAACTTGTAAATTGAGTTGTTACTTCCATTTGAGGAAATAATTCTAATTTACCAACTCTCAATCCCAAAACATATCCCAATCCTGTATAATTATTCGCTCGATTAGCAACTAATATTTTGGTATTTAAATTATTATCAGAAGTTTTAATAAAAAAACTAACTGTAAAACTTTGAGACATTAAATTATCCATTGAAAATGCTAAATAATCTGAATTAATAGTAATAGCATTATTGGCCGTATTTGTTCTATCTGCAATAAGTGTTCTAGCATTCCCGACTGGAGTTATAAATGCAGCACTAAGATCATCAGTTAAAGAACCATTTGTGAACGAAAATTTTCTATCTGGTGTTTGTGCAAAAGTTGAAACAACACCAACTAAAATAAAGAGTAGCCTTTTTTTCATAATTATAATATTTAGAATTTTAACACGAAAATAAATTTCAATTCATTCATTATTTTTAATAAACTTCTAAGCGTACATTTTCGACTTCTAAAAAAAGCGACTTTTTAAGTCGCTTTTTTTAAATTCTATTTTTTTATTATCTTATTTGTAAATTGTTTGCCATCAAAAGTGATTGCTTTAACAATATACATTCCCGATTGCAGATGTGAAATATCAATTGAATTATTTCTTATTTCTGTATTAATCTTTGAACCAGATAAAGTAAACAATTCAACACTTGCTATTTCTTCATTTGATTCAAAAATAAAAATATCTTTTACTGGATTTGGATAATAAATTATACCTTCATTTTTAGCGAAATTATCATTCATCAAAGTTGCTTGTGACAATTTTGTAATAAAAATATCATTACTCCCATTAGTGTTTCCAGTTATTAATTGATTGCCCGCAGAAGACAATGGGTCAATATCAATTTGTGTCGAATTAAAATATCCAGAAGCAATTAAATTATAATTACTATCTACTGTTAATGCCCAAATATTATCATTATTATTACTATTTGTATATGAATATCCCCAAAGATAATTACCTGCACTATTTAAACTAACAAGAAAAATATCACTTGTTCCTGAAGTACTTCCATAATTTGGAGCGCTAACGGTAGTTGATGAAGGGTCTAAATCCATTCCCCCAAAACTATTAAAAGTTCCTGCAACATATACATTATCTGAAACATCAACCGAAACACAAGTAGCTTGTTCATTTGTACCTGAACCAATTCCTTGAAAACTTTTAACCCAAACAAATGCTCCATTTGCGTTATATTTTACTACATACCCATCAAATCCACTACCTCCATTTGAATTTGCTAAATAAGAGCTCGCAGGATTTGAAGGGTAATCAAAATAACCTGTTGAACCAGCAAATCTACCCACTATATGTATGTTATTTTGACTATCAAAAGCTAATTCAAAAGCTTGGTTAGCTGAAGAAGTTGAACCAAATCTTTTGGCATATATTAAATAACCATAACTTGCATTTAAAACCTGCACAAACGCACTTGTATAACTTCCATTTAATGAAAATAAAGTATAATTAGAAGAACTAGGGTCAAAATCTACAGAAGCCCTAAATTCGCCACATACAGCAAAACGACTTTCATCATTTGATAGTTTTAAATTGTAAGCTATATCATCATAACCATTACCAAACGGGTATGCATATAAAATAGTTCCATTACTGTCAAACTTAGCAACAAAATAATCATAAGTTCCTGATGCACTAATTCCCCAAGAGTAACCTGACCCAAGTGTTAAAGCTTGAGTATAACTACCACATGCATAAACATTTCCACTACTATCAACATCTACTCCTGTAAAAAAATCATTACCAGAACTTACTGCTGTTCTAAACCAAAGTGGATTACCGTTAGTATCCATTTTTAAAAGAAATCCATCATAACCACCTCCGCTAGAAACTGTTCCTAATGATCCAAAACTAAAACTATTTTGAAAACGACCTCCTACATATACATTCCCAGCATTATCGACTGCAAGTCTTTGTCCTAAATCTATACCAGTTCCACCATAAGTTTTAACCCAGACATAAGAACCAGATGCGCTTAATTTTAATATAAATATATCATTCCCACTTCCATTTGATGTTTGCATTGCTGTTCCAGAACCTGGGTCAAAATCAATTGTTCCAGAATATTCTCCAGTTATGTAAACATTACCAGATGCATCAGTTATATTATCATAAACTAAAATGGCTGCAGTATTCCCAAAATGATGCGCCCATTCAAATGAAGGAGTTTGCGAATAAAAATTAAATGAAATAGATAAAATAAAGCATAGTAAAAATTTTTTCATAGCTGATATAATTAAGATTTATTCCTCAAAATTAAGTCAACAGAAAATCGGAATTTAGAACCAACTTCTAAACGGCAAATATGAACTTCTAAACTACATTAACAACTCAATAATTTTGTTGAGTTCGTCTTTTTTTTCTTTTGAAACAGGTATTAAAGCATTATTTTCCAGCTCAATAGAAGTTCCGTCTTTTTTAATAATACGTTGTAGGTATTTCAAATTAACTAAATAAGAGCGATGTGGTTTGTAAAACATATCTTTATTTTCGAGCATATCTGAAAAATATTTCATTGGTTTACTAATCAAAAGCTTTTTATTATTCGTCAAATAAAATTCAGTATACATACTATCGGCTTGCAAATAATAGATTTCATCTAGTTTTACAAACAGAATTCCTTCTTCAACTGGTAATGCAATTTTCTTAAATTTCTCTGCTGTCAATACAGTTTTAAGTTCAACTAATCGTTCTTGTAATTGACTTTGTTGAATCATCTTCTTTGCTTTTTCAACAGCTTCTTTTACTTTATTTGGTCGTAGCGGTTTTAATAAATAATCGATTGCAGAAAATTCAAAAGCCTGAATGGCATAATCACTATAAGCTGTTGTAAAAACAATTTCAAACGTAATATCATTAATATCTAAAAATTCAAACAACTGAAGACCCGAATGTTGTGGCATTTCAATATCCAAAAAAACAATACTTATTTCTTCTTTCTTAATGATTTCAATACCTTTTAATAGATTTTCTGCCTGAAAGATTTCTTCAATTTCACTGCAATATTCACTTATAATAGTATGTAAAAGCGATCTCGCTTTACTTTCATCATCAATAATAACAACTTTCATTAGGCTTTTATTTTTAATGTATTGTTAATTTAATATGGGAATAGTCACTATAACTTTTGTTCCCAAAGTCTGACTGTTTTCATCAACTAAATCTTCAATTTCCAGTCCAATTTTTTGACCAATATTTTGATTTAACAATTGCAATCTGTTATGACTCGCTTCAGTTGCAAATGATTTGTGTTTTCTATTTTTATTAATTTCTTGACTGGCTTTTCTTCCAATTCCATTATCTGTAATGATGCATTTTAGAACTGTTCCTTTTTCAAGAACAAATTGAATATCTATATATTTCGTACCTTCTTTATGTAATAAGCCATGTTTAATTGCATTTTCGGCAAAAGGTTGAATTAAAAAAGAAGGTATTTGTATACTATCAATATCCAAACTGGGCTTATATGTAACTTGATAATTGAAATCATTTTCAAAACGCACTTTTTCTAATTTCAAATACAGTTCTAAGGTTTCTATTTCATCTCTAAGCGTAATATAATCTTCTTGACTGTACTGCAAATAGCTTCGCATTAAATCGGCAAAATCTCCTAAATAATTGGATGCTAATTCTTTTTTATTTTGCAAGATAAACTCTTGAATACTATTCAATGCATTAAACATAAAATGAGGATTCATTTGAGATTTTAAAGCGGTAAGCTTGGATTTATTTAACTCTTGTATGTATTTTTCTTTTTCAATTTCCTCATTTTTTTTACGCATCAAATAGCGAATTCGCGCTCTATAATACATTACAACACTACAAGTAATTACTAAAATTACACCTACAAGGAATTGCCATTTTTTCCAAAAGACCGTTGCTATTTCAAAACAAAAGGTTTCCATTTGATTGGAAACTTGCGAATCATCTTTAAGCTTCACCCTAAACTCATATTTCCCAGCAGGTAGTTTTGTAAATTTTATGGTATTATTATTATAATCAGTCGTGTACCAATTTTCATCATATCCTTTCAATTGATATACATATTTTAAATTCCTTTTATCTTTATGTGTTACTGAAAACAGGCTAAATTCTATGGTGTTTTCAGTAGAAGACAAAAATTCATTGGCTCCAATTTTTTTAAATCCGTTTACGATTACATTATCAATTTTAATGGTTGGCAACGTCTTGGACGCTATTACATCATCAAAATTAAATTTCTGAATTCCTTTAGAGGTAATTACGTAGATTTGGTTATCCAAAATTTCAAAATCGAAAATAGCATTCGATAATAACCCTTCCGATTTAGTAAAGTTTTTAAACGTCTTTTTTTTTAAATCATAACTTTGCAAACCTTCATTTGTAGAAACAAAAACGGAACCTTTATTATATACAAGCTTTAAAACATTATTAGATAAAAGTTGATCTTCAATTGTAATTTTATTTATTAATTTATTTTTTTCAAATATTAAAATCCCACTAGAAGAAGCCACCCAAACTTGATTTTCAACTCCTATTATATGAGATGCAAAAACTGCTTGTCCGCGTATTTTAATTTTAGAAAAGTTTTGGTTTTTAAAAACCTCTAAACCTGTTGAAGAACCTACCCAAAGTGTTTTATTTTTTTCATCATTGAATACCGCATAACTTCTCACACTGTAATTTAATTTTTTGCCTTCTAGCTTTTCATCTAAGTAATATAAACCGGAACGAGTCACAAAATAAATGGAATCTGAAAGTTGATTTTGAAAAACATCATATTTATTATAATTATTACTCCCTAAAAGATTAAAATCCTTTCCATTATAAATTTGATTATTTACAAAAAGGAAATCGGATTTTGACACATATTTTAAAAACTCAATCTTTTTCTGATTTTTGAGCTTGATTTTAATATCGTCATTATTTAATTGGTAGATTGTTCCTTTAGTTCCTCCAAAATATATATTGTCTTCTTTTTTTGTAATTTTCTTTAAATCATCTTTTTCCAACAAATCATTGTTCGTATAATCGATTACGTTTAAATTCGGAATTAATACAATTCCCTTTCCAAAAGTACATAGCCAGAAATTTCCTTCTGTATCTTCTAAATAGGAGGATATAAAATAATCTTTAAATAAAAGTTTATTATTATATAATGGATTTCCATTCAAATTAAAGCAATACAAGCCATTTTTAGAACTGGTTAGCCAAACCAAATCCTTTTTTTTAGAAAGCATTGCTGTATAATGCACCGATTTATCATTGGGTACCTTATAATCAATGGCATGAATTTTTTTTTGTTCTTGTACCAATGCTCTAGGTTCTAAATTTACAAAAAGAGCTATATCGTTAGTATATGTAATTTCAGGTTTTAATAGATTAGTGGATATTTGGGGTAATTCCGATTCAATTACTTCAAGTTTATTATTGAAGTACTTAAAAAGCTTTTTATTTTCGGAGAAAAACAACTGTCCTTGCGCATTCTTTACTATTTGACAAGCACTCTCTTTTTGATACTTATAAATCAGTTCAACTTGCTTGTTTTTTTTTACCTTCAATAAAGCATTTACAGATATCAAAAGTGCATTATCAATATCAAAACTTATGTAAATAACGCTGGAAATATATTCCTTTGGAATTTGCCAATACAATTCCAATTGTCTATTAAATATTCTAAAAATTTGTCCACTGAGATTGTAACAATAAATCATTCCATTTTTGTCTTTGGTTAAACCAAAAAGCGATAAATCTTTAACGATAGTACTTGAGACAACATTAAAATGCAAACCATCGTAGTGATACAAACCGTTATTAGTAGATAACCAAACTGTATTATCTTCATCTTGAATGATACTGTATATATTTACACCTGCTAACTCTTCTTCTCCAATTATTACATGTGAAGGTTGTTGCGCAAAGCATACACATGTTAATAATAGAAAAAAAAGTAGTTTATTTTTCATTCATTCATTTATTATTTCAAAAATACAATTTTGACGAATTATTTTTGACTATAAACTTTTAAAAACGCTGTTTGAGTTTCTAAAGAATACGTATAAATCCTAGTGATACATTTTTTATCCTTCTCAAAATGAAATAATGATTACAATTTTATGAATATAATAATTTTTAAACTTTATATTAACAATTTCATAATAAATTACATTTACTACAACGTTTTAGGTTTAGATTAAAAAATAATCTATAATTTCGTTCTGATAACCCAAAAAAAACCATGAATATAAAAATAACTGGATCTGGAAGTTATATTCCTACCGAAATTGTATCCAATATTGATTTTGCAAAGCACGTTTTCCTCAATGACGATGGTACCCCTTTTCCACACCCCAATGATGTGGTTGCTCAAAAATTTTTGGAAATCACAGGAATTCAAGAAAGGCGATATGTTACTTCTGATTTAAATACTTCTGATATTGCTACTATTGCTGCAAAAAAAGCCATTGAAGAAGCTCAAATTGATCCTGAAACATTAGATTACATTATTTTTGCACACAACTTTGGTAATGTAAAAAATGGAGCCATACAAGCTGATACGTTACCTAGTTTAGCAACAAGAGTAAAATTTGATTTACGCATAAAAAATCCAAAATGCGTTGCTTACGACATGCTTTTTGGTTGTCCTGGCTGGGTTGAAGGTGTTATCCAAGCCAAAGCTTTCATTCAATCGGGCATGGCAAAAAAATGCTTGGTTATTGGTGCAGAAACACTTTCTAGAGTTGTAGATTTACACGATAGAGATTCCATGATTTATTCAGATGGTGCTGGAGCTACTATTGTGGAAGCAACTGATGAAGAAGGTGGTGTTTTAGCTCATGAAACTGCTAGCTTTACATATGATGAAGCCTACTATTTGTTTTTTGGAAATTCATTTAATAAAACACATGATCCTGACGTTCGCTATATTAAAATGCACGGTCGTAAAATTTATGAGTTTGCTTTAAGCAATGTTCCCAAAGCAATGGCTACATGTTTAGATGCAAGCGGAATTGGAATTGATGAAGTAAAAAAAGTATTAATTCATCAAGCTAATGAAAAAATGGATGAAGCTATTATTCATCGTTTTTACAAATTATATAAAAAAACGCCACCTGAAGGAGTAATGCCAATGAGTATTCATAAATTAGGAAATTCAAGTGTAGCAACTGTCCCCACTTTATATGACTTACTTAGTAAAGGAGAGTTAGAAGGACATGAACTAAAAAAAGGAGATGTTATCATTTTTGCATCAGTAGGAGCTGGAATGAATATTAATGCGATTGTATATCGAATGTAAAATAAAAAAGGCTGTCCAAAAATCTACAATGATGTTATCCTGAATATATTTAACTTCGATTTCAGAATCTTAAATTATTAATTATCAGCTTAATTTAGAATCTGAAACAAGTTCAGATTGACAAAATTCATTACTTTTTGGACAGCTTCTTCTGTTATTCGTTTATATACACTTTTCCACCTTTCATTACAAAAGTAACCTTTCCCATTACTTCAATATCTTTAGTAGGATCACCATCAACAGCAATAATATCTGCTAATTTTCCCTTTTCTATAGCGCCCAAATTTTCGGATTGCCCTAACAAATCTGATGCATTTAAAGTTGCGGTTTTTAAAATCTCCATAAAAGGCATTCCTACTTCATGCATATAAATAAATTCTCTCCAGTTGTCTCCATGGGCAAATACTCCTGCATCGGTTCCAAAGGCTATTTTTACACCATATTTGTAGGCACGCTCAAAAGTATTTTGAATTTTAGGACCAATGGCTAAGGCTTTTGGAACTACTATTTCTGGATAATAATTCGGAATTTTAGCAAATTGTCCTACTGCTTTTCCAGCCGTTACCGTAGGTACTAAATACGTTCCATGTTCTTTCATCAATTGCATGACTTCTTCACTCATATACGTTCCGTGTTCAATAGAATGAACTCCGCCAATAACCGCTCTTTTCATAGCCTCTTCTCCATGACAATGTGCCGCTACTTTAAACCCATAATCATTAGCTGTACTTACTATAGCTTGAATTTCTTCAATCGTAAATTGAGAATTTTCTCCACTTTTTGCTACACTTAAAACACCACCTGAAGCGGTTATTTTAATTAAATCGCTTCCATCTTTATAACGTTGTCTCACGGCTTTTACACATTCATCAACCCCATTAGCCACTCCAGATTCAGGGCCTGGATTTCCCATTAAATCACTTCGATAACCATTCGTAGGATCAGCATGACCACCAGTAGACGCTATTGATTTTCCAGCAGTAAATACTCTTGGCCCTTTTACTAAATCTGCATTAATAGCTCTTCTAAGTGCAATATTTACATTGGTTCCACCTAAATCTCTAACCGTTGTAAATCCGGTCAATAAAGTCTTCTCCGCATAACCTATAGAACGATACGCGATATCCGCTTCGTTTAAAGTAAATTCTTCCAAATATTGCTTTGGATTTGTCTCATGTTCCAAATGTACGTGCATGTCTATTAGACCAGGCATAACTGTTTTAGTAGACAAATCTAAAAAAGTATCGTTCTTACCAACTGTTACATTTTTATCAGTTACACTTTCGATTCTATCACCCACAATAATAATATTTACATTATTTAAAATGGCACCCTTTTTTACATCCACAAATTTCCCACAGCGTAGAATAGTTTTATTTTGTGCCAATGCAATGGTGACCGTCAAAAGCAAGATAACAGAAATTATTTTTTTCATTTTTGAAGTATTTGATAGGTTTAAAAATACAAAAAAAGAAGTTGCTATAATAATCATTTTAAAAGCATTGAATTCTTTGTAACTTTACAGCGAATATTTTTAAATTCATGAACAAAATAAAACTGTTCCTCATAAAATTATGTACGAGAAAACCTATCCCAATAAGCGCTTTAAACTTACTTTAGAATTTCTAAAAAAACATATTACTACTTCAGAAACCATATTGGATTTAGGAGTACCTAATCCTTTTTCTAAGATCATGCAAGCCAATGGATATAGTGTTATCAACACCAAAGGTGAAGATGTAGACCAAGACCAAAGTGCGTTACTAAATGAAACCTACAGCGTTTTTACGGCTTTTGAAATTTTTGAACATTTACTTAATCCTTATACCGTTTTAGAAAATGTAACTTGTGACAAAATTTTAATTTCTATTCCGATGCGTTTATGGTTTTCAGCAGCTTATAGAAGCAAAACGGATCCTTGGGACAGACATTATCATGAATTTGAAGACTGGCAACTTGATTGGTTGCTTGAAAAAACAGGATTTAAAATTATAGACCGTATTCAATTTACGCATCCTGTAAAAAAGATAGGTTTTAGGCCTTTATTACGTTTTTTTACACCAAGATATTATTTGGTATATGCAGAAAAAGTAAAATAGTGATTGGTTGTTAGGAAATAGTCTATAGAAAAGCGCATAATGAAATATCAAATACTTATTCCTGCTCATAATGAAGAGCAATTTATAGGACAAACATTGGAATCATTAGTAAATCAAACCTTACCTCCAAAAAATATTTTGGTTGTGAATGATAATTCTACAGATGGTACTCAAAAAATTATTGATCAATTTTGCTTTACTTATCCAGACATCATTTCTTCTGTTACCATACAATCCGAAGCTATTCATTTACCAGGAAGTAAAGTAATTAATGCCTTTAATTTTGGGTTACAATTTATTTCAAAGGACTACGACATCTTAGTTAAAGCTGATGCGGATTTGATTTTTCCTCCTCATTATTTTGAAACCATAATCCAACATTTTGAAGCCGATGATACCGTTGGTATGGTAGGTGGTTTTGCTTATATTGAACGTAATGGAACTTGGATTTTAGAAAATCTAACCGATAAAGATCATATTCGAGGTGCTTTTAAAGCGTATCGCAAAAATACCTTTAAAGAAATTGGAGGTTTAAAACCCGCTATGGGTTGGGATACAGTAGACGAATTACTTTGTAAGTATTACAATTGGAAAATAGTAACAGATAAAACATTACATGTAAAACATTTAAAACCTACTGGTGCTAATTACAACAAAGCCTCACGTTATAAACAAGGTGAAGCTTTTTATAGTTTAGGATATGGTTTTTTGATAACAGCAATAGCCTCTTTAAAATTAGCTTTACGAAAAGGCAAACCTCTCTTATTTCTAGATTATATCCAAGGTTTTTGGAAGGCCAAAAAAGCCAAAAAAGAATTATTAGTTACCTCAGATCAAGCGCAGTTTATTAGAAATTATCGATGGAAAAAGATGAAAGAAAAAATTTTTGATTGATACTGGAAATTGCGTTAGTGATGGAAACGGCATCCTTTTGCTACATGAAATGAAGCAAAAGATAAAGTGTACAGCACGACCTGAAAGGGAACGCCCAAAAAAACTTATCACTTATCACTTACAACTCACAACTTCTTACTATTTTAGCAAATATTTATAAACCATGATGCTCATTCGTTATTTATCCCAAATAGGAAGGTATTTTATTATGCTCAAAGAGGTGTTTAACAAACCTACTAAATGGAGTATGATGAAACAACTCATATTTAAAGAAGTAGATGATTTAATTATTGATTCTTTAGGAATTGTATCTTTTATCTCTTTCTTCGTAGGTGGAGTAGTTGCCATACAAACGGCTTTAAACTTAACCAATCCTCTAATACCTAAACACTTAATTGGTTTTGCCACTAGACAATCGGTAATTTTAGAGTTTGCACCTACTTTTATATCCGTAATTATGGCTGGAAAGATGGGTTCCTTCATTACGTCAAGTATTGGAACTATGCGCGTTACAGAACAAATTGATGCTTTGGAAGTAATGGGTGTTAATTCTTTAAACTATTTGGTTTTTCCAAAGATTATTGCCTTGTTATTGTATCCCTTTGTGATAGGATTAAGTATGTTTTTAGGTGTTTTTGGAGGCTATATTGCAGGTGTTTATGGTGGTTTTACATCTAGTGCAGAGTTTATACAAGGAATTCAAACTGAATTTATTCCATTTCATATTACCTATGCTTTTATTAAAACGGTTGTTTTTGCTTTGATATTAGCCACTATTCCTTCGTTTCACGGTTTTTATATGAAAGGAGGAGCACTTGAAGTGGGTAAAGCGAGTACCGTAGCCTTTGTATGGACCTCTGTGGTTATTATTTTAATGAATTATGTGTTAACTCAACTCCTTTTAAGCTAATGATAGAAGTTAAAGATTTAGAAAAAACCTTTGGTGATCAAAAAGTGTTAAAAGGCATTAGCACTACTTTTGAATCTGGAATGACGAACTTAATTATTGGACAA
Organism: Flavobacterium sp. 9AF; assembly: GCF_902506265.1. Taxonomy (GTDB): domain Bacteria; phylum Bacteroidota; class Bacteroidia; order Flavobacteriales; family Flavobacteriaceae; genus Flavobacterium. The sequence goes on along the minus strand of NZ_LR733556.1, from coordinate 96,663 downwards.
AGTGGTTCTGGAAAAACTGTCTTTTTAAAATCGTTATTAGGCATACACAAACCTGAATCTGGAACAATTTCATTTGACGGTAGAATATATTCTAATTTAAGTGATGATGAAAAAAGAGAGCTTCGTACCGAAATAGGAATGGTTTTTCAAGGAAGTGCGTTATTTGATAGTATGACTGTTGAGGAGAATATTGGTTTCCCTTTAAAAATGTTTACTAGAAAAACAGCTGCAGAAATTAAAGAACGTGTCAATTTTGTAATTGACCGTGTAAAACTAATTAATGCTAACACTAAAAAACCCTCTGAGATTTCTGGAGGAATGCAGAAACGCGTAGCTATAGCAAGAGCCATTGTAAACAATCCTAAATATTTATTTTGTGACGAACCTAACTCGGGTTTAGACCCAAAAACAGCCATTGTTATCGATAATTTAATTCAAGAGATTACTGAAGAGTATGATATTACAACCATTATCAACACCCATGATATGAATTCGGTAATGGAAATTGGTGATAAAATTGTCTTCTTAAAAAATGGCCTATTAGAATGGGAAGGTTCAAACAAGGAGATTTTTAAAACAGATAACGAAGCGGTTACGGATTTTGTTTACTCTTCAGAATTATTCAAAAAAGTTCGAAAAATGTATTTGGATGATGATAAATGATTAATCAGCTTTCACTTCCATTTTTTTTACTTTCAATTTTGTCTTTAACCAATTCTCTAATTTTTGAGCAGTTTCTGATTTGGTTTTGGTTCCTACTTTAGCATTCCATTTAATTTCAAAAGTAGGAATCGTATCGACTTTACTAAAGTTAGTCACCAGTTTTTCTGCATAACTAACTTCTTCAATATTAGCATCCAATGCTTTCATTTCTTTTGCAATTTGCTCAAAAGACATTATAGTTGCTTTTTTAGTCGTTAATTGATTTTTTAAGTCAAATATTTGTCGGTCTTTATCCAACAAATCAGCATCCTTCTTCACTAATAATTGTTGGTTTGACAAAAAGGATTGCTCAATATCTTTCATTTTTGTCATAGTTTCTATACTTCCGTTATCTTGAAACACTTTAAAAGTACAGTTTGCATAGCCTAATTCTTTCATTTTTTTTTCAAAGGTTGTCACTTCTTCTTTTGTCAAGCTTTTACCAATGACTGCAAAATTGATTTGTCTTTTCGAATAATCTTTTTTCACATCTAAAATTAAAACCCCTTTTTCAGATTTTAATTCTTCAATTAAAGTATCTACTTTTTGGTCAAAATCCGATTGTTTATATAATTGATAAAACATATAAACGCTAGGAATAAGTATACTTAATGCTAATATAGAAATTACCCTCGACAATAATTTTCTTCTTTTGGAATCGGCATATTCTTCGTAAGGAAATTTCAAAAAACGAACAACTACAAATGTAGCTGAAGCAATAAAAATGGTATTAATAGAGAACAAGAATAAAGCTCCTCCAAAAAAGTTCCATTTACCCGTTGCTAATCCATAACCTGCTGTACATAAAGGAGGCATTAAAGCAGTTGCAATAGCAACACCAGCAATGGCATTAAATAGTTTATTTCGTTGACTTATTGCTACAATTAAAGACAAACCTCCTGAAAGTGCAATAATCACATCTCTCACATCTGGAAAAGTACGATTAATTAATTCTTGGGTTTCATTTTGAAAAATAGGAATACTAAAAAACATAAAAGAAGTCAGCAAACTTAAAATAACCATTACGGCAAAATTGTTCAATGCCTTTTTTAATAAATCAATATTATTAATACCTAAAGAAAGACCAATACCTAAAATCGGCCCCATTAAAGGAGAAATCAACATGGCTCCAATAACCACAGCGGTAGAACTTGTATTTAAACCTACTGATGCAATCAAAATGGAGAAAATAAGTACCCAAGCAGTAGCGCCTTTCATGTAAATTCCTGCCTTGATATCATCAATAGTATTGGTTTTATCGGAATCTCTTGAAATATCAAAGATATCAACAACAAATTGCTTAACTTGTTTAATTATTTCTGAGAAATTTAACGGAGTATGGTTTTCCATAATTACTTTATTGTAATTTACTTACAATGCCTTTAATTTCTTGCTCTTTACTTTTTGGATAAATTAATAGAGTATCTGATTTATCAACAATTATATAATCATCTAATCCGTCAATAATAATTAATTTTTTCCCTTCAGCTCTAATAATATTATTAGAAGCATTTTCCAAAACTACAGTAGCATTCACAACTGCATTATTATTTTCATCCTTATCTAGTTTTTCATGTAATGAACCCCAAGTTCCTAAATCGTTCCAATCGAATGTTGCAGGTAAAACAAACACATTGGGTGCCTTTTCCAAAATAGCATAATCAATTGAAATATTTTCAGCTAATGGATAATGAGAAGCAATAAATTCTGTTTCTTTACCCGTATTATAACTTTCATAGCCCGATAAAAACAAAGCATTCATTTCAGGCTGAAACTTCTCGAAAGCCTCAATAACAGCTTGCACACTCCAAATAAAAATCCCCCCGTTCCATAGAAAATTACCACTAGCCAAAAAAGCTTTTGCCGTTTCATAATTAGGTTTTTCTCTAAATTGCTTTACTTTTTTAATTGGGTTTTCATCCCTCTTATCGTATTCAATATAACCAAAACCTGTGTTAGGAAAAGTAGGTTGAATTCCTAAAGTCATGAGTGCATTATGACTAGCACAGTATTGAAATGATTGTTTCACATTTTCCAAAAAGGCTTTTTCATCTTCAATCCAATGATCTGACGGTGCTACAATCAATAAAGCATTAGGATTTAGTTTTTTAATTTTCATAGAAGCGTATAAAATACAAGGGGCAGTATTTCGCATAGCCGGTTCAAGAACCACTTGCTCAGGTTTAATAGTAGGCAATTGTTCTAGAACTAACTCATTATATCTTTCATTGGTTAGAACCAAAATATTTTCAGATGGAATTAATTGACTTAATCTTGAAAAAGTCTTTTGAATAAGCGTATCACCGGTTCCTAACATATCGTGAAACTGCTTTGGAAAATCGGTTGTACTTACTGGCCAAAAACGTGAACCTACACCACCAGCCATTATTATTGCGTAATAATTTTTGTCTTTCATGTTTACCTTAAAAGGATTCTTTTAATAACTTTAAATATACTTAAAAATATAATGATAAATAACAATATGTTTGAAATAATATAAATTACTGAAAAAAGGAGCAGTAACTCATTTGTATAAGAATAATCATCAAACGATGGAAATTCATTTTTGGTTTTAAACAAATCATAAGGAAAAATAATTCCTAAACAAGAAATTATAGACATTAAAATTTGAATATTTTTTACTGTTTTATTGATTACAACTCTAGATAAAGCAATTAAGACACATATAATCCAATTTACAAATAAAACCATACTAAAAAGCCAATACAAGTGTTTAAATTCAACAACATAGTAAGTATCGTGAATGTTTATATCCAAATTATTGTTTTCTTGAAAAGGCATCAAAAAGCCAAGAGTTAGAAACAAGATTGAAACTAGCAAATAAAAATGATGTGGTTTATCTTTTAGTGTTTTTAAAATCATAAATAATTTAAAACGAATATTAACTTGGCACTAATTCAACCTCAGCATTTGGCTGAAATAAAAAAACACGACCTGTTTGCAGTTCGATACATTCGTATCGTTTAACCCGTAAAGCTATTTTTTTAAAAACTCTACCATTGTGAATTCTAAAATGAGCACCGTAAGGTAATTCAAAGATATAATTTTTATCAGAATCTTTTGCATCATATTGTTTTAAGGCCAAAGATAAAGTTGCATCGGTATCGCTACTTGCTTTCGGATTTTTAAAATGGCGTGCCAATAACGGCAATAATTGATTAGGAAAAATTTCAGGTCGTATATAAGGCAACATCAATTGTCTGAAAGTCAATTTCCATTCATCCCCATGAGGTTTAATATACCTTCCGTATTTTTCAAAGGCAACTAAATGAGCAATTTCATGAATTAGAGTAATTAGAAAACGATATTTATTGAGACTAGCATTCACTGTAATTTGATGATAGCCATTCCCATCCTTTCTATAATCTCCATGACGTGTTACTCGTTCATTAACGATTTTTAAATGAACGTGATTGCTTTTGATTAACTCAAAACAAGGTTGAACTGCATGTTCGGGAAGGTATTTTTGTAAAACGTTGCTCATTGTGTGCAAATTTATCTATTTTTGATTCATCTATAAAATTCAACATGAATAATCTGGTAAAAAAATATTATGATGATTTAGCAAAACACTATGACGAGAACAGATTTAATAACTCTTACGGAAAATATATTGATAAGCAAGAAAGAAAATTTCTAAAAGAATCTATTTTAAAAAATAAATATAAAAAAATATTAGATCTTGGTTGTGGCACAGGCAGACTTTTAGATTTTGCTTCATTTGGCGCAGATATAAGTTCGGAAATGCTAACAAAAGCTAGAGAAAAATTTCCAAGTAAAGAATTACAATTAGGCAGTGTAACAGCTATTCCTTATAAAGAAGAATCCTTAGATGTAATTTATTCATTTCACGTAATAATGCATTTAGACAAACAGATTACAAAAGATTTTTTAAAAGAGTCACATTCCAAGCTAAAAGACAAAGGCATACTAATTTTCGATTTTCCTTCAAAAACAAGACGTTTATTAGTAAATTATCAACCTAATAGTTGGCACGGAGCAAATCACTTTACAATTAAAGAAATAAAGGAATTAATCGAATCGAATTGGGAAATCAAGAGAACAAGAGGATTTCTTTTTTTTCCAATACATAGAATACATAAAAAAATAAGATTCCTATTTACCGCTTTAGACATTTTGTTATGTAAATCCCCTTTCAAAAAATATGCCTCCTATATAGTTATAGAATTAGAAAAAAAATGATTTTAAAAAGAATAATACCACAAAAAGTAAAATTAAAATTAAAGCTTTTCAAACTGTTTTTTTGTGATTACATGCTTGATTTTGCTAAACCAAGCATTCATCAACTTCAGTTTTTATTTAAAATAGAAACCAAACAAGAAATAAAACAAGGAATACATTTTGACAACAAACTTCATAATTTTTTAATCGCCAAAATAAAGATAGAAGAAGTTATATTATTTCCAAACCAGATTTTTTCATTTTGGAAATTAGTTGGCAATCCTTCCGAAAAAAATAATTTCAAAAAAGGCAGAAACATCATCGACGGAAAAGTCTCCGAAAATATCGGTGGTGGTTTGTGTCAAATTTCTTCAATTGTTTATGTTACTGCTTTAAAAGCTGGATTAGAGATTATAGAGAGACATAACCATTCTGTAGACATTTACAAAGAATCTGAACGTTTTACACCTTTAGGTTCAGACGCTACCGTTGCCTATGGATACAAAGATTTAAGAATCAAAAACACTTTTCCTTTTCCAATTCGCTTTTCTTTTGAGATTAAAAATAATTCTATAGTTTGCAATATTGAAAGTGTAGAGAGGATTGAAAATAAGGAATTGAATTTCAAACGTGTTTCCGAAGACAACAATAATGTAAAAGTTCTTACAGAAATAAATGGTGTCCCAAAATATTATTCTATATACAAAAAAATCAAGGAGTTGTAGATGAAACTTGCAATACTTTTCCGTTATAGTATTTATTTCCAGTTAAACTAAAATCAAAAATATAATTTGCCATTTCCTTTGCCGAAAGTGGTGCTTGATAACCTGGAAAAGCTTCTTGTAGCATTTCTGTATTGACTGCTCCCAAAGCTAAAACATTGAAAGCAATTCCTTTTTCTTTATATTCTTCAGCTAATAATTCGGACAAAGTAATTACAGCACCTTTACTTGAACTATATGCCGCTAAACTAGGAAATTTCATACTTCCTTGAATGCCACCCATTGAACTAATTGTTACTACATGGCTTCCTTTCTGCATAAATGGAATACAAATTTTTGTCAATTCAGCAACAGCAAAAACATTTACCTTATAAACTTGTTCAAAATCTCGAGGAGTTAATTCTGAAAAGGGTTTTGCAATAAGTAAACCCGCATTATGAATTAAAACGTCTACTTTATTTTTCCAAGATTTTTCTAAAAATTGTTTCACTTGATTTAACTCTTCCTGATTTGAAATATCAATTGACAAACAAGTAACGTTACTATTTTCAATTAATTGCTTAGAAACTTTACGTGAAATTGCTAATACTTGATGCCCTTGATTTGCAAATTGCAAAGCCAATTCTAACCCAATTCCTCTTGAAGTACCTGTTATAATAATGTTTTTCATTTTTTAAATACTTGAGTTTAGTAAAGAGAATAAATCTCCTTCATTTAAAATTGCAAAATGATTATGATTTTCTATTGTTATTTTAATTGAATTTCCTTACTCGAAGCATTAATCATCTTTTCTAATACAGGAATGGTTTTATTCACTACATTAGTCATATGTTTGGTATCCATTAATTCAAATTCATCATCTGGCTCATGATAAAATTTAAAATTCTCAAAATCAAAAGTAGAAACGGTTTGAGCAGGCACTTCAAATTCGGTATAAAAAGGATAATTATCGGAAGCTCTAAATAATTGATATTGTGTTTCCGCAGGAATATAGCCAATGAGATTTTCACCTGCGTATTCATTCATTTTTTGAGCCATATTACTTTTACCAAAACCAGTTATATAAAGCAACATATCTTCACGATTCATTTTCACTCCAATCATTTCATAATTAAACATAAAATACAAATTCAGATTTTGTTCTTTTAATTTTTTTGCCAAATGTTTGGAACCTAATAATCCTTTTTCTTCTGCTGAAAAGAAAACAAAAATAATACTTCTTTTATTGGTTTTATACTTTGCAAAATATTTCACAACTTCGGTTACCGCAGTTGTCCCTGAAGCATTATCATTAGCTCCATTTGCTATATCATCACCATTTACTATATCATCTCCCTTTAACTGACCTATATGATCATAATGCGCTCCAATAACCACAAATTCATTTTTCAATTTTGCATCATTCCCTTCTATATATCCTACAACATTATAAGCAGGCCATCTAAAGTTACTTAATGTATCTTTATAAGTCTTAAAATAAGGAGGTACATTATTTTTTTTAAAAACATCTTCTAAATAAGCCGCTACATTGTCCATCTGTTTTGTTCCGGCTTCCCTTCCCAAATTTTCATCTAATGTTAAAAACTTGAGCGTTTGAACAACATCTTCTTGTTTAGCAAAATTTATAGTCTCAATAGCTTTTTCTTGATTGGTATTATCTGTAGGCAACTTAGAAACTATTGGACTAGATCCACTACATGCGATTAAAAGAAAACTAAATAATAAAGAAAGATTTTTCATGAAATGATATTTTTGTAAAAATAAAAAAATCCCAAATAAATTGGGATTTTATCTCTATATTAATTTGATTTATGCCAACATAGTCACTGGGTTTTCCATAAACGCCTTAAACGTTTGTAAGAATTGAGCTCCAGTTGCTCCATCAACAGTTCTATGATCACATGCTAAAGTAACTGTCATTGTATTTCCAACTACAATTTGTCCATTTTTAACTACTGGTTTCTGTACAATTGCTCCTACAGATAAAATAGCCGAATTAGGCTGATTGATAATAGAAGTAAATGATTGAATACCAAACATTCCTAAATTAGAAATTGTAAAAGTACTTCCTTCCATTTCCGCTGGTTGAATTTTTTTAACACGTGCTCTTCCAGCCATATCTTTAACATTAGCACCAATTTGAGTTAATGTCATTTGATCTGTAAATTTCAAGACTGGAACTACCAACCCATCTTCTACTGCAACAGCTACACCAATATTTACATGGTGATTTAAAATCATCGCATCTTCTTTCCATTGAGAATTTACTTGTGGATGTTTTTTTAATGCCATTGCACTTGCTTTAATAACCATATCATTAAAAGATACTTTAGTATTAGGAATGCTATTTATCATTTCACGAGAAGCCATAGCGTTATCCATATCTAATTCGATAGTCAAATAATAATGTGGTGCTGTAAATTTAGATTCTGCTAAACGTTTAGCAATAACTTTACGCATTTGAGAGTTCTTCACTTCCTCTTGATACACCTCTCCAGCTGGAACAAATGGTTTAACCTCTGCAACCGCATGACTAGCTTCTTTTACAGGTTCAACAACTTTTGAAGAAGCAGTTGTAATTGGGCTGTAATTCTCAATATCCGATTTTACGATTCTACCGTTTTCACCAGATCCTTTTACTTCTGCCAAATTAATCCCTTTATCTTCCGCTATTTTTTTAGCTAAAGGTGAGGCAAAAATTCTACCATTTGAAGTAGATGAAGTATTTTGTATTGCTGTTGTTTCAGATGTGGTTGTTGTTTTAACCTCCTCTTTGGTTTCCTCTTTTTTAACACTAATTGAATCAGCAGTTTTAGGATTCGAAAGCACACCAGAAATATCAGTTCCAGCAGGTCCAAGAATAGCTAAAATACTATCTACAGAAGCAGATTCACCTTCCTGAACACCTATATATAATAAAGTACCAGCATTGAAAGATTCAAACTCCATTGTCGCTTTATCGGTTTCAATTTCAGCTAGAATATCTCCCTCAGAGACAACATCACCCACTTTTTTCAGCCAACTAGCTACAGTTCCTTCTGTCATAGTATCACTTAAACGAGGCATTGTTACTACAATTACTCCTTTAGGTAAAGCAGTACTTTCATTGTTTGTTTGAGGCGTATCCTTTTCTTCTTTTGCTTCTATTTCTGTCTTAGAATCCGCATTCGCTTCCGATTTAGAACCATTTAATAAACTTGAAATATCTTCACCTTCTTTACCGATTATTGCTAATAGAGAATCCACATTTGCCGTTTCACCTTCATTAACACCAATATACAAAAGTGTTCCTGCATTAAATGATTCAAATTCCATTGTAGCTTTGTCTGTTTCAATCTCAGCTAAAATATCGCCTTCTTCAATTTTATCACCGACTTTTTTAAGCCATTTTGCCACGGTTCCTTCTGTCATTGTATCGCTTAAACGAGGCATTGTTATTACTGTTGCCATAGTGCTTATAATTTATGAGGTAAAAATGGATAATTTTCTTGTTCGTACACAACATCATACATTACATTCAATTCTGGATAAGGAGATTCATCAGCGAATTTTTCACATTCTTCCACTAAATCCCTTACACGATTATCCATTGCTTCAATTTCTTCAGCAGTAGCATAACCATTTTCTTTGATGATATCTAAAACTTGAGTAATTGGATCAATTTTTTTGTATTCTTCAACTTCTTCTTTAGTTCTATAGTGTTGTGCATCAGACATAGAATGTCCTCTATATCTATAGGTTTTCATTTCTAGGAAAGTTGGTCCATCACCTCTCCTTGCTCTTTCAATCGCTTCATGCATTGCTTCAGCTACTTTAATTGGATTCATACCATCTACTGGTCCGCAAGGCATTTCATAACCTAAGCCAAGTTTCCAAATATCAGTATGATTAGCCGTTCTTTCTACAGAAGTTCCCATCGCATATCCATTATTTTCTACAATGAATACTACAGGTAATTTCCAATTCATAGCCATGTTAAAAGTTTCGTGTAATGAACCTTGTCTTGCCGCACCATCACCAAAATAAGTCAGTGTAACTCCTCCAGTTTCGAAATATTTGTCTGCAAAGGCTAAACCTGCACCTAAAGGAATTTGACCTCCTACAATACCGTGTCCACCATAAAATCCGTGCTCCTTAGAAAAAATATGCATTGATCCTCCTAGACCTTGAGAGGTTCCAGTAGCCTTACCCAAAAGTTCTGCCATAACACGTCTTGGATCAACACCCATACCAATTGGCTGAACATGGTTACGATAAGCAGTAATCATTTTATCCTTTGATAAATCCATAGCATGCAATGCTCCTGCTAGTACTGCTTCCTGACCATTATATAAATGAAGAAATCCTCTTACTTTTTGTTGAATGTAAAGCGCAGCAAGTTTGTCTTCAAATTTTCTCCAAAATTGCATTTCTTCATACCATTTTAGGTAAACTTCTTTAGTTATTGGTTTCATTTGTTTTTGAATTAAATTGGATTTTTTACAAAAAAAGATAAAAACCTTAATTTGAAAAATTTTTACAAAAAGCAAAAATACTACATAGAAGCTTATTGAAAAAATTAATTTTTATCAATTTTCTTTAATTTATTATGAATATGTTACTTTTTATCAACGAAATCGTTATAGATGCTTTTTCTCAAACAAGAATGGCAAAAGGTTTTTTAAAGAATTAGAATGATATACTTTCCCTTTAGAACCCATAAAATAAATCTCAATATCGACATCTTGTTTCATTTCATATTCAGCTATTGATTGCCTACATGCCCCACAAGGCGGAATAGGTTCTTCCAATTCTCTATCCTTTGGGGAAGCAGAAATAAACAACTTCAATACTTTTGAAGTGGGATAATTTGCTCCTGCATAAAAAATCGCCACTCGTTCTGCACATAAACCAGAAGGATAAGCTGCATTTTCTTGATTTGAGCCAGAAACGATTTCTCCGTTATCTAAAAGAATTGCAGTACCTACTCCAAAATTTGAATAAGGAGCATATGCTCTTTCCCTTGCCTCTATTGCTTTTTGCATTATTTTTTTATCTTCTGTATCTAGTTCATCAAGAGAATCAAAAACAGAAAATGTTGTAGTAAATGTAATTTGCTTCATATATATAGGAAAAAAAATCCAAACTCATTAAGAATTTGGATACTTATTTTTTTAATAATTTTTATTATAATTCATCATAACCATCACCAAAATTAAATGACAAAGAGAATCGCAATGTGTTTTCTAATGGATTTCTAACTTTTGATGCTGAGAACAAATAAGAAACATCAATTTTAACAGCATTGTATTTAAAGCCAGCCCCTAAAGTAAAATATTTTCTTGCACCTTTCATTTCACTTTCATGAAAATAACCTGTTCTTAATGAAAAAGAGTCTTGATAAGCATATTCTGCTCCTAAAGCATAAGTAAACTCTTTTAATTCTTCACTAAAACCATCTGGTGCATCACCAAATGACTGAAAAATACCACTCACCCAGCCTGTTTTTCTATAATCCAAAACTGCTTGACTATTTGCATTATCTGCTTCTGATTGAGTATATGCAGTTCCATCTTCTTTTAAATCACCTACATTAATTTTGCTTGGTGGTGTTGGCACTAATAATTTAGTTACTTCTACACCAACAGCTACTTTATTGTATTCATCAAATATAAAATCAAAACCTGCGCCTAATCTCATATTAGATGGAATAAAGTTAGAATTTTCTTCTAATTTATCATTGTCGTAATTAATTTTTGGACCTAAATTTTGGAAATTAAAACCCGCTCTCCATCTTCCATTAAAGTCATCATATGCAATTTCTTCAGATTGATAGTATCCTGAAATATCAACTGCAAAAGTTGTCGCAGCTGACGCATCGTTATTATCTGTAGCAATTTTCAAATTAGAGCGTATAAATCTTCCTCCTACTGACATCGAAAAGCGTTCGCTTAGCTTTAAAGCGTAAGAACCATCTAAAGCGAGTTCATTAGGAGAAACTGTATTTTGCAATTCACCAACTGCATTTGTCAACTGAATATCACCCAAACCAAAATAACGCAAAGAGGCAGCAAAAGCACTTCTTTCGTTAATTCTATTGAAATAGGTAACTTGTCCTAAAGAAATATCATTAGCAATACTTGTTAAATAAGGAGTATAACTTAATGAGAAGCCTTGCTTTTCTAATGAAAAGGCATATTTTGAAGGGTTATGTTGTTGAGAAAACGCATCAGTAGAAGTAGCAACACCCATATCTCCCATACCAGCAGATCTAGCATCTGCTGCAATTAACAAAAAAGGAACGCCTGTTGTAATAACTCTTTCCTGTGCTTTAACATATTGACCAGTTATAAATATAATTAATAAAACTGCAATTTTCTTCATTCGTATTGTAAATTAAATTAGACAAATATAATATTTTATTATAGTATTACAAGTTTCTCGTATTTTTCTGCTGAATCTCCAGTTGATGTAGAACGAACAGTGAGTTTATATACATATACTCCCTTTCCTATTTTATCTCCAAAATCATCTTTCCCATCCCATTTTAAATCTCTACATAAAAACCCATCAGTTATCACTTGTTGATTTATTGTTTTTATCAATTTCCCTGTTATAGTTAAAATCTGAACCTGAACATCTAATGGTTCAAAAGGTCTATTATGTGTAAACCAAAATTCTGTATAACTCACAAAAGGATTTGGATAATTCAAAACTCTTTCCAAAGCTATGTTCTCACTTCCACAAACTGCATTAAATTGTATTTCAGCGGTAACTAAATTATTATAAACATCCCAAGCTTTAAAAAGAATTGTATGTAATCCAGCAGAAAGATTTCTAAATTGATATTTTATTTTCCCTTTTGTAAAATCATCATTTTCAGTTTCATAATAATCATTTAATATATAAGGATTAGATTCATCACCATCAAGTATAGCAACAATATCATGACCTATGCCGCTGGCTGTATTAATACCATTTTCATCTTCTAAAAAAGCAAGTAAAATAGGTGAACAATTAGAAACTTCACCTGAAACAAAACTTTCATCATTTAAAAACAATCTAACAACAGGTGGTTTTGTATCTGTTGGTGCATTAACATTAACACCTCCAACAAGTATATCTTTATTATATCCTGTTTGATCTTCTAAAATAGGATTATTCCTTTTTGCATAAAAACTTATCTTTCCATTACCTACAGGAATTTTAATGTCTTGAGGCACAACAAAACTCAATTCGAACACTCCATTCACAACAGATGCATTTCCTCTAAAAATGGTTTCACCCAAAGTTGAGAAATTCATAGTTATCAATCCAGATGAATTTGTTGCTCCATTATTCCCAAGTGTTGTCCTATTAATATCCTTATCAAAAATTTGAACGGCTAAATCACCGTTATAATTCGTTATTATTGCATCATTTTCATTTAAAACCTGCCCCTTAATTTTCATCAAACTTAGCGCTTGAAAAGTTCCATTAAATTGACTTATCGGCACATCATTAATTTCAGTAAGCACAACTTTTGGCTTTGGTATAGCCAATTTTAAAGCGGGGTCACCAATATAAAAAACCACTCGTCTATTTGATGAAGTACCCGGTTCTAACTTTGATAGCCTTAAAGCTTCAGCAATACTAGGATATTGATTTGATCCAAAAGCATACAATCTTTCATTCAAATAATCATTCATTACAAGTCCTGTAGTTACACCAATTAATCGAGTAGTTGCAATTAAACTAACTGCACCTCCTTGAGAATTCCAATATAAATATTCACCACCTGAAAAACGATTAGGGTCATCAAAACGAGTAAAGTCACAGGTAATAGTAATAAATAATGGATACCTAAAAGGATTATATAGGTTTTGTGCATCGAGTTTTTCAAACAAACGTTCTCTAGCTAAAGATTCTTCATTTCCATGACCTAAATAATTAACCACTAACGAACCTAATTGTAAAGCATCTAAAAAATCATTCTTCGCTTCTGGATATCTTTCTCCACCAGCAGCAACTTGCTGAATATACGCATCTGTATGAATTTTTTTCACATTTACAAAAGGCTTGGCAGCTGATAAATCATCAGCTAAATTATCTAATGCAACCTGTAATTGCGCATCTCCTTCAGTATCCGCATCATCAGAATAGATAGTATAATTATTTCTCCAACGACCATAAGATTGTTCATCATGATAATCAATAACTTTATTAACCATTTCTCGAGCTTCCTGAACCGAAGAAACAATCATTCTTCCAACAGCTATATCAATACCATCAACACTACTCAACATATCTCCTTCATTATCATCCATTAAAGCAAAAAAATCATCAGATATGAATGAGGTAAACAATGACATATTTGAAGAATTATTTACTTCAGAACTATTGGGATTAAATCCATGAAATGTAGGAACAATATTACTATTATTTGTTACTCTATCTTTATAATCATATGAAGCATCTCCAAAAAGGTTAAGATATTTAAGTCTCTTTGATGCATCAGAAGCATTCCAATAAATATATTTTACAAAATTCCTTATAGCAGCAATATCTTGTTTTCCAGAGCTAAACTCTAAATAGATAGATTCTAAACTAACCACTCTTACTATCAAACCTGAATAATTTCTGTGAAAATTTGCTAATCTTTCTGCTTCATTTACTAAAAAACTAGGAGCTATAATTAGATAATCTATATCTTGAAAATTACCTTGACTATCATTAAAAATAGTTCCTTTTAAATTCTGATTTACAACAGTCGTAATCGACTCTTTAGAAGGCTCGTAAAGATCCGAATAATCTAAAGCAATATATTTTTTCTTGTAACCTAAATCGACTTTAAAAGAAAAGTTATTTTGATTAGGATTTATATAATTGGTTACATTATAAATATCAGTTACATCCCAAACCTCACCAATAGTTGTTGCATTTGAAATCACATATTCACCTACACCGATATTTGTTTCTTGCTGATTATTATAAAATTCAAATTGCTTTCCAAATGCTTGTAAATTTCTTTTTGCCTTTAGCATTATAAAATCCAAATAACCATTTGAAGAAGGAACACCTCCATTACTATAAGTTAAATCTATAGTAATAGATGAGTTTGCAGCAAATGAAGTATTAAGTACATTTTCAAACCCTTCAGCAGTACCTCCACTTTGAACAGGTGGAAAATTTACTGTCCCTATCGATTGATTATTTATTTTAGCTGCAAATGACGTACTACCAAAGGATTTTGAGGCAAGATTAATTTTAACAGTAATAGGATAAGATAAATTGATATTAGGAATAGAAAAATCAAAAGACTGATTATTACTAATATTGAATTGTTCACCAAACCACCTTCTTCCTACTTTAGCAACATTCACTAAATCTTTCTCATAAATAATCACATCATCGAAATCCGAAAAATGTAGAGATGGAGAATTTACTGGTTCCACAGCATTAGAAATCCTGTTTCCAAATCCTGTCCCAGAAGTTACATAATAATACGATTTATCAGAATACAAATTATTTTTAGTTAAACTTTCAGTATTCCATGTATCGACTCCTTCGGCATAAAAAAGAATATAATCAGCATCATTGAATACGCCATCTTCCTCTCCGATAAATTTAATCGCATTTTCAGCTATATCATCTGGGTAAGGAATATTATTTAACAAAGGCAACATTCTACCACCATTTCCGAAGATTTTTATGGTTCGCGGATCTACATTTATATTAAAACCTAAACTTTGCAAAAAAGATTTAGAAATTTTATAGACACCCGATTTTTCAACATAAAAACGATACCAATTTCCAGATGCAAAAGCAGAGTTTGTTATACTTTGTGTGCTATAAAAACGATTTGCCACTTTAAAATCATAACTATAGTTCAAAGAAGTAACCCTTTTATATCCACTATTTTGTTTAATAATAGGAGAAAAAGTAAATACAGAAACAATTTGCTCTCTTGCAAAATAGGATGCAATTTTACCATGAATTTCAGAAGGAATTTTTGTTAGATCTAAGCCGTACAAATCATTTTCACTTATCGCTTCATACATCACATTCGTAATTTTTAATGAATTTTCATTAATCAACTGTGAAATAAACTCTTCTTTTTGAAAATAAATAGCTTTCTCTTCAATATTGATTTTATGGTACAGACCTTCAAAACTAGGGAATTTAATTTTGGTATCATTATAGGAATAAACAACACCATCATCCCATTTCAAAGACAATAATTTAGTATTTTGTGCTATGGCAAAAGCACTTATAAAGAGAAAAAAATATATACTTTTCTTTTTCATTTAGTAGAATAACGTAATTAACAATTTAATATTACAAATAGAAATAAAAAAAATTAAATAAAGTAATAACACAATAAAAAATAAAATAATTCGTTGTATTTAAGTGTTTTTAACATAAAATTAATTTTTTTTTATATTTTTTTAAAATCATGTTGCAAATTAACACATAATTACTATCTTGCGACACTAAATTTATTACCTACTAGAGTATGAAAATTAAGCAAATTATGACTATGAAGGCGTTATTGATTTTATCAATAACAATTGGTTTGAGCAGCTGTAGCAAAAGTTCTAGCACAAAAGGTGCATCAAGGGCTACCGGATGGAAAATCAACGATAAAAACGGTGGATTTCAGCACAATTCTAAGTTTACAAAACAAGAAACACCTCCTGGAATGGTTCCTATTGAAGGTGGTACTTTTACAATGGGTAAAGTTCAAGACGACGTAATGCATGACTGGAACAACTCTCCTAGTCAGCAACATATTCAGTCTTTTTATATGGACGAAACTGAAGTAACTAATTTAATGTACACAGAGTATTTATTTTGGTTAAAAACCGTTTTTCCTCCTACAGAAGAAAATTATAAAAATATTTATACAGGTGCAATTCCTGACACATTAGTTTGGAGAAACCGTTTAGGATACAACGAAACAATGACTAACAACTATTTAAGACATCCAGCTTATGCTGAATATCCTGTTGTAGGAGTAAATTGGATTCAAGCTGTTGAATTTAGCAAATGGAGAACTGATCGTGTAAACGAAAACATGTTAGAGAAAAATGGCTATTTGAAAAAAGATTCGAAAGTAAAATTAGGATCTGATGTAACGGCAGAATCAACTTTTAGTACTGAAACTTATCTTGCTGCACCAACAAAGACATATGGTGGAAATGAAGATATTTTACTAAAAAGAGAAATGAACGGCGGCAGAAGAGAAGTTGCTGATACTGCTAAAAACGTTTATGCACAAATAAATTCTGGTTTAATTTTACCAGAATACAGATTACCAACTGAGGCAGAATGGGAATATGCTGCAAGTTCATTAGTAGGAATTAGAGAATTCAACATATATAAAGGTCAAAAGAAATATCCTTGGGATGGTCAATATACTAGATCTGGTAAAAGACAACAAAGAGGTGATCAATTAGCTAATTTCAAACAAGGCAGAGGTGACTATGGTGGTGTTGCTGGTTGGAGTGATGACGGTGCAGATATTACTAATAAAGTTAAAAGTTATCCAGCTAACGACTTCGGTTTATATGACATGGCAGGTAACGTAGCTGAATGGGTAGCTGATGTTTACAGACCTATGGTAGATGATGAAGCTAATGACTTTAACTACTACAGAGGTAATGTTTACATGAAAAACAAAATAGGTGAAGATGGTATTGTAGAAGTTGTTACTTCTGAAAATGTGAAATATGACACATTAAGCAATGGAAAAATATTGGCAAGAAACTTCCCTGGACAAATTGCTCAAGTACCTGTAGATGAAAATGAAACATATTTAAGACAAAATTTCTCTACATCTGACAACAGAGATTATAGAGATGGTGATAAACCTTCTACAAGATACTTTGACTTTGGTTCTGATGAAGAAGGTGAAACGGATGACACAAAAAGAATGTATGAATCGCCTAAACATTCAATTGCTGTTGATAGTGCAACTGGTCAATTAAATAAAAAATACGACAAGTCTGATAAAAGAACTACACTAGTAAACAATGAAGTAAGAGTTTACAAAGGAGGATCTTGGAGAGACAGAGCATATTGGTTAGATCCTGCTTCTAGAAGATATTTCCCTCAAGATATGGCTACAGATTATATCGGATTTAGAAATGCAATGTCAAAAGTAGGTCCAAAATCTAATAAAAAATCACCAAGAGGTAATCCAAAATTCTAAAAAAATAATTTTCATATTTAAAGCCCATTTTTTTTAAAAAATGGGCTTTTTTAGTATCTTCGTTTTATGATTATTGACAAAATATACCAGAAATATTTAAATTGTAACAAGGTTACAATAGACACCAGAAAAATCGAAAAAGACGATCTTTTTATAGCTTTGAAAGGCGAAAAATTTGATGCAAATATCTTTGCTGAAGAAGCCCTCAAAAAAGGCGCTAAATATGCCATAATAGACAATCCAAATTATCAAATTGAAGGAAAAACTATTTTAGTAGATAACACTTTAGAGACACTACAAAAATTAGCAAATTACCATAGAAGAAAACTTCAAACCAAAATAATTGCATTAACAGGAAGTAATGGCAAAACAACCACAAAAGAGCTCATCAACACCGTTTTATCAAAAAAATACCAAACCACAGCCACTTTAGGCAACCTAAACAATCATATAGGTGTTCCACTTACACTATTGTCATTTACAAATAAAACCGAAATAGGAATAGTAGAAATGGGCGCGAATCACAAAAAAGAAATAGCCTTTTTATGTGAAATAGCAGAACCAGATTTTGGATATATTACCAATTTTGGAAAAGCACACTTAGAAGGCTTTGGAGGTATTGAAGGAGTTATTGAAGGCAAAAGTGAATTATATCAATTTTTAGAAAAAAAAGGTAAAACCGTTTTTGTAAACTTAAACGATTCTTTACAGGAAGAAAAAACAAAAAATATAAACCGTTATACTTTCTCTACTAACAAAAAAAGCGATGTAGCTATAACAGATATTAAAGCTAATCCCATGGTTCAGATGAGCTATCAGGGCATGACCATTGTTTCCCATTTAATAGGTGTTTACAACGCAAATAATATCAGTGCTGCAATAACAATTGGTAATTATTTTTCTGTAGAAACCGAAAAAATAAAAAATGCAATCGAAGAATATATTCCTTCAAATAACAGATCTCAAATCATACAAAAGGGCAGTAACGAAATCATTTTAGATGCTTATAATGCTAATCCAAGCAGTATGAATGTGGCTATTGAAAATTTCAAACAGCTTAATCATAATAATAAGATAATTGTATTAGGGGATATGTTTGAACTAGGTAAAGAAAGCCAAATTGAACATGAAAAAATAATTTCATTATTTAAAAACAATGACAATATAGTTTGTTATTTTATCGGTAAAGATTTTTTTAACAATAAAATAAAACAAGACAATCTATATTTTTTTGACACATTTGAGAGTTTTTCAGATGGTTTCATTAAAAACCCACCTGTAGATGCACTTTTATTAATTAAAGGATCAAGAGGCATGGCATTGGAAAGAACATTAGAATTACTATAACTATTTTAATTTAGACGAGAATATTATTTGCCAGCTTTAGTGTTTTATTCTTATTATTTTTAAAAAATTCATAATATAAAAAACCAAGTACAATAACATACTCCAAGAAAATAAGTATCATATTTTCTTGAAAAGGAGTTTGACTATATGCAAAATAACTCAATATAATAGTAAAACTCCAAACAATAGCAAATCTATATTTAGTAAATAAAGAAAGTATTATTAAATTAATTACATACCAAGGATGAACTGTTGTTGATATTAAAAAATAGCAAGTTAAAGCAAACAAACTGTTGATAAAAAAAGAATACGAGTTTCTATTTTCTTTTACTAAAGCAAAAAACAATATCATTATAATGGTAAAAACAGGTGTTATCTTTCCAATAATACCTATCGTATTATATCCTTTAATCCAATATCCTATCTCCCTAAAAAAATAATAAAAACTAGCATTAAATTCAAAATTAACAAACCATAAAGCAATAGTTTCAGAATAATTTTGAATAAGGCTATTTGTTAAAAATGGCAAAAAGAACAAAATATTAAATAATATTACAATTAAACAAAAGAAAAAACTTTTTTTAAATCCTAATTTATGATAAACAAACGGCAATAACAACAGAGGTAATAGTTTAACAGATATTGACAGAGCAATACAAAAAGCAGCCAAAAGCCACCTATTTAAAAAAAAGTAATACAGCCCAAGAATTAAAAAAAACAACATTACTCCTTCAAAATGGGTGTTTCCCGCTAATTCAAGTATCACTAAAGGATTTAAAAAATATAGAAAAACTCTCTTAGTTTTTATAAAAAGCAATTGCAATAATTTTTTTCCAAAATAATAAATTCCAATGTCGGAAAAAAGAATAAATACTTTTAAAAAAAAAGCGGAAAAGAAGATGGATTTTGGAGAAAGAAAAGCTACAATTGAAAATAAGAATTGGTTTAGTGGTGGATAATTTGAAAAATGAGACGTACTTAAACTTCCCATCTTTTGATATAATTCTTGAGATTGAAAGATTGACACATTAGAAATTATATCATCGGGTCTGAACTCATAAGGACTAACACCTGAAAGCAAGATTCTTCCATCCCAAATAAAACGGTAAAAATCCTGAGACCAAAAAGGCAAACAAAAAAGGAGTATTATTCTAAAAGAAATTCCATAACCAAATAATTCCTTTTCAGATATATTTGAAGTATTATATAAATAGTAAAAAGAAATAAAAGCTATAGCATAGCATCCAATTAGTAGTGCAAAATTATCTCTGGGCACCAAATAACCTAAACATCCATAAGCTAAAAAGGACAAAACTACAGCAAACCAAACTGCATATCTCTTATCCGTTAGGCTCAAAATTAAGTGGATTTAAAAGATTTAACAAATACATAACTATAACCAATTAATAACATTAAATGAAATGGAAGCAAACCAAAATCATTTAAATGGTAGGCACTGTAAATCCCAAATAAAAAATACAACACTAAAACACCTTCCACAATAGTATTCTTAGAAACTTTGCGAGAAATATAAATATTTTCTTTCCACTTTTCTTTCAAAGCTTCAATATTAAATTTTGGTGTTCTTACAAATTCACTCTTCTTACCAAATAATCCTTCTAAAACCGCTATAGAATTTTGAAATGAAAACCCCATGGCAATGGTGTAAAATGTAAAGAACATACTAATGTACCTTAAAAAATTCGACACTCCACCTCCATTAATTTTTTTATAGGTAAACCAATAACAAATAAAAAAGATGATGGAAGTAATTACAAAAAAAGCAGCGACATTAAATAGCGTTTTTAATTGAGGAAATTCATTTTTTATATATAAAGCAGGTACACTTAAAACTGCCATTGCAAAAATGCACAAAAACATCGAACTGTTCAAAAGATGTAACAAACCATGAAATTTAGTCTTTGGTTTTACATGATGTGCTTCCAGTACTTTTTTTGACATCTTTTTAAAATTTTCCGCGCCACCTTTATTCCATCGAAACTGCTGTGAACGGGCGGCACTCAATACCGCAGGAAGTTCTGCGGGCGTTTCAATATCTTCCAAATAAACAAACTTCCATTTTTTTAATTGAGCACGATAACTTAAATCCAAATCTTCAGTTAAGGTATCACTCTCCCAATTTCCTGCATCTATAATACAGGTTTTTCTCCAAACTCCAGCTGTTCCATTGAAATTTATAAAGTGTCCTTTTGAATTACGTCCTACTTGTTCCAATGTAAAATGAGCATCAAGAGCAAAAGCTTGTATTTTAGTCAATATCGAAAAATCTCTATTTATATGTGCCCATCTAGTTTGAACAACACCTACATTATCATCTTTAAAATACGGTATGGTCTGTAATAACCAATCTTTCTTTGGTACAAAATCTGCATCGAAAATAACAATAAAATCGCCTTTTGCAATCTTTAACCCTTCTCTCAATGCTCCCGCTTTAAAACCCACTCTATCTGCCCTTCTAATATGTTGAATCTGTATTCCTTTTTGAGCAATTTTTGAAATAATATTTTGCGTTTCCAAAACAGAATCATCAATAGAATCGTCTAATACTTGTATCTCAAATTTGTCTTTTGGATAATCCAATTGCGAAACGGTGAGCAATAAGCGTTCTACAACATATTTCTCGTTAAAAATAGGAAGTTGAATGGTAACAAATGGAATTTCAGAAGGATTATTAAAATCGAATTTTTCTCTGTTAATACAGTTTTTCTTACTCTTTAAATAATTGAGTAATAAATTAAATTGGGCTAAACTATAGAAGAAAATCAAAACTATGGCCAAGCTGTAAAAAAACAAGATAATATAAGAAAGTAGTAAGTATGTCATTATTTTTTCAAACTATATTTTAGAATCCAACCTATAATTTTTATTCCAGCCATGATGGTTCCCTTTACGGTTCCAGAAACTTTTGAAACACCAATCCTGTTTTTATAACGAACTGGGATTTCAATATAAGCCATTTTTTGTTTTAGTACTTTTAGCTGCATTTCAACCGTCCAGCCATACGTCTTGTCCTTCATTTGCAAAGCTATCAATTTTTCATATTTAATAGCCCTAAAGGGACCCAAATCAGTAAACTTGGCTTTAAAAAAAAGCTTCATTAAAAAAGTAGCCAATGCATTACCAAAAATTTGTTGAGGGGTCATTGCTCCTTTTTCTCTTAATTGTTTCACTCTTGCGCCAATGACAAAATCAACATTCCTTTCAATAATAGGAGCTACAATTTGCACCATTTCTTCAGGATAATCAGAATAGTCTCCATCTAAAAAAACAATGACATTTGGCTTTTCAGCTTGCTTTTCAAGGTACTCCATCCCTTTTAAACAGGCATAACCATACCCTTTTCTAGGTTCAAAAAGGACAGTTGCACCCGCAGCTTTAGCTACAGTTGAAGTGTCGTCAGAAGAATTATTATCTACTACAATTATCTCAGAAACTAGATCAGGAATTTCATGAATAACATGTACAATTGCCTTTTCTTCATTGTAGGCAGGAATTATCACTTTAACTAAAGGTGCTATCATAAAAACAAAAACGGATTATCTTTCTTGAAAGCTTCAACACTTTCCCATTGGTTGGTTTTTTTATTCATCGTATATTCTTCGGCTCGTATTATTTTATTTTTATCATACACTATAGTTAATCCATTCAATTTATTATTTTCAAATTCACTTTTCTTAAGAATTTTCCCTTTACCATCATAAAATATCCACCATTTCACTCTTTGATTATTTAGATAATGACCTTCTTCTTTTTTAGTACCATTCGCATTATAAAAAAACCAATAATCCACTTTTAGATTTCCTTCTAACCAACCTTCTTCTTTTAAAAGACCATTATCATAATAATTTTTAACATATGATTTTTGACTGAAAACAAAAGACATAGATAAGAAAAAAAGAAATACTAATAGTTGTTTTTTCATAAGTTTATAATTTAAAGTTCGTACGATTTCTATTTTACTCACAAATTCATGAATTACATTCAAAAACTGAAGTATTTATACATATATACGTCAAAAAAGCACTCTTGGTTTTGAAAATTACTTTTGATTTACCAAATCCATTAAATCCAAATCATTACCTAATAAAATTTCATTTGGGTTAATTCTACCTTTCTCTGTACTATTCTCTAATTTCAAAACGCCACGTGGGCAAACAGCTGCACAAACACCACAACCTACACAAGAAGCTCTTACTATATTTTCTCCCTTCTGCGCATACGCCCTTACATCAATTCCTTGTTCACAATAGGTAGAACAGTTACCACATGAAATACATTGACCTCCATTTGTAGTAATTCTAAATCTTGATTTAAAACGTTGAATAATTCCCATGTAAGCCGCTAAGGGACACCCAAAACGACACCAAGAACGATTTCCTAAAATGGGATAAAAACCTGTACCAATTACACCCGCAAAAATAGATCCTATTAAAAAACCATATATTTCATTAATTTTATAAGCATTAATCCCAAATAAAGTACTATCACCAACATTGGAAGGATTGTAAACAATATTATAGGTATTGTAACCTACCACTAGTGTCATTATAACAGCAAAAACTAAAATGGGATAAATGGTCCATCGCTCAATTTTCCAAGCTATTAATCGTTTATCCGAAAGTTGTCTATAAGGATCTCCTAAAGTTTCTGCCAATCCACCACAGCCACAAACCCAAGAGCAATACCATCTTTTTCCATACAAATAAACCATGACTGGAACCACAATCAAACTTAAAACAACACCCCAAACCAACATAAATTTCCCTAAATGACCGGCTTCTAAATGTTGCTTCACGTTCCAATCGGTAACAAAATTATAATCTAAAGGCCATGCATTTTTCAAATCGACCCCTGGTAGATCAAATAATGGCAATATTTCAACTAATAGAAATGCAAAAATGATTTGGAAAAATAAAACACTAGCTGTTCGTACAATTTGATACGCATTATGTCTGTATTTGATAAACATTCGTACCCCCATAACAATCATTGAAACACAGTATAAAATTCCATAAAGAAACCATTGTGATGCACTAGCTCCTTTTATAAAAACACCTTTTAAAGGATCTACAATACGAGTCCAATTAACAATATAAAAGGGATAGAAATACAACAAAATATAAAAAGAAACTAAAAAAGCAAATACAAATAATGCAACCCATCCTCTGTTAGTGGCTTCTGAAAGATAAATCCCATTATTTTTTATTCCTGGAATAGGTTCTAAAAATAAACCCGTAAGAATAAACATTAAGGCACCAATTATTCCCAAACCGAACGTTAAAAACAAATACAAAGTGTTATTTTCTTGCAAAGGTCCTACAATCGAAGCTTTCACTAAGTCAAACTTGGTGTATTTATTTGGATAAATTAAATATTCTTGTGCATTATTTCTATTAATATCAGAAATTTTAGAAGTAAAATCATTTTTAAAATCGGCTGCCTTTTCATATTTTTTAGTACCAACATACATCCAATTTGTTGCTTCATCTACTAATTTCACTTTCGCAGCATCATTTGGAAATACATTTTGTAAAATTTCTTTAGAATAGACTACAGTATCATCTTGAATACTTTGTTTAAAAATCTGATTTATTTCCTCTTCAGACAATCCTTTTTCTTTTGCTATAGCAGTAGTAACTTGAGTATTATAGTTTTCTAATAATGATTCTATTTCGTTTGTAAAAACAAAAGCGTTGCCCATTTCCTTATTTAAAATTCCTTTTTCTTTAGCAACATCTTTTAAAGTGGTAGTTACATAGTCCGTTTTACTTGAAAAAACAGTCTCTATTGTTTTTTCTGTTAAAGCATATCCACCAATGAATAATGTCCCTATAAAAATAAGTACCGAAGCTATAAAGACAACTAATCCTAATAATCGTAGTGTTTTCAATATTTTCATGAGACGGCTTTTAAAGTGGATAATTCAGTTTTAAATTGAAGCGCGATATCTTTCTCGTAATGCTTATAAAATTCAGGATCAAAATTGGCTTGCTTTAAATTCTCAATTACATAAGTAACACTTTTTTGAGCGGTTAAAATGGCATCAAAAAATTCATGTCGCATTCGAATCCCAAATGTATTTATGCCTAAAAAAGCTTGTGTTTCTTTATGATACGCAATTCTTACGGCTTTTTTACCAGATGGGTGTTCCCAATATAAATGTTGTTCATATTCCTTTGGTTTAGCCCAAACCCAACCATACGTTTGATATTCAATATCCAAAAATTTAGCCGAGTTAAACCAATGTCCAGGATTATATGTCATTTTATTCCCACAAATAGTCTGTGCCAATACTTCTCCCATCATTCTTCCAGTATACCAAACCGCTTCCACTGGTCTTCTATAACCAATAGCTTCTCTTTGCTCAGCACAATCTCCAATAGCATAGACATTCGGGTAGTTTGTTTCCAAATAACGATTTACCAACACCCCTTTATTGGTTACTATACCTGAATCTTTTAGAAAATCAATATTAGGAGATACTCCAACGGTTAGGCCTACTATATTACAAGGTATTTCTTTCCCATCTTCTGTAATTACAGCTTTTGCTCTTCCCTTTTCATCAACAACAATTTCTTTTAAATTAGTAGCTAATCGCAAATCAATATGATGTTCATTAATATGCCTTCCTATTAATTTTGCTTCATCTTCTGGCAAAACACTACCCCAAAAATGAGATTCTCTAACTAAAAAAGTAACGGGTATTTTTCGAGAAACTAGCATTTCCGCTAATTCTATACCTATTAATCCTCCACCAACTATCACAGCTCCTGTTGCATCTTTAGATAAAGATTCTAATTTCTCTAAGTCTTGTTTGTGATACAATCCTAATACTCCTGTAGCATCTTGACCTGGCCAACCAAACTTGTTTGGTTTTGAACCCGTAGCAATGACTAAACGATCATATTTAAAATGGGTACCATCATCTAATCGCAAACTATTTTCTTCAGGCAGTACTTGGACTACTTTTTTAAACAATAGTTCAATCCTGTTCTTTTTCCAAAAATTAGCTTCATAAGGTTGCGTATGCTCAAATTTCATGTGTCCCATGTAAACATACATTAAAGCTGTTCTAGAGAAAAAATATTCTGATTCTTCAGAAATTATAGTAATCCTTTTGTCTGATTTTTTACGAATATGCCTTGCTAGCGTAACACCAGAAATTCCATTTCCAATTATGACGATGTGTTCCATATCAAAAATTTAACTGGGTAAAAATAGACTATTAAGATACTAATTAAAGTTAGAAATCTTACTTTTATTTAAAAAATAGCTCTTAAACCCATATTAAAAGATTGCCCAAGACCACTTTCGTACCCTCTAACGAATTTAGAATATAATAATTCAATATTTAGCACTTCAGATAACTGATATTTGGTTCCAGTACCCAAAGCGGTATAATTTTGAGAAAATTCGTTTCCTAAATCGATTAATTGGGCGTGTTGCACATAACTTAAAACGGTAAACTTAGAAGTAGGAAAATAGCTTAAGAAAACACCTGGAGCTACTTCTAAACTTGTGTTGGCAAAACCACCATTGGGATTAAAAGACCCATCATTATTTTTATTTTTTTTACCTAGAAATAAACGTGTGCCTAACTCTGAAAACAATTGAAACTTCTCCCCAGGAAAAGTATAATCATAAAAGAATCGATTTTGCCAAATAAAACTCTTTTGAGCTAAATAACCATTTTCGTTCGTTTCTTTATCAAACACAGGGATGTAAAAAGAACTTTGTATCGAAAATCTTGGCAAAATTTCAAAAGGAGCAATTTTAACTGAGGGTGCAATGTGACCAATACCTGTTCTAGATTTCCCTAACTCATTATTAAAATTAAAAACACTTGTTGTGCTTTGACCGCCAAATGAGTTAGAACGTAGTTCTATAATTACTCCTGCATTCCATTTTTTAGTTTCACTGATTCCAGTAAAAACTTCTAATGATGTTGTAAAGAAATTGGAACGAGGTACATCTATATTTTCTCCATTAGCATTCGTTCTGGTTTGCGTATACAAATTGTTAAACCATTTGAGGTCCCATTTGCCTTTTTCTAACAATTTTGAAGGTGTATAATTTTGAATATTGGACGTTCCTTCGAATAGTTCCTCTTTTTCTTGTGCAAATAAAAACAAGGTATTAAATACCAAAATAAAACCAAGTATAAAGACATTTTTCGTCATAATAAAATAATATTAGTTAATAATCTCTCCATGGGTAAGAGACAACAAATGAGTAGTAAAACAAAAGGGAAATAAATTCCCTTTCGTAAAAAAAAACTAAAATTTAGAGTTAGCTAATTACCTTGTTACAGAACCACTGGGAAACGAAATTAAACTTCTAACCATTGGTAAAGTAACACCTGTTTGAGCAGGATTAGCAATATTTCCAGATAAAGGTTTCAAAGTAAAAGGCATTGGTGAATTATCTGGTTCCGGTTCAATAGAAATTACGGTTGTAGCTCCACTTAAGTTACCTGGAAAAGTAAGCCCTGTTGGCGCATTCATCAAAAAATCTTCACCAGGAAATGGTGGAGCCATCATTGTTCCTGAATAAGGTGCTGCTTCATCAGAACCATTTGGGTTGGAAAACCTACCAGTACTGAGAGGCATTCCATTACTTACTACCCATCCTTCATATTTCCATCCCGCTCCTAATGTAGGTAAGTTTAATCCTGTCATTGCTGACCCACTAGAATCATCCAAAAACCAAATACCTGATTCTGGATTAGCATTCCCATTTGTAGGAGTTGCTAAAAAATACTTTCCAGAAGCCATACTAAAATCTCCAATAATACCTGTTGAGACTATTGCAGTATTGCCTAAAAAATCAGCCACTAAGTATTTGGAGTCTGATGGAGCTGAATTTGGATCAGTAGTGGGTTCAATAGTTAATACAAATTTTGTAGCCGTAGACAAATTAGTTGCATCTACATCAAAAGTTGTCTTTGAAAGCACTCCATTATCATCAACAGTAAAAACTCCGGTTGAGATGGGATTTCCATTCACTATTAACCAACCTTCATACTTGTAATTGGCTCCCAGATTTTCAAGTCCGTTTAAATTCAATTTTAATTCAGGTTGAGTTGTTACTGAATCATCGTTATTGCATGAGTTTATAAAAACACACATGGCAATAAAAGGTAAAAAAAGTTTTTTCATAGCATTTTTTAAAAGTTTATTGTCTGTTATTCATAAAAACAAATTTCTCATTAAATATTCATATATAATTTTCCTATTTTCCACTAATAGTTGTCAATTTTTCCTCAAAATTGAATTAAACCTATTTTTTTTTGATATTTGAAATAAAAAAAATGAAAAGAATTATCTATTTAACATTTGCACTATTTATTTCTATCTGCTATTCTCAAGAGTATATGATAGAGAAAATTAATTGGTCTGGTGTCAAGAAAATGAATAAAAAATTCATGATTCATTTCATACAAACTAAAGAAGGAAGTATTTTAGACAGTTTAAAATTAGAAAATGATATACAAGCACTTACTCGTTTAAACGGAGTTTCTAAAGCGTCCTATTCTATTCAAAAAAATGACATAAATAACACCTTATGCTCTATAGAATTTTCAATTATAGAAAATTTTAGTCTAATTCCAAATGCAAATCTTTGGACAACAGATGATACAGCAGCTGCATATCGATTAGGCATTTATGAATTTAACTTATTTGGAAAGAACATAAGCATTGGTAGTTTCTATCAATACAATGGAATCAATTCTTATGGATTTCATTTTTCAGCTCCTTATCTATTTAATGAAAATCTTGGTTTAGAAACCAGTTTGCAAAGCATTGGTAGTATAGAACCTATTTTTTTCAACAACACCTTTGCGAAATATGAATACACTAATAAAGCTTTTGAATTATTAGGCGTGTACAGAACTAATTTTAAAAACACGATTAAAGCAGGATTTTCTTTATTTAATGAAGAATACATCTACAAAAGTGGTACTACAGCTACTAGCATTCCTACAACGTTTACCATTGATAAAATACTATTTAAACTGAACAACAATTACAATAATTTAAAATATGAATTTTATTTAGTAGAAGGAATTCAAAACACAAGTAATTTTCAATTTGTAACACAAACCAATACCTTTCAAAATAAATTTTTTATTGGATGGAATGATTTTGTATATTTAAAACGGTTTGGGCATACAGGAAATTTTGGCACTCGCATACGTTTAGGTTTAGCTTCTAATGACGTTTCTCCCTTTGCTCCTTTTGCATTAGATAATAATATCAATCTAAGAGGTGTTGGAAACATTATTGATCGAGGAACAGGATCTTTTGTAATGAATACAGAATATCGAACCACAATTTTTGAAAAAAAATGGTTTGTATTACAGAGCAATGCATTCCTAGATTTAGGATCATGGAGAAAACCAGGAGGCAATTTAAATGATTTTGTGAAGACCGAGAATTTTCGTGTTTTTCCTGGCATTGGATTACGTGTAATACATAAAACTATTTTTAATGCCATATTTAGGTTAGATTATGGTTTTGGAATAGATGAAAATGGTGCTAAAGGTTTAGTTTTTGGAATTGGACAATATTTTTAGATGAAAAAATTATTTTATTTTATTTTCTTTCTTTTTTCCTTTTGTTCCTCTCAAGAACAAAAAATAAATGGAATAAGTTTTGTTGCTTCACAAAATCTTACTACTCAAAAAGAAGTAATTCCGTTAATGGAAACCCATGCCAATTGGGTTACTTTGATGCCTTTTGCCTTTATGAAAACTGTTAATGACACCGCTATTTTTTTTAATTCTAAGAGACAATGGATTGGGGAAAGAAAAGAAGGAATTGAAAATGCAACCACTCTTTTTCATACCAATAAAATCAAAGTAATGTTGAAGCCTCAAATTTGGATTCCAAATGGTTTTACTGGACATATAGAGATGAAAACGGAAGAAGATTGGCTAACTTTGGAGAATAATTATTCCAAATATATTCTATTTTATGCTACTATCGCACAACATCAAAATATTGAGTTATTTTGCATTGGTACTGAATTGAATCGTTTTGTTATCAAAAGACCTATGTTTTGGCAAAAATTAATTCAGGATATAAAAAAGATATATCACGGAGAATTAACTTACGCCGAAAATTGGGACACCTATCAATCTGTTCCTTTTTATAAAGACTTGGATTACATAGGTATTGATGCTTATTTCCCATTAACAAATACACAAACTCCTACAATTTCTGAGCTTGAAAAGAATTGGTTACAACATAAAAAAGGGATTGTAAGTTTATCTAAAACTATTCAAAAAAAAGTATTATTTACCGAATATGGTTACCAAAGCACTGATTACACAGCACATGAACCATGGAATTTCTCAAAAGAAAAGAAAGTGAATTTACTAGCCCAAACTAACGCATTAACCGCTTTATATAATGAATTTTGGGAAGAGGATTGGTTTGCCGGTGGGTTTTTATGGAAATGGTTTGAAAACAACAATGCTGTTGGAGGATTAACTGATAGTGATTATACTGTTCAAAACAAGCCCGCTCTTACTATTGTAAAAAATAGATATAAAAAAAATGTGACGAAATAAATCTCATCACATTCTCTTATAAACCAAAAAAACAAATCATTATTATTATTCTTTTAGAACGTTTTTAAAGTATTGATTTCCATTTAAATCAGTAACTTGTAATGAATACAAGCCTCCAAATAACTGCTCCATATTTATTTCTTCAAAATTTGTGGTTTTATGTAGCACTAATTGACCCAAACTATTATATATACTTACTTCCTTAATTTCTGTAGAATAATCTTTTATCTTTAAAACTGTATTTACAGGATTTGGATAAACATTAAAATCATTATTTTTAAATGTGGCAGCATCTAAAAAATTACAATTGGATGTAGAAAATGGGGTAAAACTTCCAAAATCCCAAAACTGATTAAATGCTTGACAATAAAAATAAACGGTATTAAAATTTGAAATAATAACATTCGAAGGAATTGTCTTAGCAAAAGTTCTATTACCTGTTACTGTTGAGCCTGTACTTGGCAACATACCCATTTCTATTTTTGGTCGAGACAGGAACATAGCTGTGTTTTTTAACTGACTGTTTGTTAATGAACCTCGATCCACTAAAAAAACTCTTACATCTGGACCAGCTGCGGTTGAAAAGTTAGCCCCTGTTGTTAATGTAATTGTATTATTTGTATTTAAAATAACCTCAACAGTACCTTGAACATTATACATAGGTGTTGAATTATTGTTGCCAAAACCAAATGCAAACTGATTACATTGTGCGCTACTTGTATGAACAACAAATAAAAATAAAGAGAAATAGATTACTTTTTTCATGTTTTTTTATTGTTTTTCGCTAAATTATGAATTAGTAAAAAAGGATTAGTAGACTTTTTTACACTAATACTTGTCAATTTTACATCATTAAAAATCCCTATAAGCAATCTTATAGGGATTTTTATAGAAGAGAATTTATTATTCTTATACTAATTCTTTTTCAATAGGAGTTGCTATAGGAAAATCGATAGCAAAACCAGTTAAATTATGAATGTAATTACTAATAATTTTATCTCCAATTACTAGGACTACATCAATCATATTTGCTTCGTTATAACCAGCCTGAAAAAAAGCTTCTTTTGCAACAACCGTTGCTTTTCCTTTATTTTCCACTACAGATGCAGCAAATTTCACTAAGGCATCTAATTTAGCATCAAAAGATGCTGTTCCTTTTCTTAATTCTATAATTTCTTCTTCAGAAAAACCATTCATTTTTCCAATTACACTATGTGCAGACTGACAATACAAACAATTGTTGATTTGACTAGTCACTAAATTAATTACTTCTCTTTCTTTTGCTTTTAAAGTGCTTTTTCTGTTTTGCAATGCTAAATAATCTCCTAAAGCGGTTTCATTCTTAGCAAAATATGCATATAAATTTGGAACAAACCCTAATCCCTTTTGTAAGTTATCAAAGATAGCTTGATTGTTTTCTGAAACTTCATTTCTTGTTGGTACTGTGAAATTTGACATAATTTAAAATTTTAATTAATTATTAATTGTTTAATTTGACAGTACAAAATTGCATCTAAAATGTCTCTTAAGGTTAGACCGTTTTTCCTTGATATTTATCAATTTTTCCCTTTACCTTCCTTTCTTAAATTCTGATGGAGAAATGCCTTCTATTTTTTTAAAAAAACGACTAAATGTTTGAATATCTTCATAACCAACTTCGTAAGCAATTTCTTTGATAGACTTATCTGTATAGCCTAATAATCGAACAGCTTCTAACATAATGCGATCTTGGATAATTTGTAAAGGTGTTTTCTTACCTATTTTCTTAAACACATTAGATAAAGTTTTTGGGCTTTTATGTAATAAAGTAGCATAATCAGCCACTTGATGTTTAGTTCTAAAATGAACTTCCACTAAATAATTATATTCTCTAACTAAATCAAATTGTTGTTTATCAAAATCGACTAATTCGGTTTGTTCTTTATAAATTCTAATACACAGAATAAGCATTCGTTTTAGCATCATTTGCAGCATTTCGCTTTTAAGTTCGTCTTTGGATTGCATTTCTATTACAAACATTTTCCAAAGGGTTTCAAATTTTTCAAATTCTAGAATAGGAATCTCAATTTTAGCCAAATGTGCTGCCCCAAAAAACAAAACTCCTTTACAACCTACTTCGCTATCATGATCTAAAATGCAATAAAAAGCCCTATTAAATCTAATTAATCTTACTTTTTGAACTTTAGTAATGACTACATTATGATATTCGGTTATAAAAATAATCTCGTTCTCTTTTAATATTGTAGTTATGCCGTCAACTTGAAGATACAATTCTTCTACTGCCCAAATAATACTGAGTCCTTCTTTAATCTTTTCATTTAATAAGTGACCATTATTTGGGGTAATTTCTTCTAATCGAATGAATTCGTTTAATTGACCAGTATAAATCATTGATTAAGTATTAAATAGTAAAAATAAATCTTTGTTTTATATTAAAAAACTAAGTTTTACACCATTGTCTTTATATCTCTGTAAGCTTTTGGAGAAATACCTATTTTGTTTTTAAAAAAACGACTAAAAGAAGGCATATCTTCAAAACCTAATTCAAAGGTGATTTCCTTAATTGGAATTTCTGTATTAAGTAACATTCTTTT
Organism: Flavobacterium sp. 9AF; assembly: GCF_902506265.1. Taxonomy (GTDB): domain Bacteria; phylum Bacteroidota; class Bacteroidia; order Flavobacteriales; family Flavobacteriaceae; genus Flavobacterium. The sequence continues at coordinate 63,327 of NZ_LR733556.1, read as the reverse complement.
TGCTTCGAGCAAAATTCTATCTTGTATAACTTGCAACGGTGTTCTTGTTGTATGAAATGAAAAAAAATTGGTTAATGACTTTGCTGGTTTATTCATTAAATCTGCATACTCTGCCACGGAGTGTTTTTTCTTGAAATAAACTTCAACCAAAAAATTAAAATCTCTTATTAATTCCAATTTTGTTTCATCTAAAGTAACCGATTTATTTTGACATCTATAAATTCTTGTAGCTAAAATTAAAAAACGTTTTAATAGCATTTGTAACATTTCTCCTTGCAACTCATCGCTTTTCAACATCTCTACAGTAAATACTTTCCACAAGTTTTCAATTTCCAACCTATTTTCTTGTTGTAGTGAAATTATTGGAACTTTTGAAGTATTAAAAAATAAAATTCCTTTACAGCCTATTTCACTATCGTGATTATCTAAGCAGTAGAAAGAACGGTTAAAACGAATTACATTAACTTCTTCTATTTTATTAAAATTAACTTTATTGAGTTCTGTTACAAAAAGAATTTCATTTTTCTTAAGAACATATTCGATGGTATCGATACAAATAGAAGTATCTTTATCTCTATTCCAAATAATAGATAAATAACTTTCTTTGTCTTCCTCAATGACAGAAATTGTTTTGGCGGTAATTGTTTCTAAAAGGAAAAATTCTCCGTTTTCACCTTTAAACTCCATTTTTTTTATTTTATATTTCTTCTATAATATTTTAGAACCTGATCTTGATTATAGATTTTCAAATGATATAGTAAATGAATTATCATGAAATGAAATTGAAGCTTCCAAGTTCCATTTTGTTTATATCGCCGTGATGATGTAGTGATATCCTTTTGAATCACTTTAAAGTTACTTTTTTCATACAATCTGTAAATCAATTCGTTATCTTCATAAACAGTGTACTTCTCATTAAAACCGCTTATTTCATCAAATAGCTCTTTTGTTACAAATAAAGATTGATCTCCTCCTCTAAAATATTTTACATTAAAACGAGTAAACCACTGCGATATTTTTAACAGTAAATGATTGGAATCGAATCTCATTCTAAAACAACCTGACAAATACTCTTTTGAAACGGCTTCTACAATTAATTGATCAAAATTTTTGGGTGGTAAGCTATCGCAATGCAAAAAATATAAGACTTTCCCCGTTGCAAAATTTGCTCCAAAGTTTAATTGCTTTGCTCTGCCTTTTTCTGAAATCAAAACTGTACAGTCTTTGTATTTGCTAAGTAATAACAAAGTATTATCTGTACTTCCACCATCTACAATTATAATTTCTTTTACATTGTCTTTTTGGCTATTAACACGTAAATGATTAATAGTTTTAATTATTTGCTCTTGTTCATTTAATACAGGTATAATGATTGAAATCATGATGATTTATTCATTCAAATTCCAGTTGTAATCTAGATAACGAATTTTAGCATTTTCGTTAATTTTAACTTCAGCATACTTATTTAAGTAATCTATTAAAGAATTATTTTTAGTCTTAAAATCTTTAGCAAACCAATTAAAGATTTCAGAAATTTTAATCTCATTAGCAGTGATTATATTTTTTGAACTGTCGTTAATAAATTTTTTCGCTGCCAATTCTAATTGGTTCTCTAGTGTTTTTGGCAAATAAGCTTCATTAATTAAGTTAGGACATGAAAAGGAAGCGCAATTGATAGCAAAATGAATTCTGGGTTCGTTCATTTTTCTTAAAATATCGTGTTCTATATAAGATAAGGAAACTTTTTTAGAACCTAATTTTATAAACTTATCATCCCAAGCATTATTAATATTTTTAATACTTTTTATAGGATAATTATCTACCACTTTTTTTAAAGTATATAAATTATAGGCATTAATATAATAAGCCAAAACTTCATTTCTAGACCATTTACTTGTAGGATAGTTTACTTCAAATTGTTTCACAACTTCATTCAAATCAGCTTTATTTGACTGTAATAGGTGGTAATTTACATTACCTTGTTTAGAAACATGTTTGTTTAACAACAAACCATAGTCTTTATAATCAAAATTTTGAGAAAAAATTTGGACAGAAAAGAAGACAAAAAATGCAATGTATTTTTTCATAACATTTGTAATAATTAATACTAATAAATTTTAATAATTATATTTTTTTAAAATTCTAATGGATATGCTTCCTGTTTTATAAAATCTTTAGGAAATTCTTCATCATTTTCAAAACCAAGTTCTATATCCTTTCCATCTCTAGGTATGTAATTACTTTTAAATAAATAATCCCATACACTTAGTGAGATTCCAAAATTAGCACCATACTTTCTTGGCATTTCTTTACTATGATGCCAAATATGCATTTTTGGGTTGTTAAGTATGTATTTTAAAGGTCCGTAATCCCAACCAATATTAGCATGATTAAGGTGACCAATAGTAATCGCAATAAAATGAACAATAAATACATCTTCAATTGTGAAACCACCTATGATAGCTAAAGGAATATATAATAAAGTTTTATAGACTACAGGTTCCATCCAATGGTATCGTAAATGAGCAGCAAACCCCATTTGTTTTACCGAATGATGTACCTTATGAAAATTCCAAAAGAAATCCACCCGATGTAGTAATCGATGTGTATTCCATTGAACAAAATCGGCTACAACAAAGAAAATTAATAACGCGACAGGCTTTGGCAAATGAGATAAATCAATCAGATGCAATGATTTCAAATCAAGTCCAAATAGCGCTAAAAAATCATTAAACAATTGTGCAGTTACATTATTCAATGCCATTAGAATGATGAGATTGAGAAGGAAAAAATTAAAAAACATATAAAAGGTATCCAACCAAAAATCCTTTCTAATTACAGGCTGATTTTTTCTCCAAGGAAATATCAATTCTAAAATAAAAACCAGCAAAGAAATTATAATTAGCCCATAGAAATAATTTTCTATATGCAAGGTTATCAATTCAGTTTTTAAATAATTAAAATAGTCTGAATAGGATTGAATTACAACTTCTTTGTACTTATTCATAATTTATAATTTTGTATAGACTCCAATATTAATAGTAGGTGCCAAAGGTGCATTATCAATTCCAAAAGCACCAAAGGCCGAAAGATTAGCTCCAAATTTACCTTCTACAAATTCATAATTCGCTTTCACACCCATAGCATTATAGGTTTGTCGGTCTAAATGAGAAAACCATTGAATAGCATCTTTTTCATATGCAGTTTCTTTAGCAATAGGATTTCTTGTATCTAAAACCAGCATTAAATGTCCTTTTGGTATAATATTATAACCTAATTCAATGCTAGCCTTTAAATAATCGGAATAATCATTATCCATATAACCATATCCTATTGTTCCAAAATAATACCATTTATTATGACTTGAACCAATGCTAAAATAAGGTAAAAAAGTATTTGCATTAATCCCTGTTGAACTTACGAATAAATTTTCGTCTTTTTTAATAGAATTAGCTGAAAACAAGACTCCAGAACTAATTTTCCAATTAGCATCTGAAAGCTTGTATTTTAACCCTAAGCTCACATTTCCAATTCCCGATAAACTTTGTGATATTCCAGCATTATCATAATTTGCTGTTTTATAAGGCAATATAAATTGTGCTTCTAACTTATTTGTGATACCAAATTCAGAATAAATTTGTACTGTTATGTCTGAATAATCGCCAATATTTTCCAATTTATTTCCATCAAATTGAACGGCATCATAACTTAAAGTAGTAATTCCTAACTGTAAATAGGCTTTACCTTTTTCTCTGGTCCACGGACTTTGTGCAAATATAAAGTGAAACCCAAATACACAAAGCAAAATTAAAATAGCTGTTTTTTTCATTTTATTGATTTTGAATTTGGTAAAATTAAGATACGATAAAAAAATAAAACGTTAGCTAGATTACATAACTTAAAAAACTTTAACAACAACCTCCTCCATTGTAATGGAAAGTACTTTCGCTTATGAAAATATCTTTTCTTCCTAAACCAGCTAATGCATTCGCTGTTTTATCACAAACTGCTAGGGGTTGATTTTTTAGCAATATATGTCCTTTTTGGTCATCAAAATAATCTTCATTACCATAATATATTGCTGCTTTCCCTGTAAATACACAGGGTCCATCAACTGGCATAGGATCTTTTATCGCACATACTTCAATACTTTCAATGTAAATTAATTCATCTGTAGGATAGTTTTCTGGGTCCAAGATACGATAAGGTCGTCTCCCTCTAATTTCAATAGTACCAAAACCTACATCAGTTAACGCTTTAATATAATCTTTAATAGGAATACTTCCGCTCAAACACAAGGCTCTCAAATGGTCATCATTACGAAGAGTTTCATTCATTTCTTGTTCGCAAGTAGGATCACTCATAACCAGCCTTCCATGAGGTTTTAGCACACGGTACATTTCTTGCAATGCTTTTTTTAAATCTTCTGTTTTAAAGATATTAAAAAGACAATTTTGGGCAGCAACATCAATACTTTCGTCTGCAATGGGTAAATCCAATGCATTACCTTTTTTTAATTCTACAAATTCACTTTTAAACCATTCGTTTTGTTCTTCTGCAATTTCAAAGTTTTTTCTAGAAGCTTCTAACATTTCATCCACCACATCTACGCCTATTACACCGCCCTTTTGACGAGAAAAATAAGCAAATTGTAACAATTCCATTCCTCCTCCAACACCTACATATAATACTTTTGGATTATTAATTAAATCTTGAGCAGAAATAGTACTTCCACATCCATAATTCATTTCCTGCATGATTTTTGGAATTTCTAGACCTGGGAATTTCCAAATAGGTGTTGTGGTACAACATAAACCAACATCAGGAGTTAAAGCTGCGTTTTTATACAAATCGTTTGTAGCGTCTAAATAATTTTTCATAGCTTAATTATTTTTTTTATTTTATTATTAGTAAGATAACTCCATACAAAAACAGCAATTGCAGCACCAAATGTAGGTGCTAATAAATAAATCCATAGTTGACTCATTTGATCAGCAACAAAAGCTGGCCCTAAAGACCTTGCTGGATTCATTGATGCACCACAAATAGGCCCGGCAAACATAGCTTCTAAACCTACTACTGATCCTATGGCAATACCTGCAAACATACCTTGCTCTTTTGAACCATGTGCCACGCTTAAAATGACTAACATTAATAAAAATGTAAGTATAAATTCTAGTATAAAAGATTGCATATTACTTCCAGTAGGAATAGTAGCTCCTAAAAAAACGTTTGATGGAAAAAGCAAATACAATAACCCACTAGCTGCAATTGCTCCTAAAAACTGACTAACAACATAGGGAAAGATTTCTCTTTTTTTAAATTTATTTGCGATTGAAAATGCTATCGTAACGGCAGGATTAAAATGAGCACCCGAAATACTTCCTAAAGCATATATCATTGCCATTACAATTAAACCAAATGTAATAGCTATGCCGGAATGAGAAATTGTTCCATTTGTTTCTTGATCGATAATTATAGCACCCGTTCCACAAAAAACAATGGCAAAAGTTCCAATAATTTCGGCAATATATCTTCTCATTTATGCTTTAATTAATTCTTTAAAAAGTGTTATCATTTTAGGCTCAGTCTCACCAGCAACAGCAATAATTTCAGGTATATTAACAGGTTTTAAATCGTCTGGATTACATTCATCAGTTAAAACTGAAACAGCCATAACAGGCAATTGTAAATGATTTGCCACAATTACTTCTGGAACTGTACTCATTCCTACTGCATCTGCACCAATTATCTTTAAATAACGATATTCAGCTCTCGTTTCTAATTGAGGCCCAACCACAGCTGCATAAACTCCTTTGTGTAACACGATGTTTTTTTCTTTGGCTATTGCCAACATCTTTTCGTTTAAAGCAGCATCATAAGGAGCACACATATCGGTAAAACGTTCTCCAAAGTCGGAAACAGTTGCAAACGCTAAAGGAGAACCTCCTTGCAAATTGATATGATCGTCTAAGAGCATTAAGTCTCCCTTTTTATAATTTAAATTAATTGCACCAGCTGCATTAGAAATTAACAAACTTGAAATACCTAATGCTTTCATTACTCGCACAGGAAACGTTACTTCTTGCAAATTATATCCTTCATACAAATGAAAGCGACCTTGCATTACTATTACTTTTTTGCCCTCTAAAGTTCCATATACTAATTTACCAGAATGAAACTCCACTGTACTCACAGGAAAATGTGGAATATCGCTATAATTAATTGCCACCTCAACTTGTAAATGAGTTACTAATTGGCCTAAACCAGTTCCTAAAACAATACCTATTTGAGGTTCTAAAAATCCTTTTTCTTTTAAAAAGGTGGTCGCAGTGTCTAAAATTGCTTGTGTCATTACTGTATATATTTTTTAAAAACTGGAATATCTTTGATATCCTCAAAAGTATCGATATCATTCTTTTCTTCCAGTAAATTGTATTTTAAATTTTTGATATTTTTTAAGGTGTCTTTTAAAACGGTATGGGTTCCCCATTCTTTATTTTTAAATATATTTTCTGGGATACTTTTTAATCCTAACAAATAATAACCTCCGTCTTCAGCTGGACCAATTACCACATCATTAATGTCTAAAGCTGTAAATGCTTTTTTCAAATCATTAGCTTCTAAAGTAATTAAATCGGAACCAATTATTACAATTTTTTGATAACCATCTTCAAATCCTTCTCGAAAAGCATTATACATTCGCACACCTAAATCTTTACCAAATTGCTCTTTTTTTTGAAACAAATGATTGTTCCACATGTCTTTAGTATTTATCGCATCAGAATACAAAACCCGTTTATCATAATCGGTTTCCAAAACAACTTTTCTAGTATGTTGAAGCAATTCAATATAAACTTGCAATGCTTTTTCTTGACCAATTGAAGCGGCTAAGCGCGTTTTAACTTTTCCAAACTCAGGATTTCGGGTAAATATTAATATTAGATTTTTATTCATTTTAAAATAAAATGGGTTTTCCTTGCATTTTTGTTTCTATTTCAGGTAAAATTTCAGTATTGTCCCAAATACCTGTTAAAATGGTTTTCGCGTATTCCTTTGGCAAACCATTTTGCAACATCAATGCATTTGTTAAACTATGGTTATAAGTCAGTGATTTATGTTCGAAAGTTACTAAATTATTCTTTTCCTCTAAAATAACATACCAAACAGTCGTATTTCCATCATTGGCTGGCATACCAATAACACCTGGATTTAGCCATAGCAAATTATTTTGTTCTTGATGAAAGGGCAAACCACAATGTCCTGCTACAATAATCTCACTCTGAGTTACATCAAAATTAGCTTGTTTCTTTTCCCAAGGAGTTGATTTAAAAATAAATTCTGAAGTATTAAAAAAAGAGCCATGCACCACAGTAATTCGTTTATTAGCAAAAGTAAAATGAATAAATTCGGGTAGCTTTTTAATAAATTCTAAAGAAGAATCCGTTAGTTTACTTTTTGCAAAAGGATACCAAAGTTGGGAAAATTGATCACAACGTGACCCTTGCGTAAAATCGCACCCACAATCCTCAGCATTTTCACTTAATTGAAGCTCTACATTACCCGCAATACTTTTAGCCTTCCAATGCTTAAAAAACTGAATGGTTTCTTCGGGTTGTGCACAATAACCAATGATATCACCTGTTACAATACAATTTTCAGGTGCAATATTCTCTATTTTTGCTACTTCGGCAATTGCTTCTAAAGCTTGAAGATTACTATAAACACCCCCAAAAAGCAATACTTTCCCTTTTAATACACCTAAGTTTTCTATTTTTTTATCCATTTTGGCAAACAATATAAAATGATACAAGTGATAATTCCCCAAACATTTACCCACAATAAATCAGCATACTTACCATTGGTAAACTGTAATTCATTGGGAAACCAATTAAAAACTAATAAAAAGCCAAACAACAAACCCGTAAGCACACTAAGATAGAAACTAATGCGTGGGACTTTCATGTTCCAAAACAAAAATACTGGAGTTAGTCCAATAATCATCGTACCTGAAATTGTCGTAGCCGATAAAATTTCGGCATTTAAAAAAACGGGAATGGTTCCTAAAACTGCCAATACAATCATTGAAAGTCTTCCAAAAGTGACCGTTTTGCCCCATTTTAAATCGATTACTATTAATTTCGAAAAAGAAGAGAAAGTAGAGTCGATTGTAGAAGCTGCAGAAGTAATCATAATAAAATTAATCACTACTAAAATGAGTACACCAAAAGCTTTTCCAACCGCAATGGCTGCATCACCACTCATTCCTTCAAATTTTGCATACACACCAATTGTACCAAATAAAACAATACACAAACCGCCTAAAAAACTTGCCCAAAGAAAACTTTTTCGGGTTACTTTTGGACTACTAATAAAAGCTCTATCAGTTAAAACTGGATCATGAAAAGGATAACTAAAAGACTGTAAAAGAGCTGCAAAAAAAAGATTCAATCCGAATTCGAAACTCCAAGTACTGGAATGAATTACTTTTGTAATGGTAAACGATTTTACGGAGAAAACATTCCATAAAATTATAAGTAGCAATATGGAAAATAAAACCATTTGAATGACATCTGTAAAAACAGAACTGCTTAATCCTCCTTTTAAGGAATACGCGAGTATCAAAAAGGTAAATACTAATATGGATATATAATATCCCCAACTTCCTTGTGTTCCAAAATAACTTCCAATGACCATAGTATTGCTCCATACTTCATTAAAAAGTCGAATGATTATTAAGATTGAAAATAACACCATAGCTTGTTTACCAAATTTATGTGTTAGAAATTCATGAATACTAACATAATTTCCTTTTGTACGCATTTGATAAATTATAATTCCTGCTACTGCAAACGACACATAATAACAGGCATAAGCTAAACCTCCTAAGATACCAAATTCTAAGCCTAGATTTGCTGCATTGGTAATGCTTTTAGCAAAAATCCAAGAAATGATTAAACTTCCTGTTAGAACAATAGCATTAGGTGCTTTTTTTTGTTGGATTGCTTTAAAAAATTCGTCGGTTGTTTTTGCTAATGGAGAAAGAAAAAAAAGCAGTAAACTAGAACCTATTAGTACTATCCATTGTCCGTAAATTAATTCCATTGCTTTTATTATTCATCCCACCAAACAGGAAAATTAATACTATTATCGTTTGTTGCATTCGCTGCCTGAATATAATTCTCTCTATTCAATGCTTCTTCTTCAGCAGGATAAGGCATTCGTACCGGCAAAAGATTATTATTTAAACTGGCAGCTATCGTTCTTAGTTCTGGGAAACCCGTCCTTCTATATTCGACCCAACCTTCATAACCGTTAATGATATTGGCTATCCATTTTTGTGTGATAATTTGTTGCATTGGAGTCGTTCCTGTGGCATCAAAAGCAGCGGGTCCAGTTAAATAATTTGTTGGTAAAGCGGTGTTCCAATATTCAAAAGCTAAAGTTACTCCGTTTTCGTATAAAATTTGAGCATCAGCAGTTATCAAACCTCTCTCCGCAGCTTCTGCCAAAGCAAATTGCACTTCCCAAGCGGTTAAAAAATTAGCATCGAGTGTAGCTGTATTTTCCCTAAATACGATTCCTGCTAAAGAATAATTGGATACGGCTACTGATGTATTAGAAGCATCTATTCCATTCAATAAACCATTGAATGCACCCGAATTTGAATTAGCAAAAGGACGAAATAATTTTTCAATTCGTGTATCGTTTAAATTGGTCAATATATCTTCCATTGTTTCCGACAACACAAAGTTGTTAAAATCACCCACTCTTAACTGAGCTAGTCTAAAACTATTTGGTGCCGTATTTGTAAAATTGAAAATAGCATTTTGAGAATTTGTTATCATATAATTGCCTTCATCAAATAACATTTGTAATTCTTGAGCTACATCTACTTTTGCTGAAATACGTAGTAAATATTTAATTTTTAAAGATTTTCCAAAACGAATCCATGATTCTAAATTTCCATTAAATAGAATGTCGCCTTGTAATGGTATGGCATCGGTATAACTTTCTAACTTTTCAATCCCTTTGTCTAAATTATCTAAAATACCTCCTGTATCTAAATAAATACTCTCTTGAGAATTATAAGCTGGAGTAACTTCCCCTTCGGTTCCATTAAAAGCATCAAAATAAGGTACGTCTCCAAATAAATCGGTTAAACCAGCAGCCATGTAAGCTTTTAAAATTAAAGCAGGGCCTTCATATACTTTTAAAGTATTATTTTGTCTTGATAGCTTTAAAATAATTTCATTATCTCTAAGATTTTTGTAAAAAACAGGCCAAGGATTACCTCCTAATTGAGGCGATTTTAAAGCATGTCGGTCGAAGAGATTAAAATCGAGAGCCGTTCGGTGTTGGGCTAATAAATCACCCGCCACAAAGCCTTCATAACTCATGTTTTCACCAAAATCGTAAATTACTTGACGTAATAGCAAATTCGGTTGTACAGAATTTGGTGCATTTGGGTTTGTGTTTATTTCTTCAAAATCTTTGGTACAACTTACAACTATAAAAAGTAAAGATAGAGGTACTATGTATTTTTTTATTTTCATTATAATTCTTTTTTTTAAAAGTTAAAACCAAGTTTAAATCCAATACTTCTAGTGGTTGCGTAACTCATATCTTCTACACCACTTACAAAACCATTCCCTTGAACAGCTAACTGTTCTGGATCAAAATGAGGATTTTCAGTAATTGCAAATAAATTATTACCAATTATTGACATACTTATTTGTCCTTCATCTTTTAATCCCATAAAGCCTTCTTTAACTTTAAAAGTATAACCGACTGAAAATTGTCTTAACTTAATAAATGACGCATCATAAATATTATTTTCTTCATGATTTCGGTCATAATATTGACGGTAATAACTTTCTGCAGAAACCGCAACTGTATTAGGTTGCCCTGAAGTAGTTACACCTTGAGCCACAATTCCTTCTGATGGCCTATACGCTGTTTCAGCTAATTGACCACCAACATTTCCTAATGCTTTTGTTCTTGAAACCAATTGACCTCCTTGTCTCCAATCAAAAAGAAAGCTTAGATTCCAATTTTTATAGTTTAAATTATTGGTCCAACCCAACGTAAAATCAGGATTATAATTACCTATTTTTTTTAAATTATTATCCGCAATATAACGTCCATTGTTATCTATAATAAATTGACCTTGCTCATTTTTTAGATAACCAGTACCATAAAAATCACCTATTCTTCCACCTTCTTCTACTTGAAACCAAACGGTTTGATTCGCACTATCATAAATTCTACTATAGGCAAGCGTTAGACGACCACTTTCTTGAGGTAAACTTTTAATAACCGAACGACTTTGAGCAAAATTAAAGATGGTATTCCACTTAAAATGTGTTGTTTTAATAGGAACCGCATTTAAAATAATTTCTACACCTTGTGTATTTACTTTTCCACCATTCACTACTTGTTGGTTGTATCCTGAAGAAATAGCGATGGGTAACGAAATAATTTGATCTTTAGTAGTAGCATTATAATAGGTAATGTCAAAATTGAGTCGGTCATTGAAAAAACGAATATCCGTACCCACTTCATAAGATGTGGTTTGCTCTGGTTTTAAATTTGCATTGGGAATAAAATTTTGATTACTAAAAGTCGGCTGACTGTTATAAGGGGTTTGTGATACAAATGCTCCTGAAGTTTGATACGGACTTGTATCATTTCCTACTTGAGCGACACTTGCTCTCAATTTTGCAAATGAAATAGGCTTCGGTAAATCGATTATATTAGAAATTACAAAACTAGAAGATAAAGAAGGATAAAAAAAGGAAGTCCCACTTACCGAAAAAGGAGTTGCCAAAGCGCTCGACCAATCATTTCTCCCTGTTATATCGAGATAGAGATAATCTTTGTAGCCTAATTTAACTAAGCCATATAAAGAATTAATTCTTTTTTTACTTTCATATTGAAAAATTTCAACTGGAGAAGCCGCGTTATTTAGATTAAAAATTCCCGGTTGCGCTAAATTAACAGTTTGCGATTGCTTCGTTTTAGCCAATTGATTCATTCGGTTTCCACCAAAAGAAAGATCAAAGGAAAAATCAGAAATTACATTAGAATAATTAAATAAAAAATCTGTATTTACTTCTCTATATTGAACATCATGCTCGGCATAACCTCCATTTTTAAAACGATTGCTGCTAAAGTTACGTATCATTTGTCTTGTTTCTGTACTAAAATCCATCCCTGTTCTAACCGTAACGCTTAATTTATCAATAATTTCTTGTTTGAATAAAAGGTTACCAAAAACACGATCTCTATCAAATGAATTTCGATTTTCTAATAAAGTAAAATACGGATTATCAAAATACGTATAATTGAAAGAATACTGTTGGATTCCTTCTAAACCAGGTTGCCAATATTGTTTCAAACTATTTATATCTAGAGATCTTGGTCCCCAACCCACCAATGCATAATTTACATTTTCACTACCATAACCATTAGAAGGTCTATTGTCACTACTAGAATGTACATAATTTATAGCAGAGGAAACAGTAGATTTATCAGAAGGATTAAAATTTAGCTTAACCGCAACGGTTTGACGGTCTAAATTTACACCTGGGATAATCGCTTCACTTCTTAAATCGGTAAAAGACAAGCGATAATTTCCTTTATCAAATCCATTCGATATAGCGATATTATTAATTGTTGTCGTTCCTGTTCTATAAAAATCTTTTAAGTTATTTGGATGCGAAATAAAAGGTGTAGGTGTAATGGATAAACCGTCATATAAAGAGGTATCACCACCACGAACAAAATTTCCATTTGGTAATTGAACCGGACTGTCAAATTGAGGAATTAACAAACCTTGATCTAATCTTGGCCCCCAAGAGTAGCTGATTAAATCATTAGTTCCTCCTCCTAATCCATCCACAAAAGCAAATTGCCCCGAATTTCCTTGTCCGTATTCATTTTGGAAATCCGGTAATTTGAAAGCCGAATCTACCATTAATGAAGAATTAAAACTTACACTAAACCCTTTCTTTTTATGGCCTTCTTTTGTTTTAATCACAATAACACCATTGGATGCTCTTGCTCCATATAAAGCAGCTGCGCTTGGCCCTTTTAAAACTGAAACCGATTCAATATCATCAGGATTAACTTCCATAGCTCCATTTCCATAATCTATTTCTTGAAAACCTGCTGCTGCTTCATTTGTAAAATTAAAAACCGTTTCATTATTTATTGGAATTCCATCTACAACAAACAAAGGATTATTATTTGAAAAAGATGCTTCCCCTCTAATGGTTATTTTAGAAGAAGACCCAACACCTGTTGGCCCTTGTGTAATGGTTACACCCGCTACTTTCCCAGCTAAATTATCTAAAAAATTGACCGTTTTAACTTCTTCTAAAGCTTCAGAATTAAGTGTTTGAACAGCATAACCCAACTCTTTTGATTCTCTTTTTAAGCCAAGAGCTGTAACGACTACTTCATTCAAAATTTCACTTTCTTCTTCCAATGCAACATCAATTTGAGTTTGATTCCCAACAACAATCCTTTTTGTTTTAAAACCCAAATAGGAAAAAGTTAGTTTCGCTGCAACAGAGGGAACTGTTAGGGTATAATTTCCTTCTTTATCTGAAGTAGTTCCTTCAGTTGATGAGGAAGTAATATTTACAAAAGGTAGAGCTGTTCCATCATTAGAACTGGTAACTTTTCCTTTAACTGTAATTTGTGAATAGCCAGCCCACGAAAATGTGAGTAGCAATAGAATATAAATTTGCTTCATTTAGGTTGTAGTATATAATTAATTGTAATCTGATTCTCAGAAAAATAAATTAGTATACTAATGGTGACCCTTTATTGAACTTATACGTTAAAAAAACAGAGGTCCTTTTTTCTTCAACATGGGTTATGATTTGATTCGCTTCAAAAACCAATTGGTTTAATAATTGGTTTAAAGCAGCATACACTTTTTTAAAGCTATTTACAAAATCAAAAATATCGTTATATGTATCTAAATCTGCTAATGTTTTCAAGTGTGTTACCGAACTGGACTGCAATTCTAAAAGGTTACATAAAGAATTACTTAAAGTTTGTTTTTGCCATGGAAGTTGCAACAATAATTCGGGTTGAAAATCTTCCTTTTTTATCCCTAAAAGATAAAACCCACCGTCTTTTGATTTCCCTATGACTGAATGATTTGCAAGTAGTTCCTCATGCGCTTTTAAGAGTTGTTTTGAAGTTAACTGAGGAGTGTCATTTCCAATAGTTATAACGGATTGGTAACCTAAATCGTAAACAGATTGAATCGCGTTTACAAATCGCTCTGCGAATGAATCACCAACTTGATTCTGCTCGGTAAATAAGAAGAAAGGCAATTGTGTGTTCTGAACCAATTGCAGGGTGCGTTTTTGTAAGGATTCAAAAACTGCTTTTGAATTTTGAAAAGTTTTTATTTTTGCTTCATATGCTGCCGAATGTGCAAAAATTAAAATAGCTGTTTTTGAATCTTTTATCATCCTCATTCCTTTAAACAACTACACCTTGACAGCTACTTCCTGCACCAGCCGTACATCCATAGCAATGTTGAGAAATAACTATATTTCTTTGAGTCAATTCCGTTTCATTAAAATCTGCAATGTGTTTTGATTTTGAAGCTACTTTTAAACCTAACATTTGATTGAAGTCGCAATCGTACAACCAACCATCCCAACTTACCGAAATAGTATTGGTACACATTACATTAGCCACCGCTGCAGGATTATATGCTTCTACTAAAGCATACATATAATCTTCATAATTATCAGAAGCAATTAGATAATCTAAAAAGCGAGAAATAGGTAAATTGGTAATCGCAAATAGATTATGAAAATCGATATTAAAATCTTCTTTCAAGGCTTTTTTAAAATCTTTTTCCATAGCACTTTGATCTGCAGGTAAAAAAGCTCCCGAAGGGTTGTAGACCAAATCGAGTTTTAGATTACTTCCTGGCATACCATAACCAACTGCATTTAACTCTTGTAACGCTTTTATTGATTTATCAAAAACTCCATCACCTCTTTGCACATCGGTTTTTCCTTTTGTCCAATGTGGCATAGAACTTACCACATGAATGTTGTGTTTTTTGAAAAATTCAGGCAAATCGTAATATTTTTTATTGGCTTTTATAATAGTTAGATTGGAACGCACTATAAAATCTTTAACACCTAGTTTGGATGCTTCTTCTACAAACCATCTAAAATGAGGGTTCATTTCTGGTGCACCTCCAGTTAGGTCAAGTGTATTTACCTCAGTTGTTTTTAGTACTTCTAAAATTTGAAGCATGGTTTCTTGGGTCATAATCTCTTTTCGATCAGGACCAGCATCCACATGGCAATGGGCACAAACCTGATTGCACATGTAGCCAACATTAATTTGCAGAATTTCAATTTTCTTGGGTTGTAAAGGAAATTGATTTGTTTTAGCAATCTGATCCGCAAAAGTGGGTAGAGAACCATCTTTAAAAATTCCATTAGAAAGCATCTCCAGTTGTTTTTCGGTTTTAGACAACGGACTTTCTTTGGCTTGAAGTGATTTCAACATAGTTTTTTGTTTATTCTAATTGTATAATCCAAACAAAAATAGACCAACATTTGCTAAAGAAATGTTAGCTATTTTACATATATACGAAAAAACTACATAGATAGTTTTTTATATTTATTCATCATTTGAACACCATGAACTAAAGCGGCACCACTTTTTATGGCAGCAGTTACATGAACTGCTTCCATCATTTCTTCTTTGGTAATCCCTCTTTTTAGACCGTCACCAGTGTAAGCATCAATACAATAGGGACATTGAACAGCATGAGAAACTGCTAACGCAATTAGTGATTTTTCTCTTGCAGATAGGCTACCTTCTTCAAAAACTTTTCCATAATATTCAAAAAAACTATTTCCTAATTCTTCACTCCATTCTACAATTTTTCCAAATTTTTTTAAATCAGCCGGATCGTAATATGTTTTTTCCATCGTTTATTTTTTATTTTGATTATATATTTTTATTCCTTTTAATAGATATTTACCCCATGTTTTTGAAAAAGCGTGGACCTCTTCTGTTACTTCCCCATTCCTATTTATAACTGTATAATTCTTGTTTTTCCATTCAAAAATACCTCCATATAAATTTTTAACATTGGTATACCCTAATTGAATTAATTTTTCACCAATATCTTCGCTTCGCACTCCAATGGAACAATACACCACTATAGAAGTTTGCTTATTGGGAATTGCTTTTAACAATAAATCTGTATCAAATTTTTGATAACCTACATGGATTGCATTTTCCAAATGACTAACGTTGAATTCTTCTAATTCTCTTGCATCTAAAAAAAGAATTGAATTGAGTTTCTTATTAGCTTCCTCGACAGTTATATAAGGAACAGAATTTTTATTGTATTGCTTAATTACTTCAGGTATGCTTTTTTGTGCAAATGCAAAAGTAAAAAACAATAAAAACAGGATAGAAATGCTTTTTTTCATTTTTAAATTATTTTGATTAAAAAACATCTATTTACTTTTAGCTCTTTTTATTTGACTTGTTTTTTTATTATTACGTAAATTAAAAGAAGATACCATTTTGTTCATTATGTTTTCATGTTCATCTTTTTTATCCAAAAGCGTCCAAGTCATTAATTGATAATATTTCTCATTTCCTTCTACATAAGCGACTTGATAATATATATCATAACCTTCAGATTTCCCGTCAAACATTATAAGTTTAGTTCTCATTCCATTAATGAGCGTATCTTTCTCTTTTTTGTGTTTCATTTCAACATTATTTTGCAAATTGGTTGATAACAATTTTACATAACCATCAAAATCCTTAGAAAACATATTTTCTATTCCATTTTCCATAAGTGCTTTATTAAACTCTTCTTTAGTTTCATCAATAACAATTATGTATAATTCTTTAAAGAGATTTTGAAATTGCAAGGAGGCATCTTCATTTAATTGACTACTTTTTGAAAGATAAGTGGGTAAATCGATTTTATAATCGTTTACATAAATAGTTTCTAATTTATCAGAAGATTCACAAGAAATAAGAATACAAAATAAAATTGAGAGTAGTATTTTTTTCATTTATTTATGCTTTATATACACAAAAGTATAGAAATAGAAATGAAAAGATACGGAAGTTTTTTTACTACAAAGCTATTTAAGCAGAAATTAATTAAATTGTTCCCTAAACATCATAGGAGTAAGTTGAGTTTTTGCCTTGAATAATTTATTAAAAGATTGAGAATGTTCAAAACCCAATTCATAAGCTATCTCACTAATAGAAAGAGAAGTAGTTGATAATCTTTCTTTCGCTTTTTCAATTAGCTTTTCATGAATATGTTGTTGTGTAGTTAACCCCGTAAGTGATTTTAGCAAACTACTTAAATATGTTGGTGAGATATGTAAAGAATCTGCAATATTTTGAACGGTAGGCAATCCCCAATTATTCGCATCAGTTAAGTATAATTCTATTAAGTGTTCTACTTGTGTTAATATCTCATGATTTTTGACATTGGTTGTAAGAAATTGACGTTGATAAAATCTATTTGAATAATTGAGCATTGTTTCAATTTGAGAAATAATAATATTTTGGCTAAATTGATCCAAGTTGTTATTATATTCTTGTTCTATGTTTGCAACTATATTTTGCAAAACAGCCTCCTCTTTTTCAGTCAAAAATAAGGCCTCATTAACAGCATAGTTAAAAAATTCGTATTTTTTTATCGTATTTGCCAATGAAGTGTTCCAAAGAAAATCGGGATGAATCATTAACATCCAACCGCTTTTAGGGCTTGCAATTTCGGCTATTGGTTCAATACCAAAGACTTGATTAGGTGCAATGAAAAACATTACACCATCATCAAATTCATAATTCCCCTGACCATATTTATATTTTGTTCCCACACTTCTTTTACAAGAAATATGATAAAAGTCGAAAACAAAATTTTTATAATTTACTTCTTTAGAGCATTCCACTTTGCTATAGTCAAAAAGACTAATTAGAGGATGCTGAGGAGCTGGCAACCCTTTCATTTTATGAAATTCTGCAATAGATTTTACACGATGTACATTAACCTCATTCATAACTCAAATTTACACAATTTTATACCATCATACCACCAGAAAGTTCGATGCGTTGGCCATTCATCCAACCTGCTTCAGGAGTACAAATAAAAGCCACAACACCACCTATATCTTCTGGTTCTCCTACACGACCTAAAGCTGTTATACTAGCGATTGCATTTCTTTTTCCTTCATCTGATTTATTAGAACCACCACCAAAATCAGTCGCAATTGCTCCTGGAGCTACACTATTAGCCGTGATTTTTCTGGGTCCTAATTCCTTTGCCAAACATTTAGTATACGTTTCAATAGCGCCTTTCATACTCGCATAAGCCGAAACATTAGGAAAAGAAACTCGGGTTAAACCAGAAGAAATATTTATAATTCTTCCACCATCATTTAAAGTAGGTAACAATTTTTGTGTTAAAAAATAAACCCCTTTAAAATGAATGTTCATCATGTAATCGAAGGCTTCTTCTGTTGTATTGGTTACCGAACCATACACTCCTGTACCCGCATTATTAATTAAAAAATCAAAATTAGGAGATCCTTCATGCTCTTGTAAATGTTGGCTCACTTTTTCCACAAAAGTATCAAAAGTATGTACCTTACTGGTATCGAGTGGATACGCAATCGCTTTTTGTCCTAAAGCCAATACCTCAGCAACCACTTTATCCGCTTCAATTGCATTTGTATGATACGTAAAAATGATGTTGTTTCCATTTTTAGCTAGGTTAAGAACCATGTCTCTACCTAATCCTCTACTACCTCCTGTAACTAGAGCAATTTTTGTTTTTGTTTCCATAAGCACTTCTGTTATTAACTATTTATGGTACAAATTTCAGAACTCTAACTGGAGTTTAAGTAGCCAAATCTTTGAATATTGTAGCTAAAATTATTCTTCCTCTAACCTTCTCATGGATCTATATTCTATTCCCCAATCTGCTATGGTTTCAGTAACTTTTTTTAATGACAATCCTATTTCAGTTAAAGAATATTCGACCCCTACTGGTTTCGTATCCAAAACTTTTCTTTCAATAAGCTTGTTCATCTCTAATTCTTTCAACTCTCTACTTAACATTTTCCCTGAAATTCCTTCCACTTCATTTAAAAGATCAGAATACCTTTTATTTCCGTAGCACAATGACGTAATAATCGATATTTTCCATTTCCCACCTATAATATAAATTACATCATGAACCGCTTTTATCTTGTGTAAACAAGTACCGTTTGTTGTTGCTTTTTCAATTGTTTCTTCCATCAGATGTTACTTTGTTACCTCTTTGTTACTATTACTTTTTGACACAAAGTTACTAAAAGTAACAAACATTCTATATTTTTGAAAAAAATAATCACTATACTATGAGTTTAATTAATGATTTACATTGGCGATATGCCACCAAAAAAATGACAGGCGAAAAAGTCTCTCAAGATAAAATAGAATATATTTTAGAAGCTGCGCGATTAGCACCTTCTTCATCAGGTTTACAACCCTATGAAATTTTTGTTATTAGTAACCCCACGCTTTTGGAAAAATTAAAACCCTATTCATTTAATCAAGAACAAATAACACAATGTTCCCATTTATTAATTTGGGCAGCTTGGGACAGTTACAGTTTAGAAAAGATTGAAAAAGAGTTCAACTATATTTTATCAGAAAGAGGTTTGCCATTAACACAAATGGATGATTATAAAAAACTTTTATGGGGTATGTATGAACCTTTAGGTGCAGAATGGCATGCGATTCATACCGCAAAACAAGCCTATATCTCTTTTTCCATGGCAATTGCTGCTGCTGCTGAGCAAAAAGTAGATGCAACTCCAATGGAAGGTTTTGACCCACAAGCTTACGATCAAATATTGGGAATGAAAGAAAAAGGTTTAAAAACAGCTGTTATTTTACCTATTGGATATAGAGATAGTGGTAATGATTGGAATGAAAACTTGAAAAAAGTAAGAAGACCCATAGGCCAACTAGTTACAGAAATAGAATAATTAAAAAAGCACATAAAGTGCTTTTTTAATTAAATTCCATTCTGAATTCTATAGGTGTTTTTCCTGATTTATTTTTAAAAAACCGACTAAACGATTGCGAATGTTCAAAGCCTAAATCAAAAGCGATTTCACTTATACTTAGCGCTGTAGTTGAAAGTTTTTCTTTTGCTTTTTCTACAATTTTATTCTGAATATGCTGTTGTGTATTTTGACCTGTTAAACTTTTAAGTAAATTTCCTAAGTAATTCGGTGAAATATTTAATTTATTTGCAATTTCATTTACGCTTGGCAAACCGTTTTGAATCAATCTATTTCCATCTAAATATTCAGATAACAAATCTTCAAATTGCCCTAAAATATGATGATTAGTTATCTTTCTTGTTATAAATTGACGTTGATAAAAACGTTCTGCATAATTTAATAAAACCTCTATTTGAGCTATTATTATATTCTGACTAAATTTATCTATCAACGAATGATACTCTAATTCTATATTTTGCATTACATTTATCAATACATTTTCTTCTTTTTCAGACAAAAACAAAGCTTCATTTACAGCATATCCAAAAAAATCATATCGTTTAATCTGCTTTGCCAATGGTGTATTCCATAAAAAATCTGGGTGAATTACTAGTAGCCAACCAGATGGCTTTATTTCTCGCTCAACAAACTCATATTGAATACGTTGACCCGATGCAATAAACGTTAATAAGCCTTCATTAAAATCATAAATTTGTTGTCCGTAAACAAACTTACCCGCTACATTTCGTTTTAATCCAATGGTATAAAAACCTTGAATCCAAACGACTTCTTTCTCTGCAAACTGATATTCCACTTTTGAATAATCAATCAAACTTATCAATGGATGCTCAGGCTTTGGCAAATTTGCAATAGTGTGAAATTCGCTAATTGTATTAATTCTATGTACTTTAAATTTTTCCATATTATCTAATAGCTAAAATACAAAATAAACAAACGCAAGATACCGACTCCTATCTTACGTTTGTTTTCTTTTTATTAATAGTCTGTTGAAATTGCCAATTTTTCGTTAGCATTTAATTCATTTGTTACAATTTCTATTTTTTGTTTTGCAAACAGATAAGAATCGGAACCTAAAAACAAATGCAAGGGCGGTTTTTCTTGTTTAGAAATAGCTATAAATGCATCAGCAGCTTTATCTGGATTTCCTGCTTGATTCCCTCTAATTTGATTTACATGAATCTCTTCTAATTTTCTAGCTTCAGTATAAACTCCAATAGGATCTTTTGGTAGTTTAAAAGAACCTTTGTCTAGAAAATTTGTCCTAAAATAGCCTGGATAAACAACAGTAGCATGTATTCCTAAACTTTCTACTTCAGCAGCTAAAGCTTCCGTTAAGCCTACTAAAGCATACTTTGTAGCACAATATACTCCAAAACTAGGAAAGTTACCCATAAAACCACCTACTGAAGAAACATTGATAATATGCCCTGCTTTATTTTCTCTTAAATAGGGCATCACTTTTCGGATTACATGTAAGGGTCCAAAAACATTAACATCAAAATTTTCTCTTGATTCTTCATCACTTAATTCTTCTAATGTACCCGCTTGACCATAGCCTGCATTATTGACTACTATATCAATTTTACCAAATTTTTCTACTGTAGCAGCTAATCCTTTGGTTACACTCTTTTCATTTATTAAATCTACTTCTAAAGGCAAAAAATTATTCCCAAAATAATTGACAGCTTTTTCCAAAGCCTCTTTATCTCTCGATGTTGCAGCTACATAATAATCATTTTCCAATAATTTTTTTACCAAGGCTAAACCTAAACCTTTCGAAGCACCAGTTACAAACCAAACTTTTTTCGCATTCATTTTTTTAATTTTTAAATTAATAAAGTAATGATGCAAATTTCTTAAGATCATTTTTTTTTGATGTAACTCAATCCAACTTTACTGTAACTTAATCAACACATTTTAAAAATTTTTATTTTTAATTTTTTAATAGAAATACCTGTTTGTATTTAATTGTTTTTCTATTTCCATAAGTAAAACTTAGACATAAATAGCATCAAGCAGAATTTGATAGGCAAATACAAGTTGCTATAAAGACTTGTAATAAATTCAAGCTCATTAATACACTTTCGCTATAAACACTGTATCTCTACAAAAAAAGGAAGACTGTTCACTCATATCATAGTCAATTTTAAAATCTAAAAAGATTGGAAAGATGTTTGATATTCTTTTTGTTTGATATTGTTTAGCAATGTTAGTGATAAAAACCTCAATTATAATCTATTTTCTAAAATTCCTCATTAATTAATTCCATATTAACCATTGCACCACAGATATTTCCAGAAGCAACTGCTGTGGCTACAGAACGCATCATCGAACTAGTATCGCCACATGTATATATACCAGAAACGGTTGTTTTTTGAAAACCATCTACTTTTAAATGTCCCATTTCAGTTATTTCACAGCCTAATTCAACAGGAATAGTACAATTTTGTTGGAAAGGTATAGCAGCATAAACGGCTTCAAAATCTTCTCGACTTCCATCGATAAAAACCAATTGGCTCAAATATCCTTTCACATGTATAACTTCTATAATTTCTTTATCTATAATTCTAATAGTATGATTTTCCAATTTTTGTAATTGTTCTTTGGTAAACAAATGTCTATCAGAAGTAATTAAAGTAATATCTTGAGTTAAATTATTAACCAAAGAAGCTAAATGGAATGCTCTTTCACCCTGTGCCAAAATAGCCGTTTTTTTACCTCTTACTTCATAACCATGACAATACGGGCAATGTACAACAGATATTCCCCAGCAATCTGAAAAACCTTTGATATCAGGAAATACATCTTTTATACCTGTGGCAAAAATTAGCTTTTTTGCGTAAAACACATCTGAATTATGGGTTAAAACACTAAAATAACTGTCCTTTTTTTCCCCTTTTACGGCGATACCTTCATAAAATGAAATCGTATTATATTGAAGCACTTGTTCTTTGGCTTTTGCAGTAATATTGGCCGGTTTCTCCCCATCTAGAGTGATGAAGTTATGAGAATGTGGAGTTTGCCGATTACAAGGCAATCCGCTATCAATAATTAACACTTTTCGCAGTGAACGTCCTAAAGCCATAGCTGCAGACAAGCCAGCGTAGCTTCCTCCTATAATTATTACATCAAATGCATTTTTATTTTTCATTAGTTGGGCATAAAAGTTAAAAGAAAATCAATCTAAATTAAATAATTCAAAATCGTATGGTTAATTTACAAATGTAAAAAAATTTATGAATTTAACGCAACTTAGTTGCGTTAAATTCAATATTTCTTTATTTATAATAAATCGAAAGAAGTACATTTTTGATATATAAATCTATCTCTTTTAAATTTCATTTAAAGTCATCAAAAAAAGATTTCACAACCCGTCTCGCCCCTTATATATAATGTATTAAGTAGAATAAGTAATACAAAGAAATGAGATTGATATTATTTCATTCATTTATCAATCATTTATCATCAACAAATTCTAATATATCACCAGGCTGACATTCTAAAGCTTTACAAATTGCTTCCAGCGTACTAAAACGCACAGCTTTTGCCTTTCCTGTCTTTAAAATGGATAAGTTAGATAAAGTTAAATCTACTTTTTCAGATAACTCATTCAGCGACATTTTTCGCTTAGCCATCATGACATCTAAATTTACAATAATTGGCATAATTTATACTGTTAAATCATTTTCTTCTTGTAATTCAATCCCTTTCTTAAATATTAATGCAATAATATAAACTACTGCTGCCATTAAAATGAATCCTGTGCTATCTGACCAATATTTACTTAATCTATCAAAATCATACCCGTGATGCATCATATTTTTACCTATTTGAGTTGCAATAATACTTATAATACCAATAGATAAAGCCATATAGCTTATTTTAGAAATTTTTTCAGAAACAAAACGATTGAATGGCTGAGATAAATCTATTTTTTGAACCAATAAAATCACAAAATAAAACATAACTGCCTTTAAAACGGAAATATAAAGTGCGAAACTGTACATTCCATAAAATATGAATTTATTTTCATTATAAACAGAACTTAAATCCATTTTTTCATAAAGATTTTGAATAAGCTCTGGCTTAAAAACACTAATAATAAAGTTAACCAATAAGGCACCAGCTTCTATGCTAAGCCCAATAAAAATAATCCAAGAGATGATTTGTAAAGCTATAAATACTACGTTTTTGTTAGTTTTCATATTTTAATAAATTTAAATTACTTGTCAAAAGTAATAAATTTTTATTGAAAAACAATAAATTTAAGTTGAATTTCAAAATATTTTTATCTATTTTCATACATATTAAAAGTGCAAACCAATACTATCTCCAATTTTGAAAGAATTGGAGATATTTAATTTATTCAAATAATTCTTTAATTCGTTTATATTTCATTTTATCCGAAACTTGATATACTTCTTTAAGAAAATCGGTTGAAATTGGCTTATCATTAGGATATTTATATTTGTTTAAAAAATTTCTCAAAGCCAAATTTAATTGATCTTCTCCTATTAATTCACTTAATTTATACATAGCTACAGCACCTTTAGAATAAGAAACATGTGTCATTTGAGAAGTTACTTTAATTAATGCCACATCGCCACTTAATCCTTTTTCACTTTCATAAATATCTTGGTGCATAGCAACTGCTTCTTCTGCTTTTTTCTTACCATACATTTTCTTTAACAGCATAAGTTCAGTGTACATAGCAAGGGTTTCCGTTAGCATTACATCACCTTCACGATTATCCGGATCTATTTGTGAATTTCCCCACCATAAATGCGCTAATTCATGTCCGGCTAATTCATTTATAACATCCTGTCGTTTATCTGCCAAAATATTGCAATGAAAAGCCATATTCTCTGACATATAAATAGTAGCTGGATAGGCTGTCGCATTAAAACCTTTTGTAAATCCAGAAATTTCAGCAAATCGAATCGTTTGAAATGGATATTTTCCAAAATTATTTTCGCAATAATCCATAGTTATCTTAGCATTTTTAATCAAATGTTCAACATTTTCATAATGTAATGGATGGTAATACACTTCAAAGCTTTTTCCTTTATAAATCTCCTTTTTAATTTTATAATTCGCGGAAGAAATAGCGAATCGAAAAGGAATAGCAATTGCTTTAAAATGAAAGATATTTCTATTATTTGCTTTCCATTGATTAACCAATTCACCCACTCCAATAACCGTTTGGTTAGCATCAGTTGAAACCGTTATATCTAAATCAATGAAATCATTATTAGAAACTTTAGGGCTTTCTAATTTTTTAATGGTTGTGGGTTTACCTAATCCGAATCGGTTTCTTTCTTTTTCGTCTTCAATTTCATTAGAACTATCATAACCAATTTGAGGATAGTATCTGCTAATTCTCATAAAACTACCATTATCCACCATTGCATTGAATGACTGATGTCCATTTATAGGCTTCCAAGCGTAATACAATTCAAAGTCAAAAAGCATTTCCTGTCCAGGTAATAACGGTTTTTTTAGTTTAACAACCTCATTCTGCTTTTCAATTGCAATGTTTTTGCCGTTGAATTGTAGAACAGCTTTTTCTATTATAAAATCATCGGTAAAATTGAATACTATTTCATCAATAGGTTGCTGTGTTTTATTTTCCAAAACGTAATTCCCTTTTATAACATAAGAACTTTTTGTTGGGAATAAATCAACTGTAGTAACCACTTTTGTAATTGTAGGTTGAGGCTTATTCTGAAACACTCTAAATTTCTTTTCGTAATTAGCCATTTCTATTAACACTGATTCATTATTTTTAGGCTTGTAACCTGAAGTTATTTGATTCGCAAGAGCAATTCCAATACCTAATAAAAATACAGATATAATCCAAAAAGAAATCTTTTTAACAGAATTCCTGTTTTGATGTATAGTATAAATCAAAAATAAGACTATTATTAAACCAAATACAAAGCGATTAAGTGTTACATACTCATACAATCCAAAGGCATTCATATCACTGTAATCAAAACTAATAGTCTGTAAAAACTTTAATAACGGATGCTTTAAAAGAGTTTTTCCTATACTCGAAGTTAAAATTAATACAATTACAACTGCCACAGCTAATCCTAAATATTTGTGAGAAAAAAGTTTTTGTATGAATAAAGTGAGTCCACTTACAATCAGTAGCGGAAAAGTAACTAGCCAAATTACTTTAGCATAAATATTCCATTCTATAACAGGATAATTGTAAAGAAATTGAAACGCTATCCCTTCAGCAATTAAAATTAATGTGAATGTTATCGATAATCCTATGAGTGTCAACCATAATGACCAAAATTTCAGATTATTATTTGCGGTACTTTCTTCAATCAGATGGAAGTTTGAGTTTTTACTACGCCAATACAAGTCATTACTGTAAAATACCATAACTAACGCACCTAAAACATAAAAATTCTGAATTATTGTTGAAACCATCAATCCGCTTGAAGCATATTTTTGAGGCAAACGAATCCCTTTTTCGATTTCGGCATACATTTCCATTCCTACTGCAAATAATAAGCTCAATAGTATCAACACAAAGGG
Source organism: Flavobacterium sp. 9AF (assembly GCF_902506265.1). Taxonomy (GTDB): domain Bacteria; phylum Bacteroidota; class Bacteroidia; order Flavobacteriales; family Flavobacteriaceae; genus Flavobacterium. The sequence goes on along the minus strand of NZ_LR733556.1, from coordinate 36,661 downwards.
AATACTTTTTACAATGTAAATCCAATGAATCTTTGTGAATGATATTAAAGATTGCCATTTTACTTCATTGTCCTTTTTGGTGGAAACAAATGCAAAAGGTATAATTGTGGAAACTTCACTAGAACTCACAACAGGCTTTACGTTTCTTACTTTCTTAAATGAAGAAAACTTTTGAACTGAGAAATAAAGTAATAAAGCTGCAATTAAAAGTATTGCAATTCTATTTCCCAATAAGATTCCGTTTAAATCTACTACTTCGGTATTGCGTTGTTCAATTGATAAATGTGATGTTTGATAAAAAAAGGCTGAAATTCCAAACGGATCAAGGATAGCAGAAAGGAATTGAGCTCGTTTAGACTGTGGCAATTGATTTGCCATGAATGGTGAACCAGAAAAGAGCAATACAACCATATAAAAAACGTACAACATCAATCCGCCAACATACACAAACATTTTACTTTTTGTAAACCAAGCTATTGCTGAAGTAATTGCAACCACCAACAAAGTATTTATAATAGTAAAAATTAAAAATGGCAATAAATAGAAAAGCAAATTAAACCCTGCGCTCTCGGAACTGTCATAAACCATTTCTCTACCAATAAAAAAGCTTACACTAAATATAAAAGTGAACAAAAAACTTATTGTTAAGATAGAAACAAACCGACTCCATAGAAATTGTTTCTTTGAAATTGGCAAAGAAAAATAAATGAGATTAAAATTAGAATCCGTTTCCTTTAAAGCCAATTGAGAAGTAACAATCGTTCCAAAAAAAATACTTGTTAAACTAAAAAAAGCGGTTATAAACGCAATTTGATAGGGTGAATTATAGGCTAAGTTTTCTCTTAATGTAAAACGAGCACTACCACCAACAAATATACCCATTACTATTAACGACACAATTAACAATAAAAACTTCCAGTTCTTACTGTACGATTTCAAATCAAATTTTAGCATTTCATTCATATCTCAACTTCATTTTGATTTAAAACTTTAAAATATACATTTTCAAGAGAAGACTTAGCTGGTTCAAAATCATTCATAACTGTATTAGAATAAACTTGAATATTTAATTTTCCTCCAATGTATTGAGATGAAATTACATTGTAAAGTGCTTTATACTCTTCAAATTGTTTTTCCAAAATTTGCTTGGTCCAAATTTTACCTTCCAATTCATTGACAAAATCAGTAGGTTTTCCTTGTAAAATAACTTTGCCATTCTTCATAATAGCCATTTGAGAACACAGATTGTGTACATCTTCAACTAAATGAGTGGAGAGAATGACTATTCTTTCTGTACCTATTTCTGCTAATAAGCCATTTAATCGGTTTCGCTCTTCTGGATCCAAACCTGCTGTAGGTTCATCAACAATAATAATATTTGGATTCCCTAATAAAGCTTGAGCCACACCAAATCTTTGGCGCATTCCACCAGAGAATGTATTTACCTCCTTATTTTTATGCGATGACAAATTCACTTTATTCAATAAAGTTAGTATTTGATCTTTGCGTTGTTTTTTATCTGTAACACCTTTTAAGATGGCGATATGATTTAATAAGTCGTAAGCAGAAATTTTAGGATAAACCCCAAAGTCTTGAGGCAAAAAACCCAACTGTTCTTTAATAAAAATTTCATTTTGCAGAACATTTGTTCCGTTGAATATTATTTCTCCACTATCAGCGAGTTGCAAACCCACTATTGTTTTCATTAAAGAAGATTTCCCTGCTCCATTTGGACCAAGTAAACCAAAAATTCCATTTGTAACTTCAAGAGTAACATTTTGTAAAGCATGGACTCCATTAGAATATTTCTTTTGGAGATTTTTAATAATTAAACTGTTCATTTTTGATTGATTTTTGATGATTTTTTTTGTTTTAAGGCAATAAGTACCCTGTCGGTCTAAAACCGATATTTATTTTTTGTAAATAATGGATTAAATTATTAAATTACATATTCTAAAATATCTCCTGGTTGGCATTCTAAAATGTGGCAAATTGCTTCTAATGTATCAAAGCGAATCCCTTTAGCTTTACCTGTTTTTAAAATGGATAAATTTGCAGGTGTTATATCTAACTTCTCTGCCAATTCCTTAGATTGCATTTTACGTTTTGCAAGCATCACGTCAATATTTACTACTATTGGCATAACTATATAAATAAATCTTGTTCGTTTTGTAAATTGAGTCCCTGACGAAAGATTGTTGCAATGAATAAGGCAAAAACACCAAAGATTAAGTGAGCGAAAATCATTCCTCCATATGGCAAATCTTCCATTGAAAAACTTGCTAAGATGATTAATAATATGGGAGCGACAAACAAATTGAAAATATAAAATCGGCTTAAATTACCCACTCCTTGAAGCGTAAACAATCTTTCTTGTTTAAAAGTATAAAAAACATGACTTAACAATAAAAAGAAAACTCCATAAAACCCAATTCCAATAACCATTTCAGAAATATATTGAAGGCTAAACTCGCTACCTAAAAGAAATGCCTTTTGTGTAAATGGGTAATTTATAGCAAAACGACCATTTTCAATCCTTTTTAAAGAAGGAAGTTTAAACCAGGTTGAAATTAAAACATATACAGAAGTTGCTATATAGCCAATGGCTAAAATTGAAGTTAATAAATACAGAAATGTAGAAATCAAACGTATTGTTTTCATTAGCAATAAATTTAAATTATTACCGCAAATATATAATTAATTATCGTAAAACAATAATTAATTATATATTTTTATTTTAAATTTATTAATAAAACACTATTATTATTTATAATTATAATTTATTTCAAATAATTATCTTCCTATTTAAAAATTATTAGTTGCTTTATCTAAATTTATCTTTGCTATAAAGAAATTATATATTGCTTTAATATAATTTTCTTCAGTCGTATTTAAAGATATTTCTGTTTCTAAGACACTTGTGTAAGTTACTGTACCCAGTTTATACATTTCTAATTGCGTTTTAAAAACATCTTTAGATAGTTTTAGATTATTTTCGGCAATTATTATTGAATTACTAGCATTTGAAAACTCAATATTAAATTTTGAAATTTCATTATCAATTTCTTTTTCTTTTTGTTCGATTAAAATTTTGTCTTGCTCTATTTTAATTATTGACTCCTTACGTGCAGTAGCATTTTTAAGAATACTTGTAATTGGCAAACTCATTTTTAATCCAACATAATTAAAAGGCGACCAAAATTTTGAGATATATTTAAAATCTTCTGATTGGTACTGACTCGTGTAATTGGCAATTAAAGAAATTGTAGGTAAAAAACAATTGTTTGCCTTTTGAAGTCTTAAACCATTCGTTTCATATTGAATTTTCAACTGGTTTAAATCATTTCTGTTAATTTTAGATTCAAAAGTATTATTCGGCACCACTAGTTTAAGATAAGAATCAATATTTTCAGATATTGTAATTTCAGTATTAGCATCTATATTTAATAAGTATTTTAATTGTTCTATTGCTAAATTATAATTTTGTTTAGCTTCTATCTCAGATAATTTTGAATTCTCAAGATCTAATTTTGTTTTTAATAAATCATTTTCAAGAACAGATTTTAGAAGAAATTTAGAATTTGTAATATTAAAATATTCCGACTTTCTTAATGTATTATTTTTATGTTTAAAATACAATTCTCTTTTGATAATTGCATTGAAAAAAGCCTCAATAATATTCTTTTTGAAAGAATTAACTCTTTCATTATATTTCTCTTTTTCTAACAATACTAAACTCTTAGAAATTTTAATATCAGTTATTAATCCTGGTTTATAAATAGGCTGAGATAAGTCTAATGCTAATGAGGTAAAGTTTTTTGTACCTATAGTCAAATTAGAATTTTGACCCTCGTCCTCTAAACCATCAATTATCATTGTTTGCAATTGAGTATTGTATTTTACATTGCCACTAGCTTCAATTTCTGGCAACCATTCTTTTTTTTGCTTTTGAACATTATTATTCGCTAAATCAATATTTTTTTGACTAGATTTTAATTCCAAACCATTTTTTAATCCTAATTCAATGGCTCTTTCTAAAGTCAAATTTTGAAGATATTCATCTTGTGCATTAACATTTGTACCTAACAAAAGAAATGGCATAATTATTATATAGAGATATTTCATTATATGAGTATTACATTCTAAAAATTTCAACTGGATCTAGTTTGAGTATTTTTCTTAAAGAGAAATAACTACTTACAATTCCAATAATTAATGTTGCAGTTAATAAAAAAACAATTACTGATGGCGAAAAATTTAATGCTTGGTTTACCAATGCCATTAAAAATTTTAGACCGAATAAAATTATCATTGCTATTACATATCCAAAAAATGAATAAATTATAGATTGAATTAAGATCATTTTAGTAATCATTGAGTTTGATCCACCTATTGCCTTAATAGTTCCATAGTCTTTCATTCTATCTTTCACAGAAGTAAACATAGTAAGCCCAACAATAATTAGCCCAGTAATGAGAGCAAAGGCTACCATAATCATAAATCCAAACATTATTCCACTAGAAGTAGCCATATAATCAATAGATTCTTGATTAAATGCAAGCCCTGTTCTTGCTTTTATATTTGGGATAGAAGCCTCAATTGTAGTAGCAATTATCTCTTGTAATAACAAATCATTACTTTTTGTTTTTACCAAAAAAGCACTTACTTGATTGATAGGGAAATTTGATAGTTTTCTAGCTCTTTCAACTGTTGTGACTATATTTTGTTGTCCCAATCCAGGGTTCTTTATAGAGAATCCACTAACATAAACTCTATTTTCGTTTAAAGTAAAGTATTCCCCTAACTTAATATTTTCCATATTTTCTATATCACCTGCATCTATAATAACCGCTCCTTCATTATGCAATTCATTTAAATCAGTTCCAGATAAATATTCTTTTGGTGCACCTGCATAATCAGGAGCTTGAACACCTATAATTGCTGCTGTTGCAGAGTTACCAGAGCGGTATTTGACATTTCCCATTGTAAAAATAAGAGGGTAAGCTTTCTCTACTCCATCTATAGACAATAATTCATTACCTATTCTTTTATCTATATTTACTAATGATCCTGATGATGTACTTTTGGGACTAACTACATAAATATACTCTGTATTATCTTTTAGAAATACTAATGCTGTATCATATATACCATTTAACATTCCTAATTGAGCGCCAATAATAAAAATAGATATAACTATTCCTGATAATATCCCAATAAATTTAGCTTTATCATATATCATAAAATTAAACGCAGTCTTCCACATAATCACTATTTTAGTTTTATTACACAATCAACCCTTGCATTAATAATTGTTTTTGAAGATTGAAATAAACGGACTTTAATTGTCCTCACTCTTCGATCTTCAACAGTATTTTCATCAGAAAATAATGATTTTTTCTTCAAAAAATTGCCCATAAAAACGACTTCACCATCGGCCATTTTTTGTCCATCCAACTGTGATAAAATTTCGGCTTTCATTCCTAGTTCTATTTTATCAGCATAAAGTTCGTCAACTTCAGTTATTGCCACTAAATCACCATCTGGTGCAAACTGTCCTATTTTTTGTCCAGTAGTAATGTAATCTCCTAAGTGAACATCCCATTGTAAAACTTTACCGTCAAAAGGTGCTCTTATCATTTTGTCAGAAAGTACTATTTTTTTGTAATCAATATTTGCTTCAATTTCATTCCGTTTACTCTTATTTTGTTTAATATCGAATAGCTGTTTGTTGTATTCGATTTGCAACTTTTCTACTTTAGCTTTACTATCATTTAATGCCATTTCAGTAATGGCCTTAGCTTCAAATAGCTTTTGGTTGATTATCAAATCTTCTTTTGCTTTTTGTAAATCTACGTTTACAATATTTAAAATTTCTTCACTATATTCAACAGAAAAATTTTGAGTTGCAATTTTGCTTTTTTCTAAAGCTAATTGAGTTAATTCTGATTTATTATCTAATTCAATTAAAACATCACCTTTCTGCACATTTTTATTTTCATTACCAACCAAATCAGATATTGTTCCATTACTTTTAGCATAAATAAACAATAATCCGTCTTCTGGTTCAATTTTCGCAATCCCTAAAACCTTTGTTATTTCTTTAGGAGGCATATTAGTTATTATATTTTCTTGCTTATTCGCGTTTTGACAAGAAATAATAGTGAGTAATAAAACTATACTCATTAGAAAACATGCGCTTACTTTTTTCATCTTTTTCATTTTTATTTACTAAATTCTTTCCAATTTTCAAGTGTTTCCACTTTACCATTTTTTACTTCAATAGCTCTGTCAGCATATTCAATTAATCTCGGATCATGAGTTACAACTGCAACTGCTTTTCCTTTTCTAGCCAGTTCCTTTAATTCTTTCATAACAATTTGCACACTATCTTTATCTAAGGATGCAGTAGGCTCATCACATAGAATGATTTTAGGATTAGTTACCAAAGCCCTTGCAATTGCAATTCGTTGTTGCTGTCCTCCAGAAAGCTGCTGCGGTAATTTTTTTTTGTGTTCAGTCATGTTAACCCTATTTAAAGCCTCTTCCACTTTCCTATTAATCTCAGGTGTTGACAGGTTTTGCATCAGCAATGGAAATCCAACATTTTGTTCAGCAGTCAGTGGTGCTAATAAATTAAATTGTTGAAAAACAAAACCAATTGTATTTAATCTTATTAGTGCCATTTCTTTAGCACTCATTTTGGATATTGTTTTTCCATCAATTATTACTTCTCCATCAGTTGGTTCAATTAAACACCCAATTAATGAAAGCAAAGTAGTTTTTCCAGAGCCTGATGGTCCAATAATAAGAAGCAATTCCCCTTCATTTAGTTGTACATTAGACTTGCTTAATGCGGAAAATTTTCCAGCTGGCGTTTCATAAATTTTATTTGCCTCTATTATTTCAGCAATCATACATCATCATTTTAATTTATTATGGGACAAAAATATTATGTCTTTATGAAACAAAATACCTATATTTGATATAAAAATATTCGCAAACGGTACAAATGATCAATATTGCTTTAAAACGACAGATAGGCATGCTTCAAAAGTTTGCCGATAGCCTACAAATACCATTAGAGAATGGAAAATTGACAATACCTTCAGAAAAGGGAAAAGGCTATTTAAAAGGATTGCTTTTAGATAATGGATTTGGAATAATGATTCGTAATTATGAACTCTACGAAGATATGTTGGTTGTAAAAAGAGGTGATACCGATGCTTCTGATAGAATTATTATCAATTTCACAAATATATTTTTTGACAATAAGGGTGATGAGAACGAATTAACTGCAAAAGATTTACCTACAGTTCAAATTGGCAAAGGCAAAATAGATCTTGATATGCTGATTCCCAAAAGAACGAAATATAGAACAATACTTTTAGGAATAGATAAATCAAGATTAAAAGAATTATTAGGAGAACAACATGGTCTATTAATATACGATGAGATTTTAAACACCGAGCATCATTTATTATTTGAAGAAGTAATTACACCTCGCATCCAAAAGGTTGCCAATGAAATAATCGAATGTGACGTTCCTGTAAATTTACAAAACACTTATTACAGAATAAAAGCAGAAGAAATAGTTTGTTTGCTTTTTGCTGAATTATTTAAAAGAGAAAATAGTCCTTTACAAAACTTGAATGAAGATGACGTTTTAATGCTCTATAAAATTCGTGATAAAATATTACAAAAATTGGATGTACCACCTTTACTGTCTGAACTTGCAAATCTAGCAAGAATGAGTGAATCAAAACTAAAAAAATTGTTCAAACAAATTTTTGGAAATAGTATTTATAATTATTATCAAAGTTTTAGAATGAAAGAAGCAGCTCGTTTACTAAAAGAAAAAAAAGTCACGGTATCAGAAGTAGGTTATCAATTAGGTTTTACAAATATGAGTCATTTTGGAAAAATATTTGAAGAACATATTGGAATGAAGCCGAAAAAATATTCGAAGAATAGTTAAACGTTTCTTTTATATTATTTAAGCTCTAATTAAAAGATTTTCTAAACTCCATTGGCGTAACATCTGTTTTTTTCTTAAAGAGTTTATTAAAAGATTGAGGATGTACAAAGCCCAGTTGAAAAGCAATTTCACTTATTGTCAAATTGGTGCTGGTTAATAATTCTTTTGCCTTCTCTATCAATTTATTGTGGATATGTTGTTGGGTTGTTTGACCTGTAATGCTTCGCAACATATCGCTTAAATAATTTGCTGAAAGATTAAGTTGTTCAGAAACATATTTGACTGATGGTGTTTTAGTTCCAATTTCTTTTTCATCATTAAAATAACTAGATAAAATATTTTCTAAACGTATTAGAATTTCATCGTTGTAAATTTTTCTCGTAATGAATTGACGATTGTAAAAACGGTTGCAATATTGTAAAAGCAACTCTATCTGTGCAATAATTACGCTTTGACTAAATTGATCTATATTGCTTTGATATTCTCGTTCAATGTTTTTAAAAATATTTTCTATAATTTCTTCTTCCTGTTCAGATAAATGTAAAGCTTCATTTACTGAATAAGAAAAGAAACCATAGTCTTTAATAGATTTCATCAACGAATAACCCACCAAAAAGGTTGGATGTACAACTAACCAATAACCTTTCAATTTCAATCCTTCAACAATTTCAGTAGTAACCACTTGCATTGGTGAAAAAAATGTCATAACTCCTTCATCAAAATCGTAATATTGTTGTCCATATTTCATTTTGCCTTCAAAGTTCTTTTTTAGAGCAATACAATAAAATTCGTAGGAAACACGGCTTAGACTATCATTATCAAAGCATTTTATTTCCTCGAAATTTATAACACTTATCAATGGATGCTTGGGCTTTGTTAAAGCTAACTCCTTATGTAATTCTGATATTGAATTAAAAACATGTGGATTGTTTCCTACTTTTTTCATTGGTAAAATGATAAATAATTAGTTAAAATCTGTTGAAAGGGTTAAATGCTTCCATTTTTCAAAATCTTGCTCTTCTTTTTCTCTATGTTCTTTTATCAATTCATAGGTATCAGTACCTAACAATAATCGTATAGGTGAATTTTCTAATTCAACTATTTCAGTTAATATTTTTACTAATTTTTCAGGATCTCCTTGTTGTTGTCCACTAAAACTAGTCCATAATTGTTCTGCTTCATTTAAACCATAAACAGGTATTCTATTTTTTGCAAATTGCATAGAACCTTTTTCCATAAAACTTGTTCTGAATTGACCTGGAGCTACTACTGTGACATTTATACCAAATGGCCTTAGTTCTTGTATTAATGCTTCCGAAATTCCTACAATTGCAAATTTTGAGGCATTGTAACTTGTCGCGTTAGCAAAACCCACATAACCAGCGTTGGAAGCAATATTAATAATGTGACCCGATTGTTGTTCTCTTAAATAAGGCATTACATTGCGAATTACATTAACAGTTCCAAACAAGTTAACATCTACTGTTTGACGAAATTCTTTGTCTGAGATTTCTTCAATACTTCCTACCAGTGAGTATCCAGCATTATTTACAGCTACATCTATTCTTCCAAATTTTTTGATACCTTGTTCAATAGCTTTTTTAACTTCTTCATCTGAAGTAATATCAACATTTAATGGTAAAAATGCATCATGATATTCTGTTATAGACTTCCGCAATGTTTCAGTATCTCTTGAAGTTGCTACGACTTTATGCCCTTGCGATAAAGCTAATTTAGTTAAAGCTAATCCAAGTCCTTTTGATGTTCCTGTGATAAACCACACTTTTTTTGTACTCATTTTTTTGAATTTTTATTTGAATACAAAATTCAATTAAATCGCATTCCTAGAATTATCCAAATCTCTGAAGTGTGTATTCAAAAAAATACAATAAATACTATTTCTAGATTCGTTCTACTTATTCATTCTTAATTATTTTCATTTTATGACTTTTTCCCCAATCTGCCAAAGCTGTAATTATGGTTTTTAAAGATTGACTATATTCTGTTGGTATATATTCTACTAAAACAGGAGTTTGGTCAGCAAAAACTTTTCTTTCTATTAGATGATTGATTTCTAATTTTTTCAATTCATTAGATAATACTTTTGCTGATATTTTGTTGAGAGAACGCTGCAAATCATTAAACCGGGAATGTCCTCCCAAAATCGCAATCATTACTCTAATTGTCCATCTGCCACCCAAAACATACAAGGCATCTTCTGTTGCTGATAAACTATTATTACATTCTATTGGTGTTAATTTTAATTTACTTATCGCCATATTTTATAGATTTTTATTAACTACTTTCCTAAAAGATACTACTTACATTTTAGAAACTACTATACTTTAGAAAGTAAATATAAATAATTTTGTAGTAATACATACAATTAAAAAGTTAAGAAATGAAAAAAACAAGAATAACGTATTACGTTACAACAGGAATTATTTCAGCTATGATGCTATTTATTGGTTTCGAAACATTATTAAAACCCGAGGTCAAAACTTCAATGCATCACTTAGGATTTCCTGATTACTTTAGAATAGAATTAGGAATTGCAAAATTCATTGGGGCTATTTTTATTTGGTTACCATCCCGATTATTGAAAGAAGCAGCATACATTGGTTTTGCCATAATGTTTGCTTCTGCATCAATAGCACATTATGCAGTAAAAGATCCTGCGAGTAAAGTTTTAGTAGGTTTTATTTTTCTCGCTATTTTAATAACATCTTATATGAGTTACAACAGATTACAAAATTTAAAATAATTAAGAAAATGAAAATATTACAAATTGACTCAAGTATAATGGGTGAACAATCCTTTAGTAAAAAGTTAGGAAATGCAATTGTAGATAAAATTATTGCAAAATATCCTGATAGTCCTGTTGAAAAACTAGATGTAGTAGAAAGCAACATTCCGCATTTTTCACTTGAAACACTTCAGGCTATGTTTACGCCAGATGAGCATATTACAGATGAAATTAAGCAAAAACTGAATTTATCTGATAAATTAATTAAACAATTATTTGATGCCGATATTCTTGTAATTGGAGCACCATTAATCAATAGAACCATTCATTCTTCGTTAAAATCTTGGATTGACCATATTACTCGTCGTGGTGTTACTTTTGGATATACACAAGAAGGCAAACCAATTGGATTTGTAAAAGATAAAAAAGTTTATGTTGCTATGAGTTCAGGTGGAATATATACTGATGAGCAAGGTAAAGCAAATGATTTTGTAGCTCCCTATTTAGAATCTTTTTTAGGATTTTTAGGAATGACCGATTTGACCGTTTTTAGAGTTGAAGGCGTACATATTCCTGTAGTTCAAGACACTGCATTACAAAGAGCAATTGATAGTATTATTATTGATTAAAAAAGACACACGGGTTGATTTATCCAATCCGTGTACCATTTTTTATTTCCCTTTCAGGTTTTATAAGTGTTACTTCTTTATTATCTCCAACTCTTCCAAAAACTAAACATTCACTCATAATATTGGCTATTTATTTGGGGGGAAAATTAATTCCAGCAATTACTTGTTTACCTATAAGGTCTTCTTCAGGTTTATACAAATCTGTAATTTGTACTGTTTTTTTGCTTCAAATTCTCCAAAACAACAATCGTTTTGTATGATAGATTTCTACCTTCTTCAAATTTTTCAGCTGGTATAATAATACCTATTCTCTTTTCAACATTCATAAATTCACCAAGTCAAATTTTCACTCATTTCGAAATATATTTTTTTAATTAAAACTTTGTCTGAACTCTAATGGACTTAGATTTGTTTTTCTCTTAAATAATTTTGAAAAACTTTGACTATGTTCAAAACCAAGTCCAAAAGCAATTTCTGAAACTGATAATTGAGTTGTAGATAGCTTTTCTTTGGCTTTTTCAATTAATTTTTCGTGGATATGTTGTTGTGCTGATAAATTTGTAGTTTGTTTTAAAAGATTACTTAAATATCCAATTGAAAGGTTTAAGTGCTTAGCCATATCGTGCACTGTTGGCAAACCTTCCTTTAGTAACACATCATTATTAAAATAATTATTTAAATAATTTTCAACTTTATCAAGAATTTGATGATTAGATATTTTTCTTGTAATGAATTGTCTTTGGTAAAATCTTTCTGAGTAATTAAGTAATGTTTCAATTTGAGAAATAATAATATTTTGACTAAACTTATCGATATTTGAATGATATTCTTGCTTAATGTTATTAATAATATGATTTATGGTTATTTCTTCTTTCTCTGACAAAAACAATGCTTCAGTTACTGCATAATCAAAATACTCATATTGCTTAATAGTTGTGGCCAATGAACTGTTCCAAATAAAGTCTGGATGAATAAGTAGTATCCATCCAGACTGATTTGACATTACTTCATCATTCACTTTAACATTAAAAACCTGATTTGGGGTCATAAAAAACATAACTCCTTCATCAAAATCGCATTCTTGTTGTCCGTATTTAATTTTTGCATTTGGTATCCTCTTTAAAGAAATAGAATAAAAATCGAGTACCCAACTAATTGGATTATTAGTAACAGAATGTTTAATTTTAGAAAAATCGACAATACTAATTAAAGGGTGTTCTGGTTTAGATAAACCTCTTAATTGATGAAATTCACTAATAGTCTTAATTCTTAACACGTTGTTATTTTTCATTTACAACCTTATTTGTTTAGTCGTTAAAAAAAGCATTTACGCCATCAACATCAGAAACATAGGTATCAAATTTGGATGTCTTTCCATTTTCAAGAATACAAGCCGTTGCAAGATGTTCGTTCAAAATTATATCATTTTTTCTTACCTGATTATGTATTGATAACGCAAATTATGTTGACAGTACAAAATATATTAAAGTTCCATACTTACCCCGCTTGAAACCATTTTCTTTGCTCTTTTTATTGCTTCTTCGTTTCCCTTAATACTACCAGAAATTAAACTTTATCCTAGTAATGTGCATATCATATTTTCTGTTAGTAGAGAGCCAAATTATTTCCAGTCATTATTTTTTAAGGCTAAAAGCATTGTTTTGGCCAGTTCTTCCTTTTCTAAAACAGAAAGTGTTTTTCATGTAATTTATCTTTTGAATATGTTTTTTATTCTTTTTTAAAAACGTTTGCGAAGTCTTTAGCAAAATCTTCTAGTTTTATTTTTCCTAATACTGGTTTGCTTTTATAATAATCTTCATATAAAATCCCGTTTACTCTTGCTTCATTCATCTCTATAAATCCTTTTGCTGTTTCAGGATTCATTCCTACAGCTATCATACCATTTAACATTTGTTCTGTTGGAATAGTTTCCCATTTTAAATTGGGTATATCAATAGCTTTTCCTAAAGTTTTAGCGATTTGATTTGGCGAAACCTCATCACTAACAATATATCTAACCTCTCTCCCTTCAAATGGCTTGTCCATTTCTTCTGCAATTGTTGATGCAATATCTAAAGGCGAAACCCAAGGTTCTTTTACATCGCCTCCATAATTAGAAAAGATAGTGCCTTGTCTTTTTATGCTATCAACAAATTGAAACATATTATAATAAAACCCAACAGGACGCATAAATTTTATAGAAACATCAGCTGGAAGTTCACTCAACAACTTCTCTACATTATAATGAAATTTTAAAATTCCTATTCCTTTATTGGTGTGTGCTCCAATACTACTTAAATGTACCACCTTTTTTACACCTGCTTGCTGGATGGCTTCTTTATGGCAATTTCCAATTCTTGTATTTGCATCTATAAAATCTAAATTTTTATCAAAAAATGCCCCATATGCAAGAGATTCCATTGCGTATATAATATCTGCTCCCTTATAGGCTTCAGTTAAAAAACTTACGTCTTCCATAGTGCCAATTGCCGCTGTTGCTCCAATATCTTCAATGGCTTTAACTCTTTCCTGTTTACTGCTTACAACAACTACACGATGTCCTTTTTCAATCAACTCTTCTGCTAACGGTTTACTTATATTGCCCAATGAACCTGTAATTACTATTTTCATTCTAACTCATTTTAAATTAACATTACAAAGGTCACTATTAGTGTTTTAAATAATGTAGCCGATATTCACAGTTTTGTAGCCAAAAAGTATAATTTCATTTTTTTAAATACTTGGCTAGACCTATTTCTAATTGATATATTTTACTGTCTTTATTAATATGAAATTTGAAATAGGTTTTGAAATCTCCCCAAGTATCGCTGTGGAATTTGCCATATATACTTAAACCATCATCTTCAACTTTATCAATACTTGTAAAATATTCTTTTCCAATTGCTTTCGTACTGAACTTTATGAAATCTCTTGGGTTTCCATCATCATATAGTTTGGTATCTTTTGTAAATAGAGAAAGCCATTTTTCAGCATCTCCTTGCTGCCAAGTTTCTATTGCATATTTAATAGTAGCATTGGTAATTTTATCGTAATTGATGCTTCTCATTTCTTTGTGTTGGTGATTTCCTATTTGTCCGCATGCAGTATTAATACATGCAAACAGAATGATAATTAATAAATTAAAGGCCTTCATTTTGCTTATTTTATTGTGTTGCTCCTCCGTTAACCAGTAAGTGTTGGCCGTTAACAAAAGATGACATATCACTGGCAAAAAATTCTGCTACATTGGCTACATCTTCAACTTCTGCCAAACGTTTCATTGGGCAGCTATCTATTAAAGATTTTCTCAATTCCGGATAACTATTTTCTTCAGCAAAAATACCGGAATGATCTACCGCAAAAGGGATAATTGAATTAACAGTTACACCTTTGTGTCCTATTTCTTTGGATAAAACATCCACCATATATCTTGGTGTAGTTTTACTTCCTCCATATACTGCCATTCCTTGTACAGGAAATACTGTAGTACTGGATGCTATGTAAATAATCCTGCCGTTGTTTTCAATATGTTTCGCTGCTTGTTGCATAGTGAAATAAGCACCTTTGGTATTGATAGAAAACAATCTATCGAACTGTTCTTCAGTAAATTCTACTACAGGCGTTTCTACCATCTCTATGCCTGCATTAGCTACCACAATGTCAATCTTACCAAACGTACTGATAGCTTCATTGAAAAGACGTTCAATGCTTTCTACTTTACTTACATCTGCCTGAACAGAAATAACACGAGCTCCCATTGCTTTTATGTTTGCTTCTACTTCATCAGTAGAGGCTATATCCCTTGAATAATTAAGCACAATATCTGCTCCCAATGCAGCGTATCTTTCTGCTATTGCTTTTCCAAGTCCTCTTCCTGAACCTGTTATTATGGCAACTTTATTTTTTAGACTATTCATAATTTTTTTAAAAATTTAATGTTGTTTTTTTGATAGAAGATTCAATGCCGAATCATTTATATAGGCGAAGCAAATCCCTGCAATTATTGGAATAAATAAGCTAAATATGGGCTTAAACTCTATTGAAGGATGCACTCCAAAAAAGATGATTAACCCAATAAACCACGCAGGAATATTGTTTAAAAACTTAATTTTAGATAAATAAGCCAATGCTCCTATAAGCAGAAATATGGATAAGGGAAAGCCCGCAGAACCTAAATATCCTCCAAGTGTTTTGCCTAATAATTGAATTAAAATTCCCATAGCTATACCTGCGGTAATGGGTATAAGTGCTAAAACTGCCGATTGTATGGATTTTCCAAATAAATAGTAGCTTACCCAAGCAATAAAGAGCACCCAAGTAGGCCATTGCAATGAAAATGACACAAAAACTGCAAGTGCTCCGCAAGCACCCATAATGATGGCTGTTAAAAACTGTTTCATACTATTTGTTTTTAAATGATTTATGCCATAGCACCATTGGCACCTATATCTTGACCTGAAATCCATTTTGCTTCATCACTCGCTAAAAATGCAACTATTTTAGCAATATCTTCTGGTGTTCCTAAACGTTTAAAAGCGTTGGTGCTTGCCAATTGAGCAATCAATTGTTCTGATTTTCCTTTTAAGAATAAATCGGTAGCTGTAGGCCCTGGTAAAACACAATTAACATTAATACCTCTGTTTCCTATTTCTTTTGCAAATACTCTGCTTAATTGTTGAACAGCTGCTTTACTGGCTGAATAAATTCCGTATGTTGGGAAAATAGTTCGGGTAACGGTAGACGAAAGGTTAATAATGCTTCCATTACCTGCTAACTTGGTGGATGCTTCACGAAGTGTATTAAACACACCTTTTACGTTGATGTTTATTTGTTTTTCAAATAAATCATCATCAGCATCTTTAATTAAGGAATTCAGCATTATTCCAGCGTTGTTCACTAAAATATCTACTTTCCCAAACCGAGAGATAGTTTCATTAAACAAACGAGCAACATCTTCTTTTTTACTGATATCTGCCTGAATACTGATAGCTTCAGAACCATTTTGGATGATTTCATTTACTACTTTGGTAGCATCCTCTTTACTTCCTGCATAATTAATAACGACCTTTGCCCCTTTTTTAGCTAATGTTTTAGCAATTTCAGCACCAATGCCTCTTGATGCACCTGTGATTATTGCCACTTTTTGATTTAAATTGTTCATATTATTTTGTTTTAAATTAATAATACAAAGGTCTTATATGAGTCATCTAAAACTCGTACACGTTTAATAGGAAAAGATGTAAATTTCTAATATTTGTTATTTGGAGTAATTTTCCCTGTACTTTGCAGGACTTAATGAAGTATGTTTTTTAAAATAATTACTGAAATGTGACGATTCTAAAAAACCAAGTTTATTGGAAATTTCTTTTACTGCTAACTTTTGGTTTTGCAACATAACTTTAGCTTCTGTGATTGTTTTTTCTGAAATCCAAGTGCTAATCGACTTACCTGTTTTATTGCTTATTACATTGGATAAATAATTAACATGAAGAAATTGCATGTCTGCATAATCTTGAACCCTTAATTGCTTTTCTTGATTCCCTTTTCTGAGTGCTTTAAAATGATTTTCTAGATTACGTTTAAAAGTTTTTACAATTTGAGAACTCCTGTTTCCTTCATAAATAGGATTATAATTTTGAAAGAAGTATTCTTTTATTTTTAATAATAAAACAACCATTAAACTTCCTATTATTTCATTTTTAAAAGGCGATTCTAATAAATATTCCTTATGTATTAATTTATAAAGCTCTTTTATATGATTAAACTCTATTTCTGAAAGTGTTCGCGGTTCAACAGTTTCTGTTAGAAGAAATGAAAAATTATTATACACATCTGCATGAACATGTTTTTTAAGATATGCTTCATCAAATGTAATAAGACAAACATCAGTAATTTTTTCCCATTGAAAAATTCTGTAATTACCTGGATTGGTAAAGTAAACTGTTTTCGGATTTACCTCAAATACTTTATCGTCAATAGTATATTTACCATAAGCATTATCAATAAACAGAAAACTAAAATAATTAGGCCGGAATGATTTAGATTTATATGGTAAATTCTTAAAAGTATCTTGTAAAAAATGAATAGTAAAGCCAGATGACGAATCAATTTTATTTAAAGGTAAACCTATTGATTCATACAATTCTCTTAAATCTTCTACTATAATATTTTCTGATCTCATATATTTAGCTAAAATACTATAATTAATTATTGATTCTTAATTGGTTTTGCTCATTTAATTTATTTTTAAAAAGTTTTGTTTCAAAATCTGCATATCTTCACTAACTTTTCTATCCAATACTTTAGTGTGATATTGCGTGGGTCTTAAATTTTGTGTCCAAACATTTTGCTTACACTTTCAATATTAGAACTTTATTTGTCAGTGTTACCATAGTTGCGAATGTATGACGAGCAATATGAAAGGTTAACTCTTTTTCAATTTCACAAACTCCTGCTATTTCTTTTAAATATGCATTCATTTTTTGGTTTGATAAAAAAGGAAGTAGTTTGTCTTCATTGATACATTGTGGATGTTTTTCGTATTTATCGATTATCATTTTTTACAGTTATAGAAAAAAATTAAAAAAAAGCCTTAAAAAAGAAAAAAACCTTACCGTTGTAAAGGTTTTTAATTTGATGTCTTGTCCTGAAAAAAGTTGACTAAAAAAATTAGAATTATGTCAACATTAGAAGAAATAACCAACAGCAGCCTATTGGCTACTTATGAGATATGTGAACTGTTTGGGTATACAAAGCAAGCTTTTTATAAGCGAAAATCAAATGCTACATTAATAAAATACAATCCAGATGTAATAAGAAGTCTTGTTCTAAATATTCGAAAACAATTGCCTAGAACAGGTGGAAAAAAACTCTACATAATGCTTCAAGAAGATTTTGTAAAGCATAATATCTGTATTGGAAGAGATGTTTTTTTAGATTTTTTGAAAACTGAATATTTACAAGTAACTAAAGTAAGACGCTATTATAACACAACTAATTCAACACACTGGATGAAACCTTATCCTAATTTAATAAAAAATATTTCACTCAATAAACCAGAACAAGTTTGGGTTGCTGATATAACATATTTAAGAAAAAACGTATTATTTACATCTATTAACAGATGCTTGTTCCAAGAAAATTGTAGATTATCAATTAGCTGATAATTTAATGAGTTCAACAACAACAAAAGCATTACAAATGGCTCTTGTTAATAGAACTACTCACATCAATTAATATAATCATCCTGATAGAGGACTACAATATTGTATAGAGAGTACACAGAATTGCTTAAATAAAACAACATATTGATAAGTATGACAGAAGAATCAGATCCTTATGAAAATGCTGTTGCTGAAAGAGTAAATGGAATATTAAAAGAAGTATTTGGTTTACATGAAGCATTTAAAAATTATCATGATTTAAAAAAACAAGTAACTCAAGCTATTCAGTTATACAATAATTTAAGAATACATATGTCAATAAAAATGACTACACCAAATCTAGCGCATCAACAAAAACCAATAGAATTAAAACAATGGGAAAAAATAAATCGGAACAGAATTAATTCTGTTCCGATTTAACTATTTTTGATATACTAACAAGTCAACCTTTTTTAGGACAACTCATAATGTTATTATGGCTAGAACTATAGTGCCACATTATATAACCAAGCTTGGGAGAAAAAATTACTGGCACAAGTTGCTTGCATACGTGTTTTTGATAAAAACTATGACAATATTTTTTTGGAGCGTTGGGAAGGGGTGGCTATTGAAATATAAAACTTTCCTGTCAACACCTAATAAATAGAAACACTCAGTTTATTACAAATGAAATTAGTGAAATAGCGTTAACAAAGAACTGGTTTTAGGAATACTTGAACTAAAGACGGTTTTAGCACAAATGAATGAGATGATTAATTTTACACATTCATTTTATTATCTCTCTTTTTCATTATCATTTCTTTTTCTAAATTGGTAAATAATTTGTCTTAAAGTATTTTTTGATTTTTTTTTGATTTTAATCCATGTGTTCAATAAGTTTGATTACAATAAATTTTAGGAAGCCTATTTTAAAGTGCTAATATTGTTCACCTTTCTCTGAATAGTAAGGATGATAAAAATGCTTCTATTTGATCAAAAAAAATATCAGTTTCTTCAAACCCAGCTTCGATAAGGTCATTAAGAATTGTTATTATTTCTGAAAGAGATAAATTACCTAAAATCCATTAGAAAACATTTTATTGCCCAAACAGGAACAAAATCTTTACAAAAATAATTAAATAAAAAATAGCTGTAATCTAGGTTAGGCGAAACAAAGATTTTGGATTTTGCTTGACTACTTTTTACAAATATGCCAAATTATTAGGGTTTAAAAGCGAAAGACATTAGTGTTATAAATATAAAAAACATACTTTTGTTTCATTTATAATTCTATAAAAAACACTCGAACTGACGAGGAGTTAATTCTCTATTTTTAATACATAGTACTCGTTGTTTCAAATGTTCTCGATACATTTTTTACTCCATTTCATTCTATAAAAAACACTCGAACTGACGAGGAGTTAATTCTCTATTTTTAATACATAGTACTCGTTGTTTCAAATGTTCTCGATACATTTTTTACTCCATTTCATTCTATAAAAAACACTCGAACTGACTAGGAGTTAATTCTCTATTTTTAATACATAATACTCGTTGTTTCAAATGTTCTCGATACATTTTTTACTCCATTTCATTCCATAAAAAACACTCGAACTGACGAGGAATAAACAATATATCATTATTTCACTTCTTTCCTTAAAAACACTTGAACTGATGCCTAATTATCATTCTAATTTATCCTACTTGAAGTTAGTCGTTCCATACTATAAAACAATAGTTTTCATAAGTTTTCACTTCAAAACTAGGCAATTGAATTTTATTTTCAAATAAAGGACAATCAATTACTAAAGTATGAAACTCTCCATTTTCTCCACATGGATCAATCCCTTTCTGAGCTAATTCATAAGCTAATTCTTTCGTAAGGATTTTTCCTAAATACCCTTCTCCCATTTGTAAATTACAAGAAACAATGAGGGTTTCAATGCCATTATCTAGCATTTCGTGTACCAAACGAATTCTATCTTGTTGCCATAAAGGTAAGAACGCTTTTAAGTTAGCCGCAGTACACACCTTTTCTTCCCATTCTCGATGCGGTTCCAAATCAATGTCGCCAAAAACAACTCCTTCGATAGCATACTTCTCTTTTATTTGATACAAAGTAGCAATATAATGTTCTTCGTACTGAGACCATGAGGCTGGCACCGCCACTAAAGGCAATTGCATTTGAGCTGCCTGTTGTTCTAAAATAGCTAACGGAATACCGTGCGAACGCGATACTTTACCGTTTTCATTCATCATATTGAGGAGTACTGTAGGTTGCAATCCTTGTTGGACCGCTTTCATTAGGGCATAGCAACTGTCTTTACCACCACTCCACGAACTTAAAACTTTCATGTATTTTATTTTATTGGCACTGGAATTCCAGAAACCATTAAGACTACTTTATCTGCTTTTTTAGCTAAATACTGATTCATCCAACCTTGTAACTCGGTGAATTTTCTACCAACATGAGTAGCTGCATGCACTCCCATTCCGATTTCATTCGTAATAATAATCACTGTGATATCTTTTTGTTCCAAGATGAGCTCGATTTCTTTTTTAGCCTGTTCAAGACAAGCCTCAACATCATTTTTAGTATCGACAAAGAAATTGGTTAGCCAAAGTGTAACACAATCAATTAGCGCTACTTTTCCAGAGAAATCTATTTCACTTAAGTGTTTCTCTTTTTCAATGTTCATCCAATGTTCATCTCTATCTTTTTGATGACGGTCTATTCTTTTTTGGAAATCGCCATCCCAATTTCTAGCGGTAGCAACATACATGGGATTTTCAGATAAAGATAAGGCTAAGTTTTGTCCGTATCCGCTTTTTCCAGAACGTTCCCCTCCTGTTATTAAGTATATCATTTTGGTAATTAGTAAATTAGTGATTAGTAGTTAGTGATTAGTAGTTAATAATTAGTGTTTAGTGTTGTTGCGTTTCATATTGCTTTTTATGATTTGTGATAAATAATTTTTAATTTCTAATTAATAGGGACAGTGTCTACATCCGTTGCCGCAACAGGTACCTCTTTTGAGGTGAAACCATTTGGTAAACACATGCATTCCATTTTCCAGATAGTAATCAATATCTTCCACAAGATGTGTGGTTTTAGGCAAGTCTTTTGCTCTATTGGTTTTACTATTTTCAGGAGTTATGGTTGCCACATATTCGTTTATTTTTGTAATAGTCGCTTGCTTTAAACAATTGGGACACAAACAATCAGAATAATTGTCTAGAGAAAAAATAGGTGGTAAATCATTACACCAACATTTGATTGTTTCTGATGGATTGCCACAACCAAAAGCGGTTTGGCATCGTGCACATGTCTTTTCTCTTACCGTATTCATGTGGTAAAGATAGTGTTTCTACTTTTTAATAAAATGGAAGCGTAGAATTTTTCATACATTTGTGCAAACAAAAAAACCGCATGAAATTCGCTTATACACTTTTACTGTTACTCTCTTTTCTCTTATTGAGTTGTAAAGAAACTACTAAAAACACTCTTGTTTCTAACAAAGCTCCTAAAAATGAAATCCAATATGCTAGTGGCTTAGCCATTTACAAATATGATGGTTATAGTGTCGTAAAAGTTTTGAATCCTTGGCCAAAAGCCGAAAAACCCTTTACTTATATTTTAAAACAACAAAACGGTGTTGTGCCCGATAGTTTACACGATTATACTACCGTTACGGTTCCCTTACAAAAGTTAGTCGTTACGTCTACCACGATTATTCCTTTTTTAGAAATGTTAGACAGCGAAACGAAGCTCATTGGCTTTCCCCATACCGATTATATTTCCTCAACAAAAACAAGAGCCTTAATTGACAGTGGCAAAGTAAGAGATGTGGGACAGAATGAAAGTTTAAATATTGAATTACTCTTTGATATGCAACCCGATGCCATTGTTACTTTTGGAGTTGACAATACGAACCCTATGGTTGACAAACTGACTTCCAACGGATTAAAGATATTGTTCCAGGGCGATTGGATGGAGCAATCTCCATTAGGTAAAGCTGAGTGGATTAAGTTTTATGCTACCTTATTAGGAAAAGAAAAAGAAGGAGATTCCATCTTTAACTCTATTGCCAGCAATTACCAACAAACCCTTACCTTAGTAAAAGACTTGGCACCTCAAGAAAAAGTATTATATGGTTCCATGTATAAAGACCAATGGTTTGTAGCCA
The DNA here is from genome assembly GCF_902506265.1 of Flavobacterium sp. 9AF. GTDB lineage: Bacteria > Bacteroidota > Bacteroidia > Flavobacteriales > Flavobacteriaceae > Flavobacterium. The sequence goes on along the minus strand of NZ_LR733556.1, from coordinate 13,979 downwards.
GAGGGAACAGTTGGATTGCTCAGTTCCTACAAGATGCTAAAGCCGATTATTTATGGAAAGACTTAGCCGGTATGGGAAGTGAACCCCTAAGTTTTGAAAGCGTATTTGATACAGCTGCGCATGCTGATGTGTGGATTACCAATGGATCGATTATGAGTTTGGACCAACTTTTAGAAGAGAATCATCATTATGCCAAGTTTGATGCTTTTCAACATAAAAACGTGTATTCCTTTGAAAGTCAGAAAGGAGCTACAGGAGGTACAATTTATTATGAAACAGCACCTAGCCGACCCGATTTGGTTTTAAAAGATTATATTAAAATCTTTCACCCTGCGGTTTTACCCAATTATACCTTTACCTTTGCCAAAAAGTTAGACTAACGTGACCAAGAAGTTTACCCTATTATTAATTTGTTTAGTATTTGTTTTGGTATTTTTGACCCTATTGAATATCAGTTTAGGTTCTATTAAAATACCTTTTAAAGAAGTAGCCCAAGCGTTAATAGGGAATGCAACTTCAAAAACTTCGTGGGATTATATCATTATCAACTTTAGGTTACCCAAAGCGATTACCGCTATTTTAGTGGGTGTTGCTTTATCTATTAGTGGTTTATTGATGCAGACCTTATTCCGAAACCCTTTAGCAGGACCCTACGTTTTAGGATTGAGTTCTGGGGCAAGTTTAGGTGTAGCTATAGTAGTTTTAGGAGCAGGTATTTTACCTTTAGGCCTTTCTAAAATATTCACCTCATCGCTGGGGTTAGTATTGGCTTCTGGAATAGGCAGTTCGTTAGTGTTATTGGCTGTGTTATTAGTATCGGAACGATTAAAAGATACCATGTCTATTTTGATTGTAGGTTTGATGTTTGGAAGTTTAACTAGTGCTATCGTTTCGGTACTTTCCTATTTTACTACCGCCGAGCAATTACAGAAATACACCTTTTGGCAAATGGGCAGTTTAGGCAATTTGAGTTGGTCCAACGTTAGTTTTTTAGCCATAATTACCTGCATTGGCATAAGCCTTAGTTTTTTAGTCATCAAACCATTGGACGCCCTATTATTAGGAGAACGTTATGCGAGTAGTTTAGGAGTGAATTTTAAGCATACCCGTTACATTATTTTGTTTGCAACAAGTATTTTAGCGGGAAGTATTACCGCCTTTGTGGGGCCAATAGCCTTTATTGGGTTAGCCGTACCTCATATGGCCAAGTTGTTGTTTCAAACCAGCAATCATTTTATCTTGTTTTGGAGCACTTCATTGTTAGGAGCCATTGTACTATTGTTTTGTGACATTGTAGCCCAATTGCCTGGCAATGATATTACCTTACCCATCAATGCGATTACTTCCATTATAGGAGCTCCCATAGTAGTTTGGCTTTTGGTACGTAAAAAAAGAATAGGGTAAATCTAATTTCTATCTAAAGAAACCCTTTTAGATTACGCCTATATTTTTACAAAAAAGTTTATCTTGCAATCGTTGCTATAATTTAAAATAAAAAAATCATATGAAAAGAATTACTGTTTTTTGTGGGTCTAGCTTTGGAACCGATTCTATTTTTGAAACCACCGCTCGAGATTTGGGCAGAAAATTAGCATCTGAAAATTTAGAATTGGTATATGGTGGAGCCAACGTAGGTCTTATGGGGGCAGTTGCAGATGGTGTGTTAGAGGGAAGTGGTAAAGTAATAGGTGTTTTACCTGAATTCTTAAGATCAAAAGAAATTGCGCATGAAGGTTTAACCGAATTAATTTTAGTAAACACCATGCACGAACGAAAAACAAAAATGAACGAACTTTGTGATGGAGTTATAGCATTACCAGGTGGTTTTGGTACGTTGGAAGAATTTTTTGAAATGTTAACTTGGGGACAATTAGGATTACACAAAAAACCAATAGGCATACTAAACATTAATGGTTTTTATAATGAATTGGTACAATTTCTAAATACTATGGTTAATAAAGGCTTCTTAAAAGAAGTAAATAGAGACATGGTATTAGTAAGTGACTCCATTAACGATTTACTCCATCAAATGCAAAATTATAAAGCACCAGAAGTAGGCAAATGGATTAATAAAGAAACCACTTAATATTTTATCTAATATTTATTCTTCTTCAACATTCTATTGTATTTTAGTACAAGTTACCTTCTCATAGTTCCGTATTTCATAAAACATATCTTAAAATTATAGTCGCTATAAAGTTACTATAACCTTATTATATACTAGCCATATACTTATCATATATTTAATATATATTTATAATAAATATTTAGTATCTTAGGCTTTTAAACGACTTTAGTATGGCAAAAGGAAAAGGCATTGTACAATTGACAGGAACGTTACAAGGATTCACATTTTATCTTTTAGATGGCAAACAAGTTGTGCGTACTGCAGGAGGTGGTTTTAATGGAGAAGCCATAAAGACCAAAGCCTCTATGGCGCGTGTGCGTGAGAACAGTTCGGAATTTAAAAATTGCATGCAAACGGTAGCCTCTTTTAAGCAAATGCTCCAACCCTATTTACAACTTTTAAAAGATGGCAAATTGCATCAACGGTTGGTGCGTGTGTTTACCCAGTTGAAAGCCTTTGATATTACTTCAACAAGAGGACAACGCATTGTTGCGAAAGGTTTGGCTACGGCACATGGTCGTGATTTATTGCGTGGTTATGTACTTACCCAAGACGGTTCTTTACAAAGTATGTTGCAACAAGCCTATATTTTTGATGAGCAAAATGGGTTACAAGTACCTCATTTTAATACCACTCCTTTATTTACGAATACTATAGCCGATCAAATGGAATTGTTTTTACGTTATATTTTAATTGATGCTAATGGGGAATTTTCATTTGTACAAAGTGAAAAGCTTGTAATAGATCATAACTTTTCAGGAGATGTAGCTTTAGCTGTACCTATACTACCCGATTACAATTGTTGTGTGGTTGTAGCCATTGGGCGTTTTTTTCAGGAAATAAATGGTAATTTTTATCCTTTATCGAAAGGTGTTATGGAGGTTGTTGAGGTTATGGGTTAATGGTGGTTGGTGGTTGGTGGTTGATGGTTGGTGGTTGGTGGTGCTAGGTTTTACTTTTAAAGCAAGTCTTTTTTTAATATTTAAGTAAAAAATAGTATTTTTGAAAGTATATAAGCCACACAAAATGAATTGGAAAGCCAAATTAGTTATCCATAAGGGAGTACCTCGCATTGCTGTATTTTTTGACAAAGACATACATTTAATTACACGTATTAAAACTTTTAACGGAGCAACTTGGAGTGCTTCTAAAAAATTTTGGCATTTGCCTGATACTATAGCAAACAGAGCCCATTTTAAAATACCTCCAACTCCAATTCTATCGGAGGAAGGCATTCGGCAATTAGAAAAATTTAAACAATGGTTACAATCGAAAAGGTATAGTGAAAATACCATTAAAACTTATGCAGATGCACTAAAATCGTTTTTAACGTTTTATACTCACAAAACTGTTTCAGAAATTACGAATGACGATGTCATATGGTTTACCAATGAACACATTCTAAAAAACAAATTTTCCACTTCCTATCAAAATCAGATTGTAAATGCAATCAAATTATATTTTAAAACGATACATAATGAAGTATTGATTATTGATAAAATTCATCGCCCCAAACGAGAAAAAGTATTGCCTAATGTTTTGAGTAAGGAAGAAATAAAATTCATTTTAGAAGCACCTAGCAATCTAAAACATAAAGCAATGCTCTCCATGATTTACAGTTGCGGTTTAAGACGTAGCGAATTATTGCATTTAAAACCTACAGATATTGATTCCAAAAGAGGTATTGTGCTCATTAGACAAAGTAAAGGGAAAAAAGACCGCATTGTACCTTTGTCTAACAAAATTTTAGAAATGCTACGAGTCTATTATGCACAATACAAACCTATGGTTTGGCTCTTTGAAGGACAAAATAAAGGTGTTAAATATTCCGAAAAGAGTTTACAAAGTGTTTTAAAACAAACATTGCAGAAAACTAAAATTTCAAAGCCAGTCACCTTGCATTGGTTGCGACATAGTTATGCGACTCATTTATTAGAAAGCGGTACCGATTTAAGATACATACAAGAATTGCTTGGTCATAATAGTAGTAGAACAACGGAAATATATACTCATGTAAGCACAAAAAGTTTAGAACAAATTAAAAGCCCTTTTGATGATTTGTAATAGATAATTATTATTTTTGGGTAAGAAAAAAGTATGACTGTTTTCAGACCTATCTAACAAATGGTTGTTGTATAGGTCTGACGAAGTCAGACCTATACAACAAGTTGTAGCCAATTAGAAAAAACGAATGTTAGGAATAGCTAAATATGAACCCAACTTTTTCGATGATGTAAACTTGTTCTTGATAACTCAGAAAGACAAGTTTGAAAAACTGATTGGCAAGTCAATTTCAAGATTTTGGGTTATGTGGGACGTAAAAGAGAATGAATGGTATCCAGACGGTCCAGTGATTCTTGAAATTGACGGAAACAATTATGAATTTTGTGCTTATCAACTTGATGATTTCAGCTTCACTTTAAATACTATAGACTTGACAGAAAAACTCGATTGGTATGGAATGGGTGACGAATTACCATTGAGCTGGATGGAAAACGGGAAACAGGATTTAAAAGTAAGCTTGAACCAACCTATTTCGGCTGTAAACATTTTGACCTATAATTTTAAAAGCAAAAATATCGAGACTGGAGAATCACATGAGACAGGATTTATGATGCACGGAATTGAATTCGAAATAGAAAACGAGAGCCGCACGACAACTTACTTTTCGGTATTTAATGCGCTTGACCAAAACGGACTATCATCAGAAAGAGTTGAACAAGATGACCAAATAAAAAGAATAAAAATAACTGGCTACAACAATGGCTATAAGTAATTGCTTGTTCTCGCCTACTTCTGAAAATCCTCGCGGATTTTCAGTTTGGTGTGTACTTGCAAAGTTAAGTGCTAACCCACGCAACTACTCATAGCAGAGACCGTTATGCCGCATAAACCGTTTGAATTAAGAAATCCTATCTTTTAAAAATCAAACTCCTTTTTCATAAACCAAAATTTAGTGTTTAATTGAATATCAAACTTTGAGAAAGCAATGTTATCACGTTTCTCGGAATGTAATTATTTCGTTTTCAGAATATTTAGGCTTGCATTGGGTTTACGTTGTAGAAAGTTTATAGAAAATACTTTGTAGAATAACAAAACTTTAAAATGGTTTGAAAGCCAACGTATCACGTTTCTCGGAATGTTACTTTTCGTTTTTAGAATGTTTAGGCTTGAATTGGGTTTACGTTTCGGAAATACTTAATGGAAAATTTTTGGTTTTTAACTGTGTGTCGGTTTACGCAGCATAACAGCGGTTTGGCAAAATGGCTAAGTTTGTAAGAAAATCACATTTATTTTTCGCAAGAAATTGTATATTAGCATGAAAATAAGCGGTTACGAAGTCGCCACTTCGCCAAGCTGCAAAACGTTGTGTGCAATTTAATCAAAACTGGAATCTAAAATTAAACAATGAAAAAACTTATCATAATCATTTTCTTTATTTCATTCAAAATGTTTTCTCAACCTAATGAAGAACGCATAAATCAATTCCGAAGCGAAACAAAGATCGATAATCAAGATAAAGCAATTTACAATTTATTAGATGAATTTTATGCACAAGCATTACAATCTGATTTGGGTGAATTAAATGCCGATATACCAAAAAAAATTGATAAACTATATCAAAATAGAAAAACTAAAAATAGACATTTACTTTTAATGTATATGGCATACCAAAATCATATAAGTCAAACGGCAGCTGTTGGTAAAAAACCAAATACAAAATTTCAAGTAGAATTAATGACGGACTTAGCTTATGAGTTTAAAAATATTTATAATAAAATACCTGTATTAATTTACATCTATAAATTTGAAGCTTTAGACACAAGTGGACAAAATGAGGAAGCTGCAAAAGTTCTTAATGAAGGGCTAACAGAATACCCAGATTCAATTCCTTTAAAAGTCTATAATTTTCTGATTTCTAAAGATGAAGTTATAAAAACTGATTTGATTACTAATCATTCTAATCATTGGATGGTGAAGCAATTTGAAATCAAATAAACTGTACACAACAGCGGTTTGCTTCAATGGCTACTTCCGGATTTTACTACGGAAAATCCGCTGCTGAATGGAATGTTTTGCTATATTTGTAATGGCTTGGAGTTGGTTCAACGCCACTTCGCCAAGCCGCAGAACGTTGTGTGTAAGCTGAAAATCAATATGAATAGAATTAAACTGACATTTATACTGGCTATGATTTTGAATTTTGGCTGTTCGGATTTAAAACCTGAATTGAAAAAATCACTTTCGGATTTTTCTAAAACACTCGAAAACGCAAAACCAGACGAATTAAAAAAAATCACAACGGATAACGGATATAAATCTTTAATGGAAAGGTAAGATTCGCTGAAAAACGACCAATTTTCAAAATTACTCTCTGACAATTTAAAAGACGGTGGACTTGGGGTTTTTAAATCAAAAGAAACGGACTCAACAATAATCCTTTTTATGGGAAAATCTGATGTTATTTTAGGAGCGACAAATGGATATTTAATAATCAAGAAAACTAAAAGCGGATTGAAAATAGATGAATTTAGAGGTGGAAAATAAAAAAGCCTACACACAACACCGTATATAGTTCATTGCTGCGGAATTTTCTAACCGAAAATTCCATGAGGAGTTTTGTACTTGTAATCTTTTGGCTTAAATTTACGCAACTGCTACAAGCGGCAGAACGTTGTGTGTAGTTTTAGAAAATTAGATAAACAAGAAAATAATTGATAAACGAATATAGTTATCGACCTCCTTTTAAATACTTATTTGTTGGAATTGGAGGATTAATTATGGCGACAATGTTTGGTGCTGTAATAATTGGAAACGAAGAAATTTGGTTACGAATTATAACGTTGGTGTTTTTTCTTTTGACAATTGCAATGGGAATTGCTTTTCTCTGGCTTTTTATTAATAAATTCAATGTTGGAGGTTTGAAAATTGGAGCGGACTTTATTGAAATTCCTGTACGTTGGAAAACACGAACTAAAATAATGTTTTCGGAAATTAAAAATATAGGAGAAATAGACACTTACGACCAAGTTATTGAAATTGAAAGTGAAAATGGATTTTATCTGATTGAAAAACAATGGATGAAAAGCAAAGAGTTTGACAAAGTCAGAGAAAAATTAGTTGAATGGTCAAAAAAACTACACACAACAACGGTTACAAGTAATGGCTAGGTCAGTACTATTCCGAAAATTATTCGAATTTTCTAAAATAAGTTTATATTTGTTATGGCTTGGTAATGGTTTACGCCAATACTTGTAGCCACAAAACGTTATGTGTAATACAAAAATCAAAAATGACATTTAGAATATATATTCAATGCGAAGACTGTAATGAACAATATATGGTTCGATATGGTTTGGGCAATAAATTTCCACAAGAAGCATCGTTCCAATGTCAAAATTGCACAAAGCAAATTACAGTTGGTTATTTTGAATACGGAAGTGATCTAACATGTAAAGGAGCAAGGTCTATAGATGAGGCTCAACTGAAAAAAGATAAAGAACCTACAGTTCAAAACCTTCATCCTGAATTACCAATAGATAAGTCTTCAGCATCTGACCCTACTCATTTTCAAGTTTTATATGATATAGATAAAATTCTTAAGAATTCTAATGAACATGAGTTCAGATTAGCTCAAGCTCAGCTTGTTGAATTCGAGAATTCATGGAAAGAATTAGAACCTTCATTTAGAATCCTGGTAAATGTTTCGGAAGAAAAACTTAAAGATGTATTCAATAAAGAGCCTAAGGAATTTTATTCTGAATTTTATGAATGGGCTATGTTGTTCCTTTCGGGGAAGTGGGGTGAAAAATCTCAAAATTTCATCGATTATGCTCAATTGCATCTTTCTGCTCATTTGATTGAGTATGTCAAACAAAACAAGACTAATCTTTTGCATAAGATATTTGATATCTGTACAACCTACATGAATGGGTATTCTGATTTCCAAAGGACTATTCTCCTTCAAAAATTAGATTCTAAGCATAATAATGATGTCAACACAAATGTTAACTGGAACAACATAAGCAAAGTCTATGGTGATTTATACGAGTTAGTTGGTGATTTATTTTTAATTCCAACAATGCTAAATAATTTGGAACAAGGAAGAAATTTTGATGGATTTAATTCTGTTGGCTTCACGTTAGACAAATACTTAGCTTCAGACAAAGCAAATCGAGCGGTTAATTTTGAAACCAATTCTGAAAGTTCGTTTCTTAAAAATTACTTTTTCGCTTGGCTTAGAAATGGAACTCACCATAAGAATTGTAAGCTTGTAAATGGTGGTGAAGAAATTGAATTGGGTACAGGTAAAGGTGGCAAAAACATAAAAAACATTCCATTAGTTGAATATCTTGAATCATGCAATAACCTTTTTGCTTCTGGATTGACGATTAGTCTAGTAATAATTAAAATCTTAAAAGAAAACACATAACAATGTGTATAGTGCATAGCACCCTTCGGGTTGCTACGCCACCATACACTAACCGTTAACAGTAAGCTTAAAAAAACACTACGATGAAAAATATTTTAAAACTAACTTTTGTATTTTTTCTATTTTTAAGTCCAAACTTGGTTAAATCTCAGACATTCGAAAACTTTGAAAAACATATCGTTAAAGAATGGAAATTGGAAAGCTACGAAATCAACGGACAAATACTTCCACCAAAATCTGGACATGAATCAGATAAAATGATTTTTACTGAAGATCATAAAGCAAATTCTATAAGTAATGGAATTTCTCAAATTGGAACTTGGAATTTTGACGCAGAAAAAGGAATTCTTATAGTAGTTGATGACAATTATAAGTTTGAAATGAAACTTAAAGTCATTTCATATGCAGAAAATAATTGTGTACTTGAATTAGAAAATCCAGAAAATCAAAAGATCCGATTAAACTTAATAGCGAATTAAAAAAGCCTACTGCTAACATCGTCTATAAATTATGGCAAGTTTGGGCAACCTTCCGAATTTTCTCCGAAAATTCAAAAGTTTGCGTTATATTTGTTTTGGTTCGGTCTTGGTAATAAGCCACAATTTTATAGACGAGGACCGTTATGCCGCATAAACCGTTTGAATTAAGAAATCCTATCTTTTAAAAATCAAACTCCTTTTTCATAAACCAAAAATTTAGTATTTAATTGAATATCAAACTTTGAGAAAGCAATGTTATCACGCTTCTCGGAATGTTATTATTTCGTTTTCAGAATGTTTAGGCTTGCATTGGGTTTACGTTGAAGAAAGTTTGTAAAAAATATTTTGTAGAATAACTAAACTTTAAAATGGTTTGAAAGCCAACGTATCACGTTTCTCGGAATGTTATTATTTCGTTTTCAGAATGTTTGAGCTTGGTTTGGGTTTACGTTTCGGAAATACTTAATGGAAAATTTTTGGTTTTAATTTTGTGTCGGTTTACCCAGCATAACAGCGGTTTGGCAAAATGGCTAAAATTGTAAGAAAACCACATTTATTTTTCGCAAGAAATTGTATATTAGCATGAAAATAAGCGGTTACGAAGTCGCCACTTCGCCAAGCCGCAAAACGTTGTAGGCAATTTTAAAAAAACGATGTACGAGAAATTAACATATAGCGGAACAGAATGCAATAACTATTTGTATTTTTCATTTGATGCCGAATACTTCGACACAAAAGAAATTACAGCAAAGCTAAATATTGAACCAACTTCCGTGATGATAAAGAAAGAACCTGTGCCGAAATCTACGGCGTGGATATATCGAATTGAAGCAGGAAATGAACTTGATTTAGAAACTTTTCTTGAAAAGCTGATTGACATATTTGAACCCAAAATAGAAATCATAAATAATCTAAAAGGCAAATTAAATTTAACTACAAGAATACAGTTTGTGATTGACATAGATATTAATCCTGATTCGTCAACACCATATTTCGGACTAAATAAAAGAACTATCGATTTTTTAGCTAAAACCGAAACTCAAGTTGACTTTGACCTTTACAAATCTGACACGATTGGATTATTGGAAAAACTTAATGAATAAAAAAACTGCCTACAACAGCCGTTACAAGCGATTTGCGGATTTAGTGGAATTACCGTTTTTAAACACTATTTTCGTTTAACAGAAAATACTCTGCTTCGTAACCCGCAAACCGCTTGTAGCGTCAGAACGTTAGCGGCAAGCATAGACGACATCGCACAATAGAACACGATAATGAACAAAAGAATTTCCAAAATAGAGAATGACGTACAAGACAGAAATTCTGTTGCTTGGAAAAAACTATGCGACTATGTTGACAAGGTTGCAGCAGAAAACCGTGACGAATTTTCACCCGTAGAAGAACTTGGACATGAGTTGTTTGCTCAAATTCATACTTTACCTGAGACAATCTCAAAACTGACGAAGGTTAAAAAAGTATGGCTTTACGGTAGTAAACTGAAACGTATTCCACCAGAAATTGGACAAATGGAAGCTCTTGAATACTTTGACCCTTACACTTCATACGACTTACATTGGTTTCCCTACGAAATTACAAAGTGCAAAAGTCTAAAAGACAGTAGAGTAAGTACAAGAGCCTTATATGGAAATTGGAAAAACAGAATGGGTTTTCCTCGTTTAACCCATAATCCAGTTCGGTATTCAGGCGATACTTTAAATTGTAGCGTTTGTGGTAAGACTATGACTTACGAGCAAACAAATCAGTTTTGGATTTCTTTAAATGTAGGCACAGACGTTTTACCTCTTTTGACAAACCTCTGTTCAAAGGAATGTGAAGGCAACTTACCAACACCAGCAAAAGACTATGTTCAATTTGCACATAAAGGTGGTGCAGACTTGGAACAACCGCTTGACGAAGACGAACGATTTGAATTAGAAATGAAAAATTATGACGACAGTCAAAGTGAAATAACAATAGTTACTACACAAACTGACAATAACTACAAGCCAATGGATAAACCAACTGACAGGAAAGAATTTCCATTACTGAAACTTATTAGAAAAATATGGGAACGATAGAAATGCCAGCCGCTAACACGGGTTTTGCGTCAGGCGGGGTGACGTGTAAACTTGGAACTTAGTGCGTCTAATGAACTTTAATAATAAATTGAAACTTTGTGCTCCGAAACCCGCCCGAACGCAAAGCCCGAAACCGTTAGCAGTAATATTAAAACTGAACGCAATGAAAATATTAATAATTACAGGAATTATTGCATTTATAACATTTACAGTTTGGATTGCCAAACGAAATGGTGTGACATCAGAATATAAATCAAAAGAAATTCAGATTTCAACTAATCTTGACGAACCAATTGATTTTGGCTACAAAACTGTTTGGATTGCGGTTAAAACAGATAAAAAAGAGAGAATAGCAGAAATATTGGAACTAAAAAACATAGAAACTTCAAATTGGAAAAGTGGAATTGACTCAGCATATAATGATGGTATTTTTATTACACCATTGATTGGACAATGGACTATAGCTGTTGGTGTTAAATTATCAAATGGTCAGCTCGAAGACATAAATAAGCTTGAAAGAGTACTCAATAAATTAAGTTCTGAATTTGGAGAAGCACAATCATTTGGAACTCATCGTGTTGTTGAATACCATCACTGGATAAAATCTGTAAATGGAATAATCACAAGAACATACTCTTACATTGGAGAAAGTGGCGAAAACCTTAAAGTATTTGGTGAGTTGACAAAACCAGAAATCGGATTGAATTTGTTTAACTCACTTTCAAAAGAAGCAGAATCTGACAAATATTGGGAAAGAGAAGATTTAGATTACGCAGATGAAGAATTAGTCATGAAAATTGCTGAAAATTGGAGTGTAAATCCAACAAAATTGACAGAAAGAAAAGATATAAAAAAAGAATTAGGACTAATCGGAAAATAAAAATACTACCGCTAACATCGGCTATAAATTATGGCTGGGTTTGCGCACATTTTCCGAATTTTCTCCGAAAATTCGAAATTAAATTCTATATTTGGAATCGCTCGGTGTGTGGTTTTTCGCCACAATTTTATAGCCGAGGACCGTTAGCTGAAATGTTTCGTGAAAAACGGAAAAATTTATCAAAATGGAAGACATTAAAATTTTATTTAATCCTAAACAAAAACATTTAGATGAAATTGCAGAATGGATAATTGATAAAATAGAAATACCAATTAAAAGTAGCGGTAATTGGGATTGCATAACCGATGCCTATAAAAACAAGAATTTAGTAATTGCAACTTATAAAAATAAAACTATTGGTTTTTATGCATTTTCTAATTATGACTCAGCAATTTCTATTAATGTTGCAGAAGTGAATTCAAATTTCAGAAGAAAAGGAATTGCTAGATTATTACTCGAAGAAATTATACAGAAATACGAAAAAGACATTTATGCTTTACATTTATTTTGTGCGCCAGAATCGTCTCAAAAAATTTGGAAGAAACTTGGTTTTAAATATTTTCCAAATAATTCAGAAAATAATAGATCAACAAAAGTTGAAATGTATAGAATTATAAAACCTTTTTTAAAATCTAAAAGAAATAATTCAAAAACAGAAAACGAAATTATCGAGATTTGGAATGATGAACCATATAAAACTAAAGATGATGAACCAAATTGGATTTGGAATTTAAAATTTAATAAAAAGACAAGAATTCTAGAAAAGCCAATTGTGCATTTTGGACATTATGAATGGCGAATAAGATGGCGAAAAGGAAACGAAATTTTCAAAGATTGTAAATACAAATATTTTGACAATCAAAATGACATATACAAATTTATGCTAATTAAAGAATTGCATAAAAAATAACACTTCAGCTAACAGTGGTTTGCAAAAATTGGGGTTTTAGTCTTTAATTTAAACATAGTTTTGTACTTTTGAAGTTCATGATTAACTGAAAGTTTAGGGCTTACCAAATCCCCAACTTCTGCAAGCCACGGAACGTTAGCAGTAATAATACTAAACTATGCACATAAAACTATTTCTTCCAATTTTATTATTATCTTTTTTGTCGTGTTCAAAAGTTAAGAATGAAGGATTAACAATTAGCGATATTCCAAAAAAATCTTCAGATAGTATTATTGCTGATTTAGATGAAAATAATAAAGTAGTTCGAATCTATAGCTTTTTAAGCACACCAGAAAAACCAATGAAAGAAATGATTACTTTTTTAAGAAATGGTGAAATAGATTCTTCAAAAAGTACTTTTTTAGAGATTCGAAATAAGGACATATATTTTCATTCTCCGTATGCCAAAAACTCTCGAAGATTTGTCAATTTTTTCGGAAATGATTCTATTAATGAAAACTTTAATAATTTTTCAAAAGTAAAATTGGACTCCATGTTTTTTAATAAAAATGGGGTAATTAAAAATTATAAAAATGTTATGCCACAAAGAGGAAAAATAGTTGAAACTGTATTTCTTGATACCATAATCGAAAAGGATAACGTGAATCATTCAATCATAAGAACGATAGAATATTATATTGATATTAATAATTTATTGATAAATAAAGTAGAGAAAATAAAACAGAAAAAGTAATTACTACTGCTAACAGCCGTTTGTAGCAATTGCTAGGCTTGGCTTGCGTTCAGAATTTTCTCTGAAAATTCCTCGAGGAGTTTTGTACTTGTAATCTTTTGACTTAAATTTACGCAACTGCTACAAGCTGCCAAACGTTACCAGCAATTTTGCTAAAAAAAAACAAAAAAATAACATTCATGAGAAAACTAAATTTACTTTTTACTTTATTATGTCTTGTCCTGAAATAGCGATACACAAATTTCATCGTTATGGAAACACCTCAAGAAATTAGCTATGTAAAGCGTACTCAGAAAGACTATTCCATGTCTTTAAAACTTCAAATTGTTCAAGAAATA
>NZ_LR733557.1 GCF_902506265.1 Flavobacterium sp. 9AF | reverse complement strand
ATTGAGTCTTTAGTTTATGAAAAATGCGATAGCAGAAAGAATACATGATTTTTTAAGAAAATTGCATCCTTTTAAAAGTATAGATGATGATAATTTACTAGAAATTGCAAAAAATATTAGTGTACAATATCTAGAAAAAAATGATTATTTATTTAAAATTAATGATACCACGCACAATTTTTTTTATGTTGTAGCTAGTGGTGCTATTGGGTTAAGTATTACTTCAGACTCGGACGATGTCCTAATTGATAAATGTGATGAAGGGGATATTTTAGGTTTACGTCCTTTTTTTGCAAAAGACAACTATTTAATGAATGCTAAAGCGCGTGAAGAATCTATCATTTATGCAATACCTATAGAAGTTTTTAAACCTATTGTGATTAAAAATACTAAAGTATTAGAATTTTTATTGCAAAGCTTTGCTTCTAATACTAGAAATCCATTAGATAAAAAAAATAAAGGTAAATTATTATCCGAAAATGTAATATATGATGATAATTCGAATGAAATTCAATATTATCAACCTATACATTATACAAAAAATCCTGTAACAGCTTCAACACAAGATATTGTTAGACATGTTGCTCAAACTATGTCTAGCAAAAAAATAGGCAGTATTATTATTCATGAAAATAGATTACCTGTTGGTATATTAACAGATAAAGATTTACGATCAAAAATTGCAACTGGTTTATATCCTATTGATACTCCTATTGAAAAAATAATGTCATTTCCTGTTATAACTGTTGCCGAAAATATTTCAGTAGTTGAAGCACAAATGATGATGCTAAAACATAATGTAGGCCATTTGTGTGTAACAAAAGACGGAACCAATTTGTCTGAAATAAAAGGAATCATTTCAGAACATGATATAGTAGTAGCTCAAGCGAGTAATCCTGGTGTTTTATTACGACAAACGAGAAGAGCACAAAATACGGAAGACTTAAAAAATATTAGAGATAAAGTTACTGATTTAATTCAAAATTCAATAGATAAAGATATACCTATATATCATATATGTTCAATTGTGGGAGAAATAAACATTGCCATAACTAAAAGAGCTATTGAACAAGCTATTGAAAAATTGGGTAGTCCACCTCCCACTCAATTTGCATGGTTAAATGTAGGTAGTCAAGGAAGAAAAGAACAACTGTTAATGACAGATCAAGATAACGCATTAGTTTTTGAAAATGTAAGTGATGAACAATATGAAGAAGTAAAAAACTATTTTTTAAAATTAGCTGACATTGTTACAAAAAAACTAAACAAGATTGGATACGAATTTTGTCCAGCAAATATGATGGCTAGCAATCCAATGTGGTGCAAATCTCTGAATGAATGGCAAAATCAATTTTATAATTGGATACATTCTCCTGGCGAAAAAGGAATTTTAATGTGTACTATTTTCTTTGATTATGACTTTGTTTATGGAGATGAAAAATTAATGCATTCTATTACAGATACTATATTAAAAGAAACACATGACAATCAATTATTTTACGCCTATTTAGGTGCTAATGCATTAGAAAATCCTGTTCCCTTAGGTTTTTTTAGACAATTTTTAGTTGAAAATGATGGAGAGCATAAAGATACTTTTGACATTAAATCAAGAGCATTATTGCCATTAGTTGATGCAGCAAGAATATTGATTCTAAATGCTGGGATTAGAAATATCAATAATACAGCTCTTCGATATGCTAAATTAGCCGAAATTGAGCCTCAGAATGCTATTGTTTATAAATCTTGTGAAGAAGCATTTTTAGAATTACTAAAATTTAGAACTGAAGAAGGTTTAATGCATGATTCCGACGGAAGGTATTTAAATTTAAAAGAGTTGACTAAATTAGATAAAGTAAAACTTAAAAATGATTTTCAACCTATCAATGATGTACAAGAAATTATTAAAAACCGTTTTAAGTTAACCTATTTTACATAACATGATGTGGCCTTTTTCTGGTATAATTAAAGAGTATCCAACCTTTTGGAAAGATTATTTAGCTCATTTTAAAACAAATAAAAATGAGAAAAGATATGTCGTTTTTGATTGTGAAACCACTGGATTAGATACAACAAAAGATCGAATTTTATCTATTGGAGCAATCGCTATTACTAAGGATAGTATTATAATTAATGATTATTTTGAAGTTTTTATTTCGCAAACTGTTTTTAATGTAAAAAGCGTTCCCATACATGGTATTTTGAAGGAAGGAAATGAGATAAAAGTTTCAGAAGAAGAAGCGTTAAGCTCATTTTTGGAATATATTAGCAATGCCACTTTAGTAGGACATCACATTTCTTTTGATATTGAAATGATAAATGAAGCATTAGAAAGATTAGGTGCTGGAAGATTAAAAAATCAGTATATGGATACCGATATTATGTATCAAAAATTAAAATACTTACCTATTGAACAACATACTTCATTAGATGAGCTATGCGAAATTTATAAGATAAGAAAAACAGATAGACATACTTCAACTGGTGACGCATATATTACTGCCTTATTATTTTTAAAATTAAAAAGAAAATTAGAAATTTAAAAAGATATTTTTTTTTGAAAATGATATCCTAAAATTTTATAACCTTGATTAAAGTAAAATTTGTGTGACCTATAATTTTGAACATATGTATTCAATTCTATAGTTTCAAATTCATTTTGTTTTGCCCATTCTTCAATATAATTTAATAATATGGTTCCATATCCTTTAGAATGATGCTCTTTATCCAAAATAACATTATCAATTTCTAATTGTTTTCCAGAATAAATTCGTACCATTATCCATCCACAAGTTATGGCAATTAGTTTGTTTTCAAGATATAAACCAAAGCAAATATAATTTGAAAACTGAAACATTTCTTGTTGTCTTTTTTTAATCAAATTAATTTCCAAATCAGGATTTAATTGGTGCAATAAAAAGGTTACATCTTCTGTAAGTG
>NZ_LR733593.1 GCF_902506265.1 Flavobacterium sp. 9AF | reverse complement strand
TTATTGTATAGTGATCCATATTTGCTATTATGGATAAATTTTAAAAATATTATTTCATTTCCCTCTAAATCTGAAATGGATACATTATTGGCATTTCCACCTATTTTCAAACATTCTTTACCGTCAATTGATACAATGTCATCTTTAATTTTAATTTCTTGACTAAAGCTTACAAGACTTATTAAAAATAAACTTAAGGTTGAAATGATTTTTTTCATTTGTCTGTTTTTTAATTGTTATGAGAAAATTTATTATCGGGTTGTTTTTAAAATATATGCTAACGTTCCGCGTATAGGCGAAGTGCCTTTTTCTATCTGCTTCACTAATGAATGCTAAAATAGCCAATTTTTTTTAATTGTCCTATTCTATCTAAAGAAGCGCAAGGCATTTTGATTATACACTGTGCATGTTGTACGACTCCTCAAATATAATAATTAAAAAACATTTCAAATGGTATTTTTTGTGAATTTAATTATGCAAGGAAAGTAGAATTTTACCTCTGAGTTATTTGTTTCGGTTAATTTGTTGGATTTGGTTCCACTGGATACTTTTACAGAAAATTACTCACCAAACTCGATTTACATTTCATTTATAGAGTTACCCAAAAATATTATGGTAAAGAAGTTCAAGAACTGCGAAGCATATCATCGAACACCTATAAAAAAATAAAAATTCAGTGAGTTAAAGTATAGATCCAGTTGATTTCTTTAATATTTTATTGGTGGGTTATTTGAATAATATTAATTCAAATAGACGATAAATTGATTATTGTAGTGATAGTTTGTTGATAAGTTCATTTTGAAGAAATATATGTGCTTTACCATCAAAAAAACATCCATTATAACCCAAGTTATTTTCCTAAACAGAGGAAATACTTTACTGTTATAAAAATGCGCTTTTTTGACTTCAAAAACTCGATTGTAATTAACTTTAACAAAAAAAGAACCTCGTTTAAATCGTTTTAAAAGAGGTTTTATAATGTGTCTTTTTGGAGTTATTTTGAAAAAATAGTAGTTGTGCAACATTACCATTATTGGCAACTAGTTTTTTTAATACCAGAACGTACATTTTCCTTTTCCTTTTTCAATTTCAATTAATTCATTTGAATCCGAAAGCAAAGTGCAATTAAATGAATAGGTTAATTCAATTCCTCTGTTAGGGTTTTCTATCTCTCTAATATTTTCAATACGAAAATTATTTTCATTATATGGTGGTTTACCAAAATCTGTGGAATTATAGACTATGCCGGTGTTATCAATCAATATAGAATAATCAATATATCTTACAATGATTTCAGGTGTAGTATTTTTATAATTGTCAGCCGAATGATATTCAAGTTCATTTCTATTAAAAAAGGTGTAAAAATCATTATAATCATTATAGATATATTGATTAATAGAGTCAAATTTTTCTATCAATTCATAGACTGTAAAATAAATGAAAGGTGTTTTTAAATATAGAGTATTAGCAATTTTGTATGCGTAATAAAAATCCGCTGTAACAGAATCTTGTAATGTATTTCCGACACTTCTTCCATATATGAATGTCTCTGTGCTTACTAATAATTCTCCATTAAATTCTCCAATAAAATAATTGTCATAATTTGCCAAAGTATCTAAAGCAATTGAATAATCAATACTTGTTGGATTGAAATCTACAGGTTCATTATCACACGATGCGAGTAAAAGCAGAAATGGTATTAAGAATATAATTTTTTTCGTTGCGTTATTTTAACTTGTTGAGCTTGTTGTATAACTTCTGTTTTTCTATTAAATGCCTAATTTTATGTTTTTATAAAATCATAAACACTTGATTTATAAAGCGTATTAATTTTTAAAAATGATTGAAAATCTAGAATTGCATTTGATTAGTTGCGCAACAGCCATCGCTATTAGCAGTAGTTTTATTTTTATTTTATTTGATTAAAAAAGAATTTTATCACTTCAAAATTCATATCTGATGTTGTCCAATGACCAACATTTTCATAGTTTTTAAAAAGAGGGAAAATACTTTTTTTCAGATATAACTCTTGAGATTTTAAATATCTTTCATGTACTTTTCGCCCTATATTATTATTAATTATTTGACGTTCATTCTCACTGTACGCATCGTCAAACTGAACAGCATCATTTTCGTCTAATTTTCCCATATAGATAAATTGGGGAATTTGTTTATAGGAATCAATATCAAATTTTTTGTCAAATAAATCTGAAAAGTCGTTTAGACCAAGAGGGTAATTTAATTTTGTATCATTAATTTTATCTTGAGGCAACATCAGTTCTCCATTAAACCCACCAATTGCTAATGCTTTTATAGCATGGGGATGAATAAAAGAAAAACGGTTCGTAAACGTAGCAGATGCAGAAAAACCATTCATAAACACTTTTGAGTCAACTTTAATACCCATTTTGTTTAAGACGATTTTAGCATCATTAATCATTGCTAACAATTGTAGGTCTAGTCGTTTTAGTTCAAGAGATTTTTCTAGCATTACGTCTCTGTCTAAAGCATGGGTATATATTAGTTCATAACTAGATGGTCTTGGAAAAACAGGCACAAGTAAGGGTATTTTTAGCATTGTAGAAATATTGTTTCCTACCGAGCTTACCGATGCTAAATCGATAGCATATTTTTTATGGACTTCTATACTGTCAGATGGCCTACCTGTGTTATTTGGTTCTACCAGAAGATATGTTTTTTTGTTTAAGGGAACCTCTCTTGGAACAAACAAAATATAGTCATGATAAAACTCTTTTTCTGGATTTTTCTTTATAATAAATAGTGTGTCGCTTTTATGAAACTCTAATTTATAGCTTTGAGAAAAAGAAACCACATAAGTGAATGAGAGAATTAAGAAGAATATAGTACGCATTTGTTTTTTTCAAATTAGACGATTAATTTGGAAATTTGTTACCATATTGTTTTAATTACCTCCAACGTTTCGGGGCTTACCGAAGAGGGGATTTTTAGGACAAAAAATCAATAGAAATACTACCGTTGAACCTTGTATCAATGCTTAATCTAACAACTTCAGCCCCGCTTTTCGCCAACGCTTGTTAGCTGATGTTTGTCTATTCAAATTCTGTTTTGTAATATTTGTACTTTTTTACCCATTTTTCATTTTCATAAACTTCCTCATAACCTTTCACATAAAAACTGTTGTCCGTTTTCCATACAATTTTTTCGATTGCAAAGTCTTGGGAATAATAACTTGCATATTCACTTAAATAGTTTTTTGGATTTAATCTATCATTAACTTTCAAAACTCCAATATCACAATTTTTATGTTCATAAACTGAATTGTAGAAATAAACAAAATATTTATTATTAATAGATGGAATTGGTAATTCTATAGCTCCGTCTCCAAAAGAAATAATATTGTAGTTATAATCGTTTAAGCTATCTAATAAAAAAAGTTGTCCAAAACCTAAATTTTCGGAAGTTGAATTTTCTGTAATTGCAAATAATTTAGAAGTAGCATAGTATCCTAAATACTCAAATCCGCTCCAGCTTTCTTCACCACCATAATCTCTGTATTTTTTAAACTTATGTTTTTTTAAAGCAGTTTGGATATAAAAGAAATTGCCGTTTTGTTCAGGCTTAAAAGTTTGCATTGGTTTTATTGATTCAAGTGATAAAAATTCCCTTTCTGTGATTGTTTCAAAAGTCAATTTTGGTAATTTTTCGTATGTGTCAGCATATCCAATATCAACTTTTTTGACACTGTCTGTTTTCAATACTGGTTCTTCTGAACTTAAATTAGTTTTAGAAATCGTGTCCTTTTTTTCAGTAAAGCCAATTTTTGTTGACTTATTATCATTACAAGATATAGTTAAGATTGTCAATATTAAAAATTGGATTATTCTCATTTTACAGTCTGTTTTTTAAAATATTAGCTAACGTCCCTGCACTCGGCTTCAGTTGCGAGCTTCGGAACAGTCTATTTCTGTTAAAGATAAAATTTCTTGCGAAATGTAAACGTGAATTTACTACAAAATTCGCAATCTTACCAAACGCCTGTTGTGTGATGTTGTAATTTTACAATTCGGATAATATTGTCTTATATATATCTTCTTTCCATTTTTCAAATTCTGTATGCATTTGAAAAAATAAATTTTCAGATTCATTTTCAGGTTCTATTTTTTTAAGCAAGATTCCTATTCCAATATTATGAGATTTTCCATTATGATTAATAACAAAGTGCTCATCATTTGAATCCTCCATAAATGAGTCTGCATAAAAATGCTTTAACTTTAACTCATTTAGATGAATTAATGATAAAATTAAGTTTTTAATTTCTATTGGGGTTTGTATTTCAATTTGCTTTTCAATTTTTTGACTATATGAAGTTCCCTTCTTTTTTTTCAAATTTCTTATATAAAAACTTAAATCAATTTTACTGTCAAAATATACATCAATAAAAAATGCAATTCTAAATGATCTTTCAGTCCAACCGTCAGAATAATCATAAGAAAGAATATATTCTTCATTCAAAATATAATTGCCTGTTGAATCAAATTTTTGAATATCAATCTGTCTAAATTTCATTTTCTTCTACGGTTTTAAACAATAGTACTCAACGGTTTGGGGCTTTGCGAAGAAGCGGAATTAGAAGCATAGATGTTCGGTTTAGCACAAATGTTCATTAGAATTCCAAATGTTCAAATTAGCACTGAACCGTTTTTTTTGCAAAACCCCTGTTATCTGCTGCCCTTCTTTGGTCAATTCAATTCAGCTTTCGCAAAACCTACTGTATCTCGGTACAATTGGGGTGAAATATCCGTTTTGGTTTTAAAAAGTCTGCTAAAATGAAATTCGTCCGCATACCCCAAATACCAAGCAACTTCTTTAATTGGTTTGTTGGTCATATACAGTTCTCGTTTGGCTTCTATAATTATTCTCTCGGTTATTAGGTCGGTTAGTGTTTTGTTGTAATGTGTTTTTACCAACTTTGCCAAAGCATTTGCCGAAATATTTAAAAGCGTTGCGTAATCGCTTGCTGAATGTTTTTGCGTAAAATTTTCTTCAATTGCCTTCTTTAAATTTTGTAAAACGAAAGGTGTTTCTGCTTCAATAAACTTTGGCTCATTGACTTTTGAAAGTGCTTTTAGTCTTGATAATGTTACTAAAAATATTTTTAAATTAGGGATTAACAATTCGTAGTTGTCGTTTTCTTTATTTAGTATTTCAGATTTTAATTGCTCCAATTGCTGGTTCAATTTATTTTCTGTTAAATTATCAATACTAATAAAAGGCTCTTGATAAATGTTGTTAAAAAGAACCGTATCGCAATTAGTTTCTTTTGGATTGCGGTGAATACAATAAAAATCAGAATGGAATTGCAAGGCTATTCCACTAATTTTTTTATCAGTAGAAAACATAAAAGGTTGATAAGGCGTAAATGCAAAAACAGTATTCTTTTGAAATAGATATTCTGAAAAATCTACTTTTAAAAGTCCATCTCCATTTTTTACCCAAATTACTGTATAAAAATTGTTGCGTTGCAAATGGTCAAAATGACTATTATCGCAAAATGAAAACAGCTTAAAAGCAAGGTTTCCGTTTTGCTGATTAATTAATGTAAAAACGTCTTGTTCTTTCATAACTCAAAAGTATTAAATTTAACTTTCTCTTTTTCGTCTTTTTGTTACTTGTTCTCCCGCAATGCCCCAATTGTCTGTTTCTACTTCGTCAATAACCACAAATGTTGTTGCTGGGTTTTTATTAAGCACTTTTTGTAACAAATTTGTTACACCTTCAATAAGTTCTGCTTTCTGTTCAGATGTTACTCCTTCTTTGGTGATTTTGATGTTTACGTAGGGCATTTTTTTAAATTTTAAATTTGTTTTTAATATACGGTGCAACATAAAGCAATGATGGAAAAGCTAATAAAAAAGCGATGAGCCAACTACGTAGCCACACGAAAATAAAGTTTTGAATGAAGCCAAAATTTACTGCAACCAAGGTAAATGTAATATAGCTGGTAACAACCAAAGCGACAATTGTAGCTGATTTTAATGCAGATTTTGTTATCATTTTAGGATTGTTTCTTGATACGTTTTTAATAAATCAGGATTGTCAATTGAACCGTGATGATGTATTTGTCGCCAATTACCGTCAATTAAAACAAATATTCTCGTGGTTCTAATTGTCAACGGAATTTCAATTGAATCTGTTTTGAAATAGCCACGTTCTCTGCCCGTTGCAAAAATTAAAGTTTTATGAATTGAGAAATCAAGAAATTCTACATATACTTTTGCTTTGCCCTTAAATATTTTATCGTATCCTTTACCAATTTCTTCCCAACCCCAGCGGATACCATCAATAGGGTTATCCATAGAAATATCTGCCGTATCCAACCAAGATTGCTCCATTAGAAGCATATCTTGGCTATTAAAGGCTTTATAAAATTTTAAAATAGCCATTATTTCAGAACTTTCATTTTTTATGCCTGCCCCATCAATAACGAGTTGCGAAACATTTTGTGAATTCACATTCATTGTGTATAAAATTAAACTTGTTAGTATAAGAAATTTAACCATTTTATATTGCTTGGGGTTCAGGAAAATCTATTGGCACTTTGGCAATCGCAAATAAATAATTAGTGATAATTTTATCACCAACCGTCATCACAACATCAACTAAATTTTCGGTAGTGTATCCTTCTTTTAAGAAATTTTCTTTTGCTTCTTCTGAAACTTCGCCTTTGTTAGTTACAATTTCTTTTGCAAGGTTTACAAGTGCATTCAATTTGGAGTTAAACGAAATATTCGCTTTCCTAATTTCCAAAGTTTGCTCTTCGGTAAAGCCAACCATTTTGGCAATTGCAGTATGTGCTGCTTTACAATAGTTACAGCCATTTAATTGACTTACAACTAAATTGATAACTTCCTTTTCTTTATTATTTAGAGAGTTTTTACGGTTTTGTAGCGTAAGATAATCGCCCAAAGCTGATGGTGAATGAGCAAAAAACGCATACATATTGGGAACAAAACCAACTGCTTTTTGTAAGTTGTCAAATAATGCCTGATTATTTTCTGAAACGTTTTCTCTTGTGGGAACTGTGAATTTTTCCATTTTATTTAGTAGATTTTATAAGTTTTGAAATTGATACGAAATGAAACCAAAGTAGTAATATTCCTGTGTAAAAAACAACGTATTGCATATTGTGAAAAGCTCCTAAATCTTTCCAAACTACAAGGCTAATACTGGTTACAATGATAACAATGTCCAAAGCACCAACAATATTTGCTAACCATAATAGTTGATTTTTTGAAGTTTGATTTTTGACAACTGCAATTGATGCCAATAATGCAAGAAAACCTGATGAAACGTGAAGGAACCCGTCCATAATTGAAAACCAAGCAGGAATAACTTGCAAAACACCTTCCATTAAAAACCCTGATGCTACAAGAACCCGAAGTCCTTGAACAATTTGAATGTTTTCTTGTGAAATATTATCAAATACTTTTTTGAGTGGCGAAAAATAAAATACTACTAAAACAAGTGTCGCAGAAGAAAGTGTCAAAGCATAAAATGCTCCACCCGAAATGTCTATTGGAATAATTAATTTGTTACTAAAAACAAAATGAATGAAGATAATCCAAGCTATTGAAATTAAACCAAAAACCCACTTTGTTGTTTTGGTTGCTCGTCCAATTTTCAAAAGCCAAAGCGTTGCAAACATAAAAATAATGTTTACTCCAATAACCCAATAAGTTGTGGCTAAATAATTTGATGCGTCCATGTAAAATAATTTTAATTCTTTGTCAATATTGACAATGCAAAAATGCAAGGACACTAATTATTTAAAAATGGATAGTTTATGCTTTTGAATGGATAATTTTTATGGGTAAAGTGTGGGCTTTTGGGTTTTCTTGTCGGAATGTTGAATTTTAGCAGGGTGTTCGTTAGGGTTGCAGATAACGGTCCTTGGCTTTACGACTGTTGCGGCTGCGTGAACGGTTATTTTCTTGCTAAGATAGATTTTCTTGCGAAAAATAGGCGAGTGGCTAAGATAAAAATAGCTATTGTGCCAAACCGCTTTTATGCAACGTTTTTTTATTGAGTGATTAAATATTCTTCAAAATTTTTGTCTACGTCATATTTGTCATGTTCAAACTTATTTATCCAACAGCTAATTACTCCACTTTCAATTATTTTTGGATTTGCAAGTATTTCATTCATTCTAACATTGATTTCGGATTTAGGTTTGTAATTATTATGATGTTTTAAATATCTAAAAGTTAGTGCTGTAAATTGTCTGCTTGTAGGACTAGGAGAATATAAAATATTTTCTAATACCTTATAATCTTTTGCAACGATGAAATACCGTAAGTAATTAAAAGTTTCATATCCTAAACCATCTAGAATATAAAAAGGTTTTTCGAATGTACTATCATCTAATGCATCTGTGAAGTAATTAATTGCAGCTTTTCTTTTTAAATTTGAGTCATTTGATTCCAAATATAATTTTCCATGAATGTTATTATATTTTTTTAAATTTTCAGAATATTGTTTTTCAAAACCAATTTTGCCATAAAAGCAGTTTAGAGGGAATTTAATTTCTGAAAGTAAATAGTTAGTTATAATTTCATTTTCAACTTCAAAAGTTATTCTTATTTTTAGTACATAATTATCAAAATAGATAATACTTACATTATATGATCCATAACCTCCATGTATTTTATATATAGTTGATTTAAGATTGTAACCACACTCATAAGTATAACTTGAACAATTACATTTTCCATCAAGAAAATTAGGTAAAATTTCAAGGATTTGATTTGTAGTATTTGTGTTTTTACTTATTTGGTTCAGTTTGTTTTTTATGATTCTAATATCATTTTGAACCCATTCTAATTGTATAGGTTTTTCAACTTCTTTATTGTTATAACCACAAAATAAAGTAATTGATTCTTGATTTAATGAGTCAATATTTTGTTCTTGACTATTTGATAAGAGTGGAAGAAAAAGTAAAAAAAGTATAATGTTTTCATCTGAAGTTTAATAATCAATTCTTTTCTTAAAATGTTGCAAAACGCTCCGCCGGCTTTAAGAAGTTGGGGATTTTTTGTTACTGATATTGACAAATATACCGAAAAGATTGAAAGAAAAAGCCTCACTTCGGAGAAGAATTGCAAACACTAACCCTTACCGATATAAACCCAAACCCCACTTGCACAAAACCGCTGTTACCAGCAGTTTTTTTAATTTTACTTTATTAATATTGGTAATTTAGATTTGTTAATGTTCCAGTATAAGTTCCTGAAATATTATTTTGTGCATTTGAAAAGGAAAAGTTAATTGTGTAAATTCCATTATTATATGAAATACTAGTTTGTCCACTTGTCATATCATCGGAGCTTAAAGAGTTTCCCGAAACGAATGTTCCATTTTGAATTACAACATTTGTATTTATACCGCTATGGTCTATAAAAGGATCATTGTAATTTACATTAGTATGGGAATTTTTAACATTGTATGTTGTATATTGAACACTTCCAGGATTTAGACTAGAGCAGTACATATTAAAATCTATTAATTGAGTTATATTGTCTGAATAAACGAAATTATTGTTTTGTAAAGTTACTTCGTCATTTGTTAAAATAAAATAGAATCTTCTTTTATCATAATTTACGTCAGTACCTGTATAATTTGGTATTATGAAACCTTTTGTTAGAGTTTTTTCGACACCATTTACAATTAGTTTTCCGTTATTTGTTGGAATATTATTTGCTGGATTATCATCGCTTTTGGAGCAAGATGAAAATAGAATAATTGAAATTAATGACTAGTCCTAAAAAATCGATACAGATTTATTAGACAAAAATAATTAAATTAAACACTTGCAAGAACGTTCTTGCAAGTGTTTTTTCTTTTATAAGTTCTCATTTTTAGATTAGATTGT
>NZ_LR733594.1 GCF_902506265.1 Flavobacterium sp. 9AF | reverse complement strand
GAATGTATAGTAAAGAAGAAGCCTTACAATTAAAAAAAGATTTTTGGACCTCATTTTCAGAAAATTATCCTAGAAAATGGTTGTTGTATAATACTAAAATAAAAGACTTTAGCTTCAAATTTTATATTGATAATAAAAAAGCGCAAGTCATTTTAGAAATTGAACCAAAAGAAGAAACAAAGAGAAAAATTTATTATGAAAAAGTATATTCATTGAAAAATATTCTTTTAGAAGATTTTATAGAGGATGTAATTTTTGAGCAACATTATACATTAGATAATGGTAAAGTTGTAAGCCGTATATGGGTAGAAAAAGCAAATGTAAGTATAAATAATAAAAATTGTTGGGAAGAAACGTTTGATTTTTTCTATGAAAAGATGGATGCTTTTGAGCGTTTTTTCTATGAATATGAAGATTATTTAAATGATTTAGAGATTAACACTTAAAATACGTTCTTGTTGTATAGCTGACATTCTATAATAAACTTACCTAATACATTTGTAAAGAATTTAAAAAAATATTTATCAAATGAAAAAAAGCGTATATTTAATCCTGTTACTTTTTAATGGATTACAGCTTATTGCTCAACAAAACATTTCACATTTTAATGTAAAAAAAGATAAAATTGCTGTAGAAGGATACGATGTGGTGGCCTATTTTCTAGACCATAAAGCTATTAAAGGAAGTAAAGAATTTACTGTCAAAGAAGACGGAATTATCTATTATTTTACTTCACAAATGCATAAAGAAGTCTTTGAAAAAAATAGTAGTTTGTATAAACCGCAATATGGTGGTTGGTGTGCTTATGCTATAGGAAAGACGGGGGAAAAAGTAGAAATTGATCCAAAAACATTCAAAATTGTTGACAACAAATTGTACTTGTTTTATAATAAATTTTTAACGAACACCTTGCAATTATGGAATAAGGAAGAAGCGCACTTAAAAATGGAAGCTGATATGCATTGGAAAAAAATAATATCTAAATAAATTAATTATAAAAGTTACCTCAAAAAATAAATTTCAAACTTATGAAAAAGATAGTATTTTTAATATTTTTGTTTAGTTTACAGTTGTCGGTATCTCAAAATAAAAAAAATATGGAACCAAAAATTAAAAAGACCGAAGCCGAATGGAAAGCTACTCTTTCTGAAAAACAATATGAGATATTAAGAAATAAAGGAACGGAACGAGCTTTTACTGGCGAATATTGGGACCATTTTGAAAAGGGGAATTATGTATGTGCTGCTTGTGATAATCTTTTATTTACTTCAGACACAAAATTTGAATCGCATTGTGGTTGGCCATCCTTTGATAAAGCAGTGGAAGGATCTGTAATTTATGAGAAAGACACAAGTTATGGTATGATTCGTACTGAAGTAATGTGTGCTAAATGTGGTGGTCACTTAGGACATGTTTTTGATGATGGTCCTGAAGAAACAACAGGCCAACGTTATTGTACCAATTCGGTATCTATTAAATTTATTCCTATTAAATAATTTTATACCTTTTTCATATGCTTGTATCTGCTATTCAGAAAAATTTTGGTGAAATTATAACTTTATTAGATCAATTAGATAATCAAAAATATACTTTTTGCAACCCCGAGTTAAGCAACGCAACAATAGGTGAACATACACGACATATCATCGAATTATATCAGTGCTTATTAGAAAATTATGAATTAGGAATAGTTAATTACGATAAAAGAAAACGCAATTTAAGCATTCAAAATTCTATTGAAGAAGCAAAAAAAGCAATTGCCGCAATTATAGACAACATTCATTTACCAAATAAAAATCTTACTCTTGAAGATGGAATACAAAAGGCAAATTTTAGTATTCCTACCAATTATTTTAGAGAACTATTATACAATTTAGAACATAGTATTCACCATCAAGCCTTAATTAAAGTAGCTGTTCTTAAATACAAAGAAATTATATTAGCCGAAAATTTTGGCATTGCAAAATCTACTATCGAATATAAATCGCAATGTGTACAGTAACTTATGTGCCTTTATCCAAAGGATTTTGTATTACTTCTAATAGAGACGAACAAGTAGCAAGACCTAAAGCAATTTCTCCAAAAGAATATATTGTAAACAATTATTCTATCACATTCCCTAAAGATCAAAAAGCGGGAGGAACGTGGTTTGCTAAATCTGAGAAAATTGTTCTCGTTTTACTTAATGGAGCCGAAGAGAAACATATACCTAAATTATCTTATCGAAAAAGTAGAGGACAAATTGTTCTCGATTTAATAGCTTCACCAAGTGCATTAGAAAGTTGGGAATCCATATTACTAGAAGAGATTGAGCCATTTACTATTGTTCTTTACGAAAAAAATAAATTGTATCAATTACGATGGAATGAAATTGAAAAAAACTGTATTGAATTGAACACTAGAGAACCTTACATTTGGTCTTCTTCAACTTTATATTCAAAAGAAATAAGAGAGGAAAGAGCGCAATGGTTTACACATTTTTTAAAGATAACTAAAGATATTACACCAGAAAAATTATTGCATTTCCATCAATTTACCGAAAATAAAAATACCGAATTTGGTTTACAAATTAATCGTAATAATTTCTTAAAAACTGTGAGTATTACACAAGTGATTAACTCATTAGAAAAAAACGAAATGTTTTATATTGACCTATTATAATAATGAATCGAATAAAATTAAGTTTACATAAATTAACGCATTGGGAATATTGGCCATATCAAGTAGTTTATCTTCCTATCTATTTTCAATATTTATATTATGTCATAAGGACACGATCTTTTTTCTATTTTAATGCTTCAAATCCCACTATTAGAAATGGTGGTTTTTTAATGGAATCTAAAAAAGAAATTTATGATTTAATACCTCAAAAATATTATCCAAAAACCGTTTTAATACAACAAGCCCAGCTTTTTGAAACCATACTTGAAGCTTGTATTAGCGCACAAATTAGCTTTCCTTTCATTGCCAAACCCGATGTAGGTTTAAGAGGTACAGCTGTAAAGCGAATTGCTAATGCATCAGAATTATTAGCCTATCATACCAAAGCAGATTTTAATTATTTGATACAAAATTTAATTCCTTATCCAAAAGAAATTGGCTTATTCTATGTAAGATATCCTAATCAAAACAAAGGCACGATTACAGGAATCGTTGAAAAGGAATTTTTAATTGTTAGTGGAAATGGCGTAGATACCATTGAAGAATTGCTTCTACAAAATCCTCGATATGCTTTTCAAATTCCAGTCTTAAAAAAAGAACTACAAGAAAAATTACAAGAAGTACTTCTTCCTGGTGAAAAACGTAATTTAGTTCCTTATGGCAATCATTGTAGAGGCTCAAAATTCATTGATGCAAGTCATCATATTACACCACAACTCATTAAAACCTTTGATGAAGTTTGTTTAGAAATAGATGGCTTTTATTTTGGACGTATGGATATCATGTTTGAGAGTTATGAACTACTAGAAAAAGGAGAAGCTTTTCAAATTGTTGAAATAAATGGAGCCCTAAGCGAACCCACACATATATATGACCCGAAACATTCTCTCCTTTTTGGATGGAAAGAATTAACACGTCATTTTCATTATATGTATGAGATAAGCAAAATAAATCATGAAGAAAATAATAGCCCTTATTTGACTTTTAAAGAAGGACTAAGAGAATTTAAAAAGCACCATCAATACTATGATGTTATTTTAAAATTTTAATAAAATTCACCATCCACATAATACCATTTCCCATTCACATGTTTGAAAGTCGATTTTTCGTGGTGTATTTGTGCTTGCAATCGGTTGTCTAAATAATAGGCTTTAAACTCCACAATGGTATCATAGGCTTTACTAATTTCTAGTTTTATCCAAGTATTCGCTTTGGCCCAAGCCAAAATTTCATTTTTTGAATAATACTTTCTTTGTGAAGCTTCAGTTGTTTCTATTAAATAATCGGCTAGTTGCAATACATAAGCGGTATATCTCGAACGCATGAGCTGTTCAGGAAAAACAGGAATATTGGTTCCTTTAATAAAAGGTTCGCAACAGGTTTCAAAAGCTTTTCCCGAACAGCAATAACAGGATTTCATTTTAATTCCCTTTTAATAAATTGATACTTACCGTTGCATAAGCAGTATCTGGAAACTTTTTAAAATAAACAGGATCAGGGAATAAATTCGCTTCCGCTGCTACATTGTGCAACACATCTATTTCTACTATGAATTGGTCTGAAAAACCATGAGTAGCGTCGTAAGCAGTTGCTGCCGTTTTTCCTAAATTTTGAGCCGTTAATTGCGGAGCAATGGTATGTAATTCGATAATCAACAAACCGTATTTATGCACATAAGGCGCCCATTTTTTCAAATGTTGCAATAAGTTATCTTCTACTCTATTGTTTGGAATACGTTTGCCACGATGCGCAAAAGCTCCCGTAGAAATACTGTTTCTATCTTGTTTAATCGTTTCTGGTTCTTCCCAAATTCGGTTATGATCTAAAAACGTACGCACATTCAGTAAGTCTTTTAAATCGATAGCATAATTTTCTTCTAAATCTTTCGCTAACAAATCAGGTCTACCGATATCTCCCCAAATCACTTTTGCCCAAATATCGGCTTTAATTAAATTTGCTCTTGTTACTTTTAAAGCCGCTTGGTTGTAATCGGCACCCACTAAAAACAACGGATGTTCTTCCAAAAGTTTGCCACGAAGCGTTTGTCTTTCAATCACTTCAAATATATGTTGTAAAAAAGCACCATTACCGCAACCCATATCTAAAATCCCTTTCGGTTGTTCGTTAATCGGTTTATTGAAGATTTCAATGATAATATCGTCAATTACTTTAAAATAGGTTGCATGCGCACCACCACTTCCCCATACATTCATTTCTCGATTAACGTGAATTTCATCTTCGTGAGCGGCAATATCACGGAGTGCATTGGGGTTACCAAATAATAAGGTTTCCATATTTTTAAACATCGGTAAATAAGAAACCGTTACCCCATAAGCCGTAGCTCTTTTAGCAAAAAACAAACCCGTTTCCGTAAATTGATAATTGCCATTTTTTTCGGTGAACCAATTCAAATGCGTAAAAAAGTCTAGAATTACTTTAAATACCTCAGGTTCTCTATGAAACTCTTCCGCTCGAAACGAAGTTTCCATAAAATACTTATGAAACATGCCCGTCATTCCTAAGCTCACTACAATTGGGCCCACCAAATACCCTTCAATATGTGCTAAAACTTGTTCTTGTAGTGTTTTTTCTTGAGGGTCATTGGAAAACTGAATCGTAAAATTTTGTTGGTATTTTGAAAAGATGACTTCTAACTGCGTGATAAAATTAGTTGCAATGCGTACCGAAGTAAAAAGTTGGGTTTCATTGAGTAAACTAACCACATCTTGATACAAAGGAAATAATGAAAAGGCATAGGCCGATTTTTCATTGGTTTGAACTGCAACTGTATTTTCTACATTATTTACTTCATATTCTAAAAAACCTTGAGATGCTAAGGTGCGTAAAGCAATATTTAAATAGCCTTCATTGGCTTGAAAAGTTTGAGAAAGTTCGGTAAGACCAACTTTTTTATGTTCTAAAATGTAGGCTGTAATGTTTTTTTTGTGCAAGGCAATAGCCACTGGTGCAGTAACTAAACCGTCTAGATGTTGGAAGATCTTCTGACGGTACTCTTTTTTTTCAATCATGATTTGTTTTTCTTGTTTCTCAAATTTAGGAAAATGTTTTGAAAATGTATCTGCAAACACTTATATTTTCTTTAAAATAATCTACAAACAATTTAAAAGAATTAATAATTTATTCCCATTTAAATGTATTTCAAAAAAAACTGCAATTCTAGATTGACACTAAAATTGCAGCAATATTCCTTTTCTTAAAAAGGATTATAATTTATTAATAAAACTACTATACAAATCTTTATACTGATAGCCTTTACTAAAACGGTTTTTAGTTAATTTTTCGTGCTCCACTAATCCCCACAGTAAAAATTCTTTTAAAAAGTATAGTTCTTCTTTGGGAAAATCAGGTTGGTATTGTGCAATGAAATCTTGCAAAGGTGCTATGTTATCTAAAGTTTTTTGGTACTCTGAATGGGTTACATTATCAAATAACTCAAAACCACTTTCATTGAAGAACCATTCTAAAATATCCGAGTACGCATTTTTCTCATTTGGTTTTTCTAATTTTTCAATCTTAGGAAAGTAATTTGGAAACAGCGTTTTAACCGCATCACCTATAAGATATTGTGCCACTGTAGCAGCACCTTCTTGTTCTCCTTCATACACAAGTTCCACTTTTCCAGTTATCGCAGGAATGATTCCCATGAAATCAGATAAACGAACGGTAGTTTTTTCTTCTCCTGCAAGTAAAGCTCTACGCTCTGCTGTTGCCATTAAATTTTCATAAGCTGTAATACTTAAACGAGCCGAAACACCACTTTTACTGTCTACAAATTCACTATCTCTAGCTTCAAAAACAATTTGCTCTAATAGTTCTTTAGCCAATTCTGGTACATGCACCAATTTTGTTTGGTCTGCATCGAATTTTGCTTCTTGTGCTGTGATATTTTTCGCAATTTCAATGGTTTCAGGATAATGTGTTAAAATTTGGGAACCAATTCTATCTTTTAAGGGCGTTACAATGCTACCTCTATTGGTATAATCTTCAGGATTGGCTGTAAAAATAAATTGAACATCTACAGGTAAACGCAATTTAAAACCTCTAATTTGAATGTCTCCTTCTTGTAAAATATTAAATAAAGCCACTTGAATACGAGCTTGTAAATCGGGTAATTCATTAATCACAAAAATACAACGATGTGCTCTTGGGATCATTCCAAAATGAATCACACGTTCGTCTGCATAATTCAATTTTAAATTGGCCGCTTTTATGGGATCAACATCACCTATTAGATCGGCAACCGTTACATCGGGTGTAGCTAATTTTTCATAGAAACGTTCGCTACGATGCAGCCAAGTAATCGGAGTTTCATCTCCTTTTTCAGCTAGTAACTCTTTGGCAAAACGAGAAATAGGTTGTAACGGATCATCGTTAATCTCAGAACCTGCCACTACAGGAATGTATTCGTCTAATAATTCCACCATTTTGCGTGCTAATCTGGTTTTGGCTTGACCGCGAAGACCTAATAAGTTAATATTATGCTTCGACAAGATAGCGCGTTCTAATTCAGGAATTACAGTATTTTCATAGCCATGAACCCCTTCAAAAGTAGTTTCACCTGCTTTAATTTTAGCACGAAGGTTTTTGCGTAATTCGTCTTTTATGGTTATAGGTTGGTACTCCGTTTTTTTTAATTCTCCTAGTGTTTTTATTTCTTTCATATATAATTTTATAGCTTATTTTTTAATGTTATTCCTTTGAAATTCTTAACTCCAAATCATTTTCTCTTACAAATTGCAAGTATGAATGTAAGTTTATAATACTTTCAATATTCCAAAATTTATTTTTAAAGTTATCTTCTTTATTTAATATAGTACTTTGTATTTTTTCTATAAACCAATTCATTTCATCCTTTACAATCAATTCTGGTCCATTATTCCAAACCCATCCTTCAACTATGTTATAATTAACAATAAATTGAGGCAAAACATCATTTTCAATATTGGAAAGCAATTCACTTATTATTTGTGAGAAATAACCGTCCCAAATACTAAAAAAGACAATTCCATTTTCATTTTGTTTCAATTGAATTTGAATAAAATCTCCATATGAATTTGTTTTCCTATTCGGTTTAAATGATACATCCTTTGAATTAGCATACAATCGTATTTCATCTTCTCCTTCAAAGCCTTCATAAAAATCAAGCTTTATATTTTCTAAATCCATCTATTTAATTTAAAATGTTCTCGACTGCGCTCGAACTGACAACTTGGTAATTACAACCATAAACTAATTCCTAATTCCTAATCCCTAATTTCTAATTCCTATATCAACGAATTCGCTTCTTTCTATTCGTTTCATAATCTTCAAAAATCATTTCGCCTAATCCTTTTAAACCTGTATAAAATGCTTTTCCTTGGTTGGCTTCTGTAAAATAATTGACAAATTTTTGCAAGTAAGGATCTCTCGCAATCATAAAAGTAGTAATCGGAATGTGTAATTTTCGAGCTTGAGCTGCTTGATTGTAACACTTATCTACTATATATTGGTCCAAACCGTTACTATTCATGTAGTATTCGCCATTTTTTTCTCTTACACAACTGGGTTTGCCATCTGTAATCATGAAAATTTGCTTGTTGGTATTCCTTTTTCTTCGTAAAATATCCATAGCCAATTGCAGACCTGCAACCGTATTGGTATGATAAGGTCCTACTTGCAAATAGGGCAAATCTTTAATTTGAATGGTCCAAGCATCATTACCAAAAACTAAAATATCTAAAGTGTCTTTTGGGTAACGCGTTGTGATAAGTTCGGCCAAAGCCATTGCTACTTTTTTAGCAGGAGTAATGCGATCTTCACCATAAAGTATCATACTATGTGAAATATCGATCATTAACACCGTACTCATTTGTGACTTATGATGCGTATCTTCTACGACTAAATCTTGTTCGGTTAATTTAAATTCGCCTATACCATTATTTACCTGAGCATTTTTAAGACTTTCGGTTAATGAGATTTGCTCTACGGCATCTCCAAATTGAAAAGCTCTTAAATCTCCTGTATGCTCATCCCCTTTTCCTGATTGTTTGGTTTTATGATTTCCTGAACCGGCTTTATTCAAATTTCCGAAGATTTGTTCCAAGGCATGTTGCCGTATGGCTCTTTCCGTTTTTGCAGTAATAGTCATACCACCAGAACCATCTGGTTTCACCTCTTCTCTGATGTAACCTTTTTTCTTTAAATCTTCAATGAAATCGTCAATTGTATATTCTGGAGTAGTTAATTGGTATTCCTCATCAAGTTGACGCATCCAATCGATGGCTTCGTCAAAATCACCAGAAGTATGCGTAATCAATTCCTTAAAAATAGGGAATAGTTTGTCGAATGGTGTTTGGAAAGGAGCTTCATATTTAGTAAATCGAAAGCCACTTATATTCTTTATCATGGTTCAAATGTTTTGATTTTATTTGTAGTTAACATTAGTTAGTGTTTCAGTTTTAATAAAATCATTTATTCAAAAACTTCATCACATAAAGGTACATAAACTTATAGTTCTAAAAGGATAACGACTATTAATTTTTAGTTAAAGTGAATTAAATTACGATATATCGCTTTTAAATAATTATAAAAGACCAATTATTAACTTTATAAATGAATGTATGTTTTGCTTCTAGCCTTTTACTTTTAAAATTTAGAAACGTTTAAATCAAATACTTGATAATAAATCCCTTGATGTCATATAATAATATATGTAAAAAATCTATCGCTGTATTATCTCAATATTTTTTTATTGAATGGTTGTCAAAAATCCCAAAACCTATCTGAAATAAAACTTAATGTTTACAAAAAAAAATGGATAATGAAGTTGTACCATTAGCTTCTGTGAAAAATTAACCCTTTACCAACATTTATATTTCATATAAACATAAAACCATAGATAAATTTTGTGGACACTGATTCTCAGTTGAAAAATGGGAAATAATAAAATCGTAAAAAAATAATCTCTACATTGTAATTATGAATTAACCTAAAAAATCAACAATACAATCAAAGAAATACTTTTGTATTTACTAGAAATGTGATAAATTAATTAAATTAAGTTATTCTTTTTTAGATAGTATCCAAACGCAATTCCTAAAATAAAAATAAAAATCAATAAAAGAAATAGTAAACCAAAAAACAGAATTATTCGTACCATAATTGATTTCCAGCTTAGATCAAATACTTTTTTAAGCGAATAAACAAAGTATATAAATTGAAGTAAAAATGACAACATACTCATTGTCATTAATATTTTGGTATTGATGACAGATAAAAGTAATAATAATGTGGTAATGATAGAAGCTTCAGAATACAAATAAATATTGACAATAAAATGCTCTGCCCAATTGTAACTCTTTGCCTTAGAAAACAATATTTTAGTAAAAAGAACATAAATTGGGATAAACAAAATGGTGATTACATTAGAATATTCTAATACAAATTTGTTTATTTTAGTGGCTATTTCTTTTTGCATCTCAGTTTCATAAGCATTTTGCATCGAATTCATTGCCACATTATAATCGATGAAGCCTTTTTGCATTAAATAGAAATAAATTCCAGATAATGTTAAACTGAAGGCAAAATAGGAAATAGGATTAAAATATTTAGATCTTTTACCATCAATATATCCACCAACGACTTCTTGCGGTTGTTTTAATAAAGTAAGAAAAGTTTGGTAAAATTTATTATCGATATTGAAAAACTTATCAAGAATTTCATTAAAAATTGATTTAAAAGTAATTCTTTCAAGGATTACTTTTCCTCCACATTCTGAACAAAACTTTTGATTATTAGCTAACTGGTTCAAGCAATTTTTACACTCCATGATTGGGCAAATTATTTTTCAAATATATATTAAATTTACTTTTGAATAATCATAATTTGTGCACTATATTTGTAAATCAATTATTGAAATGGAACAATTTATAGTATCAGCTCGAAAATATCGTCCACAAACATTTAAAGATGTTGTAGGACAAAAAGCTATTACCAATACATTGTTAAATGCTATTGAAACGAATCATCTTGCACAAGCTTTGCTATTCACAGGTCCAAGAGGTGTCGGAAAAACCACTTGTGCCCGTATTTTAGCTCGAAAAATAAATCAAGAAGGTTATGATGATCCTTTTGAGGATTTTTCATTTAATGTATTTGAATTAGATGCGGCTTCTAATAATGGTGTAGATGATATTCGTAGCATTATTGATCAAGTGCGTATTCCTCCACAAACAGGTAAATATAAAGTATATATCATTGATGAGGTGCACATGTTGTCTCAAGCTGCTTTCAATGCTTTTCTTAAAACATTAGAAGAACCCCCTAAACATGCTATTTTTATTTTAGCGACTACAGAAAAGCATAAAATTATTCCTACGATATTATCTCGTTGTCAAATATTTGATTTCAAAAGAATTACGGTTAATGATGCAAAAGAACATTTAGCTGAAATTGCTAAAGAACAAGGGGTTACGTTTGAAGACGATGCTTTGCACATTATTGCACAAAAAGCAGATGGTGCGATGCGTGATGCTTTGTCTATTTTTGACCGTGTAGTTTCGTATTGTGGGACCAATTTAACGCGCCAAGCAGTAACAGAAAACTTAAACGTACTTGATTTTGAATATTATATTAAAATTACCGATTTAATTTTAGAGAATAAAATTCCAGATCTACTTTTAGCTTATAATGATATTTTAGCGAAAGGTTTTGACGGTCATCATTTTGTTGCAGGATTAGCTTCACATTTCAGAGATTTATTGGTATGCAAAAATCCTGCTACTTTAGCTCTTTTAGAAGCAGGTGAACAAGCTCAAAGTTTGTATGCGACACAAGCACAAAAAGCATCACAATCCTTTTTATTACAAGGTATTGAATTAGCTAATGATACCGATTTAAAATACAAAAACAGTCAGAATCAACGTTTACTTGTTGAGCTATGTCTTATGCAATTAGCCTCTATCACTATTGATGGAGAAAAAAAAAAGCTAAATCCTTTATAATTCCTGCCACTTACTTTAGAAACGGAAGTTATTCGATAGTAGAAGTTGAAAGTCAAAAGCCGAAAGTCGAAAGTCAAGTTATAGAAAATAACAACCAACAACCAACAACCGACAACCAGCAACTAGCAACCAACAACCAACAACCAATAACCAACAACCAGCAACCAACAACCAACAACCAACAACCAACAACCAGCAACCAGCAACCAGCAACCGATAATGGTCCTAAAATTTCGGCATTTTCTTTATCGAGTATTCGTGCTAAAAAAGAATTAGAAGCCAAACAAGCGCAACATCAGCATCACCATGAAGAATTGCCTACAGAAGCCTTTACTGAAACCGATATGTTACTTGTTTGGAATAAATTTGCCCAACGTTTAACCGATCAAGGAAAAAGACTAATGGCAACCTATATGCAGATGAATGATCCTGTATTACAAGGAACTACTATTACACTAGAATTGCCTAATCAAAGTACCAAAGAAGAGTTTTTAAGTGGACACATTGAGTTACTTGGCTATTTAAGAGGTAAATTGCATAATCATGACATTACTATTGAAGTGATTGTAAATGAAGTATCAGAAACGCGCTATGCATTTACACCTTTAGAAAAATTTGAAAAACTAAAAAGTATCAATCCAAACATTGAATTATTAAAGAAATTGTTTGATTTGGATTTGTAATTTTTAATCAAATAATACTTTACAAATTTTAATGAACATTGTTAAAAGAAACATCACTTACATCTTTTTATTTATTGCTTTTGTTATATATATTACAATACTTACTACAAAATCTTATTTGTTTCAATTTTCTTATGTATTAATTTCTTACGTGATTATTATTTTGCTTTATGAAACTACAAAAAGGAAAAAAATCAATTTAGAAATCAATTCTCAAATTTTAAATTATTGTTTGATTAGTCTTACAA
>NZ_LR733598.1 GCF_902506265.1 Flavobacterium sp. 9AF | reverse complement strand
TATTTCTTGAACAATTTGAAGTTTTAAAGACATGGAATAGTCTTTCTGAGTACGCTTTACATAGCTAATTTCTTGAGGTGTTTCCATAACGATGAAATTTGTGTATCGCTATTTCAGGACAAGACATCAATTTAAAATAAAAAGTCGTCCCTTTTCCTAATTTACTTTTTACTTTTATTTTACTTTTATATAATTCGATTATTTTTTTTACAATTGCTAAACCTAATCCTGTACCACCTTGATTTCTAGTCAAAATAGGTTTAACTTGAGAGAAACTTTCAAAAATTTCTTCCATATTTTCTTTAGAAATACCCTCACCAGAATCTTTTACTTCAAATAAAATAGTATCCTTTTTTTCAGTTCTTTTTACTTCTTTTACTTTTATCTGAACCCTTCCTTTTTCAGTAAACTTAATAGCATTACTAATTAAATTATTGAGCACTTGTGTAAGTTTGGTTTCGTCTAAATTATAAACAACAGTTTTCGAAATTGAATAATCTAATTTTAATATTAATCCTTTTTCTTTAGCTTGATTATCATATACACTCACAATATTTTTAATCAAAGGGTATAAAGAAACTGAGGATAATTCTAATTTGGCTTTATTAGAGTCTAATTTGGTAAAATCGAGAACATCATTTACAATTTTTATTAGATTTGAAGAGGCAAATTTTAAACTTCCTAACAACTCTTTCCCTTCTTCATTTACTTCATCATTTAATAACTCTACAATAGAAGTAATTGCATTTAAAGGTGTTCTAATTTCATGACTCATAATTGATAAAAAATCTTGTCGCATTTTTATCGCTCTAGCTTCGTCTTGATTTTTTTTCTCTAATAACAATTGCTTTTCCTTGTGAAGTTTTGCTTCATTTTTTAAAAGTTCCATTTTTGAGATCAGTTCGTAATTCTCAATAACTTTCAAAGTTTGTGCATTAATCACACTTTCTTTCTCTTTTTGATAGCGTTCAAAATAATCTAAAGCTAATTCATGTTCTTTCTTTGCTTTAAAAATCAGATAAATTAGTTTTTTTAATTTAATAGTTGACATCGCTAATTTTAGTTTATTAGCTATCTCTAAACCTATAAAAGCAATTTCAAGTGCTTTATCAAAACTCTTCTTTGTATAATATAATTCACCAAGCTTTGTATAGGTCATCGCTTTACCCGTATTTTCATTCATCTCGTCATGAATTTTCAGAGCTTGCAAATAATATTCTTCAGCCTTCTTAAATTCGTTCAAATAAAAATATACTTTCCCTTTACCATACAATGCATAAGCCAACCCTCTAATGTCGTTTGTCATCTTTTTTTTCTCTATAGCTGTATCGATAAATGCCATAGCGAATTTTAGTTTTCCATTTTTAGCTAAAATACCTGATAAATTATTATAAACATTAGACTCTAAATTTAAATCATCAATTTTTCGAGCATTTCGAATAGCACTGTAATAGGATTTTAAGGCTTTACTTTGATCTCCTATATAACCATAAAGCGTTCCTAAAGCTTTTTCAGTTCTTGATTGATTATAATAATCCTTTTTCCTTTGATAAATTTTTAAGGCATCAAGAAAAGCTATTAAACCTAAATGATAAAGATTGGTTTTATAATAAACACTTGCCAAACTGTATTTGGCATCTGCTATTCCTTTTTCATCCTGTAATTCAACAAAAAAATTTAAAGCTGTTTTTGCAAAATTTTCAGCCTGAACCATTTCACCAATAATCATATAATATA
Organism: Flavobacterium sp. 9AF; assembly: GCF_902506265.1. Taxonomy (GTDB): domain Bacteria; phylum Bacteroidota; class Bacteroidia; order Flavobacteriales; family Flavobacteriaceae; genus Flavobacterium. The sequence continues at coordinate 13,262 of NZ_LR733598.1, read as the reverse complement.
AAGCTAATTGACTATAGGATTTAGCCAATAAAGATTTATTATTTAACGCTTCACTAATTTCTAAAGCGATATGAGTAAGTGTGATACTCTTAGGAAGGTTATTAATGCGAATTTTATGTGCATCATCAAGCAATAAAAGTACATCTTTGATACTTTTATTCGTTTTCAATTGGTTAAACATTTTAGCAGCTTTGGGACAATAAATATAAGAAAAAATTAAATGAAAAAAGTTTTTTTTATATAATCCACAATAAAACAGGCTTTTGTGATTGTTGAAGCTGTTTATCGAGCTTTTCCATAAAGGAATTAGAAACGGCAGGACAACCCCAACTTAACGGACTATATTTAGGATAAATCTCTTCGTTTTTGACGGCATTCCATGAATGTAACACCACTACTCTATCTACAGCAGTTGCATTACTTTTTTCTAAACCATGCATCCAATATTTTACTTTAATTCCCCAAGAACTATAATCTCTATTTCCTATTTTGTATTTCCCATTCATAGAGCAATGACTATTATTCCTTACATCAAATTTTACTTTTTCCCATTTTTTTGGGTTATCCTCAAATTGATCACAACTTCCATGGGTTACTAAGTTTTTATCTACTATTTGTTGCTTGTTAAAATCATATATAAAAAACCTATTTTTCCCTGAATGTTGACTTAAATCAATTAAATAGTAATAATCAGTATTAAAATTATTGGCTTCAATATACGCTTTAGCTTGTTGATGAAAAGAAGCATAGTCCATTATTTTTTCTTCACTTTCATTCGAAAGGAGTTTCTTATGAGAAGTATTCCCATTAGTACAATTTATTAAGATAAAAACAAACAGGACAAGTATATTCTTCATATATAAACTATTAATGTTGTAATATTAAAATTAATTTTAAACCTTTTGTGTTAATGTTTGTCTAAAATAATAGTTAATTCTTTAAAATATGAACACAAATAGTCTTTGGTCACTTCGTCTAGGCTTTTCAAATAAAGAAAGTCAGCAAATTGAAAAGCTAGGAATTGCTACTTTTTTAGAATACTCTTTTGCATCAAAAACAGATAACACATTACCAGACTTTCTAAAAGACAGTCCAAAATCTATAGAAGAATTAAAATCAATAAGAGAAAATATTAAAAATGCGAATGAAGAGGAAAAAAAAGCGATTTTAAAAGATCAAATAAAAAACAGTATAGCACTACAACATTGGTGGTTACATAAAATGCAAAATGAAAAGTTCCCATTACGAGAAAAAATGACTTGTTTTTGGCATAATCATTTTGTTTCAACCCTACAAAAAGTAAAAGTGACGTATTGGGTATATCAACACAATATGATTCTCAGAGAAAATGCCTTTGGAAATTTTAAAGACATTACTAAGAAAATTATTCAAACAAATGCCATGGTTCGCTATTTGGACAATGTTGATAATAAAAAAGGCAAACTCAATGAAAATTTAAGCCGAGAATTATTAGAACTTTTTACTCTTGGTATTGATAATTACACTGAAGAAGACGTCAAAAATGGGGCTAAAGCCTTAGCCGGTTTACATTTAGGCAATGAAAAAGCAATATATAGACCACGTTTGGAGGATAATGATACAATAACTTATTTAGGAAAAACTGGAAAATTTAAAGTTGAAGATTTAATTGATATTATTTTTGAACAAAAAAACACTTCCTATCTTATCACTGAAAAAATTTTAAAATGGTTTATTTATGATACTCCACCAAAGGAAATAATACAATATTATGGGGATTATTTTAAATCCGTTAACTTTGAAATCAAGCCACTACTATTAAAAATTTTCATTGAAGAATACTCTAAAAACATTAGCGGATGCAAAATAAAAGACCCATTGGTCTTTTCACTGCAACTTTTAGAAGAATTACAAATTAAAAACACAAAAAATGATTTACTCCTTCAATTTTTAAAACAACAAGGAATGGATTTATTCAACCAACCCAATGTAAAAGGTTGGACAGGTGGCAATCATTGGCTTACTTCACAAATTTATTTACAAAGAAATAATGCTAGTGATTTCTTAACCAATGGAAATGCCATTTTAGGCAGAAGAAAAAAAGAAACACAAGAAAAATTAACCGAACCCAAAATCAATTTTAATTCAAACGGAAATAATCTTACCATTATAAAAGAATTAACGGATAGACTATTGTTTAATGTAGAAGAAAGTATTCAAAAAGACATGGAATCCATTTTAAAATACGATTTTAATCCTAAAAGCGAAAATGCTACAGCTGCAGTTTTGCGATTATTCAATTATATAACCAAATTACCTGAATTTCAAATTATCTAATTTATCAAATCATGAATCGTAGAAAATTCTTTAAACTAACAGGTACATTCACAAGTGGAACATTAATAATTCCTAGTTTTCTTCATGCGTTTGCAAATCAGAATGAATTCTCTTTATATGAAAATAGTGTTATTTTTATTCAATTAAATGGCGGCAATGATGGGTTAAACACATTCATCCCTTTTGACAATCCACTATACTATAATTTACGTCCAAATATTAGTATCGCTAAAGATTTAATCCTAGGTAAAAATAATGGCATGGGTTTTCATCCTGCCTTAAATAATTTTGCAAAAATACAGGACGCAGGTGAATTATCTATAATTCAAAATGTGGGTTATCCAGAACCTAATCGCTCTCATTTTAGAAGTCAAGAAATTTGGCAAACAGCAACTAGTTCAAATGAATATAATGACAAGGGATGGTTAGGGCGTTATCTTGACTCTCATTATCTAGAACATCATCCTACAGGAGGAATAAATTTAGACACAATAGATAATTTGGCCTTAAAAGGAATCGAACCCAATACCATAACGATTAAAGACCCTAGTCGTTTTAGAGGTAAAAATAATTCAGAAAACAACCAACAATTATCGGATAATCCCCAGCTTGATTTTGTCAGAAAGATTGCTAATTCTGTTATGGAAGGAGCAGATGAAATCCAAAAAGCATTAGCAAAAAGTAAAACGGAAACAAATTATCCCAAAACTAATTTAGGTAAAAACCTAGAATGGATTGCTAAACTAATTAAAGGGAATTTAAACTCAAAAATTTATTATACCTCATTAGGCAGTTTTGACACACATGACAATCAATTAGCATTACATCAAAATAAATTATCAGAATTAAATGATGCTGTTTACTCCTTATATTCCGATTTAAAACAAGCAAATTTACTTCCTTACATTTCAATTGTTATTTTTTCAGAATTTGGAAGAAGAGTAAAAGATAATGGAAATGGTACTGATCATGGTACAGCAGCACCTATGTTTATAATTGGAGGAAACAACCAAGGAAAAATTATAGGAACAAATCCGAATCTTACTGATTTAGATTATGGGGATTTAAAATTTGAAACCGACTTTAGAAGTGTGTATGCAAGCATCCTAGAAAAAAGATTACACTTTGACCCTAAAACCATTGGCATTCAAAATCTTTCCATAAAAGGATTATTTTAATTTATTATCAAAAAATCAATTCTTTGCTTATATTTGCGCCCCTTAAAAAAAGAGTATATGTCAAAGAATGAAATAATTAAAGGAGTAGTATTAGTTGGCTTAGGTGCAACGAGTTATGGTATGCTAGCTACAATTGTAAAATTAGCCTATCAAAGTTCAGAAAAATTTACGACTGCTGAAGTTATAGCTGCACAATTTATTTATGGAATTTTAGGTATGCTTTTGATTAATTTATATCAAAAAACAAAAGCAAAAAGCCCTATAGTAAAAGCAACTCCAAAAAACATTTTTAATTTACTTTTAGCGGGTACATCTCTAGGTACAACAAGTATTTTCTATTACCTATGTGTCAAATATATAAATGTATCTATAGCTATTGTTTTACTTATGCAAACGGTTTGGATGGGTGTATTAGTAGAATGGGTTTTAGATAAGAAAACACCTTCAAAACAAAAATTAATCGCAGTTTTAGTAGTTTTAACAGGAACTATTCTTGCAACCAATTTACTTTTTAGCAAAGTTTCCTTCAATTGGACTGGATTTATATGGGGAATGCTAGCTGCTGCTTCATTTACCACTACTATGTTTACAGCTAATAAAGTAGCTACCGAAATTTCTTCTGCTCAAAGAAGTTTATATATGCTTTTTGGAGGTGCAATTATCGTTTTATTTTTCGCTCTTTACACACAAACCGATGCTTTTAATTTAGCTATTTTTGGTAAATATGGCATTTTATTAGCGCTTTTTGGAACGATAATTCCTCCTGTATTAATGAATAGCGGTTTTCCAAAAACAGGTTTAGGTCTAGGTAGCATTGTTTCATCACTCGAATTACCTGTTTCTGTATCAATGGCATTTTTTTTACTAAATGAAAAAGTTGTACTATTTCAATGGTTTGGAATTATTTTAATTATTGCTGCTATTGTCATAATGAATATAAATTTTAAGAAAAAATAGTTCGTTTCCTTTCTTTTTGGTACTTTCGAAGGAAATACACATCCTTATGCACTTACCTTGGCATCAATACATGATGGGATTACTTTATATTTTAGCAGGTTTGAATCATTTCAGACAACCTCGTTTATATGTTAAAATCATTCCTCCTTTTTTTAAAAACCCAAAATTATTAAATCAACTGAGCGGATTAGCTGAAATCATCCTAGGAATATTGATTTGTATAGAACCTACAAGTATATTTGCTGCATGGGGAATTATCCTACTATTAATTGCTGTCTTTCCAGCAAACTATTATATGTATCAAAATGAAAATGCTGCCTTAGGATTGCCTAAATGGCTAAGATTACTGAGACTACCTTTACAGTTAGTATTAATATATTGGGCATATTCATACATTCCTTATATATTATATGTGTAAAAGACAACTATTATTATTTTAGAGTATGTTAGATTTATTCCCAAACGAAAAAATAACCTTAGATTTACCCGATGCTACCTTTGAATATTATCCCAATTTTCTTAAAATAGAAAAAGCGAATCTTCTCTTTGAAAAATTGTTGAATGAAATACCTTGGAAACAAGACACAATAACAATTTATGGCAAAACGCATCTTCAACCGCGTCTTACGGCTTTATATGGTAATGAAGGCAAACCTTATTCCTATTCCAATATCGTGATGCAACCTCATCCATGGAACGCTACTTTAATGTTTTTAAAAAATGAAATCGAAGAGCTCACAAAATTGAATTTTACCACCGTACTTCTAAATTTATACAGAAATGAAAACGACAGTAATGGTTGGCATTCAGATAATGAAAAAGAATTAGGTAGAGATCCAATAATTGCATCCATAAGTTTAGGCCAAGAAAGAGTGTTTCAATTAAAACACAATACTAAAAAGGAAATAAAACAAAATATCTTACTCAATCATGGTAGCCTTTTACTTATGAAAGAAGGGAGCCAACCTTATTATAAACATCAATTACCCAAAGCATCTAGCCCTAAAAATCCCAGAATAAATTTAACATTTAGAACTATTATCTAATGATTTTTTAATAAAAAACAGGAAACACTTCATAAAATTAAGAAATTTTAAAAAATGAAAGAATATATTTTTTTTAGTGTTTTTTTTTAGTAATATTGAACTACATAACATTAATAAATTTACAGATTAATTTTTCATCTGATGAAAAAAAGAAAGATTTCAGAATTTGACAACGAAACATTAGAAAGAGTTGTTACTATGGCTCAAGAGGAAAAAAGACCTTTTGAAGTCTTAAAAGAAGAATTTGGAATTTCAGAAAATGAAGTTACAGAATTAATGAGAAAAAAATTATCGAAAGATAATTTTGAAGTTTGGAAAAAGAAAGCTGTGGCAAGTAAACCAAAACCAAAACCTTTAAAGTTTGATCCTCTTGAAGATGATGATTTAGATAGTAAATACTACTTTAAAAATAAATTTGATTAAAATGTGAAGCTCTTCCAAAATGAAGAGCTTTTTTATTTATAAAATGTAACATACTCAATGTTTTTACGTCAAATAAATTATTCATTAAAGAACTATTATGAAACATTTATTGATACTATTTTTTATACCATTATTTTCAATTTGTCAAATAAAAACGCAAGATATAGAAATCAACTCTCTAATTAAAGGGACTTTGTTTAGTACTGAAAAAAACGCTAAAAAACCTAATTTAATCATTTTAATTGCAGGTTCAGGTCCAACAGACAGAAATGGAAATCAGCAACAAATGCAAACAAATTCTTTAAAATTATTAGCTGAAGGAATTACTAATGCAAACAATTCCGTTTTTAGTTATGATAAAAGGCTTTTTAGTTTAATTAAAAACAACACTTTTAATGAGAAGGATTTGAACTTTGAAGATGGAATAAAAGATGTAAAAGACATTATTTCCTATTTCAAACTTCAAAAAAAATATTCTAAAATAATTATTGCAGGTCATAGTGAAGGCTCTTTGATTGGAATGATTGCTGCAAAAAATAATGCAGATGCTTTTATCTCAATCGCAGGAGCAGGAAGACCAGCAGATGAATTGATTATTGAACAAATTGAAAAGCAAACGCCAATGCTAGTTTCTGAAGTAAAAGAAAATTTTACTAGCCTTAAAAAAGGAGAAGTTATTGAAATAAAAAATCCACTCTTAGCAACATTATTTAGAGAAAGCATACAACCTTATATGATTTCTTGGATAAAATACAATCCACAAGAAGAAATTAAAAATTTAAAAGTTCCCATTTTAATTATTAATGGCACAAATGATATACAAGTAAGTCAAAAAGAAGCTAAATTATTAAAAGTAGCTACACCAACAGCAAAATTAGTAATTATAGACAACATGAATCATGTATTAAAAAATGCATCAGCCGATCGAATGGAAAATTTAAGTACATATAATAATCCAGATTTACCTATTGTTCCTGAATTAGTTTTTAGTATTCTTAATTTTATAAAAGCGCTATAAAAATGTAACTTTTTTATAGTTTTGACGTCCAATTAAAATATCAATAACGATTTAAATGAAAAAAATAATTTTTACCCTTGCCATTGCAAGTTTTATTTGGAGTTGTAAAACAGGGACAACCAATTCAAAAAAAGAAGAAGTAAATGTAGCAATCGATTTAGTAAATGTAAAAGAAGATAAAGTTAAAGTAACCATCGACGCTCCAACTTTTACATCTCAAACTACTACTTTTTTCATACCTAAAACCGTTCCAGGAACCTATTCCGAAGATGATTATGGTAGATTTATTGAAGATTTCAAAGCTCTAGACGCATCAGGAAATGGTCTAAGAGTAACAAAATTGGATAAAAATTCATATAAAATTGAAGAGGCTAATAAATTAGCTAAAGTAACCTACCTAGTGAATGACTCTTTTGACACTGAAGGTGGTGGTGCATATGGACAAACAGAAGACGTTTTTTCTCCAGCGGGAACAAATATCATTGCTGGTGAAAATTTCATGTTAAACACACATGGCTTTGTTGGTTATTTTGAAGGCAAAACGGAAACACCTTACATTTTAACTATCACACATCCGGAAAATTTACTTGGCGTTTCAGCAATGGTTGATTTAGACAATTCTAACACTAAAGATGTATTTCACAGTTCAAAGTATGCTACTTTAGTAGAAATGCCATTAATGTATTCTAAACCAGACTTCACCACTTTTATGGTAGATGATATGGAAATTATCATTAGTGTATATTCGCCTACAGGAAGATATACAGCAAAAGATATTACTCCTTACATGGAAACAATGATGTCTGCGCAAAAGAAATTCTTAGGGAAATTTAATGCTACAAAAAAATATGCTATTCTATTATATCTTTCCACTATGGAAAATGATGCTAAAGGATTTGGCGCTTTAGAACACCCTACTTCAACTACAGTTGTAATGCCAGAAAGAATGGAATTAGAACAGTTAAGAGAACAATTGAAAGACATCGTTTCACATGAATTCTTCCATATCGTAACACCATTAACAGTACATTCTAACGAAATCCAATATTTTGACTTTAATAACCCTCAAATGTCTGAACATTTATGGATGTATGAAGGAGTTACAGAATATTTTGCAAATCTATTTCAAATTAATCAAGGATTAATCGATGAAACGGAATTTTATGAAAGAATGGCAGATAAAATTCAGCAATCAAAACGCATGAATGATAAAATGAGTTTTACTAAAATGAGTAAAAACGTTTTAAAAGATCCTTATAAAGATCAATATATTAATGTATATCAGAAAGGGGCATTAATTGCTATGTGTGTTGACATCTTAATTAGAGAAAACAGCAACGGTCAAAAAGGTATTTTAAATTTAATGCAAGATTTATCAAATGAATTTGGTACTAAAAAAGCATTTAAAGATGAAGAATTATTTGGAACAATCACTAAATTCACCTATCCAGCTGTAGGTGAATTCTTAAACAAATATGTAGCTGGTGAAACCCCAATTCCATATGAGGAATATTTTGCTAAAATGGGAGTTACTCCTGCAAAAATTGAAGTTGATGGTAATCCCTTTTTAAAAGGAGGACAAATACCATACATTACCGTAGATCAATCTACTAAAGAAATTATAATTATTCCAAGTATCGAATTAAATGCTTTCATGACTAATTTAGGTTTAAAAGGTGGTGATAGAATTTTGGCTGTAAACGGAACAAAATATAACTTAGACAATATTTATGATTTAGTAATTGGAAGTATGGGCTGGAAAGATGGTGAACCCATAACTATAAAAATAAAAAGAGATGGTAATGAACAAGAAATAAAAGGCACTATTGTAATGCCTAAGGAACAACAAGAAGGGTATCAGTCAACAGATAACAGTAAAAAAGCTATTCGAGAAGCTTGGTTAAAAGGCTAATTTTAATAAAACAAAAAGTAATCCTCAAAGTAGTTTTCTATTTTGAGGATTTTTTTTTGAAGTTTATTCATTTTATATCATCTTTGCCAAAAAAGATTTAAATAAATAATAAATGAAAAAAATATTGCTTTTTGGGATAGTCTTATTTACCGTATTGGCTTGTAATAAAAATGAAACTCCTGAAGGAAATCTACATTTAACCGGAAATATAAAAGGATTAAGCCAAGGAAAATTGTACATAAAAAAGATTGAAGACACAACACTCATTACTCTAGATAGTATTGTCATTAAAGGTGATTCTCACTTTGAAACCACAATTCCTTTAGAAAAACCTGAAATAATGTATCTTTTTCTAGATAGAGGACAAACCACATCTATTGATAACGATTTGACTTTTTTTGCTGAACCTGGTAATATGCATATTGAAACATCTTTGAAAGAATTTTATGCTGGAGCTAAAATAACCGGATCAAAAAACCAAGAACTGTTAGATGAATTCAATAGCATTAAATCGAAATTTAATGATGAAAATTTAGCTATCATTGAAAAAAGAATCCAAAATTCCGCAAATTTCAATCAAGAAAGAGCAGACAGTATAGAATTAGCGTATGAAAGATTACTTAAGAGAAAATACAGATATACAGCTAATTTTGCTGCCACTCATGGTGATTACGAGATTGCTCCCTATTTAGCCCTAACAGAAATTTCAAATATAAATGTAATTTATTTAGACACTATTGCTAAACACATGAGTCGTCAAGTAGAAGCTTCAAAATATGGAAGAGTTTTAAGAAAGCACATTTATGACATAAAAAAAGAAGCTTTAGCTAAAAAAGAGTAATCATCATGATTACTCTTTTTTAATTATTACATAAAAATTACTAGTCTTTTTTAATAATCATGAAACAGCACATTCAAACATTAGCCGTTCACGCAGGTGAAGTAAAAGGAAAAAATAAAGATATTATACAACCTATACATCTTTCTACAACATTTGAAAGGAATGAAGATGGTACAACAGGTGAATATATTTACACCCGTGCAGAAAACCCTAATAGAAGTGCTGTAGAACAAAAAATTGCTAGTATAGAAAACGCGAAAACGGCCATAAGTTTTTCCTCAGGCATGGCTGCCATAAATGCTTTATTTGATACTTTATTAGAACCCAATTGCCATATTATCATTCCAGATGATTGCTATCATGGCACAAGACAATTGTTAGATAATTTTTTTATTAGATGGAATGTTACTGCAGAAATGATAGATATGACTAGGAATTCAAATATTGAAAATGCTATTAAAAACAATACGAAACTAATTTGGATTGAAACTCCTTCAAATCCACAGCTAAAAATTACCGATTTAGAAGCTGTTGTCGCTATTGCAAAAAAAGGCAACATCAATACTGTTTGCGACAATACATTTGCCACTCCTCTTTTACAAAAAACCATAAATATTGGCATTGATTATGTCATGTATTCTTCAACCAAATTTTTCAGTGGTCATTCCGATATTTTAGGAGGAGTTATTCTAACTAATAGAGAAGACGAAACAAGTCTAAGTATAAGAACCTATCAAAAAATGGCAGGTGCAGTTCCTTCCCCTTTTGATTGTTGGTTATTAAATAGAAGTTTAGCTACTTTCCCCTTGCGTCTTAAAGCACAATGTGATAATGCTATTGTAATAGCTAATTATCTAAATTCTCATCAAAACGTAGAAAAAGTCTATTTCCCTGGCTTACCTACTCATGAAAATCATGAAATTGCTAAAAAACAAATGCATAATGGTTATGGAACAATTGTGTCTATTTTAGTGAAAGGAAACCAAGAAAACGCGTTACATTTTACACAACAATTGCAAATTTTTAAACATGCAACTTCTTTAGGTGGAGTAGAAAGTTTAGTAGAACATAGACGTAGTGTTGAAGGTTCTCATCCAATAAGTCCTGAAAATTTAATTCGCCTATCGATAGGCATTGAATATGTTGACGACTTAATCGCAGATTTAAAACAAGCCTTAGGATGATGTTTTAAAAAATATAATTTTCTTATATTTAACCTATTAAAGATTTTTAAAGTCAATTCTAAGTATGCTGTCTTTTATTATAAATTGGTTTAGAACATATAAAACCGTTATTATCTATGGCATTAGTTTGGCTATTTTGCTTTTTTTTCTAAAATGGTTAGAACTTCGTTATATCCTCTTTGATCATTCCTTAGAAATATACATTGGCACAATAGCTTTTATATTCACATCTCTTGGCATTTGGCTTGCTTTAAAACTTTCAAAACCAAAAACAAAAACCATTATTGTAGAGAAAGAAATTTTTATTGAAAAAAAAGAATCATTTCAATTAAATGAATCCTTAATTAATAAATTTGAATTAAGTACAAGAGAATTGGAAATATTAAATTTAATGGCAAAAGGAAACAGTAATCAAGAGATTGCCGATATCATTTTTGTTTCTTTAAGTACTGTTAAAACTCACAATCAAAATATCTTTGAAAAACTAGATGTTAGAAGACGCACTCAAGCAATTGAGAAAGCAAAACGACTGCAAATTATTGCTTAAAGCAATAGTACTTTAGTATTAAAAAGACAAAATTATACTAAAGTATGAGTAAAAAAAAAGAGGTATTTTTCACATTTGCAGAAATAAATTATTTAAGAAATGAAAAAAAATAGTATCATCTTCGGACTAATTGCAGGAATTGTAGTTTCTATTCCTATGCTAATTATTACTAGCAATTGTACATTTGACTTTGAAAAAGGAATGCTTATTGGGTATTCTTCAATGCTTATAGCTTTTTCTTTAGTTTTTGTAGGCATAAAAAATTACAGAGACAAATTCAATCAGGGAACAATCAATTTTGGAAAAGCTTTTAAAATTGGTAGTATTATAGTTCTCATTGCTTCCACAATATATGTTGTTTCTTGGTTAATAAATTATTTTTACTTCATACCTGATTTTGCCGAAAAATATTCTGAGCATATGATAAATAATTTAAAACAAGAAGGTGCAAGCGCAATAGAGATTGAAGCAAAAACAAAAGAAATGATTGAGTTTTCAAAAATGTATAAAAACCCTCTCATAAATGCATTAATTACTTATACAGAAATTTTACCTGTTGGATTATTAGTTACATTAGTAAGTGCTATTATTTTAAAACGTAAAAATAATTCATAAAAATATTTTAATCATGAAAAAAGTAACAGGAATAGGTGGCATCTTTTTTAAATGTAAAGATCCTCAAAAAACAAGAGATTGGTACAAAGATTATTTAGGATTAAACACTACACCTTACGGAACCACTTTTGAATGGAGAGATGCAAACGAACCTTCAAAAACAGGAGTCACACAATGGAGCCCTTTTGAAGAAAAAACAAACTATTTTGAACCTTCATCTAAGGATTTCATGATTAACTACAGAGTTGAAAACCTAGAGAAATTAGTAGATGAGTTAAAAAAAGAAGGAGTAACTATTCTAGATGCTATTGAAACTTATGACTATGGCAAATTTGTTCATATTTTAGATCCTGAAGGAAATAAAATTGAATTATGGGAGCCAAAAGAATAACAAACAATAATTAAAATTTTTATTTAAAAAAAGATTACAAAACATGGGCAAAATAATATTTGACAGTGGAATTTCACTCGATGTTTTTTTTGCCGATAACAATAGAAGTCCAGAAAATCCAATGGGAGGAGTTTCCGAACAAATTCATTCTTGGATGTTTAATCAAAAAGCATTTTGGGAATATTTGGGTTTTGAAAGTGGTAAAGAAGATAGTGCTGATGGAACACTTATTAGAGAAACTATAGAAAGTACCGGTGCTTTCATAATGGGAAAACGTATGTTTGAAGGAGGTGAAAAGCATTGGCCAAACGATTTATATAAAGCGGATGTATATGTTTTAACACACGAAGAACGAGAGCCTTGGATTCAAGAAGGAACTACGACTTTTTATTTTATAAATTAAGACATAGAAAGCGTTTTAACTAAAGCCAAAAAGGCAGCAAAAGGTAAAGATATAAGAATTCAAGGAGGAGCTAATACAATCCAACAATTTCTTAATGCTGGATTAATCGACGAATTTTTCACACACATCGCTCCTGTTTTTTTTTAGGAAAGGGCATCCGACATTTTGAAGGGATTCACATAGATAAATTTGATTTAAAAATTGAAAAAGTTATTCATTCAAATACTACCTCTCATCTAAAATACAAACTAACAAAAAAGATACTAACTAACTAAAAAACAACATCTAACAATAAAATTTAAAATTAAATCCTGTCGATTATAACAGTTATTTTCTTATCAATTCATATTAAAAAATTGAAAAATTTTAACATTTTACTACTTTTAAAAAAAATAATTTCTTATTTTTATCAACGGCAAATAATTTTCGAT
>NZ_LR733599.1 GCF_902506265.1 Flavobacterium sp. 9AF | reverse complement strand
TTCCTTTATATGGTAATGAAATTTTTGAAGCTTTTTTCAAAAAAAATGAATGGTATAAAGAATTTATTCCAAATAAAAAGACGAATATAAGAGCTATTCAACCGATATATAAAAATAATTTTATTAAATTATCGGAAAAAATTTACAATGGATTTCTAGGTAATATTCTAGAAAAAATGGCTTTTCATTTAACCCTTTGTTTTTGGAAATTAAAATTTAGAAAAAAGATGAAACCAGAAGATTTTGCTCTAGCTTTCAAGTCTTCTAAAAAGGTATCAAAACATCATCCTTCTAATTTTCAAAAAAAAGTCATTGATGCATTAAATACAAAATACGATTTTATAAAAGAAAATTTCCAAATAGATATTCCTAAAGAACATGTCTAACATTCTTTTTTCTCATTCTTACTACTATAAATTAGATCCAAAACAGTGGAAAAACAAAACACCCTTTCCTCCACTAGGAACGCTATATGCTGCATCTTTAATGAGGAATAAAGGACATGAAGTTAGTCTTTTCGATACCAATTTATTAGATTCTCCTAAAGAAATCCAAACTGTTTTTAATCAGAATACCTATGATTATTTAGTTATTTATGATGATGGTTTCAATTATTTAACCAAAATGTGTTTGACTAATATGAGAGTTGCCTGTTTTGAGATGATTCACATTGGTAAACAAAACAACTGTATCGTTATTGTGTCTAGCTCAGATGCAACAGATCATTATGAAGCCTATTTAAAAAAAGGGGCAGACTATATTATTCAAGGCGAAGGAGAAATTACATTAGAAGAGTTAATCCATTCCATTGAAAATAGAAGTTCCATTGAAAACATAAAAGGAATTGCATTTAAGAATGAAAATCAAATTCAAGTAAATCCTACTCGATCTGTTTTACTAGATTTAGATCAATTACCATTACCTGCTTGGGATTTAATTGATATAAATTCGTACAAAGAGATTTGGAATCAAAGTAAACAAGAATTTACTTTAAACATTGCCACCACTAGAGGTTGTCCTTACAAATGCAATTGGTGTGCTAAACCCATTTATGGCAATCGTTATAATGCACATTCTCCAGAATATATCGTTCAAGAAATTGCCTATTTACAAGAAAATTTTGGAGTAAAACGATTTTGGATGTGTGATGACATTTTTGGCTTAAAACCCAATTGGGTTCAAGAATTTAATAAGGAACTACAAAAAAGAAACCTTCAAATAACTTATTTTATTCAAAGTAGAGTGGATTTATTATTAAAAGAAGACACTATTGAGGCTTTAGCTACATCAGGACTCGAAGAGGTTTGGGTAGGCGCAGAAAGTGCCTCTCAGAAAATTCTAGACGCTATGGATAAAGGTACTAAAGTGTCTGAAATTTATGAAGCTACTCGTTTATTAAAGCAGAAAAACATTAAAGTAGCTTTCTTTTTGCAATTTGGATATTTAACTGAAAATCAAGAAGACATTCAAAAAACCATACAGATGGTGAAGGAACTCTTACCTGATAATATTGGCATTTCAGTATCTTATCCTTTGCCTGGAACTAAATTTTATGATAAAGTAAAAGATGATTTAAAATTAAAAGCCAATTGGAAAGATTCTGATGATTTAGACTTAATGTTTCAAGGAACGTATTCTTCTAATTATTATCGAAAACTACAACGGTTTGTTCATAAAGAATATAGAAAAAGTCAGGGATTTGATTATTTAAAAAACCTATTTAATTCGAAACCGACTGCTTTAAAATTAAAAGGAATTTTAAAATTAGGTTACTATATTCCTAGTGCTTTTTGGGATAAAATAAAACTCAAAACATTAGAAAATGAAAGCTAGTTTTGACATTGCTGCTGCAACTTATGATCAATCATTTACCCATACTTTGATTGGAAAATTACAACGTAAAGCAGTCTATAAAAGTATGTCATCCCATTTGCTTTCAGTAAAAAATATCTTTGAAATTAATTGCGGTACAGGTGAAGATGCGCTTTGGTTTGCTTCACAAAATTTGGAGGTTTTAGCAACAGATGTTTCTGAAAAAATGATTGCCATTGGTAAAGCAAAAAATCAATATCAAAATCTTACTTTTTCAACTCTAGATATAACCAATCTTTCTTCATTTCACCAAGAAAAAAAATATGATTTATTGTTTTCTAATTTTGGAGGTTTAAACTGTTTATCACCAGAAGAATTGTCTTTATTTTTTGAAACAGCGCCCATTTTTTTTAAAGAGAAAGGCAAAATGGCTTTAGTACTAATGCCTAAAAATACAATTTGGGAACAATTCTATTTTTTAATTAAAGGCAAATGGAGCAACGCGTTCCGAAGAAAAAAAAAGATAGCGTTTGCAAATGTTGATGGAGAAAAAGTACCTACCTATTACTATAATCCAAAAGAAATTGTACATTTAACGAGAGGAAGTTTTGATTGTATAGAATATAAACCCATTGGTCTTTTTATTCCACCTTCCTATTTAGAACCTTTTTTTAAAAACAAAAAAAGATTTTTACAATTTTTAAATCTTTTGGAAATGCAGATTCGAAATTTTTCGTTCCTTTCCAAATATGCCGATCATTACATTATAATTTTACAAAAAAAATGAGTATTTTATTCACACATGCCTATTATTTATCGGATGATCCTAAGGAACAGAAGATAATGAAGCCTTATCCTCCATTAGGCTTACTGTATGTGTCTGCTTATTTAAAAAGTAAAAAATTAGACAATTTAGTTTTTGATACTACTTTCACTTCCCAAGACGAACAGCTACAATATATATTAAATGAGCAACCTAAAATTATTTGTATTTATACTAATTTAATGACTAAAATAGAAGTTATTAAACTTATTAAGATCGTAAAAACAACTTCCTTTGGTTTTCCCAAAATAATTCTTGGTGGTCCTGATGTTTCTTACAATATAGAAAATTATTTAAAATCCGGTGCCGATTTTTTGGTGATTGGTGAAGGAGAAGAAACGACTCATGAGTTATGTGATGCTGTACTTCAAAATAAAGAGTTCTCAACAATTAACGGAATTGCATTTTTAGAAAATAATAGTGTTATACAAACTCCAAGTAGAAAAAAATTTAAAGAATTAGACGAATTACCCTTGCCCAATAGAGAAGCCATAAATATGCAAATCTATTTGGATACTTGGAAAAAAAATCACGGTCAAAGTTCGATGACGATTTCCACACAAAGAGGTTGTCCTTATACTTGTAAATGGTGTAGCACCGCTGTTTATGGACAAAGTTATAGAAGGCGACCAGCTGAACAAGTTGCTGCAGAAATGAAAATGCTAAAAGAAAAATATCATCCTGATGCTATTTGGTTTGTAGATGATGTTTTTACGGTGAGTCATAAATGGTTGCTTAATTTTAAAGAAGAAGTAGTAAAACAAGAGGCCTTAATACCTTTTGAATGTATCACTAGAGCCGAACGATTAAATGATGAAATATTAGCTATTTTAAAAGAAATTGGCTGTTTTCGAATTTGGATTGGTGCTGAGAGTGGTTCCCAAAAGATAATAGATTTAATGGATAGACGTGTAGATGTAAATGTGGTTAAAGAAGCCATTCAAAAAACCAATAAATTAGGAATTGAAACAGGTACTTTTATTATGCTGGGTTATCCTGGAGAAACAGAAAAAGATATTATGGAAACGATACATTATTTAAAAGAAGCCAATCCCACCCATTATACAATTACTATTGCCTATCCAATCAAGGGAACTTCTCTATATAATGAAATTGAATCTAAAATAACAAATGCTCCAGATTGGGAAACCTCAACGGACAGAGATATTGATTTTAAAAGGACGTATTCGAGAAAATTTTATGATTATGCCGTTTCAAAAGTGGTAAACGAAGTAGAATTTTATAAAAAGAGAAATAGTAATATAACACAAGCTATAAAACATAAAACAAAAGCTTTTTTGGCTAGTGGATTGATGATTTTAAATAGGTAATAATTAATGAAAAAAACAATCTATATATTATTTGCATTTTTTTTACTATCATGTACTAATGACAGCTATTCCGATTTAATTGAAACCGATACTTCAATAAATTTAAAATGGAATAAAGCGTATTCAGAAGACTCAATTGATAAATCATTAATTGGTCTAAAATGGGCTTTGTCTTATCTGGGAGCTGTTTTACCTACATC
This sequence comes from Flavobacterium sp. 9AF, assembly GCF_902506265.1. Taxonomy (GTDB): domain Bacteria; phylum Bacteroidota; class Bacteroidia; order Flavobacteriales; family Flavobacteriaceae; genus Flavobacterium. Next base: position 4,953 of record NZ_LR733599.1, on the reverse strand, counting down.
AAATTCAGGGTTTATTGTTAATAACAATACGATTATCATGGATTTAAAAAAAATTGGTTTTAATGATAATGCCTTAAAAAAAATATTAATTCTATCAGAAAAAATCAAAAACACTTACGAATATAAAAACAATAATGCTGTTGATTTAGGTAGATATGTAACTTTGCTTCTTGGTTCTTCCGAACATTATTATGAAATTTTAGATGTACCAAATAATTTGAATGAAATCTTAAATCAATATAATTTGTTACCCGAAAAAGGGTATGTAAATAATTCCGGTGTTTCTTTAGAACACAGAATTATTCAGTTTTCAGAACAAAATGGTTTCAATCAATTGTTTTTTTGTCAAGAAATAAACCCAATAACAGGTGTTGTTTATGAATATGAAACTATTGAATTACTGACGAATGGACAATTACGTTTTGGAATTTTTGATCAAAATGGAATAAGGAAAAATAGTGTTGATGCTGAACATTCCAATGCTGGCAAACCAGCTAAATGCATGTGGTGTCATGAATCTAATATCCAGCAAATGTATACTCCACAAGCTGACTTTAATGGCTATTTAGCTTATAACGAATTTCAAAGTAGGTTAATTTCTTATCGTGAAAGCAATAGGGTAATGAAACTTGGTCTTAATGATGGGGTTGACTTTTCACAAACACAACAACATACTTATACTGAATTACTATATATTTCTTTCATGGAACCGTCAGCCGAAAGATTAAGTATAGAATGGAACTTACCTCTTTCACAAGTTCAAAACTTACTATCCAATTTTTCAACTCATGTATATCCAGAATTTCCTTTCTTAGGAGAATTATATGATAGAAATGATATTGAAAGTGTAGCTCCTTTTCAAGGATTACCCGTTTCAACTTCCGTGAGAGAAACATCGTTAGTTGAAGTAAATCATTTACAATAATGTTCAATTCAAAAAAAATAATTGTTATTCTTCCGGCATACAATGCAGCAAAAACCCTGCAACAAACATATAACGAAATCCCTTTTGATATTGTTGACGAAGTTATTTTAACAGATGATTTCAGCAAAGATGATACAGTTCAAGTTGCAAAGAAAATTGGCATCCAACATATTATTCAACATGATACAAACAAAGGATATGGTGCTAACCAAAAAACATCTTATAATAAAGCCTTAGCGTTAAATGCTGACATTATTCTAATGTTACATCCTGATTATCAATACACTCCTAAATTAATTCCTGCAATGGTTTCCTTAGTAGCTAATGATTTATATGACGTGGTTTTAGGGTCTAGAATTTTGAGTAAAGGAGCTTTAAAAGGAGGAATGCCTTTGTATAAATATGTTTCTAATCGAATATTAACGTTGATTCAGAATATTTTAATGAATCAAAAACTATCAGAATATCATACTGGTTACCGCTGTTTTAATGCACAAGTTTTAAAAAATATAGATTTTAACAGCAATTCTGATGATTTTATCTTTGATAATGAAATTTTAGCACAATGTTGTTTTATAAATGCAAAAATTGGTGAAATATCCTGTCCCGCAAAGTATTTTAAAGAAGCTTCTTCTATCAATTTTAAAAGAAGTGTTATATATGGTTTAGGTGTGTTACGCGTTTCTTTTTCTTATTTTTTACAAAAGACTAAGCTTGCAAATTTCCGTTTATTTAAAAAGGTATGAAGTCAGTTATAGCAAAATATTTTAGTTTAATTCCATTACTTTTTCTTTGTCTTTTTTACATTGCTAAAGCAATCTATTTTCCTATACATGATTTTGCCAATTACTATTTTGGTGCTCACTTTTTAACAGAAGGTCAATTTAATTCAACAATTTATTTTCCATACGAATTTAATAAAGCAATTTCAGATTTGGGTTATCAAAATATATTTGCCAGTTACGCACCAAACACCCCTTTTTTAGCCTTATTGTTTACTCCATTAACATTATTTTCTGTTACTAATGCTAAGATTCTTTTTAATCTTTTTTCTTCAGCTCTATTAATTATAAGTTGCATAAGATTAATTAGGTTTTACAATATCAACTTAAAATATTTATTTATAATTCCTCTGCTATTTTTTGTACCTATAAAGAACAACATTTTATTTGGTCAAGTTTATTTTTTATTGTTTTTTCTCTTAACAGAAACCTTAATTAGTTATGAAAACAAACAACTAAAAAAAACCGCATTCTATTTAAGTCTTGCTATTTTATTAAAAGTGTTCCCTGTCATTTTTGTTTTGTTTTTTTTAATCAAGAAAGAATTTAAAATTATTCTTTATACAGCTTTATTTGGGATTTTACTTTTAGGTTTTTCTATATTGTTTTCTGGAGTTAATATATGGTTATTCTTTGTCACTTCGGTTTTACCCAAAGCATCTAATGGAGAAATTGCAACTGCTTTTGTAGATAATTATCAATCCGTTTTTATGTTTTTAAAACGAATGCTGGTATTTGATACAATTGAAAACCCAAAACCAGTTTTTCATGCAGCAAGTTATTTCTCCATTTTACTTTTAGCATTCAAATTCGGACTCATATCACTTGGATATTTTATCACAAGAGCCTGTAAAAACAATTTATATGTATATAGTTTTTGGATTTTAGCCAGCATTCTGTTTTCACCTTATGGAAGTACATATTCATTTATCATATTGGTATTTCCACTTATTACCTTGCTTTTAAGTGAAATTTCAGTTTTAAAAAAAATAGTTTTGGGAGCAATATTGTTTTTAATAAATAATTTTTCTGTATCTTTTTTTATTGAAAAAAATTTCCCTTTTTCATTTTTAAGACTTTTTCTATTGGTTATTTTTTCTTTACTGTTTCTAATATCCCTTTTTAAGAAATCTACTTTAGTTAAGTCTTTTGCTGTAAGTTTTTTTATATTACTTATAGGAATTTTTTTTAAACAAGAAGCATTAGAAAAAAGCAAACCTCTTTTGACGGAAAAAACACCCATTTTAATATATGATTACACTGTAAATGACAACCAATTGACCTATTTCTATTGGAATGAAAAAGGTGAAAACAAAAAAAGTGTGTATTTAAAAGTGGATAATTGGAAAGAATTGGATATAAAAAATCAGCAAATATTTTACAAAAACAAACAACTTACTTTTGATAAAAACAACAAAATAAAGCCTTTATTAATAAACAATACAGAAATTATTTTTCTTTCAGATGAAAATAAAGGAATTGGATTTTATAGTTTGAAATATTATCCCAAATAAAATTATATGTTAATTCAAAAAAGAATAGAAGGTTTCGATTTATTAAGGACTACTGCCCTTATCTTAGTACTTCTACAACATTCCTTTATGTTTACAGATGCTTACTTTCCTAAGCTTAGAATTTTTTGGATATTAAGTCATAGTGCTCTTGATTTCTTTTTTGTTTTAAGTGGCTTTTTAATTGCAGGTATTTTAGACAAGTTACAAACACAAGTTAAAGGCGGTCTTAATTTAAAGAATACATTCCATTTTTACATTAGGAGGTGGTTTAAAACATTACCAATGTTTTTTTTAGTAATAATCATCTGTCTAATTCTCTCTTATTTAAACATTTATTATCCAAAAGATTTTTCATTTTCCTTTATATTTTCCACCCAAAATATCTCCGAGACCAATTTTGATTTTTTACCGCATACTTATTCTCTAGCTATTGAGGAATGGTTTTATCTTTTATTACCTATTTGCATTATTGTTTTTACAAAGCTATTTAAAAATAAAAATGCAATTTACACAATACTATTGTTTTGGATATTTTTTACCCTAGTAGCAAGAATAATTTTACATTTAAATCTTGAAAATTGGGATGCAGAAATAAGAAAGTCAATTATTTCTAGAATAGACGCTCTGTTCCTACTTTTATCAATAGTATCATTCTATTTTATTGGATTTATTTTTTATATATTTTATGAAAAACCAATAATGGATTTAAGAAATCGAATCAAATTTTGAAAGTATAATATCGTTATAAATAAATATAAAATGAGTATAATGTTTTTTAAAAAAAACAAAATAATAGAAAGAAATTTTTTAGCAATTTCAAATGTTAGTAGAAATTTATTATTGAGCTTCTTTGGATTATTTTTAAATTATTTATTATTAAGAACAAAGGATTTAGAAATATTAAACACCTATGTATATTTTATAAGCGCAATAGGATTACTATACATATTTATAAATTGGGGTGGAAAGTTTTACAATACCAAAGAAATAAGTAACAATCCAAAAGATTATAGACCATTCATTTCATCTTTATTCTCTAGTAAAATCCTTTTGCTTCTATTTTTTATTATACTCTTTCTCTTTATGCCTATTCAAAAAGACATTAAACTTTTTATTATTCCATTTTTATTGCTAAAGTCATTAGTTCCAATCTTTGATAGCTTAATATTATTTAGAAAAAAAAGTAAAATCATACTCCTTTTGGAAGTAGTATTTTACACTGCTTTTCTATGTCTTCTCTATTTTTTCCCAGATAAATTTTCATCAACCAGTTTTATAGCTTCTCTTTTAATTCTAGAAACTTTAAAAACAGTTACTTATTTCATTTATTTCCGTAATGATTTCAAACTAAATATATCATTGACAAATGGAATCAAAGTTTTAAAAAATTCAATTTATTATTTCGGATTATCTTTAGCTGGCTTTTTAGCTTCAAAATCTGACTTATATATTGTAGGCATACTTATAGACAAAGAAACTATGAGCTATTATTTTGTCCTTTCAAATCTATTGAATTTATCCATGTTAGTATACGCATCCTTTATTAATACATTTGAAACAAGTATTTACCGATTTAATTCCTCTTTGTTTAGAAAAATAGAAAAAAATTTAAAATATTTTGGGCTTATTTTTTCAATTATTGCAACAATTATTTTTTATCTTATAGCAGTATATTTTTATAAAATAAATGTAGACATGAAGTTAACAATAATGTTTCTATTAAATATTTTTA
>NZ_LR733596.1 GCF_902506265.1 Flavobacterium sp. 9AF | reverse complement strand
AACTAACCTTAACCAAACAAATATGAGATTTGTTACTTTTAACAGTACAAATATCCTAATACTTTGCTTTCATTTATGTTAACAGTTTACTATTAATTTGTTATATTGTGTTAAAGTTGAATTCAACATATTTTATTTTAGGTATTAGTAATTCATTAATAAAAATGAAAATTTAGAATATAAAAAAACCACGTTCCGCAAAACGTGGTATTTTTTTAACTAACCTTAACCAAACAAATATGAGATTTGTTACTTTTAACTCTGCAAATATCCGACTATTTTTGCCTAAGGTGTGTTAATTATGTGTTATATATATGTTATTGAATATTAAAGTTTTCTTATTTGGTATCTTGTAAAGCAAACACTTTTTTTAATAAATCAGAGGTTCTCGAACTTAATTGTGTTCTAATATTTCCTTCCTCTACAGCAATCATTTTAAATACACCTTCCATGGCTTTATTGGTAGTATAATCAGTTAAGTCAGGATTTACTTTTGTCACAAAAGGAATATTATTATATTTTGTAATGATATTTGTCCAAACTTTATCTGCTCCTACCTTTGTGAAAGAATTCTTAATAACTGGATTAAATTTAGCATATAAAGCACTTGAAGTTGTGCTTTCTAAATACGAAGTAGCCGCTCTATTGTCTCCCATTAAAATATTTTTGGCATCATTAAATGTCATTTGTTTTACTGCATCCACAAAAATAGGAGTCGCTTCTTTAACAGCATCTTCTGCGGCACGATTTAAAACTTTAAGACCTTCATCGGCTAATTTGGATAAACCAATATCTCTCAAACCTTTGTCAACTTTTTGTAATTCTTGTGGCAATAAAATTTTTACCAATTCATTTTTGTAAAAACCATCTACAGCGGTTAATTTCGTTACTTGTTTGTCAATTCCATTATCTAAAGCTTCTTTCAAACCATTCGCAATATCTAACTGACTTAATCCACCTGCTTGTGGTAATTGATTTACTACTTGTTGTAATTCTGAACAACTGATACTAATAAATGCTATTAAGCAAAATGCAATTTTTTTCATTTGTATTATTTTAGGACATTTCTTCAAATATAATGCCTTTTTTTTTAGCACGAAATTCTATGTAGAAATAAGCAAAGAAATTTATTAAATTCGTAAATTGCAGCCATAAATTTGAGATAAAATTACAAATGGAACAACAACAACCTTATATTCCTGTAAATAAAGTAAGAATTGTTACTGCAGCTTCACTTTTTGATGGACATGATGCAGCAATCAATATCATGAGAAGAATCATCCAAGCAACTGGATGTGAAGTCATTCATTTAGGTCATGATAGAAGTGTAGAAGAAGTAGTAAATACTGCTATTCAAGAAGATGCCAATGCCATTGCAATGACTTCTTACCAAGGTGGTCATACTGAATATTTAAAATATATGTTTGATTTGCTGAACGAAAAAGGAGCAAGTCATATCAAAATTTTTGCCGGTGGAGGAGGTGTTATTCTTCCTTCTGAAATTGACGAGTTACACGAATATGGTATTGAAAAAATCTATTCTCCAGATGATGGTCGCGCCATGGGATTGCAAGGAATGATAAACGATTTAGTAAAACGTTCAGATTTCCCTATTGGAGATTCTCTAAACGGAGAAGCAGATCATTTAATCAATAAAAACCCTCGTGATATTGCGCGTGTAATTTCTGCTGCTGAAAACTTCCCAGTAATAGCGAAAGCCACTTTAGATAAAATACACCAAGAAAACCAAACATCAACCACACCCGTTTTAGGAATTACAGGTACAGGTGGAGCTGGTAAATCGTCTTTAGTAGACGAATTAGTACGTCGTTTTTTAATTGATTTCCCTGAGAAAACAATTGGTTTAATTTCAGTTGATCCATCCAAACGTAAAACGGGTGGTGCTTTATTAGGAGATCGTATTCGTATGAATGCTATCAATAATCCAAGAGTGTACATGCGTTCATTAGCAACACGTCAATCTAATTTAGCTTTATCAAAATATGTAGCGGAAGCGATTCAAGTTTTAAAAGCGGCTAAATACGATTTAATTGTATTGGAAACTTCAGGTATTGGGCAATCGGATACTGAAATTATGGACCACTCTGATGTTTCATTGTATGTAATGACGCCTGAATTTGGTGCGGCTACACAATTGGAAAAAATCGATATGTTGGATTTCGCAGATTTGGTAGCCTTAAATAAATTTGACAAAAGAGGTGCTTTAGATGCTATCCGTGATGTAAAAAAACAATACCAACGTAATCATAATCTTTGGGATGCCAATCCAGATGAGATGCCTGTTTTTGGAACCATTGCGTCTCAATTTAACGACCCTGGAATGAATTCGCTGTACAAAGCGATTATGGATAAAATTGTCGACAAAACAGGAATTGATTTACACTCTACTTTTGAAATCACCAAAGAGATGAGTGAGAAAATCTTTGTCATTCCACCACATAGAACACGTTATTTATCAGAGATTGCTGAAAACAATCGCAAATATGATGAGACGGTTTTAACACAGGTTGAAGTAGCTCAAAAATTATATGGAATTTTCAAAACAATAGAATCGGTAAACGGAAATTTCCCTCAAATTGATAAAGCTGGAATCGTTGAATCCTCATTACAAATTAACGATTCAAACAAAGATTTCGTTTCGCTTTTAGTAAAAGAATTTGACCGCGTTAAAATGAATTTAGACCCATACAATTGGGAAGTAATTCAAACTTGGGATGAAAAAGTAAATAAATACAAAAATCCTATTTACTCGTTTAAAGTAAGGGATAAAGTAATTGAAATTAAAACACATAGTGAGTCGTTATCACATACACAAATTCCTAAAATTGCCTTACCAAAATACCAAGCTTGGGGTGATATTTTAAGATGGAATTTACAAGAAAATGTACCTGGAGAATTCCCATTTGCATCTGGATTGTATCCGTTTAAACGTGAAGGGGAAGATCCAACGCGTATGTTTGCAGGTGAAGGAGGACCAGAACGTACCAATCGTCGTTTCCACTACGTGAGTTTGGGTATGCCAGCCAAACGTTTGTCAACGGCTTTTGATTCGGTAACACTTTACGGAAATGATCCCGATCACAGACCTGATATTTACGGTAAAATTGGGAATGCAGGAGTTTCAATTTGTTGTTTGGATGATGCGAAAAAATTATATTCTGGTTTCGATTTGAGTCACCCAGCAACTTCTGTATCGATGACAATTAATGGACCAGCACCTATGTTGTTAGGTTTCTTTATGAATGCGGCAATTGATCAAAATTGTGAGAAGTACATTAAAGAAAATGGTTTAGAAGCAGAAATAGAGGCAAAAATTAAAGCGATTTATAAAGCTAAAGATTTAGAAAGACCAGTCTATAACGGGGCTTTACCTGAAGGAAATGATGGTTTAGGATTAATGCTTCTTGGTGTAACTGGAGATCAAGTTTTACCAGCTGATGTGTACCAAGATATTAAAATAAAAACCTTAGCACAAGTGCGTGGTACGGTTCAAGCCGATATTTTAAAAGAAGACCAAGCGCAAAATACGTGTATTTTCTCTACTGAATTTGCGTTGCGATTAATGGGTGATGTTCAAGAATATTTCATCCAACAAAATGTGCGTAATTTCTACTCGGTTTCCATTTCAGGTTACCATATTGCAGAAGCAGGTGCTAATCCTATCACGCAATTGGCATTTACTTTAGCCAATGGATTCACCTATGTAGAGTACTATTTGAGTAGAGGTATGGATATTAATGCATTCGGACCGAACTTATCGTTCTTTTTCTCAAATGGTATTGATCCTGAATATGCAGTTATTGGTCGAGTAGCACGTAAAATTTGGGCGAAAGCCTTAAAATTAAAATACGGTGCCAATGAAAGAGCACAAATGTTGAAATACCATATTCAAACATCGGGTCGTTCTTTACATGCACAAGAAATTGATTTCAATGATATTCGTACCACGTTGCAAGCGTTATATGCCATCTATGACAACTGTAATTCCTTGCATACCAATGCGTATGATGAAGCGATTACAACGCCTACGGAAGAATCGGTACGTAGAGCGATGGCAATTCAGTTGATTATCAATAAAGAATTAGGTTTAGCGAAAAACGAAAACCCAATACAAGGTTCGTTTATTATTGAAGAATTAACCGATTTAGTTGAAGAGGCCGTTTTAGCCGAATTTGATAGAATTACCGAAAGAGGAGGTGTTTTGGGTGCTATGGAAACCATGTACCAAAGAAGTAAAATTCAAGAAGAATCGTTGTATTACGAAACCTTGAAACATACAGGAGAATTCCCAATTATTGGTGTGAATACTTTCTTAAGTTCGAAAGGTTCCCCAACGGTTATTCCTGCGGAAGTGATTCGTGCGACAGAAGAAGAAAAACAATTCCAGATTAAGACATTGGAAAACTTACACAAAGCACATGCCGATAAAGTAAAAGAACAAATTGCTTTGTTACAAGAAGCTGCTATTTCCAACCAAAATATATTTGAAGTATTAATGAATGCTACTAAGTATTGTTCGTTAGGTCAAATTACTTCCGGTTTATTTGAAGTAGGAGGTCAATATAGAAGGAATATGTAAAAATTAAATATCAACTACTATGTTAAAAAAAATATTTGTTGTTTGTATTGCATTTTTTGGAATTTTTATAGCATTTAAAGGATTCGTTTCTATATTAGATAGCCATTTTTTAGATTTAGATAATGATATAACTTATAAAATGAGTTATAATATAGGTCTAGTTTTATCTAAGTCAATAAAGATAATATTTGGTTTTTTTATCATTTGGCAAACCTATAAATGGTTTTGTGATGAAGAACGGAATAGTTCAAGTATTTTTAAATTTAAACGTTTAAAAAAATAGTTACAAATACTAAAAAGCCTTTCAGCAATGAAAGGTTTTTTGTTTAAAATAATTAGATTTGTTTCCATTAAAAGATAGCATGTATAAATATTTTGTACTCTTCATCGTAACTTTTTCTTTTGGGCAAGTTCCATATAGTAAATATAATCCCAAAAATACGTTAAGTGTAAAAGGTATTGGTTATATAAATATTTTTCAGCCAAGACTTGGAGCAATAATAGGAGTTGAAAAAGGTTTTTTTAAAAATCATTCTTTAGGATTAAAATTTATAAATAGCTATTATTTTCCTCGGCAAGAAAATGTGGAAGATAGATACGGAATAATACATGATTTAGGGAATTATGAAAATCATAAAAATCAATCATTTATTTTTGAGTATAAGTATTATTTTGATTTTAATGAAATTAGCTATGTAAGAGTTCAAACGGGTATATCTTTTTATATTTCATTAAATTATAAAATAGGAAAAAAAACGATAGAAAAGGATCGCGATTATGAACATGATTTTTATTTTCAGAATATAGACTATACGTATATAGGACCAGCAATTGGAGCAGTTTTATCAAATTCTTCTTCTTGGTCTTTTGATGTACAAATTGGTTATTTAACTGGAAAAAAGAATCAAACCACATATTATGAAGTGCCTGATCAGTATATATTAAATGAAAAATACCCCACTAATTATTTTAGATTTGAATTTTTAATAGCGTATAATTTTGATTTTTAATTTATTAAAATGATTCAGTAAATACACGTAAGGATTAAAAGCTCTTAATTTTAACCTCAGAACATAAATTTATAACCCAAATGCTCTTTATAATAACCAAAAAGGTTCTAATTATAAGCAAAAAGCTCTTAATTTCAACCCCAAAGCTTTTTATAATAAGCTAAAAGGTATTCGCGATAAGCTTTTTGGTTTTAAATAAATATACACTCCTATAAGAAAGACCTTTCGATAGCGAAAGGTCTTTCTTTTTCTACTATAAAAAATAGAATAAAGGTTTACAATACAGGTTCGTGTTTCCCTTCTTTAATTTCTTCAATCATTTTTTTGTTGAAAGCCGGTAAATCATCAGGATTTCTACTGGTTACTAATCCTTTGTCGACCACTACTTCTTTATCAAGCCATTCGGCACCAGCGTTGATTAAATCTTGTTTGATAGAAGGATAAGAAGTCATTTTTCTACCTTTTACCACTTCTGCACTGATTAGTGTTTGTGGACCATGACAAATGGCAGCTACTGGTTTTCCCGCTTCAAAAAAGGCTTTTACAAATTCCAAAGCTTTTTCATGGGTACGCAATTGATCAGGATTAATCACGCCTCCAGGTAAAAGCAATGCATTGTAATCGGAAAAATGAACTTCGTCTAGGGTTTTATCCACTGGGTATAATTTTCCCCAATCTGTGGATGCCCAAGCTTTAATACTTCCCGATTTTGGACTTACAATTTCGGTAACCCAACCTTCTTTTTCAAGTGCTTTTTTAGGTGATGATAATTCTACTTCTTCAAATCCATTGGTAGCCAAAATAGCTATTTTCTTTTTCATAATTTTAATTTTTTTACTGTTTAACTATTAATTTGTTAGTGTAAAATTACGAAACGATGCCTCCTTGTTTGTTATAGGATTTTGTACGATTTTTATAGAATGTTTAGTTTTTATATTCAATGAAATAGAAAATAAAAAAGACCTTCTTCGGAAGGTCTTTTGGAATCAACAATAACACATTTATAATTATTCAACAACTACTTTTTGTGCGATTCCATCTTTCGTTCTTAGAAAATAAACACCTTTTGGATAGTTCATTTCTAAGTTTTTTGTGTTTTCCTTTTCTGTAATTTTTTTGCCTGTATAATCATATAAACTGATGGTGACATTTTCTTTAAAGTAAACAATTCCGTTTGTAACGGGATTGGGATAGGCTACAAATGAATTGGTTTTTTCTGCGAAATTTGGAGTAGTCAAAACATCATTTGTAATTTCATATAGGCTTAAAGTAGCACTTACTTCATTTGCCATTATGATTAAACCTTTAGTACTCGGACTATTTTCAGGAGCGATGTAAATAATTCCTTCAGGCCCTAAATCACCTCCTATACTAGTGGTATTTCTGCTATTGTGGTAGGAAACAAAAGTAGCGTTCATTGGATTTGTAATATCATAAACCATTAAACCACCTGTTCTTTCTAAAGTAATAAAAGCATAGGTTGCCCCATTAATTTCCGCAACGGTAATCCCTTCTGGTTCTGGGCCTTTATTATCGCTTCTATTTTTAGAAGTATTGTTGTCGTTACTCGCATTGAATAAGCTTCCATACACGGGATCAGCAGCGGTGATTCTTTCAAAATCGGAACCACTATCATATACTAATTGCCCTGTTGCAGTATTCCAAATACTAAAAGAACGTGTACCAAAAACATGTATTTCATCAAAATCCCCATCGTTATCTGTATCACCTGTAGCATTGGTAACGGTTAATCTTCCTAAATTTTTATTATTTTTTAAAAAAGAAGCATTTGGAAAAACGGTTGGGTCTAAAACATAACTGCCGCTACTAACTCTTTTCTCTTCTGATAGTCCATTATAATCTCTTGAATCCCCTTCATTTGCAGTCACTAAATACGTCGTACCATTTACAGTGTAATTCGCAATTGCATCGGGCATATACATGCCTTTAACTGGCCAGTTTCCTAAGAAAATTTCCCCAAACTGATCGGATGTATCCAATTCATTACCAGTAAACATATGATCTTTAAACCCTAAAGGTACAATGTCTGTTATTTGTTTATTCACTACATCAATAGTAGCAATTGCGTTGTTTTCTTGTAAAGAAACCCAAGCAGTAGCACCATCAGCAGCAACTGTGATATATTCTGGTTCTAAATCTTTGGAAACCGTAGCATTCACTCCAAATATTCTAACATTATTAGCTCTTAAAGTTGCTAACTGACTGTCAAAAGCATTAAAGTTAAGTTGGGTAACATCACTTTGTTGAATGTTATTTAAACCAGCAGTTACATCTATAATGGAAATACTTCCTTCTGGATCAATCGTATAATCATCGTTTGGTTCCCCTTCGTTTGCAACGATAACTTTAGTACCATCTGGTGTAAACGTAATCATGTCTGGTAAAATACCAGCATCAACGGTAGCACCAATAGTTCCATTAACATCCATAAAAATAACTTTACCATTGGTATAATTAGCTCCTTGAACAGTAGCAGCTACTAAACCATTTTTATGAGCAATACTGGTTCCACCAATTCCATAAGCCGCTAAATCAACCGATTGAACAGAAGTAATGGAATTCGGATTTGAAAAATCTAAAATTTCAATTTTTGAAGCGGTGGAATTCATTACAAATAAACGTTGGGAAACAGGATCATGAGTCACTATTTCGGCAGAACCTGCAGCATCTACTAAATAGCTTGTTAAGTAATTGATATTTAATGCAGCAGAAGTGGTTGGTACATTTTCTTCGTCTTCTAAAATATAAATTGTTGTTTGAGATATACTACCTATTGTTCCATCAATGGGGTTTGAAAGTGTTAACACAAAGAAACTATCACCAGTAAAAACAGCATCATTTGTAATGGGTATTGAAAGGGTTTGTGAGGTAGAATTTATAGGAAAACTTATCGTTTGATTAGGGAAAGAAAATTGTTGTCCATTTATTGCAGTACTATATGAAGAAACAGTCACATCAATTTTGGTATTTCCTGTTGATGGACTGTTTAAATTGAGTAGTATGTCTAAAGTATTTTGATTTTCGTTTACGATGTAAAACTCAGAAGCAAATGTTATGCTTGAATTATAGGAATAAGATAAGATATTCTTTTTACTTATTAGACTATCCGCAAATAGGTATTGGGATAACCAAATGTTTAAGAAAAATAATAGCGTAATTTTAGATTTCATAGTGCGTGTTTATAGTTTGTTGCAAACTTACACGTAACATTTAATGAAATTGTTACTAAAAAATTACGATATCTTTCTTAAAACTTTATAGAATTGTTTCAAAAAAGTAAACTTGTAAATAAATTGTTAACTGAAACTTATTTTTTTACAGTATAAATACCTCCAACAAAGAGTGCTACAGCCAATCCTATAAAAATAAATCCTTTTGTTTGCCCAGATTCATTTGAAGCATCAATCTCAATACCAAGAAATTTTACTTCTTTAGTATTGTTTGATACTTTATTTACGCCTATATATCCTAAATATAAAGATAAGGCAATTAATACGATTCCAATAATTTTTGTTGCTTTCATAATTTTGGTTTATTTATTAGTTAATTTTATTGTTATGTAAAATTAAGATATTACTGTTTTTTGAATTTTACAGTATTTAGGTATTGTGTTATATTATTTTCATTAAAACCTATTTTAAAATACCCATTGATAGTGATTTTTTTATTACTTTAGAGATATACATTTGTACAAATAACATTTTAAAAAATATGAAAACATATCAATCATGTGGAAAAATAAGTTTAGAAAACAATACAGTAATTGTTAAGACTGCTTTACCAACACTTGAAGAAGGAGTTTATAAATATGTAAGATATTATAATATCTCTAACGAAAATTATTTTGGGATTTTAGGTATCCTTTATGTAGAAAACGGACCAAATAAAGATTTGACGGAAGTAACTGGCGAATTAAGAAAAGTACAAGTAGATGCTAAACCTATCAATTTAAAAGATTTAAAACCATTAAACTCTGGAAAAAGTTTTACCGAATTAAAAAGTTCTGATGTAATTCATTTTATGTGTTTTCATGACGATAGCTTTAATTTATCAGATCATTATTTATTAGCATTTCAAGAAAGCTTGCCTAATTTTCCTGATTTTGATTTAATAGAAGAACCAAAAGTTGGTAATGGAGGAGTGCTTACTTTTGAAGGATGTTCCTAATGAATAAAAAAATAAAAATAATATTATTTATAGCAACAATTTTCATTGTTGCTTTTTCATTTGGACAAAAAAAAGAACTTAATTTATTAAAGAAAAACGTTCAATCAGCCGATATTGATTCTTCCAAAGTAATCATTTCACAAATAGATACGCTACAATTGAATCTTTATCAAAAAGCAGATTTTGCCTATTGGAAAGCCAATTATTATAAATTAATAAATGATGATCATGTAGCATTTGATAACTATTTACTATCAAAAAAATATTATATAGAATTAGATAGTTTGCTGAAAGTCGCTAAAATAAATATAGAAATTACCTCATTAGTTTTAGCTATGAAAAATAATAAAATAGGTTATCATAAATTTCTTTCTGAGTTTCTAGAATTTGCAAAAGCCACTAATGATAAGCAATTACTTAGTGAAGGTTATATGCAGTTAGGTAAATCTTTATATGATTCGAACCCTAACTTTGCGAAGCAATATTTTTTTAAAGCTTTACGGGAAAGTAAAGCAATAGGAAATGAAGTGTATAGTGCAAGAATAATGCTAAACATAGGAGCAACCTATGCCTCTGATAACATTTTTAAACTAGATTCTGCTTTACTTTTTTATGATAAAGCGATGCAAGTTTATAAAAAAAGGGATTTAAAAGAATATATGTCCTACATCTATATTAATAAAGGTGTTGTTTATAATAAACAAAAGAAATATGAAAAAGCAATTAGTAGTTTTCTTATGGCCGATTCTATTTCTGTGAATGAATTTAAGAATAAAAATAAAGAAATTATTTATGGTTATTTAGCGACAGCCTATAAAGAAATGGGAGATTATAAAAAAGCTGTTGAATATATGGATAGACAGAAAGTATATTTGGATATTTTAGGAGAAAAGGAGCAACAAAAAGCCATTATAGAAATAGATGCAAAATATAGAACTGCCGAAAAAGAAAAAGAAAATATTGCCTTACGAGGTGTAATTTTTCAAAACAAGATTGTACTGGTAGTAGTTTCAATAATACTATTGTTATCTGTTTTAATTGGTTTTTTAGCTTTTAAAAATATAAAAAATAAAAAGAAAATTATTGAACAAAAAAAAGAAATTGAAGTTACAAATTTGGTAAACCAATTAAAAGAGAATCAATTGAACGAAATTGATAAAATGTTAGAAGTTCAGGATAGAGAACGACAAAAAATTGCAGATGAATTGCATGATAATTTAGGGAGCTTACTGGCAACCTTGAAAATAAATTTTGAAACGTTAAGTCATTTCGAAACAAATCGATCATTATTTGATAAAACAAATCAATTAATAGATGAGGCTTATAAAGAAGTTCGAAATATTGCTCATTTGAAAAATACGGGTGTTATAGGTAAAGAAGGGCTATTAGTTGCTATAAAAAAAATGACAACAAAAATGACAGTTCCTAATAAAATTATATTTAATGTTATTCCTTCTGGACTAGATAAGAGGATTGATAATACGGTTGAGTTATTGCTTTTCAGAATAATTCAAGAATTAGCTACTAATTGTATTAAACACGCTCAAGCTTCAGAAGTAAACATATATATAAATCAGTATGATAACGAAATAAATATTATGGTAGAAGATAATGGTAAAGGTTTTACTAAAGGACCCAATAAAACTACTGATGGAATAGGTTTAAAAAACATGGAAAGAAAAATAGAACAACTATCTGGTACATTCACTATAGACAGTAAAATAGGAAAAGGAACCACTATAATTATAGACTTACCTTTATGATACGAATTGTAATTGCAGAAGATCATCAAGCTTTAATTGATGGAATTAAACTCGCTTTATAATATGAAGATGCTATTCAAGTTATCGGCGAAGCTTTGGATGGTGAAATGTTATTAGAATTAGTAAAGAATAAACAACCAGATGTTGTGGTTACTGATATTAGAATGCCAAAATGTGATGGTATTGCAGCCACAAGAGTCATAAAAAAAGACTATTCTCATATTCAAGTGATTGCTTTTAGTATGTTTGATCAGGAAGAAGCAATAGAACAAATGAGAGAAGCTGGAGCAATAGGTTACATTATGAAAAATTCTTCTTTAAAAAAATTAATTGAAGGTATCAAAAGTGTGGCAAAGCAAATTCCTTTTTATGATGATGCAATCATTACAAAAGATAGCGTTACAAAAGAGGAAATTATTTTGAGTTCTAGAGAAAAGGAAATACTAAGATTAGTAGGAGAAGGAAAAACTTCTCAAGAAATTGCCGATTTATTATTTGTAGCCAAAAGTACTGTTGATACACACAGAAAAAACATATTGAAAAAGATGAATATTTATGGTAAGACCGATTTGATTCGGTTTGCTATTGAAAGAAAGTATGATTTTTAAAAGAAAATTAGCCATTCAAAAGTGCAAAAAATCCCTATCGTTAGGGATTTTTTTTTGCTTTATAATGAGCAATTTTACCATGTGTTAGCTAACAAATAAACAAATATGGAGTCTAGAAACCATTACAAACAGGGCGTAACCGAAAAGCCATATGAGTAGGGAAAATTAATTAAAATATAATTATGGCATTGAATATAACAGCAATTAAGAAAATTGTAAATAGAACAAATCAGTCTGTGGAAGTTAGAAAACGAGACAATTTGAATGATATCGTTATCTTAAAACCATTTTGGGAAGTATGTCAGGAAATTTGGATACCAGGTATAGTAAATCAACAAGAATTTGATGATAAAGTAATTGAGATTTCTTATTTACGAGATAATAAAAGAATGTTTATGTGGCAATTAGGAAATAAGGTTAGATTTTCAAAATTTGGTTTTGATATATCTGGGAAACCTGTTGATGGGATATGTGCTACTGATGGTGATAGAATGCTCATAATTGATGAGAATTCGATTTCACTTGAATTAATTAGATAAAAAAAAATATAAATACAAATACAAATACAAATATTATGGCAGTTACTTGGAACCCACAAAAAAATATACCATTATATACAACAAATAATTTCAAAGCCGTTTGGAAGACAGTTATTGATGAACCTAAACCAGGAATGTTGGTTGGTACTGGATGGTTGACACCTTCTTGGATTAATTTTAGAGGACATAATGAAAAGGAATATCAAGAATGTGTAATTTATCATTGGCCTAGGGAAATTATACCTTCTACCGTTTCTGAAAAAGATAAAATAGCTGATTTATTAGTACATATAAGAGAAATTGTTAGTAAAGCAGCCGAATTAAGCGGTATTAAAGAACTAGATGTAATTAATAATCTAATCTCAATTTGTACCGACTTTTTTAACATATTTACAAGTGGACCAGTAGGAGGGTTGCCTTTATTCAAATTAGCAAATCCAGATGGGAGTCTTACGTTTATTTATGCTCATTGGTATGAAGGAACACCTCAAAATTTGCAATGGGTTTTGGATTTTAACTGGGAAAGATATAATAGATTGCGTGTTTTAAATCAGCAAATTTGTGAAATGGAATCTGATTTAGAGATGTTTAGTGATAATTTTGAATACCTAGAAATGGAACCTTCTAATTTTGCTTCCTCATTAACAACAAAAAGATTTGATAATGAAATTTTAGCTGAAGATGCTAATCATGACTATTTTCAAACATTAGAAGGGAAATTAGTAAAAAAGATATCTATTAATGGTCGTGGTAGTATAGAACTATTTCATCCAACTTCAAATAATAAGTTAACAGATTTAAAATCTTCAAATTTTGATATATCTAGAATTCCAGATTTATTAGATGATAATATAATACAAGTAGTAGGGTATTTGTCTGTAGGTAATCATGAGAATTTAGAATTTGATGTTCATAATTTATTTATTATAAAAGATGGAAATAGCATTTATAGCCCTCCTTTTGAATATGATTTCAATATTATTTTAAATGAAATTACAACTTTTAATAATAAAGTGGCTTGTCCAATTGATGTAAAAAACAGGATATTAAAAGAAGTAGCAATAATAAAGGATGCTTCTGAAAAATTGAATAAAATTGAATGGAAAAAATATGGAACTATTGCATTAGGTGTAGGTTCACTTTTAGCAGTAACTATAAGTGCAGCTATTGGTATCTTATCTACTACAACGGTAGCTGGTTCTGCTTTAGCGACTTATATTTTAAGAACAAAAGTGATTTCTCTATTGTCAACAGTAAGTGCTTTACACAATTTAGATGGTTGGGCAAATGCTGAAATTAATAGGATGAAAAGTTCTAAAGATCTGATAGAAAGCCTTAAAAGGAGTCATCCAGAGTGTTTCAGAGATTAATGTAAAAGTTTGGCACGACTATTGGTTATACTAAATTGGAAACAATTTAAAAACGAATAGATATGAAAAAGTTTACTTTAATTTTAGCTTTTATTGGGATGATTACACTACAAAGTTGTTATACTGAAGAAGTAGTGGTTCAAGACGATTATGATAACGATACCATTAGTGAGGTATTTGAATATTCAAATGTTGATTTTACTAATAGTAATAATTATAAAGTGATTTTGGATTTTCCATACACCATCTATGCTTCAGATATGGTTTTGGTTTATCGACTATCTAATTACAATTCTGCTAACGGTGACTATTGGAAACTATTGCCTGAAACGTATTATTTTGATGATGGTACTTTAGATTTTGGTTATAGAAATGATGCTACAAGATATGATTCTGAAGTTAGTTTATATGGCTATGATCTTCCAGCTTTAAATGCACAATACAGATTAAATCAAGTATTAAGAGTAGTTGTTATTCCAGCAGCATTGGGTAATAAAGGAACAGCTAATGTAGATTTTAATGATTATCAGGCAGTAATTAATCACTATGGTATAGATGATAAAAATATTACTAAGATTAATAAAAAATAATACGACTTACTTTTATAAAGAAAAAATCCAGATTTATTCTGGATTTTTTTTATGAATGCGATTCGTTTATCTTATCAAATTTTAAATAACCAATATGTTTTCTATCTATAATTTCATTATCAGAAGATATGATTTTTAATTGGTATTTGGATTTGAATTGAGGTAGGAGAATGTCTTCAATTTCATAAATGTCATCGACATCAATACCATATTTATCATCAATATGGGAAGTAGCACCTTTAAAACCATAATGTTTATAAAAAGTTGTTTGTTTCGATTTCTTAATAGCTTCCGCTTTATTTTTGGCAACCGCTAAAACTTTATAATGGTATTCTTCAAATTCATTCTCTTTATATCCTCCTAGATTAATAAAAAAGAGTTTTTCTTCTTGATTTAGTTTTTCTTTTTTAGAAACTACTGTAATGGAATAGCCATCAATTTGGGTAACAGCTTGCCAAGCATCTAAATGAATTTTACCTTTCGCTTCTGGCCAAAAATTAATCATTTCTTCTTTTAAATCTAATAAAGATTTGCCAATGCCAAAAAAAATATCATGTTGTTCCGTTACTCTACCTTTAGGAGTACATCCTAACATAATCATATATAAATTATTTTTTTCCATGTTTCAAAGATAAAAAAAAGACCTCATTTGAGGTCTTAATTTATTCTTGTTTAACTTGAATTACAAATTCACTTCTTCTATTCATTTGATGTTCTTCATCTGAACATTCATGATTGATACAGTCTACTTTGGGTTTACTTTCTCCAAAACCTTCTGCAGTAATTCGAGAAGGAGCTATCCCTTTTTCAATCAAATAATTTCTAGTTGCATTGGCTCTATCGTGTGATAATTGTTTATTGTATTCCTCAGTACCTCTATTGTCTGTATGTGATCCAATAGCAATGTTAATTAATGGATAACGATTTAGCTTGTCTACTAATTGGTTCAAATGTACTTGAGCATCTCCTCGAATATTAAATTTATCAAAATCAAATAGAATTTCCGGTAAATCAAACATTAAAACACCATTATCAGTAATCACTTTTGGATCTCCTTCTTCTGCGATTAATTCTTCCAAGAATGTCTTTGGAATACGTTTCATTTTGATAATTTCTTTAGTCTCAGAATTTCCATTATCTAATATAGTAACGGTTTTTTCAGCAGGAATATAATCGGGATGATAGGTTGAAATTTTATAAGATCCAGGACGTACATCAAAATAAAAGTTTTCATCTTTACTTATAGTTTTTTCGCCTATATTTTCTTCTTTATCATTAAATAAAAAGACAGTAACTTGATCGATATTTTCATTCGTTTCCTCATCAATAACAATTCCTTTTATATAATATTGGAAATCTTTTAAAGGTGCAGTTTGCAAAAAACTATAAATATCATCATCGCCTATGCCATTGTCTCTATTCGAAGCAAAAAAACCTCTTTGCGAACTGTCATTATAGATAAAAGAAAAATCATCATAATGTGTATTAACAGGTAACCCTAAATTTAAGGGTTTACTAAAAATATCGTTTTTGTATTCCGACATAAATACATCTAATAAACCAAAACCAGGATGTCCATCTGATGCAAAGAATAATTTATTTTCATCGCTTATAAATGGAAATTGTTCTCTGTTTTTAGTATTAATTTCTGTGCCTAAATTTATGGGTTTACCAAAATTACCATTAGTATCAATATCTACATAAAAAAGATCAAAAGACCCAATAGTTCCTGGCATATCAGATGAAAAATACAAGCGATTATTTTCTTTGTTTAAACTAGGATGCATTGTGGAATAATCTAATCCATTAAATGGTAAAGATTGGATGTTTGTCCATTTACCATCTTTTAATTCTGCTGTAAAAATGCTTAAATGAGTAACTTTATCTTTGTCTTTACTTCTTTTGGCATTTTCACTTGTATTTCTTGTAAAATAAATACGATTGCCATCATTTGTAAAAGTTACTCCAGCTTCATGAAGTTTTGTATTTAATTCTTTAGAAAAAGGATTTTTAATGCTATCTAATTCATTATTAGTAATATGTGTTACATACAAATCTAAATAGGGTTGTTTGTTCCAATTGTATTTTTTTGAGAACAAACCATTAGAGTTTGAAGGAGAGGAAAAAACAAGTTGTTCTTTGTAAAATGCGGGTCCAAAATCGGAAAATTTAGTGTTAATTGGTGCATTTTTTATAGCAAATTTCTCTCCTTGCTTTTTAATATTTTCCAATTTTTCAATATTGGCTTTATAAATCGTTTCCGGTATTTCTTTTTCATACTCTTTCATCCATTTATTCGACTCTTCAAGATTACCTTTTGCTTTTAAAGCTTGAGCATATCTAAAAAGGTATTGTTCATCTATTGTCTCTCTATTTTTCTCAATTAAGGTTTTGTATAAAGAAGCGGCATGATCAAAATCAGAAATATAATAATACGAATCGGCTGCCTTTTTTAATACTGCAACAGATTTATTTCCATTTTCTATTATAGATGAATAAGCTTCTGCTGCTTTAGCAAATGAAGCTATTTTAAAATATTTATCCGCTTTTTTTAACTCGTTATTTTGAGCAAAAAGGGAAAATGTGGTGATGATATATATAAAAATAATTTTTTTCATATGCTTAAATTTTTATTTTTGACAGGTAACATAAGTGTATTTTCAAATATTTTTTTAAAAACTTTAGACAACCCATGTTAAAAAAACCTAGGTGATTTATCATATCCTTTGTTACCAAATGTATCTAAATCAAACAATAGAAAAACTTCATGCGAACCTGAATTAAAACTTCCTAAATTTGATATAGTATGATCATAGGCATATCCAATTCTTAATTGGGGTGTAATTCTATAATTAGCTAAACCACTAAATGAATCATCTAATCGGTGTGAAGCACCAATTTCAAATCGATCGAAAAACATAAAATTAGCTGTTATTTCTGCTGATAGAGGAGAATTGCTAACTAATTTTCCCATAAAGGCTGGTTTAAATTTTATATTATCGGAAAGATTAAAAACATATCCACCTGTAAAAAAGAAATGCAGTTCATCAATTCCAATAGCTTGAATACCATTTGCTTCTTTCAATTGTTTATTGGGAAGAAAATTCGGAACAGATACTCCTAAATAATATTTATCTGTAAAATAAAATGCGCCTGTACCTAAATTGAAAAAGGTCTCACTTAGATTTTGAAAAGCTAAATCGGAGCTAATATCGTCATCGTTTAACTTAAATCCATTAAAATTTGTATTAAAAAAATTGACACCTAATTTAAACCCTAAAGCTAATTTTGCCTTATTATTTAAATTAATTTTATAGGATAAATCCGCATTAATTGTAGTTTCATTTAACACATCTTCACCTAATTCGTCTTTTATGATATTAATACCAGTTTCTATACTTTCTGATAAAGGTGTATGAACAAATAAAGAAGAGGTTGTAGGTGCACCTGTAGCGCCTACCCATTGTGCTCTATAAATCCCCCCAAAATTAATTACTCCCAAATCATCTGTTGCATAGCCTGGATTAATTACACTCATATTGTACATGTATTGAGTGAATTGTGGATCTTGTTGTGCAAATGTATTGTAAGATACCAACAAGATTATTACGTATATATAGTTAATTTTTTTCATCTTTTTTCTTATCTACTTAAATATAATCTTCCTTGAGTTGGTTTTTTATCTGTATTGTCATTATAGTGTAAAATATAGAAATACACTCCAGTAGGTAAAATATCTTTACCTAAAACAGTGGACTGATTAGGTTTTCCATCGAAATGGGGAGTATTCATATTTCCTTTATAGACAAGATTTCCATATCTATTATAGATTTCTAATTCAAAATTAGGATACAAAATATCCAAATTTTTAATGTAGAAAGTGTCATTCAAACCATCATTATTTGGAGAAAAACCATCAGGAATAAATAAATCGGAACAATTCGTTAAATCTACAATTACTTCTAATCTAATTGATCCTTCGCATCCAGAAGCATCTGTTGTTGATGCATAGTAAGTTGTTCCATTGACTAAAACATCTGAATCTAAATAACTCACTCCTCCATTTGGAGCATCATACCATGTAATAGTACCATTTACATTTGTATTTGCTGTTAGATTAGCTATAGTAGGATTATCTTGAGCACAAAATAAATTACCTTCATTCAAAAGAGTAGGTTGTGAAGGATTATTAATTGTAAAATTAGTAGGAGTAATTGTTAATGTATTAGAGCCACATAGAGATGCATTATAAATAATGTTTTGAATAGTTATAGTTGTGTTTCCTCCATTAATAAGTAAATTGGAAGGAATGTCAAAACTTCCATTGCCATTAGTTATAGTAACATCTATGCTATTATTCTGACTTTGATTTGCACCAGATAATTCATAATTTAGAGTATAGCTTCCATCTGAAAGCCCATTTGCATTTTGTATAAAAATCGTTTCAATCTCAGAAACACATATATCTGTTGCAATTATATTTGCTCCCGTAGTATCAGGAAGTGGAATCACTTCAAAGTTTGTAGTAATTGCTAAGCCATTTGTAGTACAACCCGTGTTAAGATTTGTAATACTTGTTAATGTAATAGATGTGTTTCCAGCATTTTGTAATAAATTTCCTGGAATAATAAAAGAGCCAGCTCCTAAATCTATAGTTGTGGTAAATGATTCATTATTTGATGTGTTTGAGCCAGTTAAGTTAAAAGTTATACTGTAATTGCTATTTTCTAAATTACTTGCATTTAAGATGGTACCAAAAGCATCTTGATTGACACAAATATCATTTACGGTAATATTAACTCCTGAAAAATCAGGTAGTTCATTTACCATAAAATCAATTTGAAAACTTGTAAAATTAGTACCACAATTCGTTGTGTTGTTAGTTATAGAATTAATTGATACAGAAGTTAAACCAGATTGTGTCAAATTAGCTGAATTAATAACAAAATTACCACTTCCATTTAGAATAAATACAGTAACAGTTGTATTTAATGGACCATTAGCTCCAGATAATGAGTAGTTAATATCGTAATTTCCATCTGTTAATCCACCTTGTGTATTAATTTCTACGATTGCATTATTGCCTAAACAAATTGGCGCAACTGTTACATCATTAATTGTCAAATTAGGTGAATTACTAACTACAAATATATCTTGTGTATTTAAAACTGGACTAGAACATAAAGTAATTGGGTTTTCTATGGATGTAATTTGTATAGTATAGGTTCCGCTTACTGGAATTTGTGAATTAGGGATTGTAATAGAACCATTCCCGCCAAAGAAAGAAACTATTGTGTTTCCTGTGTAAGAATTAGAACCAGAAATAGTGTAGTAAACTGTATAACTTCCATTTGTGATAGATGGAGCAGTAATTGTTCCTAAAGCATCACTCCCTATACATATTGGTTCAATAATACTAATGGATGTGTTATTAACATTTGGATTTTCTGACACTATAAAAGTATCATTTGGATTATTAAAAGTAGTAGTGTTACATGTATTTGTTATATTAATTAAGTTAGTTAAGGTTAAAGTAGATGTACCCAAATTAATTATACCGAATGGAATTGTAAATGTCGCATTCCCATTAATAAATTGTACATTATTTTCAGCTTGATTGGAAACTGAAATAGCTCCAGTAATATCATAATTTAAATTGTAAAAACCATCTGGTAAATTTATTGCACCACTTACAGAAACTACAATTTGATTTCCAATACAAACATCATTAATAGCAATATTTATAGATTGTGCATCTGGTATTGGGAAAACTTCAAAAGGATTTGTTATTGCACTTGGTGTGTTACATCCTGTTGTTTGATTTTCAAAATTTGTAATGGTTAAAGAGTAATTCCCAGCGGTTGGGAGCAATGTATTTAAGATGGTAAATACACCATTTCCATTTGTTATTACTACTGAAGTCGTTTGTCCATTTGTCGTTCCATTTGGACCTGTTATGTCATATGTTATGGTATAATTTCCATTAATTAACTCTATTTGATTATTGTTGACATCAACTAAAAAACCTTGTCCATCTTGACCTAAACATGCATTTGTCATTTGTAGTTGTGTATCAGAAATATTCGGATTTTCAAAAATTTCAAAAGTACTGCTCAAATTATTTATAGGCTGAGTACAATTAGTAGTGCTATTTGGATTAACAATATTTGTTATGCTAACAGTGGTTACTCCTATATTTGCTACAAAATTCGGATTAATGATAAAACTTCCACTACCAGCATTGAAAGTTGTACTTACTGTTTCAGTACCTGAATTAGAACCAGTTAATGTGTAAGTAATATTATAGGTACCATTAGGAATTGGATTTGCGCCTTGATTTATAGTACCAATAAAAGTTGTTGAACTTATGTCACTGAAACAAACATTGGGAGTAACAGTTAAAGTAGAACCGTTTATATCGATTACAGGTTCAATTATAATAGCAACATTTGATGATGCAGGGGAGCAAATTGGATGCGTAGGACTTACACTATATGTAAAGGTGTATGTGCCAGCTCCAAAATTATTTGCGATATTTTGAATATTAATAAATGAATCATTGCTTCCAGATAATTCACCTGTTGAAGAATTATCAATCCAAGAACCACCAGTATCTTCTCCCGTTAATAAACTAAATAGATCCACATTAGTTAGGGAAGAAAAATTATCGTTTTCACAAAACGTTAGATTTAAAGGTGTCCCTGCTTCAGGTAAAGGATGTACAGTTAAATCAACATTTACACTTCTAGATGGGCAACTTCCTATAGCAGGAACTGAGTAAGTTAAGGTGTATGTTCCTATGCCGGCCAATTGAGCATTAAAAAAATTACCTGTTAAAGCTCCTGCTGGTCCACCTGACCAAGTGCCATTAAAATGAGGATTTGGACTACTACCTAAAAAACTAAATAAGGGAACTGAAGTATTGTTGTCACAAGCGACTGCACTTGGATTGTTTACTCCTGGATAGCCCCCTAAAATAATAGTTATGGTAGATGAGTTATCGGTGCATCCTGGAATACCATTTATAGTGTATTGATAATTATAAGTTCCGCTTATATTAATTTGCCAAGTATTTAAAATACCTGTCGTACTATTAAACCCACCAGAACTATTTATATTTGTCCAAGTACCCCCAGGAGTTGCTCCAATACCTAAAAGTGTAAACAAATCAACGACACCATTTGAATTTCCTAATCCTTGGTTGTAATTTTCCTTATCACAAATGGTTATTGAATTGTCGTTACCTGCGCATTGTGCAAATGAGTCAATTTTAAAGAAAATAAAACTAATCAAAATAATTAGCATCAATCGGTTTTTCCTCATAAGTGTTATTTTTTATCGGTTAACAACATAAATATACTACAAATTAAATGATTTTTTAGAAATTATTAACACAAAATTGTTTAAATGTTAATAACATAAAATTTGTTATATTAAAACAAAATCTTATGAAAAAGTTATAAAATCATAAATTTATAAAAAATATTACAAAAAATAGGGGTGTGATATTATTAAATCGCATATTTTTTTATATTTGTACTCAAAATTAAGGGGTATAACTTAAAAAATTATAAAAACTATGTCAACTTTTCGTTTCCAAGCATTAAAAGAAACAGCAAATAGAAAACCTGTTGTTGTTGAAAAACTTGAAAAAAAATCCAAAATTTTTGGAAGTAATGTGTTTAATGATAAAGCAATGCGTCAGTTTTTGACACCTGAAGCTTATAAAGCGGTAAAGAATGCTATTCAAAACGGTGCAAAAATTGATAGAATAATTGCTGATCAAATTGCAATGGGAATGAAGGAATGGGCATTGTCAAAAGATGTAACTCATTATACACACTGGTTTCAACCTTTGACCGGTAGTACGGCAGAAAAACATGATGCTTTTTTTGAAACTTCTTTTGATGGTAGTGATCCTGTTGAGAAATTTGGAGGTAGCCAATTAGTACAGCAAGAACCCGATGCTTCTTCTTTTCCAAATGGAGGTATAAGAAATACTTTTGAAGCAAGAGGTTATACAGCATGGGATCCAACGTCTCCTGCATTCATTTATGGAACGACTTTATGTATCCCTACAATTTTTGTTTCATATACAGGCGAAGCATTAGATAATAAAACGCCTTTATTAAGAGCTTTAAATGCTATTGATAATGCTGCTACTGATGTGGCTAAATATTTTGATAAAAATGTTAGAAAAGTAACTCCTACATTAGGATGGGAACAAGAATATTTTTTAATTGATAAATCATTAGCGAATACAAGACCTGATTTATTAGCAACTGGTAGAACTTTGTTAGGGCATGCATCTGCAAAAGGTCAACAATTAGATGATCATTATTTTGGTTCTATTCCTTCACGTGTTTTAAATTATATGCGTGATTTAGAGAATGAGTGCATGTTGTTAGGTATTCCTGTTAAAACACGTCATAATGAAGTGGCTCCTAGTCAGTTTGAATTAGCTCCAATATTTGAAGAAATTAATTTGGCTGTAGATCATAATTCATTGTTAATGGATGTGATGCAAAAAGTGGCAGAACGTCATGATTATAAAGTTTTATTCCATGAAAAACCGTTTAAAGGCGTAAATGGTTCGGGTAAACATAACAACTGGTCTTTGGCTACTGATACAGGAATAAATTTACTATCTCCTGGTAAAACACCAATGAGTAATTTACAATTCTTGACTTTCTTTATCAATACTATCAAAGCGGTTCACGATTATGAAGAATTATTAAGAGCTGCAATTGCATCGGCAAGTAATGATCACCGTTTAGGTGCTAATGAAGCTCCTCCTGCAATTATTTCAGTTTTCATTGGACAACAATTAACAAAAGTATTAGCGGAATTAGAAGGTGTTACTAAAGGAAAATTATCACCTGAAGAAAAAACAGATTTGAAGTTAAATGTGGTGGGTAAAATTCCAGACGTATTATTAGATAATACAGATAGAAATAGAACTTCTCCATTTGCTTTTACGGGAAATAAATTTGAATTTAGAGCGGTAGGTTCTTCGGCTAACTGTGCTACTTCTATGACTACTTTAAATGCAATAGTTGCAAAACAATTAAAAGATTTTAAAGCAGAAGTTGATACTTTAATTGAACAAAAAGATTTAAAGAAAGACGAAGCTATATTTAATGTATTAAGAGAATATATTAAACAAACGAAAAGTATCTTATTTGAAGGCGATGGTTATAGCGAAGCTTGGGAAAAAGAGGCTAAAAAACGTGGTTTAAGTAATTTTAAAACTACACCAGAAGCTTTAAAAGCCAAAGTGTCTAAAAAAGCAATTGATTTATTTGAAGAATTAGCTATCATGAATCATGTGGAAGTAGAAGCACGTTATGAAATTGAATTAGAAGAATATACTAAGAAAATTCAAATAGAAGGAAGAGTTTTAGGAGATATTGCTAGAAATCACGTTGTTCCAACAGCCATTCGTTATCAAAACACATTGATCGAAAATGTGAAAGGATTAAAAGAAATTTTTGGTAAAGATTTTGAGAAAATTGCAAAAGAACAAATCTCATTAATTAAAGAAATATCTGAACATATTGAAGGAATTAACTCAAAAGTTGATGCCATGATAGAGGAGCGTAAAAAAGCAAATAACCTTTCTGATATCTCTAAAATGGCCGCTGCTTATTGTGATAAGGTAAAACCATATTTTGAAGAAATTCGTTATCATTCTGATAAATTAGAATTATTAGTGGATGACGAAATGTGGACATTGGTTAAATATAGAGAATTATTGTTTTTAAGATAGTTTTAAATGATTCGGGTTGTTAGAACGGATTCTTCTAATGTAGATTTTATTAATTTGGTTGCTAAACTAGATAAAGATTTAGCCATAAGAGATGGGAATGAACATGCTTTTTATGCACAATTTAATTCCATAAGTACAATAAAACATGCGCTAGTTTTACATCATAATGAAATGCCAGTAGCATGTGGTGCTATAAAGGAATATAATCTTGAGTGCATGGAAATTAAAAGAATGTATGTAGAACAGGAATATAGAGGGAATGGTTTTGCAACCAGAATATTGAAAGAACTGGAAATATGGGCTAAAGAATTAGATTACAAATCCTTGGTGTTAGAAACCGGATTAAAACAGCCTGAAGCAATAGCTTTATATAAAAAAAATGGATATCAAATTATACCAAATTATGGTCAATATATTGGTGTAGAAAATAGTGTCTGCTTTATAAAAGAATTGTAACCAAGAAAACCTATTCATAAATTGAATAGGTTTTTTTATACTTTTTTATTTCTTTTTACGTTAAAAGTTTTATAGTCAATTTTTTTATTTTATAAAAAAAGTGTTACTTCGTAGAAAATATTTATAGTGAAACCATTTTTGTTATTAATATTACTTTGTATTTTAAACTGTAGCTTTGCGCAAGAG
>NZ_LR733597.1 GCF_902506265.1 Flavobacterium sp. 9AF | reverse complement strand
GATCAAAATATATGTAAATTGTATCAGCTTGCTTTATGTTTTTTATATTTTGCGAAAATCCTAATTTGACAGTAATTATAAGTAAATAAAGTGTAATTTTAAATTTATTTTTCATAATCTTACTTATTGACAGGTTTTTGAAAAATTTCTTGCTTCATTTCTATAAAAATTCATAAAATCAAAATTTTCAATAACAGTATTATTAGCATCAGTTATTGTAGAATTATTTAAATCATTTATATCTTGGGCAGACAGTAAATCGGTTACAATTTCAGATAAAATGGTTTGAAATTCTGGAATCATATGTTGAGACATAAAAAATAAAAAAAGACTAGTATTAAAAACTAGTCTTTTAAAATTATTCTTCAAAACAATCAAAGCACGCCATATCAACCTGTTTTACTTTAATTTTCTTTCCTTTTATTTCGTCTTTGTCAATAACATAAATTGTTTTTTTGTAAAGTAGATTAAATGTGCTTTTAAAACCATTTCTTTCGAAAAAATCATAATCTAAAATAATATCCTTGTTTTTCTTTAAAAAGATTTTTTTTTCTATTCTTTCATCATTTTTTATTCCTTCTCTCATATTGTCAGTATTTTTATATGTATTACTTAAAAAAAATATCGCATTTCTTTTAATTATGTTAAAACTATATGTAATATAATTTTCATAGAAAATTGACTTTTGAGGATTTGCTTGATATTCTTTATGTGTATTAGTAATTGATTTATCAAAAAAAACATATACAGTATCTACTTCTTTTATTCTATCTAAAGATTGACAATACAAATTGCTTTTTAAAAGAAAAGTAATTAATAACATAAATGTTAATTTTATTTTAAAGACAGTTTTGTGATGAGTTTCTACCATGTCGATTATATTCTTGATGTTTTCTTAATTCAATGACGTTATTTTCTATATTATTTAAATAGGAATCGGTATGATGTAATCCTTCATAAGCAAGAGAAGTATAAAAATGTTGAAAATTAAAGTTCTCAATAAAATTACCATTAAAATCAGTTATTGGAGTATTGTTTAACACTAAGATATCACTTTGTGGTATTAAATCAGTAATAATTTCAGATAAAATGGTTTGAAATTCTGGAATCATATGTTGAGACATAAAATTATGCTGGTTAATTCCAAGTTGCAAAGGATCGTTAGTATTAAAAACTTGCTCTAATAATTCTTCTAATTCTAAATCAGAAAGGAAAGTTAATGAAGGGCCGTTAGCTGTATTTAAAAATTTTACATTTAAATAAGCATGTATCAATTCGTGAATGATACTTTTTGCAATGTATATGTTTGATGTAAGATCTGGGCCTGCCAATTGATCGCTATTATATATAATTTCTTGATAATTTCCTGTGCCTCCCGCTTGAATATTTAAATGTTCTGGATTACATCTTGCTCTAACAATATCTCCATCAGCATCAACTAAATTAGCTTGCATTTTAAACTTGATATTCAATTTTTGTTGGTCACCACCAAAAGTACCTTCAAATAAACGTTTAAACTCTGGTGAATTGGTTAATTTTTTGTAAATACAATCTAGTTTTTGCCCTTCAGGTGTAGTTTTATCAATTTCTGAAAAATCGATATAAGCTGGAGATTTTAAGGATTTTTCAATATCAAAGGTTAAGCCAGTTTCAACGCTACGATTAATCAACTCTTCAATAAATGCTAAAGCTTCATTAGACTGATAATTATCAAAAAGATAATCTATAACAGATTCATCATTTTGTGAGCTAGCTGTTTGTATAACATAATCCTTAATGTTAAAAATAGTTTGTGTATTTACATTAGATATATTATTATTTAGAAAATTATAATACGCCCAAAAGTTTAATTTTTCATGAGCCACATGTGATAAATTAGGGCTATAAGAGCTTAATTGAAAAGTATAAAAATTATTTAGTGCTGTTGTAGCATTTAATGTATTTCTATTGTTAACTGTATTGCCATGATTTCTAAAATAATCAACTAAATAGGCATACACCCAAGTGTTATTATTG
The DNA here is from genome assembly GCF_902506265.1 of Flavobacterium sp. 9AF. Classification (GTDB taxonomy): domain Bacteria; phylum Bacteroidota; class Bacteroidia; order Flavobacteriales; family Flavobacteriaceae; genus Flavobacterium. The sequence continues at coordinate 10,398 of NZ_LR733597.1, read as the reverse complement.
GTAAGCGATTTTATATTCTGAGGTAAAGCATTAAAATAATCAGCTACTTGACCAGATAATACAAAGTCTGGATTATTTGGGTCATCATCACCTGTATAAATATTAGGTATAAAAATACCAGCACCATTATAAGTACCTCCATTGTTTGATCCATTATTGTCTCCTCCATTATTCGAATCTGGTGGATTGCCATTAAAACCACCATCATCTCCACCACCACTACCATCGCTACAATCTTCTGCGATAGTTATAAATACTTCTTTGGTTGCTCTAGAGCCATCAGCATTGAAACATCTTGGATTCTCACTTGGTGTAACCAATTCACCTTCACAGGCATCAACAGTTTCCCAATATCCAACAGTTATACAATCTGAACCGGTTCCTCTATTTTCAGAAGTATTGTTTGATAAATTAGTTGTTTCGATAGAGGTAGTTGCATTGGAAATAGATTGTTTATCTAAGAATAGTAAAGGAGTATTTAGATTAAATTTTACCAACAAGGTTCTTTGTTCACCATTAGGAAAATTTTCTATGACTAGATTTTGAAAATAGGTAAGGTTAATGTCTTGTTGTATTTTAAATGAAAAGGAACTGAAACCATCTTCTCTTTGCAAATGAATAATATTAGTAGTATCTACTAAAACACCTTGAATAATAGCATTTTTTTGTAAGAAATTGCTTTTTAATTCTAAGACTTTTAGCGAAGCTTTTTTATTAATTTTTGTTACTTCATTAAAAGTTATTGTTTTAAAATTAAAATTGTCTTTGTTAGTGGAATGTTCATTGGTATCAAAATCTTTTTCACAATTTGAGAAAAGTAAAATGATGACAGCAAATAAGAATAAATAAATTCTTTTCATGTAAATAAGATTAGTATAAATTTAGAATTAAAATAATTAAGATGCAAAAATTTAAAATTATATTTGTATTTGCTATTCGTTTTTAAATAAAACGCATCAAAAAACAAATAAGTATGGAAATAGGAATAAAAATAAAAAGATTAAGAGAACAACATAAATTATCACAACCCGAACTAGCCCACAAGCTAGGTATTGCCCAAACAACTTTAAGTAATATAGAAAGTGGACAAACCCAAAAGATAGATTTTGTGTTAATGGACAAAATTTGTAGAGAATTTGATGTCGATTTTAGTTATTTTACAGAAGGTAAGCAAATAAATAAAGTGAAAAAGAATGAAGGAAGTGTGGGAGTGATAGGTTATAATCAAGGAACCATTAATTTATTTCCTGAAGATTTAATAGAACAAATAAAAAGATTAGTAGAAGATTCTAAAAATAAAGAATTAAGAATTAAAGAGTTGGAAGCTTTGCTAAAGAAAAAATAATGGCACTAATTTTAAACATAGAAACAGCAACTAAGAATTGTTCGGTTTCAATAGCCAAAGAAGGCAAAACATTACTTTGTAAAGAAATAGCAACAGAAAATTTTTCGCACGCCGAAAAATTACATGTTTTTATAGAGGCAATTTTGGAAGAAGCAAATTGTAGTTTTAAAGACATTCAGGCTATTGCAGTAAGTCAAGGTCCTGGATCTTATACGGGTTTGCGAATAGGTGTTTCATCTGCTAAAGGACTGTGCTATGCTTTGGGTATTCCTTTGATTGCTGTCGATACATTGTTGCTGTTAGCCAGCCAATTAAAGATAGAGGAAGGTCTTGTTGTTCCTATGATAGATGCGAGAAGAATGGAAGTATATACTGCTATTTTTGATGCAAACTATATCAAAATAAGAGATACTAAAGCAGAGGTAATAGATGCAACAGCTTATCAGGAAATTGATGAAACCATCCATTTAATAGGTGATGGTGCTTCAAAATTAAAAGGATTGCTTACACATCCAAAATTTGTTTTTCATGAAGGTATTGAGTATCCTTCTGCAAAGGAGATGAGTAATTTGTCTTATGAAAAGTACAAAAAAAGCGACTTTGTAGATGTCGCTTACTTTGAACCTTATTATTTAAAGGATTTTGTTTTAAATAAATAAATTATTTCTTTTTAACTTCTACCTGATGAGGGTATGGGATTTCAATTCCTACTTTATCAAAAGCTACTTTACATTGCTCTAAAGTTTGACTGTGTACTGTTAAGAAATCTTCAGCTTTTGCCCATGGTCTAACGGCTAAATCGATAGAACTATCTGCCAAAGCCATAACGATTACAGATGGAGCAGGTTCTTTAAGTACTAATTCATTTTTATTTAAAACATCTAAAATGACCTCTTTAACTTGTTTTAAATCGGAGTTGTAATCTACACCTATGGTTAAATCTATTCTGCGAATGCCTTCTTGAGTGTAGTTTTTAATTACCCCATTGGATAAGGCACCATTTGGAATATAAACGGTTTGATTATTTGCCGTGACAAGTCGGGTATTAAAAATCTGAATTTCTTTTACTGTTCCTATTTCTCCTTGTGCTTCAATGACATCTTCTAATTTAAAAGGTTTAAATAAAATAATTAAAATACCACCTGCAAAATTAGATAATGAACCTTGAAGTGCTAAACCCACAGCTAAACCAGCTGCTCCAAGGATAGCAACAAAGGAAGATGTAGGTACTCCTAAATTTGAAACTACTGTAATAAAAACCAATACTCTTAATGTCCAAAAGATAAAATTACCTATAAAATTAGATAATGTAATATCTACATGTCTTCTCAATAGTATTTTTTTGATAGTCTTTGTTGTAATGCTAGTTATCCATAACCCTAAGATTAAAATGATAATAGCAGTAATCACTTTTGGAGAATATTCAATAATTGTTCTAAGGATTAATTCGGTATATTTTTCGATTTCTTCGCTAGTCATTTTGTATTTCTTTTAAAATAGATTCAATAGTAGATTGAGGTTTTTGGCAGGTTTTATTGCTGCAAAGATAGAACAAGTCATTAGTATTGTCAAATCGATTTTTTAAAAATGGAATTTCAGATGCTTTTGTAGTACCAGCTATTATGATATTTGGTAGATATATTTTACTTATAATTTGATTGTTTTCAATAGCATATTTTCCACAAATTGCCAATTCTTTTTGACTTTCTAATGTATTCATCCATAAGGATAACCAATTTGAAAAAGCAGAAGCATAATCTATTGTAGGCAATACAATTTTTAGCATGTTTTGGTACACTTTTTCATAATAACTATTTTCAAAATAGATACTTAAAGCATATAAATTATGCCCCATAACTGAGTTTGAAGCGGGAATGACATTGTCTTCCATTTCATAATGTGTTGCAATTAAAGCATCTGTATTTCTTGAAGTAAAAGTAAAAAACTGTTCGCTCTCATTATAGAAATATTCAAAACAATGATCGGTTAATTTTTTAGCTTCCAACAAATATTCGTTAGAAAAAGTAGCTTGATATAATTTAATGTAAGCTTGAATAGTAAAAGCATAATCGTCAAAAAAACCATCTATTTTACTTTCCTCATTTTTATAAGTATGCCAAAGTGATCCAGTTTCGGTCGTGAGGTGAGTTTCTATAAATTGAATGATTTTGATAGCGTTAATCAAGTATTCTTCATTTCCTAGAGCCATATAACTATCGATAAGTCCTTTTATTAATATGGCATTCCAAGAAGTAATACTTTTGTCATCTAAACGAGGTTTTTTTCTTTCTTTACGAATTTTATACAAATGATTTTCCCATTCTATTTTCTTTTCATTTATAAAAGTAACAGAAATAGATTCTTCATCCGCAATTTGTTGTAATGTTTTATTCTGAATAAAAACATACTTGTTTTCTTCTTCCCAGTAACCAAATGGGTTGATATTGAAAACCTTAGAAAAGAGGCTAAAATCTTCTTTTAAAATTTTTTGCAATTCTTCTATAGACCAGCTATAATAAGCACCTTCTTCTAAGTGATTTTTTTCATTAAGACTATCTGCATCTAAGGAAGCATAATATCCATTTTTAGGGTTTAAGAGTTCATTGTCACAAAAAGCAATTGTTTTTTCGATAACCTCTTTGTATATACTGTTTTTTGTGCGTTTATAAGCATCGGCATACACAGATAGGAGTTGGGCATTGTCATAAAGCATTTTTTCAAAATGAGGAATATGCCATTTAACATCGACCGAATATCTTGAAAATCCACCTTCAATGGTGTCAAATATTCCACCCCATGCCATTCTTGTTAAGGTGTTATCAATGTAGTTTAGTAAGGATGTGTTTTTGTTCTCATAACCGTAACGTTGTAAAAAATCCAAATTGGTTGGCATCATAAATTTGGGTGCACGCGAATATCCACCATATTCTAGGTCAAAACTTTTTTGCCATTTTTCAAGTAATGTTACCATATTTTGCAGAGTAAAAGAGCTTGAATCATTTGGTTTTTGAACTAGACCGAGCAATTCTATTCCTTGATGTAGTTTAGAGGCATATTCTTCCATTTTTTGTGGATTGGTTTCAAATAATTGTTGTAATTGCTGTAGTGCATTAATCCAATCGTCTTTCCTAAAATAAGTTCCTCCCCAAACAGGTCTTCCATCAGGTAAGCAAACAACATTTAAAGGCCAACCGCCTTGTCCACTCATAATTTGTATGGCTTTCATGTAAATAGCATCAACATCAGGTCTTTCTTCTCGATCCACTTTTATAGAGAGATAGGAAGTGTTCATTATTTGGGCTACAACTTCATCTTCAAAAGATTCATGTTCCATAACATGACACCAATGACAAGCGGCATAACCTATACTAATAACTAAAAGTTTTTTATTTTGTTTGGCAAATTGTAACGTTTCATTATTCCAAGCTTTCCAATAAATTGGATTGTTAGCATGTTGTAAAAGATAAGGGCTAGATTCTTTGTTTAATTCGTTCATATATTATAAAAAAAGCGTTCTTAAGAACGCTTAAAGATAAGGTAAAGAATGAAAATTAGTCTAATTCAAAAGTAACTTTGAGATTTACTCTAAAATCGGTTACTTGATTGTCTTTTACAGTAGCACTTTGATCTTGTACATAAACAGATCTAATGTTCTTTAAGGTTTTTGAAGCTTTTTCTACAGCTTTTTTAGTAGCATCTTCCCAACTCTTTTCTGAACTTGATAATACCTCTATAACTTTTAATACTGCCATAATTGTTTGTTTTTATTGTTAATAAATGTATTTAAAGGTAGTTAAATAATTCAAAGATTACAAATTTTATATTTTCAAAAAGTGAAATTAATAACATTAACTTAACATTGAAAAGAAATAGTTATGGGACTTTTGCAGTATAATAAATTTAAGATTAAATGGAACAAATTTATCTCGTAATGCTTGTGGCATTAGCTCTTTTAGCTTCTATAGATTTAATGGTAGGTGTGGCTAATGATGCTGTTAATTTTTTAAATTCTGGTATAGGTTCAAAAGCGGTATCATTTAAAACTTTAATGATTGTAGCAAGTATTGGAATAGCTTTAGGAGCATTGTTTTCTAGTGGTATGATGGAAATTGCGCGTAGTGGAATTTTTGTGCCATCAATGTTTACTTTTAATGATGTCATGATTATCTTTTTAGCAGTAATGATTACAGATGTTTTATTACTGGATATCTTTAACTCGCTTGGGTTACCTACATCAACTACGGTTTCAGTTGTATTTTCATTATTAGGAGGAGCGGTATGTTTAGGTGTGTATAAAATGATTACCAATGATAATAATACGAATTCTATTTTAGACTTTATTAATCAAGCAAAAGCCACAGAAATTGTGTCTAGTATATTGTTATCGGTAGTTTTGTCTTTTTCAATAGGAGCATTTGTGCAATATATTTCAAGGATTATTTTTTCTTTTCATTATGAAAGTAGGATAAAATATTTTGGAGCCATTTTTGGAGGAATCGGAATTTCTGCTATAACTTACTTTATTTTGTTTAAAGGATTAAAAAGTTCATCCTTTATGACGGCCGACTTAAAAGCCATGATGAATGCTAATCAATTAATAATATTAGGAGTTAGTTTTTTATTTTGGACCATTTTGTCTCAGGTTTTGATTACTTTAAAAATAAATATTTTTAGAGTAGTAATTATTACAGGAACCTTTGCATTAGCCCTTGCATTTGCAGGTAATGATTTGGTAAATTTTATTGGTGTGCCTATAGCAGCATTACAGTCTTATGATATTTATATTGCGAATGGTAGTAATGCTACTATGTTAATGGGCGCATTAGCCTCTTCAGAATTACAAGCTAATTTTTGGCTGTTATTGATTGGAGGAGGAATTATGGTTTATACACTTTGGACATCAAAAAAAGCAAAAGAAGTAATTGAAACAGGTGTCTCTTTATCAAGGCAAAGTGAAGGTACAGAGCGTTTTGATGCTAACAACTTATCAAGAGTAATTGTTAGAGGAGTAATGTATATAGGGCAAATTTTAAATTATTTTTTACCTAAGTCATTAGAAGTTAAAATTGATAAGCAATTTGAAAAACCAAAGCCAGTTTCTAAAAAGAAGAGTGAGGAACCTGCTTTTGATATGGTAAGAGCTTCTGTAAATTTAGTAGTAGCTAGTATTTTAATTGCTGTGGGTACTTCTCTAAAACTTCCATTATCAACTACTTATGTAACTTTTATGGTGGCAATGGGAACGTCTTTTGCTGATAGAGCTTGGGATAGAGAAAGTGCAGTTTATAGAGTTGCTGGAGTAATTAATGTAATTGGTGGCTGGTTTGTAACAGCTTTTGTTGCTTTTTTAATGGCTGGAACTATTACCGTTTTATTAAATTTTGGGAAAGTATTTGCGTTTTTTGCATTAATGATTACGGTAGGAATACTTCTTTACAGAAGCGCTAGGAAGCATATGAAAAAAACAAAAGAAAGAGAAGAAGAAGTTAAATTAAAAAAAGAAGATATTTTTTCAATTAAGGAAATAATATCTGAAAGTTCTTCGCAAGTTGGAAAAGTTATTCGTAAAACCAATTCTCTTTATACAGATGTAATTAATAATTTAGGACTCCAAGATTTAGCTAAACTAAAAGAAAACAAAAAGAAGTTAAAAAAACTTGAAAAAGACATCGATGATTTAAAAAGTAATGTTTATTATGTTATTAAAAATTTAGATGAAACCTCATTAGAAGCTAGTAAGTTTTATGTATTAATATTAGGATACTTACAAGATATGGTTCAGTCTATTGGATATATCACAATTAATAGTCATTCTCATATTAATAACAATCATAAACAATTAAAATTCAATCAAATAAGAGATTTAAAAACGGTTGATAACAAATTACAACATTTGTTTAATAGGTTGGATACAGCATTTCAAAAAGAAGATTTTTCACAAATTGACAATATATTGAAAGAGAAAAGTCATCTTTTAGAATCAATATCTGAATTAATTCAAAAACAAATTATACGAATTAGAACTACAGAAAATAGTCCTAAAAATAGTAAATTGTATTTTGGATTGCTTTTAGAAACTAATGATTTAGTTAAAGCAACTATGAATCTTTTAGAATTGTTCAAAGAATTTAATAAACAGATTGATACAAAAAGTAAAGAATCAATAGTGAAAACTTTTTAATTTTTTATTGTAGGTACGTGAAGTAATAAAAAAGGAGGTTTTAAAACCTCCTTTTTTATTAAATTATTTAGGCATTTATCGCTTCAACAATAATTTCATTGTCGTTTAGCATCTGCTTTAACATGTTTTCTATGCCGTTTTTTAAAGTAAAGGTTGATGAAGGGCAACCACTACAAGCTCCTTGTAAAACTACTTTTACTTTTTTTGAATTAGAATCAAAAGATTCAAACATAATATTTCCTCCATCGCTTTGAACGGCAGGTTTAACATATTCTTCTAGAATATTTACAATTTGTTGTGATGTTACGTCTAAATTTTCAAAATAAGCTTCTTGCTGTTTTGAATGTGTGTCTGTTTTAACTATTTGTGTTTCATCTACAACAATATTTCCATTTTCAATATATTCTTTAATGAAAGATCTTAATTCCATAGTAATTTCAGCCCAATCAGCAATTTCATACTTAGTAATTGAAATGTAATTTTCGTCAATAAATACTTCTTTTATAAACGGAAATTGGAATAATTCTTTAGCTAATGGAGAGGGAAGAGACTCATCTATATTTTTACATTCAACCAAGGTTTTTGTCAATAATTTATTACATACAAATTTTTGTACTGATGGATTGGGTGTGGTTTCAGCATAAATTGTAATTGGTAATTTTTTATTACTTGCATCTAATATAATTATTTCACCTCCATTTGAAATGAAGTCTTCAATTTGTTGAGCAACCTCCTCTTGTACGTCTTCCCATTCTACAATAGAAAATTTTTCAATAGCTATAAAATTGCCTGAAATATATACCGTTTTTACAAATGGTAAATAGAATAATTGTTTTGCTAAAGGCGAATTTTTAGTTTCATCAATGTTTTTAAACTCAAAATTTTGTCCTTTAACTATAGATTCTTCTAATTCAAATTTTACAATAGAAGGATTATTGGTGTTTTTTATCGATATTTTTGACATTATAACGTAGTTTTTGCAAAGATACGAACAAATTACATTCTATTATTTATATTTGTTTTAAACAACCAATTTATTAACAAATCCACAACAATAAATTACCAAATGAAACAATACTACTTTTTTATCTTATTTTTTTTGTTGTCGGTATCCGGTTATAATCAGTCGATTACGGTAAATACCACAACCTATACAGTACCACAATTAGTACAAGATGTTTTAATTGATTCTCCTTGTGCTTTAGTTTCTAATTTTACATCATCCAATACCTGTGGAATTGGTTATTTCCAATATACAGGTTCTAATTTCGATTTTCCTGCTGGGATGATTCTACGTAATGGTACCGTTATATCAACCGCAGGTCAATATACAGGTACGGATATGTCAACTACTTGTTCTAATGTAACAGATGCAGATTTACAATATTATAGTGATTTAAGTGGCCAAACAAGTAGTATTAATGATGCTACTTATGTTCAGTTTGATTTTACTCCATTAACGGATAGCTTTAGTTTTAATTTTGTATTTGCATCTAATGAATACGGTACTTACCAATGTGATTTCGCTGATGTTTTTGCGTTTATTTTAACAGACTTAAACACAGGAATAGTTACCAATTTAGCGGTTATTCCCAATACTACAACTCCAGTTTCTGTAGTAAATATTCGAGATATGGCTAATAATGCAACTTGCTCATCTGTGAACGAATTGTTGTTTGATACCTACAATGTTTCTTTACCAGCAACTTCAACCATTATGAATATGAGAGGTTATACGGTTCCTATGACGGCTTCAGCTACCGTTATTCCTAATAATAATTATAGAATAAAGCTAGCAATAGGTGACTATCAAGACTCAGCATTTGATTCTGCTGTTTTTATTGAAGCAGGAAGTTTTAATGTGGGTACAGCCAATTTAACGTACCCTGTAGGTGTAGGGTATGAAACAGCAGATATGACTGTTGCAAATGGCTTTGCACTTTGTCCAGGTGATACAAAACTTTTAGACTCTGGTTTAGATCCAACAGATTATAATTTTATTTGGACTCAAGATACAGGATCAGGACCTGTTGTCCTTCCTGGCGAAACTAGTGAGACGTTATTGGTTTCTCAACCAGGAACCTACTGTGTGGAAGCTAGTAATGTGTCTGGCGGTAGTTGTATTCAAAATGATTGTATTATAGTAGAATACTTATCTGGAATAGTTGTAAATAATCCAGCTACCGATTTATTAAGTTGTGATCAAAATTTTAATTTAGATGATAATATTCCTGCTGTTTTAGGTTCATTAAATCCTTTTGATTATGATGTACTTTATTTCTTAACTCCACAAGATGCAATTGATAATATAAATCAAATATCTTCTTCTTTTGTTGACACATCTCCTCCTACAACTATTTATGTTCGTGTAGAAGATTTTCTGCTATCTTGTCCTGCATTTTCTGAGTTCAATTTAGTAACAGTTCCATCGTTATGTGGTATTCCAATAGGGCAACCCTCCGATTTATATGCATGTGATGATGTGAGTAATGACGGAGTAGAGATTTTTGATTTAACAGTTCAAGATGCAGTTGTTTTAGGCTCATTTAGTGCTTCTGATTACACGGTAAGTTATCACACGACCCAAGCTGGAGCGAATGATATATCAGGGACATTAGATTTGGCTACACCAGCAACTGCTTATGCAAATACGAGTAATCCACAAGTTATTTATGTTCGATTAGAGGATAATACCGATGCTACGGTTTATAATACCACAACATTTAATTTAGTTGTCAATGCAGTTCCCGTAGCCGACGCACCTTCAGATGTTACAATTTGTACAGAATATATTTTACCTGCATTAACTGTAGGGAATTATTATACAGGGCCAGGCGGAACGGGTACGATGTTACCGGCTGCTAGTTCAATT
>NZ_LR733602.1 GCF_902506265.1 Flavobacterium sp. 9AF | reverse complement strand
TATATATATATTCTTCATACTTTAGTTACATTTTTTAGTGAATAAATCTCTTCCATCAGTTAAGTATTTGTTCCTTTTGATTACTTTTTCTGGAAAATTTCCTATTTCTTGAAGATAAGCAGGATTATCAACTGTTCCATCATGATTTCTATTTAATCCTTGAGTTGAAAGATAATATAAAAAATTAGATACATTCCAACTTTCATAAAATTCATTTGTTTCTGGATTGGAAATATCACTACCTATAATATAATCTAATTCATCTTGATTTACTAATTCATTTAAAACTTGGTTATATATGGTAGTAAATACGGGTATCATGTTTTGAAACATAAAGGTATGGGTATCTACAGTAGCTCCATTAACTGTTATTGGTTGATTACCCACTAAAAAATCACCCAGAGTATCATAATTAAGATTATAAATATCAATCCCCATATTAGCTCTTTGGACATTAAGATAAGCATGTATCATTTCGTGAATTACAATGTTTGCCATATATAAAGTGGAAGTAGTGTTTAGTCTATTTCTACTTATTCTTATAGTATTTGTTATACTATTTATCTGTCCATTTAAGGTAGTGTAATTACCTTGCGTTTCACCTCCTTTATTATTAGGTAAATCAGCTACTTCAATTTTTAAATTTATTCTGTCATTTGTATTAAAAACCGCATTGTAAAGATTTTTAAAATTACTTGAATTTTTCAATTTATCAAACACACAATTTAATATTCTTTCCGCATCATCACTTTCATCCTTAATTTCTGAAATATCTATATTTGCAGGTGACTTTAATGATAAATCAATATCAAAAATTAAGCCAGTATTTAAACTATTATCTAATAATTGCATTATAAAATCCTCATCTGCAATACCTTCTTTTAAAGCCAATACAGCTTCATAAGCAAAAATTATGCCTTCATTGGTTCCATTATGAGCCAGATAATATTCTATTTTTGCTTTGGTATTAAAATCCAAACTATTGTAAAACTGAGCTAATTCTGGACTTGATAACAAATTAAAAAACACGTCTCTAGCACTGCCTCCTGCTCCATCATTGTATAAATCTGGGTTAGATGTATCTTGAATTATTTGTACTGGTGTGGTTAAAAAATCGGGATTAGAATTTACGGATTCGCAAT
>NZ_LR733603.1 GCF_902506265.1 Flavobacterium sp. 9AF | reverse complement strand
ATCTTAGGCATCTAATGACAAAGAATTGCTTTTCTTGTGATTAATTTTAATCTTAAATACTATTGAATTTAAAATAACAAAGAGCCACAACTGTTGAGTTGTGGCTCTTCGCTTTTAAACCTAATTATAACGCATTTATAAATTAAGTCATAAAATAATTTCTCTTAATCTTCTGTGACTAACACTAGGCAAGGTTTAAGTTGGGGATTAATATTTGTATAATAAACTAACCAATTCCTTAAATGTTCTACTTCGTAAGGCAATAATTTTTTTATTGCTTTTTTTAACTCTTTCATGAAAAGGTCGGGATCAAAACTTACTTTTTCGAGTACACTTTTTGTGTAATCATATATCATTCTAGGCATAATTTAGTAGGTAAAAATTAATATTAGATTGAAACTCAGTATAAAAGTAATTCAAAAAAACTAAAAAAGCTAGTTTAAAATGTTAAAATTATCGACAAAGAGCTATTTTTTATCGACAAAGTGCAAAATATAAGAATTTTCTTTTTGAAAATAATGTTAAAACTCCATTCGACTTAACACATCCATAACAAAATCATGCATCACTCCTCTATAATCCATATGGGTCACCATTCTTAATTTTCCTTGCCCCATAGAAGAAATTAAAATACTTTTTTGTTTTAACGTTTCCATAAAAACTTTTTCATCCACTCTAGCATCTAAAGTAAAAATCACAATATTAGTTTCAACGGGTGCTACTTCTTTAATCCAAGATTTAGAAGCTAAAACTTGTCCTAACTCTCTCGCTCTCTGATGGTCTTGTGCCAAACGAGAAATGTTATTTTCCATAGCATATAAACCTGCAGCTGCCAAATATCCAGCCTGACGCATATTTCCACCAAATAATTTACGAATGCGTATCGCTTTCTTAATATCTTCGGAAGAACCCACTAAAACCGAACCTACAGGTGCTCCAAGGCCTTTGGATAAACAAACTGAAAGGGTATCAAATAGTTCACCAAAATCGGTTGGTTTCTGATTTTTTGCAACCAATGCATTCCATAATCTCGCACCGTCTAAATGGTATTTTAAACCCTGTTCTTTACAAACTTGCTTTATTTTTTGCAATTCCTCTAATTCATAACAAGCACCACCCCCTTTATTCGTCGTGTTTTCTATGCTTACTAATCTGGTAGTTGGTGCATGATAAAATTCTGGGTCATTGATAACTTGTCGCACTTGTTCTGCTGTTATTTTACCTCGATCTCCATCGACTAAATGACAAGAAACACCACTATTAGCAGCAACTCCTCCTCCTTCATATAAAAAAATGTGTGACCATTTATCACAGATTACCTCATCTGCAGGTCTAGTATGCAATCGAATGGCAGTTTGATTGGCCATCGTTCCACTAGGAAAAAATAAGGCTGCTTCTTTACCAAAAAGTTGCGCGGTATAACGCTCTAATTCATTAACTGTTGGATCTTGTTTAAACACGTCGTCACCCACTTCGGCTTGAAACATAGCTTCCAACATACCTTGTGTTGGTTTCGTTACTGTATCACTAATTAAATTTATTTCCATAAATCAAAAGGAATGTTCTATTTTTGTGATGTAAAACTACAATATTTATGATAAATACAGAACAAGTCAGAGATATTATTGATCGCCTTGGTGCGTTAAGGAGGTATCTTTGACATCGATAGAAAACTTATCGAAATAACAAACGAAGAAGAAAAGACATTTGCTCCCGATTTTTGGAACAATGCAAAAGAAGCTGAAATCGTAGTAAGAGAAATTCGTTCTAAAAAGAAATGGGTGGACGACTACAATAAAGCGGTAGAACTCTCAGAAGAACTTCAAATAATGTTAGACTTTTTCAAAGAAGGAGAAGTTACAGAACAAGAACTGGAAGAGTTGTACGACAAGACCATTACTCATATCGAAGATATTGAGTTTAGAAATATGCTTTCAGACGAAGGAGACAGCATGAGTGCCGTATTACAAATTACGGCCGGTGCGGGTGGTACAGAAAGTTGTGATTGGGCTTCCATGTTAATGCGAATGTATCTAATGTGGGGCGAAAAGCAAGGGTATAAAATTAAAGAATTGAACTTTCAAGAAGGTGATGTTGCTGGTATAAAAACAGTAACCCTAGAGTTTGAAGGTGAATTTGCATTTGGTTACTTAAAAGGTGAAAATGGCGTGCATCGCTTGGTGCGCATATCTCCTTTTGATAGTAATGCGAAAAGACATACTTCTTTTGCTTCCGTTTATGTCTATCCATTGGTTGATGACACGATTGAAATTGAAATTAATCCTGCAGATATCGAAATCACAACGGCTCGCTCTAGTGGTGCAGGTGGACAAAATGTGAATAAAGTGGAAACTAAAGTACAGTTAGTTCATAAACCTACTGGAATTCAGATTCAATGTTCAGAAACACGTTCACAACATGATAACCGTCAACGTGCGTTACAAATGTTAAAATCACAGTTGTATGAAATTGAATTGAAAAAACAATTAGCACAACGGGCAGACATTGAAGCTAGTAAAATGAAAATTGAATGGGGTTCACAAATTAGAAATTATGTGATGCAACCCTATAAACTTGTAAAAGATGTGCGTACAGGTGTTGAAACTAGTGACGTTGATGCAGTAATGAATGGTGAAATCGATAAATTCTTAAAAGGCTATCTCATGATGATGGGACAAAAAGCGGAAGAATAACATGGTAAATAGAAGAGGCTGTCTAAAAAGTCTACAAATATTCATTCTGAATTTATTTTAGAATCTTAAAATTTTGATTATTAGTTTAATTTAGAATTTGAAACAAATTCAGGTTAACAAAAATCATTACTTTTTGGACAGCTACTTTTGATTAATTGTAATAAAATATCCTTTGCTAAAAAAATCAATTTTGCTCTTGCATTGCTCTAATTTTATCAACGATATTCTCTCCTTTAAAATTTTCTAAATACCATTTTACCAGTTGGCTCGTTGGACTATTCGGATATTCTTTAAGAAATCGATTAAATTCATTCAGATTTTCTTCATAAATATATATATCTTCTTTATCAGAATATTTTTCAGTGGTAGGTGTATTATCTAAACCTAATAAATAATCCCATTGATATGATTTATAAACTTCTTTTACGCTTTGTAAAAGTGTAGAATTTGGAAACTGACTCATAAAATTTTCCCAAGCTATTATTCTGTCTCCTAAATCTTTAAAACTAATTGCCAAACCTGCATCAGCTGAATAAAGCTCTTTATTTTCTTCGCTTATTATATATAAGTAACTTTTATAATCATCACTTACCTGATTTTTAAATATTTTATAATAAAAATCAGGTTTTGGTGAAATTTCAACATAACCTTCGCCTAATTCTTCAATGCGCAAATCGTGTTCATCTAATTTATCTATCAAGTTTTTAACTTTAATTGCATTTTCATCTTCACTATAAAAATTTTCTAATAAATTAGATTCATTCTCATTTATTTTATTTAAAATAGATTGATTTTCTTCAAAATATTCTTCATACAGTTTATCAGCTTCTTCGTTAGTAAGCTTCTCTAATTTTAAAATAATCTCTTGTTTTCTTTTTGAAAATAAGTCTAAAAATTCACTTGAATTATTTTCTACTAACGTATCCTTTTGTACAAGAGTATCATTTACTATGATTTCTTCTTGTTTTAAACTATTATCTTTTTTATCATTACATGAAAAAAGTAAGAAAGGTAAAATGGCAATAAAAATTTTCTTTTTCATTTTTGTTTACTGTGTCTATTATGCATCAAATATAATCATTCAAAGCAAATATTTTTTTAACTTTACAGTAAATAAATCATACCTAACTATAACCGTTTAAAATCATTCGCAGCCGTCAATTCCACAATTCAATCCCTTGTTATTAGCATCAACAATAAATGCTTTTTCAAAGTTCCCTTCTTGCCATGTTTTTTCAAGAGCTCCTAAAAATGTTTCTTCTGGTTGTGCACCCGAAACAGCATATTTATTATCAAACACAAAGAAAGGAACACCTTGAATGCCTATTTCTTTTGCCATTGTAATATCATTTTCTACTTCATCTGCATATGCATTAGAATGTAATACACTTTCCACTTCATTTCTTTGCATACCTACTTTTTGCCCTAGTTCACTTAAGGTATTTAAATTATGAACATCTTTGCCTTCTGTAAAATAAGCTTTAAACAATTGCTCTTTTAATTCGTTTCCTAGATTATATTTTTTTGCCAAGTGCAATAAACGATGCGCATGGAATGAATTAGCCATAATGGCTTTATCAAAGTGAAAATTCAATCCTGCACTCCTAGCTGTCTGTGTAACATTTTCAGTCATTTGAGTAGCCCAATGAATATCTTTCCCATATTTATTTGCTAAATGTTTTACTACATTATCGTTTTCTGAAGCTTTAAAATTAGGATCTAATTGAAAACTTTTCCATTCAATAATTACATTATCTTTATGAGCAAAATTATTTAAAGCCGCTTCTATTCTTCTTTTTCCTATATAACAAAAAGGACACATGATATCGGACCAAATTTGTATTTTCATTTTATCGTTCATACTTCATATATTTGTATATACAAATTTACAACAACAATTATGAGTAATAAAATGGTTTAAGAGAACCTTAACTTACTTTGACTGTTTTACATTTAAATTTTCAAGATAAAGTTTATGCATAAAATAATCCGGCTTTTTTTCTAAAGTAGCGTCATGCTCATAAACATTAATTGTTTTTGTTATAAAATTAATTTCTGAAAATCTAAGCCTATTTTCATTTGAGTTTTCTAAAAGAACAACACAATTATCATTTTCCCAAAAAGCATCTTCAACCCATTGTAAAGCGCCTCTAAAGGCAATTCTATGAATGGTTTTATCCTCTAAATTGACTAAAGCAACTTCTTGATCAACATCCATTACTATTTCATTATTTCCATCTAATGTCCATTGGTAACTATCTAAATCAATATATTTTTTTTCAGCAGGATTAAATCGTAAAAAAGGTAAATAAATAGAGTCAAATTCTTTATCAAAAACGCCAAAAATTGTTCCTTTTGAAACAATTAAGGTATCCTTTTTAAGAAACTTGAATTTGTTTATAGAAAAATTGCTGTCTTTTTGCTTATAATACGAAGTCCATTGATTCCATATTTTATTATCAACAAAATCAGCTATTCTTGTTTCTTTGTTTCTATTTTCATCAATGCCAAATGGATTTTCATTTTTACCCTTACAAGAAATACAAAATAAAACCAATAAAACGCTATAAATTGTGAACTTCATTTGCACTTTATCTTTCAACTTGTAACACTTTCTCATAAGCTCTTCGAGCACTTCCTCTAAAATAAACTTCTCCGCAATAAATATAATCTAATCGATCAAAAATAGACATCATGGCATGATTATCGAAATTCGTATCTGCTTTCACGCTGTAAATATTATTTTCTAAGGCATATTTTTCAATATAGATTATCATTAATTTAGCTAAACCTTTTCCTAAATAATCTTCTGCAATAGCCACGCGATGAAATACCACAAAATCTTCATCAGTAACCCACTTACCTACTATTTTAGCATATTCAGGTTCGTCATTAATTAATACAGCAGTATAACCTATGATTTTTTGATTATCCGTTAATACAAAACCAATTTCTTTCTCAATATCATTTTGGATAACATCTGGATTTGGATAACCATCTTGCCACTGATTACTACCGTCTTCTTTTCTTCTCTGAATCGCTTTTTGAAGTATTACCCATATTTCAGATAAATCGTTTATTTTGGCTTTTCTAAATTGATAATTGTCTTGCATTTTTCAATAATGTTGGATGTGTTTTTAATTTACAAATCATTTCTCAAAATGATCTTAAATTCAAAGATACTTCAAAATGATATTCAATAAGAATAAAAGTACTCGTTAGATATATATATTCTTATTCTTTATCATTTTATCTAATCTAATAGCTATTTCTTTAAATTCTATGTTCCTATATCCAGCAAATAATCAAAACAAATCACATAAGCTAACTGAAATTATAATTTGGAAGGTGTGCTTTAAAATTTTAGCCATTTAAGAAATCTTAATCTTTAAAAAAATCTACATTTTTTCTGTATTAGTATTAACAGTGATTGATGTTTAAAAACAATATTTTTGTAGAAACAAATAAAAAAACAACATTATGAAAATCCCAAATCTGAGAATTAGGTATTATTTCCTAATTCTAATCACTTCGGTGTGCTTATCTTCTTTTGCTCAAACCCAGCCTTTCCCAGCTAACAAAGTATATTCTTATGGTTTAATGCCAACGAATAGAAATTTTCAAGATGCAGCTGCGAATTACAACATTTGGAAAACAAATTTTTTAGAATCATGTGGTAATGGCCGTTACCGAGTTAAATTTGATAACCCTAACCAAACGGTCTCGGAAGGCATTGCTTATGGCATGCTTCTTACTGCTTATGCAGGAGAAAGAACTATTTTTGATGGTCTTTGGAATTATTACAAAGACAATAGAAATGCCCAAGGTTTAATGAATTGGAAAATTAACGGTTGTAATGGTGGACCTGCAGGAACTGGAGGCGCTACCGACTCTGAAGTGGATGCTGCTATGGCTCTTATCGTTGCTGATTTTCAATGGGGTTCTTCTAGTGGTATCAATTATAGCAATGATGCTAAGTCTTTAATTAGCGCTATAAAAACTCATGAAGTAGAATCTGGCAGTTATATACTAAAACCGGGGCAGTTTGGTGGATCTTCAATTACAAATCCTTCCTACTTTGCTCCTGCGTATTTTAAAAAATTTGCAACTTTCACAAATGATTCATTTTGGAATACTGTTGCCAATAAATGTTATGAAGTGATCAACAATAATCTTTCTGTCAATAATGCAGCTGGAGGATTGGTATCCGACTGGTGTACGGGTTCTGGTAATTATTCAAGTGATGCAAGCGGTTATGCAAATGGAGGAACTAAATATTCTTATGATGCTGCTAGAACTCCTTGGCGTATAGCCGTTGATTATGCTTGGTATGGTGATACTCAAGCCAAAACCTATTCAAAAAAATCTTCTGATTTTATTAGAATAACTAAAAATGGTTCACAAAATATAGTAGATGGATATAATCAAAATGGAAGTAATTTTGGCCAATATCATAATTCAACCTTTGTAGGTGCTTTTGCTTCCGCGGCTATTGCTGGTGAGAATCAAACACATTTAAATAATTCTTACACCGATTTAATTGGGATAAACGAACCTTATTCTTATTACAATCAAACCCTAAAAACCATCTATTTGTTCTTTTTAAGTGGTAATTTTTATTTACCAGATGGTAATACTCCTCCGCCTCCATCAAATAACCTTGTAAGTGGAGCCATCTACAAAATTATAGGTAAACAAAGTGGAAAAAGTGTTGATGTAATGGATGTCTCCAATGCAAATGGTGCCAATATACAACAATGGTCTTATGGTGGTGGAGACAATCAAAAATGGAGAGCTGAATTGGTATCAACTGGTATTTGGAAACTAATTAGCATATATAGTGGCAAATGTCTAGAAGTGGGTGCTTATTCAAATACAGATGGCGGAAACATACAACAATGGGATTATGTAAATCATAGTTATCAACACTGGAACATTACAGATACGGGAGACGGCTCTTTTAAGGTCATAAATGTAGGTAGTAATAAAGCCATGGATGGTGCAGGAACTTCAGATGGAGCGAATATCCAGCAATGGTCTTATGGTGACGGTAACAATCAAAAATGGTTTTTTGAACGAGTGGATGGCGGAGTGAATAGAGAAACAAATATAACGATACTTGAAGAAAACAATTTTCAAAAAGTATTTCCAAATCCTACAACAGGTTTAGTTTCAATAGAAGCAAATACTGAAACCAAAATCCAAATATTTGATTTATTAGGTAAGAATGTACATGAAGAAAAAAGCACTTCTAACAGCATTACAACAATAGATTTAAATCATTTAAAAACAGGAATTTACATAATAAAAAGCACCTATAAGGAAACAAGTACTACTCAAAAATTAATTATAGAGAGATAAATATCATTTTTTTAAGAGGCTGTCCAAAAAGTACAATATTGTCAAGCAGAACTTGTTTCAGCTTCTATAAATTATTTGATTTTCAACTATTATTAGATTCCGAAATCGAAGATTCAACGAAGTTAAATAAATTTGGAATGACAAATCAAGACTTTTTAGACGGTCTCTTTTATTTCTATTATTTACTAAAAGGTATAATTTAAGGCATTTTTAACTTTTTCATTAAAACTAATATTTTAACTAAAAAAAAATATTTTTACAACCTTAAAACAAGTTAGGTTATTCTTTTTACAATCTTTGGTTTTTTTTATTCTTTTATCGATGATTACAATTCTCTTAACGGATGCTTAAATCTTTTAAATCAGCTATTTAATTATACTTTATTTAAATTAAATGAATTAATTTTGCACCCCGAAAAAAG
>NZ_LR733600.1 GCF_902506265.1 Flavobacterium sp. 9AF | reverse complement strand
GTACTATTAACCCTTTTATTATTTACTTTCAATTGTTATTCCCAAGATGTTGATTTTAAAAAAGGAAAAGTCCTTATTGATAATCAAAGTGTTTTTAATTTCGATAAAAGAAAAATGGGAAGCGAAATTTCTCTTTTTACATTAGACACCACTACAGAAATAATTTACATTGAAATTAACAATAACAATACAATTTCGTACTTAGATGACGATTTTATAAGATTGGTATTTCCAAAAAACGAAGTAACTATTAAATCCACACAATTAATTGGAAAAAGCTTAAAAGATATTATTCAATTATTATTTAAAAATAAGGTAGTGGATAATCACGGTAACATAAATGTAGATAATTTAGCTTTATTTTACGAAAGACAACACAATAAGAATATTTAAAAAATTAAAAACACTTTGTAAAGTAAGTAACAAAGTGTTTTTTTTAACATAAAGAGTTTTGCAAAGTAGTCATTAAGAGTAATGCCTAAAAATTGTATATATAAATAATTTTATGTTCTTCCATTATGTTCCGTATTGCGTTTCAATTGTAGTCAATAAATTTTTAGCATTATTTAAATCTAAAGTAAAAATGAATTGATAGGCACGATCCAAGATAGTTTGCAATCGATTGTCATTTTTGTATTTTTTTCGTAATAAATACAATCGGTAAGGTAATTGTAAATCTTCAACAGTATAGGTAACACCTGTGTAAGCTTGAATCTTTTCTAGAAAACTATAACCAAATTCATTCGTAGGTTCCATCATAGTTCCTTCTCCGAAATCGTTCCAAGTTAACAATTGAATAAATTCTACAGGATAGGAATCTGTTAAATTTAAAGTTTGTTCTAATACTTGTGTTCCATTATGTGGTATAACCCAATCTTGATCAGTAGTTGTTCTCCAACCACCTTCATAATAATAATCATTAAATCCAGAATAAACTCCACCTACTGTAGGAATATTATTTTGAAACGCATATTGATAATAATTGGACAACGTTGTTAAATGATTACTATCAATCCAGCTGTATTCTCCTCCAGCATATTGACCTAATCGGTTACTAGCCGCCCACAAAGACATAAAAGTGGGTGTCGAATTGAGTTGAGCCATAATCAATTGCCAATCTAATGGATCAGTTATATAATTAGGTCCAAACAAAAACAATAATTCTGAATTATTAATGCGAATATAATTGGGACTGGTAAAATAAGTGTTTTGTATGTATTGCAAGTCATTTGCAGCAGCAGCTATACTAGAACTACTTACTCTTTGTGTTTGCATATATTGTGTGGTTTTATCTTCATACATAATCGCAAATTTTAAACCCACTTCTTCTATTTCATTTATAAACGATTCTGTACTGGTTTTCAACTGAGCATAATCATTTACACTTCTACTTCCATACCAATCAAAAATAACGCCATCAATACCTGAAAGTTTCATTAACAACAAATGATATTCTTGTAAATCATCATCATTAGACGAATAAGGTCCTATTAAAGGATAATAATGAGATGCAATTTCCCTTTTTCCATTGCTGTCCATATTATTTGGGTTCCTGTTTGTCATGGTCCAATGTTGTCCCCAATAGCCGTCCTTTTCTAAAGAATAGAACCAAGGCATATAATGCACATATACTTTTTTTACATTACTTTTTACTACATCTACTGGTAAAGGTTTCCCTTTTTGATTAATCATTTCATTATACGCTTTGTCGAGCAGTTCCTCAGCACTTATAGTTGGCTCAATAACAATATGATCATATTCAGCATCATTCGAACATTTTATTGCAATTAGCGATAAAATGACTATAATATACAATTTTAATTTAGCATTCATAATAGTCTCATTTTAAGATTCATACCTAAAATTACACTAATTTTTTAACAATTGTTTATAGACAAATACCACTCGGCAGTATCTATTGATGAATACCCGTTTTCTATAGATGATTAGAATTTATTTTCAATTCAATTACGAATCCTTTTTATATAGCACTTACCTACTTTTCATTTTAGTTTAGTAGAATTGAAATAAAAAAGAATCCAAAAAACAAAATGGGAAATAGTGTAATTCCTATCCATAATCATTGAAGAAAATCTATTACTTTTTAAACAAAGACAAAATAATAGAAAGATTTAATTTTTTCTACAATTATAGCATAAAAGCACTTTACTTATATTTAAATTAAAGTGCTTTTTTTTATTATTTCTTTCGAAAAACATTTCTGATTTTATACCATATTCTTTTATGAAGTGGAACTTTTTTTGAATAAATATAAAAAACAGATAACTCAACTGGTTCTGTAAATTGCACATTGACTTTTACGTCTTTTATTTGTTCAAAATAAGTTTTATCCTCAGACCATAAAATTTGTTTATAACCCACATACCCAAATACTAGATTAACTTTTTCAAGTGATTCAATTACATCAGTTATATCTAATTTATAAAAACCATTCTCATTAGAATTTGCACCTATATCAGTTCCTGTAACTATAACATAAGCTCCAGGAAGTACTAATCCTTTTTCATCAGTAATAGTACCTGATATAAATATCATTTCTTTAACTATCGAACTATCCTGCTCTTGCTTTTTTACTGTTATGTTAGGGTTTACACTTAGCTTCTTATCGGTTTGCTCAACGTTTATTTCATGGCTTTTTTCTTGTCCTAAAGTATTCCAACTTAAAAAACTAAATAGTCCTATATAAAAGGCATTCCAACGCGTTCTATTTCTCCCTTTATTAGCTGATGAAGCAAATTCCAACTGTTCCTTATGATATAAACCACAAACTTTATCTTCAGAAAATATATGGGCTTGCGCAATTTCTGCATCTGTACTTTTTCTAAAATCAATAATCGTATGATTACATTGCAAGCATAATCTTCCTTTTTCATTTTCAGGCATGTCTTCCCAATACTGATGGCATTTTTTTATCTTAGAAAGATTTATTTTGGTAATGGTATTCATATCTTCTTATTTAGTACACTTTGTAAATGTAAATGTATCTTTTCCGTTTGATAAAACAATTTTTAAAGATGCATTCTTCTTATAAAAATCATAAAACTCTTTTTCAGTATGACAACCATGTTGAGCAAAATAAGGTGTCATCCATGTTAAACTATAGTCATTTTCTCCCCATTTTTCTAGTTCAAATTGAGCACTAGCTGTAAAGACTCTATCACTAAAAATTACCTTTATCGAATTAAAACTATCAAAATCTAAACTTAATTGTTCATGATTAGATATCATTTTAAAAACTACTACATCTGCACCAGGAACATTACAAATAAATTTAATTTGCATATCTGCAATACAATTATCGATTTTAGATTCTTTACAACTAAATAATAAAAGTCCAAAAAAAAGAAATAAACAACCTGTTATTTCAAATTTATTTTTAAAAGTCATTTTCAATATTATTTTATTAAAGATAACTAATTGTTCAATGGCGGCAACATTCTTGCTTCTTATATTTGATTAAAAAAAATAGATAAAAAAAAAGAATCCAAAAAACAAAATGGGAAATAGCGTAATTCCTATCCACAACCATTGTCTCTTTTTATTGTCATATTTTTCATGAAATAAAAAAAGAATATTAACTCCACTCCAAAGTAAGCAAATTAACAGCAATACAAGAGAACTTATTTTACCCATTAGATAAAAACATCTAAATTCAGTAAACCGAAACCTTTCTGATATATTAGCTAATAAAGATCCAAAAAACAGAAGTAGACAAACTATTATTGCAAATTTTTCAAATTTATTTTTAAAAAGCATTTTTAATTATTTTTATTTACTAAAAGTAAATAATTATTTACTTTTAGTAAGTTTTTATAT
>NZ_LR733601.1 GCF_902506265.1 Flavobacterium sp. 9AF | reverse complement strand
ATTTTAAAGTATCCTAAACCTATTTATTTTGAGTATAGCTTTCCTAATGATTTATTAATTTATACAGATGAATTTCATTTTTATAATATTTTTTACAATATCATTGAAAATGCTGTGAAATATAGTGATGAAAATCCATCAGTTATAATTTCTGCTGTTTCTAATGAAATGGGAATGGCAATTTCAGTTTTAGATAATGGCATGGGGGTGCCTAAAAAAGATTTACCTTTTATATTTGATAAGTTTTATAGAGTTGAAAGAAAGGATAGTAAAGAGATAGAAGGATTTGGCATAGGTTTGGCTTATGTTAAAAAAATCGTACAAATGCATGAATGGAAAATAAAAGCTGAGAACAATAATCCAGGATTAAAAATAACAATTCAAATTCCAAAATCAGATATTTATGAATAAAAAAAGAATTCTATATGTAGAAGATGACGAAACGTTAGCTTTTTTAACATCAGATAATTTGGAACAACATTTTGAAGTTGTACATTGTAATAATGGAGCTAAAGCTTTTGAGGTATTTTGTACTGAAAATTTTGATTTATGTGTTTTGGATATTATGCTTCCAGATAGAGATGGATTTGAAATTGCTACCGAAATAAGAAAAAGAAATGCTGAAATTCCAATCATTTTCCTTTCTGCCAAAACAATGAAAGAAGATAGGATAAAAGGGCTAAAACTTGGAGCTGACGATTACTTGGTAAAACCCTATTCTATTGAGGAATTAATCTTAAAAATAGAGATTTTTTTAAATAGAAGTCAAAAAAATATAGAAAAAGTGCATACTAAATATGTTTTAGGTAGTTTTGATTTTGATTTTGAAAATTATTCCTTACAAAATGATAAAAAACAAATTACTTTAACAGAAAGAGAAGCTTCACTCCTTAAATTGTTTTTAGATAATACCAATACCGTTTTAAAACGTGAAAAAATATTAAATTCTTTGTGGGGGAATGATGATTATTTTTCTGGAAGGAGCTTAGATGTATTTATTTCAAGGTTGAGAAAGATTTTTAAGGAAGAAACCCACGTGAGAATAGAAAATATTCCAAGAATTGGGTTTAAACTTGTAATAGAATAGTCTCAACAAAAGGATTGTTAATAAAAATTGTTAATAAAATTTTGAAAAATATATTGTTTAAGTAACTTTGCATTTATGTTACTAGATAAATATATATCAGAATTATTATACCGTTATCAGTGTGTTACTGTACCAGGGTTTGGTGCTTTCATTGCTGAGATTCAATCCGCGCAAATTAATGGTAGCGCTTGTTCGTTTTTACCACCACGAAAAGTAATTTCTTTTAATAATAATATTAGAAACAATGACGGTTTATTAGCAAATCATATTGCTATGTCTGAAAACAGTACTTATGAAAGTGCAGTATTAAAAATAGATACCGTAGTAAAAGAATGGTTAATTGTTTTAGAGAAAAAAGATAAAATTACTTTAGAAAACATAGGTGTAATCTATGTTAATGCAGAATGTAATTGGATTTTTCAACCTTCTAATGAAACAAATTATCTTGTGTCTTCTTTTGGTTTAAACCAATTTGTTGTTCCTGAAATTAGGAGAGAAAAATGGGTAAAACAAGCTGAAGTTTTTATAAAAAAAGAACCAATTGTTTTACTTCCTGAGAAAAAGAAAAATTATTCTTATTTAAAATATGCTGCGGCAATTACCGTTTTTCTAGGAACTGGTTTGTTTGCTTATAAAGTTATGCATGATCAACAAGTAGCAAACGATACTTTAAAAGTTAAAAAAGAAGTTCAGGAAGAAGTACAAAATCGAATTCAACGAGCTACTTTCTTTATAGAAACACCTACAATATTAGATTCTGAAGTGACTCTAGCCGAAGTTGTAAAACCGTACCATTTAATTGCAGGTGCGTTTAGAAGTGAAATAAATGCTGAAAAAGCTAAGAAACTTTTAGAAGAGCAAGGATATCAAGCCCAAGTGTTAGCCAAAAACAACCATGGTCTCATTCCAGTTGCTTATGGTAGTTTTGAAACAGCAGAAGAAGCAGAATTGCTAAAAAGTAAACTTTACAGAGAAGAAAATATTGATTCTTGGCTCTTAATAAATTAAAAAAATCCCATTTTGGGATTTTTTTATGTAATGAATCTTGGAAGCTTATTATCTTTGCAAAAAAAAACAATGCAAGCAAAATACCCTTCCGATTCATTAACTACTTTAACAGATTTAGTATTACCTGGGGAAACCAACCCTCTAAATAACTTATTTGGGGGAGAACTTTTAGCTCGTATGGATAGAGCTGCGAGTATCACCGCAAGAAGACATTCGAGAAGAATATGTGTTACTGCTTCAGTAAACCATGTTGCGTTTAATAGAGCAATCCCTTTGGGAAGTGTTGTAACGGTTGAATCTAAAGTTTCTAGGACATTTAATACTTCTATGGAAATTTTTATTGATGTATGGATTGAAGATAGAGAATCAGGAATTAAAAATAAAGCAAACGAAGCAATTTACACATTTGTAGCTGTTGATGAAACAGGAAGACCTATCCAAGTTCCTCCAATTGAACCCCAAACGCCTCTAGAAAAAGAAAGATATGATGCAGCACTTAGAAGAAAACAGTTGAGCTTAGTTTTAGCAGGAAAAATGAAGCCTAATGAAGCAACAGAATTAAAAGCGTTATTTTCATAAAAAAAGTCCGATTTTTAAATCGGACTTTTCTTTTTAAATGGCAAAGAAATCTTCTAATTCTTTTAAAGTTTCGGTAGTAGGAATTAAATCTTTTACAATATTCCCTTTTTCTAAAACTACAATTCTATCGGATACCTCTACTGTGTGCTGTAAATCGTGACTGGAAACTAAAACCGTTATGTTTTTATCTTCCGCTAATGATTTGATGATTTTTTTTAACCTAATTTGTGTTGTTGGATCCAAATTAGCAAAAGGTTCATCTAAAATTACAATTTCGGGATTACCTATTAAAGCGCCAACTATTCCAGCTTTTTTTGCATTTCCTTTAGATAAATCCCTTAAATATTTTTTCTTATTTAAAATTTCACCATTAAAAAAATCTTCATAGTTCTTAATAAAAGCATCAACATCGGCTTTGTTCCAACCTCTTAATTCTCCTATGAAATAAAAATATTCTTCTGGTGTTAGGTAACCGATTAAAAAACTTTCATCTAAAAATGAATTAGTAAAAGATTTCCAAGATTCATCGGTGTTAATTTGAATATTATTAGAAGTAATTTTTCCAGTTGAAGGTTGAATAAGATCTAGTAAAAGACTAAAAAATGTAGTTTTACCTGCTCCATTATTGCCTACTAAACCAAAACTTTGTCCTTTAGGTATTTCTAAGTTGTCAATATGTAAAACTTTGGTTCCATTATATGTTTTGGATAAATTAGATACTTGTATCATGATGTAATAATTTCTAAATTAATAATTTGTGTAATGAAAAGATTAGTTTTTTTGTTTGTAAGCTTCAATTGTAATGTATTTTTCTTTTTTATAAACGGATTCTATAATTTCAAAAACTTTATTTTTGAAAGCTAGCCCTAAAATGCCTAATAAGGCAACAAATAAGTAGCCATATTGCCAACCAAGCGTATAATGTCCAATGGCATAAACCAGCATAGGTAATAATAATTTGGGTAAAGAAATTAATAAAGTTTTGACATTGAAGGCTTTTTTATCTCCAAAAGCATTCTTATTAGAAGTTAAATCGATAGGTGTTTTAATATAAGCGCCACCTAATAATACTAAATGAGAATTCACACCGATATTAAATATTGCTCCTGAAAGAATGGCTAAAAAAGAATCTATTCCAAAAATTAAATAGAAGCTAGATAATAATGTGGATAAAGTGGTTGCCATAACCATTAGCCACCATTTTGATGACAAATAATCTTTATAGGTGATGTTTTGTGTCATCATTAAAGGATAATAAGAACTGTCCCAACTGGGTACAAATTGACCAAAATTTAGTAAAAAACCACCCGAAACAAATATACCTGCAAAAATTTTCCAAACAGGAGCGTTGTAAGCCTCTATTGAATTAGTAAAGAATAACAATCCATAAAATAAGAACAAGAAACTCATTAATAAAGTCGTTTTTGCTCTTTTATTTCTTTTTAACAATCGAATATCATTTTTTAAAAATGTACCTAATTTACCAAATTGATCTAAAAAGGAAAGATTTTCTGAAGAGGCCGTATTGTGTTGGATGGATAAACCTGCATCTAAATATAGATTAGATTTAAAAAATTTAAAATTAATATAGTAAAACACAATTAAAATAAGTAAGGGTAGCGCGCAGACATAATTTTTAGAATAAAAAGATTCAAATAAAACATTAGAATATTGAGTGATGTCAAAAACTGCATAGTATTGAAGTATTCCAAAAAGGGCAAATACACTTACAAC
>NZ_LR733595.1 GCF_902506265.1 Flavobacterium sp. 9AF | reverse complement strand
TTTTAAAGGAGAATTTTTTATTTTTTTTAAATAATTATTTGCTTTAATAAGATGCTCATTTGAAGATAATGTATCCTTTTTTAATTCATATACATAAGCTTTGTATCCTTCTGAA
Source organism: Flavobacterium sp. 9AF (assembly GCF_902506265.1). Lineage (GTDB taxonomy): Bacteria > Bacteroidota > Bacteroidia > Flavobacteriales > Flavobacteriaceae > Flavobacterium. The sequence goes on along the minus strand of NZ_LR733595.1, from coordinate 8,789 downwards.
AAAGATTTATGAAGATAATTGTTTGATTTTTCAATTACATCGCAATAATAATAAGCACTATCTAAATTATTTCTTATTTCTAATTTAATTTTTAATTTCAGTTTCTCAAAATCTTCATTTGTTAGAGTTTTACTTTGGGAGTAAATATTTGAAATTAGGAATAAGAGTATTAAGTTAATTGAAAATTTCATAGGATAATACAGTTGCTAGCGCAAATATAAACAAAGTAGTTAAAAGCTTAGATTGATTATTCAATTACACTTTAATAAAAATCTTCTTTTTATATAAAAAGTATAAGAAGAACCATTCTACAATAAGTAATCCGAGGATTAGAATAATGGGTTGGTAATTTCCAAATAACGAAGCAATTCCGCCAAAAATAAAATTAGAGGTAGCTTGAAAATGGATTATACCGACTGCCATATAAATAGCAATAGAGTTTAAACCAATGACTCTAAAAACAAAGATCCATTTTTGGTATTTCCAAACATCGATAACCAAATAGAATAGTGCTAACAAAATAAAACTGATACCTCCAGTCAACAAATTGAAAGTAGAGGTCCAAATCGATTTGATAATAGGGTAGACATTTTGTAACAGTAAAGCGAGTCCTATTAAAGCGATTCCTGTTATGATAAAGAATTGTACTTTTTTGTAAGCAGTAAAAGAATGGGAACGTAAAATAATACCAGCTAAGGTTCCCATTAAGGTAATGGCTGAAGCCGAAATAATACATAAAATGCCTTCTGGATCAAAGACAGTTCCATACAATTTTCCTGGAAGTAGGATTCGATCCAAATAACTATTTATACTTCCTTCTGGTGTTAAAGTACCTGCTCCAAAATTAGGTACCGGAACAACCAATTGTAAAATGGCATAACCCGCTAAAATTCCGATTACCCAAAAAAGTAAGGTTTTAAAATTTTTAAAATGTATTGCGATGAATGCTGCTATAGCATAAGCAATACCAATTTGTCCTAAAACACTAGCAATTCGCAACGTATCGAATTGAAAATTCAAACCACCATTGTAAATGATTCCTAAAAGAATAAGAATGAAAGCTCTTTTTAGAATTTTGGGATACAATTCTTTTGCCGTTTTTCCTTTTTCTAACTGACTAAATAATGCATAAGGAATAGCTACTCCAGAGATAAACATAAACAAAGGAAAAATCAAGTCGTAAGCATAAAATCCTTCCCATTCAGCATGATCCATTTGTCTTGCAAAAAGGTCTGCCCAAACCCAATTGGTTTCTTGTCCTAATGCTTTAAAAAACAAATCACCTCCAATGATCCAAAACATATCAAATCCTCTCAAAGTATCTAAAGCTAAAAGTCGTGGTTTGGAAGTATCGTTCATCATTTTTTTGTTTAGTTGATAAAGTAAATATAAAAAAAACACCAAAGCTGTACTAATTGGTGTTTTTAAATTCTTTAGTAATGTTGGTATGATTTATACGAATGTCATTGTTGTTGCTTTCGTATTTTGGTATTGAAATAATTCAGAGCAATCCATTACATTAGGAATACTATCGAGTTCACAAAGTTTTGATACAACTGCTTCTAAACCTTTAAATAATATATCTTTAGAAAGTGATTTACTAGCTTTACGATTCAATTGTAAAGGCAAACTATAGCCACAATGGGTTAAAAAAGCCCTTTCAATTTGTAATAATTCAAGCGGTGTGTACCCATTAAAAAGTTTCCCTAAACGTTGATTTACTAAACCAACATAGTTGAGTTCCAACGAACCATGATGGTCTGATAAATGTTTCCAATAATCGGTATTATCCAAAATATTTCCTACCGCACATTGTGTACACGATTCGGGATGTAAGGTATTACTATGAAAAGCGTTATATAGTTTTTTTACAGCAATATCAAATCGTTTTGTAGTTTCCATAAGCTAAATTTTGGTATTTTAAAGATACTAAAAATTTAGTTTAGTAACGAATTATTCAACAGGAATATACAAATCGAGAATTGCTTTTTTTTCAGGATGCTTATTGAAATCATTATGATACACTTCAAACGGATTGTGATCTGCTTTTTTATAGCCATTTTCATTCATCCATATAAATAAACCAGTCCAAGCTTTTTCTAAATCTTCAATTAACAATTCATAACTACCCACAATATACTTTCCTTTTGGTAAATGTCCTATATGAATCTCCCCATTAACGGCAATGGTTTCAGGTAAAGTAACCCCAATGCTCATGCGTACTTTATCAGGTGTCGTAATTTTAAAACTATCGTGAAAAACACGAATAATTTTGGAATGGTTATTTTCTAAAATTTGTTTTGGAGTACACCATTGAACTATTTTTTGAAAGGCTTTTTCTAATTCTTCCACACCTATATGAGTAACATAAGCATAAGGTTGGGTAGCCAATTCTTTAATTTCAATTTTTGCATGCATAGTCGTAAAATTTTTAAGATGTATTAGGTTACAAATGTAGGTTTCATAACTTTCCATTTGTTGACTATTCTTGCTATCTATTTGACTTATCTTGCTAAATTTATGAGGATGTGTTTTTCTAAAATCGGATGGATTTTGTTGGTAATAGTTTTTAAAGGTTCTCGTAAAAACGGCATTGCTAGTAAAACCTAATTGATTTACAATATCGGTAATTGTAAGTTCTTTTTTGTGTAGTAATAAAGCTGCAGCTTTTTCAATTTTTCTGCGAATGATATATTGGTTCAGCGTTTCATTGGTAATCATTTTAAAAATACGATGAAAATGAAAAGGAGAATAATAAGCGATTTGTGCTACGGTTTCTAAAGACAATTCGTTATCCAAATTAGCATCAATAAATTCGAAAACCGCATTCATTCTTTTTTGATATTCTTCTGTCATTGTAGTATTTTTTCAATTTCAGATTGATACATACTATTTTCATTCATACCATTGTGCCCTAAGTTGTCAAGTAAAATAAGTTGGGAAACACAGTTGCATTCTTTTTGTAATTTTTGCGAGGATTGATAAGGAATAACGGTATCATCTTTTCCATGAAATAAATACACCGGACAATTACAATTTTGTAGATACTGATTGTTTTCTAATTTATATTTTAAAATAAAAGTAGGTATAAAAGACATTTTTTGACGCATCATATCCGACAAATTATAGTAAGGAGCTTGTAAAATAAGTTTTTTAGGACGGTTTGTAGAAGCTAAATAAGAAGCTACGCCCGAGCCAATAGAATACCCCGTAATTATGATTTGATTTTCATTGTATTCTTTTTTTAACGCATTGTAGACCAAATTGGCATCATCAAAAAGTTGTTGTTGGTTTTCAATTTTACCTTCGCTTTTACCATAACCTCTATAATCTAAAATAAATACATCATAATGTAAACGCGTATAGGTTTCAGCTACAAAGCCCCACGAACTCAAATTACCTGCGTTGCCATGCAAATAAAAGATTAGCCCTTTTGAATTTTCAGCTTTAAAAAGTAGACCATTTAATTTTTTCCCGTCTAAAGTAATAAAGTTTCTTTCTTCAAAAGCTTGTTTGAATTTAAATTGAAATTTTGGATTTAATTTTGAGGGTAAAAAGATAATTTTTTCTTGATAGAAGTATAAAATGCCACAAAGCAAAATATAAAGTATGATAACAATTTTAAAAAAGGAAAATAGGATTTTCTTCATTAATTTTTATTGTGTTTCTTTTTTTTCTTCTTAGCTTCCTCTTTTGCCTCATGAAATGCATCTCTAAATTCGACATCATTATCCACTTGTCTTTTAAAAGCTTCAATCCAAGCATTTTGAAAAATATGAATAACAGTTGGCCAAACTCCAGCTTTTACATTATTTAAATCACCTTCAATAGGAATCTTGGTTGCTAATGTATTTGTTTTATGATTCTTAAGTGCAAATTTAAAGAAACCTGCAAAACCTTCCCATACTTTTTCAAAAAATCCGTCTTCTTTACCAATTAATTTAGAATCTTTTAAAAGTGGTTTAATATATCCTTTTAAATATCCATCTGCAATGGCCACTTCACTGTACAATTCAAAAGTACCTTTTTCAAAATCGATACCTGTATAATGATTTGATAAATCGTTTAATGCTGTAGCATTAGCTGATTGAAGTGCAAAAGAAAGATCCATATCGGGTATTTCTTTTATTAAATTGATATTTCCATTTACTGTCATTTTTCCATTACCAACAGATACTCCAGTGGCATGGAAAGGAGAAGGTAGGGTACGAGATTTCGCTACTACATTTCTAAGATTATCTGCATATAATTCAATTTTTTCAATATGTAAATCGATATCAGGACTCGCCTGTAGCTGTACAAAAGCGACTTTTCCATTGTGAACTTCAAAATGATTGATGTCTATAGGAATAATTTCGGTTAAGGCTTTGGTCCAATCCTCTACATCAGTTTCTTTTCCTTTAGTTTGTTGATCTTCAAAAACATAAATTATATCTGGGTTGTACATGATTACTTCACTAACAATTTTTCCTTTGAAAATTGATTTCCATTCGATTGAAATATCGCTGTTTGGAAATTTTAAAAATGGAATTTGTGTTTTGGCATTCACTTTATTTAAATACATACCTTTAATTACATAGGCTCCTCGTATTAACGCAATGTCAATATCTTCAACGGCACCATAATAACCAGGAATAGTTGCTAATGTTTTATTGATTTGGTTTTTTACCAATGTGGGTAAATATATTCTAAAAATAATAAGACCTATCAATAGTATAGCGATAATAATATATCGCTTTCTTTTATAAAATGCTATTTTTTTCTTATTTTCCATAATATAAAAGTACTTTAAAATGGCACGATTGACTTATATATTTTTTTTAAAATGTTATATAATTCAGTTGTCTTGAAATAGAAAAACAAGTAAGGGTATTATTATGCCTAAAAGAATAAATTTCCAACCTCTTTTTGTAAAATTATTTTCATTTTTATTAGCAATAAAAATTCCAGAAAAGGCCAGTATAATTATAGAAATTCCAAATATGTCAGAATAATATATCCACCAAGAAGATATATTTTTGTGTAAAAATAGGCTTTGGTAAATTACGGGCGTTTTAGTATAAAAAATTATTTCACCTTTTCCCGATTTCAAATCAATTATTACATCTGAATGATCGCATAAAATTTTTAAATTTCCATTTCTAATACAATAGTGATTTACTTTTTCAAACAATTGTATCCTATTCATTATTGTATTTATTTCTTGAAAAGATAAGTTTCGTTTTTTATTTTGTTGAATTTGAATCTCTTCAGTCAGGATCTTAAATTTTTCTGGTTTCCAATGATTCCTGTGATTCATTATAATCCCTGAAATTGAGTAAACAATAATTAGGCCGATATAAAAATAACCAAGATAAATATGTGTGTTTTTTATAGAGCAACTTTTCATGTTACTTTTTGTTTTTCTTTCCCCACCAAATTAAAAATCCGGTTATAGGTAATGAAGCGCAAATAAGGCTTAAGATGAAAGCTATTATTTTTCCAGGTAGTCCCAAAATCGCACCTATATGTGTATCATAATTAGCCGCAATTGCTTTTTCACCTAGGTTTTTATCTTCATGACTATGTTTATGAAGCAATTTTCCAGAATTTTCATCGAAGATTAAGCTGTGGTTAATATGATATGAATAATCAAGTTGTTTAACAAAAACGGAATAATTTGGATGCTCGTGATCGTCTAAATGTTTATGCCCAAAATCTAAAGAATAACCATAAGCATTAGGATATACTTTTTCAACCTTTTGCGCTATAGTATCTAAAGTACTTTCATTTTTTAGATAGGCAGGAGCAGTAGTAGTTATATGAGAAAAATCTGGATAAACAGTTTCACCTCCAGAGAAAGTGAAGTAAATAAATGCTTGTATAAAGAAAAAAGCATAATATAAACCCGTAATAGCAATTATTAAAGCTAGTATTGAACTATAAAAACCTAAAATATTATGTACATCATAGTTTTTACGTTTCCAATTTAATCCGTCTTTCCAATTAAACCAAAATCGTTGTTTTCTGGCTGCTTTATTCTTTGGCCACCATAAGATTATACCAGTAATTAGCATAATAATAAAAATAAGTGTCGGAATACCACAAACATATGCTCCCCATTCCGATTTTAATAAAAAACTAAAATGGATGCTTTTTACAATATTAAAGAAGTCTTTTGTTTCATCATAAACAGCTAATACGTCACCTGTAAAAGGATTTACATAAACCGATTTATAAATGATATATTCGTCAAAAAAATGCCAAGCTTTTGGATTATGTTCATAATAATAAAAAACATAACTCAAATTTTTATCTATTGGAATATTAACCCAATGTATTGGATATATTTCTTTTGTATGTTGATTTATTTTTTGTTCAAGTATTTTTAGGGGTAAAACTTGTTTTGAATGGATATCTTTTTCTTGGTGATAAATAGCTTCTTTTCTAAAATAGTTTGTAAATTCTGCTTGAAAAGCATAAAGTGCACCTGTAATAGAGATGATAAAAACAATTAGTCCTATCGATAATCCTAGCCACAAGTGAATCTTTCTAATTTTCTTTTTAAAATTATTTCTTTTCATAGTATAAAGATGAAACTCCTCATTGTTATGAATGAGGAGTTTTATTTGACTAATTTTTTTTCTTAAAATTTATAAGTTAAGCCAGCAGTAATGCTTCTTAACTGTTGAGGTGTTACCGTTGACCAGCCAGAATAATATTTTTCATTAAATAGGTTGTCCAATTTTAAAACCACGTTAAAACTTTCAGTGTTATAAGACAAGGCCGTATTTAGTACCGTGTAAGATGGTAATGTGAAAGTTCCAATATTAGATCTATTCAAAGTTTTATATTCACTTGCATAGTTACCTCCAAAACCTAAACCAAACCCTTTTAGAGACCCTTCGGTAAAGGTATAATTTGCCCATAAATTAATTAATGTTTCTGGGCCAGCTTGTTCTGGTCTTAATCCTAGATAACCTGATCCTGGTGTTTCGTTTGTTACTTCACTTTTATTATTACTAATACCAGTAATAATATTTAAACCTTTTGTAGGATTTAGTGTAAAACTTAATTCGATCCCTTTACTTTCTACTTCTCCACCTTGGGTGAAACCATTAATATTATTTGGGTCTGTCATTAAAATATTTTGAACACTGATATCGTAATAACTTACAGAAGCTGATAAGATGTCCTTGAATAGATTGGTCTTAACACCAAATTCTAATTGATTAGCATGTTCAGGATCATAGGATTCAATTCTTTGGTTTGACCCATCAATATTTGCAACTGTTTGTGGCGTAATATTTTTGAATCCATTCATGTAATTACCAAAGACTGAAACCTTATTTTCTATAATTTGGTAAACCACACCTAGTTTTGGAGATAAAAAAGTTTGATTGTCAATTTCTTCAGCATCCCATTGAGAGGGTTTTCCTCCAAAATTATCCAAACGCAAACTTGCCATGAAAGCTAATTTATCTGTTATATTTAAAACATCTGAAAAATAGACACTAAAAATCTCTTGTGTTGCTTCAGAATTACCAGTGTAAGTGCCAATTAATAATTCATCCGTTCCTGCGGCAGTCAAGTCTCCTGTATCTGTTCCATTGACTAAAGAAACAACACCATTTGCTACCCATCCTGGTCCTCCATTTGTTAGTCTTGAATTAAAATAATCTAATCCTACAGTTAATCTGTTACGTAAAGAACCAATTTTGAAGTCACCTATAAAATTTTGTTGAATATCAGTGGTATAATTTGTACCAATAGCTTTCGAAATGAAACGAGTAAATTCGTCACCATTAGCAGAATCCCAAAGATATTGATAATAACCATTTGTTTTTGTAGTACTTTTAGATAAAACAGTTTGAGAAGTCCATTTGTCTGAAAGTCTATATATTGCTTGCGCTTGTAAATTGAATGAATGGGTATTAATAGTCAAATCATTTGAAGTAAATGATTTTTTATAACTTTTTTCAAACAACTCCATAGAGTTGAATGATAGAGGAGCATATCTACTTAAGAAGATCATTGCCGCTTTGGCAGATGTACTTTTATAAAATTCTGTATTTATTAGGAAAGTTAATTTATCATCTACTTTATATTTTAAAGATGGAGCAACAAATAGCGCATTTGAAAATCCAGCATCTTGAAATGATTCACTATTAGTATATGCCGAATTAATTCTAAATGATGCCTTATCGCTTGCAGGTAAATTTATGTCTGTTGTAATTCTATTTAAACCATAAGTACCTGTATTATAACTTATTTCTCCACCAAAGTTATCATATGGTTTTTTAGTTACAATGTTTATTAATCCTCCATATGAAATTACACTACTTCCAAATAAAGTTCCCGAGGGTCCTTTTATTACTTCAATATTATCAATATTTATAGGATCAATGTTTGTGTTTGTTAATGCTGGTAATCCATTCACCATAGAAGGTTGTACAGAAAACCCTCTCATAGTATAGAATTCTGCACCATCACCATTTCTGCCTGTAGATTCCCAAAGTCTAGTTACACCTGTAGCGTTTTTCAAAGCATCATTAAGATTGGTGACCACTTGTTCTTTTAATAATTCATTGGTAACAACATTATAAACTTGTGGATTTTCAATATTTTTTAAAGGCATTTTACCTACTGTAGTACTTTTTTCGCGAGCATACTTATAATTACTCGTTACTGTAACTTCTTTTAAACTTTTAATCGTGTCTGTTTCTTTTTTTGAGTTTTCTTGAGCCAATAGATTACCAAAAAATAATAAACTGGTTAATGCAAAATAATATTTTTTCATTTATTTAGAT
>NZ_LR733604.1 GCF_902506265.1 Flavobacterium sp. 9AF | reverse complement strand
ATATTTATCAATTTGTATTAAAATTCTTCATATATTTACTAATATGAAATTAGTTTTATGATGTTAAAAAAACTTTTTTATTGTATCATAACAATACTTTTATTGTGTTGCGTAATTTCATGTTCAAATTCTCATCAATTATCCAATAAAGAAAAAGAGTATTTAAGAAACAGGGACACAATAAAAGTTGCTGTTTTTCCCTATTATCCACCTTATCAATTTATAAACGAACAAAGCAAAATGGATGGTATATTTATTAGTTTTCTCGAGCTAATAGAAAATAAAATAAATTATAAATTTAAAAAAGTATATTATTCAGATTGGGAAAAAGTACTTAACGATGCGAAAAATAAAAAAATTGATATAATTCTTGAGATACAGCAAACCAAAGATAAAGAAGAATACTTGGTTTTTTATCCACCTCTTTTTGAATCTAAACACACCATTGTACAAAAGAAGGATCAAGAGCCAATTCAAAATTTGAAAAATTTTGGTACAAAAAAATTAATATTACCTTATCAATATTCTATAACAGAAATAATTCATACTAAATATCCTAACCTATCGATTGGTTATGCAAAAGATGAATTAGAATGCTTAGAAAAAGTAAATAATGGCGAATATGATGCTTATGTTGGTCCAAAAGCAGTTATTAAATATCTCATTAGCAAAAATAATTTACAAAATGTAGCTATCAGTTCAGAACTTGATTTTTCTTATAGCCCAGGTTTAGCCGTAATTAAAGATGATAAGGTTTTACAATCTATAATTAATAAAAGTATTCATAATATTTCTCAAAATGAAAAGAAACTTATAATAGACAATTGGCTTTTCAATGTAATTACTCCTTTTTATGAAAAAATGGGGTTCTGGATAATAATTACAACAAGCATCGTATTTATTCTTATTGTTATTGTTTCGATAAATAGGTTTTTAAAATACAAAATCAAACAAAAAACAAGACAACTGAGAATTGCCAAAGAAAAAGCCGAAGAAAGTGATCGTTTGAAAACGGTTTTTATTCAAAATATTTCGCATGAAATTAGAACCCCTATGAATGGAATTATAGGTTTTTCAGAATTATTAAATAAAGAAAACTTAACTATTGAAGAACAAAAAGAATATGCCAAAATAATATCTTCAAATGGCAAAGATTTAATTAATAGTATTGATAATATATTAGAAATAGCAAAATTACAAACTGAAAAAATTACAATTAAACCGGAAGAGATAGATTTAGATGCATTATTTGAAAGTATTTATAAAAAATACTATTTAAAAGCTAAAGAAAAAAATGTTCAATTTCTAATAGAAAACAAACTAAATCAAAATATTGATGTTGTTTTAATTGACAAATCAAAGCTTTTCAAAATATTACTTCATTTAATAGATAATTCCATTAAGTTTACCAATGAAGGAAGTATTTTGATTCGGTATGGGGTTGAAAATAATGAAATTATTATAGATATACAGGATACTGGAATTGGAATTAAGAAAAAAGACAAGGAAACCATTTTTAATATTTTTACACAATCGGAAAAAGAAATTTCAAAAAATCTTGGTGGACTAGGGTTAGGACTTTCCATAGCTAAAAAAAATGCCGACTTATTAGGTGGTAATATTAAATTTGAAACAATAGAAAATCAAGGAACTGTCTTTACTTTAACCTTACCCTATATTCCAGCTAAAAAAGGAAACATTGAAACTACAAACACCTATAAATCATTTCATGAAAAACCAGAAAAACATATCATCTTAATTGCTGAAGATGGAGATGTTAATTTTCTATTTCTAAAAACAATTTTAACCAAAATGCCTGAATTTAACTTTGTGATTCATAGAGCAGAAAACGGAAAAAAAGCCGTTGACATCTGTTTGGGCAACCAACAAATTGATTTAGTTTTAATGGATATTAAAATGCCTATTATGGATGGTTATGAGGCTACAAAAAAAATAAAACAAATTAGACCTAAGCTTCCTGTTATAGCACAAACAGCCTATTCAACAGATGAAGATATTCAAAAAGCTATTGAAGCAGGTTGTGATGACTTTATTTCTAAACCTATCGATAGAAATTTGCTAAAACCATTACTTTCTAGATATATTTTTAAAACCACATAGCTTTTCTACAGCTACTTTTTTTTGTTCTATTAATTTATAGAAATGGAAGATTTTATTAAATATATATCAAAATCCGAACAATTAAGACTAATTTCTTTTTGTTTAAAAATTATATGATTTTTTTCTTTATAATATTTGTTTATTAGATTATTTTCTTGTATATTTGTATTCAATAAAGAGAAACATAATGGATAAATATACAGAACAAAGAATAAAAAAATTACATCCCAGTGTGAGAAATGAAGTTAAGAATATTATCGAAGAATGTAATAAAGCACTTACTGGAAAAGCAAAAATAAGAATCACTCAGGGCTTAAGAACTTTCAAAGAACAAGATGATTTATATAATATTGGAAGAACAAAAAAGGGCAAAAAACTCACACGAGCAAAAGGGGGTCAATCTATTCACAACTATGGCTTTGCGGTAGATATCTGCTTAATAATCGATAACAAACAAGCTTCTTGGGATACATTGAAAGATTGGGATAACGACCAAGTGGCAGATTGGTTTGAATGTGTGAAGATCTTTGCGAAATTTGGATGGAATTGGGGAGGCAATTGGAAAAACTTCAAAGATTTACCTCATTTCGAAAAAAAAGGTTATAATGATTGGAGAAAACTTTCAAAATTAAAAAAAGATGAAAATGATTACGTAATTTTATAAACCAATAAAAGAAATATTTCTTAGTAGAGACAATAAACAAATAAAATAAACAATATGAGAACATTTAAAATTAAAATTGCGCTGAGTTTTTTAGTACTATTCACAAGTTGCAAAGCAATTCAAACAGCTGTTTACGATCAATATTCCTATCAGAAAACAACAGAATTAAAAGTGGAAACACTTCTACTTATGGATAATGCTGTTACACCTTATCCAGATCAACAAGAGAAAGTAGAAAAAATTCTTTTAGATATGGAAAAATTAAAAGAATATGAAAAAAACAAACCCAATAACGAAATTACTTTTTCAATGTGGTCGATAATGACAAATTCAGAAAAAAATTTAGTATCAGGATTTTTTAAACGTTGGAAAGAAAAGCAAAATCTTTCTCCCGCATTTGTAATAGAAGCAAAAAAACAAATAGAAGAAGCATACAATCTACTCATTGAATATGAAGTTAAAAAAGACAAAACTTCTAAAGACAATTTATTAGCTATTATTTCACAATAACAAACAAATAAACAATCATGGATATCGAAAAATTAATCAAGGATTTAAAAGAAGCTCTTTTATCCTTACTTGGAGAAAAATACAAAGAATTTAAACCGGAAGTACAAAAAGATATTACTCATTTTTTAAAGGAATCAGAAGAAAAATTAAAAAGATGGATCCTATTGCTAGCTGAAGGTTCAATTACTAAAGAAGAATTGGAATGGCTATTAAAAAGTCAAAAAGATATTATTGCTTTAAAAGCATTACAAACAGCTGGAATATCGAAAATTAGACTAAACAATATTAAAAATACTATTATAAAAACCATATTTGATATTGTAGTCACAACCGTTATTAAATAAAAAATGGCAAAAAAAATCAGAATATTAAGTTTAGATGGTGGTGGCATAAGAGGAATAATTACAGCTGTAATTTTGAAATATATACAAGAAGAATTACAACGTATAGACAATCCAAATGCAAAAATTGGCGATTATTTTGATTTAGTTGCAGGAAGCAGTACGGGTGGTTTATTAACAGCTATTCTCTTATTTCCAGATAACACCAAAAGTGCAAAATTCTCAGTAGAAGCAGCACTTGATTTGTATGCAAAAAAAGGAGATTCTATATTTAATGTGTCTTTTTGGGAAGAAATAATCAATCCGTTTGGTTTATTTAATGAAAAAATTTCTCAACGCAATTTGGAACGTCAATTAAAAGAAGTTTTTGGCGATTTGAAATTAAATGAGTTGATTAAACCTTGTTTAATTACAACTTATGACATCAATCAGAGAAAATCCAAGTTTTTTTGCAGTCATGAAGCTTTCACACCCTTAGAAAATTTTTATGTAAGAGACGTTTGTAGAGCAACTAGTGCAGCACCAACTTATTTTGAACCTGCAAAAATTAAATCGCTTTATGATCAAGAATTTACATTGATTGATGGTGGTGTGTATGCGAATAATCCCGCAATGTGTGCCTATGCTGAAGCTCGAAAAATACCTTTTTCAAAAGTATTACACGATTCGCAAAAAATTGATTATCCAGACATTAATGATATGATTATTATTTCTATAGGAACAGGAGAAGTTTTAAAACCCTACACCTTTGAAAAATTTGAAAATGCAGGAAAAATCAAATGGATTTCTCCATTAATTGATATTTTATTATCTGCCAATGCGGAAACAGTAAATTACCATTTGTCTAAAATGTATGAATCGCTTGGCCCAAGAAACAAAAGGAATTATTATCGATTAATGCCACAATTACGAAATGCATCACCAGAAATGGATGACACTTCAAAAAAGAATATTTACGAACTCATACAAGCGGGTTTGTATTTTATAGACCAAAACCGAAAAACATTAAATGAAATTGCAAGAAAATTAGTAAAATACAAATAAAATAAAGAGATTCGAGGTGCACATTGAGTTTCATTTATACTTACACGCAAAATAACAAAATTACACACAGATCATGAATTTAAATGAACTCGATGAGCCAAGCAAATCTTTTTTTGACTTGCTCAACCAACCTATGAACCAAAGACTGACTTTTGAGCAAGTCAAAAAGGGGTTTATCGGAAATAGCCCTTTAGAGGGAATAAAAACACATCAAACAGCAAGGCAAATTTCCAATGAAATTGCGTTGGAATCACCTCTAGGAAAAAGAAGTGCTTTTTATAAAGCTGAATATGTCGATAAAAATATCGACTTTGTTAAACTAGCCGAATTTATTAAAAACGGGAAAGATGCTACATTTAACTACAAAGACTTTATTGGTAAATACACACATCTAGTTTCCAATATTATTTCTTTTGGAGAAGAAGCTAAGTTTGACAGAATGGCAAATGTTCCTACAAAATATGATAGCTATGAAACGGTTGAAACCGAAATCCCTTTAGTGTATAAAACACCTCAAGGTGATAGAGTTTTACAATTAGAAGGTAAATTGTACCAAGAGGACACAAATCTAGTAAATATTGGTAAAGATTTTGAAGGCGATTATTCGGGTGGATTAGAATTTGAATTTGACTATAAAAAAAGACGGTTAAGTTATAAGCTACATTTTTATTATGTAGGTAAAGCTTTGGTCTATGAAAAAGACAATATAGATAACATTGCTTTTACCATAAGTTCTTCTAATTATGAAGACTTCTATGCCTTCATCAAAATAGTTGGTAGAAAATATCCTAACCCAAATTTTGAAAAACTTGTAGCAGATTCATTTGTAAAAAACATCCAATCGATTAAACAAAGAGTTGCCAATAAAAAAACAAAACAATATGATGGCCTCGATTATAGAGATTTGGAATGGTTATATCAAAATATACCGTATTTTGCAGCAAAACAATTGGATTTCAATGAAACGATTGAAAATGTATTCAGACTTAATTTGGCTGATGTTACGAGTATTCTTCAAGATTATACTGCTGCGATTACTTCTATTTTACAAAAATTAGACAGTCAAAAAGTATATAATTATTTTTATGCCAACCCTAAGAAACTAATTTCTTTATATAATGGTTTTAGTGATGAGCTCTTAACAAAAGCATTTTGTATCTATTTAACAGCTATTACATTTGTGTATAGCAAACAAAATATTGAAAAAGCAAGAAAATTTACACTAAGCGATAATTCTCATATCGAAACTAATATTTTATATGGAGATGAAGAAGGAAAAGTAGCGTTAACAAATGAATTACAATTACCTTCATTAGGGTTTAATGTGGTAAGTTTAATAAATCTATTTCAAGACGATATTGAGATAAATAACCCCAAAAAGCAAAGTAATCAATTTCATCCTTTAGATATTGTTTATATTCATAAATTAGACGAAAATTACAATGAAATTGAAAACATTCCTTTTATTGCCTTATATGGAAAATATCTAGGAGATGCCACAGAATGGAGTGATGTAACCGATGCTGCTTTAGCGATAGTAGATGTACTAAGTATTTTATTAAGTGGTGGTGCGCTTTTAGCAGGAATAAAAGGAGCTGCAAGATTGTTTGCCATTTTGGATATTACCATTAGTACTATTAATTTAGCACTATTAAACCCAGATTTGCGTCATCGACTCAATAAAACAGAAGCGGGAAAATGGTTTGTAAACCACTGGGGAATAATTAGTTTTTGTATAAGTGTAGGAACAATTTCATATTATCTTGCCAAAGGCATTGTAAAATATGGGAAACAGTTTAAAACCCAACTGCAAAACGAACCTGAACTTGCCAAACAAATTGAGGAGTTAATTGAGGAAAGTAAGAGGGTATTGGATGATGCAGATTTGATGAGTAAACCTCCAAAAACAAATGAAATTACAGGAGGTAAATTAATGAGTGAATCCAAAATAAGGAAATACAAAGGTGAATTAAGACAAAAAGGAATTGAACCCATTTTTGAGGATGATTTATTACTAAATAAAGGAGGTAAAAAGATTCAAAACAAAGCTACTTTAAAAAAATTTAAATCATTCATTGATGGTGGGATATTATTTGAAAACCCAAGAGATTTTTTCTATTTCATAAGAAAAGAAGGATATGGAGGTGGTTTCCACCCACAAACTAAGCAGTTGTTTTTAACAGAAAACCCCACTGAATATTTAGCTTTTCATGAAAAATCACATGTTAAACATTATTTAGAAATCGGCGATGAATATCTTACTTTAGCATCATGGGAAAAAGAAACCTATGTTTTTAATGAAATTTGGAAAGAAAGAAATTTATGGACAAAAGAAGAATTACAACATGCTTTAGATTATGTTAATCGTGTTAGAAAAATAGCTAAACAACCAGAAATTATAAAAAAAATTTAATTATGAAATATACAGAAGAACAAATATTAGCAAAAGCTAAAAAAGTTATGAAAGATGTAAAAGGTAAATTCTATTCTGAAGATTGTGTAGAAGGTGCTTTGTATCAAAAAGCAGATAAAATCATTTCTGGCAAAAATAAAAATAAAATTATGCCAACTTGGAATGTTAGCATTAAAGCAATTTTTAATAATATAGATATCTTAACTATATCTGATGAAACTGGTGAACCACTCTTTTACATGAATTTTAACACATTATTTTTTGATATAGAAAAAGATGAAAGAGGTTATTTTAGAGTGGGTTTACCTAGAGATTAATTTCATAAGCTACTTTCGAGTAGCTTATTTTTTTGTGTAACTTTAGGAACAATTTCATATTATCTTGCCAAAGGCATTGTAAAATATGGGAAACAGTTTAAAACCCAACTGCAAAACGAACCTGAACTTGCCAAACAAATTGAGGAGTTAATTGAGGAAAGTAAAAGGGTTGATGACGATATTGATTTAGAAATTATATTTGAGAATAAAGATTTTGTAAAACATTTAGAAGACTTAAAATATAAAAAAGTCCCACACGTTTTTCCAAACTTACTAACCTTAGAAGAAGAAGCTGTCTTAAGGTATTACACAACTAACGCTGGTTATAAAAATTTGAATAGATCATTAAGAGGTGAGATAGAA
Source organism: Flavobacterium sp. 9AF (assembly GCF_902506265.1). GTDB lineage: Bacteria > Bacteroidota > Bacteroidia > Flavobacteriales > Flavobacteriaceae > Flavobacterium. The sequence goes on along the minus strand of NZ_LR733604.1, from coordinate 36,072 downwards.
ATGACAAAGGAATTTAGAGTTCAAGAAAGATTAATGAATAAAGCTTTAGATAAATTACCAAATTATGAATCAAGTTCATTGTTATATAGAATTGAATATCTCTCAGAAAGTCAAATTGAAAAGTATTATAAAATAAATGAAATAGTTACTAATAAACATTTCACTTCTAGTAGTTATGATCCTGATGCTATTGGAAAAGCAATGAGAAAAAGAGCCTATACGGTTCTTATAAGAATTGAGTCAAAAAATGGCAAGTTAATTGAACCTATATCAACATTGCAAATTGAAAAAGAGGTTGTTTTTAAATCAAAAACTACTTTCTTTGTAAAAGATATAAAAATAACAACTAGTCCCGAAGATTATGTAACACCAATAAAAACAATAATTTTAAAAGAATTATAAAATGGAAAAACAAGAGTTAGAGAGATTATATTTAGAATTAGAAAAATATAAATATATTTCTGAGAAATTAAATAACCCCTATTTAACGGAAATAGAAACTGAAAAATTTATCAAAGATAATTATGAAAAGATAAAGGAAATTAATATAATTAGAAAAAAAATTTCAACTATTGAATGGAATCAATTAACACTAGAACAACAAAAAGATTATTTAGAAAAATATTCTGATGATTAATTTAAATCAATATATATAATCAAAAGCTACTTTCGAGTAGCTTTTTTACTTTCTAGAACAAAACAGAAGCGGGTAAATGGTTTGTAAATCACTGGGGAATAATTAGTTTTTGTGTAAGTTTAGGAACAATTTCATATTATCTTGCCAAAGGCATTGTAAAATATGGGAAACAGTTTAAAACCCAAGTGCAAAACAAAAAGCTGTCCAAAAAGTATAATCTTGTCACGCGGAACTTGTTTCAGCTTCTATAAATTATTTGATTTTGAACTAATATTAGATTCCGAAATCGAAGATTCAACAAAGTTAAATAAATTCAGAATGACAAATTAAGACTTTTTAGACAATCTCTTGTTTTTCTACCTATCTTTACAGCCTTTTTTAAAAAAATATGAACTTCAAATATCCAAAAAACGAAAAACTCAAAAGCAAAACCACTATCGATTTACTCTTTTCAGAAGGAAAATCGGTAGCGAAATATCCTCTACGCATAGTTTTTGTGGAAAATCCATCTGATAATGAAGTTTTAAAATTTGGTGTTTCGGTATCCAAAAAGTATTTTAAAAAAGCAGTTGATCGCAATTATTACAAACGTGTTCTAAGGGAATGCTATCGTTTAAACAAACATATTTTATTGGAAAATATAGAAAAAAAATATGCCATTATGTTTTTTTATCAAACCAAAGACCGTTTACCTTATTCGGAAATCCATCAAAAAACCATTTTATTGTTTGAAAAATTTATTGCAGAGATAAAAAAATAAGTTTTTGGCTAAGTTTTTGTGATACATTGATTTTATATTTAATGTAGTATAATATAATTCCTTAGCTTATGAAATCATTCTTTTGGATTCTTATTTTGTGTATAACGTTTTCTTCTTGTAAAGAAGAAGCTGGTGTTGAAATGCTGGATGAAAAAACTTTTTCCTATACTATTGCCGATGAATCAGAATCAGTTACAGTTAATAAATCGGAAGAATTTAGTTCTAATGATACAAAAATCATTAAGAACGCTCGTTTGCGTTATCAAACTCAAGATTTGAAAGCGAGTTATGAAAGCCTGTATAAAACAACAAAAAATTATAAAGCATACATACAAAATGATAACGCTGGGACTGACTACAATACAGTTTACCGTAACATAACACTACGCGTTCCTAATGCGTATTTTGATGCTTTTATTAATGATATTGGTAAAGGAGTAAGTCATTTTGATATAAAAGAAATTTCAGCTCAAGATGTTACCGAAGAATTTGTAGATGTAACTGCTCGTTTAAAAGCAAAACACACATTGGAAAACAGATATCTAGAAATTCTAAAAAAAGCCAATAAAGTAAGTGAGATTTTAGAAATTGAAAAGGAATTATCTGCTATCCGAGAAGAAATTGAAGTTGCACAAGGTAAACTAAAATATCTTGAAAATAGAGTGGCTATGAGTACTATTTCTATAGAAATGTACACGGAAAAAGCAGAAGGAACAGGAACAACAGTTTCATATGGTAGTAAAATGTGGAACGCAATTACTTCAGGTTTCAATGGTTTATCAAGTTTATTTTTAGGTATGCTTCATATTTGGCCATTTATCCTTATTTTCGTAATACTTTTCATTTTTGTGCGAAGAAAAATTAGAAATAAAAAGAAACTATAATGAAACGATTTTTAGCAAAAAAATATATTATCACATTCTTAAGCTTAGCTTTTTTATTTACAGCGGTAAGTTTTAAAAACGACTTTTTTGAAATTGCCAAACAAATAGAAATATTTACAGAAGCCTTTAAAACGGTAAATCAAAACTATGTAGACGAAACAAATCCAGGAGAATTGATGGATATTGCGCTTAAAAACATGTTAGCCGATTTGGATCCCTATACGGTTTTCTTTAACGAACAAGATGTTTTAAAATTTAAAATCAACAATACAGGTGAATATACAGGCATAGGAGCTGTAGTACAACGTAAAGACGGTCGTGTATTTTTAAAAGAAATTTACAAAGGTTTTCCTGCAGATAAAGCAGGTTTAAAAGCGGGAGATGAGATAACACAAATTGGTGATATTAATTTAAAAGAATATAAAGAAGACGCATCACAATTATTAAGAGGAACAAAAAACACCAAAGTTGCTATTACTTTTGAAAGACAAGGTAAAAAGCAAAATACGACCATTATTTTAGATGAGGTTGAGGTTAAAGCAGTACCTTTCTATAGTATATTAGAGGATAAAACGGGATATATTGTCTTATCAAAATTTACAGAAAAAGCCAGTAGTGAAACCAAAGCCGCACTTTTAGAATTAAAAGCAAAAGGAGCCACTAAAATTATTCTCGATTTAAGGGATAATCCAGGTGGTTTATTGCATGAAGCTGTAAATATTTGCAATTTGTTTGTGCCAAAAGGAGAAGTTATAGTAACGACAAAATCTAAAAATGAAAAACACAACAACACTTATAAAACGAACAATGCTCCAGTTGATTTAGAAATTCCTTTAGCTGTTTTAATTAATGGTAGCAGTGCTTCCGCATCGGAAATTGTTTCAGGAGCTTTACAAGATTTAGACCGAGCTGTAGTGGTTGGTAATAGAAGTTTCGGTAAAGGTTTAGTACAACGTCCCTTAAATCTTTCCTATGGAACACAAGTAAAAGTAACCATTTCCAGATATTATACGCCATCGGGAAGATGTATCCAAGCTTTAGATTATGCCCATAAAGATGCCAATGGAAAAGCGATAAAAATTGATAAAAGTAATTTTAATGCATTTAAAACAAAAGGAGGTAGAACGGTTTACGATGGCGGTGGTGTTTTACCAGATGTTGTAGTTGAAGAAACAAAGAAAAGTGCAGTATCAGATGCTTTAGTAAAAAATGATGCTGTTTTTGATTATGCAACTACCTTGTATTATAAGAATCCAAATCAAACAGGCATTCCAACAATATCTGAAACAGATTTTACAGGTTTTAAAACTTTTATCAAGCAAGATAAATATAGCTTAGATAGTCAAACAGGTAAAGCCTTAAAAGATTTATTAGACAAAGCAAAAAAAGAAAAAATTGATGCTTCAATAACTAATGAATATAAAGCGCTACAAAATGCGTTAGAAAAAAGTCAGGATATAGAAGTAACTAAAAGCAAGGAAGATTTTAAAAAATTATTACAAGAAGAATTAATTACTCGTTATCAATATAAAGAAGGTCTTTACGAATATTATACTCAAAACGATATTGAAATTAATAAAGCGAAGGCTGTTTTGAATGATTTAAATCAATATCGATCCCTCTTAAAATTATAACAATGAAAAAATATGTGCTTCTTTTATTACTATTAACCTCGTTAAATTTAATAGCACAAGAAGAAGAAGTACATTCTATCTATTTTGATTTTGATAAATCTGTTTTAAAAGAAAAACAAACGGTTGCATTGCTCAATTTTATTAAAAAACTAGATACCACTACAATAAAAACTATTGAAATATTCGGTTATTGCGACGACAGAGGAAAAGACGAATACAATTACAAATTATCTAGCAATAGAGCACATACGGTAAAAAATAAATTATTAGATAACGGGATAAGAAATAAAATTATAATTACCATTGAAGGTAAAGGAAGAATCCTTATTGATGATGATATTTTAGAAAACATACCTGAAATAAGATCAAAAAACAGACGCGTTGATGTGGTTATTAATTACAAACCTATTTCTATAGAAACCTTAAAAATTCCTGGTGTTTACAATACAATACCTGAAAATCCAGTTATAGGTGACCGTATTTATTTAGAGAAATTACTATTCGATAGAGGCAGTAGCAAACTCTCACAAGAAGCCAAAAAGGAATTAGATCGTTTAGCCAAACAATTGCAAAAATTTAAAAATATTGAATTTGAAATTCAGGGTCATGTCTGTTGTATACCTTCATTTCAAAAAGAAGCAATTGATCGCGATACTAAAAAAAGAGAACTTTCAATAAATAGAGCAATTACTGTTTATGAATACCTCTTTAAAAAGAAAATAAAAAAAGAGCGAATGAATCACAAAGGCTATGGGAACAGTCAACCCTTAGGAAAAGGACAATTATATGATAGAAGAGTTGAAATAGTGATAACTAAAGTGAATTAGCTCTTTTTCATTTCTACATGTGGTATATCATCTTCTAAATACATATCGCTTGTTTGTATAAAACCTAAAGATTCATAGAATTTTGTTAAATATTGTTGTGCTGAAATTGTAATTTCAGTTTGATTAAAAAAAACTTTAACGGTTTCAATCGAAGTTTCCATTAATTGAAAGCCCCATTTTTTATCCCGATAATCGGGATGAACCACTACTCTACCAATTGATGCTTCATTAAAATAATCTCCTTTATTAAAAACTCGTGTGTAAGCAACTAATTCCTCTTTATAGAATCCTAACACATGAATAGCTTTACTGTCTTTACCATCTATATCTAAATAAACGCAGTTTTGTTCCACTACAAACACTTCTGATCGAAGCTTAAGTAAATCATATAGTTCGCCTAAAGAAAGTTCTTTAAATCGCTTTATTTTAAATTGAATTGAATTATTCATGATTGTTTTAAAAAAAATCTCATCAAACTTAAAGCCCGATGAGATTGAAATTATTTAGTAAATATAAAATTTATTTTAAGAATTTAATTGATTTTATAATCGCTTCTAATTCAAAAACGAGATCTCTTTTTGATTTAGAAGGATTATATGTAAAACCTTCTAAAACTAAGAAACGATTATTCTTTTCATCTTTTATAGCAAAATTTATAAATGGACCAGCCATAAAATCATTTTTTAAATACCAATTCCCTTTTGTTTCATAAGTTTTTCTTCCTGCTATTGAAACATTGAAAAAGTTTGGTGCATAGTCTTCTTCAGTCACCATCCAAGTATTATCAAGAGTTCCATGAATAAATTGTTTTCCGATTGAATCTCTCATCTTCACAATATTATTAACTAAGGTAGAATCATTTTCTATTATATTAATTGGCATTTCATAAACTAAAATACTGTTATAACCCGTTGAGAACTCTTTTCTAATCCATAAAAAATTATCTTTTACCATATCATATTTATAGCCATGACCTATGGTTAAGGAAACTCCAAATCGTTCTCTTACTTTCTCATCCGATATTGAAGCTTTTTTCATTCTCATTTGGTTTTCAACTATTTCACCATTTTTGATAGATTCGATAATTTCGTCCGCTTTCTTTTCTAATGTGTTTAGAATTTCATCTTTATTCTTTCCAACTATATAAAATACTTGTTGAGGTTTAGCAAATTCATTTTTCTTGGTCGAATAACCACTTTGTTTTGATTTTTCAACAACAATTACATTTCTACTATTCCTAACAAAACCTTCAAAAATCTTAGTTGGATATTGATTTAAGGTAAACTGAGGCTCTTCATTTTGCAATCCGTCAACAGGTGCAGCAAATTTTTTCCTAATGCTATCACCTATTTCACCATTCCAAAGATCTTCATCAATAATAATAGAAATGTTATTGATTTTACCATTAGATTCTGTCATCATTGATTTCTTGTCTTCTTTACTTTCGTTGCAAGAAATTAAAAAAGGTAACATTAACAAAGCAAAAGCTATTTTTTTCATTTAATCGGTTTTTTATCCGTTAATATTTAGTGTCATTCCGGGTCGAATATTATTACCACTAATACCGTTCCATTTTTTTATATCTTCGGCAGAAATGCCAGGAAATTTTTTTGCTATAGAATATAAAGAATCTCCCTTTCTTACTCTATATATTTGATTTTCAGTGTTTTGATTGTTATTTTCTGTGCTATTAGAAGAGATATGAACGGAAGAAATAATTTTTATTTTTTTTCCTGCTTGTATTGAATTACCTCTTATACCATTCCATTTTTTTAATTGGCTTACAGAAACGTTGTATTTATTAGCAATTAAACCTAAACTTTCTCCTTTTCTAATTTTATGGTATTTTGTATTACTAACTATAGCTTCATTTGTCTCAGTCGGTAAAATTGTTTTTTCTTTGAAAGTATCTAAGAAATCAACATAAGCATATATTTTTTCTTCGTTTGAAACAAAAATACCTAACTTATCTTTTGGCAATCTTAAAAAATGGGCTTTGTCTTCTTGATAAGGTATAATATCTAATTTATAAATAGGATTTAGAAATGTAATTTGCTCCATTGGCACATCTAATAATTCTGAAATTTGTTCAAACGAAATTCTTCGTTTAATCATAATAGTATCTGTTTCAAAATAAGTTAAAGGTGCTTTCTTGGGCTTAAAATTATGTTCTTTATGGTATTCATAAATATACATCGTTGCAAGGAAAGCTGGCACGTAGTTAGCTGTTTCTCTTGGAAGATTTTTTCTAATATTCCAATAATTTTGACTTCCTCCAGATCGTCTAATTGCTTTAGACACATTACCAGGTCCAGCATTATAAGATGCTAAAACCATACTCCAATCACCAAAAATCTGATATAAACTTGATAAATATTGACAAGCAGCTTCAGTAGCTTTTAAAGGATCATATCTTTCATCTACAAATGAATTGACCTCTAAGTCATATTGTTTCCCTGTTGGATACATAAATTGCCATAATCCAGTGGCACCAACTCTAGATTTAGCTTTAGGGTTTAATGCAGATTCAACAATCGCTAAATATTTAATTTCAAGTGGCACATTATATTTAGCTAAATGTTCTTCAAACATAGGAAAGTAATATTCAGAAATTGCCATTAAACGCTCATATGCACTTTGACGTTTCTTTAAGAAATTCTTTATTACATTTTCTAATGCAGGATTATATTCTATATTAAAAGGAGATTTATCATCAAGAGCTTTTAATCTTTTCTTTAAAACATCAGTTGGTAAATCAAAAGTAACCAATGAATCGATATCCGTTTCAATTACATCCGAATAAATTTCTTCAAAGATATCTTCATTTGTTAATTCGGCTAACCATCTTTGATCAATACAATTACTAGTATTATGGCTATTAAATGAAGCTTTAATCGAATCTAAATAATTAGATTTTACAACAGCAACATCAACAACTTCTTTTTTTAATTCTTGTGCAAAACTTAAGGATGTTAAAAATAATCCAACTATAATTTTAAATCTATTCATCTTTTTAGTTTTAGTTTGTTAGGGGCATATTACTTCAACTAATATATTTATATATTCAAATCACTAATCATTTAAAATGGCAGCTATACCGGGTAAAATACTGCCTTCTAACATTTCTAACATGGCACCACCACCAGTTGAAACATAACTCATTTTAGGTTCTAAGCCAAATTGTTTAACAGCAGCTACACTATCACCACCTCCAACTAATGAAAAAGCTCCTTTTTTAGTTGCTTCTGCAATAGATTCACCAAGTTGGATGGTTCCTTTCGAAAAGGTTTCCATTTCAAAAACTCCTAATGGTCCATTCCACAAGATGGTTTTTGAATCATTCAAAATACGATCGAAAATTGCCAATGATTTTGGTCCAGCATCTAATCCTTGCCATCCTTCAGGTATTTGTTTTACGTCTACAATTTGGGTATTCGCATCATTAGAAAAGGCATCAGCTGCAACAACGTCAACAGGTAAATGGATTTGCACACCTTTCTCTTTAGCTTGCTTTAAAATATCTATAGCTAAATCTAATTTATCATCCTCACATATAGAATTACCTATTGAACCACCTAAAGCCTTAATAAAGGTAAAAGTCATACCACCTCCAATAATCATATGGTTTACTTTATCTAAGATATTTTCAATTACAGTTATTTTTGAAGATACTTTACTTCCACCTAAAATGGCTGTAACTGGTTTAACAGAATCGGTAAGTACTTTGTTGATACTTTCAATTTCTTTAGCTAATAAATAACCAAAACATTTTTTATTTGAAAAAAATTGAGCAATAATAGTGGTCGATGCATGTGCTCTGTGCGCAGTACCAAAAGCATCATTAACATAAATATCACCAAGTTTAGCTAATTTTTCAGCAAAGGAAACATCTCCCTTTTCTTCTTCACTATAAAAACGTAAATTTTCGAGTAATAAAATATCTCCCGTTCTCATTTCAGAAACTACTTTTTCAACCTCATCCCCTATACAATCATTTATAAAAGAAATCTGAGTACCTAAAATTGCCTCAACTGAAGGTACAATATGCTTTAAGGAAAACTGATCTTCAAAACCTTTAGGTCTTCCTAGATGACTCATTAAAATAACACTACCACCATCAGCAATAATTTTATCAATTGTAGGTTTAGCTGCTTCAATTCGAGTTGTATCAGTAACGTTAAAATTTTCATCTAAAGGAACATTAAAATCAACTCTAATAATAGCTTTTTGATTTTTAAAACTGAAGTCTTGTAGTGTTTTCATTTACAAATTGGATATTTAATAGTTAAAGTTTACTATAATTCAAAAATATGAACTATAGTAAACTTCAAATGTAATTGTAAAATTTTTAATATACAATCCTATTTTGAGTACAAGGACAATTACTTAAACTTTGTAAGAAATCAAAACCAATAGTAATCATGTGTGTACCTGAATTATATGATAATAATTCGTTTGTATTAATTTGATAAGAATAACCAAAATAAAAATTACTCTTTCTACCTCCTACAACGGGTCCAACAGTAACAGGTGTTAATGACTGTTCGTTTAAAAAACGTGCTGTTGCACCAATCCAGAAATAATCTTCATAAAAATGCTTTTTGAATTTTATATTTAAATCGGTTGTTGAACGGCCGTCACTTTGGAAATACTGTACTAAAGCAGAGGGTTCAATTTCAAAAGTAGAACCTGCTCTTCTTAATTTACCACCAAAATACAATTGGTGATTTAATAACAAATCTGGTTCAATCTCTAACAGAGTGTTGATTTCACGGATGTTTTTGTCTAAAATATTGGAAGCGTTATAACTGAAAAAGAAATCTTTGTAACGGTATAAGAAACCAATATCAAAATTATAATTTTGATTTGCTCTATCTCCGTTTATCGCAGGGTCTAATTGATTACTAAAATTTTCAATATCGATTCTAAAATGATTTAAATTGAAAGATATACCTAGAGAAAGATATTGCTCACTATCGTAATCTAATATTAAATGTTGTGCAAAGGAAAGCTTTGCTCCATATTGTCTAGTATTACCATTTCTATCATTATAAGCAAAAATTCCCACTCCGGATCTATCAGCAATACGAAAATCAGCTGCTAAAGATTGATTTAATGGCGAATCCTTTATACCTACCCATTGTGTCAATCCATTTAATCTAATTCTGGCATTATCTCCAATTCCTGCAAAAGTAGGAGACAATGAAAAAGGATTATCAGCTAAATACTGTGTTTGTTGAGGAATGGTAAACTCTTGAGCGTTAAGTTGGCTGAAACCAAAAAGTATTAAAAACAGGGCTACTTTTTTCATTTTAATTTTTTATTTAATACTAAGCCTATTTTACAATAGGCTTAGTTATTTTTATTATCTATACAGTGTGAAATTACCTACAAACTCACGAGCATCTGTTTCACCATTTAGTTTTAGAACATACCAATAGTCTCCAGATGGTAATTCATTACCATTGTAAGTTCCGTCCCATGATTCACCTGGATGTAAGGTTATAATTTTTCTACTATATCTATCAAATACATAAGTAACAGCTTTAGGATAATTATCTAAATAATTCGGACTCCATGTGTCGTTGTTACCATCACCTCCAGGTGTAAAATAATCTGGAATATCTACATCAAAGAATTCAACAAAAATAGCATCAGTATCTGTACAACCATTGTCGTCTGTAACTATTACAGTATAAGTATCTGTGTAACTTACTAAATAGTTTGTGTTTGAACCCACATATAAAATAGAACCATTACTATTTAATATGGTATATTCATATGGTGAACTACCACCAGTAGTCGACATTGCAAATTGATTTAGCCCACTTTGAGAAAGTGTTAATGTAGGTACAGATGGTAAAGCGATAGCAAAATTAACTTGTTGCATACAACCATTTGTATGTGTAACACTTACTGTATGATTACCATTTGGCACATTTAAGAATATATTATCTCCAGGTTGAATGACTGCACCATTATCTAAGTTAAATGTAAGTTCTGATAGCGCTATTGAAGCATCATTATATAAGATTGTTACAGTAGCCTGAGGAACATTATTAGCACAAAGTACATCAATAACATAATCTGCTTGGATATCTACACCTTCACCTATATTAAATTCTACAGTTGTAACACAACCATTCGCATCAGTTACAATGAATTGATGATCACCTGTTGATAAATTAGTAAATGTAAAGTCACCTGTTTGAGATGTTTGGGTAAGACTTCCTTCAGTTGCAGTATAACCAGTAGTTGCATTAATAGTACCACCAGAAACTGTAAATTGCACAGATCCTCCATCACCTAAACATACTTCAGCCACAGGAGTAACGCTAATTACATTAAATGCTGGTGGAGAAGTAATAGTAAATGTTAATGGCGATTGAGGTGGTGTACAACCATTCTCATCTTGAATATACACTAAATAAGTACCTGGTGCTAAATCTGTGAAAACTCCAGAATTAACAGTTTCATTAGGCGCTGAGGAAATAGAATATTGAATTGTTCCTGTACCTCCACTAGCTACAACCGTGATTGTTCCATCTGTTGGATTATCTGCACATGTTATATTAGTAAAAGATTGACTGTCGATTGTAATTGCTGATGGTTCATCAATATTAAAAGATTGAGAAACACCATTACAATCCCCGTCAGTTACTACAATAGTATAAGTACCCACTGGCACATTTTCAAATACTCCTGGATTAGGTTGATTTACAGTAGCCACAGGAGGATTTAATGTATAAACATAATTACCTAAACCATTTGTTGCTACAGCTGTTACTGTTGTTGTACCTCCATTACAAGAGATATAAGCATTTGCTAAATCAACTGAAACAGAAACTGGAATAACTGGTTCAACAGTAATAGAATTAGAAACAACGACAATACAATTGTTGGCATCAACTACATAATACTGATAAGTACCTGCAGGAAGAGTAAATTGTACTGATGTACCAGGGAAAGTAGTAAATGGACCATTCTGAGAATTACTATAACTGTAAGGAGCTGTTCCACCTGTTGCAGTTAATTCTAGAATAGCATCAGTTTGACAAGTTGGATCATATATTTGAGCTAATGTTGCTATAACTTGATCAGCTGGTTCTGTAATAGTAACATTTGCAGTTGTAAAAGTACAATTGAAAGAATCTGTTATTGTTACATTATATGTTCCTGCTCCAATATTAGCAAATATGTTGCTTGTTTGTGGACCAGAAAATGGTCCATTGCTATCATTTAAAGTATATAAATATCCACTTCCAAAACCACCTGTAGTTCCAGAAACGGTAATAGTAGCATTTGTATCTCCTACACATAATAACGCAGTAGGGGTTGCAGAAATAGATGCAGAGATAGGTGTAGGAATAACTAAATTAATAGTAGTAGAAATTACACAGCCTTCAGTATCTCTAACACTTACTGTATAAGATCCAGCACCTAAACCTGTAAAATTAGATGTTATAGACCAAGTAGGTGTAACGCCTGGTCCTACAAGTTGATATTCATAAGGTCCTCCCCAACCATTAGCACCTACTGCAGAAATAGTTCCATCATTACCAGGATTACAAGTAATAGGTGTACTAGTAGCAGTAATACTTAAAGCTGTGGTAGGTTGTGTTACAGTAAAACTAATTGTTGCAGGACAATAAGGACTGTTAGTTAATGTAGCAACTAATTGATATACTCCTGCTGCTAAATTATTTACAGTAAAAGGACCCGCAGATGGGCTTGAACCAGAAGTAACCAAAGTGTTTGTTGAATCAAAAATTTGGAATGTAAATGGTCCTGCATCATTTGTAGGAACAAGGTTTTGATCAATAAAATTAAAATCAACACTTCCATCATTTCCACCGAAACAAGTTACATTATTAGTAACAGTTGCATTAACAATAAAAGTATTTGGATTAAACACATAATGTATCATTTGAACTACACAACCAGTAGTAGCATTTTCAACAAATATATCATAGCTACCGATTGTTAATCCTGTAAAATTAGGATTATTAGTTTGCGTTACATTATAAGGCACATTATTAGTTGGATAACCCGTAACAGTATATATAAGAGTTGTTGGTACACCACCAGTAGTTGTCACATTTACTGTTATATCTTCTGGATTTGTACAAGTAATTGCATTTGTAACAGTTACTGTAGGATTTGAAATCTGAACAAATGGAGCAATGATAGCTGTAGTTGAACCTAAACAGCCATTATTATCATATACATTAATTGTATAAGAACCTCCTAAAACATTAGATTCTAAGTAGGTATTATTACTTCCTGATTGAAGTACATTATTTGTAGCTGTATCAATAAACACATAATTAATATATGTTCCTGAACCTCCAGTTACACCCGTCACTACAATTGATGCATTGTTTACTGTATTAGTACCAGCGTTACAAGCAAATTCAGTTACCGTTGGAGCAGGTACAACAATTGGTAATGGCTCATCAACGTCAATATTTAAAGTAGTCGAACAACCTCTTCCTGATGTGATTACTACATCATAATTACCCGCTGGTAAACCACTAAATACATTACCTGGTTGTGGGAGGAAAGTTACAGGACCCGTAGTAATTTCATAGGTATAAGGCACATCTGGATTAGAGCCAGTTAAGTTGATAGTAATCATTCCGTTAGAACCACCATTACATGTTACATCAACTACAGTGCTTGTTGCAGATGGGTTGGTTGGTTGCGTTAATGTTACACTCGTAGGAATAGAACAACCCGTTGTATTATCGGTTACTGTAACTGTATAACTACCAGAAGGAACATTTGAAAAGACATTATTAGATAATGTTATTGGTCCAGGATTAGGATTAATAGTATATGTATAATTTCCAGATCCACCAGCAGCATTAACCGTAATTATACCATCACTTGCACCACAATTTCCAGTTGTTGCAACTGAAGGTATTATGTTCACATTTAAAGGTGGATTGATTGTTATTGTTTCAGTATCAGTACAACCATTAGCATCAATAATAGTAACTGTATGTGTACCTGAATTTAAGCCAGTAATCGTGTATGGATTAGATGGGAATGTTACAGGACTACTTGTATCTACAGTATACGTAAATGGTGGTACACCAACTGCTGCATTAGTAGCAACGGTTATACTATAATTACCTTCATTAGAATTACACAAGGTAGCAGGATCAAGAGTCGCTGTAATATCAGGACTTGAATCTGTAGGTACAAATATGCTTGTAAAAGGTTGTATACAACCATTAGCATCTTGTATATAAATGTCATACGAACCACCAGCTAAATTACTAAACACATTAGAAGTTTGACCCGGCCAAGTTGTAGGAGCAGGTGCACCAGCAGTAACAATATGATAACTGTAAGGTGGTGTTCCATTAGAACCTGTTACAGTAATTTGTCCTGCTTCAGCACATAAATTATCATTATGAGTTACAGCAGCGGTTACAGATAATAGCACTGGAGATTCAGATATCGTAAAGTTAATAGATGTTTGTGTACAACCATTATTTGGTCCACCTACTTCAGTGAATAAAACAAAATATTGACCTGGTGATAAAACTCCAAAATTATTAATTGTCGCAGGTGCTGGACCTGTATAATTTCCAACACCACCAACTGGTATATTATTTAAAGCTTGATAAATTTGATACGTGAACCCTGTTCCAGAATATCCATTAACCGTAAAAGAAACACTTCCATCATTTGCTCCTGTACAAGTTACATTATGAGGTGTAATTGTAGAAGTTATATTTGATGGAGTAGGAACTGGTCCATCTGCAGTTTGGAAATAATAACAATTTGTACTTTCATCATAAACAATGAAACTATATGTTACTCCAGGTATTAAATTGGTAAAGGTTGAACATAAACCTGTAGGGTCAGTAATATCAGCATTTTGATAACCTGGACCAGGATATGTAGGATAAGGAGGAATTGCAGGTGCTAAATCTTGATAAATAGCAAAATGATATGGACCTCCTACAACAGCTGTATTTACACAAACAGTAATGGTTCCTCCTGTAGTACAATCGGCCGTTGGAGTAGAAATATCAATATTTAAACTATTAGGTGGAGAAGCAATACTTATATTATTTTGCACCAATACACATCCATTAGCATCAACAACTTCTACTGTATAGATACCAAAATTTAAGATAGAAAAAGAATGATCCTCTCCAGCTAGTGCGTTATAAGAATCTGTAAAAGTTCCTGTAGAATTATCTATGTTATATGTATAAGGTAATGTTCCACCCGTTACATTAATAACATCTATAGATCCTGGCTCTGTACCTGTAACACCACATTGAATATCTGTTTCAACAATGGTAAAGTTAATCGGATCTGGCTGATTTAGAGTAATTGTCGTAGTTTGTGTACAAGAATTTGCGTCTCTAACAGTTACTGTATAAGTTCCCGCTGTTAATCCTGTAAAATTATTATTTGAAGTAAAACCACTACCTATATTATATTCATATGGAGGTAATCCACCTGTAGCAGTTACTGTAAATGCTCCATTAGAATCTCCATTACATAAATTGAATGCTGTTTGCGTTGCTACAGGAACATTTAAAACTGGTAATGGAGCTACAGTAGTAGTACTAGTAGTAACTGTACAACCTATTGCATCTGTAATAACAAACTGATAGTTTCCAGGATTAGGAGTAGTATAAGTAAATGTATTTATACCACCTGTTAATGTAACAGGAGAACCTAAAGGATTTGTATTAAATAAAACTTGATAGGTATAATTAGTTGAACCACCATTAATAACAACATCGATATCTGCATCTGGAGAAGCCGTACAATCTAATCCATGTGTTAAATTTGCTGATGCCGTTAACTGAGGAGCAATTGTAACAGCTGGTAAAGTAACTTCACAACCATAGTCATCTCTCACTATAATTGTATAAGTACCTGGAGTTACTGAAAAAGTATTATTGGGTCCAAAAATTCCTCCATTAATATTATAGCTATAAGGCCCAACTCCTCCTGAAGCAGTCACTACTAATGTAGCACCATTCGTTCCATCATAACATAAATCTGATGAAGCATCGATTACTGCTGTAGGTGCTGTAGGAGCAGGGATATTTACAGCAACATCTATAGGATCAGTACATAATAATGCATCTTGAACAACTACAATGTAATCCCCTGGAGGTAAATTTGTAAATACATTATTTGTACTTAAACTATAAGGAGCAATAACATTACCTGAAGTATCTTGTAATTCATATTGATAATTAGGTGTTCCGCCTGAAGCAGAAGCTGTAATTGTACCACCATTTAAACAAGTTGCAGGATTAGTTAAAGCTGCTGATGCCACTAACGCATTAGGTTGGCTTATAACTTGTGTGAAAGGGAATGAACATGGTGTAGAAGATAAATCGTATTGTATTACGACATTATATGTACCTGCCGCTAAACCAGTAATTGTTACAGGAGAAGAAGTTGAAACCGTAAATGGAGCTCCTCCTGTTAAAGAATAATAAAATTGTGTATCAAAATTTTGAGCAGCAATAGTAATTTGTCCATCATTAGCTCCATTACAACTTACATCGCTGAAGCTTGTAATTTGTGCAGAAAAAGCTTGATTACAGTCTACTAATATTGGGAAATCAACTGCTGTAATACAAGCAATTGGCTCTTGACGAACATAAATATCATCAATAGCTGCATCATTTCCGTTATAAAGGATACTTCCAGAACGAATATTAAAAGTTAGTGTAGTGTTATTTCCAGGATTTAATGATAATGTTTTTAATTGCCATCCATCGGTAACATTATCTACAATACCAGTAGCTTGAGATGCTACTACATTGCCTGAAGGATCAACTAATTCCAATATAAAATCAGGATCAGCACCAGCAACTCCTGCTCTTAAAAGATTCGCTAAATAAAGGTCAACTAATACTGGTTGGTTAGGTAATACACTATTGATTACTTTACTGTATAAAATACCATAATTACCTGCTGCTGAACCAATATTAACTGCTAAGAATCTACCATTAGGATCTGGAGTACCTGTTAAAATTTGTGTATGATCTCTATATGCGTACCAGTTACAATTATTAGGAATAATAGCACTAGTTACGCTATATTGGTTGTCTTCAATTGTGTAAGAACCACAAACTGGTGAATATCCAGGTATTGCATTATTTCCACATGGTGTAGTAGCTGGAAAAGGTTGGCTATTCCAACAATAAGCAGCAGCAATTCCTGGTGTGGTTGTATTTGCTCCAGAACCGAAATCTTCTCTTAATAAATCACTATAAGTAGGAATATTTAAGTTTTGATATTGAACCGTAACTGTATGAGGTCCACAAGGCACGTTGATAAAAATGTTTGCTGGAGTATTGGTGTTTGGATTCCCATCTAATAAATAAGTGTAAGCAAAATTGCCTCCATTATTATTAACTGTAACTGTAGTTGTTGCAGTTCCATCACAATTGTAATCTGGATCCGCCACAGTAATTGTTGGATCAGAAGGCGCTGGGTCTATTGTAACTTGGTAACAAGAAGTACATGTAATAGAGTTTGCATCTCTTATACAAACTGTATGAGTACCTGGTGGAAGGTAAGCTTGATTTGTAGCAATCCAATTTATTCCTCCATCAAAACTGTATTCATAAGTACCACTACCACCTTGAGGGTTGGTAATTCTTACCATTCCTTCACCATTAGGTCCGCAACCTGCTAATTCTGAAACTCCAGCTGATGCTTCTACAGCATTTGGTGGTTCATTAATAACAATGGTTTGAATTATTGGAGGACAAACAACACCATTTAAAGAATATTGTAACTGAGCCTCATAAGTTCCTGCCGGTAAATTAGAAAAAACTGGATTATTTCCAAAAGAAGGGCCACTTGGTGGAGTAGTTACACTATATTGTATTGTATAGCCATTTGTATTAGTTACATTAAATACAATTTCACCCGTTGCACCACCATTACATAAAACATCTGTATGTGTTACTGTAAAAACTGGTGCAGGAATTGCATCAATTGTTACACATGTTTGAGCCGTACAGTTATTAAAATCTGTTACAGTAAAACAATAGTTTCCAGGAGTTGAAATATCAAAATTAGGGTTTGAATATAAATCAGGGTCTCCACTAATTGTATATATATAAGGAGGCGTACCTCCAACAGGGTACAAAGTAATCTCTCCATTATTACAAGTTAAAGGAATGGTTACTGCTCCAGTAACTGTTAATAAAGGAGGATTTGAAATGGTAATATTTTGAGTATAAGTACAACCATCTGTAGTTGTTACATTTAACGTATAATTTCCAGCATTTAAATTTGAGAAAGTATAATCATTTACATCAATCGGACCTGCAAGATCGAAAGGATTTCCTCCAAGTAATAATTGATAAGTATATTGTGGTTCTACATTGTTTACTTGAACGCGTATTTCACCTTTATCACCACTACAAAGTGCATCTTGCACAATTACATCTACATCAAAGTTTCTAGTATTTACAACAACGTTTGGAATAGTAAATAAACAGTTTCCAACACCACCACCAATTTGTTGTACATATACTGTATAGGTACCTGCAGCTACATTATTAAACACGTTATTATTTTGTTGCCAAGGCCCAGTTGAGCTTGTAATACTAAACTCATAACCAGTAGGAGGCACACCGTTAACAGTAATAGTTCCTGGTGTCGTACAAATTTCATCCGTTGCAACAGCTGTTGGTGTAAATAAATTTTTGTACACATTAAAATAATATGTTCTAAAACATCCGTTTTGGAAAGTAATCGTTACTCTATATTGACCCGCATCAACAGCATTGAAGTTTGGTCCTGTACCTGCTGGTTGCCAATCTCCAGGTAAACATCCTGTATTAGGACATGTTGATGGTGGAGGGTTATTAGTTATACAAGCTGCACTAGGATTTAATACTTCCCAATTTATTGATTGTGCATTTAAAATTCCAGATTCTATTAATTGAGAATCAGAAGCACCACATAAATATATTTTTGGTAATTCAGAACCGTCAACAGGACAAATATCTACTTGATCTGCATAAGGTATGACAGGATTAGGAACTACCCCATTAAAATCGACAACATTAAATGTTTCAACGATGGACAAACATGGAGCTGGAGCTGTATTAACTACAGAATATGTTCCTGTTGTTGTAGCAACAAATGTTTGATTTGTAGCATTAGGAATAGCATTTCCAGCTGTAGGTGGAGAACCATTATGCCATTGATAAGATGTATAGCCACTTCCAGCAGTTAATGTAACCGATGAACCACATAAAACCTCTTCAGATTCAAAAGTACAATCATCAATATCAGCAATAAAGTTTGTTGCACCTGGAGTTGGAAATAAACAAGCATCAATTCCTGAAGCACTAGGTTGTTGATTTTCGACAACATTTCCAGATGTAGAACTTGAATATGTTTTATAAGCCGTATTTGTAATTTCATTAGAACAAGCGTCTCTTAAATCATAACAATTTTCAGCGACTCTAACACGAATTCTAATTTGATAATTTGCGCCAAACTCAGTAACTAAATTATTAGGTATTGTAAAAGTAATCGTATTATTAACATTATTAAATGTATAAGTTACACCTGGAGGTAAAACAA
Source organism: Flavobacterium sp. 9AF (assembly GCF_902506265.1). Taxonomy (GTDB): domain Bacteria; phylum Bacteroidota; class Bacteroidia; order Flavobacteriales; family Flavobacteriaceae; genus Flavobacterium. The sequence continues at coordinate 16,726 of NZ_LR733604.1, read as the reverse complement.
TATTGGCTGGCAAATTTGTAAAACTTACATTTATAGGTAATTGATCTACAATAGTAAAATTGGTAGCATCATCATTTCCAATGTTTTGAAAATCCAATTCATACCATATTTCTTGGCCTAAAGCTACAGTTGTATTTCCTATGTCATTTCCTGATAAATCTCTAACAACCTTTACTAAATTGATTTGCGGTTGAATTACTTCAATCGCAAATGCATTCATGTAATAAACATAGGAATCATTATTGGTTTCTAACCTTATTGTGGCACTTGTTGCACTATTGGCAATAACAGCGTTTCCAGGATTTGTAACATTAATAATTCCTGCGTCAAAACCTAATAAATTGGAACTATTAATATTTCTAGCTGTATAGGCACCATTAATATCGTTAATGGTTGAATTAAAAAAGTTATTAGCAGGCCTTGTAGGAATAGTCATACTAGTACCATTGATTCTTAAACGGTCGTCAGTATAAGCTCTATCTCCTTCAAGAGCACCAAAACCTAATTGAGCCCTTACGGGTCCTATAGGAATAGCATTAAAACCAGTAATAGGAATATCTAATGGGGCAGAACCGCTTAAAATATTACTAAAACCATTAAAAATATCGATATTCTTAGCGGTAGTTAATGGATCTTCATATACTATAATTAAATTCCAACCACCTGATGTATTATCTCCTAAACCCGATTGAATATTTGCAACCCCATAAGTTCCATTAGCATCTGGCAAAGATTGAACTAAAGTAGTAACATCATAGTATGCAGCATATCCCCAGTTGTTACTAGAAACTGGTTGATTAGCAGTAAATGAATCAAATATTACATTAGCTACTCCTCCAGTTATATCGATATAATTTCCACCAGGCATCTTAAATTTTACATTACCAAGTAGATTTCGATTTACTTGGTTACCAATATTATTTGGATTATATACACCAGCCCAATATAGACCCGCAAATTTAATTTGATAACAACCTGGAGTAGGAACAGGAATTGTTAAATCAGCAGTAGTAGAATTGAAAGTTGATGCATCACCGTCAATATCAATGTACTGCATATTAGTACCATTATTGTTACCGGTTCCATTATAGGCATTATTAGGGCTTTGGGAATTAGTTTGCCTATTCAGAATATTATTTCCTATTTGGAGCATATTCCCTTTTAATCCTTGAAATGTAGCTTGTCCAGATGGTGTTGCTGTGGTAGAAGCCCGATTAAAAGCAACAAAATTCTGGGCAAAAATAGAAGGACTCACCAAAAATAAGGTGAGAAAGACTATTTTTTTTAGTAGGGTAATTTTATGTTTCATAGTTTATAGATTTTAAGACCTCTAAAAGTAATAAAAATTTTAATATAAAATTAACAATTAACTTATTGCACTTGTACAATCTTCATTTTCTTATTATATGATTTTGTTCCACGTTTACTTAACTCTTTAGTTGCAGATGGCAATTCATCAAATTTACCTAAGAAAACATAGTAGGTTGCATCATAAATATTATAGAACTGATTTACACTAGTTCCTCCTTCAGAAACTACCTTTTTAATAAATGCATCTCTTTGTTTTGTATCTTTAAATTTACCTAACACCATATAATAACCGCTTGCTACATTGTTCATTTTTTTCACAATTGGAATATCATTAGTTTCTGGTTCTTCATCCAATAAGTTTCCAGTAACTTCACCTTGCGATGCTTGTCCACTAGAGGCAGCATTTTTAATACTTTCTAAATTATTTTGATCTTTTTCAATTCTTTCATTTTCAGTATCAAAATTTGCTTTTTTAATTCTTCGTTGTCTTTCTTCTTCTTTTGCGACATTAATTTGCTGAATTTTTAAATCCGCCATTTTCTCAAGATCAATATATTTTTGCTTTTTGTTTTTTAAATCATCTAATACATTTTGATAATAATCATTCAATTGTTTAGCATCCTCGCTATTTAGACCACTTTGTTTTAACTCATTTAACCTAGCTCTATTTGCGTTTTCAAAATCAAAAATTAAATCATCAAATACTTTTTTATTTGTTGCTATTTGACTTTTCAGTTCATTTAATTGTGCATTTTGTTGTGAACTACTCACAAATTTTCTTTCAGGTCCTTTATAATTTGGATCATCTTGTCCAATATAGGCTTTCAAATCTAAATCTCTTTCTTTAACGATAGAGTCTAAACTCTTAATTAATTTATCCGAACGTTTTGTTCTTTCTTCAATATCACTCTTATAATCATCTAATAATTTATTAGAGATGTTTAATTTACTTTCTATACTAGAAATCTTTTCACTAACAGATAATTTCTCATTTGCAGCTTTTTCTTTAGCCAAACGATCTTGCTCTGCTTTCTCTCTAGCTAAACGATCTTTCTCAGCTTTTTCTCTAGCTAATCTATCTTGCTCTGCTTTTTCTCTAGCTAATCTATCTTGCTCCGCTTTCTCTCTAGCCAAACGATCTCGCTCTGCTTTTTCTCTAGCTAATCTATCTTGCTCTGCTTTTTCTTTAGCCAAACGATCTTGCTCTGCTTTTTCTCTAGCTAATCTATCTTGCTCCGCTTTTTCTTTAGCCAAACGATCTTGCTCTGCTTTCTCTCTAGCCAAACGATCTTGTTCCGCTTTCTCTCTAGCCAAACGATCTTGCTCTGCTTTCTCTCTAGCTAAACGATCTTGTTCTGCTTTCTCTCTAGCTAAACGATCTTGTTCTGCTTTTTCTCTAGCTAAACGATCTTGTTCTGATTTCTCTCTAGCCAAACGATCTTGCTCTGCTTTTTCTTTAGCTAAACGATCTTGCTCTGCTTTCTCTCTAGCTAAACGATCTTGTTCTGCTTTTTCTTTAGCTAAACGATCTTGCTCTGCTTTCTCTCTAGCTAAACGATCTTGTTCTGCTTTCTCTCTAGCTAAACGATCTTGTTCCGCTTTTTCTCTAGCTAAACGATCTTGCTCTGCCTTCTCTCTAGCTAAACGATCTTGTTCCGCTTTTTCTCTAGCTAAACGATCTTGCTCTGCTTTTTCTCTAGCCAAACGATCTTGCTCTGCTTTCTCTCTAGCTAATCTATCTTGTTCCGCTTTCTCTCTAGCCAAACGATCTTGCTCTGCCTTCTCTTTAGCTAAACGATCTTGTTCTGCTTTTTCTTTAGCCAAACGATCTTGCTCTGCCTTCTCTTTAGCTAAACGATCTTGTTCTGCTTTTTCTTTAGCTAAACGATCTTGCTCTGCTTTTTCTCTAGCTAAACGATCTTGTTCTGCTTTTTCTTTAGCTAAACGATCTTGCTCTGCTTTCTCTCTAGCCAAACGATCTTTCTCTGCTTTTTCTCTAGCTAATCTATCTATCTCTGCATTTTCTTTAGCTATTTTGTCATTTTCAGCTTTTTGTCTTGCTAATCTTTCTAATCTATCTTTCTCTGCTTTCTCTTTAGCCAAACGATCTTTTTCTGCCTGTGCTAAAGCAGCTAAACGATCTTTTTCAGCTTGCTCTTTTGCTAAACGATCTTTTTCTGCCTGCGCTAAAGCAGCTAAACGATCTTTTTCAGCTTGCTCTTTTGCTAAACGATCTTTTTCAGCTTGCGATAATGCTGCTAAACGATCTTTTTCGGCTTGTTCTTTTGCTAATCTCTCTTTTTCTAATTGAGCTAAAGCAGCTAATCTTTCTCTTTCTAATTGTGCTAATCTATCATTTTCTTCTTTTTCTTTGGCTAAACGCTCTTTTTCTGCTCTAGCTTTATCTATTCTCTCTTGCTCTAATCTAGCAAATGTAGTATTAACAGCTCCTTTTTTCTTTGCATTACGCTCTCTTATTCTTTGCGCTCTTTTTCTGTAATCAAAAGCATTATCATATTCATCAAATCTATAAGATAATGAAAATTCGTGACTTGATCCAAAGAATAAAGAATTACTTATTGATAAATTGTAAGCATAACCTATTAGAAATTTTTCAGAAATAGCAACTCCTACACCCGCATTAGCTCCATATAAAGAATTATATCCAGCTTCAACCCAACCCATTTCCTTTTGATCCAATAAAAAATTAGCCGCTAACCCAGTAGCACCATTACTACTTTGGACTCTTAGCATAGTAGAGAAATTAGCACCATCAAGAATATTATAGTAACTATCTAATTCTTTAGTGTACATTAAATGTCCTGAAAAAGATGCTGATTTATTTTCTTTAACTGATTCACTAGTAGACAAATTATAAGAAATTATATTATCAGCAGAAATACCTATATCAAAATTATTGAAATTTAAATTTAAACCGGGTTTAACAGAAATAAGGGTTGTAGTTGTTAAATTTTGAAACAACGGTTCGCTTGTTTCAGTAACAGCTCTATTAATATCAAAACTATTACTTGTAAAATACGTATTAAGGCCAAAAGTGAAATTTGCATCTTTTTGTAAAGGCACATTAATGGCGTAATTTAGTAATCCACCTACATTTTTTACTAATCCTATTGACTGCATAAAAGCACCAATTCCAAATCTGGATTCATTACTTACTCTTCCTTGGTAATTTAGATGATAAAAAACGGGAGCATCATCAAATTTTACCCATTGTCTTTTGTTTACCAAATTAATAGTGGGTGCTGCCTCTCGTGCAAAACTAAAAGAAGGATTAATTAAATAACGATTTAATTTAATCGAATTATTTAAGGAAACATCAAAAGAGGTGTAAGCATTTTCTTGAGAAAATGCTGATATAAAGAACACACATAGAATTACACTTAAGTATTTACTTTTCAATTGATTAATTTGTAGGGTTATTTGATTACGGTTAGAATTCCTTCTTTGATAAGCTGATTATCTTTAGACAGTTTATAATAATAAAAAGCTTTAGATTGAAAAGCATCATTATTGTTTTCTGGCCATGTGTTTTGATAATTGTCAGTAGCATAAATCTGCTTTCCTGAGGAATTGTATATTTCGAGGCTTAGGTTATTTGAACTTGTTAAATTATATGGTACTTTAAATTTATCATTGGAACCATCTCCATTAGGACTTATTAGATTAGGTATTTCATCAACACTTGGTTCTATGACTAATAAATTTAATTCTATTGTAGAAATACATCCTGAATTTTCAGTAACTATCACTGTATATTGACCCGCTGTAGCTATATTTAATGAGTTAGATGTTTCTGATAGAAGATTGGTATTCAAATACCATTCAAAAGAAGGTGAAATGGCATCTGTAGTTACAATTGCGTTAAAATTTTGTCCAATTTCTAATTCATATGGTGTATTAACATTTAATGTGGCATTAAAGGTAATGTCATCTAGCACATACGCTTGATTATTAGGTACAGTAACGGTACAAGAACCATTATCTAAAGAAGCTGTATAGGAACCTCCTTGTGTAGCTAAATAGGTATTTGAATTTGCATTTGGTATTATACTCCCATCTAAAAACCAAGATATTGGAGATCCATTTGCCACCATATTTCCAGAGTTATCTTGTAATAACAATTCAACTCCTATGGATTCACATACTTCAGTGGCACCGTTAATAGTATTAATTTGTAATGTACCCCCACTACTTATTTCTGTAACTGTAACTTGAACTGATTTTGCAAGTGTATTAGGAGATGCTGAACTAGAACATGTAACACCATAATTTACTTCAACGTAATAAAAACCTGCACTTGTTACCGTTAAACTAGGACCTGTTTGACCATTGATTGCAACAAATATACCCGATGCATTTTTTTTATACCATGTATACGTTAAATAAGAATAAGCTAATGGAGATGGGTCTGGATTATTGTTTTCTAAAATAGAAATTGTATAGCTTGACCCTGTACAAATAACAGCATTTCCATTAGTAACATTTAAAGGGATCTGTTGATTAAAAATAAGATCATACGCTGAAAAAACTTGAGAAGTTGAAAAACTTGATAGAGTAGTAGCTTTCACTCTTATTTTATATGTACTTCCATAAGTTTGTGCAGGAAAGCTGAATGTCGCTTTATAGTTTCCTGTTGTAGTACCATTATCTCCTGTAAAAACTATAGTTGGGTTGCTAATTTGAATTCCAGTTGTAGGATTTGTAAAATCATTATCAGATAGGAACAATTGAAATTGATTACTTCCACTAAGATTCGCATAATTAGTCACTTGAAATGTCAATTCGTGCGTAGGATTAGCACTACTTTGACAAAAAGTTACTGCATCAGTAAAAGAAAAAGGAGGGAATCGCACCGTTTGAATAGAGGGTGTTTGAAATAAATAATTAGAATTTATTTCAATTTCTTTTTCATTTTTATTTTCGATTGTATTAGCATTTGAATGAATTGCAAATACAATTAAAAATAGTAGATAGTTTAAGCTTTTTGTCCACATCTTTACCAAATATTAATACTTATTCAATAATTGTTTATAATAACCAAACTGTTAAAAGAGTAATTCAGGAACTACAATTTTAACAGTTTAAAATAATATTATTATTTTGTCTTAGATATTTATTTAATTGATACTACCAATCTTAATTCTAAAATCAGGAGTTTTTGGGTTATTAGCATCTACAAATAAGTCTTCAGACTTAGTACTTGAATACCTATTTCCGTAAGATGGATTACCATAATAACTTTCTAAATCATCATTTGTAACTCCACCATTTTCAGAAACAATATTTTTCTTGCAATTGTTAATAAATATTCTTTTCAATTTAATTTTTGATAGACCTTCTTCTTCAACTGGAATTTTTCCATCTAAATAAAGAGCTGAAGAAAAACCAGTAACAACACTGTTTTTGAAGTCAAATAAACAATCTTTATTAATATAAATCGCTTCTTTCACAAGGCCGTCTGCCACTTTCCCATCTGATTCATTTACTATAGTAAAATTATCTAAACTAACATTTGTAACAGGTTTAGAAAAATCGGTTAAATCTCTATTTACAAATGCATCTACAGTTACAGCTCTATAGTTAGAACTAGCTGAAAAATAAGGGTTTCTTATCGCTAATCCATTGTTAATTTTAGCAATAACACCTTGAGTAAAATCGAAATCACTGTTTTTACATCTATAAGATACTAATTTCGATGCTTTTGGGTTACCTCCGATAAATTTGAAGGCATTACCATTTGACATACTAATTTGGATAGATTCAAAAGTTGATCCAGAACCAACACCCACAAGTGTTAAACCATCATAAACTGAATATCTATCTTTGCCTTTACCTGCAAATTCAATTCTAACATTTCTTAACACACCAGAATTATCAGCTGCATTATCGCCACCACCTACTACAAAATTGCTTGGGATTCCACTTTCGATTCTAGACATGCTTCCAAAAGTATTAATTGGTGCATTACCTAAGATAAAAATTCCACCCCAATCTCCTGCTTTACGGGCATTTACTGGTTTATCTGAAGTAAATACCACAGGATTTATCACTTGTCCTTCAGCTACGATTTTTGAACCTTTCGTTATGATTAATGCACTAAATTGATCCGAATTAGCTCTAATAACAGTTCCAGGTTCAATTTTTAGGGTAGCATTGTTAGTAACATACACTTCACCTACTAGACTATAAGTTTCAAGATTGGTTAATGTCAAATCTGAAGAAATATTTCCTGTAAGGATTTTTGTTGTCTGCGGATAATCTTTTCCGACTGGGTTAAATGAAGACCAACCGTTTAACCAATTGTTTCCGCCTACAATTCCCCAATTATCTTGAGCCTGTATTGAAAGTCCTGAAAGAACTAATGCAATTAATAAGATAGTTTTTTTCATAACGTTTGATTTTTATGTTTTTTTATAATTGCTATTCAACTTGTACTTGATGAACAAGTTTTAAAACTTCTTCATAAAACAAAATAGCATTAATTATATTCTTCGTATCTGAATAAGGTAAAATACCTTTCAAAAACTCAGCATTGTTTGTTAAAAATTCTTCTCTGTTAGCCGTTTCAGTATCCAACAATTTAATGTTTTCTTTTGTTGCTGGTATACCTAAGTCTGTAAATGTTACTCCCGATTTACTTGTTACTCCAAAATATTGAATCACACTAAATAAAATCTTAACTCGTTCTAGATACAATGGCATTAATTGTCCTTTTGTCATTGCTTCTAAATCTTTACGATCATGGTAAGTACCGATACCTCTGATATCAATAATTACTTTTTGTCCGTTTTGAGCTACTACATCAGCAGATGCTAATAAAAATAATGCAATAATACATACGTAAAATTTTCTCATAATAAAAATTGTTAATTTTTCAGTAAATAGGCAAAACAACTACAAATATATGTATTTAAATGTTTTAACAAAATATTTTGATAAAAATGTTAATAATTATTTTAAAAAAAAATTTATCGTAACCATTTTTTATTCATAATCATTGTTGCCGTTAATTCATTTTTTAATCAATATATCAATTATATATAAGTGCTTTCAAAATGCGTGCCAAAAATTTTTATCTTATAAAATCTAATCTCTAAAATTTAAAAAAACTAATAATTTACTTTGCAAACGTTAACAAATATTAGCTAATTTTTAAATATTATCTAGACTAAAGGCAAAATTCTTAGATAATCATCAATAAGCTTTTTTATAAAGTTACAAATAAAAATATAGAATTTCGTGTTTTAATTTGTTAAAAAAACAATTTGAACACCTGCCTAAAATTTGCTTTAAAAAAAATTTTTGCTTATTCATTAAAAAACAGATTGTTAATAACTTATTTCTATTTTAAAAAAATTTAAAGTGTAGAAAAGAAAGAAATGAAGTTTTCATTAAATGTAATTATTATATTTGTTTCATGCTTTTCAAAGACATTTTAGGACAAGAACATATTAAAAATCACTTAACTAGAAGTGTATCATTAGGAAGAATTCCGCACGCTCAATTATTTATTGGACCTGAAGGATCAGGTACATTAGCAATGGCTATAGCCTATGCACAATATATTTTGTGTTCCAATACGGATCAAGAGAATACTACTGGTAATGCCAGTTGTAATTTAAAATTTGAAAATTATTCCCATCCTGATCTCCATTTTGTTTTCCCAGTTGCTACTAATGATACGATTAAATCACATCCTGTAAGTGCTAATTTCTTACAAGAATGGCGTAGTTTTTTGAAAGAGAATCCTTATGGAAGTTTGTTTGATTGGTATAAAGTAATTGGAATTCAAAATAAACAAGGACAAATAGGTGTTGATGAAGCAGCTGAAATTAATAAAGCTTTGTCGTTAAAATCTTATGAAGGTGGATATAAAATTATGATTATTTGGATGGCCGATAAAATGAATATTGCTGCTTCTAATAAGTTATTAAAACTTTTAGAAGAACCACCTAATAAAACTGTTTTTATCTTAATTACTGAATCTATAGATGATATATTACAAACCATTTATTCAAGATGTCAATTAATTGATTTCATTGGACTTAGTGAAAATGTAATTTCAAAAACACTTATCGAAAAAGAAAATTGTGATCAAAATTTAGCTAAAAAAATTGCTCATCAAAGTGAAGGAAACTATAATAGAGCGTTGCATATTTTACATAATGATAATCAAGAATTTCCATTTGAGTCTTGGTTTATTCAATGGGTAAGGAGTGCTTTTAAAGCGAAGGGAAATGCGGCTGCTATTCAAGACTTAATAGAATGGAGTGAAAACATTGCTGCATTAGGTAGAGAAGTACAAAAGCAATTTTTACACTATTGTATTCATTTTTTTAGACAGGCTTTATTAAGTAATTATCAAGCAGAAGAGTTGGTTTTTTTTGAACCTAAAGAAAACAATTTTGATTTAAAAAAATTTGCTCCTTTTATTGATGGAAACAATATAACTCTTATCTTTAAGGAGTTAGAAGATGCTATTTATCATATTGAAAGAAATGGAAATAGCAAAATTATTTTAACTGACCTATCTATTAAATTAACACGATTAATACATAAAAAATAAGATTATGATACAAATTGCCCCTATTTTATTATTATTATTATTGAGTATTACTTTTTTACAATCTGGTTATGACAAAATTAAAGATTGGAAAGGGAATGTTTCTTGGCTAAAGAGTCACTTTGCTGGAACAATTTTTAAGAATTCGGTTCCATTAGCTTTATTTATCTTATTGGTTTTAGAAATTTTTTCTGGTGTTTTAAGTATTTCAGGAATCATTGAACTTTTATCAAGTAATTCTACAAAAGCAGGTTATTATGGTGCTATATTATCATGTATAACATTATTATTTCTACTATTTGGTCAAAGAATTGCTAAAGATTATGACGGAGCTCGTACTATTGTAATTTATTTCATTCCAGCTATTATGGCTGTTTATTTATTAGGTTAATTCCTTTTTAAACTAGCTCTAAATAATTTTAATTCTTCCCAAGTAAAAGTATCTCCATAGATTTCTTTTATTTGGGATAATGTTTCATTATTTACTTTTTTAAAAGCTATTTCTAATTCTTGTAATCTATCTTCAGTAATTAATTCATTAATAGCTATTATTTCGTTACTGATTAATTTTTCAAAATGATTGTATATAGTTGTTTCTGTTAGTTGTCTTTTTCTAGCAATATCAGATATTGAAAGATTTTGCCTCCATAGCGCTAAAGTTTCTTCAGTGGTCGATTTTTTGTTTTTTTTATCTTTATTTTTACCGTAAAATATTAAAGATGAATCATCTAACAAGTTTTTATTTTCATCTATATATTTTAAGCATGCCATGTCAATTTTGGTCTTTCTATATTCTTTTAAGGTATTTGGAAGAAGTTGTTCTTTTGAAATTTCTTTTCCTTCAGTTATTAATATAGTTAGTATTTTCGCTTTGGAAAGTAAGAGTAGAGAAGCGTGTGTTAGTTCTTCTAATTCGCATAATTCGTTAAAATAAGCTTTTGCGTTTTTTGTTCTTTTTATAGTTTCCATTTTAAATAATAATTCAAAATATACCGTATCTAAAATGGGGAAAAAATAAGAATAAGCAGCTTCACATCTTTCGTTAACATATTGATTATTAAAGTTATTTTTGTTTAAAAAGATGTTTTTTAATTGTTTAATAAAATTTTCCGAATGATTTTCTAAAGCGCTCATTTTTTCATATTGCATTTGAATCCAATCATAATGTTTTGACTTAATTGTTTTGGATTCTTCGGTTTTATAACTATAAAAATGATTTCTCCATTGTTGAATTAACTCTTTAAAATGAAAACCCTTGCATAAATAATCTAAAAAGAAGTGTTGCTTTTCAAGTATAAATGTATCTTCCAAATCTTTTTCACTAGCTTTATTATTTGCATAATTTAGCACCAATTCATCACTAGAAATCCCATCTATTTGTAATGGTGTAAGTAAAACTAAACCTTTAAGAGATTTAAGTCTGGATAAGGCAACATACGCTTGGCCTGGTGCAAAAACTTGAGAAACATCTAAAGCAGCCTTATCAAATGTAAGTCCTTGGCTTTTATGAATAGTTATAGCCCAAGCTAATTTAATAGGGTAGTGGACAAAAGTTCCTATAACATCTTCTTCTAGTTCTTTTGTACTTTCATTAATTTTATAACGAATGTTTTGCCACTCATACTTTTCTACTTCTATTGTCTTATTTTCTTCAGGAAAATGAATAAAAATTTCTTTATTGTTAACTGATGCTATAAAACCCATTTTTCCATTAAAATATTGTTTATCAATATTTAGGTCGTTTTTTATAAACATTACTTGAGCACCAATTTTTAATTCTAATCTTTCCTCTATAGGAAATATTTTTTCAGGAAAATCACCCACAATTTCAGGTAAAAAAGTAAACGATTTACCTTTCAACCCATTAAGAGAAGATTGATTTACTTCATTCGCTTTTGCATTATGTGTAGTAAGATAAATATATCCTGGATTATTTTTTAAATTGAAATGAGGTTGTACAAATTGGTTAAGCGCAATAATGTCTTTTTTTGTAGTTTTATTCGTACGTAAATTATTTAGTATTTCTATGAAATGTGTATCCTTTTGACGAAATATGGTAGAGAGTTCGATGTACAAAGGAGGGTTGCTTTGAATAATATGAGCATTAAAAAAAAAGACACCTTTATAATAATTTTTTAAAACATCCCACTCTTCATTCTTTATTACTGGAGGTAATTGAAGTAAATCGCCAATAAATACTACCTGAACACCACCGAAAGGTTTCTCATTTCTTCTTGTGAATTTTAACATGAAATCCATTGCGTCTAAAACATCTGCTCGCAGCATTGATACTTCATCTATAATAAGCAATTCCATTGAATTAATTACATTCCTTTTAAAAGTATTCATTTTAAAATGTCTTACTAAGGATGATCGGCTTTCAATTTTAAAAGAACTTGAAAAATTTGTAACTTCTTTTAAATCAGGTAAAAAAGTAGCAAAAGGTAATTGAAAAAGAGAGTGGATAGTAACGCCATTAGCATTAAGAGCAGCTATACCAGTAGGAGCAACTACAACTGTATTTTTATAAGTAACATTAAGAATTTCTTTTAAAAGAGTTGTTTTTCCGGTTCCAGCCTTCCCAGTGATAAATAGGGATTTATTTGTTTGATGAATGAATTGTAAAATGTAATTGGCTTCGATAGAAAATGTATTCATAAGGCAGATATATTTAACAAATATAACTAAATGTAAGCCAATAAAAAAGCCCCTTATAATTGGGGCTTTATAATTATTATTGAAATATTTATTTTTTGTCTTCTTCTTTTTTATCTGATTTTTCAGTTACTTCCTTTTTGTCAGTAGTACCATTTTTAGCTTTAAATTCATCATTTAATTTCTTTAATACATCAGCAGTAATGTCATAAGGATCTTTAGCATACAGAATTGTGGCTGCATCACCAGTACCATATATATAATCGTAACCTTCTTTTTTACCGTATGTTTTAATATAATCTTTTAACTCTTTCACTATTGAAGAACGAATACTATCGCTTTCTACTTGAATTTGTCTTAATAAAGCTTCTTGCTCTATAGAAAGTTCTTGTTCTCTTTGTTGCAATTCTGCCCCTTTTTGTTGTGCCCAAGCCATTCCTTTAATTTGAGCATTTCTTTGAAAACTAGCTGCCTCATCTTGGAAAGCTTTTGCTTTAGCTGCAAAAGGGCGTTTCATTTCTTCAGATTTGACTATAAACTTTTCATCTTCATCTTTAAACTTTTCATAATCCTGAATTAATTTTGCAGTGTCTATATAACCTGTTTTAAAATCTTCTTTTTTATCTTCTTTTTTATCACATGAAATTAATGCAATTGCTACTCCTAAAATTAATAAGGCTCTTTTCATTTTTTAAATTATTATTTGCTTTTAAAATTTTTTATTTGAAATTTTTCGTAAAAATAGTAAATCCATATGAAGTACCAAATTCTGTTGATTTTTTATTATAAGTAAAAATTATATAACTTAACAAGACTAATAAATATTTGCTATTAAAAACGACTTAAAATTAAGCGTTTTAAGACACAATTTTAAACCAACAATACTTTTGTATAAAAATTACACAAAGATTGTTTATACTTAATATAATACGCTTTTATTGGTTTTTTAATATATAAATATGGGAAGAATATTCATTATTAGCAATTCCTTTACAATTTGATACAAAACCTATAAAAAAGCCTTTGATAAAATTCATTTTTCCTGTCTTATATTTTTCTGATAACATGGCCACATAAAAACTATCAAACCACATTGGTTTCACGTGAAACAATTTGATATTTTGTTTTTGAAATAACAACTCTATAGCTTTTTTTGAAAAATGCCATAAATGTCTAGGTACATCATAAGCAGCCCAAAATGCTGCATAATATTTCGCGTCGTAAGATTTAAAATTTGGAACTGCGATAAATAAAATTCCATTTGGTTTTAACAATCTTTTGAGTTCTTCAATTTGATATTCTAAATTGGGTATATGTTCTAAAACATGCCACATTGTTATTACGTCAAATTGATTAGATTCAAGATTTTCTAATTCATCTGTAAATTTTATACCTTTCTCTAAAGCCAATTTCCTAGCTTTCTCATTAGGTTCAAAACCTAATACATCCCAATTTTTATTTTTAGCCTCCACTAGAAAATCTCCTGTTCCAGCACCGATATCTAAAATTTTTCCTTTGATTGAATATTTTGTTAATAAATTAACTTTTTTCTTAATAGCACTTCTTTTAACTATTTGATACATTTTTTCAAATAAAGATCTTGAATGATCTGTATGTGAAATATAATCTTCACTTTCATAATAAGAAGGTAAGTCTAAAAGGCTAGGTTGAGGTATAGTTTTTAATAATTCTAATTCTTCATCCATTAGTAAAGAAAAAGATTTTCCCGAAACAGAAAAATCTTTAACTTCAATATAAGTGGTTTTGTTTTCAAAATTCATAAATATAAAACTCAAAAGAGTAGTGGTAATAAGGGTTAACAAAGTTGTTTCACGTGAAACATTTTATATTTTTCAAAAATAATATGCCAGCATTACTAAAATACAACTATCTAAAAAGAATTTCATCATCGTCCCATATGTATAAGTAGCACAGAAATATCACTTGGTGAAACTCCACTAATTCTAGAAGCTTGAGCAATGGTTTTAGGACGAATTTTTTCTAATTTTTGTTTTGCTTCAATAGATATTGACTTTATTTTGTTAAAATCAAAATTATCTGGAATAACAGCATCTTCTAAACGATTCAATTTATCTGCATGATTTTTTTCTTTTTCTATATATCCAGAATACTTTACTTGAATTTCTGCTTGCTCAATAATTTCATTATCTAAATCATTTTCTTCAATATATTGTTTTACTTTTTCAAACTTTACAATATCTTCTAAATCAATTTGAGGTCGTGAAAAAACTTTAAACATTTTATCCGGTTGAAGCATTTCTGTAGAACCTTTTTCTTTTAAAATAGAATTAGCCTCTTCAGGTCTTAAGCTGGTTTCTTTAAAGAAATTTACCATAGCTTCAGATTTAGATAATTTCTCTTCCATTCTAATTAACCTTTCTTTCTTAGCTAAACCAATTTCATAACCTTTAGGTGTAAGTCTAATATCAGCATTATCCTGTCTTAATAAAGTGCGGTATTCTGCCCTTGAAGTAAACATCCTATATGGCTCTTCAGTACCTTTAGTAATTAAATCATCAATAAGAACACCAATATAAGCTTCGTTTCTTTTTAAAATAAAGGGTTCACGTTCTTGTACTTTTAAAGCAGCATTAATTCCTGCCATTAAACCTTGTGAAGCAGCTTCTTCATAACCTGTAGTTCCATTAATTTGTCCTGCAAAATATAAACCACTTACTAATTTTGTTTCTAAAGTATGTTGCAATTGAGTAGGAGGGAAGTAATCGTATTCAATCGCATAACCGGCTCTAAAAAATTTTACATTTTCAAAACCAGCTACAGAACGCATGGCTTTAAACTGAACATCTTCTGGTAAAGATGTTGAAAAACCATTAACATATACTTCTACTGTATTCCAACCTTCAGGTTCCACAAATAATTGGTGTCTTTCTTTATCAGCAAAACGATTAATTTTATCTTCAATAGAAGGACAATATCTTGGACCAATACTTTTAATTCTACCATTAAACATAGGACTGCGATCAAAGCCTTCACGAAGTAAATCATGTACTTCATTAGATGTGTAAGTCATCCAACAAGATTTTTGAATTGCTAAAGGTTTTGTTATAGATGAATATGAAAACTTGTCAGGAACTGCATCTCCAGGTTGCTCAATCATTTTTGAATAATCTAATGAACGACCATCAACTCGAGGAGGTGTCCCTGTTTTCATTCTACCCGATTCAAAACCTAATTTAATTAAATCTTCAGTAATTCCAAAAGAAGCACTTTCACCAGCACGACCACCTCCAAATTGTTTATCACCAATATGAATAAGACCATTCAAAAAAGTACCATTTGTTAAAACTACAGCTTTTGCTTTTATTTCAATACCAAGTGCAGTTTTAACTCCTACTAACTTACCATTATCTGTTATAATTCCAGTAACCATTTCTTGATAAAAATCTAGATTAGGTGTATTCTCTAATTGCAAACGCCATTCTTCTGCAAAACGCATACGGTCACTTTGTACTCGAGGCGACCACATTGCAGGCCCTTTTGATTTATTCAACATTTTAAATTGAATAGCGGTTTTATCAGAAACTATTCCAGAATAACCACCTAAGGCATCAATTTCTCTCACTATTTGTCCTTTAGCTATTCCACCCATAGCAGGATTACAAGACATTTGTGCAATGTTTTGCAAACTCATCGTTACTAATAAAGTAGAACAACCCATGTTTGCAGCAGCAGCAGCAGCTTCACAACCTGCGTGTCCACCACCTACAACTACAACATCATATTTATTTTGAAATAAACTCATTTTAAGTTTTGTAATTATTTTTAAAAGTTAAAAAAGTGTTCCACGTGAAACATATTTATGTGTAATTTTTTTTGTTCCACGTGGAACAAAAAAAGCAAAATTAAGATTTAAAGTTCCACGTGGAACATGTTGATTTTTTCATCTTCTTTTGAACGCATAAGCTGCTCCTCTTTTTTGCTTTTATCTTTATATCCACAATAATGAAGTACACCATGAATCATTACTCTTTTTAATTCAGAAAGAAAATCTGTATTAAAATCAAAAGCATTTTCCTTTACTCTTTCAATAGAAATAAAAATATCTCCACTGATTATATTGTCTTCAGTATAATCAAAACTAATTATATCAGTTAGTGTATCGTGATTTAAATACTCAATATTAATATTGTGTAA
>NZ_LR733609.1 GCF_902506265.1 Flavobacterium sp. 9AF | reverse complement strand
GGAACAGGGTGGGATGGAACCTTTAATTCAAAAGACTTACCTTCTACAGATTATTGGTTTACTGTAGAATATCAAGAAAACCAACAAAATAAAGTATTTAAAGCACATTTTACATTAAAAAGATAATATAATTATATATGTTCATAAAAAATAGCCTCACTTTTGTGAGGCTATTTTTTATTTTTTAGAAAGAATTATTTATTATAAACATTCAAAGCTTCTCTTAAAATCTCAACAGATTTAATTAAATCTTCTTTTTTCAAAACATAAGCTATACGTACTTCATCTAGTCCTACATTAGGAGATGAATAGAAACCAGCAGCAGGTGCAACCATTACTGTCTCTCCATTTAAATCAAATTTTTCTAATAACCACTGAGCAAAATCATTTGCGTTTTTTATAGGAAGTTTAGCAATGCAATAAAAAGCACCTTTTGGAACAGCAACTTTAACACCATCAATTTTGTTCAATTCATTAACTAAAATATCTCTTCTTTCCTTATATTCCGTAATCACTTCATCAAAATAACTTTGAGGCGTCTCTAATGCAGCTTCGCTAGCAATTTGAGCATAAGTAGGAGGGCTTAACCTAGCTTGAGCAAACTTCATAGCTGTTGCCATAACTTCTTTATTTTTAGAAACTATGCATCCAATTCTAGCTCCACACATACTAAAACGTTTAGAAACAGAATCAATCATAATAGCATAATTTTCTAATCCAGATACATTCATTATTGAATGATGTTTAAATCCGTCATAAGTAAATTCTCTATAAACTTCATCAGCAATTAGGAATAAATCATGTTTCTTAACAATGGCTGCTAATTGGTTAATTTCATCTTGTGAATATAAATATCCAGTTGGATTCCCAGGATTACAAATTAAAATCGCTTTTGTTTTTGAAGTTATTAGTTTTTCAAAGTCCTCTATTGGAGGTAAAGCAAAACCACTATCGATGTTTGATATTACAGGAACTACTTTTACACCTGAAGCTACTGAAAAACCATTGTAGTTTGCATAAAAAGGTTCAGGAATAATGATTTCATCATTAACATCCATAGTGCTTCCAAGTGCAAAAAGCAAGGCTTCAGAACCGCCTGTAGTAATTATTATATCTTCTTTATTTATAGGTAAATTTTGATTTTTATAATAAGCAGAAAGTTTTTCTCTATAACTATCAAATCCAGCAGAATGACTGTATTCTAAAATTTCTATGTTTGCATTTTTTACCGCATTCAATGCAACATCTGGAGTTTTGATATCAGGTTGCCCAATATTTAAATGATATACTTTATGTCCTTTCTTCTTAGCGATTTCAGCATAAGGAACCAATTTTCTAATAGGTGATTCGGGCATTGATGTCCCTTTTTGAGATATTTTTGGCATGATTATTAAAATTTGTATGCAAAATTGCAATTTTTTTACCTAATTATTGAAGTTTTATTTTTTTTTAAATGTTAAAATTGTATTTATATAAATTAAATTTTCTAAATTTATATAAATCCATTTCTATGTTTAAAAAATTATTTAGCCTATTAACCTTTTTTTTGATTTTATTTCAACTAAATCTACAAAGTCAAACTAAATGGAAGTCAAAAAAAGACAAAATAGTTATACCTTTTGAATTAACTCATAATCTAATTATAATAAATGTAGAAATAAATGGAGTAAAATTAAATATGCTCCTAGATACTGGTTCAGATAAAAACCTATTGTTTAGTTTTCCTGAAAGTGATAGTATCATGTTTTATGAAACTAGGAAGGTAAAAATAAATGGATTAGGTAATGGAGAATCTCTTGTGGCCTATGCTTCCAATAACAATATAATAAAGATTAAAGAATACGTGGATGAAGAATTTCAAATACTTCTAATAACAGATAGGAATATTAATTTAGTAAATAAACTAGGTGTTCCAATCAACGGTATTGTTGGAGCAAGCTTTTTTAAAGATTTTTTAGTGGAGATAAATTACCAAAAAAGAAAACTTTTTCTATATAAGGATACACAAAAGATACTTTTAAAGAATAGATATATTGAAAAATTAGTTGAAATAGAAGACGATAAACCATATATAAATGTTATGTCTAAGACGAAAAATGATTTAGATGTAAATTACAAGCTTCTTATTGATACAGGTTTAGGTGATGGATTATGGTTGTTTGAAAACGATACAATCAAATGTCAAAATAAGTATATTGATGATATTTTAGGAAGAGGATTAGGGGGTGATATTAAAGGGAAAAAATCTAGAATAGAATTCTTAAATTTAAATGGATTTGTTTTAAAAGAAGCATTGGTTTCTTATCCAGATACTACTTCTTTTAATCAATTAGATATAACAAAAGGGAGAAATGGTTCATTAGGAGGTGAAATAATGAAACGATTTAATTGGTTCTTAGACTACAAAGGAAAGAAATTCTATTTCAAAAAGAATAAACTTTTTGATGAACCTTTTAATTATAATATGTCAGGTATAGAAGTACAACATACTGGGCTTACATGGGTTTCTGAAAAAATAGGTTTTGCTAATTCATCTAATTATGGTGCTAATTTAAATAATAACAGTAACAAAAGCTTTATTTTTGATAATGCTGCCGAATTTAAATATAAATTTGAATTGAAACCTGTCTTTGAAATCTATGCTATTAGAGAGAATTCTCCTGCAGAAATCGCTGGTTTAAAGGTTGGTGATATAATACATTCTATAAATGGAAAGAAAGCATATGATTATTCTATACAAAAAATATCCGATTTATTTCAATCAGAAGAAGGTAGAATCATAAAAATTGAAGTGCAAAGAAATGGAGTAATTATGGAATTTAAAATTAAACTTCAAAAAATATTATAAAAAAAGTCTCGACCTGAGTCGAGACTTTTTTTATTTAACAATAACAGTTCCTTTTATTCGTAGCGGAACAACACCATTAAGTTTATTAACTGCATTACTCTCTACCGTAATGGTTTTACTTATAGGACCAGGATTCATATTGTATTTTACAATAATTTTATCCGATTTCCCTGGCATTATCGGCTCAGTTGGTTTAGTAGGAACTGTACATCCACAGCTCGATTTAACATCAGTAATTATCAGAGGAGCATTTCCTGTGTTGGTAAACTCAAAAACCCGAACACCATCATCTTCTCCTTTTACCACTTCACCATAATTAATAGTCTCTTGTTTAAATTCTATTTTTGGTCCATCCTGACCGTAAGAAAACAAACCAACTAATAAAAACATTAAAATTCCAAATAATTTTTTCATCATATTAAATATTAATGATTTATGTAAAAATAAATCTTTTATTGCAAAGAACAAAAAAAATACCTTTTTTTATTTTCTCTTATATCGTTACTTTTGCAAACAGTTAATTACAAAAACAATACCAAAGTATAAATTTAGTTAATTATTTTAAACGAATGGAAGGGTGTGTTTTTGTAATCCATATTCCTGCTATTCGCGCTACAAGGTAGCTAGCTTCTATCAGGGTTATTTTTGTTATTTTTGGTACATATTTTAAAACACAATAAATTAATACAATAATGGAAATTCCAGCACAGTTTAACCCAAAAGATGTTGAAAAAAAGTGGTATGATTACTGGATGAAAAACAAGTATTTTCATTCAACGCCAGATCATAGAAAACCTTACACAATTGTAATTCCTCCACCTAACGTCACTGGAGTTTTGCATATGGGGCACATGTTGAACAATACCATTCAAGATGTATTAATTCGTCGCGCAAGATTAAAGGGATTCAATGCTTGTTGGGTTCCTGGAACTGATCATGCATCTATCGCAACGGAAGCTAAAGTAGTTGCGAAATTAAAATCGGAAGGAATCAATAAATCGGATTTAACTCGTGAAGAGTTTTTAAAACACGCTTTTGATTGGACAGAAAAATATGGTGGAACAATCTTAGAACAATTAAAGCAATTAGGTTGTTCTTGTGATTGGGACAGAACTAAATTTACTATGGACGACGATATGTCAGCTTCAGTTATCAAATCGTTTGTTGATTTATATAACAAAGGTATGATTTATCGTGGTTACCGTATGGTAAATTGGGATCCAGAAGCTAAAACAACTTTGTCTGATGAAGAAGTTATTTACGAAGAAAGACAAGGAAAATTATACCATTTAAAATATCAAATCGAAGGAACTGAAGAGTTCGTTACTATTGCAACAACACGTCCGGAAACTATACTAGGAGACACTGCTATCTGTATTCACCCTGAAGACGAACGTTATTTCCATTTGAAAGGTAAAAAAGCGATTGTTCCTATTTGTAACCGCGTAATTCCTATCATTTTCGATGAATATGTAGACATGGAATTCGGTACAGGTTGTTTAAAAGTTACGCCTGCCCACGATGTAAATGATAAAACGTTAGGTGACAAACACGGATTAGAAATTATTGATATTTTTAATGAAGATGCAACTTTAAATTCTTTTGGATTACATTATGAAGGAAAAGACCGTTTTGTTGTTCGTACTGAAATTGAAAAAGAATTAGAATCTATAGGTGCTTTAACAAAAGTTGAAACGCACACGAATAACGTTGGAACTTCTGAAAGAACAAAAGCAGTAATAGAGCCAAGATTATCAGATCAATGGTTCTTAAGGATGGAAGAGTTAGTGAAACCTGCTATCAAAGCTGTTTTAGAATCAGACGAGATAAAATTATATCCGTCTCGTTTTAACAATACCTATGCACATTGGTTAAATAACATTCGCGATTGGAACATTTCTCGTCAATTGTGGTGGGGGCAACAAATTCCAGCCTATTATTATGGAGATGGGAAAGCAGATTTTGTAGTTGCTGAGAATATTGAAGAAGCTTTAGCTTTAGCAAAAGAAAAAACATCAAAATCAGACTTAACAACTAATGATTTGCGTCAAGACCCAGATGCCTTAGATACTTGGTTCTCATCTTGGTTATGGCCAATATCTGTTTTTGGTGGTATGATGAATCCAGAAAATGAAGAATTCAAATATTACTATCCAACCAACGATTTAGTTACTGGTCCTGATATTTTATTCTTCTGGGTAGCGCGTATGATTATTGCTGGTTATGAATACACAGGTGAAAAACCATTCTCAAATGTATATTTAACAGGATTGGTACGTGATAAACAAGGACGTAAGATGTCTAAATCATTAGGAAATTCACCTGAACCACTTGGGTTGATTGAAAAATTTGGTGCTGATGGAGTTCGTGTAGGATTGTTACTTAGTTCTTCTGCTGGTAATGATATTTTATTTGACGAAGAATTATGCAACCAAGGAAAAGGTTTTGCAACTAAAATCTGGAATGCTTTCCGTTTAATTAAAGGTTGGGAAGTTGCTGACATTGCACAACCAGAATCATCTAAAGTAGCTATCGAGTGGTACGAAGCGAAGCTTCAAAAAGCATTAGCGGAAATCGAAGATAATTTCGATAAATACCGTATTTCTGATGCGTTAATGGCGATTTATAAATTGGTTTGGGACGATTTCTGTGCTTGGTTCTTAGAAAGTATTAAACCAGGTTACCAACAACCAATTGACAGCACAACCTTCAATAAAGCCATCGAAATGTTAGAAGCTAACTTGAAGTTATTACACCCGTTCATGCCATTCTTAACAGAGGAAATTTGGCAGCACATCGCTGATAGAACTTCTGAAGAAGCTTTAATTGTTGCTTCTTGGCCTGAAAGGAAAGCATTTGATGAAAAATTAATTGCCAATTTCGATTTTGCTACCGAAGTAATTTCGGGAATTAGAACGATTAGAAAAGATAAAAATATAGCATTTAAAGAAACTATAGAATTAAAAGTCGTAAATAATGAAAATGCTTCCCTATTTTTTGATAGCGTAATTTCCAAATTAGGTAATATATCATCTTTAGAATATGTTTCTGAAAAAGTAAATGGAGCTTTATCTTATCGTGTAAAATCTAACGAATATTTTATTCCTGTTGGAGGAAATATTGATATAGATGCTGAGATTACTAAATTAAACGAAGAATTAGATTATAACAAAGGGTTCTTAAAATCAGTTCAAGCGAAGTTATCAAATGAAAAATTTGTTAACAATGCTAAACCTGAAGTAGTAGAAAATGAACGTAAAAAGGAAGCAGATGCATTAGCAAAAATTGCTACAATTGAAGAAAGTCTTTCAGGTTTAAAAATTTAAATAGTCTTAAGCTTTTTCATCATACCCTTGTTGTAAAACAAGGGTATTTTTTTACACTTAATCGATGATATGTGTATTTTAACGATATTGTTGTGGGTTAAACATTTGATAACAATAATTTAATTATATTAGCAATAACTTAACGAATTATTAATATCTTATGAAAAAAATTACTCTATGGCTATTTCTTTTATTAATTACAAATTCTGTTTCTGCTCAGTTTGGTTGTGGAACTGGAGTGGTAATTAGTGATGGATATACTGCTACAGGAATTACGACCCCTGGAACAGGAGGTGCTGAAGACTGGAATACTAATCCAACAGGAACATCTATTAATTCTTCTTATTGGGATGATGATGTATATTTATTTCAATATACGGCTGGTTCAAATTCTGAAGAAATTTCTATGACTATATTTTCCGTAAACTCTTGGAATGGTATAGGTATTTTTACTGATTGTACAGGAACTACTTTTTCTGGAGAATTAGATGCTGCATCATCTACAGGTTCAAATAGTACAAAAACAGTTAATGCTGTTTTAAGTCCGAATCAAACTGTTTACATAGCAGTTGGACAATGGGGTACTCCAAATGGATTGAATTTTAATGTTACTAACTTTTCTGCTATAGCAATAGTAAATCCACCTAATTGTGTTTCGGTCTCAAGTCCTTTAGATGGAGCAGTTAATGTTTCATCTTCACAAATAACTTGGCCAGCGGCGTCAGGTGCTCCAAATGGATATAAACTTAATGTTGGCACCAGCTCAGGAGGAACTAATGTTCTTAATTTATTTGACGTTGGAAATGTTTTAACATACAATTTAGGTGCATTATTACCAGGCTTAACCTATTATGTTACTGTTATACCATATAACTCTAATGGGGATGCAACAGGTTGTACTGAAACAACTTTTACTACTTGTGGTACAAATAATGCCCCGTGGAGCTATGATGTTGAATCAGCAGGACTTACTACTAATGCAGTAATTGCTGATTGTTGGTCAACTATTCCTACTAATACAACCTCTGCTTTTAGATGGAATATTGATGGTTCAGGCGGAACACCTTCGTCTCCAAGTACTGGTCCGACAGGTGCAAATAGTCCTGTGAAATATTTTTATGTTGAAGCATCTAGTGGTTCAACTAGTGCTGTAGCAGAACTATATTCACCGCAGATAGATATATCTGCTTTATCAGATGCATCTTTACAATTTTATTACCATATGTTTGGTAGTAATATGGGGGATTTACACATCGATATTTTTGATGGTACTTCTTGGGTAAATGATGTAGATGTAATTAGTGGTCAACAGCAAACTGCTCAAGCTGACCCATGGGTACAAAGAGTGGTAAGTCTATCCGCTTTTACGGGTACTATACAAGCAAGATTTAGAGCTATACGAGGAAATGGTGGAAATGGAGATATAGCTATTGATGATATTTCTTTTGATGAAGCACCAGCTTGTTTAGCACCAACCAATTTGATTGTTTATAATATTACTGATACTACTGTTGATATTGATTGGACTGGAAGTGGTGTTGTTTTTGATTGGGAATATGTGGTTCAAGCTGCAGGTACAGGTACACCAACAGGTTCAGGAATTGGCGTAGATTATCAGCCAATAGAGGGAGAAATAACAGGGTTAACACCAAATACTCCTTATGAAGTATATGTTAGAACTTATTGTAGCGCTTCAAGTCAAAGTGCATGGTTTGGTCCAGTATCTTTTACTACTTTATGTAGTAGTGTTACTGATTTTGTAGAAGATTTTGAAGCAACTACAGCTTCTAATTTTTCTGCTTGTTGGGCAAAGGTAGGTAGTTCTGGTTCTGCTTATCCACAAACAAGTACTGGAATAGCAGGAAATAGAAATTTATATATGTATAGTAGTTCAAGTACTTCAAGAGCAGTAGTTAAAATGATACCAGTTAGTAATGCAGACGCGGGTACTCATAGAATGAGTATGAAAGTAAGAGCAAATTTCACAGCTGGGGAAACATTAGAGTTAGGATATTTAACTAATCCTAGCGATGCAAATACATTTGTTTCTATTTCATCAATTGTAACTAATAGTACTACAGTTGCTCAAAACTTTGTAACAACTCCTACGGGAATGCCTAGTGGAAGTGTAGTGTTTGCTTTGCGTACAGGTACAATGTCATATAGTCTTTTAGTTGATGATATTAAATGGGAACCAATACCATCTAATCCACCAGCATGTGCTACTAATGTAGTGGCTAATCCTGATGCTAATTGTGGTAACTTTGCATCTACCTTATCTTGGGATACAGTTTCAGATGCTGATGGATATAAAATTACTATGGGAACTACCCCAGGAGGAAATGATATTTTAGATAATTTAAATATAGGATCGGTATTATCGTATAGCTTTACAGGTACAATGAATACAATGTATTATTTTACTATTACGCCTTTTAATGGAGCAGGTGATGCAACTGGATGTACAGAAGTTTCTTTTACAACGAATGCTAATGGTTGTTATTGTATTTCCAACCCAAGTAGTAATGATGGTGCTGGAATTACAAATGTTCAATTAGGATCGACTAATTTCCCGAATGGCGATGTAACTTATTTTGATCATACTGCAACTACAGTTACGCTTGCTCAAGGAGCAAATATAAATGCTCAAATTACTTTTGCAACAGGTTATACATACAATACTTATATCTTAATCGATTTTAATAATGACTTAGATTTTGACGATGCAGGAGAAATTGTATTTACTGGTGAATCTTTAAATACAAATCCAACTACATACAATGCATCATTTATGATGTCAGCAACAGCTCCATTAGGTATACATAGAATGAGAATTGTTACTGCTGATACAATGACTACTGTTGATCCTTGTTATGATGGTTCTTATGGTGTTACATTAGATTTTAATATTGATGTAGTTGCACCTAGTTCTTGTGTGCCTCCAGCATTTTCTACAGCTTCAGTATCTCACGATTGTGGTAATTCTCAATTCTCTGTAGATGTAAATATTACAGATTTAGGAAATGGATCACCAACAATTACAGATGGTACTTCAACATGGCCAATTTCAGCATTAGGAGTTGTTACTGTTGGTCCATTCGCTTATGGTGCTAACGTTAGTTTAACTTTAAATCATGGAACTGATAATTTATGTAATTTATCTATTGGAAGTTATAATTATGTTTCTTGTCCTCCAGCTAATGATAATTTATGTAATGCAACTCCTTTGACACTTGGTGCAGCGGCAACAGGAAGTGATTATACTTTAATAGGTGCAACTAATGAAAATAATGAGCCAATAGGATCTTGTTTCAGTGGAGGATTAGCTGGTACAGTTTGGTTTAGTTTTGTAGCTCCTGTTTCTGGTTCTGTTGAAGTTACAACTGATTTTGCAGGAGGAACTTTAGGAGATGGAGATACAGAAATTGCTGTTTATAATGGTACAGGAGTTGTGTGTTCTGATTTATCAACACTTCCAGCTCAAACAGCTTGTGATCAAGATGGTGGAACAACTGTAAATTATAGTTCTTATTTATCATTAACGGGTTTAAATTCAGGAGAAACTTATTATATTCAAGTAGATAGTTATGATGGGGTTGCTTTGGGTACTTTTGGAATTCAAGTAAATGATACAAGTTTAAGTACTTCGGTTTTTGATTTGAATAACTTTAAAGCATATCCAAATCCTGTTAAAGATATACTTAATTTAGAATATTCTTCTGACATGACATCTGTATCAATTTTCAATATGATTGGACAAGAAGTTATCAATCAAAAAGTAAATGCTACTTCTGCAAATATTAATATGACTGAATTGAATAGCGGTGCTTATATTGTAAATGTTGTAATCGATGGAAATGTAAGTGTTCTAAAAGTTATAAAAGAATAATTTAATTTTTATAATATATCTTAGAAAGGCTCCAATTTATGGAGCCTTTTTTTATTATATATACATAAGCTCAAATAATTTAAATTGTAAAAAAATGTATCTTTGTAAAAAAGAATTCACATGTTAACCACAAAATCAAATACTGTTTTAGAATTGTATTTTCAAAAGTTTAGAGATAATATAATTGGAATTAATCAATTTTTTGAATCTCCTTATGGTAAACAGAAAATTATTTATACAGATTGGACTGCAAGTGGAAGGTTGTATCGACCAATTGAAGAGAAGTTAATGCATAATTTTGGTCCTTTTGTAGCCAATACACATACAGAAACTACAGTTTCTGGAACAGCAATGACCATGGCTTATCATAAAGCTAGAAAAATTATTAAAAATCATGTAAACGCTTCAGAAAACGATATTTTGATTACTGATGGTACAGGAATGACTGGTGTGGTAAATAAATTACAAAGAATACTTGGATTAAGAATCTCTGAAAATTTGAAAGAATACACTAAGTTTCCTGAAGAATTAAAACCTATAGTTTTTATCTCACACATGGAGCATCATTCGAATCAAACATCATGGTTAGAAACTATTGCCGATGTAATTGTTGTTCCAGCAGATGAAGATGGGCTGTTTAGTCTTGAAAATTTAAAGCAACTTTTAGACAAATATAAACATAGAATTTTTAAAATAGCTTCTATAACTTCTTGTTCCAATGTTACTGGTATAAAAACACCTTATCATGAAGTTGCTAAGCTAATGCATCAAAATAATGGCGTTTGTTTTGTTGATTTTGCTTGTTCGGGTCCTTATGTAAAAATTGATATGCATCCTGAAAATGATGAAGAATCTTATCTTGATGCGATTTTCTTTTCTCCGCATAAATTTTTAGGTGGTCCTGGAACATGTGGAGTTATGATATTTAATAAAAATTTATACAAAAACAATGTTCCCGATTGTCCAGGTGGAGGAACGGTTAGGTGGACAAATCCTTGGGGAGATCATCAATATATTGAAAATATTGAAGAAAGAGAAGATGGAGGTACACCTGGTTTTCTTCAAGTTATAAAAGCAGCACTAGCTATTCTGTTAAAAGAAGAAATGGGAATTAAGAATATTTTAGACAGGGAGCATGAATTGACGGAATATGTTTTTGAATCTTTAGGAAATGTAGATAATATAAATATTTTAGCTCCTCAACATAAGGAAAGATTAGGTGTTATTTCATTTTATATTACCGATTTGCATTATAATTTAGGTGTGAAAATTTTAAATGATAAGTTTGGTATTCAAACAAGAGGTGGTTGTAGTTGTGCAGGTACATATGGGCATTATTTACTTCATGTTGATCAGGAAACTTCTAACTCAATTGTTTGTCAGATATCAGCTGGAGATTTAGAAAAGAAACCAGGGTGGATTAGAATGTCAATTCATCCGACGACTACTAATGAAGAAATTGAATATGTATGTAATAGTATAAAAGATTTAGCTGAAAATCATAAAGAATGGAGAAAAGATTATTCATATAATTCAAAAAACAATGAGTTTGTTCATAGAGAAGCTATAAAATTTGAAGAGGATATAGTAACAAATTGGTTTAAATAGTTTTGTTATCTTATTTATAGAATAAAAGTAGCCATCTTTAATTTTTGAAATGGCTACTTTTTATTTTATATTAATTTTTGATTATTTCAAAAGTTTGATTTTTGAGCTTTAAAAAATAAATTCCATTCTCAAAATTAGAAATATCAATAGCATTTTCTTCAATATTAAATCCTGATGTTATTTTTTTACCACTTATATCATAAATATTAATAATTTCAGAAGTAATGTTTTTTGAAAAATTTATTTTATCTTTTGTAGGATTTGGATAAGGAATTATAGTGATATTTTCAAAAGAAGAATTTGATAATGTGCTATTTAATGTTTTTGAAAACATCCAATTATATACAGAAGGATTATTATAAGTAGTACTCCAAGCATTGTGACCATTTGCTTTATAGAGAGTAAAGGAAAGTTTATCATCAGGTTCTTCTATACCTATGTTTCCTGTCCAAGTTTGTGTATTTGTGTTAAACTGCATTGTAAAATCGGTTGTAGCAGCTGTATTGTTTGCACCATACGGATAAACATTCATAACAGTTTGAGAATTGTTTGCAATACGATTTGCATTATTTATAGATTGTGTTTTTTGAACCGTAGGGTCACCAAAATTATGATGTATCCAAATGTTAGTGTTTTGTAAAAAAGTGGCCGGATTTGAGATACTACCCGCGCCACAGATTGGGACAGCAGCAGCAATTTTATCATGATGGTTATTTAATGCTTGCCAAACTCCACCACCACCTGCACTTAATCCAGTAATGTAGACTCTGTTACTGTCTATAGGATAATTAAGCAGTAAATAATTGTATAAAGTTAGAAAATCGGCTCCTGAGAACCATCCACTACCTTTTTGGGGAGATATAACAATTGCAGGGAAATGCATACCTTGTTGAATTTGTTTTGGCGTTCCATTTGTTAAAACTTTATAAAGGTCGGTTGTTCCGTTTCCTTTTTCACCTATACCATGATAAAAAATAAGTACTGGATAAGTATTATTTGATGTAGGATTGAAGTTTTGCGGTAAGTATTCATAATAACCAAAAGGAATTCCATTGGAATTGTTTAAATATACTGCAGTTTGTTGGCCAGCTGAACCATAAGGAGCTTGAGCGTAATTCTTATTACTATATAATAATAGTAATAACAGGATGATTGTCGTTTTTAAAGTGTTCATTTTGTTTGTTTTATAGTTGTTTGTTGAAATTGTATTATAAATATAATCAAAAAAATAGGTTAGTTCTTTGTTTTTAAATTTTACTTGAATAAATTGATGTAAAAACTCATTTAAATTCTTATTTTTGCCAAGTTTTCAAAATGAAAAAAAATTATGGTAAAAGATTTATTTGAAAGAATTCAAAATAATAAAGGACCTTTAGGAAAATGGGCTTCTCAGGCTGAAGGATATTATGTATTTCCTAAATTAGAAGGTGATTTAGGACCAAGAATGAAATTTCATGGAAAAGAAATTCTGAATTGGAGTATAAATGATTATTTAGGTTTAGCAAATCATCCTGAAGTTAGAAAAGCAGATGCGGAAGCTGCTTTACAATATGGAGCTGCATATCCAATGGGAGCTAGGATGATGAGCGGACATACCAATATTCATGAACAATTAGAAAAGGAATTGGCATCATTTGTACAAAAAGAAGCTGCATATTTGTTGAATTTTGGTTATCAAGGAATGGTTTCTGCAATTGATGCATTAGTAACCAAAAACGATATTATTGTGTATGATGTGGATGCACATGCTTGTATTATTGATGGTGTTCGTTTGCATATGGGTAAACGTTTTACTTATAAACATAATGATTTAGAAAGTATGGAAAAAAACCTGCAACGTGCTACCAAAATGGCAACGGAAACAGGTGGTGGAATTTTATTTATAACTGAGGGTGTATTTGGAATGCGTGGCCAACAAGGAAAGTTAAAAGAGATTGTTGCTATGAAAGAAAAATATAATTTTAGATTATTAGTTGATGATGCACATGGTTTTGGAACACTTGGTGCTACAGGTGCAGGTGCAGGTGAAGAGCAAGGTTGTCAAGATGGCATAGATGTTTATTTTTCAACTTTTGCAAAATCTATGGCAAGTATAGGTGCATTTTTAGCTGGAGATAAAGATATTATAGATTATTTAAAATATAATCTGCGTTCTCAAATGTTTGCAAAAGCTTTGCCTATGATTCAAACTGTAGGGGCATTGAAACGTTTGCAAATGTTAAAAACAATGCCTGAACTTAAAAATAAGCTTTGGGAAAATGTGAATGCTTTACAAAATGGATTAAAAGATAGAGGATTTAATATTGGAGATACAAATACTTGTGTAACACCAGTTTATTTGGAAGGTTCTATCCCTGAAGCGATGATAATGGTAAATGATTTACGAGAAAATTATGGTATTTTCTTATCTATTGTTGTTTATCCTGTTATACCAAAAGGAATAATTTTATTAAGAATGATTCCTACTGCATCACATACAATTCAAGATATTGAAGAGACATTAGCCGCTTTTGAAGCCATCCGTGAGAAATTAAATAACGGAACTTACAAAAAAATTGCAGAGGCTAATGTAGTTGATATGGAAAAATAATTTATTTAGAATTATATTTTATGTAAACCACTTGTTTCTACAAGTGGTTTTTTATTTTTCACAAACTAATAAAGGCTTTTCAGAAATTTAGTTTACTTTTTAAACTATATTAAATTACATTTGTATAAATTGAAAAATGCTATGAAAAGAAAATTAGAAGAATATCGTTTAGAGATACTATTAGTAATTTTATATAGTGCTTTAGGTTTATTATTATGGTATTTATTTTTTATTATCTAACTACTCTTATAAATAATGCTAAAAGTTCCTCTACTTTGTCACTTGAAACTGGAATTTCAATTTGATTTTCTAATGTGACAGTTCCGCCATCCGATTTGCTATAACTTACAATATATTGGGTATTAATGATATATGATTTATGACATCTAAAAAAATGAGTATATTCTTTCAAACTCTCTTCAAAGTTTTTTAAAAATCGACTAGTTACCCATTTTTTACCTGTATTTAAAACAATTTGTGTATAACTGTTATCGGCTTTTAAATATACTATATCTGAAGGTTGTATCATTACTAAATTATTACCATCAGGAATTGCAATCTTTGATTCTTTATATAACTGTTGTTTTACTAGATTTATTTTTTCAAGAATTGTGTTTTGGTTACTAATATACCGCTCTAAAGTGTTTTTTAATTCCTCGGGATCAATAGGTTTTAGTAAATAATCAATCGCTGAAGTTTTAAATGCTTGTATCGCATATTGATTATAAGCAGTGGTAAATATAATGCCAAAATTTATTTCTTTTTCATCAAAAAAATTGACAATTTCTAAACCGTTATATTTAGGCATCTCTATATCTAAAAAAACGATATCCGGTTTGTGTTTTCTAATAGCCATAACTCCAGAAGGTAAATCATCACACATAGCTACGATGTTGATTTCAGGTGTAACCATTTCAATTATGCCTTTTAAGTAAATTTGTGCTCTACTTTCGTCTTCTATAATTATTGCTTTCATTTCTATTATAGTTCTATTTTAATAATGACTTGTGTTCCTAAGCTTTTTTTATCTTCTGTTTGTAAATCAATATAATTTACCGAAATCTTATACTGATCTTTATTTAACAGTTGAATGCGTTCTAAATTTGCTTTTGTGGCAAATGATTGCGGCTTATTAATGGTGTTTTTATTTAATTCTTCTGATTTTTTTCTTCCTATTCCATTATCAGTAATCGTTGTTACTAAAATGTTTTTTTGAATGGTAAAATTTATATTCAATTGTTTTGGATTCAAACTATGACTCAAACCGTGCAAGATGGCATTCTCTACATAAGGTTGAAACATCATTGTAGGAATTTTTATTTGTTCAATATTTGAAATTTTATCAATTGTAATTTCAAAATAGAGGTCTTTAAAACGCATCTGTTGCAATTCTAAATACAAACGAAGAGCGTCAATTTCTTCTTTTAAACTGATCCAGTTTGCATCAGAAAATTCTAAAATTTTTCGTGTTAACTTTGAAAATTTGGATAAATATAAAGAAGCTTCTTTAGTTTCATTTGTAAAAATATAAGATTGAATATTATTAATAGCATTAAAAAAGAAATGTGGGTTCATTTGCGATTTGATGAGTTGTAAACGTGATTCTTTTAAATTATTCTCTAAAGTTAATTGCTTTACTTTTGCTTTATTTTTTTTGATTACTCGTTTAAGTTGTATCTTATAGATTAAATAGAAAAGAAATAAAATAAATAATAGTACTATGGCAATAAACCAGCCTCTTTTCCAAAAAGGTAGTAAAATGTTGAACGAATAGGCTTTTTTTATAAAAACAGGAGTATCAGAATCAGTGTTAAAAATTTTAAAAATAATTTCATATTTACCAGATTGTAATTCGGGTAATAAAATGGAATTATTACTTGCATCAAATTTATATGCCCTATTATTTATGTAATAATAAAATGCATATTCATTTAAATAATCAAAATTAATGATGTCAAAATCAATGCGAACAGAATTTAAATTATAAGGAATTTGTTTAATTTCTTTCTCTAGGAAAGTCTTGCCATTAAAAGAAATGTTTTTTATATCAATTTTGGGTAGTTCTTTAAATTCAATACTGTTTTCTAA
>NZ_LR733565.1 GCF_902506265.1 Flavobacterium sp. 9AF | reverse complement strand
CTATTTCTTGAACAATTTGAAGTTTTAAAGACATGGAATAGTCTTTCTGAGTACGCTTTACATAGCTAATTTCTTGAGGTGTTTCCATAACGATGAAATTTGTGTATCGCTATTTCAGGACAAGACATTTCATAAAAATAAAAAACCGATTCAAAATTAGAATCGGTTTTTTTTATAAAATCAACTTGAAAATCTTCAAAAAATTAATTTTCTTTCATCTTTTTTAAAACAATTTCCATTTCCATAAGACTATCTGATCCATATTCTCCCAAATTATTCATAACCTTTATGGCTTCTTCTTCCGTTTTAATTGCTTTTTGTTTTTGACCGTCTTTATAATATAATTGCGCTAATGTGTCTAAAAAATAACCATTATTCTTTGTGACCTCATTAGACAATTCGCTCCATTTAATCGCTTTTTTTATTAAAACTGAATCTGTTGAATCATTTTGAACAACCGTCCAAGCCACATTATTGCTAAGATTAGAAAATGAATATTTAAAAATAGACCAATCATTCTCATTGTTTTCAACATAAGCTTTATCTAAAGCTTCAAAAATATTTTGATTACCAGTTGATGGAAACAAAACACTTAAATACAATTCAAAAATTTTATAATATTCTTCTTTAGATTGAAGATTATTATTTTCCCCTAAAACATCTAAATAAGCACTTATAACTTGCGAATTATTATTTGAAACTTCAACATACTTATCAAAATAATTAATTGCTTTTTGCTTGGCTTGTTTAGAAAAATTATTTTCCGAATTTATAATTTCTTTCAAAAAAGAAACCATTGCCTCATTCATCGATTTTGAATAATAATAATTCTCATCTGGAGTGTCTTCATCCTTTTTTATTTGCTCATAATACTTTAACAAATAATCTAAACCTTTGAAATTATGAGATAGAATAATTTCTCCTTTCTCATCAAATAATGTTTTTGAAAAACCTTCATTTGAAAGTTCTTTTTTTATAATTTTTACTATTTCTTTATCAAAGGAACTTTGTTTATTATAGAATTCTAAAACTTCACTCCATTTTGAAAAAACAGTTTCTTTGGTAGCTTTTAATAAATACAGATTTTGCCTATCTTTTAATTCGGAATAACTATCTACTGCTTCTACTACTTCTACAACTGCCGTATCCACAACCACAACTGCATCTTCAGTCTCTTCTATATCCTGACTCTTTAATTCTTCTACGGTTGAGTAATCATATTCATAAGGCACTTCAATTTCAACAATTTTAGCAAAAACATCTTTATAAGTTGGTAAAGCAGTCTTTTTATTTTGCAAAGAATAATCCAATAAAGCAAAGCTGTTTACTTTATTCAGTTCTTCTATAGAATAAGAATATGTTTGTAAAAGTTGATTATTTTCTTCAAAATCACCATTAGTAAAATATAAAATCTGCCCGTTAGTATTTAAAAAATAAAGTTGCTTTTCCTTTGACGCAGAAGGAAAAAGTTTATCATCTTTTTCTGTCGCCAAATAATAATTGTATTTATCGTATTCTGGTAAATAATCATAATACATATAGCTAGATAATTCTTCTTCATCTTTTTTGATATACGCATTAAAATCTTCTTTGGTGAAATTTCTTGCTACAACCAAAAACTTAGAAGGC
The DNA here is from genome assembly GCF_902506265.1 of Flavobacterium sp. 9AF. Lineage (GTDB taxonomy): Bacteria > Bacteroidota > Bacteroidia > Flavobacteriales > Flavobacteriaceae > Flavobacterium. The sequence goes on along the minus strand of NZ_LR733565.1, from coordinate 38,533 downwards.
GTTTTATTTAGCGTAGCTAAAGCGTCTTTGAAATTTTGATTTATTGTATGTTTAAATACAAATTTTTTATTCTCTTCAGTGTTTTCTAAATAAGTTTGCTCTTCACTTACAAATTCCTCTTCTCTTATTGGGAGATCAATCTTTGCATCAGTAATAAACACTATAGGTTGCAAACTTTTATCGTCTAATTTCACATTCGCTCCATCTAATTCAAACAGAAGAGGTTGCTTTCCTTCTGTTACTACTATTGAATTCTCATCCTTCTTATAGGCTTTTAATTGAAGCGATGCAAAATTACTTCCTGAATACAATACGTCTAAAGTAGAAATATTTTCATCTATAAGATATTTAGAGCTCTTAATAAAGTCTTTTTGCTTCACAACAAAATACAAATACTTAGTTTTCTTTACTTTAAAATTTACTTTCTTATCTAAATCATAATAATTTTCATTATCAGAAATATAGTCTAACAAATTTTTATATTCCACAGCATCTTTATCATTATTTTGAGTTCCTATAAAAAAACTTGCTCCATAGTAGCTATAATAACTATAATTAAATGACACATCTATAAAATTACTCCTTTCGTCGCTAAGCGTTTTTGTTATCTCAAAAGGATTCATTGAAGCATACTTACTATTTAGAACAATAGTATCATTAACTGCTTGAAATTTTCCAGATAAAATTGTCAACTCATAAGTTTCATCTTCGTTAATTCGTAATTCAATTCCTTTTTGTTCGTTTTTAGAAACATAAAGACCTGGTTTAAGTTTACTTTGTGCAAACGGAAGAAAAAAACCTAGTAAAAGAAAAAGTGTTATACCTTTTTTCATATATAAACGTTTATTTATTGTACTTTAAATTACATTGTTTTTATAACAAAATCCTTAATTGATCTGCTATATAACGGAATTATTTATTAAAAATTTTATGTATTAAAAACACTTCAAAAGTACATTTTAAAAAAGAAAGTAAAATTTACCAATAGCATTTTTCAGAAAATTTTATGATTTAATAGAAAAACATAAAAGAATTGCACAAAAAAAGGCCTTAATTTTAAAGTTTATAAAAATTAAGGTCCTGTAAAAGTTTATTTACAAATTATATTTAAGACTTAAGATGATATATCTGGGCTGAATAAAATAACTTGAAAAATTACTTATTCCAGCAATTTGATTAAAACTATTGTTATTTAAAGATTTTGTATTCAAAATATTCGTTCCAGAAAGTTTGTATTCCCACTTACTATCTTTTTTCTGATATGTTAAACTTGCACTTAGAAAATCATATTCATTATCTACAGATTTAGATTTGTTTCTATTGTGGTTAAAGGTATAATCAGACACAAAAGAAAAAGCATCTAAAAAGTAATATTCTAGGCCAATTTTAGGGCTATCTGTATAGAAAGTATCAGTAAAATTATCATTAATAGTATATGCATATCCTAGAGTTAGATTGGGTAATGTTTTATAATTGGTAGAAAAACTCACATTATAATTCTGTGTGAAAGATTCTGTGGATTGAATTGATGATGTAATTCCATCTTGAGATACACGAATATTATTAAATTTACCCCAATTCATACTTAAACCTACAGAAGCTTTATAATATTTTGCAAAAGAACGTCCATAATTAAAAGCTCCAGAAATGGATTCATCTGCAAAATTAGAAGGCATATTTACAGATGTAGACGTTTGAAAAACATTACTTAATAAAGCTTTACTTTTAATGGCATCTACTTGTTTTGTGTAATTTAGATAACCAAAAATATTTTCAAAATTAAACATATTGTATTTAAAATAACGCAAACTATGATTTTGAGACAATGAATTTTCCAAGTTTCGATTCCCATTAAACAAACTGTTATAATTTGAAAAAACGTAACCTTCTGCTAGTTTTGAAATATCTGTAAAATTATTTTGTAATGAAAAATTATACGTTAATGTTTCCGATTTTTTAATTTGATACAACGCATAAACATCGGGTAATAAACGCATAAAACTCATGGTATTTGAACCACCTAATTGATTGTCTTTTGTGTTATATTGATGTACACTAAAACCTGGATTGAAAGTAAACTTACCTGTAATAAATTTGTAATGTAAACCCATAAAAAGATCATTAAACATATAGTCTACATCATTTTTAGTAGCATCAATTAAATTGGTATTTACATTACCATTGTCTAAAATTTGAAAAATATCAGAATTAAAATTTTGATAAGAATAAGTATTACCAATGGTTAAATTAATATTACTTTTAGGAGTAATCATATAGTAATGGTCGCCTTTTATATCCAATTTATTGGTTTTTACAAATCTATTTTGGTTTATATTATAAAGTGATTGTGCTTGAAAATCGATTATCGGGAAAGGATTATTAGCTAAAATGGCATTATAAAAAGGGTCCTCTTCTTGATATAAATGTTGTATCTCAAAAGCTAAAACATTCTTATCATTTAAAGTATAATAATAGTTAAAATTTTGATTTAAAGAAACAGGATTTTGTTTTTTATTAGTGTAAATTGTTCCTAAAATATTAGAATCTGAAGATTGATTTTCTTTTTGATCCGAAAATTTCAACAAGGCATCATAATCAACATGTAACTTATCGGATGGAACATAACTTGAACTCAATTTCAGCAAGGTTTGTGTCGTCGTTTGGTAGGATAAATCTTCTCTCGTTTCATCTTGTAAGTCACCTTCCTCAGGTCTATCAGTAATCGAAAGATTTCTAGTATTTGTTTTATTATTCAAAACAATCCCAAAGCCACTAAAAGTTAGTGCCTTATTAGGATTGTAACTAAAATTTGCCGCACCAAATTTAGTATCGATATTTGCCGCCTGATTATTGTTTAAATTTCCAATTCCTAAATCGTTGGAAGCAATATTAAAATTAGAACCTCCTTTACGCATCATATTTTTAAAACCTCCTGTGAATTTAAAATAATCTCTCGTAGTTAATGGTAATTCACCAATATTATTAAAATTACTAATAACATTAATACTAATTTTAGGATTGTAGTAGAACAATTTTGGATTAATTAAATACCGATCTTCTTCATGACCTACACCAATTCCTGCGGTAAGATCACCAAACCAAAAATTCTTTTTCCCTTCTTTAAGTTTAATATTAAGAGCGACATTTTCTTCATTATTTTCTAGACCACGTAAATTTGACACTTCGTTATAATTACGTAAAACCTGAATTTTATCTAATGCATTTGCTGGAATATTTTTCGTAGCAATTTTAGTATCACCATCAAAAAAATCTTTACCTTCTACCATCACTTTTTGCACTGATTTACCTTCAACCGTAATTTGGCCTTCCGAATCCACCTCAACACCTGGCAATTTTTTCAAAACGTCTTCCAGTTTTCTTTCCGTTCCATTAGTAAAAGAATCGGAATTATACACAATTGTATCTCCTGAAATAGAAACAGGCATTTCATAAACCACTTCAACATCTTTCAACTGAACACCTTGAGCCATTTTAATATCAAAAACCATATTTTCAGCATTCGTTTTTAGTGTTTTTTCAAAAGACTGAAAACCAATATAACTTGATTTTATTTGGTAAGTAGTATTAGCTTTAAGATTTAAAATAAATTTCCCTTTCTCATTTGTTATGGCATAAGCATCCATAGTTTTGGTTTCAGCATTTACAGCCATAACATTAGCCATTTCTAATCCTAATCCAGTACTATCTTTTACTATTCCTTCCAAACGGATATTCTGCGCATATCCAATTGCTGTAACAAATAATAAAAATGAGAAAAGAAGGTGCTTCATGAGGTTTATTTTTTTATACATATACAAGACTTATTTACTACTTATTTGTTACAGTTAAAAACGTTAATTTCCATATTTAGACAACTTTTTAATAAAAAGGTTTAATTGATTCTTATTTCTATTGCTCCATTTTCGTTTTTAAGACTTTCCATTTTTTTGTCTTGTATAACATCAAATTCTTTTTGAGATACTTTTTTACCATTTTTAGGCAGTACTATTTTTATCTTTTCTTTTGGATTTAAAACCATTTTTGTACATAAAAAAACAGTATCAAACTCATGCAATTCTAAAATTAAACCCGGTAACCCCCAATATTTCCCTGGACCGTTTGAAAGAGGAATTTCTAAAGTGTACCATGCTTCAACAATTTTATCTTTTGGTTCTTTCATTTCAAAAAGACTTGTGTTTCCTGCTTCCTTTTTTCTTTTAAATTCTTGATATTGTTTTATTTCTTCTTCGGAAATAGGAATAATTAATTGTGCTTTATAACAAGTATAATTCCCAATCTTCTTTTGTTCATCAATTAATTTCCAATTCATCTTTTGTAAAGAATCTATGATTAGAAATTCTTTACCTAAAATATCATCTTCTTTTACATACTGATTTGTTTTAAAATTTTTATATAATTTTCCAGTAGTATTGCCTCCTATAAATGCCATTTTTATCTTTGCTCCTGATGCTGCACTTGGGGTATCTAATTTTTCTTCTTCTTCATATATAGATTCAAAATTGTTAAAATTCAAAACAAATGATTTCTCAAAAGCTTTTTTCATCTTTTCCATCATTTGATCTTTCATTTCAGGAGTTAAATCGTTACTGGTAATATTAAAATCTTTTAATTGTGTTTTAGAGGTATAATAAGCAACACCTTGAATATTTTGAGCAATACACTTAAATACTAACAAAAAGAATAAGGTTGTAAAAATTGAATTTTTCATTTTGATATATTTTTAAATTGAATTACAAACTAAAGACTTCTAATACAAACGAAGGGTTAATCTTTGTTAACGTATGTTAACGATGAAAATTCTTTTAAAATACTTCCTATTTTTGAAATATGAATGTGAGCATAAAAAAAATATTTGTATTTATTAGTATTGTTATTTTAGCCACAATATGTCTTCAAGTCTATTGGAATTATAAAAATTATATTTCTAATAAAAATAGGCTATTTAATGAAATTCAAATTGCTTACGACAAAGCATTAGAGATTTATTTTACTGAGCAATCTAAAAAAGATGTAATTAGTTTTTTTAGTACTGATAAAAATTTAAAATCAAAAGATTTCATTAACCTTGTATTAAAAGATTCGCTCTTTAAAAATGAAATTAGAACAAAAAAACCCACCATAAAAAAAACGGATAGTTTGTTTTTTGAAAGTTTTAACAACAATCATCAAAAGATCGATACTAAGGTTTTTTTTACTAATGAAACTAAAGATTCTGTTCAAAAAAAAACTTCAATTAAGATAATTAAAGGAATTGCTGCTCAAGAAAAAATTGGTGGTATTGAACAATTTCCCAATCGCATTGTAATTAATATTTCAAGTGATAGTATACGATACAAAAGTGTTGATTCTATCTTTCAAACAGAATTAAAAAGAAAAAAAATAGCTTTAAATTACGGCTTTAAACATCAAAAAAATGATACCCTCTTTTATTCTTTTTCGAATACCAAAAGCAATTTTCAACATAAGATTGAACCAAAATCCACCTATTTCAAACCAAATGAAACACTACTTTTAGATTTTAATTATTCTACTTTTCAATTATTTCAAAGAATGGGGATAGAATTATTATTATCTCTTGTTTTTTTACTAACGGTAATTGGTTGTTTGTTTTTCATGCTTTACATCATTAACAAACAAAAAAAAATAGACGAGATAAAGAATGATTTTATCAACAATATTACTCATGAATTTAAAACACCTATAACTACTATTGCTACTGCTTTAGAAGGCATGAGTAATTTTAATCCTGATAATGATTTAGAAAAAAACAGAAAGTACATTTCAATCTCTAAAAATCAACTTTTAAAATTAGAAAGCATGGTGGAGAAAATTTTGGAAACCGCTACTTTACATACTGAAGAATTAACTTTAAATTATGAAAAAATCGATCTCATACCTTTTTTAAATAGCATTACTGATAAATACAAAACGATAACAACCAAAGAGCTATTTTTTGTTACCAATGAAGACAAACTTCCTTTTTTAGGCGATCCATTTTATTTAGAAAATGTTTTTTCAAATTTGATTGATAATGCCATTAAATATGGTGGAAACACAATAGTAATAAAATGTAAAAAAGAAAACAAAAACATTATTATTGATGTGGAAGACGATGGTGATACAATTCCTAAAATAGAAGAAAAAGCTATTTTTGAAAAGTTTTACCGAATTCCAACTGGAAATTTACATGACGTAAAAGGATATGGAATTGGATTGTATTATTCAAAAGAAATCATTGAGAAACATAAAGGGAATTTGGAATTAATAAGAGCCAACCATACTATTTTTAGAATTACTTTGCCTTATGAATAACAAACTAACTATTTTATTAGCCGAAGATGAATCTTCTTTAGGTTTAATTATAAAAGAAAGCTTAGAAAATCGTTCCTTTCAAGTAATACTTTGTGAAAACGGTGAAATAGCTCTTGAAACCTTCTATAAAAACAATTTTGACGCCTTAGTATTGGATATCATGATGCCAAAAAAAGATGGTTTTACTTTAGCACAAGAGATTAGAAAGACTAACAAAGAAATTCCTATTCTGTTTTTAACTTCTAAATCACAAACACAAGACGTAGTTAATGGATTTAAAATGGGATGCAATGATTACATAAGAAAACCATTTAGTATGGAAGAATTAATTGTAAGAATCATTGCTTTAACAGAAAGAAAAATACAAATAGAGAAAAAAACCAATTTTCAAATTGGTGATTATCATTTCAATGCAGACACACAATTATTAACTCATCCGAAAGAAACATTTACTTTAACGAATAGAGAAGCTTTACTTTTAGAATTATTATTAAAAAACCAAGGAGAAGTTGTTAATAGAGAAACTATTTTAAACATTGTTTGGGAAAATGATGATTTTTTTAGTGGTAGAAGCATGGATGTTTTCATAACACGTTTGAGAAAAAAATTAAACCTCGACCCTACAGTTCAAATTATAAACAGTAGGGGTCGAGGCTACAAGTTAATTGGTTAAAAATTAGAAACCTCTTCTTCCTCCTGGTCCACCACCTCTCTGTCCTCCATACATTTCTCTCATTTCTTCCATTTTTTTCTTCACGATTTCGTCATACTCTTTTTGAGTTACCTCTTTTCCTTTTGTAGGTGCTTTGATATCAACTTTTTCTTTGGAATTTAATACAATTTTAGAACATAATATTGTAGTTGTACCATCATTTACTTCTAAAATTAAGCCTGGCAAACCCCAATATTTATCAGGACCTTGATTAATAGGAATTTCTGGACAGTACCAAGCCGTAATTGTTTTTTCTTTTATTTGCTCAATATCTTCGTTCATAAAATTCGTTTTTTTATTGGCATTAACAGAATCTTTTACCTTTTGTTCTTTTTCTTTATTTTCTTCATTTCGAGACCCTCTCATTCTAAAATTTCTAAAATCTGTTGGGTCTGTTGCCACTACTGCAGTTGCTTTAAAACAATTATACTCTCCGATTTTTTTAGTTTCAGACCCCATTTGCCATTGGTATTTCGGCAAACTATCTTTAATTAAAAATTCTTTACTAAAAAACTCTTTGTCTACCGCATACATCTTCTCCTTTACATTTTTATATTGCGTTCCACCGCCACCCATCATTGAAGACATCATCATACGTCCACCATTATCAGTTCCTGGAGCATCTAATTTTTCTTCTTCTTTATAAATGGATGCCGATTTGTTAAAATTTAGAATAAAAGTTTTCTCAAACATTTTTTTCATTCTTTCTTCAAAATTTTTTTGCATCTCAGGAGTAATTTCTCGATTACCTCCAAAATTCTTCATCATTTCTGCAGTACTAGTTTTAGATTCATACACTGCTGTACCTTGAAATTCCTGAGCATAAAAACTAGCCGAAAGAACTAATGACACAAGTAATATTATTTTTTTCATTTTAATATTTGTTTTTATATAATAGACTCGTAAACCGTTTTTTTGTTACAATAAGTATTTTAATATAAACTTAAAATACTATCTTTAGAATCAATTTTACAAAAAAGGTTTAATCTTTAAATGAAATATTTAACAACCCTTCTCTTTTTAGGTTTTTATTTTGTTTTGAATGCGCAAGAACGAATTGAAGCAACAATTTTAGATTCTTTAGAAATAGATAGCTGCTCTTTTTTTGAAAAACAAAAAGAAATTGTTTTTTACAACAAAAGCAATGTGTTTTACAAAACCGCAAATGAGAAAACACAAAATTACAACAACTTCTCTTTAGGAAACATTGAGCATATTGACTTATACAATCCTTTACAGATTGTTTTATTTTACAAAGATTTTAACACAATTGTTTTATTAGATAGCCAATTAAATGAAACACACAAGATAGAAGGAAATAAGTTAGAATCTCTTATAAATTTTGATTGTGTAGGGTTGGCAATTCAAAATCAAATATGGTTTTATGATTTTATAAGCCAAAAAATTGGACTTTATAATTTTAGTACAAATACGGTTCAATATAAATCGACTCCTCTAAGTCAAAAAATAAAAGACTATACCACCGATTATAATTATTTTTATTGGATTAATGAAAACAACATAAGTGCTGTCATTTCTATTTATGGAAACATCAAAACCATAGGAAGATTACCCGAATATGATGCTATTCAAATTCTTTCTAGTGAAAACTATCTCATCAGAAAAGGAAATTTGTTATATTTATTTAAATTAGAAGAAAACAAAATGCACGAAATACATATTTCTGAAAAATCATTTGATAAATTTTATTATAAAAATGGATTTTTATCTATTTTTACCCCGAATAAAGTTATTAACTATAAAATACTTTTACCATAATGCATATAGCAGTTGCAGGAAATATTGGAGCAGGCAAAACCACTTTAACAAAATTATTGGCCAAGCATTTTAAATGGGAAGCACATTTTGAAGATGTAGTTGATAATCCGTATTTAGATGATTTTTACCATCAAATGGAGCGTTGGAGTTTTAATTTACAAATTTACTTTTTGAACAGTCGTTTTAGACAAGTATTGCAAATTAGAGAATCAGGTAAAACGACCATTCAAGATAGAACTATATATGAGGATGCTAATATTTTTGCACCCAATCTTCATACCATGGGCTTAATGACCAATAGAGATTATAACAATTACAAATCTTTATTTGATTTAATGGAAGGCTTAGTAGGTTCACCTGATTTATTAATTTATTTAAGAAGTTCCATTCCTAATTTAGTGAGTCAAATTCACAAGAGAGGTAGAGATTATGAAAACACAATTTCTATTGAATATTTGAGTCGATTAAATGAACGTTATGAAGCGTGGATTGAAACCTATGACAAAGGAAAATTAGTCATTATTGATGTTGACAATATAAATTTTGTAGACAATCCTGAAGATTTAGGAAACATTATTAACAAAATAGATGCCGAAATAAACGGTCTATTTTAATATTCACCCCTCTAATCGAGGGGCTTTTCATTTCAACACAAACACATACCAAATATGCCATTAGTTACTCCCTTACCTCCAGATCATGATAATGAGACTAAAGAATTAGCAACATTCTTTAATGAAACCTTAGGATTTTGCCCTAATTCGGTTTTAACCATGCAACACAGACCCGCAATTTCCAAGGCCTTTATCAATTTAAATATGGCTGTAATGGAAAACCAAGGTCGCGTAACTTCTGCTTTAAAAAGAATGATTGCTTGGGTAAGCAGCAATGCCACTGGTTGTCGTTATTGTCAAGCGCATGCGATACGTGCAGCAGAACGCTACGGTGCAGAACAAGAGCAATTGGATAACATTTGGGAATATAAAACCCATCCTGCTTTTTCAGAAGCTGAAAGAGCGGCTTTAGACTTTTCATTAGCCGCTTCTCTGGTTCCAAATACAGTTGATGAAACTATTAAAACAGAATTATACAAGCATTGGAATGAAGGTGAAATAGTAGAAATGTTAGGTGTTATTTCACTTTTTGGTTATTTAAATCGTTGGAATGATTCTATGGGAACTACCTTAGAAGAAGGAGCGATTGAAAGTGGCAACCAATATTTAGAAAAAACAGGCTGGGAAGTTGGCAAACATGTTTAGTTAAAAGTATTAAATAAGCTTTTAACTGAAATTGTTTCAACCGGTTGACTAACTGTTATTGTGTAGATTTCATTAGGCAAAACATCAAAATAATTATTACTAAAATGTGCGTTTTCATCTGATGATAAAAACACATTTTTCGCAACCACATCAGAAGTAATCTTATAGGTTAGCGCATCAGTTTTTGTAATCTTTATAGTTGGTTTTTGCAACTGTAAGTCTTTGGGTTTAACCCAATAAAAAATAGTGCTTATTTTGTCTTCATTGGTTACAAACTGAAGTAGTACAACCGATTTTTTTTGGTATTTCTTAGGAATATCTTTTTTTGTAAAGGAATACACAACTTGACTGGCATTCGCATTTGAGATAGTAGGTAGTGATTTTTCAAAGAGAATATTCCCCTTAAAATCTAAGGCTTTCACAATTAAATTACCTGAAACATCTTGCCAATTATCATTTATCAAATACACCTGATATTTTTCTTTAGTTTCTTCAACCGAAAGAAGTAGGTTTTCAAAACTTTGTTTTACTTGATAATGTAAGGCTTTCCAATTTCCAAAATAATCAACAGAACTCCATGATGTAACCGGCCAACAATCATTGAGTTGCCAATAAAGTGTTCCCATACAATTAGGTTTTGCTCTTCTATGTGCTTCAATGGCTGTTTTCATTCCTTTTGCCTGTAACAGTTGAGAAACATAACTATAATTTTCAAAGGTTTTTGGAATTATATAGTCGTGTTGCATGTATTCTTTTATGGTTTCATAACCAGTAGGATGCTTTTGATGACTTTTTATACTTTCAGAATCAAATTCTAATGGATTTCCATTCGAAAAATAATTAAAAGTAGTGGTATCTGGCATTCCTTGAAATCCATATTCACTCATAAAACGGCCTACTTTTCGCTCATACATTTCAAAAGGCTCTTTTCCCCACCAAACGCCCCAATAATGAGCATCTCCTTGTATTAAACTTTCCTTTCTTCCCCAACCAATGGAAGGAGAAGATGTCCAATAAATGACTTTTTTTTCTGGATACAAACTATCCAACGTATTTGGAATTAATTCGTGAAATACTTTTTGGTAATCCTTCCATATTTGAGTAGAATCTGCTTTAGAATAGTTCAATTGCTTTTGCCAACCCCAATTATGCCACGCTTCATCTATTTCATTGTTACCACACCAAATAGCTAAAGAAGGATGATTTTGAATTCGAGTTACATTATCGATTACCTCTTGTTTTACATTTTCTAAAAAATCTCTTCCTCCAGGATACATCGCACAAGCAAACATAAAATCCTGCCATACTAGAATTCCGTTTCTGTCACAAGCGTTATAAAAAGCATCACTAGCGTATACACCGCCTCCCCAAACGCGCAACATATTCATATTTGCGGCTACTGCATCTTCTATTCGTTTTTGAGAAACACTATCTGCTGCTCTGGGTAAAAAACTATCCTCTGGAATATAATTAGCTCCTTTCATAAAAACAGGTTTCCCATTCAACTTAAAATAAAAACTTTTCCCAATTGCATCTTGTTCTTGAATTAATTCAATGGTACGTAAACCAATATTCATTTCCTGAGACTCTATTTCTTCTAAATCAGCAAACAAACTTATCTTGAAAGCATATAAATTAGGTTCACCTAAACCATTACACCACCACAATTTGGGATTATTTATTCTATATTTTATAGGAATCGTATGCAATCCTTTTTGTAATTCGACCTTTTTTATCGAATCATTAACCTTTACCAAAATCACTTGTTCTTTTTCAGAAAACACAGCAACGCTAAACTCTAAATCAGCTTTTTGAGAATCCAATTGAACTTGTTTGTAACTACTGTTTACCAAAGTAAGTTGGTTCCAAAAATGCAATTTTACATCTTTCCAAATTCCTGCTGTAACTAACCTTGGACCCCAATCCCAACCATATTGATACGGTGCTTTTCTTGAATACACTCTTTCATCTGTAGGCAATTGAACCAATTGCTTCTTAGCGAGGTTTTGCTCTTCCTTTACTGCTGATTTGAAAACCACTTTGAGTGTATTTTCTCCTTTTAACAAATATTTTCTAACGGGAATTTTCCAAATTCGAAACATATTATTGGCTTCCAAAATAAGTTGGTCATTTAAAAAAACGGAAGCATAGGTATCAAGACCATCAAACTGCAAATCAATATTATTAAAATAGAATTCGGATTGCGAGAGAAAGAAAGACGTTTTATATTCCCAATCTTCTTTTTCAATCCATTGCACTTCTTTTTCGTTAGTTTCCAAAAACGGATCAAGTATTAATTGATTCGCTAACAAATCAGTATGCACTGTTCCTGGAACTGTTGCTGTTAACCAATTCGTTTTATCGACTTGTTTAAATTTCCAATTTTCAGCACTTAAAGAACGTTCAAAATTTTGTCCGATTAATAAAATAGGGAAGAAAAAAAGAGCAAAAAATTTATTCATTTACTATTGATTTTAAGCGTTGAATTTCAATAGGATTAGCAATTTCTGTTTTATCCGTAATTGCAGAAGAATGATAAAATATGGCTTTTGTTTGGGCATAAATTTCTTTTACATTTGAAGATCGTAAACCACCACCTGGCATAATCGTTATTCTGTTAGTTGCCATTTGTACCAATAACGCTAATTGAGTAACACCTTCGTTAACATTTGAAGCATTTCCAGAAGTTAAAATGGTTTGAAAACCACATGCAATAAGTGCTTCTAATGCTTCAAAAGGGTTTGGAACCTCATCAAAAGCTCTATGAAAAGTACATGGTAAAGGTTTTGCCAAAGAAACTAGTGCTTCATTTTGAATCTTATTTACTTTATTTTGAGCATCTAAAATTCCAAACACAAATCCATTAACTCCAATTTCTTTCAATGTTTTTATTTTCGATTGCATCCATTGAAATTCTGTTTCACTATATACAAAATTACCACCTCTTGGACGAATCATTACATATATTGGAATGTTGATTTTTACTTTTGCTTTTTGAATCATTTCGAGTGAAGGTGTAATTCCTCCTGCATCCATTTCAACACATAATTCTATGCGATCAGCTCCATTTTTAAAAGCGATTTCAGCTGATTCTAAATTAAAACAAGCGATTTCTAATTGTGGCATTTTACAGTTTAATTTATTTCAAAAAGTAAGCGGAATCAATTAATTTATTACCAGAATTATCCTTTACTGCATAATTAAAACCACTTTGTATACAATAAGCTCCATACTCTCCTTTTTTATTAAGTGCAATAAACCCTACTTGGATGTCTTTTAGGTTTTTATTTCTGTTATTTGTTAGTTTAACAATTCGTGACACTGCCTCTTCACAAGCTTTTTGAGGTGTTTTCCCTTGTCTCATTAATTCGACTACTAAATGACAACCTACAATTCGAATAACTTCTTCTCCATGTCCTGTAGCTGTAGCAGCTCCAATTTCATTATCTACAAATAATCCTGCACCAATAATAGGAGAATCACCTACTCTTCCGTGCATTTTAAAAGCCATTCCACTAGTAGTACAAGCTCCAGAAAGATTACCATGACTATCTAAAGCAATCATACCAATAGTATCATGGTTTTCAATATTAGCAATAGGTTTATAATCACTTTTTTTTAGCCATTCTTTCCATTCTTTTTCAGAAGCTTCAACCAATAAATTTTCTTTCTGAAACCCTTGAGAAAGGGCAAACTGCAAAGCACCATCTCCTACTAACATGACATGAGGTGTTTTCTCCATAACAGCTCTAGCAACTGAAATAGGATGTTTAATGTATTCCAATGCAGCTACCGAACCAATATTTGAAAACTCATCCATAATACATGAATCTAAGGTTACTTTTCCGTCTCTATCGGGTCTGCCACCAAAACCAACACTTCTTTCGTTCGGATCTCCTTCCGGAATTTTAACACCCGCTTCAACCGCATCTAAAGCTCTTCCCTTGTTACTTAGAATTTTCCAAGCCTCTTCATTCGCTTGAATTCCAAAATTCCAAGTTGATAAAACTATAGGCTTATTTATTACACTATTTATTTTATCACTATTCTCTTCATTCGTTTTAAATGACTGTAAAGCCAATCCAACAGAAGCTACTGCTGTTGTTTTTAAAAAATCTCTTCTGTTTTTCATATTAATTTAAATCAATTAATAATATATTATCTGTTATAAATGTATAGAAACAAATACTAGAAACAAAAAAATCTCTTTTAAAATACATTAAAAGAGATTTTTGTTTGACTTATTTTAATTTTTTATTTCAACATGTTAATTTGCTCTGTTACTTCTGCTTCCGTACCTTCAAAAGTTTTTTCAGTAACTTTTTCTTCTCCATCATGCTTTTCTATAACTTTTACAACTGCTTTTACAGTTCCATTTTCTCCAACTGTTTTTTCAATTTGTACTTCTTTATGAACTTCAGAATGTGCATGGTCATCATGATTTAGACTGTGCACCACTTCACCTTGTAACATTTTACAATTAGGGTTCACACAACCTTTTTCAATGCATTCAGCCTCACTCATTGAAGTACATTCCACCATTGCACCGTGTTTATGACAACACGCACCCATAGTCATTTCAGAATTAGCAGAATGCCCTCCTAAAATGGGAGCAATAACCAAACCTATCAAACATGTTAATTTTATCAAAATATTCATCGAAGGTCCAGAAGTATCTTTGAAAGGATCCCCTACTGTATCTCCTGTTACTGCTGCTTTGTGAGCATCAGAACCTTTATATGTCATTTCGCCATTAATTTCAACACCAGCTTCAAAAGATTTTTTTGCATTATCCCAAGCTCCACCAGCGTTGTTTTGGAAAACGGCCCAAAGCACACCAGAAACGGTAACTCCAGCCATATAACCTCCTAGCATTTCTGCAATTAACTGATTGTTATCTGCATACACTAATTTACCTAATAATACAATTGCTATTGGAAAACCAATAGTTAAAATACCTGGTAACATCATTTCACGTAAAGCCGCTTTTGTAGAAATTTCCACACATTTACCATATTCTGGTTTACCCGTACCCTCCATGATACCTGCAATCTCTTTAAATTGACGACGTACTTCATAAACCATGTCCATCGCTGCTTTACCTACCGAATTCATCGCTAATGCTGAGAAAACAACTGGAATCATTCCTCCTACAAATAACATAGCCAATACAGGAGCTTTGAAGATATTGATTCCATCAATTCCAGTAAAAGTAACATATGCTGCAAATAAAGCCAAAGAAGTTAATGCTGCTGAAGCAATTGCAAATCCTTTTCCAGTTGCTGCAGTAGTATTACCAACAGAATCTAAAATATCAGTTCTGGTACGCACTTCTTTTGGTAATTCACTCATTTCTGCAATTCCACCAGCATTATCAGCAATAGGTCCAAATGCATCAATTGCTAATTGCATAGCAGTTGTTGCCATCATTGCAGAAGCTGCTAAAGCAACTCCATAAAAACCGGCTAAAGCATAAGATGCCCAAATAGCACCACCAAATAATAATACCGTTGGGAAAGTAGAAATCATACCTGTTGCCAAACCAGCAATCACATTAGTTCCAGCACCTGTTGAAGATTTTTGAACAATTGCTAAAACTGGTTTTGTTCCTAATCCTGTATAATATTCTGTAACTGATGAAATTACACCACCTACAAATAATCCCACAATTGTGGTATAAAATACACGCATGGAGGAAATCTCTTTTAATCCTTCACCAAAAAATTCCATTTTCATGGTTTCTGGCAACATATATTTTACTAAGAAGTAACAAGAAACCAAAGTTAATGCAATAGATATCCAATTTCCTTTATTTAATGCTCCTTGAACTTGTGCTTCTTTCGCACTGTCAGATGAAATTTTCACTAAGAATGTTCCTATAATTGAAAACAAAATACCAAATCCAGCAATGGCCATCGGTAATAAAATAGGTCCTATTCCTCCAAAAGCATCTTGGATGGCACCACCCATATCTTTGATAACATAATTACCTAATACCATAGCAGCTAGTACTGTTGCCACATAAGAACCAAATAAATCCGCTCCCATACCTGCTACATCACCTACATTATCACCCACATTATCAGCAATTGTTGCTGGATTACGCGGATCATCTTCAGGAATACCTGCTTCCACTTTACCCACTAAATCAGCACCCACATCGGCAGCTTTTGTATAAATTCCGCCACCAACACGTGCAAAAAGTGCAATAGATTCTGCGCCAAGAGAAAACCCTGCTAAAGTTTCTAAAACAATAGTCATGTCTTCTGTTGAAGTCCAACCTCCATTCATGAAGATTTGATATAATACGATAAAAAAGGTAGTTAATCCTAATACTGCTAAACCAGCCACACCAAGTCCCATAACTGTTCCTCCTCCAAATGATACTTTTAATGCTTGAGGCAAACTGGTTCTAGCTGCTTGTGTTGTTCTAACATTTGATTTTGTTGCAATTTTCATCCCCATATTTCCTGCTAAAGCAGAAAAAATAGCTCCGAAAATAAAAGCCACTACAATAAGTATGTGTGTGGTGGGCACTATAAAAGAAATAGCTGCTAGTGCGATACTCGCACCAATAACAAAAAAAGTTAATAATTTATATTCTGCTTTTAAGAAAGCCAAAGCTCCCTCATATATATAGTCGGAGATTTCTTTCATTTTACCATCTCCAGCATCTTGTTTTAAAACCCAGGCTCTTTTATAAAACATAAAAGCTAAACCTAATAATGCCATGATTACAGGCACATAAATCATTATTGAATCCATACAGTTTTTTTGGTTGTTTTAGTTAAACTTACTTTAAGGTCTTTAACAAAAATAAAAAAAAAAGGCAATATTCCTAGAGAAAATTGCCTTTTTTAAGATATATATTATTAAAATTATTCTTTTATAATTTTTTTAATGATAGCACCACTTTCTGTAGTTATTTGTAGAAGATACAAACCTGTTCGATAATTAGATAGATTAACAACATTAACACCTGTAGTTCCTTTTTCTTTGAAAATCTCCTTACCAAGTACATCAAAAATTGTAATTGAAGCCTCTTCCTTTAAAGAAATATTAAATATTCCATTAGAAGGATTTGGATAGACTAAAACTTCTTCCACAACAGCAAAAGTATTAGAATCTAAAGTTTCGTTTGCTGTAACATCTTGTGTCCAGTTGGATGAAGAACCATTTAAAGTAAAGTTTTGTAATATTCCCACTGGACCACCCACTACTTCATTCGCTAAAGTTGTTAAACCCGCATTGTTAGCATTGGCAATCCCTTGATTAAATTTGTAATGTGCAATTAAATCTGAGCCACTATTAACTGCTTGACTGTTTCTTGTATAAGAAGCTACTTCTTGAGGTGTTCTTACCACTTTCCAAACGCGAATATCGTTAATTTGGCCATCAAAATGCCCAGCAGAAGCACCAGCATAATAACCTATACCTGTATTAATAGTTGAGAAGTTTGGAGTTCCAGTTTCCGTTTTAGAATCATGAAGTGTTCCGTCTATATATAATTTATGCGTTTTGCTAGTATAGTCAAATGTTGCCACAATTCTATACCATGTATCTGCTACCAATGGTGAAGTACTAGTGGCTATACTTAGTGTATTATCATAGGCTTGTACAAAATTTAAATAGCCGCTTGCATCTGTATAAATACCAAATCCTTTAAAGGTTGGAATATATTCCATTTTACCTAAAATTTCGTTAGAAGCTACATCATTTAATTTTACCTTCATTTCGAATGTATAGCTACCATTATCTGTATTATCTCCTAAAACATTTGTACCATTATTCGTAACTACGACAGTATCATCGACACCATCAAAATCTAAAATGTTTCCTGCGCAACCCATCACACCAGGTGTATTTTGTCCTGTAGTGTTTGGTAAAGTACTTCCATTCCCTAACTGTCCAGATTGATTATCTCCCCAAGACATGAATGTCCCTGTAGTTTTTTGAGCTATAGCGGATTCATTTCCTGCTATAACACTATACCAATCTGTTGCTGTACCCACTTGAATAGGACTATTTTGTTGATTGAAATTACCAATACCTATTTGACCTTTATAGTTATCACCCCAAGCCCACAAAGTTCCTGTGCTTTTTACTGCATAACCGTTATATAATCCCGCTGCAATTGTTTTCCAATCAGTAGCTGTTCCTATTTGTACAGGTGCATTTCGCTCTGTTGTATCTCCCAAGCCTAATTGTCCAGAAAAATTATCACCCCAAGAATACAAAGCGTTATTACTTTTTATTGCAATAGCATGATAATCACCCGCTTCTACAGCTTTCCATGTTTCGTTACCTAAACGTATAGGCGAAAGCTGATTCGTGTAATTACCAAGACCTAATTGACCAAAAGTATTGCTTCCCCAAACCCATAACTCTCCATTATTTGTTAAAGCAACAGTATGATTTCTTCCCAATGAAGCTTTTTGCCAGTTGGTAGCTCCAGCAACTTGGGTTGGTGTTTGTTGAACAGCTGTTGAATTAATACCTAATTGACCATCTGTGTTACGACCCCATGCCCACAAAGTATTATTCGCTTTTCTAGCCATGCTATGACTAAATCCAGCATAAACACCAACCCAGTCTGTATCAACACCTATTTGAACAGGCACATTTTGTTGAGTAGTATTACCATTTCCTAATTGACCATTTGTATTACGTCCCCAAACCCACAGAGTACCATTTTTTTTAATGGCTAAACTGTAAAATTCCCCTGCCGATACAAATGCCCAATTGGGCTCATTGCTAATTTGTAATGGATTGGTAACAATACCAGTAGCTAAATTATTACCCAATTGGCCATAAGAATTATCACCCCATGCCCATAAGGTACCATCTTGTGCAATGGCAAGGGTATGTTGCCCACCAACACTTGTCTCTGCCCAGCAACCACGAGGAGTACCAAGTGGAATGTTAAATTCTGTCCAAACAGGAGTAGCTTCATATAATGATTCAGTTCCAATAGGTACATTTAAAGTTGCTGAATTAATATTAACATTTTGAAATACTTCTGAACTTATAGGTAGAGGATTTTGCCATTCAACAGTTACAGAATTTAAGCCTATACAATTATAAAAAGCAGCTGAACCAATAGTTGTAACCGAGCTAGGAATAGTAATAGAAGCTAGATTAAAACAGTCATAAAAAGTACTTATATCAATACTTGTAATCGAATTAGGGATTGCAATAGAAGCTAAACTAGAACAGTTATAAAAAGCAAATGAACCAATACTTGTAACCGAATTAGGGATTGCAATAGAAGCTAAACTAGAACAGTTATAAAAAGCAAATGAACCAATACTTGTAACCGAATTAGGAATCGTAATAGAAGTTAAACTAGAACAATTATAAAAAGCAGATGAACCAATAGTTGTAACCGAACTTGGAATCGCAACAGATGTTAAACTAGAACAATAATTAAAAGAATTTGAACTAATACTTGTAACTGAATTTGGAATCGTAATAGAAACTAAACTAGAACAGTTATAAAAAGTATAATCAGCAATAGTTGTAACAGAATTAGGCAGAGTAAACGAAGTTAACCCTGAACAATGAGCAAAAGCATTACTTTCTATACTTGTAACCGAATTAGGAATGACAATTGAAGTTAATCCAGAACATTGATAAAAAGCACCTGCACCTATACTTGTAACCGAATTAGGAATAGTAACCGAGGTTAATCCAGGACAAGCAGAAAAAGCTAGTTCTCCTATGCTTGTAACCGAATTAGGAATAGTAACCGAAGTTAATCCATAACAATTAAAAAAGCATTTGAACCAATCGCTGTAACCGTATAATTATTAGAATTATACACTACAGTACTTGGTATATTTGCAGCACCAGAAAACCCTGGGTTAATATCTACCTCTACATAAAAGTTGGCTGCATCTATTACATTGTAGTTAATTCCGTTGTAAGTAAAGGATTGTGCATGGGTAAATGTAAAGCTAAAAAAACTCAATAAAAAAAGAAGTAATTTTTGTTTCATATAAATAGTATTTAGGTTAAAAAGCAAATATAATTCAATTCTAAATGCTTATTTTTTTTTTGGTACGAAATGCAGAAGTTTGTATATGAATAGGAATAAAAAAAGGCAATATTGCTAATTAATATTGCCTTTTTCATTGAGATTCTGAAACAAGTTCAGAATGACAAAATTTATTATTTAATACTAAATAATCCTTCTGGTTTATTTTCTAATTCATTGAAACGGTTGGTACATTTTACTAAAATTTCTTTGGCTTCATTTACATCGCCCCAACCTTCTACATCTACTTTTTTATTTTCTAAGTCTTTGTACACTTGGAAAAAGTGTTCGATTTCTTTTATTAAATGTGGATTCACATCTTTTAAATCATTTAATTTATTCCAAATGGGATCAGAAACAGGTACACAAATCACTTTTTCATCTGGTCCTTTATCATCAGCCATGTGGAATACTCCAATAGGTTTTACTTCCATAACACAACCTGGAAAAGTAGGTTCGTTTACTAATACTAAAACGTCTAACGGATCTCCATCTAAAGCTAAAGTTTCTGGAATAAATCCGTAATCTGCAGGATACATCATAGAAGAAAATAACATTCTGTCAAAACGCATTCTTTTTAAATCGAAATCATATTCGTATTTGTTTCTACTTCCTCTTGGGATTTCTATCAATACATCAAATGTTGTAACTTTATCTGCTGTCATTTTTTTTATTTTTAAAGCGGGTGCAAATGTAATCATTCTAGATTTTTTTAAAGAATGAATTCCTAATTTATTTTGTAACTAAAGGTAAAATAATTGTTATTTAACAATTTAATAAACCAAAGGTGCTCTATTGCGCTTTTTTAAGTAATAATGCCAAAAAAAATAAGTCGCTAAAGAAGTATGTGGTTCCCATTTTTTAGCTAAGGTTAGCATTTCATCTTTAGATGTTACTGGATATAATTCTTTAAGCGTATTTTGCAAAGCAATGTCACCTATAGGAAATACATTTTCTTTTTGAAGACAGAACATCATATATACTTCTGCGGTCCAATTCCCAATTCCTTTTACAGCTGTTAGTTCCTTTTTAATTTGGGTTTCTTCTTTTTGGGAAAGGGTTTCTAAATCCAATGCTTTTCCCACAACGGCAGTTGCCAATGCTTTGAGATAATTAGTTTTTTGTTTGGACAAACCGTTATTTCTTAAATCGTCTTCCGAAGCCAAGAGAATTGCATTTGGCGATACAGTTCCTAAGAAAGATTCCAATTTTAGAAAACATGCTTTAGCTGAAGCTAAGGACACTTGCTGTTCAATAATTAATTTACAAAGTGACACAAACCCTTCTGGTCTCGTACTTATATAAGGTTCTCCATACAAATTTAGGATTTCTTGAAAAACAGCATCTTTTTTCAGTAATAACGGAATGGCTTTTTTCATGCTATTTTGTTTGTGTTAGCGGTTGTAACGGCATCCTTTTTTGTTTGTTAAAACAAAAAAGATAGAGTGAAAGACGCGACCTGAAAGGGAACACCCAAAGGATTAAAAATAAAATCCGAAAGAAGCTTTTACAGTGAATTTATTCGCATCAGGAATGGTTAAATAACTTCCTCTCCAAGCAAAATCAATTCGCAATACTTTAAATATATTCCCAATTCCAGCGTTGTATTCCCAATATACATCTTCAGGAGCTCTATAAATTAAACCTGAGGCATTTATGAGTTGGTTTTCTTCTGAAACGGTACCATAAACACCTTTAATTCCCACAATTTCTCTCCAATTTAATTTTCTTAGTAAAGGTACTCTTGAAAACAATCTACCATTAAAATGATGTTCAAAATGCAAAGAGGCATATTCATCTGCTACAAAATCGTAGTAATCTAAAAGATTATAGGTGTTATCGATAATAAAATAGGATTGGTTTCCAGGTATAACTCCCATTAACCCCAATGGAATTTGACCATAAGTTTTTCCTAATTCTAAAGTTGTAAACAATCTACCGAAACCTCCAATTAAAACAGGTTGACGATAATAGAATTGAATTTTTTGATAATCAAAATCGCTATTCATTACCCCTTTAAATCCTTGGCTATAACTTAAAAACACTCGTGCATAATTATTATCCACTTCTAATCTTTCCACTCCATAGCCTACTGTTCTTTTGTTTGGTGTATATTCTGCAACCCAGTTAATTTCTGATTGTTTGACCTTACTTTCTGTAGTGGTTCTAGAAGCATTTGTATAATAATCTAAACTAAATTCGTTTGAGGCAGATTCTAATGTCCTATATGAAAAATTGGTTTGAAAGGTAAGGTTTTTTACAGGTTCAATTTCAAAACCAAAAGTAGTTAGATTAACAGAAGTCAATTTATTGTTAATTCCACTAGAAAATAAGGATGATGAGGCAAAACTTCTTCCCAACACATCATTGGAAGTCGTTAGACTGACTCCAATTTGCTCTACGTCTCTTCTATTTCCAGCCGATAAAATAATACGATTTTTCTTATCTATCATCCATTTTCCTGAGATACCATATTTTACTTTGTCGTCTTTAAATCCGTAGGCCAAATAACCTTGTAAACGCCAAATATCATTACTACCAAAATAAGTTCGTCCACCTGCTCTAATACGTTGTCCTTCCACATCATTATACCCAAAAGTAGAAAAAATGGGACCAAAATCCATTTTCCATTTCGGAATTTCAATATAACCACTTCCTAAAATAGAGGCCAAATTATAAATTCTTTTAAATCGAGGTACTTCTTTTAAAGTATCTAACATTTTATAGATTCCAGCTTCATTTTTATTGAGTTCTTCAAAACGATTGGCTTCCCAATATTCTTGAGATCTATTAAACACTTTATTATCATAGAAATTCACTTCTTCTTTGTAGAACTTGTCTTCTTTTTTATTATCAAATTGATGATTTCTAGCTAAAGTTGTTCTTTTACCGTACACTCCTTTGGATTCTTCCTTTTTAGAAAAACTAAAATCAGACATCATGTAGTCTCTTTTCAACAAAAAAACAGAATCGTTTAAGACATCATATTCTTGTTCAATATAAATTTCTTTAACCCAGTTAATATTAGCACTCTTACTTGCTTCTAGGTTGATTTTCTTTATTGCAAAAGTCGTATCGTTAACCCAAAAATCTCCTTTAAAGGTCAATTCATTTTTTCGTCTTGGATAATACACAATATTATAGCACCACTTATTATCTATAAATGTACTATCATTTAAAACATAGTTATACACATTAATTCCTGTTCGAGACAATGGACTAACAAAATCTTTATCAAAAAACTTGAGATAATTGTCATAAATATCGTAATCGGCATACAAGTCTTTAATAAAGGTATTCACTCCATCTCCTGAACTAAAACCTGAATTTTTATTCGCTTCTATAATTTCTTTAAACTTTTTAGATTCATTGTCTCCATATACCTTACTCAAAGTTTCATTAATAAAAATAGGCAGAAATGTTTTACCTGAGATATGGGAAGTATCTATTTGTTTGAAGACAAATTCCATTCCTTTAAACATTTTACTATTCATAAAAGCGGAATCAATAGTATTTAAATCAAATTCTACTTTTTCATACTTTTCATATTCGTATTGTTTGAACATTTTAAGTCCATTCTTTCTTCTTCTTTCCCAAATTTTTCTAAGAATATCTAGAGCTGGATTGTCTTTTTTTGAGGTTTTACCAGAATAAACAACTATTTCTTTTAATTGAGTTCCTTCTTTAAGTACAATTTTTAAACCTGTATTTAATCCTGATTTTAATGCAACTTCTTTTTTCTCAAATCCTATAAAAGATACTTCAAGTGCGGAGTAATTTTGTTTAGATTCAAAATAAAAGTTCCCATTTTCATCTGTGATAACTCCTTCTTTTGAATTTTTAAAAATGACATTTGCAAATGGAATGGGTTCACCAAATTCATCAACAACTTTTCCACCTACTTTCGTTTGTGAGAAACTCCAAAATGTACAGAAGAAAAGTACCCAAAAAATTTTTTTTAGCATGTCCATATTTTTAATTCAAAAAGAAAACTTCATCAATTTCTTGATGAAGTTTCAAATATAATAAGTTTTTATTTACTTGTAAGCAACTTTTTTCACCGCTTTGATTAGATCCTCTGCATTTGGTAACCATTCTTTTAATAAAGCTGGTGAATAAGGAGCTGGAGTATCTGCAGTGGTAATTCTTTGAATTGGCGCATCTAAATAATCAAATGCTTTTTCTTGAACCATATAAGTAATTTCTGAAGCCACACTACCAAATGGCCAAGCTTCTTCTAAAATTACTAATCGGTTTGTTTTTTTAACTGAGTTTAAAATGGTATCATAATCTAAAGGGCGAACTGTTCTTAAATCGATAATTTCACATGAAATTCCTTCTTTTTCTAAAGCATCCGCAGCGATAAAAGCTTCTTTCAAAATTTTACCAAAAGATACTATGGTTACATCTTTACCTTCTCGTTTGATATCAGCTACACCTAATGGCAAAGTATATTCACCTTCAGGCACTTCCCCTTTATCACCATACATTTGTTCAGACTCCATAAAAATAACTGGGTCATTATCTCTAATAGCAGACTTTAATAATCCTTTTGCATCATAAACATTAGAAGGAACAACTACTTTTAGTCCGGGGCAATTAGCATACCAATTTTCAAAAGCTTGTGAATGTGTTGCAGCTAATTGACCTGCAGAAGCTGTTGGCCCTCTAAAAACAATAGGAATATTAAATTGACCTCCAGACATTTGTCTCATTTTAGCAGCATTATTGATGATTTGATCAATACCAACTAATGAAAAGTTAAATGTCATAAATTCTACAATTGGTCGATTCCCGTTCATTGCTGAGCCCACTGCTATTCCAGCGAAACCTAACTCAGCAATTGGAGCATCAATTACTCTTTTTGGTCCAAACTCGTCTAGCATTCCTTTTGAAGCTTTATATGCACCATTATATTCCGCTACTTCTTCACCTATTAAATAAATAGATTCATCGTGACGCATTTCTTCACTCATAGCTTCACAAATAGCTTCTCTAAATTGAATTGTCTTCATTTTATTTTTATTAAATTAAAAATATCCTCAAATAAGGTATTTTATCTATTGTAATTATTATTGAAACGCAAAAATAGAAAAAAAATAAATTAATTATTAGGCCATGAACAATTAATACCATTTTAATATTAACGATAACCTTTTCGTAAAACAATTAAAATACAGACTTATGCTTTTTATCAATTAAAATAATCTCGATACAATCATCTTTTCCTTTTTGAATAGAGATATTTTTAATTTTTATTTTTTCTTTTTTAACTTGGTAATAAAACTCTTTTATTGTAGCTACTTTTTGATCTTTAAATACTACAGTAGGCAAATTATACTTACAAAAATATTTTATAAAATCATCATATGAAATTTTCCCATCTGTCACTAAACTGAAAACATCTTCAATTCTATTAGCATCTGACCCTCCTATTTCAGGTCCTTTTTCAACTTTTACTACATTTTGTTCTTCTGGAGGTGCATCAGGCACATTTAAAAAAGGATTTAAAGGCACTACATTTCTTTTCTTTTCAGCTTTAGTGACTTTCTCTTCTTTTTTAGGCATTACAAATACTATCTTCGTTCCTACATTGGTATAGTCATTATTTACGACTAAAGAAATCATTTTTCTGCCTGGGCTTGTAAAAGTATAAGTACATATTTTATCAAAAGAATCTACTTTATTATCTAAATTTTCACCAAATCTCCACTCCCATGATTCAGCTGATTTGGTAAAATCTTCAAACACAACAGCTTCACCTTCCACAATATAGGTAGGAACAATAATTTTAGGTATAAGAGATTCGTCTACTGAAGACTTTCTTGGGGCAATAGTTACCACTTGTTGAATAGTACATTCATTATTAATAACCAATTTTACTAAATAGCTACCCTCTTTATCAAAAGAATGGGCTACTTTTGAACGAAAGGCAATTTGAGAATCATCTCCAAAATACCATCTCCAAGAATGCGCATCTTTAGTGTCATCAGAAAAAATAATAAATTCTCCAACAGTTAGAGAAGGTGCATCAATTTTAAATTCTTTAGAATTGCAAACTACTTCATTATTTAATTTGTATAAAATAATAAAACCAGCAATTAAAGTAACCAACAAAAAAGTCAGGGATACTTTTGCATCAAAATATTTTTTAAAAAAATTTAAAACAAACATATTATTAAAGTTACTTTTAAATGAAGTAGTATTTAAAGACTAAATGTAAATTTCATCAAAAATAGGAATTTTCTTTTATAAAAAAACACAATATTACACTGATTTTATGATGTAAGGATAATGAATTACATTTTAAAAAAAATAATTTTTAACAACCATTTTTATACACAAAACACTTGTTTTTTTTAATAAAAACCCATACTATTGTAGTTAGTTTCAAGGACAAACAAATAACAAACAAACAATGAAGAATATAGCTTTACTTTTTCTTTCATTATTATTTATTAATTGTGGATCAAAAAAAAGCACGACTACTTATTATAATGAAAATACTTACGAAGAAAAAGCCAATTATGTAACCTATGATCCTCTTTCTGAAGAAGACAAAAAGTACTTTTCAAAAAAACTTGAAGTAAGTCAAGATGAAATTATAAACGGTAAACTTTATAAATTCATAAAAGAGTGGGAAGGTACTAAATATGTTTATGGAGGAGAAACCAAGCAAGGCATTGATTGTTCTGCATTAATGCAACGTTTATTCAAAGAAGTATATAATTGTGAGCTTCCTAGAACAGCAGAAGAAATGGGGTTAGATAAACGTTTTCATCTTTTCAAATTAACTAAAAATTTAAAAGAAGGAGATTTGGTTTTTTTTAGGATAACTGAAGAAAGAATTATAAGCCACGTAGGTATCTATTTAAAAAACAATAAATTTTTCAATGCTAATTTATCTGGCGGAGCTTCTATTTCAGATTTAAAAAGTGAGTATTGGAAAAAATTCTATGTTGTGTCTGGAAGATTAAAAAATGAAAAAACAAATGAGTAAAAAAGATATCTTTTTGCAAAAACAAAGACAGCTTACATCATTTGATTTGAAAGCCGAATTACTGTTGGATTCCCTATTAAAAAACAAGGTTGACGACTTAAATATCGTTATCAAACCTAATGGAATATTCTATAGAAAATTCAGTAAAGATAGGATGTCTATTAATAGAGATTTGATTGACACCGATCTCCTAAACATAGAAATTAGTAGGGATGGTTTTTATGATGTTTTGCCCGAAAGCATCTCTCACAACTATAGGAATTCGACTTCATATTCTGATCCTGTAGAAGAATTTAAAACAAGAAAAAAGGAAGAGAAAGAAGCTAGAAACTTTTTTAATCCAATTGAAAATGAATTGTTTCGATTTAGACATTTAATAGAAGCAAGTGAAGATACTTTTTTTTCTAATTTGAATGCAAATGGGGTTGTAGATATTATAAAAACAATTTTAGTTTTTAAGGAAGATATTCCCGATAAGTTAATAGTAAAAATGTTTTATGCCTTATTGCAACTAAAAGATAACACAACCCAAAATCTAAATGAAGTGGTTTCTATTTTAGAACAAATAATTAATGAAAAGGTTTCTTATGACACCAGCTATATAAAACTTGAAAATGTAAACGATAACGTAGGTAATAATGATGATCTAATTATGGGAATTACTACTACTTTAGAAAGTTCGGAACGAATTTTTCTTAAAAAATACAATTTTACAATTGGTCCGCTAAAAAAATCGAAAGATTTAAGCAAATATTTTCAAAACCAAGAAATGGAATCTTTTTTAAATAATTTTTTTAATTTATTTTTACCTTTCCATGTCCAATACTCTTTTGAGGTAATTTTAAACAAAAAAGACCAAACATTTTCTATGGGCGAACAAGAATATAAATCAAGACTCGGAATATCAACAATATTATAAATGAAAAGATTTTTAAATTACATCAATTTTGGTTCTGAAATAATATATCTTTTATTACTCATTGCAATTGCTTTAGTAATCAACATATTTATAGGCAGTAAAATACCTAAATTCAAGCAACTAAGAAAAAAGTTTTATATTTATACTTTTATACAGGTACTCATTTTTATTATTTTCTCTGTTATTTTATACAATTTAAAAGACACTTCATTAAATCAGAGATTAATTTCTTATCAAGTTTATTTTACTCTTGTAGGAATAGCACATCTTAAAGTATTTCATGATACTTTTAAAAAGTTTGACACAAAAAACTACCTCAGTGAAATTGCCATTACTTTTTCGTGCAGTTTGTTTTTAGCTGCCTTCCTATTTGTAATAACTAAATGGTTTTTGGATGGGGAATTTTCATTCTATCTATTAAGTAGTTTACTATTTTTCTTCTTACCATCACTTTGTTACAAATTATTTGAATATGCCATTTCTATTCCAGTCAAATTACACAAAAGATGGTTTTATCCTTTAAATGATAAATATCCTTCTCCGAAAGTTTCGGAAATGAAAAATATTATCATTTTAAATTTAGTATTCCAAAAAAAAGCTACCGATAATCAAATTATTAATTTTAAAGTAAAAGCACCAAGAGCGATTGATTTTGGCCGTCTATTCTATTATTTTATAAATGATTATAACGAAAAGAATCCAAACAGTCAAATTCATTTTGTAGATGAAAAAAACCAACCTTATGGATGGTATTTTTATACTAAACCAAAGTGGTTTAGTTCCTCTGAATATATAGATCCAGATCTTGCAATAGACACAAACAATATCAAAGATGGTGCAACCATCATTTGTCAACGCATATAACAAACAATCATGGCAGAAAACATAAAACACTTTCCAGTTAATTGGATAGATGGAATGAAAATAAACAAAAAACATTTCATTGAATTCCAAGACAATGTAGAAGATTTAATTCGTGATGCTAGAAATTTAGAAGTAAACGAATTGAATTACGGTTTACTTTCAACTCATTTAAGTAGACCTTTTCAATACGCTATATCTATAGACACTCATAATGAGTTAAGTGTTAATATAAAAACACTAAAAGCAATCACACCTGCTGGCGGCAGAATAGAAATAACTGATTTTACAGGAGAATATTCCGAAAAAATTGAATTAAAAGACCTAGATCTTAAAGGAAATCATTACTTTCTTCTTTTAAACATTGACCCTTTTAGTAGAGTACCTTCTGGTGAACAAAATATGGAAGAAGTTCCTCCTCGATTTCCACATGCCCTTCCAAAATACAGTTTAAATACAGTTTTGGAAAGCGAAGTAAATCACAACAACATAGGTGCATTACAATTCCCTTTGGCTAAATTTAAAACCTCTAGGGAAGGTTCTGAAATTATCACAAATTACATTCCTCCTTGTCTTACGTTAAATAGCCATCCCAGTTTAATTACCTTGTTTGAAACATATGATTTATTCTTTAAACAATTAGAATTTTATGCAATTCAAATAAATCGAAAAATTAAATTTAGAAACAACAACGAAGATGAAAATGTCATTGCAAATATGGTTTTTGACGTATGTGACAAAGCGTTACGATTTGTTGAACTACACATTACAACTAACAAGTGGATAAATTATAATTTAAGACCCTATCAAGTCTTAGATAATGTAATTAGCTTGAGCCGCTCAGTAAAAAATAGTTTTGATTATTTTTCTGGAGATGGAAAAGAAATGCTTTTTAATTACTTTTCAGAATGGACAGATATTACAAGTGGTGATTATGAAAGACTTTTTACAGATACAATAAATGTAAAATATAAAGCTTATGATATTGAACCTGCTGTTGAACAAGTTAAAAACTTTATGTCAAAAATTGACGAGCTGTTTTCCATATTAAATCAATTGGATTATATTGGTAAAAAACGTGATGCTGGAATTTTTGTAAATGAAAATATTTTGAAAAACGATAGAAAATCAACTAGCTTATTTAGCAATGATGATAAAGACATCGATTCTTCACCAACCTTTTTAGCTGACTAAATTTAGAAACTATGGATATTTTAAATAAAAAAGAACGTCTTAACGCATTTCTTCTATTCTTATTAATGTTTTTTATAACAACAGGAGTATTAATTACTGCTATATTTTTTAATTACAAATTACCTTTAAAAGAAAACGAAGTTTTAAAGAGCGAAAATGACAAAATGAATTCTCAATTTAATTTCAATAAAGAATTCACTCTCAAAATGGAAGAAATAGGAAAATTAGTAGATTCTCTAGATAAAGCCCCTTTGAGTTTTCAATTCATAGAACAATCTATAGGGTACGAACTGAAAGAATTAAGTGAAAGCATTCCAAAAGATTCAACTATTAATCCTGCACTATATCAAAATGTAATTATTACTACAAAGGAATTTGTAAATACTAAAAAGAGACTACTATTAACTAAAGATGCCGAAAAAGAAATCGAAAATCTTAAAAAAGAAAATGAAAGTTTAAAAGAAGACAATAAATCTTTAGAAAGAAACTTACAAGCTCTTAGTATAGGTTCACGATTTAATTAAAAATTGATAACTATAAAAAAATGTCTTTAGAAACAACAACGCAAATTATTCACATAGCCAAACAATATGCAAGAGAAAATTTAAATGCCAAATATTATGCTGCACATGTGTTAAAAGCAATTCTTAACCAACAATTTGATTTTTTAAAAGAATTAAGCACTAAAGGCATTGATGTTTTTTATTTAGATGAATGGGCAGATATAAGAATTAGTGAATATTCAAAAACAACAAAACCATCAGACTCACCTGAAGCTGATGAAAGTGCCACTATAGTTTTAGAAGAAGCTGAAAATTTTGAGCAAAAGCATAATATTAGTGTTTTCCCAGCTATTTTAACAGCTGCAATAACACCTGGAATTGGTTTTTCACACGATCAGTTGAAATCGTTACCTATTAACGCTTCTACTATTATTGAATTATATCAATCTGGTACTCCACTAAAAAGTCCAGAAATACAATTTTCTGATTCTTCTACTACATTTAATGTAAGCTCAAATGCAGTGTCTAAATATTGTATTGATCGATTAAAAAACATTTCAAAAAGTGAAGAACATGCAATCATTGGAAGAGATGAAGAACTCAAGACAATTACAGAAATATTAAATCGAAAGTTAAAACCTCATGTGATTATTACTGGTGAACCTGGTGTGGGAAAATCAGCTTTAATAGAAGGATTTTGCAAAAAAATAGCCACTAAAAATATTTTAAACGCTTTTGATCGTGCTTCTGTTTATGAGATAAATATTGGTGCCTTGTTTGCAGGTGCTTCATATAAAGGAGAAGTAGAGGATCGCTTACAAAAGATTTTTAACGAGTTAAAAAGCTTAGAAAAACCTATTTTATTTATCGATGACATTCACGAACTCTTTGACTCTAATCAAGGATCAGGAATAGCAAGTATTATAAAATCTGAATTATCCAAAGGCGTTATTACATTTATAGGTGCAACAACTCCTGAAAAATTTAGAAAAACGATTGCTAAAGATGATGCTTTATCTAGAAGATTTGAAACTTTAGAAATTAAAGAACCAAATCAAGAATTAGCATTTAGAATGATTTCTAGTATTATAGAATCCTATCAAAAGCATCACGACTTTTCAATTTCTGATGAAAGTCAAAAAGAAGCTATTCGCTTAGCAAAAAGATATCTAAAAGAGAAATCATTACCTGATTCTGCTTTAGATTTAATAGATAGAACTATGTCATCTTTAAAAGTTGCCAAAGAGACGATTAAAAAAGAGTTACCTGATTTAAAAAACCAAGCAGAAGCTTTACACACGATTGAAGAAATTAGTGATAAAGAAGAAAAGATAACATGGTTATTAAATGACATTCTACAAAAAACAGGTAAATTAATTTATGAAAATGAGGCGAGTAGTACCCAATTTCATACCTTAAATGATCATGATGATAAAATCAACTTCCTTAACGAAATTCTTTCCGATTTAGAAAAATTAGAAGATGTTGAAAATGAAGTATTAGGTTCACATTTATCGGTAGTTGTTTCAGATATTACTGGTATTCCAGCAGGAAAAGTAAAATCGGATGAAAGAGAACGATTGTTAGATATTGAAAATACACTTAAAAAACGTGTTATAGGTCAAGATCATGCTGTTAAAGTAGTTTCTGATGCTATTATGGAGTCTCGTTCAGGTTTAACCAAACCGGGACAACCCATTGGCTCCTTCTTCTTTTTAGGACCTACTGGAACAGGGAAAACAGAATTAGCCAAATCATTAGCAGATTTTTTATTTGGAGACGAAAATGCCATTATTCGTTTAGATATGTCAGAATTTAAAGAAGAACATTCTGCCGCTTTATTATATGGTGCTCCTCCAGGATATGTGGGGTATGAAGAAGGAGGCTTATTGGTAAACAAAATAAGACAAAAACCTTATTCTTTAGTTTTATTTGATGAAATTGAAAAAGCACATAAATCGGTGTTTGATGTTTTTTTACAAATTTTAGATGAAGGTAAACTACACGATAGATTAGGAAAAGAAGGTGATTTTTCTAATGCAGTAATCTTATTTACTTCTAATATTGGTTCAGATTACATCGTAAAATCTTTTGAAAAAGATATTATTCCAAAATCAAATGATTTAATACAATTAATGACAGGTTATTTCAGGCCAGAATTTTTAGGACGTTTAACTGAAATAATTCCTTTTGCACCCATAAATGTAAAAAGTGTTTCAAGAATTTTTGATATTCATCTAAAAAAAGAATTATTACAATTATTAGAAAAACTAGACATTACTTTAGAAATCAATAGTGAAGATAAGGAAAAAATAGCTTTGCAAGGTTTTAGTCCAGAATATGGCGCAAGACCTATCAAAGGTACGATTCGCAATAAACTAAAAAGACCCCTTTCACGTATGATTATTGCTAATGAAATTGTAAAAGGAGATACGGTAAAAGTAACTTTAGACGAAAATGAAGAATTAAAATTTACAGTAACAAATGAAAGACTTGTATTATAAAATTCCTTTCGACTACAAAAAATTAAGCAATGGGAATGACGCTGCAAAGGTTACTATTGAAGAATCCTTAGCTCAATTCATTTCAGTTATCATTTCAACCATTTTTGGTGAATACAAGTACGATGATGGCTTTGGTACCGTTATTTGGGAAACTGATTTTAATTTATTGGCTAATCCCAATAGATTGAAAGACATGATTCGAGAGTCTGTTCATGAAAAAGTAGATAAATATGAAAAGCGTTTAAAAGTGACTGAAGTAACCTTAGGTGTTAATGAAAACACATTAAGCTATGAAACGAATATTAGAGTTAAAAAAAGATTAGACATTATTGTTTATGGAGTAATCAAAAAGACAAACCAACCTTATTATTTTAAGAGTTCGTATTACTTAGCTCCATTTTCGTTTAAATAAAAACAAACAGATGAATCCATTATCCAAAGATCAAATTAAAGATAGAATGTTAAAGCGCGCTGCTAAAAAGTGGGGCTATAATGACGTGGAATTAGAGAATGTATTTGATCCTATTGTGAACCTTCTTTTTGATGTATGTGCAAAAGAATTAGAAAAAATATCTAATGAAATATTTTCAAGTAGAAGAAGAATGACTGAACGTTTAGTAGACATACTAACACCTACAGCTTCTGCAAAAGCAACTCCTTCAAGAGGAATTTTAAGAGCTTATCCAGTTGAAGACGAAACTACTTTGCACGATTATCATCAATTTTTTATTCAAAAAAAACAACCCAATCCATACAATCCAATTGAGAATATTGTTAAAAATTTTCATTTTGGACCTACACTTCCTATTAAGCTTAATAGGAATAAATTAAGTTATGTGGTATTACCCAATGGTGTACAAGAAATTGTAAAAAATCAATTTAAAGAATGTATTTCTGAAAAAGATTTTTTAAAAAAGACACCACATGGAACTATTTGGATAGGATTTAAACATGAAGGAAATGGTTTTTTAAAAGATTTAATGTTTTATTTCTATTTAAGAAATGTTTCAGAAAGGACTAAATTTTATCATTTTCTTCCTAGATCGAAATGGTTTTTAAACAATGTTCCTTTATCCATTAAATCGGGTTATAATATTGATGAAAAAGATAAAAAAGTATACGATTTAAAACAACACGACATTTATCATATTCATAAAATCGAAGAGCATGCTAATGATTTTTATGAAAAACATTTTGTTACAGTAAAAGATATTCTGAACCTTAATGATGTTGTTCCCGTTTTTCCAGAAGAGTTTGACACTTTATTTCCTAAAAAAGAATTAGAAAAAATAAAGAATGAAAAGGACATCCATTGGATTAAAATTGAATTCCCAAATGTAATTGGACCTAGCATCTTATCTGAAATATTTTGTTCCAATAATTGCTTTCCAGTTATCAATAAAAAACTAAATGAAACTCAGGGTAATATTAAAGAGTTATTAGATATCTATCCATTAAAATTAAATGATGATTACTTTTTAGAATTATTTTCAGTTTTAAATGATAGTAATAAAGAGTTTGATGTTATAACAAATAATATTGAACCTGAAGATGAAAATTATGCTTATTTACGTTTTGGTGGTGTAGCCCGTTTTGATGAAAGAAATGCAGCGGAAGAAATCAATTATTTAATCGATTTAATTCGTGATGAAGCAGCCGCTTTTTCTCGTTTAGGCCATGATTTTACAGACAATAATTTAAAAGAGATCAATCAAATTATAGCTCGTTTTAAAAATAAGATGAATCAGATAGGCATGCAAAACCTCAACAATCCTTATTTGATTCTTAACACGGAAAAAACAAGAGAAAAAGGAGTTCTATTTATAAAATATTGGACTACTAATGGGGAAGAAGCTAATAAAATAAGTCCGTTTAGTAAATTTAACGTTTTTAAAGGAGCCGATTTTGACAAAGATAGCCTTATGCTATTATCTAGTACTCAAGGTGGAAGAAACGAATTAACTAATTCGGAAAAAATTTATGCTTATAGAGAAAATCTAATTTCGAATCAAAGAGTAGTTACGCGTCAAGACATAATCATATTGTGTAAAAACCATTATGGTGAAGCCATAGAAAAAATAGAAATTAAAAACGGTATTCAAACTGGTTTTGATGACCATATAGGTTACACTCCTACTATTGATATTTATTTAACAAAAACGAATAATGAATATTATTCAGAAGAGGAATGGACCTTCTTAAGTGAAGATTTAAAATTACTAATTGAAAGAAGAGCAATAAACATTGTTCCTTTTAGAATTATATATATTTAAATAAAAAGAGGTTGTCCAAAAAGTTTACAAAGGTGTCATTCTAAATTTAACATCGTTGAATCTTCGATTTCAGAATCTTAAAATATCGATTATTAGTTTAATTTAGAATCTGAAACAAGTTCAGATTGACAAAAATAATTACTTTTTGGACAGCTTCTTACCAACTAATATTCATACTTTTTAATATATTCTAGCGAAAAGTCCTTTACCATTACCTGAGCCACCACTTCCAGTAATAGTTATATGTCCCGTATTTCCATTACCATCATATCCCCAAGCGAGATTATTTTTAGCTGTATTATTTGTGACCGTATGTGGAACTGATTGTCCAGCACTACCCAATTTAAAACCATTTCCATCGCCATTTGAACCAAAACCATTATTGCTTGCTGTACATCCTTTTATGGTAACGGTGTAGGGCTGACCGTATAAATCCCACCCATCATCCGAATTATGATTGGCAGTACATCCTTCAAACACATTATTTTTTCCAGCAGACAACTTACAAGCATAACCATCTGCATTTTCACCTCCATTTTGAGCATCATAATTATCGTTTGAATAGCATTGCTTGATATAATTATCATGTCCTCCATTGTAAATCTGTAAACCAGAATCACCATTATATGAAGTAGTTACGTTATATACATAATTATATCCTCCATTTTGAAAAACAATCCCACAATCAGGCGCATTTCGTATTGTCATATTGGTTATATTCCAATAACTACCATTTACTTTAACACCCCAGCTACCAGATGGTTGATTAGAACAGTTTAATGTTCCGCCAGTAATATTAATTTTTGAACTTGAAGTTCCACTTCTTGCCAGTTCTAAAGTGCTTGTTAAGTTAATTGTTCCGCTAATCGTAATAATATCACCAGGATTAGCAGAAGAAACAGCTGATCGTAAAGCAGATTCGGTGGTAACAGTAGTAGATTTTGAAGCAATTGTTACATTTGATTTTGGAGCATCTGTACCCACGATGGATTCATCAGAAATAATCTCTTCTTTTTGACAAGAAAAAAAGACCATAATAGTGCTTAACACTAGAAACTTAATTTGTTTTTTCATAATAAAGAGTTTTTGTTTATTTATTTAATAATCACTTTGATTATTTATTTTTAACTGCCCCTTCCTTGTCTAAATAATACAATAAGGAAGTTTCAATTTTAAATTCTACAAATAAGTAATAGCGGTAATCTTAAAAACAGGATTATTTTTTTACGTAATCGATTACGAAAATAATAAAAAAAGTAGTATAAAAATAAAGTGAATGAAAAAAAATGAAATATTTTTAAAAGAAGTGATTAATTCTTCATTACAATAGCTACAGATTCTGTATATTTTATTTCCTCTTTAATAAAGAATTGAAAATACGCAGACCTCTTCTTCATCTTTTTTTCAACATTATCAAAATGGGATTCGGTATGCAGTTTAACAGTTTGTTCGTCCCACTTAATCTCTTTAGAAATTTTTGGTTTCAGTAGATCAATAATATTATGTGAAACTCTTTGATAAGAATCAAAAGAAATAATAATATCTCTTGCGCCAGGGTTTAAAATAGTAGTACGCCCAACGCATGGAATAACCCCTATAGCCCTAATGTTCCAATTCAAGACTGTACCAATATCTGGAAGATTGACGTTATCAATTGGTGGATTAAAGAAAAACAAATTCCAATATGGCTCTTTAAACTTATTTTTTGTAAAATTGTCTTTATCCTTTATTAATTCATAATAATAGTCTTTGACTTCTTTAGCTTTATCAAAGCTATGAAAATTTTCAATTAACTTATCTGCCTTAACATTCCATTCCATTAACCATTTTTCGTGATCCTCTATTTCTAAAAAATGCCCTTTATAATCGGTTTTAATTTTAATAGGGTAATTTAAATTTTCTAATTCTTCGATAAGCTGTAAGAAAACATTCTCTTGAATAGGTAGCGTATTAATTTTCTCTTTGTTAATAATATAAATGCGCTCGTCATCTGTTTTATTATATAAAGAAAAATCGATATTGAATCTTATTTTACTTTCTTTTTGGAAGCCATTCATTAAAACGGAAACCTCTTCAATAATTTCAAAAACCATAGACTTGTTTTTATGTTCGTTTGTTTTAATTGTCTGTTTGTTTTAATAGTAAACTATCATATCTCAAATATAAGAAAAGATTCTCTTTTAATACAATTATACTCACTAAAAAAGAGTTATAATTCAATGATTTTATGGCTTTTAAATGGTTAATAATAGTAAGTCAAAAAGCATAAAAATCTAATTGCTCTATAAAATCTATTACTGATTTAGTGTATAACTCAACTTAAGAAACGAATCAACTGATTATCATAAAATTTAAAACTTTAGATAACATTTTTATTTTTTGAAATATAAAAAAATGCTAAGTACGTTTCTTCTTGAGTTTCTTCATTAAATAAGCCGAGGCTAGAAAATTTCCAAGAAATCTCATATATATTCTACTATCTTTATTTGAAACAGTATTTTAAAACCTTTTCGTCAAAAAATTAAATTGCTTTTAGTGTATTTTTTCTGTTTCTGATAAAATAAAAGACAAGAAACAATGAAGAAAGAAAAATCCAAAAAGAAAATACAACAAAATAAAAAAAGAAACTTAACGAATCATTTAAAAAAACAAAACTATAATACAGTTTATCTATACCATCAATCCTTTCTTTTAACTTTTCTCGGTCGAAATTATTTCTTAAACTATTTAAATAGTAATCATCATTATCTCTATAATAAAAAATATCATTTAGTATCTTTTTGGGTTCTATACTAGATTCTATTCTATATTTAATAAACAGATCGTTTAATTGATTGAATTTATTATGTAACGAATCTTTCTTATACTTATAAAGTAAATTATATCTTTCTTTTGCTAACTTAATTTGTTGACTAAAAATAAGCTCGTCTTTTATAGGCTTATATAATTCTCTATTCTTTATGAATACACAAATACTATCATCAGCACTTGGATTAACACTCATTCCGCTATAAATGATTTTTATACTATCATTATATTCTTCTTTAGAAATTATATTATCCAGCCATTCCTTTTTATCGATTCCAACCAAATTTAACTTGTCTAAAATGACATGGTCTAACTTTTCAAAATCAGAATATAAACTGTCTCTTATAACCAT
>NZ_LR733610.1 GCF_902506265.1 Flavobacterium sp. 9AF | reverse complement strand
GTATTAGGATATTTGTACTGTTAAAAGTAACAAATCTCATATTTGTTTGGTTAAGGTTAGTTAAAAAATTACCACGTTTTCTAAGACGTGGTTTTTTTATACCCTAAATTTAATTTTAAATAATGAATTACAAACTTTAATAATAAAATACCTAGAATTCAACTTTAACACAATATAACAAATTAATAGTAAAGTGTTAACATAAATGAAAGCAAAGTATTAGGATATTTGTACTGTTAAAAGTAACAAATCTCATATTTGTTTGGTTAAGGTTAGTTAAAAAATTACCACGTTTTGCGAAACGTGGTTTTTTTATGTTTTTAATTTTTAACTTATTTGTTAGGCGATTTTCTCGTGTAATTTTTTAAAATAATCGAAAGCTTTAACCAATCGGCTTCCATACCAAGAAAACATTTCTCCATCTACGAATACTGTTTTCGCATGATGGGTTGCTCTACCTATTTCAAAAGCATGTTCGTCTTTAAAAGGAAAAGGTTCAGAAGATAAAAACACATAATCAGGATCGCCTTCTAATCTAATTTTTCTAAGTTCGACTTCTGGATAACGACTCTCTTTATTTTCGTAAATATTTTTAAAATGGTTTACGTGTAATAATTCATTGATAAAAGTAGTATTTCCTGCTACCATATATGGGTTTGCCCAAATAAAATAAGCCGCTTTTTTAATGGGTTTGTCAGTAATATACTTTTTAAAATCTTCCCAAGCAAAATGGGTTTTACCAATCCATTTTCTAGCTTCCGTTCGTTTATTAAAGAGCAATCCGAAATCATCAATCATTTTCAAATTATCTTCAATAGTTAGAATATCAGTGACCCAAACCGGACAAACACTACTTAATTCTTCCACTATTTCTTTCGTATTCTCTTCTTTGTTACAAATGATAATATCTGGTTTTAGTGCTTTGATTTTATCTATTTTAATCGTTTTGGTACCACCCACAATCGTTTTGGTCGCTTTTAAATGATACGGATGTATGCAAAATTTTGTAATACCTACTAAACTGTCTTCTAAACCTAAATCATATAATAATTCGGTTTGAGAAGGCACTAAAGAGATGATGCGTTTGGGAACAGTTTCAAAAGTATGTTGATTTCCAATTTGGTCGGTTAGAGTAATCACAAATTCAATATTTTATGTTCAAGTAAATAATTTCTACTTTTTATGTAATAAAATTGTTTCCATTTCTTGCTGCAATTTCAATGCTTCTGCTCTAGCCTTTTCGGCAAAATCTTCTTGATTGGATGCATAAAGAATTCCTCTTGATGAATTAATTAATAATCCAACATTTTCATTCATTCCATATTTACACACTTCAGACAAATTTCCGCCTTGAGCGCCAACTCCAGGAACTAAAAGAAAACTTTTAGGAACAATTTTTCTGATTTCAGTAAAATATTCAGCTTTTGTAGCACCCACAACATACATTAAATTTTCAGCATTTTTCCATTTTTTGGAAGTTTCCAATACTTGTTTGTACAATTCCTTATCTTTTACTTGCAACGTTTGAAAATCAAAAGCACCTTCGTTAGACGTTAATGCTAACATAATCGTATGCTTGTTTTCAAATGCTAAAAAGGGTTCTACAGAATCTTTTCCCATGTAGGGTGCTACTGTAACACTATCAAATGCTAAGTCTTCGAAAAAAGCTTTGGCATACATAGAAGATGTATTTCCAATATCTCCTCTTTTTGCATCGGCTATCGTAAAAATATCAGGATAGTTATCATTAAGGTATTGTATGGTTTTTTGCAAGGATTGCCATCCCTTTATTCCATAAGCTTCGTAAAAAGCTGTATTCGGTTTATACGAAACACATACATCATGTGTGGCATCTATAATGGCCTTATTAAATTCAAAAATGGGATCTTCTTTTTCTAAAAAAAATACAGGGATTTTGTTAAGATCAACATCCAAACCAATACATAAAAAAGATTTTTTGGTTTGAATTTGATGCACAAGTTGTGTTGTTGTCATGTAAAAAAAATTGTTGTTGTTGCAAATCTACAAAGTTTAATGCATTAAAATAAATATTGTATAACTATCTATTGAAATTATATAAGTAAGAATAAGGCTACTCGCAATAGATTTGTACTATAAATATAAAACGTTATGAAAACGCTAGTATTATTCAATCGATTATGTGTCAGTACTTTTTGCATTCTTGTAGCAACTTGTACGAATGACCTTGTAATTCACGCCAAACAAGTGAATTATTTTGAAATGTTTTTACTTTCATTTGTAGTTGAATGTAAAAGAAGCATCCAAGTGAGTACATCTTACCATACAATGTTACAAAAATTAGCAAAAACGAATACTTCCTTTGATTGGTCAAAATGGAATAGATTTTCAAATCCATTAACTCCCAATAACGCATAAGATCACTTACGTTTTTATACTAAATTCACTTCAATAACTTCGTTAGGAGTAAGTACATAAACTTTATCGTTTGGTGTAGGTTTTAGGGTATAATTTCCTGTAAATTCCCCAAAAGCAGGCAATATGAGTTGGTTTGGCTTTCTAAAATAACACGGAATTTTTAAATATTGTTTTCCAAGTCCGGATAAAACCACTCTTGGATGAATGTGACCACAGAAATTAAATAAATTCTCCGTTTCCACTGGATGATGCGTTAAAAGAAAATCATCAATTTGTAAGCGCTCTAGAACCTCAACATGAAGACTTTCATAATGGTGTTTGGCAAGAATGTCATGATTTCCTTCAATTAAAATGATTTTTTGTGATACGGATTGGACCCAATTATTAAAATAATGCCATTCACTATTTAACGTACTGTGAAACAAATCCCCTAAAAAAATAATTTTTTGAGGTTGGTATACATCCAATAATTCATTTAATTTGTCAAAATTTTTGGAAATAGCTGAATTCGGAATGGCCAATCCATTTTTTCTAAAATGCGATATTTTTCCCAAATGCAAATCTGAAATTAACAAAATATTCTTATCCTTCCAATACAAACTACCAAAAGGATGCAAAATAAAAACTTGTTTCTTAATTGTAATATTCATAAAAGCAATTTCCTATTAAACTTTTAAATAGCTCGCTGTCATTTTTGCGATACGTTCTGCTAAAGTTTCACTTGATAATTTTTCTCTCAATCGATCTGTAATTATAGGAAAACTGAAAGGTGTTGGTTTTTCACATCTTTTAACCACTATTTCCTGATTATTAATTCTCTCCAAAGCTTGTATTAATCTACCTTCTTCCAATTGATGCTCAAAAGTTTCTATATATGATTGTCGCAACAACAAATTATCGGGTTCATAATCTCTAAAAACTTCAAATAACAATTGCGAACCACTTTGCAAATGTTTGGTTTTTACAGGTTGCCCAGGTCTTCCTGTAAATACTAAACCTGCAATAACTGCAATATCTCTAAATTTTCGTCTCGCCATTTCGGTAGCATTCAAACTACTTTGTAAATCGTCATGCAAATGAGAAGTACTCAATAAATTATTATCAAATACTGCTTCTAAATCCAGTGTTTGATCGGAAAGCAATTCAAAACCGTAATCATTATAGGCTAATGAAAAAGATATTGGCGACAATAAACTGATTCGATAGGATAAGAGGCTGGCTAAAGCTTCATGGACAAATCTTCCTTCAAACGGATAAAAAATCGTATGATATCCTTCTCTTGTTTTAAAAGATTCAATAAGGAACTGATTGTCATTGGGTAGGATACTTTCTTTTTGCTGTCTTTCAAAAACAGGTTGTAACGCTTTCAATTCTGGAGTTAACAACCCTTGATTCACTTTGTATAATTCTTGCCGGAGTAGTTCACTCATTTGAGCAGAAAAAGTCATTCTGCCACCCATCCAACTCACCGATTTCGATTCTTTTTTTCCATTAGCCAATTTCACTAAAACAATCATGTTTTTTATAGAATGAAATTCTAGTTTTCTACCTGCAAATATAAAAGTATCTCCCCTTTGCAACTTAGAAGCAAACCATTCTTCTATAGAACCAATATAACCACCACTTAAAAATTTAACGTTCAAGACCGCATCACTAACAATCGTTCCTATTTGCATACGATGTTGCATGGCGATTCGCTTATTATTAATTTTAAACAAACCGTTTGCCTCTATTTCTACTTTTTTGAATTCATCATAAGCTTGCAAACTTTGACTTCCTTTGGTTATAAAATTTAAAACCCAAAGCCATTCTGCATCGGAAATGTTTTGATAACAAAAAGTCTGTTTTATCTCTTCGAAGATTTCATTAGGATAAAATCCGTCCGCAACTGCTAATGTATTTAAATATTGAATTAAAACATCATAGCAATTTAAATAGGGAATTCTGTCTTCTACAATAGTTTCCGCAGCCGCTTTTTTTAAGGCTGAAGCTTCAATTAATTCCATAGCATGAGTGGCTAAAAAATAAATAACACTTTCTTTTCCAGGTTGGTGACCACTTCTCCCTGCTCTTTGTAAAAATCGTGCGACACCTTTTGGTCCACCTACTTGAATAATGGTTTCAACTGGGGCAAAGTCTACTCCTAAATCCAAACTAGAAGTACAAACTACCAACTTTAATTCTTCATTTTTAATAGCATTTTCTACCCAAATTCGGGTTTCTTTGGCAATACTTCCATGATGCATGGCAATTTCCCCCGCAAATTCTGGATAATTATTTAATAGGGCTTGAAACCAGATTTCGCATTGCGAACGTGTATTGGTAAAAAGTAAGGTTGTTTTACTTTTACGAATGATTTGTACCACCTCATCTAATAAATGCAACCCCATATGACCTCTCCAAGGATAGGTTTCCATCTTTTTTGGAAGTATGGATCTTACGGTTATTTTTTTTGGAAGATTTGCTTTAATTAAAACAGAATTTTTAAAAGCATCCGTTTCTTTTCCAAGTAACACTTCTTGTGCCAATTCTAAGTTGCCAATGGTTGCCGAAATTCCCCAAATTCGCATATTCTGAGAAAT
This sequence comes from Flavobacterium sp. 9AF, assembly GCF_902506265.1. Lineage (GTDB taxonomy): Bacteria > Bacteroidota > Bacteroidia > Flavobacteriales > Flavobacteriaceae > Flavobacterium. The sequence goes on along the minus strand of NZ_LR733610.1, from coordinate 18,793 downwards.
TGATTTTAATCTTGATAAAGCCAGTTCCATTTGCACACCTCTTTTGCTACCTAATAATTCGTGCCATTCATCTATAACAATAGCTGTGCATTGTGCAAAAGTTTGAGCATAGTTTTTTGATGCCAATAACAATTGCAAACTCTCTGGAGTTGTAATTAATAAATCTGGCATTTTATTTTTCTGTTTGGTTCTTTCTGTTGTTGAAGTATCACCTGTACGAATCCCAACTGTCATTGGAACACCTAAATCGGTAATAACACGTTCCGCAGCTTGTTTGATTTCTGTGGAAAGTGCTCGCAAAGGTGTAATCCAAATGGCTTTCAATCCAGATTGTTTTTTTATTTTGCCATTTTCAACTTGTTGGATATAATTTAAAATAATAGGAAACCAAAGTGCATATGTTTTTCCGCTACCTGTTGGGGCATTCAAAAGGCCATTTTTACCTTGTAAGAACGCTTTCCATGTTTGTTTTTGAAACGCAAAAGGTTTCCAGTTTTGTGCTTCGAACCAATTTTCAGCAATGTGATATAAGGCAGCTCTATTCATAACTTAAATAATCATGCTTTTTAAATCTTCAATAGAATTTGCTTCTTCTATTTTCTTATCCTGACGCCATCTTAAAATTCTGGGGAAACGAGTAGCGATACCACTTTTATGTCTTTTAGAAAGTGCAATACCTTCAAATCCTATTTCAAATACCAATTGAGGCGTAACACTTCTTACCGGTCCGAATTTATCAATCGTATTTTTCTTGATAAAATCATCTACTTTTCTAAATTCTGCATCTGTTAGACCAGAATAGGCTTTAGCAAATGTGACCAATTCTTTTTCTCCTTCTTCATTTTCTTGCCAAAGTGCAAAAGTGTAATCGGTAAAAAGAGTACTTCTTCTTCCACTTCCTCTCATAGCATAGGTTAAAACCGCATCGATGGTTAAAGGTTCTAATTTCCATTTCCACCAATCTCCTTTCTTTCTTCCAACTTGATAGGTAGAATCTTTTCTTTTTAACATTAAACCTTCACTTCTTTTTTCTCGAGCTTGCATTCTTTCTGCAGTTACCTCATCCCACGAATTGATTTTTATTCGTTCGGATAGATAAAACGGCACTTTTATATTTTCTAATGCTTGATATAATTTCTCTAATACATCACGTCGGTATTCGTAAGGATAATTTCGAAGATCGTTTCCTTTCCATTCTAATATATCGTAGGCTTTTAATATAACAGGTGTTTTTTTCAATAGTGCATTTGATATTGTTTTCCTACCAATGCGTGTTTGTAAATCGTTAAAAGTACCAATTTGATTGTCTGGAAAAGCTAAAATTTCGGCATCAATAACAGTTCCATTAGGTATTAAACCAATCAAATCATGAAATTCAGGATATTTATCGGTCACTAATTCTTCTCCTCTTGACCAAATAAAAATTTGGTCCTCTCTAAAAATAGTTTGAGAACGAATACCATCCCATTTATGCTCCATATACCAATCCTTTGGATTGCCCAAACTTTCAATTTCACCTTCTATAGGATACGCCAAGTAAAAAGGATACGGTTTTGAAATATAGTCACTATTCTTTTCTGCTAGAATTAAATCATGAAACGTAATGGTATTAGGATTCCAATTTCCCATTAGTTTATAGGCTAAAATGTTTTCATCTATCCCTTCTGCTTTAGATAAGGCTTTGGTCATTAATTTTTGACTGACTCCAATTCTGAAACTACCTGTAATTAATTTAGTGAACACAAAACGTTCGTAATAATTTAAAGCCAACCAATTTTCTTGTAAATAGGCTTTCTTTTCTCCTTCAGGCTTACTTTTTAAGGCTATAATTTCTTGTAGATAAGTTGTCAAACTTTTAGAAGAATGTGCTTCATTAGTAGGTATAATTAAAGCAATGGTTTCTGCTAAATCTCCCACAATGTGATAACTTTCTTCAAACAACCACATGGGAATGTTAGCGAGTTCATTTGCCCAAAGTCGTAACAAAGTAGTATTAACAGGTCTTGCAGGTCTACGATGCGATAAAATAGCTATAGTCCAAACTTTATCTTCTGGAGAAGCCGTTCTAAAATATGCTGTTAAAGCCTCTACTTTTACATTCGTTTTATTAGAACTATCCAATGTTTTAATTAAGTTGGCAAAATTTCTCATTTTGTAATTTTTAAGGGATTACTTTTTCTAAATCCTCTTCTTTGTTCATTTCTGCATTTTCTCCTTCATATTGTGTTTTTTCGGTACGTGCATCATACCCCAACTCTCTTAAATATTTGGAAAAGATATCGGTATACCCATGTGTACAAATTATTTTTTCTGCACCCGTAGCTTTAATACTGCTTAATAAACCATCCCAATCACAATGATCACTTAATACAAATCCCTTGTCTATTGCTCTTCTCCTTCTGGCCCCACGAAAAGCCATCCAGCCACTAGCCGTTCCAGTAACAAAAGGAGTCATTTTACGAATCCAAGTGGTTCCATGAGCACTTGGTGGAGCTAAAACAAGATTTCCTAAAATAGCTTCCTTTTTTGTTTCTCTAGTAATTAAAGTGGTTTCTGGCAACTCTACCATAGGTCGAATCACATTATTCATATTTTCAATAGCTCCATGGGTATATATTTTACCAATATTGGTATCCAAATATTTCAATAAACGTTGGGCTTTACCTAAAGAATACCCAAAAAGTATAGATGTTTTTCCTTCAGCTTTATTTTCAGACCACCATTGGTTAATACTATGCATAACTTCAGTTTGAGGAGTCCATTTAAACACTGGTAATCCAAAAGTACATTCTGTTATGAAGGTATGACATTTCACAACTTCATAAGGAACTGCAATACCATCATCTTCCGTTTTGTAATCACCTGTAAATACCCAAACTTCCCCTTTATATTCAACGCGTACTTGGGAGCTACCAATTATATGTCCGGCTGGATGCAAAGAAAATTTCACATTATTAACTACAAAGGTTTCATTCCAATTTTTTCCTGTAACATGAATAACACCTAATCGATGTTTTATAATAGGGACATTGGTATGATGTGTAATATAATTTTGATGTCCCCATCTAGAATGATCTGCATGTCCGTGCGTAATAATTGCATTTTTAACAGGCCGCCAAGGATCAATATATACATCTGCTGGTGCACAATAAATGCCTTTATCATTAAAAACTAATAATGGTTTTTTCATTAGGTATAATTTAAATCAAATATAGTTTTAAGAGTAAGTAGAAAAGTTACATAATTTTAATTATTAGTTATTGAATATCAATAAAAAATAAAATGAAATTTTATAAACAACGAGAAAAATATTATAAAACATATCTGGTCTTCCCATTATATTTTAGTTGCATAAAATCAATCACTATGAAAAACCTTGCCATTATAGGAAGTGGAGCAACTTCCATTTATCTATTAAAACATATTTTAGACAATATTGAGGTATTAAAAAAAGAAATTCTTACCATTTCAATATTTGAAAAAAGCTACATTTTAGGAATGGGTATGCCATATAATCCTGAAACAACAGATTTATATAATCTTTCCAATATATCTTCTGAAGAACTACCAAAATTGCAAATTACATTCGAAGAATGGTTATTGCAACAAAATCAAAAAAGTTTAAATAAACTAGGCATTAAAAAGGAAATGATTAGCAAATCTGAAGTTTATAATCGATTAGCTTTAGGGCAATATTTACAAAATCAATATCAAACTATACTATCCAATATTAAATTTGAAAATATAACTGTTAACGAGTTACCGCACACAGAAGTAATAGACATCCTATATGATAATGAAAATAAAAAGGCTACTTTAATTACTAATCATAATGAAGAACTTGTTTTTAATAAAGTTATAGTTGCTACGGGGCATATTTGGAATGAAAAAGATAATATTTTACAAGGTTATTATGCATCTCCTTGGCCAATAAAGAAAATACTACCAAAAGAAAATACATTTCATAATTATACAATTGGTACTCTTGGAGCTTCATTAAGCGCATTTGATGTAGTTTCTTCATTATCTAGGCGTCACGGTAATTTCATTGAAGATAAAAATGGAAATCTGAAATACATAAGTAATAAAGGTGCAGAAAATTTTAAAATTGTAATGCATTCTGTTAATGGATGGCTTCCACATTTACAATATGAACAAGAAAAACCTATTCGACAAATCTACAGACATTTTAGCAAAGAAGATATTTATGATTGTTTTGATCGAAATGGTTTTTTACGTATTGAAAATTATTTTAATAAATGTTGTTTGAAGCCTTTGATTGAAGCTTTTAAAAAAGACAATCTCTTTGAAATGGCAAATAAGTTACAAGATTCCAAATATACTATTAAGGATTTTGTTAATGATATGAGCAAACGACACGAATATGAAAATGCATTTGAAGGAATGCGATTGGAGATGAAAGATTCTAAAAAATCGATTGAAAATAAAAAACCAATTCATTGGAAAGAAGTTATAGATGATTTAATGTACACACTTAATTTTCATGCAGAACTTTTGCCTGCGGAAGATCATCTTTTATTCCATCAAAACATTATGCCTTTTTTAATGAATGTTATTGCTGCTATGCCTATACCTTCTGCAAGAATTCTTTTAGCACTACACGATGCAAATAAAATTGAAATCATAAAAGGATATGTGACTCTTTTAGATGAAACAACTAATAATAAGACTAAAATTAAAGTCACTCATAATGAAAAAGAACATATTTTAGAATACCAAATGTTTATAAATTGTAGTGGTCAACCGCCTGTAACTGTTGACAACTACCCTTTTCCTAGCCTAATAAAAAATTCTTATGTGGTTAGTCCTAAAATACCTTTTTCAAATTATAATGCATATGTTAAAAATAATGATGCTCATGAAGAGAAAAACATCACTTATAGGCATCAAAATCATTACTATATTTTTCCAGGTATCAATGTTGACAGTAGCTATACAATTTTAGATAAAAACAATCAACCCATAACTAACATTCATGATATATCTTTTACACACTTAACAGGACTAAGACCTTACTCTTATGGATTACAAGCTTGTTCAGCCACCAGTGAAATTCTAGTTTCATCCTGGATTAAGGCTATTAAAAATGAAGAACCTATTCAAGGGAATATAGAAGAAATCGTTGAAATATATGCTGAAAACCCTCATTTATAATCAGATAATCTTAGTTCTTTAAATTATATAAGTATTGTAAAAAATCATGTAAGGAACACCTAATTAAAGACTGCTAAATTTGTATCAGATAAATAAAAAACCAAATAAATAAAATATCATGGAAACAATGTTAGCGCCACAAATCGGAATCGATAAAAAAGACTTATCAAAAAGTATTAAAGACTTAACTGTTGTTTTATCTAATGAAATGGTATTGTATGTAAAAAGTAGAAAATTTCATTGGAATGTAACTGGAAATAGTTTCATGGAATTACATAAACTTTTCGAAAATCAATACAATAAATTAGAAAAAACTATTGATGAAGTGGCAGAAAGAATTAGTAAACTAGGCGGAAAAACTATTGGCACGATGAAAGAATTTATAGAAAATTCAATTTTAAAAGAAGAGTCGAAATATGTTAACCAAAATCAAATGCTGGAAGAATTATTAGACGATCATGAAAAAATTATTGTGCAATTAAGAAAATTTATTGAAAATGCGGAAGATGTTAAAGATGCTGGCACGGCAGATTTTTTAACCGGTATTTTACAAGATCATGAATCTAAATCTTGGATATTAAGAAAATATCTAAGCTAAACATACAAACAAATAAATAAACTGAAAATCAAATATTAATTTTTTAAATACAAACATTATGAACACTACAGAATTAAAAGGAAACTGGAACGAAGTTAAAGGTAAATTAAAACAAAAATATGCCGATTTAACTGATGATGATTTACTTTATGAAGAAGGTAAAGAAGATGAGCTTTATGGAAAAATTCAACAAAAAGTTGGAAAATCTAAAGAAGAGATCAAAAAGTGGATTGATGAACTATAATAAAAATAAATAATTTTTACTGTCTATGAACCTATTAATCTGTTTCTATGCAATTAATAATTTATAGGCAGTTTTTTTATACCAAAAAAAAATGAATACCGTTACTCACAAAAACCATATCGTTAAAGATCTTTTTGCATTTATATTAATCGTATTCATAGCGTATATATTGCAAGATTTTCTTATACCTATTTTATTTGCAATACTTTTAAGTGTACTAGTATATCCTATAGTTAAATTTTTTGAAACACGACTTTGTTTCAATCGTATTGTGTCTATACTAATTGCGATATTAATATTTAGTGCAATTATATTTTTCATTTTTGTAGCTATTGGAATTCAGTTTCAAGACATTATGGATCAGAGTGATACTTATTACAAAAAAATAGTTGAAAAAACACATATTTTAATACAAGAAACAGAAAATACAACGGGTATTGAAAGTGAAGATATTGTGGGTGCAGAAAATTTAGAAGTTAAAGAAATCGTAAAGAAAAATTCAAATAAAATTATCGATTTTATAACCCAATCGGGTACAATAATAAGCGATTTCTTGTTTACCCCTCTTTATATGTTTTTTCTTCTTTTATATCGTAGTTTTCTTATTAGTTTTCTATACAAAGCTACTGCTAAAGTAAGTACCAAGAAAAGCATTCGATTTATATTAACCGAATTATATAAAGTACAACAAAATTACTTAGTAGGATTAGTAAGTGTAATGGGAATTGTAGGGTTACTAAATAGTTTAGGTTTATTAGCTTTAGGAATAGATTATCCCTTTTTCTTTGGTTTTCTTTGTGCTTTATTGCTCTTAGTACCTTATGTAGGAATTATCATCGGATCCATGTTACCTGCTCTGGTAGCTTTAGCAACCAAAGATTCCTATTGGTATGCTGTAGGTGTTATCGCTATTTTTGGTTTTATTCAATTTATTGAAGGAAATTTTATAACGCCTAAAATAACAGGTTCAAAAGTATCTTTAAATTCCTTTGTATCTATTTTGGTCATCTTGTTATTTTCTATGCTTTGGGGAATACCCGGAATGATTTTAGCCTTACCTATTACAGCATCGTTAAAAGTTATTTTTGACAATTCAGTGAAATTTAAAGCTATTGGATTCTTATTAGGTCAGGCAGACGAAAAATATTTTTCAAGTAAATCTAAAAATCGATTGAAAATTTGGAAAAAAATTAGAAAAGAAAAAATATTACAATCATAATTACACTTCAGAAAAAACAAACTATGACAAATCAAATAGAAAATATCAATCAAATACTAAGAGAAAGTTGGAATAATTTTTACGAATCATTGCCAGCTATTTTGTTTGCTATAGGCATTTTTATTCTTGGTCTCTTTATTATTAGAAAACTGAAAAAAATAGCATTTTCAATGATTGATAAAAAATCTAAAGATCCATTAGTGAGTGATTTTTTGGTGAATGTTATAGCCTTGGTACTTACCATTTTTTTACTTATTATTTCCTTGAGCATTTTAGGTTTAGGTGAAATTACAGATAAAATTTTAGCTGGAGCAGGAATTACTACTTTTATTATAGGATTTGCTTTAAAAGATATTGGAGAAAATTTCTTATCTGGTATTATAATGGCCTTTAAAAGACCTTTTAGAATTGGAGATTTAATAGAAATAGATGGTCATAAAGGTAAAGTAATAAACATGTCTTTACGGGAAACTTTAATAAAAACATTAGATGGTAAAGAAGTTTTTATACCTAATGGATTAATTGCAAAAAACGGTTTAGTTAATTATACTTTAGATAATCTATTAAGAAACGAATTTATAATAGGCTTAGACTATAATGACAACACAGAGGAAGCACTTCAAATGATAGAGACAATTTTACAAAATGAACCTGGAGTATTAAAAAATCCTGAACCCTATGCCGTTATAGATGAATTAGCTACTAGTACGGTAAATGTTAGAGTATCTTATTGGTACATGACTAATGATATCAAAGCTCCTGGTGCAAAATTAAAAAGCAATTTAATGCTAAAAGTATTTAAATCACTATTAAATAAAGGTTTTGGTCTTCCTTCGGATATCGTAGAAGTAAAAATGCTTGAAAAATAATACTTACTTTTAAAAATTATTATCAACTAAAATAAATTAAAATGAAAAAGTACCTCATATTCGCCTCATTCTTGTTTTCTAGTGTATTCTACTACTCCTGTATCTCTTTAGATTCAGATATCAAACAAATTGATGTAACTGAAGTACAAGAATTTTCAGATAAATTAGATGAAGTTTCTGGAATGACTTATGTGAATGATACGCTCTGGGTCATTCAAGATAGTGGCAATCCTGATAAATTGTATCAAGTAGCTACAGACGGGAAATTACTTCGCGAAGTGAAGATTAATGGTGTTAAAAATCACGATTGGGAAGCTTTAACTTCCGATGAAGAAGGCAATGTATATATTGGAGATTTTGGTAACAACAACAATAAAAGAAAAAATTTAGCCATTTATAAAATCAATCGTGCGGATTTAAAAAAAGACATTATTGATTCTATTCAAAAAATAGAATTCTATTATGAGGATCAAGAAGATTTTCCTCCAAAAAAAGATGAGTTATTTTACGACTGTGAATCTTTCTTATATAAAGATGGTTATTTCTATTTGTTTACTAAAAACAGAAGCAAAAATTTTGATGGCACGGCTCATATATATAAAATTCCTAATGAAATAGGTGAACAAAAAGCCATTTTATTGAATAAATATGTTACTTGTGATAAGTTTACTACCTGTGCAATAACAGATGCAGCTATTAGTCCAGATGAAGATAAAGTAGTTTTATTAAGTAACAAAAGAATGTGGATTTTTTCTGACTTTGTGGAAGACAATTTCACTAAAGGGAGCTTAAAAGAGGTGCAGTTTAATTCTTTTACGCAACGTGAAGGTGTTGCTTTTAAAGATAATGACATCTTACTTATATCGGACGAAAAAACAAAAAAAGTAGGTGGTAAAATTTACGAATATAAAATTCAAGAATAAAGTTTAAATTGTTTTTTTTCAAAGGACTGTCTTATAAAGACAGTTTTTTTTGTTTAAAAAAGAACTAACAACTTTTTAAACACTAATTTAAAACTTATTGATTGCCTTTAATTTTAATTTGACTATTTATCCAACTATTCAAAAGTTTCTAAAATATTATTTTATTAAGCCATAAAGAATGATAGTCTACTATTACTTGAAAAACGTTAAGTACTCCATTTTTAGTTTTAATACTATTGATAAAATAATAATTATTTATTTAATATTAACTTAATATTCAATAAGTACTTGGAATAATTAGATACAAAAAACCAGAACTTACAACAGCATGTTCTGGTTTAATATTGAGTGTATTAACAATTCTAAAAGCCTAATTGCAATGCAAAAGTTACCCTTGCTTTATCATTTGGATTTTTAAAATAACCTAATTTAGCGGTAATCATATTTACTCCATTTAACCATAATCCACCACCGTAAGAAGTATGCCACGTATTTGATGTATCATTATTGGTCCAAACTCTTCCATAATCAAATCCCCCAATAACTCCGTATTTCATTGGAACAAAACTGCGTTTGATACTTCCTAATGTTAATCGCACATCTGAAGTTTCATAAAATGATTTTTGACCAATAAATCGCTCATTTCTAAGTCCTCGTATCCCATTATTACCTCCAATAGCTGCAGCATGATAAAAATCAAAATTGTCGTTTGTAATTATTTTCCCTCTAAGTAAGGTTTCAAATACTAAATTGCCATTAGTTGTTATTTTATGAGAAAAGTTAAATTTGCTTTCTAAAGTAAAAAAGTTTCTATTAATATCGTTCATATTAGACTTCCATTCTGCTGATAGTAAAAACCCCATACCATAAGTGGGTAAGGAAACAACATCATAGTTTTCAAAACCATAACTTAATTTAGTACTAGTATATTGTTGGTGCGTAAACACGCGTTCTGCTACCACATTGGGTTCACTTATAAAACGATTGGTTGTCTTTTCAACTTCTAAATCTTCAAATCCTAATTGCCAACTTACCAAACTTCCTTTTTTTCCCACTCTATTTAAAGAAGGATAAAAATTGAAATTTCTTAATTTAACTCGGTTATAATCAAATTCTATATCTTCATCTAAATCATTATAGACCGATTCATTGCCATATCCAAAATAATTAATGGTAAAATTTGGACTCGTAATTTTAGCATCAATATTAAAATCGAGTTGACCTACTAATTTTGGGAAATGACCTTTATATTTTACTTCAAAACCGTTGGTTGCGAAAAAATAATTAGGCGTTATAGTATGCTTACTCGTATACGGATTTTGTCTAAAACCATTGTGAATATAATTCATAATTACTCCTAATTTCACACCATCATCCGGATTAAATCCACCTCCTGGAATAACAGAAAAAGAATTGTATTTGGCTTTTCTGTAAGTGTACACATTCATTTCATAATCATCACTCAAGCGTTTATTGGTTTTTCCATCAATTTCAAAAGTATTGTCCTTAGTCTTATAATCATAAATCTTCACATTATGACCGTTTTCTATTTTATAAACGTCATTATTCTGACCACCAATAAGCTTCACATGAATTTTAGACCTAAAGTCTCCTTCAACTATAAACTTATCATCATCATCTAAACCATAAATCCAAATTTCTTTGGTATTTTTAGAGGTGAACGTACGTTTCATGATAAATTGTTCTTCACTATCTTTCTTATTTCTAATCTGAGAAACTTCAATTTCATTGGGACTAATTTTTTTGATATAAAAATCTTCTTTTTTATCTGTACCCACAATAATTGCTCTCTTTTCTAATAATTTATGATATTGAATTGCATATTCTTTTAAATAATCTCTTCTCAATTTTAAATCGGCTTTTAGTTTGTCGCTTGTTGCATCTTGTACCTCTTTTGGTAATTGTAAAAAGGCATTGTCAATAACCACATCGGTTAAATTTTCTTGAATAAAAATCGCTTGTTTTTCCCAATCTTCTTTTTTGTTCGATTGTAAAAAAGCAATATCCAATTGATAACCTACATGATTCAACCATTTTAAATTTTGAATTTCTGAATCATAAGATTGCATTTTTCTAAATTCAGGAAGATTAAGAATTAAGCTCATTAAAACGCCTCCATATTTAGGAAAGGCTTGATCTCTATCTTTTGGAATGGGTTTATAAATGACATTATCCCCTTTTTTAAATTCCGACCATTTCCATTGATCTGCATGTCGGTCCCAATCTCCTAAAAGTATATCTAAAAGTCGGGCTCTAATAAATGCTTTTTCATCCACTTGGTATTTTTCATCTTTTCTCAATTTTTTAAATAAATCATCGGTTCCAACAATATCATCTGGTTTCCCAAAGGAAGATTCATCCAATTGACTATCCGATTCTCTTTCTTGAACCATGTACAATTCATCACCAAAACTAGAATTAAACTTACCTAAAGCATCGTGTTTGGGTATGTAATACAACTTTGGATTGGCATGATAAATACCTATATTCTTTGAAAGATCATCAATTATGAAAGAAGTAAAAGGATGTCCGGTTGTGAAAAAATCCATTAAAAAAATTTCTACATACGTATCTTTCAAATCGTCTTGTACATATTGATCAGTAAATACAGCTGCTTGAAAAAAACGAGTTGCATTTTTCTTCACAGCACGTAAAACATATTCTTGTTTCTTGGCATCAATTACGCGTAAAGAATTTGATTGTTGTCCTCCTCCTTCTCTATCAATTTTTAAACCTCCAAAAAGAGTATCAATAGTGGCTACTTTTGCCGTAATGGGTAATCCATAATAATTGCGGTAATGTTTGCCCCATAAAAAATTATAAAAACCCGATTTTTTAGTTTGTTCGGGTTTGTACACTGTTGCCTCTTTGTATGCTGGAAATGTATTAGGATAGTCTTTCGTTTCCGTATTAACTGGTTTTAAAATAGATTGTTTATAGAGTACAATTTCTTTATCATTTTCTTTTCCATAAAATGTTAGAATTCCTTCTCCTGTTTTTAAGATTTCTAAAGTGGCAAAACCATTTTTTCCGTAAGAGAAATCGTTTGGGTAGATGGCTCTTGCTGCATTTGTTTTGGTTCCAGAACCACTAACAATTTGCTTGACACCATTCTTCTCAATATATTCTAAACTGTGTTCGTGACCAGAAACTACTATAATATTTTCATTTTTTTGAATTAACGTTTGGATGCGTTTGGACAAAGCGGTGTAATCTTTATTTAAAACATCTTGCGAACTAATTCCAGAAGTTTTTCTTAATAAATTATATAAAGTTCCTAATAAAGGTACGGGAAATGAATTTTCAGCCGACAATAACATTTTTCGCACTCCAAAATGTCCACCATGAACTCCATTGGTAAACAAAGGATGATGCATCGCAACCACAACAGTTTTATCTTGATTTTTATTTAAAAGGCTTTCAAATTCGGCAAAAAACTCTTCTCTGCTCTTTATATTACAATCATCGTTAATCGTAGGGTTTTTATTCCAATCTTCTAAATACCACTGACTATTAATCGTAATCAAAGTAATATTATCATTAATTTCGAAATCCTCAATAGCACATCCTTTTCGTGGTGAAAAAGATTCCTTATCTTTTAAGTAGGAAATAACAAAATCTTCTTGATTATTCAAACCTTTCAAGCCACTATACCAATCGTGATTTCCAGGAATTACAATTGTTTTACCTTTAAAATTTTTAGTAATTTTTAATTGGTTTTCTAAGATTTTTTCAGCAGTTTTATATTCTTCTGTATCTTTATCACCGGACATTCCTACAGGATAAACATTATCGCCTAAATACATTAAAATACTGTTTTTAGAGGCTTTTTCTAATTTACTTTCTAATGGCAATAAAGCTTGCTTAGAATTTATGGCATCAGCATTTCCAGCATCACCAACTAAATAAAAAGTATGATCCACTTCTTGAGCTTCAACCTCAATAGGCGCAATTGGATTTTTAATATTTTTACCCGTTTGAACAGAATAAGTAGCACAAGAGTTCAGAAAGCCTAATAAAGCCAAAACACAAATTATTTTTACAAAAAAAAGCTTTCTAAAGTAATTAAATTTCATAATTTAGTAGTATAATTTTAATGGATGAAATTAGTAAAAAAAGCGGAACTATACGTTACAGAATTATTTAAAAATGTATTAGAATTTAAATATAAATACCATGATGTAACGCATACTAAAAATGTGGTTAATGCCGTTGAAGAAATTGGTCAGCAGGAACAGATTTCTGAAAAAGATATTGAGATCTTGCAATTGGCTGCATGGTTTCATGATACAGGCTATATTAAATGTAAAGATGGACATGAAGGAGAAAGTGTAAAAATTGCTACTAACTTTTTACTTTCAAATGAGATAGATCAAAACACGATTGATTCGGTTAGTAATTTAATTATGGCTACTGTTTTTAATCATGAACCCAAAACCATTTTAGAAAAAATAATGTGTGATTCTGATTATTACCATGTGGGTAGTGATGCTTATTTTTCCTTTTTAGAAGAATTACGCACCGAATGGAAACTCTGTGATGTAGCAACTTTTTCAGAGAAGGAATGGCTGAATGAAAACATTTCGTTTTTAAAAGAAAAACATCAATTTTACACAGATTACGCTAAGGAAAATTGGGAACCCATCAAACAAAGAAACATACAAATTTTGGAAGATAAAAGAATAGAAAAAAGAGCAATGGAAAAAAATGAAGATCTTGTTGTAACCCCAAAAAAGAAAAAAAAGAAAAAGAAAAAAAAATTAGGGCGTGGTGTAGAAACTTTATTTAGAGTTACAATTAATAATCATACTCGATTAAGTGATATTGCTGATAGTAAGGCTAATATTTTACTTTCGGTTAATGCTGTTATTATTTCAGTAGCCTTATCGGTATTGATTCCTAAATTAGATAGTCCTGGAAACATCTACCTCACATTACCTACATTTGTACTTTTATTTTTTAGTGTGGTTTCGATTGTATTTGCTATTTTAGCCACTCGTCCTAAAGTAACTTCAACCGAATTCACCAAAGAAGACATTTTAAACAAAAAGGTAAATCTATTGTTTTTTGGAAACTTTTATAAAGTTCCCTATCAAGATTATGAAGATGAAATTAACAAAATGATGTTAGACAACGATTATTTATATAATTCTCTTACGAAAGATTTACACTATTTAGGAATCATTTTAGACCGAAAATATAAATTATTGAGAATTACTTATAATATTTTCATGGTGGGAATTGTCGTTTCTGTACTTACTTTTTTATATGCCTATCAACATTCTTGATTTGGAATAGGTTTAATGGTAACTCGTAAAGCCTTTAATCCTGAAATACTTTGTAGTTCTTCAACATCAAATTTTTCAATTTCCTCTTCGAGTAAGCCTTTCGCTATAAGATATTTTAAGTATTTCATATACTCTATTTTTTCAGAATTTTGAGCATATACAATGGTAATTTTGTTTTCTTGTGTGATACGTTCTTCTGAATTTTTAATGTGTGATTTATCAATTCTTTTTTTAACAACCTCATAACGCGCATTATAAGATCCATCTACATCAAATAATTTCTCATCCATTCTAAAACGAATGGTTAATGGAGAACTAAATGCTAATATTAAAGTTGTTACTTCCAAAGGAAAATCTAATATATGTTTCCATTTTTGAAAATTATAAACGGTCTCACACAATGATTTTAATTGCCATAATTTTAAATTATTAAAGAATAGCGGACTGAATTCTATTCTAGGATTAATGGAAGCACCAATGTACATATTGTGTTCAATACCATCCGTTGCATATCGTTCATAATAATGAGGAAATATTTTTTGTGCTTCTAATTGACATTCATCTAAATAAGAAGACATCTTTTTATTCAATAAAGCAACCGATTCATCATACGCTTTTCTATTGTCATAAATGATATTCAGTTTTGGGTCTAATTTTTCAAAATAGGCCTTTACTTTTTCAGTTATACTTTCTGAAAACACCATGGTTTGCAGAACAGGATGTACTTCGTTCTCAACATATAATTTAAATGTCCCTTCAGAAGTGGTATCAAAATTATTTTCAAACTCAACAGAAAATTTATCCAATTCAAAAAGAATTTGATCTGCAATTAAAATTTTGTTCTCAGTAATAATAGATTGAAACAAGTTGATTAAAAGTTGCAATTGATTTCTAATATCTTCAATAGTTGCTAGTTGTCTATTATGTGACGAATTTTTAATATCTATTTGACCAAATAATGCAAAAACGTCTTTAAACACAATGTCTTTAAACGTATATTCTTCAAGTTTTTTATCAGAATTCAAAAAATCTTTCACACCTTGTTTAAATTTCCAATACACACTTGAATGAATGGAAGTGTACTCATTTTGAATAATGGCATCAATTCGGTTGGCAGTAGCTTCTAACGAACGCTCTAAAGTATTGGTTATAATCGGTAAAATTAATTTTAATCGACTCAAGCTCTTCTTATTGATGGCATATTTGGTTTCAGAGACCAATTCTATAGTACCAATAATTCCTTTTCTACTAGCAATGGGAGCAATAATCACACTTTGAATGTTTTGTTCCAATAATACTTTTAACAATACGGAATTAGAATTTGAAATACTATATTGCTCTATATTTTGAATAAAAATGGGTTCTCTTTTTAGAATACTGTTCTTTAATAAGGAATCATTTTTAAACTCAGTTATGGTTTTACTCTTTTTATCATTTAAAATAAAACTATCAATCTCTACATCATTGTATCGTGTTTTTATCAAAGCATTTTCTTCGCTATCGTATACCGTTATACCAATTTTTAAATCTGGAATGTCAAAAATAGATCTGAAAATTTTTTTAAAACTTTCGTCATTTACTAAGGTATCACTTTGAGAACTCAATAAATTGGTTTTCAATTGAGAAACCGCATTTTCAAGTGTATTTTCGATCATAGTTAAAATACAAAACCCTTCTACTTTCCAACCACCTTCTGGAAAAATTTCTTTCCATAAATCAAGGTTGTCTAAGTCGTTCAACAATTGATCGATTTGTTGTATTGTCGGATAATTGGCCTTTTCTTTAGGATAAATTTTTAAAAAATCATTCCTATTAGAAATAAAGAACGTTTTATAAACCCCTTTGGTATCCTTAAATTCAAAAGTTATTTTATTGTCAAGAACGATTTTATTCTCCACTATAGAATTTAAGAGAATCATTGCCTGCAATTTGTAAACGGTTCCTGGTGAGGCATCAAAAAACTGAATACTTTCTTTAACGGAGCAATCAATTTCATTTAATTTCTCACTTCGAAACAAGATTGTATTTTTAAAAGGTAGTACAACTGATTTGTACTCGTTTTTAGAAATGTGCTCTGGTATTAGGATTGAAAAAAAATCATCAAATAATGAAGCGTTGTCACTTATAATTTCTGTAATCTCTTTTTCTTTTACTAATACATCTTCAATTTTAGAAAACATTTTTTTGTAATAATCCTTTAATTCTGGGTTTTTCGGAAATGTAAAAGCATCAATAAAAGGTGCAATGGAAAATTCCACATCATAAGGAGATAAAACTATGTTTTCTTTAATAATCATTTTTACTTTTTGTTATCATCTACTTTGTAACTAAATCCAATACTAAAATAAGCATTCGGTTTAAAAGAATCATTATAATAATCCGAAATATCATCGAAATTACTATTGTATTGTTCATACAATCTTAAAATCGTAATTCCTGCATTTAGGGTAACCCAAATATTGGAACCTAAGTTTCTTGAATAAGAAGGATACACAAAAACATTCATATTTCTAAGATACGTAATATTATTGGGATTAACAGCAGGATCATCCGATAAATTTAAGTGGGTTATATTACTTTCAGAATGATATCCAAAACCATAGGCATATTTTTCATTGGCAAATGTAATGGAAGCTTTTGAAGGAATGAAGGCACTAATTTTCATATTGTCCTTTTGATATTGAAAATAAGCGGTTGGCAAGACTCTAAATTTACCATTATTATTATTGAAATTAATTCCAATACCGTATTTATAATGCGGATTTCGAACCACATCTTTTACAAACATAGCTGTAAGAGCTGGAAATAAATCACGATAGGTAAAATTACTTTTAAAATCAGTTCTAATATTCAACCTAGGCGCAATATATGCATTCCAACGTTCGTTTATTTTTTGTCTAACCAATAACGTATATTTAAAATGATGCAAGTTATCAGGATAATTATCAGACTCAGGATTTAGAGAGTCAAAATTATAATCATAAAGTCTATAATTGATAATACTATTCAATTTTGTGTTTTTACCAATTCGAATCGTGGGTGTAAAACTTTGAAAATCAACTTCCGTTAAATCAGCTCTTGCATCTGCATTTTTCAAATTAGAGTTAGGAATATGCGTAATGTTTAAATGAATAGCATCTGTATCAAATTGTGAATAAGTGAATAGATAACCTGTTAAGAAAAAGCCGAGTAATAATTTGAGCTTCATAATTATTTTTTTTAATGAAGTAAAATTAGTCTGCATGCCTTTTAAAAATGTTATACGTTTCTCCTAATCCTTTATATAATTACTATTTCAATGAATAACAATATTTAAATTATATAAATTTTACAATGTATTATATAAAATAGAAAACTCAATTGTAATGTTACTTTGCTGGGTAAGAATTAAAATTATGAAAATATGAAAAAGATATATACCCTATTAAATATATTGCTGGTAACAATAGGTCTAGCACAAAATGATTCACCTTATAATACAGATTGGCTAACAGATGGTTCAATAATTGTAGGAACAGCTGGTGTTAACGCTTTAGGTTTATCATTAATAAAGAATAAAGAACCACTTTCGCAAGAGAAATTAAATCAATTGAATTCAAATGATATTTGGTTTGTAGATAAATGGTCAGCAGGATATTATGATGAAAAAGCATCATCTGCAAGTGATATTCCTTTATATACATCTTTAGCAATTCCTTTTCTATTTGCATTAAATAAAGATACTAGAGAACATTCGGGACAATTGTCTGTTATGTATGTTGAAGCTGTTGGAATCCCTTTGGCTGTTTTTACTATTTCCTCGGCAGTAATTGAGAAATCAAGACCCAAAGTATATAATACCGATTTAAGTTTAAGCGAAAGGCTAGAAAGCAACAATCAGAGATCATTTTTTAGTGGTCATGTAGCAGCAGCTGCTGCATCCACATTTTTTGCTGCACAAGTTTATTCCGATTTTTATCCAGATTCCAAAGCAAAACCTTATATTTGGGCTGGTGCAGCGATTCTACCTGCTGCAGTAGCTTATTATCGAGTTAAGGGTGGTAATCATTTTCTATCAGATGCTGCTTTAGGCTATATATTAGGTGCAACAAGTGGTATTTTAGTTCCCAAACTACACAAAAGAAAACTAAATGATCTAAAAATTACACCTGAGATAGGTTTAGGATATCAAGGAATTGGAATAAATTATACTTTTTGATTTTGAAAATCAAGTTAAAAAAAATTGCTAAAATAGTACTGTGGGTAATAGGTTCAGTTTTTGGACTTATTCTGATTTTAATCCTAGCTATACAAATTCCTTTTGTACAAAATTTGGTTAAGGATAAAGTTGTTTCTTATGTAGAAAATAAAATAAAGACTAAAGTTGAAATTGGTAAAATTGAAATTGGTTTACCTAAAAAAATAATTGTTAGTGATTTTTATTTTGAAGATCAATCTAAGGATACACTTTTAGCTG
>NZ_LR733566.1 GCF_902506265.1 Flavobacterium sp. 9AF | reverse complement strand
AGTATAATTAGAATAATTTATTGCAATACTTTTACCTTCATGCAAATACTTATTTTTAAAAGTAAAGAAAGTGATTCCTTTCAATTTCCAATTTTCAAAATCTCTAGATACAGATAAAAATTCATATTTATTTTTAAACAAAATGATGTCTATGTCTCTGTTAAATTGCCATTTTAAATAATATTCTTTTTTCTGACTATCATAAATAAAGCAATCTAAATAAGGGTCTCGCAAAGAACCTTCTGATCTAAAAACAAACAAGTGCTTACTATTTGCTTCTATATTATCGATTTGGTAAACTTGATAAATTCCATAATAGTCAATAACTTCAAAATAATTGTTGGTTTTCTCATCTTTTGCAAAATGGAACCTACTAAGGGTTTGTTGATTGGTTTCTTTTAATTCAATATTACTTTTTATCGGTTTAAATGGCTCTAGTACAGTATAGAGGTTTGAATTAGAAATACCCTCTTTTAACAACTCTATTAAACTTTTATCTTCTGTAACAATACTGTTGTTTGATGAAACAATAGTATCTTCCTTATTTTCTACATATATTCCTTGAGAAATTGCATTCTGATTAATATTCTTTTCTTTACAAGAAAGTAATAGCATTAAACCAATAGTAAAAAATATACTTTTAAATTTCATCTGTTTTTTATTAAATGAACTAAATCTCATCAGTAGTAAAAGTGGCTATTTGTTTCTTTTTATAAGGTCTAATAATCAATCGGGCTTCTCTGTCAAAACGAATATAATTATACACCCAATTTAAAAAGACTACCGCTTTATTCTTAAAACCAATTAGAGAAAAAAGGTGTACAAACATCCAAACAAACCAAGCAAAAACACCCGAAAAATGATAATGTGGTAAATCGACAACCGCTTTATTACGACCAATAGTTGCCATGGAGCCTTTGTCTTTATATACAAAAGGTTTCATTTCCTTTTTCTCTAACAAACGTGCTAAATTATCAGATAAATGTTTGCCTTGCTGAATGGCAGGTTGTGCCATCATAGGATGCCCTTGAGGATACTCTTCTAAAGACATGGAAGCAATATCACCTATCGCAAAAATATTATCATAACCTTCTACTTGATTGTACGCATTAACTTTAACGCGATCAGCTCTAGCAATTAAAGAATGTACATTAAGACCGTTAACCAAAGCACCTTGTACGCCAGCAGTCCAAATTACAGTAGCACTATCAAATGATAAATCGGAACTTGTGGTAACCATTCTACCGTCGTAACCTGTCACACGAACATTTTTCCAGACACTTACCCCCAACTTAATTAAGAACTCTTCAGCTTTTTGAGAAGCATTTTCACTCATGGTATTTAAAATGCGATCTCCACTTTGAATAAGATTGATTTCCATTTTTCGAATGTCTAAATCAGGATAATCTTTGGGTAAAATGGCTTTTTTCATTTCTGCTAAAGCACCAGCAAGCTCTACTCCTGTTGGTCCACCACCCACTAAAACAAAGTTCATTAAACTATGTCTTTCATCAATATCATTTGTTAGTAATGCTTGTTCAAAGTTTTCTAAAATAAGACTACGAATATTTAACGATTGCGGAATGGTTTTCATGGCCATGCAATTGCGTTCCATTTCTTTGTTACCAAAAAAGTTTGTTTTTGAACCCGTAGCAAGTACCAAGTAATCGTATTTTAATTCACCTATATCGGCTATAATTTTATTATTATTGGAATCAATTTCTTTTACGTCGGCTAAACGAAAGTAAAAATCTTTGTGTTCTTGCACCACTTTACGAATAGGATACGCAATAGAATCGGGTTCTAAACCGCCTGTGGCTACTTGATACATTAAAGGTTGGAAATTGTGGTAATTGTGTTTGTCTAATAATACCACTTGCACTTTTTTATTTCTTAGTTTTTTGGCTAAAGCGATGCCTGCAAATCCTCCTCCTATAATTACAATTCTAGGAAAACTACTACGAGGTATATTCATTTTTTAAGATCCATTTTGTCCTTCAAAGATAGTAAATTAATGTGGCATTTTTATAATGTGTCAATATCGTAATTTTAAACGATTTGATTTTTGAAATAGATTTTTTTTTTGGAACACGGATTAAAGAAATTTGAGAAATCTTTAAAATTGCTTTTGTGATTGAAATTGAAGTTGAAGTTGGTTTTTTTCTTGGAACATAGACATTAAAAAAATTTAAGAAATCTTTGAAATTAGAAATGTTTTGATGTTGACATTGATTTTTGATATTGACATTGAAATCCAAGCCCTGATAGTAGTGAAAATCTTTTTGAAATCCTTTTCTTATTTTTGTTAAAAGGACAAAACGACCTTAGGAAGTTCTTGTGCTTATTAGAAAAAATACAAAATGATTTCAAAAAATTGTAACGAATAGCAGGAAATGGCTACTTATAGTTCTATGAATCCAACATCGGAAGAAATTTTTGTAAAACAGTTGCAGGAAAATCAGAATATAATCCACAAAATTTGTCGGTTATATACTACTGATGAGGATGCGCATAATGATTTGTTTCAGGAAATTACGATTCAATTATGGAAAGCATTTCCTAAATTTAGAGGAGACTCAAAATTTACAACATGGGCGTATCGAGTTGGTTTGAATACTGCTATTACTTTATATAGAAAGAAGAAAAAAACAGTTAGCACTATTGAATTTGATAGTAGTTTTCATAAAGTTAGACAAGAAGAATACAATTATGAAGAAGAAGAACAATTAAAACTTCTTTATAGTGCTATTAGTGAATTAAATGATATTGAAAAAGCATTAATATTCTTGTATCTTGAAGATAAAGATTATGCTGAAATTTCTGAAACTCTTGGTATTAGTGAAGTGAATGCAAGAGTAAAAATGAACAGAGTAAAAGGAAAATTAAAAAAAATATTAAATCCGTAATTGATGGATGAATTAGAAATATTAAAAAAAGATTGGAAAAAAAGAGAACATTCTTTTAACCAACTTTCAGAAAGCGATATTTATAGAATGCTACATAAAAGGTCCTCTTCTATTGTAAAGTGGATATTAATTATCAGCATTTTAGAAATTATACTTTGGTTAAGCTTAAGTTTTTTAACTACTGATGAAAGCTATTTAAAAACCTTAGAGATTTATCATCTTAATAAAATAATTCCAATAATTACTATTATTAATTATGGTATCATGGTATTTTTCATCTACTTATTTTATAAAAATTTCAAAAATATTAATACCACTGAAACTGTAAAAAAATTAATGCAAACTATTTTAAAAACCAGAAAAACGGTTAAGTATTATGTTTGGTATAATTTGATGATGTCTTTTGTGTCATTTATTTTAATTTTTACTTTTCAGTTTAAATATGATCCTAATCTAAATGAAATAATAAATAAAGCGACGCAAGATGTAAATCCAAACGTGTTTTATACCGTTTTATTTGCTGTATATATCGTTTGTGTAACAATTATTATTACTCTTATTTGGTTATTTTATAAATTATTATACGGTATTTTATTAAAGCGATTGAATAAAAATTATAAAGAATTAGAAAAATTAGATTTATAAATATATATGATACGAATTATTGTTGATGTAGTCAAATTTTCAGTAGTATTTGCCCTTATGATTTTTAGTTATTTAGCCAATGCTCAAAAATTGGAAAATAGTCTATTATGGAAAATCTCTGGTAATGGCATTCAAAAACCATCCTATTTATATGGAACCATGCATGCCGTATGTGAAACCAATATAAATGATGCTGTTTTAAAAGCATTTGATGATACTTCGCAGCTCTATCTTGAGATTGACATTGATGATCCTAATTTACAAACTACAATGATGCGCAAAATCATGATGAATGATGGGGTAACAATTAGTTCATTAATAACTAAAGAAGAAGCAAAAAAATTAGATACCTTTTTAAAAGATAATATTGGTTTTTCTTTACAAATGATGGATACATTCAAACCCTTTATGATTAGTTCGATGTATTTACCAAAACTATTAGATTGTCCTCTAAAAGCAGTTGATATGGAACTTATGAAAATTTCTAAGGAGCAAAATGAAGAAATTTATGGTTTAGAAACTATTGAAGACCAGATGAACGTTTTTGATAAAATACCCTACAAAACACAAGTAGAAGAACTCTTAAAAGCTTCAAATGATAATTTAGTTTCAGATAAAGAGGAAATGTCAAAAATGATTTCAGTATATAAAAACGAAAACATTGAAGAAATGTTAACTATGTCAAAGGAAACAGAAAATAAAATGTTTACTGAATATGAAAATGATTTAATAATTCAGAGAAATAAGAATTGGATACCTGTAATTGAAAAAGTTTCTAAATCAAAACCTACTTTTTTTGCTGTTGGAGCAGCTCATTTAGCAGGTGAAGATGGTGTAATAAAATTACTTAGAAAAAAAGGGTATAAAGTTGAAGCAGTAAAGTAAAAAAAGAATTAATCCAAATAACCATAACAGAGGCAAAATAGGCCTCTTTTTTTATACAATTAATTTAGTAAATATATAAATTGTGT
This sequence comes from Flavobacterium sp. 9AF, assembly GCF_902506265.1. Lineage (GTDB taxonomy): Bacteria > Bacteroidota > Bacteroidia > Flavobacteriales > Flavobacteriaceae > Flavobacterium. The sequence goes on along the minus strand of NZ_LR733566.1, from coordinate 341 downwards.
CCCCATATTCGCTTTCAAAATACATCCCGACTTCCAAAGTCTATCTAAGATGACGTTTAGCGATCTCGTACTTTATTTCTCAAGTGTAAAGAATTATCCCAATAAAATCAACTGGATTTTAGAGACCGCTAGTGTTTTAAAAGACAAAACTATTCCTAAAAGACTAGATGAGCTGATAAAATTAAGAGGTATTGGTCGAAAATCAGCTAATGTCATCTTGAGAGAAACCCATCAAAAGCCAGAAGGAATTATAGTTGACTTACATGTTTTACGAGTAGTGTCTCGATTTGGATTAACTCCAGAATATAAAGATGCCAATAAAATTGAAAAAATCCTTATGA
>NZ_LR733607.1 GCF_902506265.1 Flavobacterium sp. 9AF | reverse complement strand
ATTCAGCATATTCTGTATCCCAATCATTTCCATCATCCCCTTTTTGTCCATCCATTTTAATTAAGAAATTTTTAGCTGGGAAATAAGGTTTTAATCTTATATCAAGGAAAATCCTGTCTTTTTGATTTGGATCTTGCTCAAATCTTTTAATATCAAAGTCTTCAATTAATTTATCTGGACCTGTAACATTATCTAGGAATTTCACAATTTGATTCAAAATTTCTTTTCTGGTTTTTGCATTAAAGTTTTCAAAAGCTCTTCTATTTAAGAAATCCATTAAAACTTTTGTTACATAATCAAACACTCTCACTACCGAATAGGTTTGTAAACCTAAGTTATCCCCGTTAAACAGTGTTTTACCAGAAAAAGCCATTACTTTACCATATTCATTTACCATTGGAATTAAACCTAGACTTTCCAGATTGGCTATTTCACTCTTTTTTAAATCAAATTTAACACCATCCACCTCATTTATTCCTCCAAATTTCTTTCCTGCCGTAATTTGAGACATTAATGTGTTATATACTTTTCCAGCTAATGCCATTGATGGTGGAACAAATAAATCATCCTCTTCATCAATTTCGTCATGTTTACCTCTACCTACTAGCCAATTACATGCCATCATCACATTTGAACGATACACATCTCCTCCTGTTAGATTAGCTGCTTCAAACATTTCCATAACGTCATCTGGTTCATCTAAATGTTGAAAATCTGTAATCAACATAACTTTATTTTCAAAAGCAATTTTAGCCCATTTTTCAAGAACCTTATTAGAACCTAAATAACCAGGTATTACTAATAAAGAATAATTCTGTCTTAAATCTAAGCGATCATACCCATTTACTAATTCTTCATGAATTGTATCTATAAATCTTGTATTATCTAAATCTTTTAATTGATCTAATTCTGCATTAACAATCGAAATATTTTTAAGCTTACTTTCTTCCGTATTTTTATAAAAAAGAGCAATACTTCTATAATTTTCTTCTAATTCTTTTGTCTCGTCAATTGCAATCCTTAAATTGTTTTTCAATGTTCTTTCAGCTTCTTCCGCCTTATTTGTACATTCGTTAACTAAATCTACTAAATTATCAGAAGATTTTAAAGATTCCGCCCAAATCTTTAAAACTTTTTTTAAGTTATCACGTTCCGCTTTCTTACTAGATTCTGTTAAAAAAATATTTTTTCTAGCTTTTCTACTTGGATTTAAATTCTGAACTCCTTCTATAGAACCTTCTAGTAAATCAAAACCACCATATTGAATAAATGACTCTAATGTTTGATCTAAGGAGCGAGAAACTTCTTTATGTTGTTTGTCTGCACTTGATGCAGCACTACTTTCATGGTTTGCCATAGTTGTTTTTTGTTATTTTTTTATTTATCAGATGCTTCTATTTCTGAAATTAATGTTTCTAAACTTTCTATTATTGATTTTCTAGCATCTGGATCTTGTAAAGCCAACTTTAAAACTTTATTTGTTTTTAATTGTTTAATTAGTTTTTGATACTGTTCATTTTTTGTTTTCAAATCTAATAAAAACGAGCTTTGTTCAGTAATACCATTAATAGAAAAATCTCCAACATTTTTAAATTGAAGTTCTTCACGATTTACTTGTCCATTTTCATCTTCAAAAGCAACTTTTACTTTTGGGTTAAAATGTTCAAATACTTCATCCATATTTTTCAAACCTGTAACTACTTCAGGTTTCACTGGTGTATTTGGCGTTAATTTTTGAGCTATTAAAGTCCTATTTTGTGGAATTTCAAGAATACCTTCTTGTCCTTCTACTCTAACTTCATTTCCTCCAATTCCATAACTGCCTGAGAATCTGTCTGCCATAATATTAATTTTAGTCTATAGATTTTTAAAAAAATGTTTTATACTTGAAGTTAACATATATACTTTCAATACATTGATCATTATCTTTATTAATTTTAACTTCTCTAATTTTTATTCCTTTGTTTTTTATTGATTTATAAAATTGATCTAAAGTCATAAATCTACTATCTGTATTAACTTTAAATTTTGGCACATTACCTTCACAAAATTGATTTCTAAAATTAATTAAAGAAATTTTATTATCTGATACAGAGTATAATAACTTTTCTAGTTCAGCTTCACTTATAGATTTAACAATAATAGGCTGTGGCTTTTCTTCAACCACAACATTTGTAATTGTATCTTTTGCTACTACTTTTGCTACTTTTACTTTTTTCAAAGTATTCTTCTCAGATTTAGCCATTACAATTATATCTCTCAACACTCTATTTTTCTTATCTCCATTAACAACTAAAGATATAGTTTTTACGCCTATAGAATTAAATTTGTATTTTGGATTTTTCAATTTACTATCCACATGGTTACTCTCTCCAAATTTCCATTCCCAAGTTTCTGCGCCTACTGTTTTATCTTCAAATTGAACTAATTCTCCTTGAATCACCCTAATAGGAGATTCAAAATCTACTACAACTGGCTCTTTACTTTCTATAACAGGTTTAGGTATAACTTTAATAGTCTTTTCAATTTCACAAGTACCATTAACTAATAATTTTACTTTAAAATTACCTGCCTTTGAAAAAGAATGCAATTCTTTTGATTTGTAAGAGATATCCGATCCGTCTCCAAAATACCATCTCCATGAGTAAGCCTTCCCTGAAGTTTCAGAAAAAGTAATCACATCACCTACCATATACTGTTTTATATCAGTATCATAATCAAAAACACTACAATCAACTTCATTTGATTTTTTAAAAGCTAATAACCCACAAGATAAAATAAACACTATTATAAATGTTATAATTACCTTATTATCAAAATGAGTTTTTATCTGATTATTTGCATTCATTTTAAAAAGAAAAACTTTACTATTTATAACTTTACTTCAAATATATAAAAAAAATATTCAGTCCTTAAAGAATAAACAACAGTATTTTAAATATATTTTCAAAAAAGTAAAATGTTTAAAAAATATTATGCATGCATAGTATTTTTTAAACATTTTTTTGTAATTTCGTGACATTATTAAAATCTCAAAAATTAAACAATGAAAATATTAGTTTGCATCAGTCATGTACCTGATACTACTTCAAAAATCAACTTCATAAATAATGATACTGAATTTGATACGAATGGAGTACAATTTGTTATCAATCCAAATGATGAATTCGGTTTAACAAGAGCTATTTGGTTCAAAGAAAAACAAGGAGCTTCTGTAACAGTAGTAAATGTAGGAGGATCTGATGCCGAGGCTACTTTAAGAAAAGCATTAGCTATAGGTGCTGATGAAGCAATTAGAATAAATGCTAATCCAACTGATGGAATGTATGTTGCTAAACAATTAGTGGAAGTTGTAAAGCAAGGAGGTTATGACTTAATTATTGCTGGTAAAGAATCATTAGATTATAATGGAGGAATGGTTCCTGGAATGATGGCTGGTTTACTTGGTTATAATTTTGTAAATTCTTGTACAGGTTTAGAAGTTGAAGGCAACAAAGCAACAGTTATTAGGGAAATTGATGGTGGTAAAGAAACTCTTTCTACATCATTACCATTAATTATTGGTGGTCAAAAAGGATTAGTAGAAGAAAAAGATTTAAGAATACCAAACATGAGAGGTATCATGATGGCACGCTCTAAAGCTTTAGCTGTTAACGAACCAACAGGAGACGATAAAGCAACTCAAGCGGTTAAATTTGAAAAGCCTGCACCAAAATCTGCTGTAAAATTAGTAAGTCCAGACAATCTTGACGAATTAATTAATTTACTTCACAACGAAGCAAAAGTAATCTAAATCAGTACCAACAATCTTAAATACTAGAATCATGTCTATATTAATATATGCTGAATCAGCAGAAGGAAAATTCAAAAAAGTTGCATTAGAAATTGCATCTTATGCAAAAAAAGTTGCTGATGCAATGGGAACTACTGTAACAGCTGTAACCATAAACAATTCAAACACATCAGAACTAGCAAAATACGGAGTTAGTAAAGTTTTAAAAGTTAACAATGACAAATTAACATCTTTTAACGCTAAAGCTTATGCAGATACTATCAAACAAGCTGCTGAAAAAGAAAACACAAAATTAATCGTCTTATCATCTACAACAGATAGTTTATACCTTGCTCCACTTGTAGCTGTAGGATTAAACGCTGGTTACGCTTCAAATGTTGTTGCCTTACCAGTGAGCACAAGTCCATTTCAAGTAAAAAGAAATGCTTTTTCAAACAAGGCATTCAATATTACAGAAATTAATACAGATGTAAAAGTTATCGGAATCGCTAAAAATTCATACGGCCTTTTTGAAGCAGAAACAACCTTATCTGAAGAAGATTTTGCACCATCATTAAACGATGCCGATTTTGCAATTAAAGTTGAAAATGTTGAAAAAGTTTCGGGTAAAGTAACGATTGCAGATGCAGAAATCGTAGTTTCTGCAGGTCGCGGATTAAAAGGCCCTGAAAATTGGGGAATGATTGAAGAACTTGCATCTGTTTTAGGCGCTGCAACAGCATGTTCAAAACCTGTTTCAGATATCGGATGGAGACCTCACAGTGAACACGTAGGACAAACAGGAAAACCAGTTGCTTCAAATCTTTATATCGCTGTAGGTATTTCTGGTGCTATTCAACATATTGCTGGAATTAATTCTTCAAAGGTAAAAGTAGTAATTAATTCAGATCCAGAAGCACCTTTCTTTAAAGTAGCAGATTACGGTGTTGTAGGAGATGCATTCGAAATAGTTCCGAAACTAGTAGAAAAATTAAAAGCTTTCAAAGCAAATAATGCTTAATTTTTAGCTGTTTAAAAATATATTATATTAAAATTAGAGTTATCTTTGTTTAGATAGCTCTTTTTTTTATTTTTGGAGCGAATGAGTTGGTGTATATTTGCCGACCGTTTTCCTGCTGTTCGCTTTATTTTTTGTTTTTCAAACAAAAAGATATCGCTTCCATCAGGGCTAGTTTAAACATGAATCTATTTAATATCTAAGTATTCAAAACAAATACTTATTACTAATTACATAATGAGTTTAGTAAAATTAACCATAAAAGGAATTTCTTATAGCCAAACACAAAATGGAGCTTATGCTCTAATTTTAAATGAAGTGGACGGAGAACGTAAACTACCAATTGTAATCGGTGCATTTGAAGCACAATCAATTGCTATTGCTTTAGAAAAAGAAATTAAACCACCACGTCCATTAACTCATGATTTATTCAAGAATTTTGCAGATCGCTTTGACATCATTGTAAAACAAGTAATTATTCACAAACTAGTAGATGGTGTTTTCTTTTCTAGTATCATTTGCGAAAGAGATAAAATTGAAGAGATAATTGATGCTCGTACTTCCGATGCAATTGCACTTGCCCTTCGATTTGGAGCGCCTATTTTTACTTACAAAAATATTTTAGACAAAGCAGGTATTTATTTAAAAATAAATCCTTCAAAAGAAGACGAAAATTCCCAAGAATCAGATGATATTTTATCCAATCCAGAAACTTTTGGCGCAAACGAATCTTCCACTCCAGCAAAAGACGATTATGCCGACTTCTCCTTACAAGAACTCTATGACAAACTAGAAGAAGCTGTACAAAACGAAGATTACGAAAAAGCAGCAAAAATAAGAGATGAAATCTCTAAAAAAGAATCTTAATACTACATTCCAAATGATAAAAAATATATTTTTATGCATAACATTTATATTTACTTTTTTAAATATAAATGCACAAGAAATTGAAAAAAAATGGCAATTAGACACTTCTAAAAATGATTATTTAGAATTAAAAGAAGGCACATACCATCTTAAACTATCTCAAGATAGCCTTTTCCAAAAAGGAGATTATTTAATACAAGATAAATTTTTATTTCTTTTTGAAAACGGTTCCGATTCACCTACAAAACGTTTCGTAATCGAAACTAAAACCGATTCTACACTTACCTTAAAAAAAGGAGATAAAGCATACTCTTTTTTTTCTTCAAATAAAATTAAGCAAACAAGAGAAAACCGCAAGACTTTAGTAAAAAGTTCAGGAATAACCACTACAGGAATTGTACGAGGTATATTAGGTATGTTAGCTTTATTAGCTATCGCTTATGTGTTCAGTGCTAACCGAAAAGCTATTAATTGGAAAACTGTTTTCATTGGTTTAGCAGCACAATTAGTTCTTGCATTTGGGATTCTAAAAATATATTTTGTTCAATTGTTTTTTGACTTTGTAGGAAAATTATTTACTAAAGTTCTTGAATTTACCAGAGCTGGTAGTGAGTTTTTATTAGGGGGCATGATGGATATTAAAAGCTTTGGCTTTATCTTTTTATTTCAAGTTTTACCTACCATCATCTTCTTTTCAGCTTTAACTTCTTTATTATTTTATTTAGGAATCATTCAGAAAGTAGTCAAACTTCTAGCTATTGTTCTAACAAAATTATTAAAGATTTCAGGTGCAGAAAGTTTATCTGTAGCAGGTAATATTTTCTTAGGCCAAACAGAAGCCCCTTTATTAATAAAAGCTTATTTAGAAAAAATGAATAAGTCTGAAATCTTACTGGTAATGGTAGGAGGAATGGCAACTGTAGCTGGTGGTGTATTAGCTGCTTACATTGGTTTTCTTGGTGGTGGAGACAAAGTATTAGAAGCCGAATTTGCAAGACACTTATTAGCCGCTTCTGTGATGGCAGCTCCAGGTGCAATCATTATTTCAAAAATATTATACCCTCAAGTAGAAAAGATAAATACTAATGTAGAAGTTACAAAAGAAAAAATAGGCTCTAATATATTAGATGCTATTTCAACTGGAACCACAGAAGGATTAAAATTAGCTGCTAATGTAGCCGCAATGCTACTAGTATTTATTGCTTTTATAGCTATGATTAATTGGGGCTTAGATAAAATCGGCTATTATTCTGGCTTAAATAGCATCATAGCAGAAAACACTCCCTATACAAAATTTTCTTTAGAAACAATACTCGGCCTTATTTTCTCTCCATTAATGTGGTTAATCGGTGTAGCTCAAGAAGACATGATGCTTATGGGGCAATTATTAGGAATTAAATTAGCAGCATCAGAATTTGTGGGTTATATTCAGTTAGCAGAATTAAAAAATGCAGCAAACGACATTCATTTTACTTATGAAAAATCGGTAATTATGGCAACTTATATGCTTTGTGGTTTTGCGAACTTTGCCTCTATCGGAATTCAAATTGGAGGAATTGGCTCTTTGGCTCCAAATCAAAGAAAAACATTATCCGAGTTTGGATTAAAAGCTGTTATTGGCGGAAGTATTGCTTCACTATTATCTGCAACTATAGCAGGAATGATTATTGGGTAAACCATTAGGTAAAAGCAAAAAAGACATAAATAGCTCAAACCAAAATTATATTTATATAAAATTCAGAAAAGAAAATAGGTTCGTTTATCATTTTTTTAAAGAAAAACAGTAAATACTATTACTTTTCATCATTAACCAAATAAGATGAAACAATATCACGACTTAGTAAAGCATGTATTAGCAAACGGGAACCAAAAAGGAGATCGTACAGGAACAGGAACTATTAGTGTATTTGGATATCAAATGCGATTCGATTTAAGTGAAGGTTTTCCAATGGTAACCACAAAAAAGCTACATCTTAAATCTATTATTTATGAATTATTGTGGTTTTTAAAAGGAGATACTAACATCAACTATCTAAAAGAGAACGGTGTTAAAATTTGGGATGAATGGGCAGATGAAAATGGCGACTTAGGTCCTGTTTACGGGCATCAATGGAGAAACTGGAACAGTGAGGAAATCGACCAAATAAAAGAAGTTATAGAAACTTTAAAAAACAACCCAAATAGCCGCAGAATGCTGATTTCTGCATGGAATCCAAGTGTATTACCAGACACTTCAATTTCCTTTGCTGAAAATGTTGCCAATGGTAAAGCCGCTTTACCTCCTTGTCATGCTTTCTTTCAATTTTATGTTGCTGATGGAAAGTTAAGTTGCCAACTATACCAAAGAAGTGCTGATATTTTTTTAGGTGTTCCTTTTAATATTGCTTCTTATGCCTTATTTACAATGATGATTGCTCAAGTTTGTGGTTTACAAGTTGGTGATTTTATTCACACTTTTGGAGACGCTCATATTTACAACAACCACATCGAGCAATTGGAGTTACAATTGTCTCGTGAATGTCGTCCATTACCAAAAATGAAATTAAATCCTGAAATCAAAGATATATTCGATTTTGATTTTGAGGATTTCTCTTTAGAAGGTTATGACCCACATCCACACATTAAAGGAGCAGTTGCGGTTTAAAACTATTTTTATGAAGAAAATTCCATTACTTTTTTTATTGATTTTAACCTTTGGGTTTTCCCAAGAAGAAATAAAGTTTGAAAACTGTACTTCAAAAAAAAATACAAGCGAAATAAATTGGTGTTTAATGGAAGAAATTCCAAATAAATTAAATCTAGAATTTAACTCCCAAGATATTAATTTCATTAATAAATACAATAAAACTCAAATTACAATTAAATATAAAATAATCTCAACAGGAAATATAGAATTAGTTGAAATTATAACTGATGCAAGTGATTTTATTCCAATTGTAGAAAAATTTTTAAAAAAAATTTCAATAGATGTATCTCGAAAAGATTTTGACAAATATTTTGATAAAATTTCACATATCAAGTTCTTTTTGATAAAAAATAGTAAAACCGATTCAATCAGCAAAACACCAAAAGAAGTTGACTCTTTCATAACACAACCCGATTCACCTACATTCATAGAATGTAAAAATCTAAATCCTACTGAAAAAAGAGAATGTTTAGATAAAGGGTTACAAAATCATTTCATTAAAAATTTTATTTTGCCATCTGAATCTAAACAGACTACTAATACTTCTTTTATTATTACATTAACGATAAACGAAGAAGGATATATTGATTTAATAGATGTTAAAAGAGGCGATGAATTTATAAAAGAAGAGATTATGAGAATATATAAATTACTTCCGAAACTAGAACCAGCTTTACTAAATAACGTCCCAACAAAAATCAACTATTCATTCCCTATCAATATAAAACTTCAATAAGTAACAACAAACTCCTGTTATTATTTTCTTAAAATAATCCAACCATTTTTTCATTACTTGAATTTGTAGTATTTTAGCTAAAAGAATCTCAATCAAATGAAAAAAATCATACTTCTGCTTTTAGTACTATTTACTTTTGGGAATGCCAATGCTCAATTTTGGAAAAAGAAAAAACCCACAAAAACCGAAACAGCTGTTCCTCTCGAAAAGAAAAAAGAAGGCAAAATAAAAGAGTATTCAAGTATAATAACAAAAGAAGCAAAAACAACATCTGGTCTATTTAAAGTTCATAAAGTTACAGATAAATACTATTTTGAAATTCCAAATAATTTACTCAATAAAGACATGCTTTTGGTAAGTAAATTTGCAAAAGTACCAGAAGGTCTTGGTGGTGGTTATGTTAATGCTGGAAGTGAAACAAATACGAATTTAATTTTTTGGGATAAATTTGAAGACAAACTATTAATAAAAGTAAAATCTTCAAATAGTATTGCAAACGATAGTTTGCCAATTAACATCTCAGTTAAAGCAAATAATAATGACATTACTTTATATGCTTTTGATATTGCTGCTTTTACAAAAGATTCTACTGCAACAGTAATAGATGTAACAAAATTTTATGCTACTGATGTGAAAGCAATAAGCGGCTTATCCTCTAGAATTAGAGAGGCATACAAAGTAAAAAATCTGGATGAAACTAGAAGTTTTATAAACTACATAAAAACATTTCCATTAAATATTGAAGTTGTACAAGACTTCACCTACAATGCATCGAAACCATCGGTATTAGAAGAAACTGAAAGTATAAGCATTCAAATGCGTCAATCTTTAATTCTCCTTCCAGAAAACCCTATGCGTCCGAGATATTTTGATTCGCGCGTAGGCTGGTTTACACTAAATAAATATGATTATAGTAGTGAAGAATTAAAATCAGACAAAAAAACGTACATTAGAAGGTGGAGACTAGAACCAAAAGATTCTCAAGCCTATGCAAGAGGGGAATTAGTTGAACCCATAAAACCTATTATTTATTATTTGGATCCAGCTACTCCAGAAAAATTAAGACCATACATAAAAAAAGGAGTAGAAGAATGGCAAAAAGCATTTGAAGCAGCTGGTTTTAAAAATGCAATTCTTGCCAAAGATCCACCTTCTAAAGAAGAAGATCCGGATTTTAATCCAGAAGACATCCGTTATTCAGTAATTAGGTATGTAGCTAGTACTACCCGAAATGCAGTAGGACCAAGTATTTCAGATCCAAGAACTGGAGAAATAATTGAAAGCGATATTATATGGTACCACAATCATCTTCGCTCTTATAGAAATCGATATTTATTAGAAACTGGTGCAGCTAATCCATCAGCAAGAACACTACATACTAGCGATGAAGAAATGGGAGAAATGATGCAAATGGTTATTGCTCATGAAGTTGGACATGCCTTAGGTTTTCCACATAACATGAGTGCAAGTTGCGCTTATAATGTAGAAGATTACAGGAAACCCTTCTTTACTAAATTAAATGGAATATCAGCTAGCATAATGGATTATGCACGGTTTAATTATATAGCTCAGCCAGGCGATAAAGATGTTCGTTTTATTAGACAAATGGGGCCATATGATTCCTATGCAGTAAATTGGGGCTACCGAATTGTTCCTAATGCAAAAACTCCTGAAGATGAAATTCCAACCTTAGACCAATGGATTTTAGAAAAAGCTGGTGATCCTAAATATGAATTTGGTAAACAATCTAGTACATTTAATCCGTATTCGCAAACAGAAGATATCAGTAATAATGCAGTAAAAGCGGGTAATTATGCTATAAGCAACCTTAAAATTGTAGCAAAAAATCTTCCTGAATGGACCAGTACAAAAACGAATAATTATGAAGATTTAGAAGAATTATATGGAGAACTTTTAAGTGTTTGGAGTCGTTATATTGGTCATGTAGTTACCTATGTAGGTGGAGTAAATGAAATAGAAAAGAAACCTAATCAATCTGGTTCTGTTTATACAGTAATCGAAAAAAACAAACAAAAAGAAGCAATGGATTGGTTAATTAAAAATGCTTTCAGTGAACAAAAATGGTTAGTTGAAACTACCCTTTTAGATAAATTCCTTTCAAATGGTTATTATCAACAATTATTAAATCATCAAACCAAACATTTAAATAATCTTTTAAGTGAAGAAAGAATGTCTAGATTACTAGATGCACAATTTATTGATTCTAATAATTACTCGCTTTATGAATTTTTAAATCAATTGAGAATTGGAATTTGGAAAATTGAGACCAATAATATCTATTCTCTAACTCAAAGAAATTTACAAAAAGCATATCTTGAACGAATTATTAAATTGTATCAAGGAGAAAACAACAATTCAAATAGCTCTTTTTCAGATATTAAATCATTACTTTTCGGAGAACTTGTTCAATTGAATAAAGAATTAACAACTTTAAAAAATTCGGTTCAAAATCCTGAAACAAAATATCATATTATTGAAAGTATTCACAAAATAGACAAAATAATTAAAAATGATTAACTAAAAAGTTATTTATCTCTAAATCAAAAGAGTAGTAAATTCTACTTCTACTGACTCATTTATTTAAAGTATTTTCAAGGAAAAACATTATAATTTTGGCTTAGTTTTTGCAACATTAATTATGAAAGTCGATTACAAAAAAGATATCGCAATGATTTACAGTATTTTAATTTTACAAATTAATTCAAATTTAACTTAATTTTACTAAAATTGTAAAACAGAATGATTACTTTTGCAATCGTTTTTTTTAAATTATTAAAAATTATTAAAAAAATCTTATGAAGAAAATTTTACTATTATTATTGGTTGTGAGTTTAAACGGATTTAGTCAAGTTATTGATTTTTCTGAGTATGATGATTTCCTTAAAAAACATGTATCGAGTAAGGGAGTGGTAGATTATGATAAAGTTTTAAAAAACATAAGAGAGATTAACAATATCGCTCAAAACTTCTCTAAAATTTCTCCCAATAAAAGTTGGTCAGATGCAGAGGTTAAAACTTATTGGGTAAATGTTTACAATGCAAACATTATAAAATTATTAGTTGAAAACTACCCCATCAAAAGTATCAATTACATTAGAGATCCTTTTAAAATGCAATTTATCGATTTTGATGGTGAAAAAATTTCTTTAGATCATATTGAACATGAAATTTTACGCCCGATGAACGACCCAAGAGTTCATTTTGTACTATATTCTACAGCAATTTCTTCACCTCAATTAAGAAATACTGCTTATTCGGCAAATAGTATAGACTACGATTTAGATGTAGCAACAAGTAATTACATCAACGATTCTTCTCAAAACACAATTGGAGTTGCAACTTGTCAATTGTCAAAAATTTTCGAATGGTATTTTACAGATTTTATTGGACCTATGAATATGGTAGGATTTATCAATAAATATTCGGCAGTAAAAATAAATGATAATACGAAGCTAGAATTTAAAGAATACGACTGGAATTTATACAAATAACAAAAAAATAAGTGTCATAATGCCTGTTTGAAAAACAAATCAAACAGGCATTTTTATTAGAATAATTATTCATGGAACAAATAATAATAAATCAAAGGAATTTCTTTAATTCAAATGCAACTAAACCTATTGAATTTAGGATAGAAGCATTAAAAAAACTGAAACAAATCCTTATAAAAAACGAATTATTATTAGAAGAAGCTATTTATAAAGATTTTAAAAAATCATCATTTGACAATTATACTAACGAATTAGGGTTACTATACAAAGATATTTCAGAAGCTATCTCCAATCTTAAAAGATGGTCTTCTATTAAAAAAGTAACTACCAATTGGATTAATTTTCCTGCCAAAAGTTATGTTATACCTGAACCCTTAGGTGTCAGCTTAATTATTGGTGCATGGAATTATCCCTATCAATTATCATTTGCTCCAGTAATTGCCTCAATTGCTGCTGGAAACACCGTTATTTTAAAACCTAGTGAAGTTCCTCAAAACACAAGTAAAATAATAACCCAATTAATTAACACAAACTTTTCACCCGATTTTTTTAAGGTAATTGAAGGTGGTATAGAAGAAACAACGAATTTATTAAAACAAAAATTTGACAAAATATTTTTTACTGGTAGTGTTCCTGTTGGAAAAATTGTTTATCAAGCGGCTGCAAAAAATCTGACTCCCGTAACTTTGGAATTAGGAGGCAAGAGTCCTGCAATTGTAACATCTGATTGTAATTTAAAAATGTGTGCAAAAAGATTAATATGGGCCAAATTTCTAAATGCTGGACAAACCTGCATTGCTCCCGATTATGTCTATGTACATAAGAATATTGAAGAACAATTTTTAAAAATATGTAAAGAAGAAATTGAAAAATCAAATTTAAGCTTTGAAAATCACAATTATGTTCAAATTATAAACGAAAAAAATCACAAAAGGCTTACCAATTTAATAGCTATTGAAAAGATTTTTTATGGCGGTAACTATAATATAGAAAATCGTTATATTGAACCCACAATATTAAAAAATGTAGTTGAGGAAGACGAAATTATGAAAGATGAAATTTTCGGTCCAATCCTACCCGTTTTAAACTATACAGATTTATCTGAAGTAATCAAAAAAATCAAAAATCGCCCTAAACCTTTAGCCTGTTATATTTTCACAAACAACAGAAATAGTAAAAGAAGAATTTTAAACGAAATCTCTTTTGGTAGTGGATGCGTCAATGATGCTGTTATGCAAATCAGCAATAGTAAACTTCCTTTTGGAGGTGTGGGAGACAGTGGTATTGGTTCCTATCATGGAGAAAATGGTTTCAAAACATTCTCACATTATAAAAGTATTTTAGAAAAACCTAACTGGTTTGAATTGGATTTAAAATATTTTCCACATTCGATAAAAAAATTAAAAATAATTAAATTCTTAATGAAACTATAAGCAAAATGATAACAATAATTGCAGCTGCATCAGAAAACAATGCTCTTGGCAAAGACAACGATTTAGTATGGCATTTACCTGATGATTTTAAAAGATTCAAGTCGTTAACCACAGGTCATTATATTATTATGGGAAGAAAAACTTTTGAAAGTTTCCCAAAACCTTTACCTAATAGAACACATATTATTATTACGAGACAAAAAGAATATTCTGTTCCAGAAAATTGCATTGTTGTAAGTAGTTTAAAAAAAGCAATTGAAATTTGCCCTAAGGAACAAGAAAGCTTTATCATTGGCGGTGGAGAAATTTACAAACAATCGATTGATTTTGTTGACAAAATCGAACTTACAAGAGTACACACAATTATAGAAGCAGACACTTTTTTTCCGGAATTTGATGAAAAAAATTGGAAATTAGTCCATGAAGAATACCACTCAAAAGACGAAAAACATCTCTTTGATTTTACGTATCTAACCTACATTAGAAAATGAAAATTAAATTCGTATTTTTGCGAACCATATAATTAATAGCATGTCAAAAAACATAACACCATATAAAGATTCAGAATTAGGTAAAAAAGAACAAGTTGCCCAAATGTTTGACAACATTGCTGGCAATTATGACGGATTAAATCGAGTTATTTCTTTTGGGATTGATGTCTCTTGGCGAAAAAAAGTATTACAACTTGTTGCAAATAAAACCCCAAATACCATATTAGATATTGCAACAGGAACTGGTGATTTAGCCATCTTAATGACTAAAACTGCTGCAACACAGATAATAGGTCTGGATATTTCAGCAGGCATGCTTGAAGTAGGTAAAGAAAAAATCAAAGAAAGAAAATTAGATTCAAAAATTGAAATGGTTCTAGGAGATAGTGAAAACATTCCTTATCCAGACAATTACTTTGATGCTATAACTGTTGCTTTTGGTGTTAGAAATTTTGAAAATCTAGAAAGAGGATTAGCAGAAATACTTCGTGTTTTAAAACCAAATGGCATTTTTGTTATTCTTGAAACCTCTGTACCTACTAAATTTCCTTACAAACAAGGTTATGCTTTTTATACACGATTTATTTTACCAATAATCGGGAAATTATTCTCTAAAGACAAAGTAGCTTATAAATATTTATCAGATTCTGCAAATATTTTCCCTTTTGGTGAAGCTCTAAACAATATTTTGAGAAAAATTGGGTTTATAGATGTAAAGCATTTACCTCAAACATTTGGTGTTGCAACAATTTATCATGCATCTAAGAAATAGTATGAAAAAAATATATATAATATTGTTATTAGCCACAACAATAAGTTTTGCTCAAGGTGGTTTATTTGGTAAAGACCCAATTATCAATTTAGAAAATTTCGACAAACAAAAAGTACATTGGGGTTACTATTTGGGCTTCAACAGCTTAGATTTTAAGTTTGATTATTTACAGCCCACAAAAGATGTATCTACACAAACAACAACAGGTTTCAACGTAGGTCTTGTTGGAAACCTAAGAATCATTGAGCACGTAGATTTACGTTTTGAACCTGGATTATATATTACACAAAGAAACATAACTTTCCCAGGGTTTGACGATCCTGTAGATGCGCTAAGAGAAGCCAAATCAACATACATTCATTTCCCTCTTCTTTTAAAATTTTCCGCTAAAAGAGCAGGTAACATTCGACCCTATGTATTAGGAGGTCTTTCAACTGCATTGAATTTAGGCAGTAATTCAGATGCTCCTGACGACAATTATAATGATCGTTTTAGAATGAAAAAATGGACAAATTTTTATGAACTAGGATTTGGTATTGATTTATATTTAGAATACTTTAAATTTTCTCCTTCTATAAGAGGTGTTTTTAGTTTAAATGACGAATTAATTCGTGACAACGACCCAAACAGCCCTTGGACGGGAAATATTCAATCTATGAAAACTAGAGGTGTTTTTATAAATTTTACTTTTCACTAAAAACTACCTCTTAAATTCACTTAATATAATTGCTGTAGCAGTTGCCACATTTAAACTTTCCGTTTGTTGCAAAGAACCAAATCTAGGAATAGTTATGCGTTTATTTATCAACGCCTCCATTTCAGAAGAAATACCATTGGCTTCGTTACCCATAATAATTATTCCTTCTTTAGGGAGTGTTTCTTTGTAAATATTTTCACCGTCCATAAAAGTTCCAAAAATGGGTAATTTATTCCCTTTCAACTTTTTCTCAAGATTAGAATATACAATATTTACCCTACTCAAAGACCCCATAGTAGCTTGAATCACTTTTGGGTTATAGCAATCCACCGTTTCCTCAGAACACAATAGTGTTTCTATTCCAAACCAATCACACAACCTTATAATAGTACCTAAATTCCCTGGATCTCTTACATCGTCTAACACTAAAACCAATCCCGATAATTCTACTCTTTTAACAACAGGAATTCTAAACAAGGCTAAACAATTGTTTGGCGCTGTAAGTGCACTTATTTTTTTTAATTCTGATGGCGTTATGGTATGAATTTTGCTCTTATCCACGGGTAAAAACAAGTCTTCCGTTTCAAAAAGACTATGCAATTCATAGTTTGCATCCAAAAATTCTTGTATTACTTTTTTACCTTCAGCTAAAAATAATTGATACTCTTTTCGATATTTTTTATGTTGTAAACTAGTTATAAGTTTAATTTGGTTTTTACTAACCATAAAAATTGTATTTTTGACTAACTATATTAATCGAATTGAAAAATTTCTTTCCAAAAATAGCATTTATATTTTTAACTGGTACTATCTTTTACTCCTGTTCAATAGTAAAAAAAGTTCCAGATAACAAACAACTCTTAATTAAAAACACTGTAATCACTAATGATACAGTAGTTAAAAGCGAAAGAGTTGAAAGTTTATTGAGCCAAAAACCCAATGGAAAATTATTAGGTTTTCCTTTGCGTTTAGGTCTATATAACATGGCCAAAGAGAATCCAGATTCATTGTATTATGCTTGGCTAAATAAAAAACCCCATAGAAGAGAAAATTTAGCTAAATTATTATCCAACAAACAAGTAGATAGATTAAGCCAATCGTTTCTTGTATCTGGATTGAGCAGATTCTTAAAAAAGACAGGTGAAGCTCCTGTAATAATTGACTCCATAAAAATTGGTAATACAAAAAATAAATTGCAAGGTTTTTACAACAATCAAGGTTTTTTTGATGCTAAAGTGAGTGCTACAGTAGATTCAATTGGTTTTAAAAAAGGAAAAATAATTTACAATGTACAAACAGGAAAAGGTTATATAATTGATAGCATTTCTACCAATATTGAAACAAAAGCACTAGATAGTTTATTTGTTAAAGCTAAACCTAAATCTTTAATCAAAACTGGAGAGCAATTTAATGATGAAAAGTTTGATGCAGAGAGAACTAGGCTAACTAATTATTTTAGAAATAACGGAGTTTATGATTTTCAAGTTAACCACGTTCGCTATGATGTAATCACAAGCGAAAAGAATAACAACGTTGATATTGTATATGATATAGAAGATCGTAAAATTAAGAGAGGTGATACATTAGTAAAAACGCCATTTAAAATTTATAAAATAAGTAAGGTAAATATTTTTACCAATAGCGCTATAAAAAAAGGAAAATATAAGATTAGCGATAGTGTTGCTTACAATAATTACCATATTTACTCCATTGGAAAACTAAATTACAAGCCTAAAGCCATAACCGATGCCATCTTTATTGAAAAAGGAAGCTATTTTAGTGACAATGACAAGACATTGACTTCAAGATCGCTTAGTAATCTTAAAGTATTCAGTTTTCCTACTATCGAATATGTAGTTGATACCCTAAATAAGGAAGAAAACAACTTAATAGCCAATATTTATCTTCTTCCTTTAAAAAAGAAAAATTTGAATGCTGCTATCGACTTCAATCATTCCAATATTCAAGATTTTGGAATTTCAGGAAATCTTTCGGTAACTTTCAGAAATTTATTTAGAAGAGCAGAAACATTAGAAATAGCCACGAGAGGCAATATAGGTTCTTCTAGAGATTTACCTAATCCTAATGGGACTTTTTTCAATCTTTCCGAATATGGTGCTGATGTAAAACTAACTTTTCCTAGAATTTTCTTTCCGTTTAGAACCACTAGTATAATTAAAAAAGAAATGCTACCCACTACTCAAATGAGTTTTGGTTTAACCAATCAAAAAAACATTGGTTTGGATAAAGAAAATTTTAGTGGCATTATTAATTACAATTGGATTCCAAGAGATCATACTACAATTCGTTTTGATTTGCTCAATGTACAATTTGTAAGAAACTTAAATATTGATAATTATTTTAATGTTTACAATTCTTCTTATAATCGTTTGAATGATTTAGCACAAATTTATGATACTAGTGGAACCTACTTAGTTAATTCAGGAAATCTATCTTTCACCAGTGCTGTAGATTTTATTGATGCGGTTACAAACAATGGCTCAATTACAATTAACAATCAAGATGATTATAATTCAATTCGAAGCATTGGTGAAAGAAGAAAAAGATTAATTGAGAACAATCTGATCGTTTCTTCTGCTTTTACATTTAACAAAAACACCCAAAAAGGATTTCTAGACAACACCTTTTATGCTATTAAAGCCAAACTAGAAACAGCGGGCAATTTAGCCAGTCTAATTGCCAAACAAGTACCACAGCAAGAGAGCGACAATGGCAACAAAACACTTTTTGGAATTGAATATGCCCAATACGTCAAAGGTGAAATAGATCTAATTAAACACTGGGATTTAGGAAAAAAACACATCTTAGCTTTTAGAACTTTTGGTGGTATTGCTATCCCTTATGGAAATGCCAATTCAATACCCTTTTCTAGAAGTTATTTTGCTGGTGGTTCCAATGATAATAGAGGTTGGCAAGCTTACAGTCTTGGTCCTGGAAGCAGTGGAGGAATTAATGATTTTAACGAAGCTAATTTAAAACTGGCAGCTAGTGTTGAATATCGTTTTAATATAGCTGGAAAAATAAATGGTGGCCTTTTTGCAGATGCTGGAAACATTTGGAATATTTTTGACAATGTGGAAGATAAAGCTTACACCTTTAACGGAATAAAATCATTAACAGATATTGCATTAGGCACAGGAATAGGATTACGTTATGATTTTGATTTCTTTGTTTTCAGAATAGATTTTGGATACAAAACCTACAATCCTGCAAAAGAACAAAGCGAAAGATGGTTTAGAGATATTAACTTTAGTAGAACAGTCTTAAATTTTGGAATTAATTATCCATTCTAGTTTTTAAATTATTATTTTTGTAAATTATATTAAACAAACTAACTATGAGTCATTCAATACAACCTGGTGTAGCAACTGGAAATCAAGTACAAGAAATTTTTGCCTATGCAAAAGAAAAAGGATTTGCATTACCAGCAGTTAACGTTACAGGTTCTAGCACAATAAATGGTGTTTTAGAAACCGCAGCAAAATTAAAAGCCCCAGTTATCATTCAATTTTCAAATGGTGGAGCCCAATTTAATGCAGGTAAAAGTCTTTCTAATGAAAATCAAAAAGCAGCTATTTTAGGAGCTGTAGCTGGAGCAAAACATATTCATGAATTAGCGGAAGCTTATGGAGCTACCGTAATTTTACATACCGATCATTGTGCAAAAAATTTATTACCCTGGATTGATGGTTTGTTAGATGCTTCTGAACAATTTTATAAAGAAAAAGGAAAATCATTATTTAGTTCTCACATGATTGATTTATCAGAGGAACCAATTGAAGAAAATATTGAAATTTCTAAAAAATATTTAGAGCGCATGAGCAAAATGGATATGACTTTAGAAATTGAATTAGGAATTACAGGTGGTGAAGAAGATGGAGTAGATAATTCAGATGTAGATAGTTCAAAATTATACACCCAACCGGAAGAAGTAGCTTATGCTTATGAAGAATTAATGAAAGTGAGTCCAAGATTCACTATTGCAGCTGCATTTGGTAATGTACATGGTGTTTATAAACCTGGAAATGTAAAATTAACACCTAAAATTTTAAAGAACTCTCAAGAATATGTACAAAACAAATACAATACAGCTGCAAATCCTGTAGATTTTGTTTTCCATGGTGGAAGTGGTTCTACTTTAGAAGAAATTAGAGAAGCCATTTCTTACGGAGTTATTAAAATGAATATTGATACCGATTTACAATTTGCTTTCACAGAAGGAATTCGTGATTATATGACAAAAAATATTGAGTATTTAAGAACACAAATTGGTAGTCCAGAAGGGCCAGAAAGCCCAAACAAAAAACACTACGATCCAAGAAAATGGATTAGAGAAGGTGAAGTAACCTTCAATAAAAGATTAGAACAAGCGTTTGCTGATCTAAACAACGTAAACACTTTATAATAACTAGGTATTAAAATTAATTTATTAATTCCTAATTTATAATTTATAATTGTAATATATGGCTTGGTTTAAAAGAAAAGAAAAAGGAATTCAAACAGCAACTGAAGATAAAAAAGACGTTCCTAAAGGTTTGTGGTACAAATCACCTACAGGTAAAATTGTTGATACAGAGGAATTAGCAAAAAACTTATGGGTAAGTCCTGAAGATGATTTTCACGTAAGAATAGGTAGTGCAGAGTATTTTGAAATCTTGTTTGACAACAATGAATTTAAAGAATTAGATGCTAAAATGACATCTAAGGACCCTCTTAAATTTGAAGATACTAAGAAATATGGTGACCGATTGAAAGATGCCATGGAGAAAACCAAGTTAAAAGATGCGGTTCGTACGGCAGTTGGAAAATCAAAAGGAAAAGACTTAGTAGTTTCTTGTATGGATTTTGCTTTCATTGGCGGTTCTATGGGAGCAGTTGTAGGAGAAAAAATCGCTAGAGGGATTGATTATGCAATCAAAAACAAAGTACCTTTTGTAATGATTTCAAAATCGGGTGGTGCCCGAATGATGGAAGCAGCTTATTCCTTAATGCAGTTAGCCAAAACTTCGGCTAAATTAGCACAATTAGCAGATGCAAAGGTACCTTACATTTCACTTTGTACTGATCCAACAACTGGAGGAACTACTGCTTCCTATGCGATGTTAGGAGACATCAACATAGGCGAACCTGGTGCTTTAATTGGTTTTGCTGGTCCTCGTGTGGTAAAAGACACAACAGGTAAAGATTTACCAGAAGGCTTTCAAACTTCAGAATTTTTATTAGAACATGGATTTTTAGATTTTATCTCCCACCGAAAAGAGTTAAAAAACAAAATCAACTTATATATTGATTTGATTTTAAATCAAGAAATACGATAAAATGAAGCCAGCACAATATTGCTGGCTTTTCATTTACAACGATTTAATAAAAAAGCAATAACATTCTATTTAAAAAAAACAAAAAAGTTTTTTGATTATATCTAAAAATACTTATATTTGCACACCAATTTAGCGGGTATGGTGAAATTGGTAGACACGCCAGACTTAGGATCTGGTGCCGCAAGGTGTGAAGGTTCGAGTCCTTTTACCCGCACAACAAAAAGCTGAACCATAGTTCAGCTTTTTTTTATGGCTACTATTTAAGGTTTTAAAATATAAAAAAAACACTCTATAAAAGAGTGATTTTATTTTTAGCAGCTTTGTGACACGGAAAAATTTTCACGCTATCAGGATTAAAAGTCCGAGTTATCAAGTTTAGCTTTTTTAAAACAGAAATTATAGCTTTCAATAACTTTTAAACACTACCCTAATTATGCTTCTCAATTAATTTTACAAGCTCATCTCTCTTATTTTTGAAATCAGGAGAATATGGAAAATCAAATTCCTCACTTTTTAAATACTCTATTAAACTTATCTTTTCAATTCCATCAATCGTTTCTAACTCAATTTCTTTAGGCACCTCTACTAAATCCTCTTTAAACAGGTAATAAAGAAGAAACAAATTTTTATGAATTAAGCAAATATCAATTATTGATTTTTTTTCTTTAAAAGGATCAATATATTTTTTTTGATTTAAATTTGCTCCGTTTTCAATTAAAATTTGTGAAATTTTATCACAAAAAAGACCCTTATCAGAAAGTTTACCTACACTTTCAAACAAAGGAGTTTCTTGATCATATTTATCTTCTGAAAAAAGTCCATCATTAAGAACGTAGTTCACATTACTACCATTTTTCAGCAAATGCTCTACATAAAAAGTATTGCAGTTTTCTGAAAAAAGAATAGCTGTTAAAAGCGGAGTAGTTTTAAAATCTATACCACATACCGCATTTACATTAGCACCATACCTAATTAATGATTTAAAAGCCTCTGCTTTATCATTAGCTATTGACAATACTAACAAACTTAAACCATAATTAGGCTCATTGTAATTAACATCCACCTTTTTATTCTCTATTATCTCTCTAATTAAAAAAGTGTCATTTTTTTTTACAGCCTCAGCAAATTCTGACAATGGAGTGTTTTTAAAATTATCAAACCGATATTCAAGATTAGGATTATCTTCTTGACACTGTACTAAAGTTGTAGTTAATAAGATGAATAAAATTATTTTTTTCATAAATATTATTTTAATTCCAGCCATTATAGCAGTTACATGGATCATAATCATCAGTGTCTCTTCGTTTATCATCCACTTCTTGTTGAGTTGGATCATCTCTCATATCATAAATCAAACTTCCATCCTTATCCATATATCCATTTTGTCCATTATCCTCCAATGAATCTATCATTTCACCAATAAAATGTCCGTTAATTATTGAGTCCCAAAAATCACCAGCTTTAATTTTAAAATCTTCCCCATAATGTAATAATCCAATTGCACGAGCTTCCAATGTATTTTGAAGTTTATTTAATGGATCTTTTTCGTGTACAAAATTTCTCACTGAGTTACCTAATTTTAATGGAACTATTTTATTTAAGTATTTTTGGGCAGTTTTTTTTGAAATCCATGCAGGATTAAAGGTTATTGATGATCTTCCTGTTAAAAGTGAGGAAAAATTTGACAATCCTCCACCTAAAGAATGTCCTACGAATGTCAATTCTTTTCCTTTAAAAAATTTGTCTAATTTTTCAACGTTTTTTGACACTTGCTCATATTGTAAAGAAGTTCCAAAAACCTGATTCCCATTAGTTTTCCAATCAGACATATTAGTAGTCCCTGCATATACATATGCATATTCAACATATCCATTAATATTTCTTTCATACAAAGCACCATCTAACCCAGATGAGTAATGAATCGCTTTTTGCAAGTTCGAAACCTTCCAACCTCCCACTAACGTCACATTATCTCCATACACATGAGAAGCCATTATCGCTGCTTCATAAGGTGTTGGCTCAAAACCATCTAAATCAACATAATAAACAGGATTATTTAAAGCATAAACATAAGTAGATGTACTATTATATTTTTCTGATAAACCATCAATCCCAAACCACCTACCAGTAGCTGCATCATAATTTCTCGCTCCAAAATCATATAAGTTCAGGCTAAAATTTTCTTCATATTCTTTATTTCCAAATTTAAAGTTTTGAGCTAATGAATTTCCATTTAAAATATTATACACATTGTTATACCCTTGATGTTTCATTCCAAAAGGGAAATAATTGTTCTCTTCAATTATCTCTGAAGTAGTTACTGTTCCATCATTATTAGAATCGGAATAAGTTATACGGATGTTTCCTAAATGATCTGTATGGTTATAAACATAACTATAAACACCATTATTATGTGCTATGTAACCTTCTGCCTGTTGAATATACTCTAAGGTTGTGGGGTTAGAATTAACTTTTTTATAAATATATCCATTGCCATATTCTGTAATGGTTATACTACCATTATTATTAACTACTTTTTCAAGCTTTTTTCCAGAAGCATCATATACATAAGTTATTGTTTTTGTAGTTGTTCCCTCGAATGTAATCACTTCTGGCAAATCTAAATGGTTATAACTAATATTTGCTATTGCTTTATTTCTATCTTTTGTTAAATTTCCATTTGCATCATACTCATATTGGGGGTTTGTATCAGTTTGTTCTACTTGTGTAATATGACCAAAGTATCCATGCCCTTGTTCTAAAACTCTTGTCAATTGATTACCATCATAAGAATATGTCATAAAATCCATCCACTCTAAGTTAGGATCGTTCATCTTATTTCCAGCTCTGTGTAAAAAAGTTATGTTCCCATTTTCATCATAGTTTACAGTGTGTAAGCTAAAACTATCATTTTGTAGGGAATCATCTATGTTATGAAATTTTGCGCTCTTTATTCTATTTAAATTATCATAATTATAATCATAGTAACGTAATTGATTATCATTTGCAGTTTTCCAATATGCTTGACTTACATTTCCATTATATAATGGAGTACCAGTAGAAGTAGGATTGTTTCTTTTTATTTCTAAAGCGAACAAATCATTACCAAGATTATTAACATCATTAATTTTTGTTAACTCACCTTTTATATTATAATTAAAATCAATAGTCTGAAGTGGATTAATATTTTCATAACTGTAATTTTCGATTGACACATTAGATAATGAGGAATTATTAATATAAAAATGCGAATCTACATAAAGTTCTCCAGTTGTAGCAACAGTAGAAGTATAAATTATAATTCCATTTCTTTTGTAATATACTTGATTAGCAATTGTCTCAATTTCAAAAAAATCATTAAGTGTATATGTCGAACTAAACATTAATGTTCCACTTTCTAATACTCTTAAAATTCCTGTATTTGAAAAACTTAAAGCATAATTTATTTGTGTATGTAAAGTACTAGCTGGGCTATACGATAATCCCATCTTTAGATAACCGCTTGTAGATCGAATCTTAAAGCTTAATTTTCCATCTTCTTTAATCTTATCTACAGACTCAATCGTTGCATTTGTCCAAGAATTAGTAGAACCAGTTTTTGTAATTAAACCTTCACTTTCGACAAGACCCGTAATATTAATTTTTGTTGTACCTCCAACTTTTTTTTCTTGTAACTTACCTAATTCATCATATCTTAATGCCGAAATAAGCTCTTTTGGTTTGTTATTTATTATTTGTTGATGCTTAATTAATCTTTCATTTTTATCATACGAATATTCATCTACAGTTACCAAATTTGTTACTACATTTGTTTTACTATGGGTCGATGTTTTTTCTAAAACAACTCCAGAAAAACTTAATTTAAAGTCCACAGTATTTAAACTCTCCAAAGTTTGGTTTTTTGAAATCACCTTAACAGCTCGTTCTTTTTCATCGTACATATAAACGTTAGTTTCCCATTCATTAGTATTCAAAATCCTCACTTTATTACCTGTTAACAAACCTTTAGTATACATATT
Source organism: Flavobacterium sp. 9AF (assembly GCF_902506265.1). GTDB lineage: Bacteria > Bacteroidota > Bacteroidia > Flavobacteriales > Flavobacteriaceae > Flavobacterium. The sequence continues at coordinate 37,820 of NZ_LR733607.1, read as the reverse complement.
CATTTTAACATTATACAAATTAGATTCTGAAACGTTAATCCCATCGAGATTAAATAGATAATCATCATAATAATTCACAGAATTAACATCTAGAGAAAATTGATCTAAATAATGTGAAAAATTAAATGGTGCTAAGCCATCATAATAAACATAAGTATTTAAACCTTCCACAACGCTTTGGATTTGTTCTCTTGTATAATTGTTTATATCAGTTAAAACTCCTTCATAAACTATTCTCCCAAGGGCATCATACTCCACAAAATTCCATCTACTAGAACCATTTCTTAAATTAGCATCTTGAGATAAAATTGCTCTATTTAATTTGTCATAAACTAAATATTCCCAACCTTTACTAGGTAACCTTTTCTCTATTTGCCTATTCTTTGAATCGTATTTATATTGAAAACAAAATTTCTCTAAAACTGAAACTTGATTAGGAGTAGGATTGTCATTTGAATCAAATAAATCATTATGATTAACCACCGGCGGAATTATAAAAGCAACATTTCCTTGAATATCGTAAACATAATAAGTATCATGTGCTATGTTATTTTCAAATAATCGTTTTAAAATAACTCTACCTCTTTTGTCTTTATAAACCTCTGTTGTATTATCTTTATTATCCGATGCAATCCAGTTTTCATTCTTATAAATATATTTTACTAATGTTTTGGAATCATAGATTCCTCCTGAATAAACCAAAACTGGAGAATTGGGATTTGTTAAATCAACTGCATATTTATAAACACTATCTTCTACACCTTGATAGTTATATAATTTATAATTTTGCTTTTTTGTTCTTCCTTCTGACAATTCCCAATCATTGCCCGGATCTGAAATTTCACTTACAAAACCCAAATCATCTTCATCATAAACCTTCTCATTATATGGATTAAGTGTATTCTCATATTTAGTTGTGTTGTAAAAAGCCGACTGTACTGCATTAAAATTACTCTCATATGCTCCAGCATTATTATCTTTTGCATAAGGAAGATATGCCTTTGGCTTTCTTTTTAATGCATCATACTCATTGTTAAATATAATATCTTCATTATTACCACCTGCTTTGATTAATATTGTCTGTTTTTGTTTACCACTACCATCTAAATATGTTATATCTTCATCAAAATCATTATCATCAGTTGAAACTATATTTTCATTTACTGCCCTTTTATATGTTTTAACATGAACATAGTTCTTATCGGTTGATAATTGAGAAAAAACTATATTACATACTAATCCTAATACTATTAAAAATTTTATTTTCATCCTCTTATGATTATTCTTTAGTAAAATTGTATGCTCTTTCGTTTATGATATTTCCATCTTGATCAATTTGTTTAATTTTTCTTCCAAATTCATCAAAAATATTTTTAACTACAAAACCTTTATCGTCAATTAAATGAGTAGACTCCATATATTTATTGTTTACTTTACCCATCAATTTTGTAAATTTTGGTCTTATCCAAACTTCATCTATAAAATCAGCATGGACTGGTTTAGCTATTTTTACATTACCCCCTTCATGAACATAGGAAGTAATGTGCCAATCTAAATCTTGATAATACCAATAGGATACAACATATTCACTTGGAAAGGTTCCAAAATCTATATATTCTGTACCTGCATATACTTTTTTCCCCGTTAAAGCATTACTTGTTTCTAAATAGTCTATACCATTTTCGTTCTCAAAACTATTCCTGTAAAAATTTGTATCATAATCTAAATTCCCTATTAAAACCGAATTCACTAAATTAGCATTATAATCATTATCTCTGTAAAAACTTTTAAACTCGTTTTTTTCCAAATCCTTGACAACATGTATTTTACCATTCAAGTCATATTCATATTCTATTTTATTGATTAATGAAATACCGCTTAAATTACCTCCAGAATAATATGGATTAAAACTAGTTTCTGTGTAAGTCTGATTTGTAGCCGATTTTATAGAAGATGTAGTTGCCCTTATTTTACCATCTGAAAAATACTCGTAAAAATTTGCTGAATTTAAATACCATTGCCCGTCTTCATATAACCAGTTAGATTCATTTGATAATAAGGTTTTATTCTCAGTACTAAAATTAATTAAATTAGTTAAGCCAGCTCCTGGAATAAATTCTTCTACTAAATACTTAAATTTCTTCTTTGAAACTGGAATGTCATTCTGATAATTTATAACTTCCTTAGGACGTAATACATTTAATGCATAATTAGGGTTATTCTCACCAAAATAGCTTATCACTTGTTTTGAAGTTAATATTTGAGAATAACCCTCATCAATATAACTTTTATATTTTTCAGAACGAACTTCTTTAAGAGGCATTTCTATTTTATATATTGGACGATTAATTATGCTTGTTGTTTTTGGAGTACTACTGAAATAATCACCTTGGCAGTTTGTTACCCCATTAGTATATATTCTATTTGCATTAATTGTAGCTACATAATTTACATTTTGCAAATCAAAATCATAAATAAATTCTTTTTTTTCTTTCAATGTTGACCAACCAGTTGGCCCATTTGGATCATATGCAAATTCTGCATCTTCAAATACTTCAACTTTTTCTACTAAAGGAGTACGTACAAGTGTTTTATAATTTGGACGGTATGTTGTCTTTGTTATTAAGAACAAATCGCCTATCTCAGAGCCATCTTGATTGGGTACATTTTTAATAAATTTCTTTGAAGTAACTGTTGTAAAAAAATTACCTGATTTTTGGTAATGATTTACATAATCACATTCTTGACATTGATCAGGTAATTCTTCGTTAGGAAAACTAGTGACAGATTTTATAGAAGATCCTCTCATCATAGAATTTAATGGATTAACCATATCAACTGAAAAACCAGAAAAACCTGTGTATTGGAATGTTGTAGTATAGGTAGTAATTACATCGGGTTTTTCCATAATACTAGAAATTTTTAAACCTCCTCCATACTTCCCTGAATCAGCATTTAATTGGTAATCATATTCCATTATACCTCCTAAATTATTAATAGATTTTTTTAAAACTCCTTGTTTAGCACCTAATAAATTAGGGATTCTATCTCCAGTATACACTGATTGACTACTACAAGGATTCATATTCCCATGAAATAAAGTACTATTATTACTTGCATTATAATACCCTAACAAGTCAATATTCTTAAAATTAAAACTAGGATTTGAGGCTTGTAAGTCAGCATGTAATTCAGAATAATCATAATATTCAAATTCTTTAATCTTTATTACATTTATATAAGACAATCCTTGTTCGTCATAAAAATCTTCAACATAAGGGTAATAAACACCTTTTTCTCCTTTATAAATTTTAGTCAAAAGCGGTCTATTATATGCTATCCATTCTTCATAAACCAAATGGAAAGATGTTATGATTTCATCATTTAAATTTTTTATATAAATTGCGTCTAAAATTGGCAAATAATCATTTGGTCCAGAGGAGTTGTTATAAAATATATAATCTCTATATTCAAAAGAAATCTTTTCTTTTGGAGTTATAATTTCATCTATAACCAATTTAGATTCGCCTTGATAAAAATAATCCAAATAAGTTTGAATAGGAGAAATATTTGTTGAAGTTTTATAACCACTACTGTATAAAACTCGATTATCAAAATTTTTCTCTAAATAAGACAAAAACACTTCATCATCATTATGATTCGATTTAATTTTGGAAACATAATAATCTTTAGTCTTAGTAGGGTTACCACCATTTCTATAATAATTAGCATTGCTTGGTCCTCCTATAAAACTATAAGTATAACCATTTTCTTCATTTAATTCAAAAACGACATCTTGATAATTGTTAACTCCATAATGAAGATTATTTAGGTTAAAATTAAGAGTGAAATTATCGTTACCATCTAAAAAGACAGGAGTTAATTCTACATTTCCTAAGTTTATATTTTTATCAAAAGTAAATAATCCATTTTTACCAAAAGACGAAGTGAAATCATAAAAATCTGGACTTACATCACTACTATTTCTTATTGTACTTGAATTTGTAGTATTTGATCCTATTTCATTTATATAAGTATTATCATTATAAAACCATCCTCCTTTATCAGAAGAAGGGGTAATTGTATATTGATAATCATCTGGTAGATGATTTGATTTTCTTGCTATTTTACCTATTTCATGGAAACTCCAACCTAAACCAACTATTCCAGGTGCCTCTCCTACTCTAAAACCACTATGGTTGTAAGAGATTTCTATAGGAATTATTAAGCCATCTAATTCAATATTGTATAGGTTAACATTCTCAATCATTTTATTTGATTGATTATCATTTGAAGTAAATGGGTTTGATTCATCTTGTGAATACATTCCTCCTACAACCATAAAAAAAACAAAAAGAAAATAATTTTTCATTGATTTCTATTTTAAATTTCGACTAAATCTTTTCTCTTTTGTTGACCAAATTATTATTCTAAAATCAATGAAAAACATTTAAATAATCATGTAATGAATAAGCAAATAATTATCAATCCTATATAATGATAAAGCAAGAAAAAACTAAAAGATTAATTAAAGATTCTTATAATAGCAAAAATAATCTAGTCACTCCTGAAAAAACAGAAAAAGTTTACATTTAACTAAAATTACAGAAAAACTGTAATTTTAGTTAAATGTAAACAAAAAAATTTATTTCAATGGTCGCAACGTATTACTATAAGTAATAGAAAAATCAGCAGTATCACCCTTATATTTTTTTAAAAGGTAAATAAATTTATATTTTTTTGCTTTATCGGAAGGGATAACAATTTCTTTTTTCGAGAATTGATCATAAATAAAAAGGTTGCTTTCGTTAGAAAAAGCAAAATAGTCTGCTAATTTGGTTTTTAAATTGGTTATGGGATAATTGGAATAAATAGGCTTTTCCTCTTGCTTAGCCGTTATTTTCTCTCCTTTATAACCTTGAGTTAAAATAAGTACGCTTTTATCACTTGAAGTAGCGTGATATTGTTTTAAAAAAACTTCTTTTTCTTTTTCTGAAATACTTCTAAAATCGTCTCTGTATTGTGTATTTACGTCTTTTGTTTTACACCCTAAAATAAAGACAAATAATAGTATTACAATATAAATTTGCTTCTTTTCCATACTAATATAACTTCAAAATTTAAAATATAGTATAAAAAAAGAGCCTCTTTTTAAAAAGAGGCTCTTAAGAAAACCTAACCAACTGAAATAATTTATTCTTTTATTAATTTTCTTTTTGCAATCTTGTCATCATTATTTGTAATTTTTACAAAATAGATTCCTTTCTGAATCGCTTCAATATTTATATTTTGATTCGCTAATACACGATCAAAACGTTCTACCAATTGACCTGTTACACTATAAATTTCCACTTTTTTAGCATCTAAAGATAAAGTCATACTATTCTTTGCAGGATTAGGATACAATAAAATTGTATTTTCATTTTCAAATGATGTTGCATCTAAAACTGTTTGTTGATTACCATAAATTCGGAATTGTCCAGAAGGAATCGTCACAGGGGTCGTTACATTAGTTACTGTTATAGAAGAATTATTCATTAAATCATACCAAGTTCCTGTGTAAGGAAAATTAGGATTTATAGTTAAATCGGCAACTGAAAAATTAGCCAAAATAACTACGTTTTTCAATTGTGTACTTGGCAAACTATTATCATAGACATAAATTCTTTGCTTTACATTATTTCCATCTGGACTAATCGTGTAACTACCATTGAAAACAGGTTCGTTAGTTTTTAATGCAATCATTTTAGCATACTTATTGTAGATACCACTTCTAATGGGATCTGACAGCCAATTTTCTGTCCATTGAGGTTGTGGTTTTGTATCTAATTTACAATCACCAGGAGTAGGATCGGTTTCAGAATTTACAGAACCATTATTACATGTATAGATAGAATCATCCATACCTAACTCTTGAAAATGCCAAATCATTTTTGGTCCAGGAACTAAAATACTAATTGCTCCTAAGGAAGCCATTCGATTAAGAGCATTGGTTAAGTTTCCATTTACAGGATAAGAACCGGAGCCATTACCATATGTTACGGCTTCATACATTAATCGATCTTTATCGTGACTTTCAGGATAACCCATTAATCTTTTACCCGTAAAGCCTCTACTTACATGACCTATTCTAGAAATGTCTCCATTAGTAGCAAATCCTTTAGCTAATTCTTTATAATTATAAAACATTTCTCCCCACATCATGATTCCTTTACCTTCACCAATCTTGTAATTTGCCCATTGTTGCTCCTCAGTATCAGAACCTAAATGCTCAAATATAGCATAGTGATTCGCATCCAAATTCCAGCAAAAATCAACATACTCTTTTAAAACATCAATACGATCTTGTTGATACGCATTCGTACAATTTTCATCACCACTAGTACAATTTTGAGTAAATCCTTTAGTTAAATCCCAACGGAAACCATCAATTTTATAGTTTGTAATCCAATGTTTTATAGTCCGTTTCACATAATCTTTTGTATAAGTAGAAGCATGATTAAAATCTTCTCCTACACTATATGTATGTCTTGCTACTGTATTAAAGTAAGGATTATCTGTATTTGGACTTCCCCAACCATCACCGTCTGGATCATTCATCCACATTCTCACCATGGGATTTCTTCCGAAAGCATGATTAAAAGCAATATCTAATATTACAGCTATGCCATTTTGATGGCAAAGATCAATCAATTCTTTTAATTTGTTTTCGGTTCCATAAAATTTATCCAAAGCCATATGATAAGCGGTATTGTAACCCCAACTTTCATTGCCTTCAAATTCCATTACTGGCATTAATTCTATGGCATTAATTCCTAAATTTTTAAAATAATCGATTTTATCAATAACCTCTTGGTAATTTCTATCAGCATCAAAATCACGAACCAATAACTCATATACAACTAAGTTATCCTTATTTGGCTTTGTAAAATTAGTTACTTGCCAATTATAAGGTGTTTGTCCTGTTTGAAGAACGGTTACTTCCCTTTCTTGTCCTGAAGGATAAGCATATGTTGTGGTAATTCCAGGAAAACTTGTTTCAGCAATCCATGGATCATCATAAGGTGATAAGACCAAAGTGGAACAAGGATCTGCTGTTTTTACCATTGCTTGTGAATTACTTGTAGGCGTTTGATCAACAACCCAATATTGATAAGTATATACTTGCCCCGAAGTTAATCCTGTTAATTCTAACCAAAATTTTTCTGAAGAAGTGTCTTTCTTCATAGCATAAGTTGAATTTGGATTCCAGTTATTAAAAGACCCAGCCACATAAACAAAATCCTTACCTGGAGCGTTCAATACTAAAGTAGCTTTGGTATTATCTGAAGGATTATAATTAATACCAATTTCTAATCCATTAGGCAACGCTTCTGTAATTGTTGAAGGATTAACAACTACAGCAAAATATTTTGAATTGGTAACACTACCTTGAGAAATTTGTAATTCATAATTTTTATTACTTGTTATGCTCGCATCCGTATAGTTATAAGAAGAACCAGTAAATGTATGAATACTTGATCCATTGGCAAAAAGTGTATAATTTGCATTCCCGTTTGTATTATTTGCAGTAATGTTTAGACTTCCACCAGAATTTAGAATGGTTGTACTATTTTCATACGGGCTTGTCAAATTCGTTTGAAAAGAACCAATAGGCAATTCTAAATCAATTGTTTGTTGAGAACCATTATCGCTTCTAAAAACCACATTTAATTTGGTAACACTTCCTGATGGATTGCTATAAAAAGCTAAAATTGTTGGTGTTAAATCTAATTTATATAGATTCCCAGAAACCAAAGTTAAGGCAGGTTGTGAAGTATTATTTCCCCATGAACCAATAACATTTTGCCATGGTGTGCCATTAACAGTTAATCCAGTATGTGCATAAATAGTTCCTGAATAGCTAGCCAACCCAGTTCCAGTTTTATCAAACAACAAAGTAGCAGATTGATTAGCCTCTGGAGTTCCTGCTTGCCAAGAAACTTGTGAGAAGGCAAAACAAGTAAGTAGTAAAAGAAATAGCGTAAATTTTTCTTTCATTTTTTATTTATTTTAAAGAAGAAAGGCTACCTGGGTAGCCTTACTATTATTGAGGTGTTAATGTATAAGTATATTGTCTTGGGTTAGATAAATCCAATTCTATTAGATAAGTTCCGGCAGTTGTTCCAATATTTTGACCACCGTATTCCATTGTACCATCAGCATCTGTATCTCCTAAATTGATATCCCATCCTCCATTTGCTCTAAATTTCAATCCATTATCTGGTGCCGCTTGAGTGCTCAAAGTAGCTACGACAGACCATTTCTTAGTAGTCGAGTTATAAGTCATCGGTGTATCTGTTGACCAACCACCAGCGGTTGCGTTACCTATGATTGCCCAAGTAGTTTGTGTTATATTATAAGTTAATGCCGTCGTATTAGCGGTAACTCTATAATAACCAGGAGTTACCCCAATATTATCACCAGGAGATGTTAAACCACCAGTAAAAGTTCCATCATCGCCAAAAATTCCATTATTCCAATCGGCTGCATCCGTAAATTTAAAACCATCATTTGGCGATACTTGTGTAGAAGCAAAATAAACATACCCTTCAAAATTTGTATTACCAAATCCTTCGGAAGCTAATTTAGCAGCTGTACTATGTGTCCAATTGTTTCCATATCCTGAATCTGCTTGATAGCTACCAGGAAGCCAAAGTTTAGGTAATTCAGTAGTATAAGCAGTAACACCTAAGGTAATAACATTTGAATAGGACACTAAACTTTCATTAGATCCTAATGATGCTTTAATTCTAACATCGATATCTGTAGCATTATAAGGTGTTGCACCTAAAGTTAACATTAAACCGTTCAATTCTTCAACTGTCCAAGTAACAAATCTATTTGTAGTTAAACCAGCTATTTCGTAATTTGAAAAATCTGTACCAGATAAAGCAACTTGCACCTCATAATTAACTTCTGTTTGCACAGAATATTTTGCATGATTCCAAACTAATGTTGTTGCCTCATTTGCTGCATTTGCAGGATTTAGTTCATAATCATTTCCGCTTAGAGGAGAAACTAATTGTGGGTCTACATCTGCTTGAACAGTAACTTGTTCATCATTTTCACAAGAAAAATTAAAAGCTAGTAATACTATTAGGATTGATATTTTTAATATTTTTTTCATTTTAAAACAATTTTATGTTAATAACCTGGATTTTGAGATAAATTTGGATTTGCCTGAAGCGCAGTTAATGGTATTGGAAAAACATTATAAGTTGACGGTATTGCAGTACCATTCAACGTGTTTCCTTTCCAAGGCCATAAATAACTTCCTCCAGTAAATTTACCAAAACGTATTAAATCACTTCTTCTATGCCCTTCCAGCATAAGCTCTCTACCTCTTTCATCAATTAAAAAATCAAGATTTAATTCAGAAGAAGTAATAATTGGAGCATTTGATCTTTGTCTTACTTGATTAACGTAATCAAGTGCTTCAGTCATTGAACCTCCACTTGCGCCTCTTACCACACATTCAGCAAACATAAGATAAGCATCTGCCAATCGAAACAAAGGAAAATCCGTTCCAGAAAAATCTGTTGATGCACTAGAAGACATATAATTATTATTTCTAAATTTAATAGATGGATATCCATTCATCCATTCTTTATAGTCTGTCATTTCATAAGTATGACCATTAGTCCAAAAAAGTTGAGCCCTACTATCTGTTGAAGTTCCTAAATTTCCAAATAATCCATACCATGCTTTTGTCGCTCTATGTCCTCCCCAACCTTGTGTTGCACCATAAGTGCTTAATGTCATGGTAGCACTGTTTAAGCTACCATTGACAATATAGGTTGTATTTCCATAACTTTGGCTTACTAAAGGATCAGCAATTAAAGGATAAATTATCTCATTAGATGTATTATTATCTCCCGTAAAGTTAGCTGCAAAATTATTATTTAAAGTATATCCGCCTTCAGCTATTACTTTTTTGGTATATGTCAATGCATCTGTATATCTATCAACACCTGTATATACTTGAGCGTTTAAATACAATTTTGCCAGTAGCATTCTCACTACCGCTTTATTTGCCCTTCCATAACTATTTGTTGTAGCAATTTTATCTTCAATATCTAACAATTCAGCTTCAACAAAATTAAATAAATCTAATCTAGATGCTTCTGGTAAAGGTGTTGACTCACCTACATTCTCTTCAGTAACTAAAACTCCTTTTCCAAAACAATCAATCATATAGTAATACGCTAAAGATCTTAAAAATCTTACTTCACTTACAATAGATTCTTCATTTGGAACATCAACATTATTAAGAACCACTAGCAAGTTATTACATTGCGGAACAGTATAATACACACGATTATATAAATATCTAAAAAACTTATTGTTCTCATCCCAGCTTGAAGTGGTTGTTAATTGATCCAAACCATCGTCTCCCCAACGATTTTTCATACCGTCTGCAGTAAACTCTTGCAAATTAATAATCCCTCTTAAAAAAGGAGATTCTCCTGGATCATCACTTATATCAGAAGATCCAGGTCCGTTTGGTCCAGACAAAGCAAATGATCCGTATAATTTTGACATGATACCGGTAATTGCATTCGGGTCTTTTTGTAACAATTGTTCTAATGACAATTCTACTTTGGGTTCTGTATTTAAATCATCTGTACAACCAGAAAACAATACAGAACTCAGAATAAATAAACTTAATAATTTAACTCTTTTCATATTGTATTTTTTAGAAATCCATACTTAAACCAAAAGTATAAGACTTAGGTCTTGGATAAAAATTAGTATCAATCGCATTAAAGTTTTCAGGGTCTTGACCTGAATACTTAGTGATTAAAAAAGGATTATTTAAAGCTCCATAAACCCTTAAACTTGAACTTTTTATTAGTTTGTTAAATTTATAACCTAAAATAATATTTTCACATCTTAAGAAAGTAGCATCTTCCAGAAAATAATCTGAAAAAGTGGCGTTTCCATTATAATTTTGAAACGCTGTATCGGCTTCTCCTGAATAAAAATTCAATACGTTTGATAAACTATTACTATTTGTTGGAATAGCACTATCAACCCATCCAGAAGTCAATATTCTTGAATTGTAAACCTGTCCGCCAAATTGTCCTCTCCAACTAGAACTTACATCCCAATTTTTATAATTGAAATTAAATCCAAATCCAAATGTCCAATTAGGCCTAACTGCTTTATAATATCTATCTTCATTAGTGATAACATTATCAGCATTTCTATCTACAAAAGCTCCAGGTATAACATTTCCATTTACATCATACAATTGTTCAAAAACCCAAAAAGAATAAGGTTGTAAACCTACTACATGATACGCTATATTTACTCCTGTACCAGTTGGTAAATTACCACCAGCAGGTACTCTATCAACATCTTTTAAATCGGTTACTTTTACATAACTATAACCTAAATTGGTATACACTTCTAATCTAAAATCGTCTGTTTGTATTGGTTTAAAATTTAAGTTTAGTTCAAAACCTTTCCCTTCAGTACTACCTACGTTTTTAATAAAAGTATTTTTTAACCCTTGTCCAGGTGGCAATGGAACTTCAGCCAATAAATCATTGGTTTCTTTCTTATATATATCAAAACTTCCTGATAAAAAGTTATTCTTAAAGAAATCAAAGTCAATACCTAAGTTATAGGTAGTTGTTTTTTCCCAAGTTAAATCTTCATTAAATGCTAAAGCAGAATATAAGTTAGAACCATCTAAATATTGGCTACTATTACTCCCAACACTAAACAAAGGTGTAGATGGATAAAACCCTACAGTTCCTGTGATATCTTGTTGTCCTGTTTTACCTACTCCAATTCTTATTTTCGCATCGTTCACAAAGGTAACATCAGAAAGAAAGCTTTCTTCTTTTAATTTCCAAGCTACTGCTGCTGATGGAAAATAACCCCATCTTTTATCTTCTCTAAACAAAGAAGAACCGTCTGCTCTAAAGGTTAAGGTAACTAAATATTTATTTGCTAAATCTATATTGGTTCTACCAAAAAAAGACTGCAAATTCAAAACATTGTAATATCTATTGTTTAAATTTCCTTCACTTAGCTGTACTTCTCTAATTCCTGAATTTGGATTATATCTATAGATTTCTTTATTTCCATCATTTTTAAAATTTTGATATGAATATCCACCTTGAATATCAAATTTATTTACAAAACCATCAAATGTTTTACTATAGGCTAAGTAAGAATCCATGGTTACATTTGTCATTTTTTGATTTTCCAAATAATTAAGACCAGGATTGAAAACATAATCTGCACCATTATTGATTACTCTATATGTTGCTAAAGCATTATTACTAAATACTTCGCGAATTCTAGCTTTAGAGGCATCAATCCCTAAATTCAATACGGCTCTTAATTCAGGTAAAAAATGCATTTTATAATCCATTTCAATATTACCTAAAAATCTCAGTACTCTTTCGGGTCTATTTCTTTGCTCTAGTAGTGCTAGAGGATTATACTGCCCGCTAATTGTATTTAAATATTGACTAGGATTATTTGGATGGATTGATAAATCTTGATAATAACCTCCAAATCTATTTGAAGAAGAGTAGTCATATAAAGGTTTCGTAGGATCCATCTTAATAGCTCCTCCTAAAGCTCCTCCTTCATCAATCGAATTTTTAACAACACTTATTAATCTAGCGTTAGCATCAATTTTTAAATAATCTTTAAATAATTTAGGTGATAATTTTAATGAGTAATTATATCTTTCATAATCATTAGTTTTAACAATTCCTTCATTTTTAGTATATGATACAGAAGCTCTCATCGGTAACACTTTGTACAAATTTGTTTTTGCGCTAAAATTATGATCCGTAGAAATGGCAGTTCTATAAATTGCATCTTGCCAATCTGTATCAAATAAAATTCTCCCTTCTATTACATTTGGAGTAGAAAGATCATCTGTAGCTGTAGAATTTGGATCATCTATTCCTAAAAAATTTGTATAAGTAGGATGGTATTGTTGTATAAATTTAGTAAAATCACTACCATTCATTACTTCTATTTTTTTACCCACTTTTGACACAGAAACATTTGCTGAATAATTATATTGCGCTTCTCCTGATGTACCTTTCTTAGTTGTTATGATAATTACTCCATTAGAAGCACGAGAACCATAGATTGCAGAGGCAGATGCGTCTTTTAAAACGGTAAAGCTTTCTATATCATTTGGATTAATAAACGATAATGGATTACTTACTCCTGCTTGTGTCGTATTATCAACAGGAATTCCATCTATAACAATTAAAGGACTACTATTAGCATTCAATGAAGATCCTCCTCTAATTCTAATATTTGGAGCAGAGTCAGGTTGACCTCCATTTGTTGTAATTCTTAAACCAGCCACTTTACCCGTTAATAATTGATCTGCCGATACGATAGCTCCTTTATTAAATTCTTTTGAAGTAACTGAAACTAATGAACCCGTTGCATCTTCTTTTTTAACTGATCCATAACCAATAACGACTACTCCTTCTAACTGATTTGCATCTTCTACCATATAAATGGTGATTTCTTTTTGTCCCTTATATATAAAAGTTTGTTTTGCAAAACCTACATAAGAGAAAACAATCTGATCACCATCTGATAAATTTGAGAGCATAAAATTTCCATCAAAATCAGTTGACGTACCTGATGTACTATTTGCTACTGCTATATTAACGCTTGGTAATGGGGATTGCGTGGCACTATCTAACACTCTACCTTTTAAAACGTTTTGTGCAAAAGTACCTAAAGGCAAAAATACCAGCATTATAAAAAATAGCTGTTTTTGTAATGTTTTCATACAATTTGTTTAGGGTTAAATCTTTAATTATTTTTGCTTATAATTCACTTCTAATGTTAAATTTATGTAAAAAAAGCGTAAAAAAAAATGAGCTCGTAATTACGCTGTACCGAAAACGTTTTCGTGTTGAAAACTTTATTAATACAGCTCTTTTTTTACATTAAAATTACCATACTAAAAAAAATAAGAGTACTTTTATTAAGAATATTAAATTTACAAAAAAAGCAATGAAAAGAAAAGTAACTTTAAAACAAATTGCTAAAGAATTAGATGTATCGATTTCAACGGTTTCCAAATCTTTAAAAAATAGCCCAGAAATTAGCGAAGATACGCGTTTGAAAGTTCAAGCTTTTGCAAAACTATACAACTATAAACCGAATAACATTGCCTTAAGTCTAAAAAATAAAAAAACAAAAACTATTGGCATTATCATCCCTGAAATTGTGCACCACTTTTTTGCCACTGTAATTAGTGGTGTAGAACAAGTAGCAAACGAACAAGGTTATAATGTAATTGTATGTCTTTCTGATGAATCTTTTGACAAAGAAGTAATCAACTTAGAAATGCTTGCCAACGGAAGTACAGATGGTTTTATTATGTCGCTTTCTAAAGAAACACAACAAAAGAAAGATTTCCATCATTTACAAGAAGTAATTAATCAAGGTATGCCTATTGTTATGTTTGATAGAGTTGCCAATGAAATTCTAGCAGACAAAGTTATTATTGATGATTTATTAGCAGCCTATCAAGCCGTAAACTATCTTATAGAAGAAGGCAGAAAAAAAATTGCTTTAATTACCACAGTAGATTATGTGAGTGTAGGTAAATTAAGAACTGATGGTTATCTAAAAGCTTTAACTGATCACAATATAACAATTAATGAAGATATCATTTTAAAAATAGAAGACATTGATAACTGTTCTGATGTAATTCAGAAATTAATCTTGGAAGAAGAAATAGATGGCGTTTTTGCTGTTAACGAACTCTTTGCTGTAGTTGCTATTAAAGAAGCTTTAAAAAAAGGAGTAAAAATACCCAATGAAATGGCAGTAATTGCTTTTACAGACGGTATCATATCAAAATTTTCTACCCCAACCATTACTACTGTAAGCCAGAATGGCGTTAAAATGGGAAGAAAAGCAGCAGAAATGCTAATTGAGAGATTAGAAGCTGAAGACGAAGAAGATGAAACATATCGTACTGAAGTAATTGAAACAAATCTCATTTCTAGAGAATCTACGCAAACGTGATAGTTCAATACAAATAATTAAAAATCAAACAATTAAAACAAAATAGTTGTTTTTTTTGAAGAAAAAAAAGTAGTTAAAAAAAATTTTTAGAATAAAATAAAATATATATTTGTACTCAATCAAAGCTTATAATACACTTCTACAAATTAAGTTTTGATAAGCAATAACGCTTATCGTAAATCAAATAAAATTACGATAATGGAAAAGCGTAAATTAAGTTTCTGGGAAATTTGGAACATGAGTTTCGGTTTTTTAGGAATTCAGTTTGGTTTTGCATTACAAAATGCAAATACTTCAAGAATTTTTGACACTTTGGGTGCCGAAGTGGATAAGATTGGACTCTATTGGTTAGCAGCTCCATTAACAGGTCTTATTGTTCAACCTATAGTTGGGTATTTTTCTGACAGAACTTGGACTAAGCTTGGAAGAAGAAGACCTTACTTTTTAGTGGGAGCAATCTTATCTTCAATAGCCTTATGTATTATGCCAAACTCACCTACTTTGTGGGTAGCTATTGGCACTTTATGGATTATGGACTCTTCTATTAACATCTCCATGGAACCATTTAGAGCATTCGTAGGTGACAATTTACCTGAAAGACAAAGAACTTTAGGATTTTCAATGCAAAGTTTCTTTATTGGAGCAGGTGCAGTTGTAGGATCTGCTTTACCTTATGTTTTCACAAATTGGTTTGGAATAGAAAATACTGCACCAGCAGGAATTATCCCTCCTTCTGTTAAATGGTCTTTTTATATTGGAGGAATTGTTTTCCTTTTAGCTGTGCTATGGACAGTTTTCAACTCGAAAGAATATACTCCAGAAGAATTAGAACAATTTGAAAACGATAAAGAGAATCAAAGTAATAAAATTGAAAACAGTCAATCTTTAGTTCCATTTAAAAAACAATTTAACTATGGTCTTGTTTTAACAACTGTAGGAACTATGGCTCTCACATATGTTTACTATATTAATAAACAAGAAAATAAACATAAGGAACTATACATTTTAGCAATCGGCTTATTAGTAACTGGAATACTTTTTATTATTGTATCACAACTCCGAAAAGCAAAAGTTAGAAATGGTTTCACTGTTATTGTAACGGACCTATTAAATATGCCAAAAACCATGAAACAATTAGCATGGGTACAATTCTTTTCTTGGTTTGCATTATTTGCCATGTGGATATACACGACCAAGTCTGTTACGGGTCATGTATTCAACTCTTTTGATACCACTTCAAAAGTATATAATGACGCAGCCGATTGGGTTAGTGTTATGTTTACAGTTTATAATGGAGTTGCGGCAGCAGTAGCTTTTTTATTGCCTGTTATTGCAAAAAGAACCAGTAATAAATTCACTCATATGTTAGCGTTAGTTGCAGGTGGTTTAGGACTTATTTCTATTTATTTCTTATCCGATAAAACAGGATTATTGTTAGCTATGGTTGGTGTAGGTATTGCTTGGGCCAGTATTCTTTCCATACCTTACGCTATGCTTTCTGGTGCTTTACCTTCTAATAAAATGGGATATTACATGGGTGTTTTTAACTTTTTTATTGTAATTCCACAAATTGTAGCTGGAACTATTTTAGGATTCTTAGTAAATACATTTTTTAATGACGAACCTATTTATGCTTTAATCATAGGCGGTTTATCAATGATTTTTGCTGGATTATTAACATTAACCGTAAAAACTAAAAGAAAATTGAATATTAATGAGCAATAAAACTTTCATATTTGACTTAGATGGGGTTATTGTTGATACAGCTAAATATCATTTTTTAGCATGGCAACGATTAGCTTCTCAATTAGGAATAGATTTTACACCAGAACATAATGAACAATTAAAAGGAGTAAGCCGAGTTCGATCTTTAGATATCATTCTAGCATTAGGAAACATTAAAGCATCTGCAGAAGATAAAGAAAAATGGCTTGTACAAAAAAACTCAGAATATTTATCATATATAGATTCTATTAATCAATCTGAAATTTTACCCGGTGTACTAACTGTTTTAAATTACCTTAAAGAGTACAACCAAAATATTGTTTTAGGAAGTGCTAGCAAAAACGCAAGACCTATTCTTGAAAAAACGGGTATTATCCATTATTTCAAAGCTATCGTAGACGGTAATGATGTTACCAATGCTAAACCAGATCCCGAAGTGTTTCTACAAGGCGCAAAAAGAATGGATGCAATTCCATCCAATTGTATTGTTTTTGAAGATTCTGTTGCGGGTATCCAAGCAGCTAATATCGCTCAAATGACAAGTATAGGAATAGGTGAAAAAGAAATATTACATGAAGCACATTTTGTGTTTCCCAACTTTACTTTCATCGACACAATTTTTTTAGACAATTTATTGAAAAAATAAAATGAATCAGGATTATATTATACCAAATAATTGGTCAATCATAGAAGAAGGATTTAATGCAGATCGTGTTAAATCCTCAGAAAGTTTATTTAGCATTGGAAATGGTGCTATGGGACAAAGAGCTAACTTTGAAGAAGACTATTCTGGCAACACTTTTCAAGGTAGCTATATAGCTGGTGTTTATTATCCAGATAAAACCAAAGTGGGTTGGTGGAAAAATGGGTATCCAAAATATTTTGCCAAAGTTTTAAATGCTCCTAACTGGATTGGAATAATTGTAGAGATTAATGGTGAGTCTCTAGATTTAGCTACTTGTAAAGAAATTAAGAATTTTAGAAGAGAATTAAACATGAAAGAAGGTTGGTACAATCGTTCTTTCGAAGCTATTCTAAACAACAATACACATATTCAGGTTAATGTAACTCGCTTTCTTTCCTTAGATATAGATGAACTAGGTGCGATAAAATATGAAATAACACCCGTAAACTCTGATGCAAAAGTTGTTTTTAAGCCTTATATAGATGCAGGAATTGAAAATGAAGATACCAATTGGGAAGAAAAATTTTGGGAAACATCAACTATTAAACATGATGAAAACAAAGCTTTTGTGGTAGCTCGTACATTAAAAACCAATTTTGTGGTAGCTACTTTTATGCAAAATAGTATTTTAGTTAACAACTCAAATGCAAATGTTTTACCAGTTGAAGTACATAAAGAAGCCACTAAAATTTCTTTTTCGTACGAAATAGCCGCAACAAAAGGACAAACAGTTACTATTCAAAAGTTGGGTGGTTATACTGTTTCAACAAATCACACGGAAGACAATTTAATTCTTGCGGCTAAAAAAGTTCTTGAAAAAGCAAATTCTATTGGATTTGATGGACTTCTAAACCAACAAAAAGAAGCTTGGGCAAAAATTTGGGAAATGAGCGACATCACTATTAATAGCGATGTAAAAGCACAACAAGGCATTCGCTTTAATATATTTCAATTGAACCAAACCTACTTGGGTAAAGATTCTCGATTAAATATTGGCCCTAAAGGATTTACTGGTGAAAAATATGGTGGATCAACGTATTGGGATACTGAAGCATATTGTATTCCCTTTTATATGGCAACCAAAAACCAAAATGTAGCTAGAAGTTTGTTAGAATACCGCTACAATCAATTGGATAAAGCTATTGAAAATGCCCAAAACAATTTAGGATTTAAAAATGGAGCCGCTCTATATCCAATGGTAACCATGAATGGGGAAGAATGCCATAACGAATGGGAAATTACACATGAAGAAATTCATCGCAATGGTGCAATCGCATTTGCTATTTTCAACTATCATAGATATACAGGTGATTATTCATATATTCCAGAAAAAGGTTTAGAAGTTTTAATTGGTATTGCTCGTTTTTGGTTTCAAAGAGCTACTTTTTCAAAACATAAAAACAAATATGTTATTTTAGGTGTTACGGGACCAAATGAATATGAAAACAATGTAAACAATAATTGGTACACAAATTACATTGCAAAATGGTGTATCGATTATACTTTTGATCAAATTTTGAAAGTGAAAGCCGAATATCATTCAGATTATTCTCGCATAATGCAAAAAGTAAATCTTAATGATAACGAATTAACTTCTTGGAAGAAAGTAGCCGAAAACATGTATTTCCCATATTCCGAAGAACATGAGGTTTTCTTACAACAAGATAGTTTCTTAGACAAAGAATTGGTAAAAGTATCCGATTTAGACAAATCACAACGCCCAATCAATCAAAAATGGTCTTGGGATCGTATTTTACGTTCTCCTTATATTAAACAAGCCGATATTCTACAAGGATTCTATTTTTTTGAAGATCATTTCACTAAAGAACAATTAGAAAAGCATTTCGATTTCTATGAACCATTTACAGTTCATGAGAGTTCTCTTTCTCCTTGTGTTCACTCAATTCAAGCCGCAGTTTTAGGTAGAATGGAACAAGCTTACACTTTTTATTTACGCACCTCTCGTTTAGATTTAGACGACTACAATAAAGAAGTGCATGAAGGTTTGCATATTACTTCTATGGCAGGAACTTGGATGAGTATTGTGGAAGGTTTTGGTGGTATGCGTGTTAAAAATAACTCCTTACATTTTGAACCTAGAATTCCATCACAATGGCAAGGATATTCATTTAAAATTAATTTCAGAAATCAAATTATTAAAGTAGAAGTAGGCCAAAAAGAAACTAAATTTTCTTTAGAAGGAAACCAAGCTATCAAAGTGTATGTTTTTGGTAAAGAAATAACAGTTGAACCGAACCATTTAATAACAGTATAAAACTAATAAACCTGATAGTAACATTACTCTATCAGGTTTTTTTACAATAATGAAAAAGAATCTTTTATTCATAGTATCTTTCTTTTGTTTCACAATTTCTGCACAAATAGAAAGAGTTGAACCTCCATTTTGGTGGGAAAATATGTCTCATTCAAAAGTTGAAATCTTATTTTATGGAAAAAATATTGCAACCAATACCGTAAGTGTTTCAAACGACATTACAATTTGCAATATAAAAAAAACAGAAAATCCCAATTACCTTTTTATCACTATAGACACAAAAAATACAAAAGCGCAAGAATTTGTCTTCTCATTCAAAAATAGAAATAAAACTTTTGAGCAAAAATATAGTTTAAAACAAAGGAAAGAAAATTCTCGTTTTCGAAAAGGATTTGACGCTTCGGATGCAATTTATCTCTTAATGCCAGATCGTTTTGCAAATGGCGATATTTCAAACGATAGTACAGAGGATACATCAGAGAAAAGCAACAGAAACTTTCCAGGTGGTCGTCACGGTGGAGATATTCAAGGTATTATAGATCATTTAGATTATTTTCAAGAATTAGGAGCAACAGCTATTTGGTCAACACCTTTATGTGAAGACAATGACAAACAATATTCCTATCACACCTATGGTCAATCAGATGTATATAAGATAGATTCTAGATATGGTACTAATGAAGATTATGCAAGATTGTCATCTGAAATGAAGAAAAAAAATTTAAAGCTTATCATGGACTATGTAACTAACCATTGGGGTGCTGAACATTGGATGATAAAAGATTTACCCACTTATGATTGGATTCATCAATTTCCTGGATATGGGCAAACAAATTACAGAATGACTACTCAATTTGACCCTAATGCTTCTGAAAAAGATGCTTCCTTATGTATGGATGGTTGGTTTGTAAAATCTATGCCTGATCTAAACCAAAGCAACCCATTAGTATTAAATTACTTAATCCAAAATGCTATTTGGTGGATTGAATTTGCAGATTTAGATGGCTTTCGTGTAGATACTTATTCTTATTGTGACAAAGAAGCAATTTCAAAATGGACCAAATCGATAACTGATGAATATCCTTATTTTAATATTGTAGGTGAAGTTTGGATGCACGACCAAGCACAAATGGCCTATTGGCAAAAAGACAGTAAAATTGGTGCTATTCAAAATTACAATTCCTATTTACCAAGTGTTATGGATTTCACCTTACATGACGCTATAAGTAATGCCTTTAAAGAAACCAAATCGGATTGGGATAAAGGAATGATTAAAATATATGAAAATTTTACTAATGATTTTTTATATCCTAATACCCAAAACATATTAATTTTTACTGAAAATCATGATACGCAACGATTCAATCATCTATATCCAGATTTTAATGATTATAAATTGGCCACAGCTCTTATTGCAACTATAAGAGGAATTCCTCAATTGTATTATGGTTCTGAAATAGGGATGAGTGGCAATAAAGATCAAGGTGATGCCGCTATTAGACAAGATTTTCCAGGTGGCTGGATAAATGATGCAAAAAGTGCATTTATCGCTTCTGAAAGAAATGAAAAACAACGTCAATATTTTGATTTCACCTCTAAATTATTGCATTGGAGAAAAAATAAAAGTGTCATACATTCTGGAAAAACAAAACATTATATACCTTTTAATAATGTTTACACCTATTTTAGATATAATGACCATGAAAGTGTTATGGTAATTATAAATAATAATACAGAAATCCAAACCATAGACACACAACTATTTAGAGAAAACGTAAAAAGTTATAAAATTGGAAAAGATATCCTATCCAATCAAATTATCGATTTAAATAATAACATTGTCATAAATGCAAAATCTGTTTTAATTTTAGAGTTAAATTAAAACCAAAAAAATATTTTATGAAAAAGCTTCTTTTTATTTTATTCCTATCGACATTGACATTTGCACAAGTTAAAATTAAACCTAGAATTTTACCTAAATCAGATAAAGTAAAAGGAAATATTATTCGTATAGATAGTTTCCCAACAAAGTTAATAAAACCAAGAGCTGTTGATATTTGGATTCCTATTGGTTATTCTAACAAAAAAAAGTACAATGTCATTTATATGCACGATGGCCAAAATTTATTTGATTCTAATACTACTTGGAACAAACAAGAATGGATGGCAGATGAAACCGCTATAAAACTAATGGATCAAGAAGAAGTTGAAAACTTCATCATTGTTGGTATTCACAACATTCCTGACCTTCGCTTTTTTGATTTATATCCTAAAAAAACAATTAACTATCTTCCAAAAAAAGTAAAAGACTCACTCTTTGAAGATTCAAAAAAGAAAAAACTGAATATAACCGACAATAGCTTTAAAGGCGATGATTATCTAAAATTTATTGTTACGGAATTAAAACCATATATAGACGCTAATTTTTTCACCTTAAAAGAAGCAGAGAACACATTTGTTGGCGGATCGAGTATGGGCGGATTAATGTCTATGTATGCAATTTGCGAATATCCGAGCATATTTAGCGGTGCTATTTGCATCTCTACACATTGGCCTGGTCTATATCCTGAAGAAAAAAATCCAATACCCAGTTCATTTTTCAATTACTTAAAGGCAAATATCCCATCATCTACAAATCATAAATTTTATTTTGATTTTGGAACAGAAACATTAGACCAGCATTACCCTCAATACGAAGAAACGGTAAACCAATTGTTTCTCGAAAAAGGATATAACAATACCCATTTTAAAAATCTCCGCTTTGAAGGAGAAAATCATTCGGAAGCATCATGGCAAAAACGCTTTGACATTCCACTATTATTCATGTTAGGAAAATAAATAAAGTGAAAAAAATACTTATTATATTATTCATTTCTATATTTTCATTTGCTCAAAACGCAAATCGAAAATTTATTGAGCTACAACAAAAAGAAGGAAACATCAACATTTTAACTAATGAGGGAACTTATGCATTTCAATATATAACCGATGAAATTATTGAAACTTCTTTTATCCCTAAAAACGAAAAATTCAATCCCTATTCTTATGCTAAAGTTCTCAATAATGCTTCTTTTCCAAATAAAATTTTGGAAACCGAAAAAGAAATAAAAATTGAAACTCCAAGAATTAAAATTTTAATAATTAAAAATCCTTTTCAAATATTGTATTTAGACAATCAAAATCAATTGATAATTTCTGAAAAGGAAGGCTACAAAAAAAATGACAGTATAGAAAGCATATGTTTTAATCTTACTAAAGAAGAAATCCTATATGGAGGTGGTGCTCGTGTTTTAGGAATGAATAGAAGAGGAAATAGGTTGCAATTATATAATAGAGCACATTATGGTTATGAAACCAAATCGGAGTTAATGAACTTCACATTACCTATCGTGGTTTCTTCTAAAAAATACATACTCCATTTTGATAATGCTCCTATAGGTTTTTTAGATCTTGACAGTAAAAAAGACAATACTCTTTCTTATGAAACCATTTCTGGTAGAAAAACATACCAATTAATTGTAGGAAATAATTGGGAAAATCTTATTTCAAATTACACAAAGCTTACCGGCAAACAACCTTTACCACCAAGATGGGCATTAGGTAATTTTTCCTCACGTTTTGGTTATCATTCAGAAACAGAAGCCCGAAAAGTCATTCAAAAATTCAAAGAAGATGCTATACCTGTTGATGCAATTATATTGGATTTATATTGGTTTGGTAAAGATATTAAAGGCACAATGGGGAACTTAGAAATTTTTAAAGATAGTTTCCCAAACTTTGAAAAAATGGTTGCAGATTTTGAAGCACAAGGAATAAAAACCATCACAATAACGGAACCTTTTATCTTAACCAATGCAAATAAGTGGAATGAAGCTAAATCAAAAAAATTACTTACCACTACCATAGAAGGATTACCTGCTACTTGGGATTTCTATTTTGGCAATACAGGATTAATTGATGTATTTAACACAGAAGCAAAGAATTGGTTTTGGAACATTTATAAAGAATTACATCAAAAAGGGATTAAAGGCATATGGGGCGATTTAGGCGAACCTGAAGTTTTTCCTTCATACGCTCTTACTGCCGCTGGAAAAGCTGATGAAGTTCATAATGTGTATGGGCATGAATGGGCTAAATTAATTTTTGAAGGTTACCAAAAAGATTTTCCTAATGAAAGACCTTTTATATTAATGCGCGCTGGTGCGGCTGGTTCACAACGTTTTGGAATGATTCCTTGGAGTGGCGATGTAAACAGATCTTGGGGAGGTTTATCTGGTCAACCTGAAATTGCATTACAAATGGGTTTGCAAGGTTTTGGTTACATGCATTCCGACTTAGGTGGCTTTGCAGGTGCAAATTTAGACGATGAATTGTATGTTCGTTGGTTACAATATGGCGTGTTTAATCCAATTTTCAGACCTCACGCTCAAGAAGATGTAGCTTCAGAACCTATTTTTAGAAGTGAAAGAGCAAAAGAATTAGCAAAATGCGCTATCGAACTGCGATACCAACTACTTCCCTATAACTACAACTTAGCTTTTGAAAACACACAAACAGGAAAACCTTTAATGCGACCTCTATTTTTCGAAGAGGATAATAACGAAGTTTTATTAACAAAAGCAGATGGTTATCTATGGGGAAATGATTTTCTAATTTACCCTATTTTAGAAGCAGGTCAAAAAAGCAAAGAAATTTATTTTCCTCAAACGACCAATTGGTATAATTTTTATACGGAGCAAAAACACAAAGGAGGCACAACACAAACTGTTGAAGTAAACGAAAATCATATACCAACGTATATCAGAGCGGGTAGTTTTATTCCAATGGCAAAATTAGTTCAAACCACTGATAATTATAGTTTAAATGAATTCGATTTACACTTTTATTTTGATGAATCTATAAAAGTTTCATCAGGTAAATTATTTAATGATGATGGACTTACCACTAATACTTTTGAAGACAAAAAATTTGAAAAATTAACATTCAGAAGTAAATTTAAAAATGGAAAAATTGAAATTAGATTAGAATCTGATTATGAAATGATTTCAACTTTCAATAAAGAAGTAACTCTAAAAGTCCACAACATCTCTAAAAAACCTAAAAAAGTAAGACTAGACAATAAAAAAGTAAAATACACTTGGAATTCAAGTCGTTCTATATTAGAATTAAAATCACATTTAATAAACGATAAAAAAGTTCAAATAGACATACAACTTTAACATGAAAAAAACAGTTTTATTTTTAGTAATTACACTACTTTTTACAGTAAATTGTAAAGAAAAAGGAAAAGACACGACAAATAGTGAATCAGAAAAAGCATCTTTACCCTTTGTTTGGGAAGCTGCGAATGTCTATTTTTTATTAACGGACCGTTTTAATAATGGAGACACTTCAAATGATACTATCTTGGAACGAAATCAACCTACAGGAAAGTTAAGAGGCTTTGAAGGAGGTGATATTAGGGGTATAATTCAAAAAATAGACGAAAACTATTTTACAGATTTAGGAATAAATGTTATTTGGATGACACCTATTGTAGAACAAATTCACGGTTGTGTGGATGAAGGGACAGGTAACACTTATGCTTTTCATGGATATTGGACAAAAGATTGGACTGCTTTAGATCCAAATTTTGGCACCAAAGAAGATTTAGCTGAATTAGTAACCAAAGCACATTCAAAAGGAATTCGAATTGTTCTTGATGCGGTTATCAATCACACGGGTCCTGTTACCGAAAAAGATCCAGTTTATTCAAATGATTGGGTGCGCACTAGCCCAAAATGCACTTATGATTCATACAAAAACTACATCAACTGTACCTTAGTTGAAAACCTTCCAGACATTAAAACAGAAAGTAAGGAAAATGTAGCACTACCTCAAGTTTTAGTAGATAAATGGAAAAAAGAAGGGCGTTATGAAGCGGAAATGGCTTCGCTGGAAACTTTTTTTAAAGAAACTGGGTATCCAAAAGCACCTAAATATTACATTATGAAATGGCTATCAGACTATATCATAAACTTTGGTATTGACGGCTATAGAGTGGATACGGTAAAACATACTTATGAAGATGTTTGGAGTGATTTTTCAAAGGTGTGCCAAACCAAATTTGAATTATACAAAAAGCAAAATCCTACAAAAATACTAGACAACAATCCATTTTTCTTAGTAGGTGAAGTATATGGCTATGGTGTTTCTAATAAGAAGTTATATGATTTTGGAGATAAAAAAGTAGATTATTTTGCTAATGGTTTCAATAGCCTAATCAATTTTAATTTTAAAGGTGATGCGAATAAAACATATGAAGAAATTTTTTCAAATTACAATACCATCCTCCAAACCGACTTAAAAGGATATAGTGTAATGAATTATATCAGTTCTCATGATGACGGTTATCCATTTGATAAAAAAAGAGAAAGATGTATAGAAGCAGGTACAAAACTATTATTAACTCCCGGTATTTCTCAAATTTATTATGGTGACGAAACAGGTCGCGTCTTAGAAATCGAAGGAACTATTGGAGATGCTAGCCTACGCTCATTCATGAATTGGGATGACATTAAAAAAAATTCTAAGACAAAAAAAATTCTACTACATTTTCAAAAATTAGGTCAATTTAGGAAAAAACATCCAGCCATAGGTGCAGGGAAACATAACCAAATAACTGCTTCACCTTATGTTTTTAGTAGAACATTGTCAAAAAACAATTTCAAAGACAATATAGTAATTGGTCTTGACCTAAATACAGGAAAAAAAGAAATAGTTGTAGGAACATCATTTAAAGATGGAGATACCGTTCTAGACACATACTCAAATACAAAGTCAGTTATAAAAAATGGCAAAGTAAGTTTTGATACACCTTTTACAATATTATTAATCGAAAAAGAATAAAAAAACATTGAATATCTTATAAGACTTTTTAAAAATAAAAAAATGAAAAAAATTATCCTAGCCTTTACAGCACTCTCTTTATTATGGAGTTGTAAAGAAGAAAAAAAAGAAAAAACAAGTGAATTTGACACAGAAAAAAAGAAAGAAATGGTTCAATTTACACCAGAAATAGCTGAAAACGCTATCATTTATGAAGCTAATATTCGTCAGTATTCTCAAAAAGGTACCTTTAATGAGTTTACCAAAGATATTCCACAATTAAAAGAATTAGGTGTTAAAATTATTTGGTTAATGCCTGTATTTCCTATCTCTGAAACAAAAAGAAAAGCCACGGGTGGTGCAAATAGCAAATTTGCTTCGGAAATGCCAGAAGCCGAACAAGCAAAATATTTAGGCAGTTATTATGCTGTTTCGGATTTTAAAGCAATCAATCCTGAATTTGGTACTATTGAAGACTTTAGAGAATTAGTTTCTACAGCACATGAAAATGATATGTATGTAATTTTAGATTGGGTACCTAATCACACTGGTTGGGATCACATCTGGATTAAAGAACATCCCGAATTCTATACAAAAAATGACAAAGGTGAAATAACACATCCAAAAGATACCGATTGGACTGACGTAGCAGATTTAGATTATTCCAACCAAGGCCTTCGTAAAACAATGATAAGCGATATGAAACATTGGCTACAAAATGAAGGTGTTGATGGTTTTAGATGCGATGTTGCAGGTTCAGTACCTACAGACTTCTGGCAAGAAGCTATTCCTCAACTTCGAAAAGAAAAAAACATTTTCATGTTAGCTGAAGCTTGGGAACCCGAATTATTAAAAGATAATTTATTTGATATGTGTTATGCATGGGATGGGCATCATGCAATGAATAAAATGGCTCAAGGTAAAGAGACCGTGAAAGAATGGGATGCTTATATGGCTAAAAGAACAAAGGACTATGAAACTGACGATATTCTGATGAATTTTGTAGATAATCATGATGAAAATTCGTGGAATGGAACAATAAACGAAAGATTAGGTGATGCATCAGAAATAATGATGGTCTTATCTTATTTAACACCTGGAATGCCATTAATTTACAGTGGTGACGAATATGGTTTAGATCATCGCTTACAATTTTTTGAAAAAGACTCAATTCCAAAAACTAAAAGGAAAAACTGGGAAATTTTTAAAAAATTAGGTGAATTAAAGATCAATAATATCGCTTTAAATGGAGGTAAAAACAAAGCTTCATACAAAAGGATTAAGACTTCTATGGATGACAAAATTTTAGCTTTCGAAAGAGAAAAAGACGGTAAAAAAATAATTTTCATTGGTAATTTATCAAAAGACAACCAAAATTTCTCACTAGAATTAGATGGCGCTTTTAAAAATATATATACAAATACAAATTTTTCGTTAAATAAAAACCAAAATTTACAATTGGATTCTTGGAAATTTGTAGTTTTGCAGTAGTACAGGTTCATGTTTACCTGTTTGTTTGTTTGAATTGCGCGAATCTTATCTTTTAGATTCGCGCTTTTTCATATATTTGAATATGCAAAAAATAGGTCACAGAGGAGCCAAAGGGCATATAACCGAAAACACATTAGATTCTTTTGAAAAAGCTATCCATTTACAAGTCGATGCTATTGAATTAGATGTGCATGTTTGTGCCAGTGGTGAATTAGTTGTTTTTCACGATTTCACACTAGAAAGACTAACAAATGCCGAAGGAGAAATTTCTAAATTTACTTTGCAACAATTGAGAGAATTAAAAATTCTTGACACTTATCATATTCCAACATTGATTGAAACTTTAGATTTAATAGACAAAAGATGTAAAATAAATATTGAATTAAAAGGTCATGATACTGCACAACCTACCGCTTCATTAATTGAATACTATGTACAAAAAAAAGGTTGGCAATATTCCGATTTTATTGTGTCTAGTTTTCAATATGAAGAATTAAAAACTTTTAGTCATTTACATTCAAAAATTCCTTTAGCAGTTTTAACTCAGGCAAGTGTAGAGCAAGCAATTGAATGGGCAAAAAAATTTAATGCAAGTTATATTCATCCTCATTTTTCACTCTTAACGACCGACAATTGTAACTTTGCTAAACAAAATAAATTAAAAATAAATACGTGGACTGTTAATGATAGTATAGATATTGAACACGTAAAACGTTTTACAATAGAAGGTATTATTTCTGATTTTCCCGATAGAATATGAATACAAAATATGACATTCTAATTATAGGTGGCGGTGCTGCTGGTTTTTTTACAGCAATAAATATCGCAGAAAAAAATAAAAATCTTAAAATAGGAATTTTAGAACGAGGAAAAGAAGTACTGTCTAAAGTAAGAATTTCTGGTGGTGGAAGATGTAATGTTACACACGCATGTTTTATCCCTAATGAATTAGTTAAATTTTATCCAAGAGGCGAGAGAGAATTAAAAGGCCCTTTTAACCAATTTTGTTCTGGAGACACTATAGAATGGTTTACTAATCATGGTGTCAATTTAAAAATTGAAGAAGACGGAAGAATGTTTCCCGAAACCGATTCCTCTCAAACGATAGTAGATTGCTTTTTAAATTCCTGCCAAAAACTTAAAATAGATATTCTTACTTTACAAAGCGTTCAATCACTTTTTAAAAAGGAAATTGGATGGAAGGTAGATACTAATTCCGATTCTTTTTTATGTAAAAAAGTTATTCTTACCACTGGTAGCAACCCAAAAATTTGGGAACTTTTAACACAATTAGGTCATAGTATTATTCCTCCTGTACCTTCACTATTTACTTTTAACATTAAAGATGCAAGAATAAAAGATTTAATGGGACTTTCCGCTTTAGCTACTGTAAAAGTAAAAGAAACTAATTTAAAAGCAACTGGCCCTTTGTTAATTACACATTGGGGAATGAGTGGCCCAGGAATTTTAAGATTATCGGCTTGGGGTGCACGCCTTTTATTTGAAAAAAACTATAAATTCTCCTTACAAGTCAATTGGCTTAACGAAACTTCATTTGAAGAATGTGTAGAGCAACTAAAAGAGATTAAAATTCAAAATAATAAAAAGCAAATTAACACTTTTTGTCCTTTTGATTTTCCAAAACGATTATGGGAAAAACTCATACAAGCTGCAAACATAAATCCAGAATTAAAATGGGCCGATTGTTCAAAAAAACAATTAATCAGTTTAGCAGAACAATTGACTAATGGTACTTTTCAAGTAGATGGAAAAAGCACATTCAAAGAAGAATTTGTAACCGCAGGCGGGATTGATTTAAAAGAAATTAATTTTAAATCAATGGAAAGCAAAATTTTACCTGATTTATATTTAGCTGGAGAAATACTAAACATAGATGCAATTACTGGAGGATTTAATTTTCAAAACGCATGGACAGGAGGTTTTTTAATTAGCGAAGCCTTAAAAAAAACTGTCTAAAAAGTCTTGATTTGTCATTCCGAATTTATTTAACTTCATTGAATCTTCGATTTCGGAATCTAATAATAGTTGAAAATCAAATATTTTATAGAAGCTGAAACAAGTTCCGCTTGACAAGATTGTACTTTTTGGACAGCCTCTAGTCTATTTTTCCCTTCCTCCATCTAAAGTAGCTTGCCATTCTTTTAATTCTTGCCATTTTCCTTCATAACATAATTTGGCTTGTCTTGGCCAAGTCCCTGGATCATGAATTTGAAAACGTTCTCCTGCTTTATTCAGTATTTCTTTACAACGATCTACCGAAGTTTCTGATAAAGCTTTCCATGTTAAAATACCAGAGGTTTTAAACAACTCTTCTATCTTGGGACCGATCCCTTCTATAATTTTTAAATCGTTTTCATTAATTTTTTTACCAAAAACAGCTTTTGCAACACCAGCATCAAAGGCAAGATTAATTGGTGCTTTGCTATTCGTTTCAATTATCTGATCTTTTTCGGCAACAAAATTGGCTTTCATTTTATTTTGTTCATTCAATTGAGAACGCATTTTCTCTAAATCTAATCGGAGTTGCGAATTCATTCGATTGCAACTATCTAAATCATCTTGTAAAGATTCTGTATCAAAAGTAGATTTATTAGAATACATTTTCCCTAATAAATAGCCTAATATTCCACAAATAATTCCTACTAAAGCAGGGATTAAAAAACAGGGTAAATTCATAGTAATATAGTTTAGTTGGTTGTTTTTATTTAATCGTAATCTCTGTCCTTCTATTTTTAGCTCTTCCAGATTCGGTTGTATTATCTGCAATAGGTTGCATTTCTCCTTTTCCAGAAATTTCAATCTTATTTTCCAAAATTCCGTTCAAAACAAAATAATCTTTAGCAAATCTAGCTCGTTCCAAAGAATAATATTGGTTACTATGTCTTACTCCTGGTGTATTATCCGAATGACCTGTTACATTAATCTTGGAGCCTTCAACATGATTAATATAATCCATAATCATTGCTAATTTTTCTTTTTGTTCTTGAGTTAATACTATAGCAGATTGTCCTGTATTAAAATATAAGGTTAAAGGATTCGCATTTAGATTTGCCTTAACAACTTCCCAATCTTTCGCTCCTTCATCAACATTGGATTTAGACAACCATTTTAGAATTATTGGTCCAAAAACGGTATCATTTTTAACTACTAAAGCTTCTTCAACTTGATCCGCAATTTCAATTTGCTTTTCTGAAAAACCCTTAGTAATTAAATAATTCTTAACTGCATTTGCACGTGCAAGTCCTAAATTTGGAAAAATAGAGTTATTCTTTTCTTTTGAGCTATACAAACCAGTAAGTTTCAAATTAGAATCCCTTTTTTTCAACTCTTCTCTTAATTGATTGATTCCTTTATCTATAGAATCAGAAACAGGTAGTAATAAAGAAAAATTAGAATTTAAAAAATTAAGACTTTCATTCTTAGTAATCTTTAAATCGGATACTGAAAACCCAAGATGAGAACTTCTTGTAGTTTCATCTACTGTCGTTATCTTTTCGTTAGTCTTGCGTTCATTGGGAACAGTTACTGCCTCACAACATGGACAGCAAAATTTTGTAAACAACCAAGTTCCTATAAGAATTGTGAGTAGAATTCCCAAAAAATAAAGTAATTTTTTTGACATATCCTTTCTATTTTTGAATACTATCAAAAATATAAAAATTTAACAAAAAAACAACAGTAATTTTCTTAAAATAATAATTTAATAAAATTTTATTCTTAAAAATTAAGAATATAAATAGAAAACGCTAAAACAGTTGCAAAAGAAACCCAAAGCAGATAAGGGATTAACAACAATGAAGCCATTTTATCTATCTTCCTAAAAATCAAATAGGTTTCATAAATAATTAGTCCTAAAAGTATAATTTCAATTAAAGCTAATAAAATATTATGCAAACCAAAAAACAAATAGGACCAAAATGCATTCAATAGTAACTGAGCTACAAAAAAGAACATTCCTTTTTTTACTAATTCTTTATCTATCTCAAATTTGTCCCAAATTAATCCACCTGCTATCCCCATTAAGATATAAAGCACACTCCAAACAGGAGCAAAAATAGCATTAGGAGGATTAAAAAAAGGCTTTTTTAAGGTAGGATACCATGTATTTATACTTTCTATTGTAACCAAACTCGATAAATAACCTACCAACAAACAACCCCCAACAACAATGATAATTTTCAGGTACTTTGACATGACTTCAAATTTTGCAACAAATAAACAAATAAACTCACAAACAAGTAAATCAAAATTGGTATTTTTGCACAAATTTTCAATTATGTTGACTGAAAAGGATTTTATCATTACAAAATACACTTCTATTGAAACCGCTTCTTTTGAATGGAGTGCACCAAGTAACATTGCTCTTGTTAAATATTGGGGCAAGAAGAGCCACCAAATTCCAGCAAATCCTTCTATCAGTTTTACTTTAAACAATTGTAAAACTATTACTAAATTAGCCGTTTCAAAAAAAGAAAAAAACACTTCATTTTCATTCGAACTGCTTTTTGAAGGAAAACCAAAAGAAGAATTTAAGCCTAAAATTCAAAAATTTTTAGAGCGTATAGCACCATATTGCCCTTATATTAAAGAATATCATTTAGCAATTGACACTCAAAACACTTTTCCTCATAGTTCAGGTATTGCATCTTCTGCTTCTGGCATGGCAACTTTAGCTATGAATATCATGAGTTTAGAAAAAAAACTAAATCCAAGCATAACAGAGGCCTATTTTCACAAAAAGGCGTCATTTTTAGCTCGATTAGGTAGCGGAAGTGCTTGTAGAAGCATTACTGGGAAAGTAGTTATTTGGGGTAAACATCAAGAAACGCCAAATAGTTCCGATTTGTTTGGTATACCATTTTCAGATTTACACCCTATATTTACCAATTATCAAGACACCATATTGTTAGTAGATAAAGGAGAAAAACAAGTTTCTAGCACTGTAGGACACGATTTGATGCACAATCATCCATTTGCAGAAAAAAGATTTGAACAAGCGCATAAAAATTTAACAGAAGTTAAAAATATTTTATCTACTGGAAATTTAACGGAG
Organism: Flavobacterium sp. 9AF; assembly: GCF_902506265.1. Lineage (GTDB taxonomy): Bacteria > Bacteroidota > Bacteroidia > Flavobacteriales > Flavobacteriaceae > Flavobacterium. Next base: position 4,622 of record NZ_LR733607.1, on the reverse strand, counting down.
TTTATTAAAATTGTAGAAAGTGAAGCCCTTACATTACACGCTATGATGATGACTTCAATGCCTTATTTTATTTTAATGAAACCGAATACTTTAGAAATAATCAATCGGATTTGGAAATTTAGAAACGAAACAAATACACCCGTTTGTTTCACATTAGATGCTGGTGCAAATGTACATATTTTATACCCTGAGAATGTTAGTGAAAAAGTTTTAGATTTTATTAAGAATGAATTAGTTGGCTATTGTCAAAATGGTCAGTATATTTGCGACGAAATTGGAAAAGGAGCACTAGCCATTTAATTTTTTTTGTATATTTACGAAACCCAAATTAAAAACACCCTATGAAAGGACCATTATTTTATTCGAAAATTTTACTTTTTGGAGAATACGGAATCATCCAAGACTCCAAAGGTCTTTCAATACCTTATAATTTTTACAAAGGCGCTTTAAAAACTGATGAAAACCCATCAAATGAAGCAATAGCTTCTAATAAAAGTTTGCAAAAATTTGCTAGCTACTTAGCTGATTTACAAAATAGCCAACCCGAATTAGTTTCTTTCAACTTAGAAACACTTCATACTGATATTGCAAATGGAATGTATTTTGATTCAAGTATTCCTCAAGGTTATGGTGTAGGAAGTAGTGGTGCTTTAGTTGCTGCAATTTATGACAAATATGCCTATAACAAAATAACTGTATTAGAGAATCTAACAAGAGAAAAATTATTACAATTAAAAGCTATTTTTTCTCAAATGGAATCTTTTTTCCACGGAAAGAGTTCTGGTTTAGATCCTTTAAATAGCTATTTGAGTTTACCAATATTAATTAATTCTAAAGACAATATCGAACCCACTGGAATTCCAAGTCAAAGCACTCAAGGAAAAGGTGCCGTTTTTTTAATTGACTCTGGAATTGTAGGCGAAACAGCACCTATGGTAAGTATTTTTATGGAAAACTTAAAAGATAATGGCTTTAGAAAAATGCTAAAATCTCAATTCATAAAATACACTGATGCTTGTGTCGAAAATTTTCTACATGGCGATATCAAATCTTTGTTTGCAAACACAAAAAAATTATCAAAAGTGGTACTGAATCATTTTAAACCTATGATTCCAGAACAATTTCATCAAATTTGGCAACACGGTATTGAAACTAACGACTATTACTTAAAACTATGCGGTTCTGGTGGTGGTGGATATATACTTGGATTTACTGAAGATTTAGAAAAAGCAAAAACAGCTTTAAAAGATTATAAATTAGAAGTAGTTTATAATTTTTAAACTTATATTAAAACCATTTTTTTAATCATTCTAACTAAATGCTATCAAGAAAGTCTAAATTATTATTGACTAAAATTTTCAGTTTTTTTTCTGTAATTAGAGGATATAATATTTGGGTGATTGCATTAGCACAGTATTTAGCAGCTATTTTTATCTTAGCACCAGAAATTCGCGCTTTAGACATAATTCTTGATTGGAGATTATTTCTAATCGTACTAGCTTCTTCATTAACTATTGCATCCGGATATATTATTAACAATTTTTATGATGCAAAAAAAGATTTGATTAATAGACCTAGAAAAGCCATGATTGATCGACTAGTTAGTCAATCAACAAAACTAAAAGTCTATTTTATATTGAATTTTCTTATTGTTACTATGATAAGCTTTATTTCTTGGAGAGCTGTTTTATTTTTTTCAAGTTACATTTTTCTTATTTGGTTTTATTCTCATAAATTAAAAAAATATCCTATTATTGGGAACTTAACTGCAGCAGTTTTAGCCATCTTGCCTTTTTTTGGAATTTTGATGTATTATAAGAATTTTTATCATGTAATTTTTGCACACGCTACCTTTCTCTTTTTATTAATACTCATTCGTGAATTAATAAAAGATTTAGAAAACATAGAAGGCGATTTAGCCAACGAATACAAAACTATCCCTGTACTATTTAATGAAAAAACTGCCAAAACAATTATCTCCATTTTAACGGCAAGCACACTATTTCCTGTGTATTTTTTAACAGATATTTACGACGTAGGCTACATGGATATCTATTTCTATTTCAGCTTATTACTATTGATATTCTTTTTTATTCAACTATGGAGATCAAAAACTAAAGGTGATTTTTTAAAATTACATTTCCTATTAAAATTCATCATTGTATCTGGTGTTTTTTGTATTGTATTAATAGATCCAACCGTTTTAATTCATGGAAAAAAATTATTAGCAATTCAATACCAAACACTTTTAAACCCATTTGCTTAGCATTTTTCTCATTCATTTCTATTTACTAATAAAAATATACTTTTACACATATTAGTTATATCTTTGCAAAAAATACAATTACTTATGTCACGTCATCAAGGAAATGATAAAAGCAGACCAGGTTCAGGCAGACAAGGCGGTTTTAAAAAAACAAGTAGCTCTAGAGGGAATGCTCCTATAAAGAAGACACCTTCAAAATTTTCGGCAAAACCAGAAGCTAATAAACCAAAGAAAACCACAAACACTTCTTCTAACTCAGACGAAATGCGTTTAAACAAATATATATCAAACTCAGGGATGTGTAGTCGAAGAGAAGCGGATCTTTACATTCAAAGTGGCAATGTAAAAGTGAATGGAGAGGTAATTACCGAAATGGGCTATAAAGTAAAACTGAGTGATGTTGTCGTTTTTGACGGAGCAACCATTACACCCGAAAAGAAAGAATACGTATTACTTAATAAGCCTAAAAACTTTTCTACTGCAGGAGATGACGAAAAAGGAGATAATAATGTTTTAGATTTAGTAAGAAGTGCTACCAAAGCGAAACTACAACCTGTAGGAAGAATGGATAAAACCACTACTGGACTATTATTATTTACTAATGACACAGATATGATTAGAAAATTTACACTTCCTAATCAGCGTTCTTCTAAATTATATCAAGTTTCTCTAGATCGAAATTTAAAATATGAAGACTTAGAAAAAATTTCAGGTGGAATTAACATTGACGATTTTAGAGTATATGTAGAAGAAATCACCTATATAGAAAACGAACCAAAAAGTGAAATTGGCGTAAAAATGAAGACGGCTAATGTTAAAATAGTTCGCAAAATATTTGAACACTTAAATTATAACGTGATAAAATTAGACCGTGTAACATTTGCGGGTTTAACCAAAAAGAATCTCCCAAGAGGCACATGGAGGTTCCTAACAGAACAGGAAATTATCAATTTAAGAAACGCTTAAACTTTTCATTAACCACGATTATTTACTCGTGGTTATTTTTTATTATGTCAAAATATCTAGAACAAATAGCCATTAACTGGTTTGAAGCATTCAATACCAAAGATTTAGAAAGACTACTCGCATTGTATCATAACGAAGCAAAACATTTTAGTCCAAAATTAAAGTTGCGACAACCTGAAACAAATGGGCTAATATCCGGAAAAGAAGCCATGCGTATATGGTGGCAAGATGCATTTGATAGATTACCCTCATTACATTACAAAGTAACTTCAATAACTGCAAACTCAGATAGAGTATTTATGGAATACATAAGACAAGTTAACAATGAAGAAGACATGCATATTGCCGAGGTTCTAGAAATTAAAGACAATCAAATTATCTTCTCAAGAGTTTATCACGGCTAAAAATTTCAAAGTATAAACCTTAGAAATCCAAACAACCTCTAAGGTTTTTCCATAAATACAAACTGTATTTTTTTACATTTTGGAAGCAATTTCTTTAGCATATTTTTTCAACATTGCTCTACTCATCCCTAAATTAGCTTTGTTACTATCAACTGCTAAATAAACAAAATAGTCTCCATTTTCAGAAATACTAATGATATGTATTTGATTAGTCAAAGTAATCATAATATCTTCAATGTTCTCCTTAAGTCCAAGTGCTTTAATTGCATTCATTTTTGCTTTTACAACTTCCAGGTTATAAGCCGAAGCAAGTTCAGGGTCAAAAGAAGTAATTACAGACAATGATTTATAAGACATTCCCGTTTTTACTTCGGTAACAGCTACTGCTATAAAACCAGGAAGATTCGTTTTTAAATCTTCGACAAATGTGGTTAAAAAATCTGACATAGTATTATTTTTAGTTTATGTTAATTTTTATTGATAATGGTATCCATAGTTTTCATGATTAAACCCAATCTAGAACCATCTTTAGAAAAAGAAGCTAGGTAATAATCTTTATTAAACTTATTAATTACAACTAAGCCTTTATCTGCATGAATGGTAATTTTATCCATATCCCCATACTCTAAATCTTGGATTATTTCTTTACACATTGTAGCAATTATCCCAGACATAGCCGCATAATTACCGTCATAATCAAATTCTGTCGAATCTATTAAATCTCCATCGATATCAAATAGAAGAACATTTTCTACTCCTGCTTCAGATATCATGTTTTTTAAACTCTGTTTGGTAGGTCTACTGCTCATAAATTAATCTAATTGTTTGTTTGTATTAAAAATTTTATTAAAAAATATTTAGTTTTTTAACAAAAATAACTTAAATTTATCTCACAAAAAAGTTAAATTATCCAAATTTATTACAGAAAAACTATAATTTATGAAAACAAAAAACTTAAAAACACTAAACAAGGAATTAAAAAAAAT
>NZ_LR733608.1 GCF_902506265.1 Flavobacterium sp. 9AF | reverse complement strand
TCTTTACTATACATTCTTTGGCAAATTATATTTAAATTGAAAAAATTAAAGTAACTTTATAAGTCGAAAAACAAAAAAACTATGTTGTTTCAAGATTTTATAAAATATATTCCAAAAATAAAAAAAGAAAAATTGCTAGCCACAGATGCGCATGCAAAAATGGCTCCTTTGGAAAGAATTTCTTTTTTAAGAGAAGAGAATTATAATGATAAAAACCCTAGAGAAGCAGCAGTTTTGATGTTATTTTACCCTAAAAATGAAATCACACATTTAGCATTAATTGTAAGAAATTCTTATCCAGGTGTACATTCTTCTCAAATAGGATTTCCAGGTGGAAAGGTAGAATTAGAAGACAAAAATTTAGAGCATACAGCACTGAGGGAAACTCATGAAGAAGTAGGTATAACACCAGATAAGATTGAAATCATTAAACCCTTTACGAAAGTATATATACCACCAAGTAATTTTTTAGTATCTCCTTTTCTAGGTATTTCACACGAAGAATTAGCTTTTGTTCCTGATTTTGATGAAGTTAAGAATGTGTTGGAGTTTCCTTTATATTTGTTCTTAGATGATAATTCAATAACCAATGTTAAAATGACCACTTCTTATGCTACAGATATCGAAGTACCAGTATTTATGGTAGAAAAATATGTAGTTTGGGGAGCAACGGCAATGATGATGAGTGAATTAAAAGAAGCGATTAGAAATGCGATAAACAGATGATGCTTTTTTAAAGTTTTATTATTTTTTTTATTTATAAAAGATAGGTTTTATTACATTTGTAGCCCTATTTTTTATTCTAAACTACTAAATTTATGGGATTATTTAAAAGAAATCCTTTTGGACATATATTATTTTTAAAAAAATGGTTAATACGTATTGCAGGTACATTTACACACAAGCGATATAGAGGTTTTAATCAATTAAAGATAGATGGATCTGAAATAATCAGATCTTTACCTGATACAAATGTATTATTCATTTCCAACCATCAAACCTATTTTGCTGATGTTGTGGCTATGTTTCATGTTTTTAACGCCGCTTTAAAAGGAAGAGAGGATAATATTAAAAATGTAGGCTATTTATGGAAACCAAAGCTAAATATGTATTATGTAGCTGCGAAAGAAACCATGCAAGCAGGGTTATTACCTAAAATTTTGGCCTATGCTGGTGCGATTACTGTAGAAAGAACTTGGAGAGCAGAAGGAAAAGATGTAAAAAGAGATGTTAATCCAAATGATACTGAAAATATTAAAATAGCGCTAGCTGATGGTTGGGTAGTAACATTTCCTCAAGGAACAACCCGTTCGTTCAAGCCTGTTCGCAAAGGAACAGCTCATATTATACTGCAACATAAACCGATTGTGGTACCTATTGTAATTGATGGTTTTAGAAGATCATTTGACAGAAAAGGACTTCGTATTAAGAAAAAAGGTATTTTACAATCTTTTGTAATCAAACCCCCTTTAGAAATTGATTATGAAAATGACACAGTTGAAACAATAGTAGAAAAAATAGAATATGCTATAGAACAACACCCTTCCTTTTTAAAAGTAATTCCAGCAGAAGAATTAGAAGAACAAGCAAGATTGAATAAGGAAAGAATGTGGAGATATTAATTTCTATTTAAACTATTTGTTTAACCTACTTGTGAGTTTGGTAGTATAAAAATGAAAATTATTGGAAGAAATTTATTTCTCAACTTTTATAATTATATCTATTTGACTTTCCATGAGGTATTTCTTAAGTATAGAAATATAATTTTCGTTTTCACAATAATAAGTACTATCACAAAAGACATATTTCTTTTCTTCTCAGATGTGACTGTCCAAAAGTTCATTAAGGTGTCATCCTGAATTTATTGAACTTCGTTGAATCTTCTATTTCAGAATCTTAAAATATTGATTATTAGTTTGATTTAGAATCTGAAACAAGCTCAGATTGACAAATAGCATTACTTTTTTGGACTGTTTCATTTTTGAAGCCAAAGAAATGTTTGCGTTTTGATTATAATTATTTAGACAACCTAAAAAGAATAATACTATTATAAGTAATGAAATCTTCATTTGTTATACAAATAGAATCGTTTGTTCATTACTTTGCAATATCCCAGTTTATTTACAAATAAATGTTTCGTTTTTAACCCAATTTTTTTGGTATAGCTATAAAAAAGATATGCTAAAAAGAAGAAGTTGGCGACTCGACTTTCTAGCATATACAAACAAAAAACAAACAAAACTATAAATTAACTAAGTCAATTATAGTTATTTCTTAATAATTTCAATAAGCGGTTTTAAATCCCCATAAACATGACTCAAATCTGTTGGTTGTAAACCATTATTTGAGTGACATGAAAAACAAGAACCATATTTACTGTAAGCAGTACCATTTTGCGCATAAGTTTCCATTGTACTATTAGCTAACTGACTACTTCCTATAGCTACACCTGCTTCTGTTAATGAAGGTGAGTAACTATATCCATTTGGAGCAACACCATTGCTAGTCCAAGTAGCACCCAAAAATAAGTAATTTTTTCTAATATCACTACCAGGAAGGTATTTTGTTACAGAATTATTTATATCTATTACTTTAGTATTAGCAATTGCTGGGGTTTTATCCTCTGGATTAGGCTGTGTTTCATAGCTACTTCCCCATGGTTTTGTACGAACAGTATTACTAGGGCTTATCGTTTGATTAGCTCTTGCAATGATACTATCATGACTAAATTTCATGTGAGAAACATTGGCAGGACTACTTACATCTGTGTTCAGTAACCAATTACCATTTCCATCAGCAGGAACTGTAACAACATTGCCTTTATCGTCTACATATTGATAGCTATCGTTAGGTGCATTATCTTTATGTTCAAAAGTAGCCCAAATCATTTCTGGATGACCGGCAGCACTTCCTACAATATGCATACCTACCATTGCTAATTTAGCTTTACGTTCTCCAGAAATTACCCATACAGTTTCCGTTTTTTTATAAGTAGGTATGATGGCTTCTATTGTTATATATTTACTAGTGTCAATTAATGTATCGGCTACAACCCAAGATGTTTTTATTTCCATTGCTAAAGCAGTAGAATCTTTAAGTACAACACCATTTTTTTTAGCAAATTCATTTATTGGTTTCAAGTCTGCAGCTGTAGTTGGAAATTTTAAACTGTCATTAGATTTTCCATAATTCATGGTTAAAAATTGAGCATACACATCATTAGCAAATGAAATATAATATATTAGATTACCATTTTTATCCATTAATACATCATCTGTAGCTTGCGCTTCTTCAGAATCTACTCTACCTGTTTTCTCTACATTTGCCATGGCACGCAACAACACTCCTTTTTCATGTTTAATAAAACTTCTTTTTCCAGATGCATTTTTGGGAGAAACCGTATAAAAAGTTGGCGATTCTAATACTGTTTCCCCATTAGTAGAGGAGGTTAGCCATAAAAACATTTGTTCAGACCATTTATAGAAATCACAGTTGTCATTATGAGTAAATGTAATACTATTTGCATTGTTTACTGCCCCATTTTCTGTAGCTGTACCCGAAGCAAACCAAGAATTGAATTCTTTTTCTGTAAGATTACAACTTACAGTTTCAAGCGTAGTTTCAGCAAGCGTTTCTTCTTGCTTTTCTTTTTTACAAGACCAAATTACTAAGGTTAATAACAGCAGTGTTCCGATAGTAAATTTCATGTTTTTCATAAATTGTTTTGCAATGGTTAGTTACGACAAAAGTATAAAAATCAACGTGCTTGTATATAGGTAAAAATACCTATTTTTTATGAAAAGAGACTATTTTTAAATGATCATTTTCTATAAAAATTTCTTTTATTTTAGAAAAACGTATTCATCAATAGCCTCTTTTATAATTAAGAAATACTTATTTTTTTATGATTTTTTGAATCATTCGATCATTTTCAACTGAAATAATTTCAAGTAAATAAATACCTTCCATTAAATTGCTTACATCTATAGTTGCTTCATTTGTGGCTACTTTTTTATCTATAATAGTGTGTCCTATGATGTCAAGTACTTTCACTTGTTTAATAGCTACCTTTCTACAATCTATGTGTATTATATCATTTACAGGATTTGGATAAACTTGAACACTTTCATTGGTAAAATTACTATTAGATAATGTATTTACAAAAGTGGTTGTAAAAGTATTTGTAATAATGGCTGGATTAAAATCAAAATAGATGGATGCTGTATTAGGAATAACATCTCCTACTGCATATCCTGGTAAAGGTTTAATTTTAAAAGTAATATATCCTTTACCTATTGTGTTATTGGGTTGAGAGACAGGTAATTGAATGTTATTGAATTGCCAAATCATATGTCTATCTACACGATCCATTTCATAGGTATGACTTGCACTTACCATTTCTAACGTAGTTATATCTAGTTTAGAATGTAATACATCTTCAACTCTTATATTAATAGCACTAGCTGTACCCGTATTTTCAAAACGTATGGTATAATACAAATAATCCTCAGATGTAAAGCTACTATGTAAGATTTCAGGACCATGACTTTCCATAATGTCATTAGGATCATAAGCATTAATAACTATTGATGCAATAGTACTCGTATTATTAGATAGTACAATATCATTAACAACTGGACTAATGGTAGCATTACTAGTTAAAATATCACCAGCATTTACAGTAGGTATTGTAGGTACTTGTAAAGAAATATCTATGGTTCGTATTTCAAAAGGCAATAAATTTGTAAAGTTATGTGTAAAACCATTTGTAGTAGTAATTGTAGCAGGAGTAGTGTTCATTAAAGTGGTTGCTACAGGTTTTGTAAAATCGATAGCTCCTGAAGCGATAGCTTGCGTACCTAAATTAGCAAAAACTAACTTATTAAAATAGGTAAAACCAGGTCTCGGCTGATTAATTGGAATTAAAGTTACAGCTAAATCATCATAATTTTGGTTCGGTACTACTGCTATATAATGAGTGCTCATTCCTGGAGCGGGTTGCAATGCAGTGTATGAATTAGAAACAGTATAATACGAACTATAGTTTGACAAAACATTATAACTTACATCATAACTATTTGTGGCATTAGAATCATAAATCGAGAACAAACCTGAGGGTGCAGTTACATTATGAACAATACCATCATTATTTTTTTCATAGGCAAAGCTACCTAATGGGAAATTAATTTCTCCAGTATCTTTAATACCATTATTATTAGTATCTAAAAATGAAATAAAAGTAAATCCAGAACAATCAATAACACCTGTAGAAGTAGGTAATAAGTTGATAGTAATAAACCCACTGTTGTTAGAGAAATTAGTTACCATAAGTAAATAATATTCGCCCGCTTGTGCATTTTGAATTACAGGATATTCTATAGCTGCAGCAGAATAGCTACAACCTACAATATTACCAGCACCATATTGGTTACAAGCCGTTGCAGGGTTGGTAAACGGCCCATATAAGATATAATCGATATCTTGATTACTGTATAAAGGTGCATTGTTACCTTGTTTTATTTCTAGATTAATAGAACCCGATTGTTCAATAGGTAAATAAAACCAAGTAGGATTAGGTGTAGTTGTTAAACATCCTGCAGCACCTAATGAACCCATCCCTGTTGTGTTTAAAAAAGGAACTCCTATTGATCCACACAATGAATTTGCATTGCTACAATTTGATGCCGCATTACAGTTAGCCTGAGCTACTAAAGTACGAGGATAAATTAAATCGCATCCATTGGTTACAAATTCCCTAACAAAAATACTACTGTTTAACATGGTGGCATTTAATGAATAACTTGAGGGCGATGCTATCGGATTTAGGTTATTAATAGCATTATTAAGTGAAGTGTAATAGGATAAACTATTAGTGGTAGCTAATAAAGCCTGAGCGGTAGTTAAATCATATTCAATGATGCCATCACTATTAGCATCACATGCTATAAGTGCTGGAAGTGAAGGCATTGTAAGATAACTTGAAACGATTAGATCAAATGAAGTAACTTCAAACCAAGAGGGATTGGCTAATTCAACTTGTCTGGTATAGACTATTTCATTTTGAGATACACAATATGGACTTACTAATGCATTAATGCCATTTTGTGCATCCACTTGAGAGGCATGATAGGTAATTGTAAAATCATTAGGATTAAGATTACCTAAAATAGCGCTGTCATTGGTTGTCAAATCAAAACAAGCTAAACCATTAGTGTCAGCACAACCCGATAAATCCTGCGGTATTCCATAACAAGTTCCAGTATAATTATAAGTAATCATAACCGGATCGCTCATATCATTTTGCGAACATACAGTGCGTAAATAGATTTCATAACTTGTATCACAATTTAAGCCATCTATTGTTAAAGGATTAACTTGAGAATATATTTGAGTTCCTCCTATAGAACCAAATCCAGAAGGACCAATTTCAATCAACCATTCAGTAACACTAGGATTATTTTCTGTCCAACCTATAGTAATTGTATTTGAATTATTTGTAACAACAGTAAGGTTTGTAGGAGTTACACATTGTGCAAAAAGCAAAGTTTGCGAACTAATTAAAAATAAGAGAAGAAGTAGTATTTTTTTCATGAAAAGTTATTTTATATTATAAATATAAAAAATATAAAATAACTAAAAAGTTAAGAATAAGAAGGATAGTGTTTTTTTAACAATTAATTAAGAAACTAAATACTTCTACCTAATACAAACATGGTATCCTGGTTACTATCAATAATAATTTTACTAATACCATTTTCCATTGCAATATCTAATACATCTTTTGCAGGAATCGATACAAAAGGTTTCATCTCTTTTGCCCAAACCATCAAAGTTTGCTGCGATGTAAAGGCACCCAGTACCATTTGGTTATCTACCTCAAAAACAGAAGTAAAAGTCATTTGTGTTCCTTTTTCAACCGTACTCCATCCATTTTTATCTTTATTTTCTCCTAAAACAGGTTCTGCTGTAGGAATAACTAAATACGCATTTTCACCTTGTAATTCATTAAAAACAGCCATAAAAGTATCTTGATTTTGATTGTTTTGAAAGTTCTTAATGTGTTTCAGTAGATTCGTATTATTGGGTTGAAATGTATCAGACATCGTTTTTTATTTAATCAATGTACAAAAATAGGAATTTAAAAAGAATCTACCCTTGTTTTAGATAAATTCAATAGATTAAAATAAAGAGGTTTGAATGATTTTCTGTGAACTGTCGTCTAAAAAAGGAAAAGTTGCTATAATTTCATATTGTTTTTTTACTAAATTAAATTGGCGTAAAGCAATACTATCACATAAAAAAGAAGATACTTCTAAAATAAAAAGCTCATGAGCCATAGCTATTTGAGAGTCAGAAAGTTTTCTCGCAATAGAAAGATGCGGGTCGTTGCTTTTGTACATATTAGGCAATTTTAAACGAGATGTAAATTTTTGCATGATAGACTTTAAATGTAATTTAGATTCCAAATCGGGTTGTATAAAAAAGGCACCATTAGGATAAGCACCCAAATCGGTTAATGTAACCTTAACAGGTTGAATACCTTTTGCTATTTGAGTAAGTTGTAGTTGTAGGGAAGTAATAGCTGTAGCATCGAGTTCAAATTCACAGACCGTAATATGAGCTATGGCATTTTTACTATGAAACCACCCAATTTTTTCAGCCAGTTGATTTTTCATTTGCTTCAATTTCTCAATAATAAGAAGATCAGGAATAAAAGCAAGTGAATATTTCTCAGTCATAGAACCAATTATTTTAATAATACAAATTTAAAGAAAGAAGAATCAGATGCACACAAAGTTTTTTATATTTAAAGCAAATTATTTTACCAATTTGTAGAAAGAAAATAATTACAAAAAGGAAAAAGAACGATTCATTACAACTCACTTTATGTCATTAGAAAAATATATCTATTGTTTAGAAGGCGTTCAAGATGTGGATAAACCTCATCCAACGGCTATTTTACCTGCTTTGGAAAACTTGGTTTTTCAATATGGGATTACCAATATCTATAAAACCTGCGATACTTTAGAAGGATTAGAGGAAAGTCTAAGTTTATTATTGTATGAAGACCGAAATTTTAAAGACTATGCCATTTTATACCTCGTTTTTCAAGGTGAAGCCAATCAAATTATTCTAGACAATTACTACTATTCTTTAGAAGAAATTGCCGAATTTTTTGAAGGTAAGCTTACAGGTAAAATTATTCATTTTGCTAATCTCATGCGTCTCGATTTAGATGAAGAAAGTGCTCAATACTTTCTAGATGTAACAGGTGCCAAAGCCATTTCTGGATACAGTAAGAAAGTCCCTATTTTAAGCACCGTTTTAGATGCGCAATACTTTGCCCTATGTCAAGAGCATGATGATGTAGTTGACCTTGTAGAAACCCTTTACGAAAAGCAATACGCTTTGTGCAAAACTATGGGCTTTTTATTGTATTATTGATTAAATCCAGTTAAATATCAAATACAATAAGCTTATTATTAAATGAAAATTCTAAGGGCTTTAAATTGAAATGAAAAAAATTTTTTTTTATGGGTAATGAATTAAAAGTTTAATCTCTAGTAGATATATAAACATTTAATTTTTTAAAATTATGAAAAAAAATCTTTTAGTATTTACCTTTCTTTTTATTGGTTTACTAGCTAAGGCAAACACAGCCAATCTGTCACTACATTCAATGGCTCCAAGTACCATAAGTGCTGGATATGAATTACAGTTCTTAGTTTCGTCATTACCTTCTGGATCTTGTTATGGTGATTTTACAGTTTCATTTCAAAGAAAACTATCTACCGAAACATTTTGGTCACCAATTACCATGACTCCAGTGACAGGTACATCTACTTCAGGTATAACAACTTTATCTAAGCTTTATAGAACATATCAACTAGAAGGGTATTCATACGATTATCGAGTAACAGTTACGTTCAATCCTCAAGCGGGAGGCACAGGGTGTAACACAGCTCCTAATCAAGTACGAACATCTTCTGTTGTAAACGTAAAAACACCTAAAGCTTGTTTTAACATTCTTAATCCTAGTACTGATGTAATTTCGAGTTCGCATTATGGTAATCAAGTAGTAAATAAAATTGGTTTGTCAACAGGTGATGTAATAATAGACGCTACATGTAGCTTGTATAATTCGGGTTACTTTGTAAGAGTAGCTAAATTTGATTTAGAAAACTGGTTTGTAATGGATGACTTATATAATGATTGGGTGACGGGCAATTTTGATCCTTCAAATATTAATTTAAATGATTTAATAGAAAGTAATGGAAAAAGTTTTGAACATGGTGCTGTTTATTTGGTAGGAGTAGCGGTAGGACCAGTTTGGAGTGCTACACCACCTAAGTTTATTACTATCAATTTTTTTGGAAGACCTGCACCTGTAGATCAAATAAAAGGGGATGAAATGGCAACAAATGAAATCATTGTAAGCCCAAATCCAGTTACCGATAACTTAACTATCGATTTAAATCAAACAAAAGCGTTAAAAGTTAATATTTACGATTTTTCAGGTAAGTTAATAGAATCGTATACACCTTCAACTAACGAGTCAAAAATAGAAATTAATTTTTCTAATTATACTTCAGGAACTTATTTGGTACAAATGGATACCGATGAAGGAATCAAAACTGAAAAAGTAATTAAGAAATAAAGGAAATAAACCGTAAATGTTGATTTAAGTTTATTTAGAGGCTATCCTAAGCTTAGGATAGCCTCTAATAT
>NZ_LR733613.1 GCF_902506265.1 Flavobacterium sp. 9AF | reverse complement strand
AGATTCTTTTAAATGTCCACCATGCAAGTGTATTATTATCTTTTTATTTAAAAGTTTTGAAAATATGAAAAAAGGTAAATATTTTACAACACCAAAAAAGGATTGTCCAATAGTAATGTATATTAAATTAAATTTAAAAATTTTCCATATTTTTAAATATATTGCTAAACTATTCCATATTTTTGAAAAGGAAAACTTACCTAATTTGTTAGCATTAATTGTCTTAGAATTTTCCGTGTTAATATAATCAACTTTTACCGATTTCTTTTTTAACTCTGTAAATAAATGATGGTTAGCAATACTTACACCTGAAATGGGAGGAGGTATGGGTCCTATGATTAATAGTTTCAGAATTTTCATTTATTTTTTTTGTAAATTTAATATAAATATGGACATATTATCAGATATTTTTTTTTATATATTTGCATCTTAAATTTGTATATCTAAATGAAATTAAAATTAACTTTTTTGACAGCAACATTTCTTTTTATTTTAGCCAGCTGTGATAATAAAGAAGATAAAAAATCTGATGAAACTGTTTTTGTAACAGAATCCTTAACAGAGCCTAATAGTTTTTCTTTTGAAATTCTTCAAAAATCTGCAGATGATTTTCTGGTTTTTCAACTTAACAAAAAAACAGGAGATATTAATGTTAGAAATCCTAATGGTTCTTGGTATTTAGCTGAAAACAATCTTTCTAGGACTACTTATAAATATCCTGCTTATGATTTTAAAATTATTGCAGGTAATACAGAAGATACATTTCAAATTATTTTATTAGATAATGTTTCTGGTGAAATTTATATTAGATCTTATTCTAATTCTTGGTACCTAGGTACTACACCTGAATTAACCAAGTAATGCTTGTTTTTTCGATACTTTTAAATTTAATATTACTTTTATTATATATCCACAAAAGAAAGTTTTCAATATTTTCTTCTGTGGATATTTTTCTTTTATTTTTTTACAGTATAATATTTCTAAGTTTAATATACCATTATTCTGTACCCTTATATTTAAAAGTAGATTTATACAATTTTGATTCTAAGAATGCTAAAAAATTTGTTGATACTTTTATAATTTTTATATCATTAATTAATTATTTCTTAATTGGGCATCTTACGTATAAATTATTATTTAAAAAGTATCAAAAGATTATTAAAAATAATGTTCAATTAAATTTTGAATTTAAAATTGATAGTCAACTAATTAATTATCTACTAGTTATATTAATAGTTATTTCTGTTGGATTTCTATTTATTGATTATGGTATTGGTA
>NZ_LR733569.1 GCF_902506265.1 Flavobacterium sp. 9AF | reverse complement strand
GAACAAAAATTATCACCAATTTTATATTTTCATACAAATTTTACGTAATAAAATCATAAAGTAAATGTATATTCGTTCTATTGAAACAAAAAAACGACAAAGTGTAAAACAATAACATTCAGTTAATTAAATAAAAAAATGGTCATAACTTATATGTTACAACCATTTTCTTGGGCTAAAGTTTTATGTTTTTTAGTTTAAAGAGGCAATATATTTTTTTTGTAATGAATCTAAATCTTCATATACAACAGCTAAAGCATATTTAGACAATTCTGAATCTAAATTTTCATTATAAATAAAATCTTCTTCAGAAAAACCATAATTTGTAATCGCTTTCTTAATGTTATCAACTGCAACAGTTTTATTGTTTAATTTAAAATAACAATTAGCAATTTCTACATATACATTTTTAAGATTTTTACTATCCGTTTTACTTAAGTACTGATTATAAATTGCAATGGCTTCTGTATAGTTTTTATTTAAACTTAGTTCTTTTGCTTTAATCAAAAGAGGGTCATTATTATTTGCAAAATTAAATTGAAATGTTGCAATCGAAAAAAACAGAATTAGTAGAAATTTTTTCATAATACATTGTCATTTATTACATTACGAAAGTATAACAATAGTACTAATCTACCAAATTCAGATTATCAAATTGATATAAAAAAGACCAAAAAACAAAGATACAGACGTATTTTTTTAACAATTTTAGTTATAAAAAATCAATAAAATATCTTTTTTAATAAATATAATTAAATATTTAACCACAAGAAAGTAAATAATTATGAAAAATTCGTAAAAATGAAAAAAAAGCGCATTTCATCTAAAAAATATGCTTTTAATCGACGAAATACAGCTTTTTTATCCTTTTCTAAAAAATTTTGGAGGCAATTGCTTTAATGTTTTCTGCTTTTCCCATGGAGTAATAATGCAATACTGGAATCCCAGCTTGAATTAATTCTTTACTTTGTTGCAAACACCATTCAATACCTATTTGTTTCACTGCATCGTTATCTTTTGCTTTTACCACTTCCATAATTAAATCATCAGGCAAATCCACTTTAAAACGATGCGGAATTAAATTGAGTTGTTTTTTCGTTGCAATAGGTTTCAATCCAGGAATAATAGGAACCGTAATTCCAGCTTTTTTACATTTCTCGACAAAATCAAAAAACTTTTGATTATCAAAAAACATTTGGGTAATGATATAATCGGCTCCATTCTTTATCTTTTGCTTTAAAAAATGCAAATCGCTATCCATACTAGGTGCTTCCATATGTTTCTCAGGATAACCCGCCACTCCAATACAAAAATTAGTACATGAAGAGTTTTGTAAATCTTCATCTAAATACACTCCTTTATTAAGGTTTGAAATTTGTTTCACTAAATCGGAAGCATATTCATTCCCTTCTTTTTCGGGTTTAAAATAAATTTCATTCTTTAAAGCATCCCCTCTTAAGGCCACTACATTGTCTATTCCTAAAAAATCCAGATCAATTAATAAATTCTCCGTATCTTCTTTGGTAAAACCTCCACATAAAATATGAGGAATAGCATCTACTTCATATTTATTTTGAATTCCTGCACAAATACCCACAGTTCCTGGCCTTTTTTTAACAATTTTCTTTTGTAATAAACCACTTGGCAATTCTTTAAATTCGTATTCTTCTCTGTGATATGTTACATCGATAAATGGCGGATTGAATTCCATTAACGGATCAATACTATCAAAGATTGACTGAATATTTTGTCCTTTTAAAGGAGGTAAAATTTCAAAAGAAAAAAGAGTTTTCCCTTTTGCTCTTTCTATATGTTGTGTAACTTTCATTATATTGGTTGTTGGTTGTTGGTTGTTGGTTGTTAGCTTATTTCTATCAACTAACAACTATAACCTATCAACTATTATTAATCTACTATATTTGGTGCCAACCATTTAGAAGCCATTTCTACCGAAATACCTCTACGATTCGCATAATCTTTTACTTGATCTTCTTTTATTTTCCCCAATCCAAAATATTTACTTTGTGGATGTGCAAAATAATAACCAGAAACTGATGCTGCAGGCCACATTGCCATGCTCTCCGTTAAAGTAACGCCTATATTTTCTTCTACTTGCAACAACTTCCATATGGTTGGTTTTTCCAAATGATCTGGACAAGCAGGATAACCTGGTGCAGGGCGAATACCTTTATACACTTCTTTAATCAATTCTTGATTGTTAAGATTTTCATCTGTTGCATAACCCCAAATTTCTTTTCTCACTTTTAAATGCAAATATTCAGCAAATGCCTCTGCCAATCGATCTCCTAAAGCCTTGACCATAATAGCATTATAATCGTCTAACTGTTGTTCAAATAGAATTGCTTTTTCGTCTACACCAAAACCTGTAGATACACAAAAACAACCGATATAATCCTGAATTCCAGAAGCTTTAGGTGCCACAAAATCAGCCAAAGCAATATTTGGTGCACCAACTGTTTTCTGAGACTGTTGTCGTAAAGTTAAAAAGGTTGTTAGTTGTTGATTATTGGTTGTTAGCTCTATGTCATCATTATTAACCGTATTTGCAGGAAAAATCCCAACAATTCCTTTGGCTTCAAACCATTTTTCATCCACTATTTGATGCAACATTTTTTGAGCATCTTGGAATAACTGACTTGCTTGCTCTCCTACCACTTCATCATTTAAAATCGCAGGATATTTACCGAACAATTGCCAAGATTGAAAAAAAGGAGTCCAGTCTATAAAATCTACTAATTCTGACAATTGTACTTGAATAACCTTGTTACCTATAAAATTAGGCTTGTAAGGTTGATAATTCGTCCAATCTATTTTATATTTATTTTGACGTGCTTCTTCTATAGATAAGAAATTCTTCTCTCTACTCCTATTTAAATAGCCTTCACGAAGGGTATCATATTCTTCTTTAATTGCTTTAACATAATTCTCTTTCGTTTCTCTTTGAAGTAAATTACTCGCAACCGTTACCGCTCTTGATGCATCATTGACATGTACCACAGTTTCTTTATATTCAGGAGCAATTTTCACTGCGGTATGCGCTCTAGAAGTTGTAGCACCACCAATCATTATCGGTATTTTGATGTTTAACTTATCCATTTCTTTAGCCAAATACACCATTTCATCTAAAGAAGGTGTAATTAATCCACTCAAACCGATGATATCCACTTTCTCTTGAATAGCCGTTTCTATAATTCTTTCAGGCGGAACCATAACACCTAAATCTATGATTTCGAAATTATTACACCCCAAAACTACCGCAACAATATTTTTACCAATATCGTGCACATCTCCTTTTACAGTTGCCATCAATACTTTTCCTGCACTAGACGAGTTTCCTGTTTTTTCTGATTCAATGAAAGGCAATAAATAAGCTACTGCTTTTTTCATCACTCGAGCAGACTTTACCACTTGCGGCAAAAACATTTTACCGCTTCCAAACAAATCTCCAACTACATTCATTCCTGCCATTAAGTTGATTTCAATAACTTCAATGGCTTTATTTGATTGCAATCTTGCTTCTTCTACATCAATTTCGATAAATTCATCAATTCCTTTTACTAAAGAATGCGTCAATCGGTCTTGAACACTTCCATTACGCCACTCTTGAATAGCCTTTTCGTTGGTTTTAGCTACATCTCCTTTATAACTTTCCGCTAATTCTAATAATCTTTCAGTAGCATCTTCCCTTCTGTTAAGCAAAACATCTTCCACATGTTCCAGCAATTTTGTATCAACCTCATCGTAAATCTCAAGCATTTCTGGGTTTACAATTCCCATTGTCATTCCATTTTGAATCGCATGGTATAAAAAAGCTGCATGCATGGCTTCTCTCACTTTATCGTTACCTCTAAAGGAAAAAGACACATTACTTACACCTCCTGAAACGCCTGCATAAGGCAAGTTTTCTCTAATCCATTTCGTAGCTCTAAAAAAATCTAAAGCATTTAGTTTATGCTCTTCCATTCCAGTAGCAACAGGAAATATATTGGGGTCAAAAATGATATCTTCAGCTGCAAAACCCACTTGATTTACCAATATTTCATACGATCTTTTGCAAATTTCGATACGTCTCTCATAAGTATCGGCCTGACCAACCTCATCAAAAGCCATCACAATAACAGCCGCACCATATCTTTTTATCAATTTTGCATGATGTACAAAGGTTGCTTCTCCTTCCTTTAAAGATATGGAATTCACAATTCCTTTTCCTTGAATTACCTTTAAACCAGCTTCAATAATTTCCCATTTAGAACTATCAATCATGATCGGTACACGGGCAATATCTGGTTCAGCAGCAATTAAATTTAAAAATTTAGTCATTGCCATTACACCATCTAACATCCCTTCGTCCATATTCACATCTATGATTTGCGCTCCACCTTCTACTTGGTTTCGAGCAATATCTAATGCTTCATCGTAATTCCCTTCTTTAATGAGGCGAAGAAATTTACGCGAACCAGTTACATTAGTGCGTTCTCCAACATTCACAAAATTAGTTTCCGGTGTAATAATTAAAGGTTCAAGCCCCGATAATTTTAAATATTTTTTACAAGCTCCTTCCTTCATTATGCTTCAACTTCAACTTTTCTAGGTTTATATTCTTTGGCCACTTCTGCAATTAATTGGATATGTTCTGGAGTCGTACCGCAACATCCACCAATAATATTTATAAGATTATCTTGAAGATATTCTCGAATTAAAGATTGCATTTCTTCTGGAGATTGATCATATTGTCCAAAAGCATTTGGCAAACCTGCATTTGGATGTGCTGAAATATTTAATTGTGTATTATTTGCCAATCTTTTTAAATAAGGCTTTAACTGATCTGCTCCTAAAGCACAATTAAAACCAATACTTAACAACGGAATATGACTTATTGAGATTAAAAAAGCTTCCACCGTTTGCCCTGACAAAGTACGACCAGAAGCATCAGTAATAGTTCCTGAAACCATTATCGGAATATCTATTTTTCTTACTTCTTTAACTTCTTCAATAGCAAAAAGAGCTGCTTTTGCGTTTAAAGTATCAAAAATAGTTTCTACTAAAAGCACATCACAACCGCCGTCGATTAACGCTTCCACTTGTTGCTTATACGCTTCTTTTAGTTCATCGAAAGTTACCGCTCTAAAACCCGGATCATTCACATCGGGACTCATACTTGCTGTTCTGTTTGTAGGTCCAATAGAACCGGCTACAAAACGCGGTTTATCTGTAAATTCATCCGCTACTTCACGTGCTATTTTAGCAGATTCATAGTTTAATTCATAAACTAAATCTTCCAAATGATAATCAGCCATGCCAATAGTTGTACCAGAGAACGTATTCGTTTCTACAATATCTGCACCTGCTTGAAAATACAAACGATGCACCTCTTTTACCGCTTCGGGTTGAGTAATTGAAAGCAAATCGTTATTTCCTTTTAACGGATGCGGGAAATCTTTAAAGCGTTCCCCTCTAAAGTCTTCTTCTGAAAAATTATTGCGTTGCAACATTGTTCCCATGGCTCCATCGAGCACTAATATTCTTTTTTGAATTTCATCCAAAATTTTTGACATATGCATTTATTTGCGCTACAGCATTTATTTTTTTAAAAATTTTGTTATCAAGAAAAGGAGCCTTTCTTACGTTATCTTTTTCTGATAAATCAGAATAGAATGTAGCACCTTCTATTAAGAAATAGGGTTGCTAAGCTTTCACAGAGTCTAATCTCTCCAGCTTTCATGATAACAATCAGTATTTTTACGAACCCCGCAAAAGTACTAATGTTTTTATAAAATAGAAATATTTTCTAATTTTAATTTAACCTGAACTATATTTTAGTTTTAAAAACTAATCAAATTTAAAAATTTAGTTTTATAGATTATAAAAAATTAAAATTACTTAATTTTAAACTATTCCTTCTACACTTCTAAAAGTTGTTTTTTAATCTTAAATTGTTTGGCAATTTTAATAATATCAGATAAAACTCCTCTTGCAGTAACTTTTTTCCCAGCACCAGCACCTTGAATAACAATAGGAATATCACCATAGGATTCTGTAAAAATTTCAATTAGATTATCTGCTCCTTTAAGTTGCCCTAACGCAGATTGAACAGGAACAGAAACTAATTTAACTTCTAAATTATTTTGTAATACATCCAATTCACCCACATATCGCAACACATGGTTTTCACTTTGAGTTATTTTAGCAATCTCATACTCTTTATCCAACAGCTCTTTACTGATGGAATAATTTCTTTTAGATAATCCGTCAATTTTTTCAGTGGTAAGCGAGGTAATTTTTACATCTTCAAATTCATTATTTAAATCCAGTTCTCTGGAAAGAATTAATAATTTTCTAGCCACATCTTTTCCGGATAAATCTTCACGAGAATCGGGTTCGGTTAAACCTAATTTTTCGGCTTCAATCAGTATTTTTGAAAAAGAAATATTTTCATTACCAAATCGATTAAAAATATAACTTATAGTCCCTGAAAAAACACCCCTTATTTTTGTAATTTTTTCACCTGCCAAATATAAATCCTGTATGGTATTAATAACAGGTAATCCTGCACCAACATTCGTTTCATATAAAAAATGCTTTTCTTTTTTATCCAAAATCCTTCTTAGTTCTTTATAAAAATCGGAATGTAAGGTATTTGCTTTTTTATTCGCAGCAACTATATTGAAATTATTCTGAATAAACGGAATATAATTTTTAACGATACCTTCATCAGCGGTAACATCAACAGCTATAACATTTTCTAACTCATTCTGAAGCACATAATCATAAATATCTTCAACTACATAATTTTGACTTAACGATTTAAATTCATCCACCCAGTTTAAAGGCAATGGTTTTTTAGTAAATAATGCAAATTTTGAATTACAAACAATGGGTATTCTCAAATTAACCTTAAACTTTTCTTTAAAAAAGTCATGTTTTTCGATAATTTGATCCACAAGTGTACTACCCACATTCCCAATTCCAAAAATGATGATATTTATTGTTGTATTCATAGATTTTAATTTAAAAAAATTTGTTTTAATATTTCGTTCAGTTGTTGGTATTCCATCAAGAAAGCATCATGCCCATGAATAGAATTGATTATGTAATGATTGAAATTGGTATTATTTTCATGCAAGGTTTCGTATTCGTCTAAATTATTTTGAAACAGCAAATCAGAATTAATATTAATAGCATGTACTTCAATTTTGTTTTCTTTTAGAAAACGATTCAAATCGAAACCATTTTTCACAATATTAATAGTTCCCAATAAGAAATTCATTTGACGGTATGCATTTAAAGAAAAACGTTCCGTTAATAAAATACCATGATAAGACAACCAATCATTTACGGTGTAAATATTTCCTTCTTTAGCATTTTTAAAGCGTTGATTGATCGATAAAGGCGTTCTATACAGCAACATAGCGTGTTTTCGAGCAACTGCAATTGGATCCTGACTATAATTAAGAATATCATCTTGAACACCTACATTTGCGATTACCCAATCACTAGCAAAATAATGGGTCGCAATAGGAATTACTTTTTGAATTCTTTCGGGATGTAAAACGGCCATTTCCCAAGATATTCCACCACCTAAACTGCCACCAATAACAGCATAAAGAGAAAAAACATTTAACTGTTCTAAGCCCAACCAAAACAACTTCGCAATATCTAGGGTTGAGATTTCTTTATAATCAGAAGTTAAGCCATTTTCAGTTTGAAAGTTATTTCCTGGAATATTAAAAGCGATAACGGTATATTGATGTAAATCGATAATATGATCGTAATCAATTACATTTTTCCACCATCCGTTTTCACCTGACACATTTGAATTTCCAGTTAAGGCATGATTGATCAAAATTACAGGGGCGTTACCAATGGGTTTACCAAAGACTTGATAAAACAAAGAAACATCTGCTTTTCTTTTCTCGTTTTCTAAAACAAAATTTGCAATTTCTAGTTTATGTAGCATAATTTTTACGATTAACACATTTAAAATTGAAAAAGAGTCTTTGATTTTGTCAACCAAAGACCTTTTCCACAACAAACGTAGCCATCCATTTCATTTTTAAATTACACTCACTGCATCGAATGCACTTACCAAATCCACTTCAATTGGAGTTGGATTAACGAGATTATCGTAAACTGGACAGCGACTTTCGACTGTTTTCAACCAATTTTCCAATTGTTTTTTAGAAATATCTGCCTCTAATTTAATCGTTGCTTTTAGCTTACTAAAACCAGCTCTCTCAGTAGTTTCTCTTCCATAAAATTTATCCACATCAATATCTCCTGAAACATCAACTTGTAAAGATTTGTATTCAATTTTTTGCTCTTTAGCCACTAATGTACCCACTGCATTTATACAACCTGCATAACCCGCCAAAACATATTCCAAAGGACTTGGCGCATCTAAATCAGGGTGATTTTTATTTTTACTAATTCGGATATCGTGGTTTTCGGTTTTTATTAAAAACTGCTCGTCTCTTTTAGCTCTACCATATATAGTTACTGTCTTTGCGCTCATATTTATACTTTTAATCCGTTTTTAACTGTTATAAATGCTTCTTTCAAATCTGCTTTTAAATCTTCAATATCTTCTAATCCTACGGAAAGACGAATTAAATCTTGTGTTACACCTGTAGTCGCTTGTTCCTTTTCAGAAAGTTGCTGATGTGTAGTACTTGCTGGATGAATAATTAAGGATTTCGTATCACCAATATTTGCCAAAAGAGAGAATAGTTTTGTTTCATCTACCACTTTTTTAGCGGCATCAAAACCACCTTTTAATCCAAAAGTTACAATACCACTTTTACCATTTGGAAGGTATTTATCCGCTAAATCTTTGTATGCAGAAGTTTCTAATCCAGGATAATTTACCCATGCTACTTCCTCTTGCTTTTCTAACCATTGTGCTAATTTCAAAGCATTTTCAGAGTGTTTTTTAATTCTAATTTCTAAGGTTTCTAAACCTTGTATGGTTTGAAACGCATTAAACGGACTTAAAGCTGCACCAAAATCACGTAAACCTTCAATTCTTACTTTTGCAATAAAAGAAGCTGCTCCTAAAACTTCATAATATTTTAACCCGTGATATCCTGGAGAAGGCTCAGTAAATTCTGGGAATTTTCCGTTACTCCAGTCAAATTTTCCAGCATCGATAATAACACCACCTAAAGAAGTACCATTTCCTGTAATGTATTTTGTTAAAGAGTGAATTACAATATCTGCACCGTGTTCAATAGGATTTAACAAGTAAGGTGTAGCAACAGTATTATCTACAATAAAAGGTACTTTATAATCGTGTGCTTCTTTAGCAATCGCTTTTAAATCTAGCACATCTAATTTTGGATTTCCTAAACTTTCAGCAAAAAAAGCACGTGTATTTTCTTGAACAGCATTTTTAAAGTTTTCAGGATTAGAAGGATCAACGAAAGTGGTTGTAATTCCTAATCTCGGTAGTGTAACATTTAATAAATTGTAAGTTCCTCCGTATAAACTACTAGAAGCTACAATATGATCACCAGCTTTTAATAAAACTTGTAATGCTGTTGCAATTGCAGCAGTTCCTGAGGCCGTTACTACAGCTCCAATGCCACCTTCTAAAGTCGCCAATCGTTGTTCTAATACATCATTTGTAGGATTGTTTAATCGGGTATAGATATAACCTGCTTCCGATAAATTAAATAAGTTAGCTGCATGATCTGAATTATTGAAAACATAAGAGGTCGTTTGATAAATAGGAACGGCTCTTGTTCCAGCATTTTTAGTAACATCGTGACCAGCATGTAAAGCGTTTGTTGCGAATTTTTGAGTACTCATAATTTTTTGATTTAATTGTTTTTATTATTTATTTTTTTATTTTTTCTCATTAAAAAACCCTTTTGAAAGTTTTTCCAAAAGGGTTCAATTTTTAAACATAACTAAAGTTTAACCATTATCTTTTGGACATACTAAGGTGGTGCGCACATGCACATCATCATCATACAACACATTTTATTATTATTTTTCATTTTTATATTTTAAAATTATAGAGATAAAAAAAACCTCTGTTTTGCATTACAGAGGTTTTGTATCATTTATTAGAATTATGCATACGTTACCTCTGCGGAATGTTCCACATCATTTTACACATCATACACATAATTGTTCTCATTGTTTTCTTTTTTATTACTTTGCAAATTTAGAACTAAATTCTACATTTGCAAATATATTAGTATATTTTTCTAAATTTTGCTATTTAAACATCTTAAAATAGATTTTTATTCTACATTATTATTTGTTAAGCATAAAATAAATTACAAGTTTTCCCTTTTTCAGTTAATCGCAAATAATCTTTTGAATCTATTCCAAAAACCCGATTTCTTTTGAACAGAAAAAGCGGCTGTAATTGCGTTTAAATCTTTTAATTTTTGCTGTAAATCTCCTTTATGATTCGACCTAAACTGATGTAAAACGGTTAAATTTTCATCAATAGTATCTGGAATAATAGCGGTAAAATATTCGCGCATTCGCTTCGCTAAAACAGGTGATTTCCCATTAGTTGAAATTGCAATTTTAAGATCTCCTTTGTTTACAATAGACCCCAAATAAAAATCACATAAATCGGGTTGGTCAGCTGCATTCACCTTAATACCTCTTCCTTTTGCCAAGTTTCTTACATTTAAGTTAACCTCAGTACTATCTGTAGCAATGATTACAAAATCTTTTCCAACTAAATCATTCTCTTCAAAAGGCCTTTCAAAAAAAGTAATATTAGAATACGAATCTACAATTTGCTTTAATCTTAGATGTATTTGTATCCCAATAATAGTAATTCGAATAGTAGGATTCTGTCTCAATAAGGTTTCTGTTTTTTCTAAACCAACATTTCCTGCTCCAACAATTAAAAAGTGAGCGGTATCTGTTTTTAAAAAAACGGGAAAAAGTGTGTTACTCATTAGTTTTATTTTTAAAATCTATTTTATGAAATAATGACAATCTAAGAATATCTCTATTGTAAAAATCGATACCGTTCGCTTGCTGCTGGAACCAATTTAGATATCCAAATTCGACAGCAACATTTGAATTCACCACAGTTTGTAAACCCAAATAGATTCGATT
Source organism: Flavobacterium sp. 9AF (assembly GCF_902506265.1). GTDB lineage: Bacteria > Bacteroidota > Bacteroidia > Flavobacteriales > Flavobacteriaceae > Flavobacterium. Next base: position 8,627 of record NZ_LR733569.1, on the reverse strand, counting down.
TTGATCAAATGTATTTTTTACAATTTTACTTCCTATATTAAATAGCACCTCATCTTTTACTTTTAAAATTATTTTCTCAGATTGTTCTTTTTTATATAACGGAACATCTATTCCCAATTGATATCTCATTCTTAAATTTGAAAAAACATAGTCATTCGTAAGTCGATTCTCTTCTACAATAGCAAAAAAACGTCCTTCTAATTTAAACCGATGCGACACTGAAAAGAAAGCATAATTTTGGTTATTTTGTATACCAATATTAGGTCTTAATTCTGGAACTATTAATTTATTCTCTGCATAAGGGTTATTCGGACTTTGCAGAAAAAAAGTAAAACCAGCAAAACCGCTCCAATGTTCTACAATTTTTCTTTCTAAATCACTACGAAATAACAATTGATGTTGCTGAAAAGGCTTTAAAAATACGCGCTCTTGAATTTCGTTTTTCAAACTCCAGTTTTTATTAAAAACTAGTGTTGGATAATATCCAATCCAAAACAATTTTTGATGTGTTATGTTTTTCTGTCCTAAAATTGAAATTTGAGAAAGCAATAAAAAAACAAGTACTGCTTTCTCTATTCTATTTTTCATTTATTAAAAAACGGTTCTAAAAGCAAAATCACCAAAAGTTTCGTTTTCTAGTTTTTCTTTCACATATTTTCCTAATAAAAGATCAACTTCTTCTAAAATTTGACTTTCGGTTTGTTTTTCTTTATATAATTTATTCAATCGTTCTCCATAACGATCACCACCTAGCATAAAATTATATTGTTCTGGACCTGTACCAATGAAACCTAATTCAGCTACATAAGGTCGGCCACAACCATTAGGACAACCTGTCATTCGGATTGAAATTTCTTCGTTGGTTAAATTATATTTTTCTAATAAAGGCTCTATTTTGGTTACCAAAACTGGCAAATAACGTTGCGCTTCCGCTAAAGCCAAAGGACAAGTTGGCAAAGCCACACAAGCCATCGAACTTTTTCTAAGAGCACTAACATGGGCTTCAATAGCAAACTGTTCCAATAAGGCAACTATTTTTTCCTTTTCGCTTTCTTTTATTTCACCTAGAATTAAATTTTGGTTTCCCGAAAAAATAAAATTAGACACATTCAATTTGGCAACCTCTAATAAAAAAGCTTTTTGATTGGGTTGCACCACACCATGTTCCACAAAAAGAGTATAAAACCAATTTCCTAGATGGTTTTTTTCCCAACCATAACGATCATTTCTTTCCGTAAATTGAAAAGGTTTTGCAGCCTCCAAAGAAAAACCAATTCTTTTTTCTAATTCATTTTTAAATCCGTCAACCGTTAATTTTTCGATAGTATATTTCAAACGAGATAATTTTCGATCGGAACGGTTTCCGAAATCTCTTTGAATGGTTAGCACTTCATAAACTGCTTTTAAGATTTTTTCTTCAGAATCAATAAACCCAAGTACATTTCCCAAACGCGGAAACGTATTTTCATTTCCATGTGTTGTTCCTAAACCACCACCTACAACAAGATTAAACCCTTTTAACTCCTCATTTTCAACAACAGCAATTAACCCTAAATCATTGGTAAACAAATCCACATCATTACTAGGCGGAATGGCAATTGCTATTTTAAACTTTCTCGGCAAATAACGATCTTCATATAACGGATCTGCTTCAGCAGAACGCTCGTATATTTTTTCCCCATCAATAAAAACTTCATAATACGATTGTGTTTTTGGCAATAATAAGGTTGAAATTTTATCAGCATAATCGTGAATTTGTTTATGCAATGGTGATAATTGCGGATGTGCAGAAACAATAACATTTCTATTTACATCGCCACAAGCTGCGATTGAATCTAATTTTGCCACATTAAAAGACTGAATCGTAGGTCGTAATTGATGCTTTAACAAACCATGTAGCTGAATGGTTTGTCGCGTAGTAATTTTCAATGTTCCGGTTCCATATGATTCTGAAGTTTCATGAATTGCCAACCATTGATCTGCTGTAATTTGTCCACCAGGAATACGCAAACGAATCATAAAAGAGTATAATTTGTCTAACTTTTTAGCCGCTCTTTCTGCTCTTCTGTCTCGATCATCTTGCACATACATTCCATGAAACTTAACTAATGTTTCATCATCTGGTCGTACATTACCGGTATGATTATCTAAGTCAATACTTTCTTTTAAAGTTCCTCGTAAACCGTCACTTTTTGTTTTTATAAATTCTACTGGAGATAATTTAGTGCTCATTTTTTATTTTAAATTTGATTTTTTAAATGTTCTCGATACATTTTTTGTTTCATTACTGTCCACAAAAAACACTCGAAATGACGAATGGATTTAATACACGTCTTTTTGATATTTTCCTGTTGCTTCTAACTCTTCTAAAATTTGTTTTGCTTCTGAAGTAGCTATATTTCTTTCTTGAGACAACACTTCAACTATCGCTTGTTCTACATCGGCACTCATCGGATTTTTTTGTCCGCAGATATAAAGATGAGCACCACTTTCTAGCCAAGCATTAAATTCTTTTGCCTTTTCTTTAATACGATCTTGGACATATATTTTATGTTCTTGATCTCTAGAAAAAGCCGTATCTAATTTTGTTAAAACGCCAGTTGCAATCCATTCTTGAATTTCAGTTTGATAATAAAAATCTTGTACAAAATGTTGTTCCCCAAAGAACAGCCAGTTTTTACCTTCTGCACCTGATGCATCTCTTTGTGATAAAAAACTTCTAAAAGGTGCAATTCCTGTTCCTGGACCAATCATTATAATATCGGTATCTTCCTTAGGCAATCTGAAATTTTGATTTTTATGAATGTAAAACTCAAGGGTTTCATCTAAAGGAAAATCAGCTAAAAATTGCGAAGCCAATCCTGTTTTAAGTTGATTATTTACATTAAAAGTATTTAAATTCACTGTTAAATGCACTTCTCCATCATGTGCTTCATTAGAAGAAGCAATAGAATATAACCTAGGCGCAATAGGCAAAAGAATTTCTAATAAATTTTCAATTTGAAAAGATTCTGGTTTAGCAAATAAGCGTAAAACATCAATTAAATCGGCCTTTTCAAAAGTAATTTCAGCTTGCAACAATTGTGCTAATTGCTCCAAAGAACGCTTACTAAGTCCTTTTATATTTTTTTCTTGAAGCCAATTTTCCACTGTTTTTTGTTCGTCTTTTATCGCAATTAACTTTTGAGCGTCTGCTTGAAAATAATCAATAATATTTTGAGCGTCTTCTTTTGTGTTTTTAGGCACAATACCTAGAGCATCTCCAGGTTCATACAAAACCTCTTCTTCTGTAACAATTTCTATATGATACGTTTCTTTATTAGAACCTACATCATTTAAGACAATCTTATTATTAATTCTTCCAGTATAATTTTTCTTATGTGATGTTACTGTAGCTCCCTTTGAAACCAAGATTTCAGGAGCTATCTGTTGTTTAAAAACCTGTTGCAAATCTTGTTCCCATTGCAAGACATTTGGAGCAAAATCCACATCTGACTTCACTAAAGGCAACAATCGTTTGGCTCCTTTTTTTGCTAAAATTTCATCCAATAAAACACCTGCATGACAAAATAACGGATAAGAAGAATCTCCTAAACCAAGAACTGCAAAGGAAATATGCCGTAAATCCAAATCATGCGTTTGTAAATAATTGTAAAACTGAATCGCATTTTGAGGAAATTCACCTTCACCTTGCGTACTCATCACGAATAAAATGATGGATTCTTTTTCCAATTTTGATGTATCATATTGAAACACATCTACTGCTTTAGCTTGAATTTTATTTTTCTTGAAATTAGCCAGTAATTGAGAAGCTACTTTCTTAGAGTTCCCTGTTTCAGTGCCATAAATAATCAAGGGTTTAACAGCGACATTTTCAGTTGAAGTAACCACTGGAATTTGTATTCCGTTTTTACTTCCCTCTAAAAAACCAGCCAAGTAGCCTTTTGTCCATATTATTTCCTCTCTAGAAGCATTTTGAACGAGTTGTTGCAAATAATTTAATTTAGTATCAGATAGCATTTTGTAAAAGGGTTTTATGATTATCAAAATAAGATGCGGTTTCTTTTTGCTCTTTAAACCAAGCAAACTCGTGATGTAAATTCACCACGTTACCCACAATCAATAATGTGGGCACGTATTCAAAGCTTGGCAAAGACTTTTTTTCTAAGTCTCCAAATTGAAACACTTGTGTTTTTTGTTCAGTTGTTGTCGCTTGTTGCACTACAGCTAAACCTTTATTTTTTTCAATTCCGTGCAGTATAAATTGATCCACCAATGTATTCAAACGCTGCCCACTCATATAAAAAACTAGAGTATCTTCTGTATTAGACCAGTCTATCCATTGTTCTCGGGTAACATTTTTCAAATCGTATAAAGTAAGAAAACGCACTCCTCTTGAATAAGTTCTAGCCGTTAGCGGTATTCCTGTGTAAGCAGCAGCTCCAAAAGCAGCAGAAATTCCAGGAACAATTTCATATGAAATATGATTTTCGACCAAAACTTGCAATTCGTCTAAAACATTAGAAAACAAAGAAACATCACCTCCTTTTAAGCGTAGGACTAGCTTTCCAAGAGTTGCAAACTCCACCATTAATTCATTGATTTCACTTTGTGGCGTATGAATACCTTTGGAACATTGTTTACCAACATAAATTATAGTAGCCTCTTTTTTTGCATGTTCTTCTACCAAAATAGGGGAAACCAATCGGTCAATTAAGACAACATCTGCCATTTGCAAATATTTTAGTGCTTTTACACTTATTAAATCAGGATCCCCTGGACCTGCACCTGCAAGTATTACCTTACCATTTGTTGAAATTTGTATCATTATCAATTTTTAAAAAACACTTACCCCATAGATTTTATAGAGTAAATAATTAAAGTTTTTATTTTTTTATACTAAATAACTGTCTCAATAAATAAATAAATTACATCTAATTATCAAAACAAATCTTCTACAGAAAGATAACGTTCTCCTGTATCATAATTAAACGTCAGAATCACTGCATCATCTGGTAAAGTTGCTATTTTTTTAGCTACAGCTGCTAAAGAAGCTCCCGTAGATATTCCCACAAAAACCCCTTCTTCCAAAGCAATTTTACCAGCAAAATCATAAGCTTCTTCTTTAGAAACAGGGATGACCTCATCAATAAATTGACCGTGATAATTCCCTGGAACAAAACCAGCTCCTATACCTTGCAAAGGATGTGGTCCGGGTGCTCCACCACTTAAAACAGGAGACAATTCAGGTTCCACAGCAATTACTTTCAGTTTAGGAAATTTTTCTTTTAACACTTCAGCAACTCCAGAAATGTGTCCACCCGTTCCTACACCAGTTATAATATAATCCAAACCGTCTGGAAAATCTTCTATAATTTCTAAAGCGGTTGTTTTCTTGTGTGCTTCCACATTTGCTGGATTATCAAATTGAGAAGGCGACCAAGCGTTTGGGATGTCACGTACCAATTCAGCAGCTCTTTCAATAGCGCCTTTCATTCCTTTCTCTCTAACGGTCAATTCAAATTGAGCACCATAAATCTCCATTAATTTTCTTCTTTCCACACTCATAGATTCTGGCATTACCAAAATAACTCGGTACCCTTTCACTGCAGCAACTAAAGACAAACCAATTCCAGTATTCCCAGAAGTAGGCTCAATAATTACACTTTCAGGATGAAGCAATCCTTTTTTTTCAGCATCCTCAATCATACCTAAGGCAATCCTGTCTTTAATACTTCCTCCAGGGTTTGCTTTTTCCAATTTGATCCAAATATTTTTATTTGAACCATACATTCGATTAATTTTAATTACTGGGGTGTTCCCAATTGTTTTTAAGATATTTTCTACTTTCATATGTTTTATTTTAAATTATAAAATTTATAGGTTCATTTGATTTGTGTTTTGATTTTACGATTGTTTCACTTTTATGATATACTAATGTCTCTTTTTGAATAGATTCGGTTAACCAAACATTTCCTCCAATCACCGAGCCTTTGCCGATAACCGTATTTCCTCCCAAAATAGTTGCATTCGCATAAATAATAACATGATCCTCTATCGTGGGATGTCTTTTTTGAGTTGCCTTGTCTTTACTTACAGTTAATGCGCCCAAGGTTACACCTTGATATATTTTTACATCATCCCCAATAATTGCGGTTTCACCAATAACAATTCCGGTTCCATGATCGATAAAAAAACGTTTTCCTATACTCGCAGCAGGATGTATGTCTATTCCTGTTTTCCCATGCGCATATTCAGATAAAACTCTTGGCAAAACAGCAACTCCTTTATTCCAAAGGTTATTTGCTATTCGATACACAGCAATAGCAAAAAAACCGGGATAAGAAAGTAGAACTTCATCTTTTGATTTTGCAGCTGGGTCAAACTCGATAATAGCTTCCAAATCATCTAGCAGATCATTATGAATAGCGATTAAATCTTCAAACAAACTTGTTGCAGTAGTAATTTTATCCAAAACACCTACTTGAGACAAAAACAACTGTAAATCCAATTGCAAAGCCTCTTCAGTATGTTTAAACAATTCTATATTTGTACATTCACCGCTTTTACAAAACAACCATGCAAACAATTCTTCAATCCAAAATTCTATTTTCTTTTTAGTAATAGATAGATTTTGAGAAGTATTATTTTTTTCAAATAAAATTGTACTGATAGTTATTTGTTTCATATAGTTGATTAAAATTGATTGTTAATGTGCTAAACAAAAAAACCTCTGCATTTCTGCAGAGGTCCTATAACTCATATAATAATTATTATTTTTAAGCAATAGTGATACTCTGCGGATTTTTCCACATCATACAACACATATTGCAAACGAATAACATCATTTTGTTTCTATATTTATTGGTGTCAAAAGTAGAAAAAAAAACTATTTAAAAAAACTAAATAGTATAATTTTCTAATTTTTACATATTTAAAAGTACAAAGCAAAATAAAAAACTAAAAAACAACATTAAATCCATTTTAAAAACCAAAAAAACTAACCATTCTAGTTTTTAATTAAAAATGTTAATATATTTAAAAAATAAAAACAAATCGCTTTTATATTCGAATTGATTTCCTAAATTTGCCCCATTAATAAAAAAGAGGAAAAATTTGAACTGATTGCAACCTCTTAATACTAAGAATTAGTATTAAAAAAAATGCTAAAGCAGTACTTACTTCTTTAGTATTTTCTATACAATTAGCTCAAAAACAACCTCACTTAATTTAAAAAGAAACTATGGCTTATTTATTTACGTCAGAGTCTGTGAGTGAAGGACATCCAGACAAAGTAGCTGACCAAATTAGTGACGCATTAATTGATAACTTTTTAGCATTTGACCCGGAGTCGAAGGTTGCTTGTGAAACCTTAGTTACTACAGGTCAAGTAATATTAGCAGGTGAAGTAAAATCAAAAACATACTTAGATGTACAACAAATTGCAAGAGAAGTAATTCGCAAAATTGGTTACACCAAAAGCGAATACATGTTTGAAGCTGATTCTTGTGGAGTTCTTTCTGCAATTCACGAGCAATCTGCCGATATTAATCAAGGTGTTGATAGAGCAACAAAAGAGGAACAGGGAGCTGGAGATCAAGGAATGATGTTTGGTTATGCAACTAATGAAACAGAAGAATACATGCCTTTAGCATTAAAACTTTCTCATGAAATTCTTCAAGTATTAGCAGAATTAAGAAGAGAAAATAAAGATATTACTTACTTAAGACCTGATGCAAAATCCCAAGTAACATTAGAATACAATAACGACAACAAACCTGTTCGTATTGATGCTATTGTTGTTTCCACACAACATGATGATTTTGCTGACGAACCAACTATGTTAGCAAAGATTAAAAAAGACATTATCGAAATTTTAATCCCCAGAGTTATTGCTAAAAATCCGCAATACGCTCATCTTTTCAATGATAGTATTAAATATCATATCAATCCAACAGGAAAATTTGTAATCGGTGGACCTCATGGCGATACTGGTTTAACAGGTAGAAAAATTATTGTTGATACTTATGGTGGAAAAGGAGCTCATGGTGGTGGTGCATTTTCAGGAAAAGACCCAAGTAAAGTGGATCGTTCCGCTGCTTATGCTACAAGACATATTGCAAAAAATCTAGTAGCTGCTGGAGTAGCAGATGAAATTTTAGTACAAGTTTCATATGCTATTGGAGTAGCAGAACCAACCAATATTTATGTAAACACTTACGGAACAAGTAAATTAAATAGTACTGATGGTGAAATTGCTAAAAAAGTAGCTGAAATATTTGATATGAGGCCTTACTTTATTGAGCAACGCTTAAAATTAAGAAATCCTATTTACAGTGAAACGGCTGCTTACGGTCACATGGGTAGAAAATCAGAAACCGTAACAAAAACTTTTTCAGCTCCTGGTGGTAATGAAAAAACAGTTACTGTTGAATTGTTTACATGGGAAAAATTAGACTTTGTAGATAAAATTAAAGCTACATTTGACTTATAATTCAATTTTGACTAGTCCTAAAAAATCGATACAGATTTATTAGACAAAAATAATTAAATTAAACACTTGCAAGAACGTTCTTGCAAGTGTTTTTTCTTTTATAAGTTCTCATTTTTAGATTAGATTGTTGATG
>NZ_LR733614.1 GCF_902506265.1 Flavobacterium sp. 9AF | reverse complement strand
GTACTAATCCAGGAGAAGTAACCCTAACAGGAGTAACGGTTCCAGCAGGATTGACTTTAAATACAGACGGAACGATTACGGTAAATAGCAACACCCCATCTGGAACATACACAGTAGTATATGAGATTTGTGAGGTAGGCGCTACACCAGCGAATTGTGATCAAGCGAGTGTAACAGTAGTAGTAAACAATGTTATAGATGCAGTAGATGATGACTTTAGTGCCACTCCAGTAGCCGTAGGAGATACTACAACAAGTGTAGTGACGAATGATACGTTAAATGGTAACCCAGTAGTTATAGGTACTAATCCAGGAGAAGTAACCCTAACAGGAGTAACAGTTCCAGCAGGATTGACTTTAAATACAGACGGAACCATTACGGTAAATAGCAACACCCCATCAGGTACTTATACCGTAGTATATGAGATTTGTGAGGTAGGCGCTACTCCAGCGAATTGTGATCAAGCGAGTGTAACAGTAGTAGTTTTAAATCCAATAATAGCTGAAGATGATGGTCCTACAACTATAATTGTGGATACACCTGGACCTCTTTCTGGAGGAAATGTTTTAGGAAATGATACTTTAAATGGAGTTGTTGTAACTGTTGGTAATACTGATGTTACACCTACTAGTGATGGACCATTAAGTATTGATGCAGATGGAAATATAACCATAGCGTCTAACACACCAGCTGGGACTTATACAATTACTTATCAAATATGTGAAACGGGTGCTAATCCACCTAATTGTGATACGGCAACAGCAACTTACATAATAATAACCGATAGTGATGGAGATGGTGTTACCAATATTGATGAGATTTCAGATGGAACTGATCCTGATGATTTCTGTGATTTTAATCCTGAAAATGTTAGTTTGCCTTTTTCTGATGCCTTTTTAAGTGCTGACTGTGATAATGATGGCTTAACTAATGATGATGAGTATGGTCCTGATCCGAATAATCCTTTAGATAGTGATGGAGATGGTCTAGCAGATTTCTTAGATAATAACAATCATTCTCCGGCAGAAGATGATTTGGAGATTTTCAATTTAGTTACTCCAAATGGAGATAATGATAATGATGTATTTGTTATTAGAAATATTGAATTATATCCAAATAATTCAGTTGAGATTTATAATAGATGGGGAGTATTAGTTTATGAAGCTATAGGATATGGTCAGAATGGTAAATATTTTAGAGGAGTTTCTGAAGGAAGAGTAACGATTAGTCAAGCATCTGAATTGCCAGTTGGTACCTATTTTTACATTGTTAAATATGTAAATGATAATGGAGAAAATAAAGAGCGTTCAGGTTATTTATATATTAATAGATAAAAAACTATTAGGGGAGAAATCCCCTAATAGCAATCATAAAAAAGTGAAAAAAATGAAAAAAAGCATACTAATATTAATTTTCGTTTTAGTAGGTATTACTACATATTCTCAACAAGACTCACAGTTCACTCAATATATGTACAATACTGTTAATATAAATCCTGCTTATGCAGGTTCTAGAGGTGTTTTAAGCATATTTGGGCTACACAGAAATCAATGGGTAGGTTTAGATGGAGCTCCAGTAACTAATACACTTGCATTGAATACCCCTATTGCGAATTCAAAATTTGGTCTTGGATTATCATTTATAAACGATAAAATTGGTCCCTCAAGTGAAAATACTATTTCTGTAGATATTGCTTATTCAATCCCTACCTCAGAAACATTTAAATTGTCGTTAGGAGTTAAAGCAACTGCTAATTTATTGAATATTGATTTTGGTAAATTAAACCAATACGATCCAGGTGATGTTTTAGGACAACAAAATATTGATAATAAATTTTCTCCGAATGTTGGAGCAGGAGTGTATTTTCATTCCAATAAAAGCTATATAGGTTTTTCTATTCCAAATTTTTTGGAAACTGAACATTTTGACAAAAGCAGTTCCATTGCAACAGTGGCTGCTGAACGTATGCATTATCATTTAATAGGAGGACATGTTTTTGATTTGAGCGGTAATTTAAAATTAAAACCAGCTATTTTAGGAAAGATGGTAAAAGGAGCACCTTTACAGATTGATATTTCCGCAAATTTTCTATACAATGAAAAATTTACATTCGGTGCAGCATATAGATGGAGTGCGGCTATGAGTGCAATGATAGGTTTTCAAATTTCTGATTCTTGGATGATTGGTTATGCTTATGATATGGAAACTACAAAATTGGCTAAATATAATTCGGGATCTCATGAAATATTTTTGAGATACGAATTATTTAAAAATTATGATAAAGTTGTTTCACCAAGGTTCTTTTAATAAAAAACATAAATCACTTTTTTCAGTATAATTTAAATAATGTGATTATTGTGTTTGTTACCAATATAATAAAATTTAGACATATGAAATTCAAATATATTTTATTTATAAGTTTATTTAGTACTATGACTCTTTTTGCTCAAAAAGCAAAATTAGAATCTGCTGATAATAAGTATGAATCTTTAGCTTATATAGATGCTATCGATGTGTATGAAAAAGTTGCAAAAAAAGGTTTTGAGTCTGCGGAGTTATTCAAAAAACTTGGAAATTCGTATTACTTTAATGCACAATTAAAAGAAGCAGGGAAATGGTATGAAAAACTATTTACTTTTAATCAAGAAATAGAACCAGAATATTACTATAGATATGCTCAATGTTTAAAAGCAAGTGAAGATTATACAAAAGCAAATGAATATTTAGGAAAATTTAGTCAAAAAACTTCTTCAGAAGATAATCGTTCAAAATTATATAGAGAAAATATGAATTATTTATCTGATATAAAAAAAATATCAAATAGATATATTATTGAAAATGCGGGGATAAATTCAGAATTTTCAGATTATGGGGCAGCTATTTATAAAGATCAGTTGGTTTTTGCTTCAGCACGAGATACGGGAAGTGTTTCAAATATTAGAAGTAAATGGACCAATCAATCCTTTACTAATCTTTATGCATCTAAAATTAATACAAACGGAACATTAGACGCACCAGAAAAATTTTCTAAAAAAATTAATTCTAAATTTCATGAGTCAACACCAGTGTTTACAAATGATGGAAAAACGATGTATTTTACTAGAAACAATTTTAATAATGGTAAAAAAGGAACGGATAATGATAAAACGATACTTTTAAAATTATACAAAGCTACTTTTGATGGTGTAAATTGGAAAGATGTTCAAGAATTGCCTTTTAATAGTAATAACTATAGTGTAGCTCATCCGGCACTTAGTCCTGATAATAAAACATTGTATTTTGCTTCAAACATGCCAGGAACAATTGGGCAATCTGATATTTTTAAGGTTGCAATCAATGAGGATGGTACTTATGGAAAACCTGAAAATTTAGGTTTAAAAATCAATACCGAAGCTAGAGAAACGTTTCCTTTTGTGTCAGGTGAAAATGTTTTGTATTTTGCATCTGATGGACAATTAGGTCTTGGAGGTCTTGATGTTTTTGCAGTTAAATTCTTTGAAGACGGGTCAATTTCTAAAGTTTTAAATTTAGGTAGTCCTGTAAATAGCCCAAATGATGATTTTGCTTTTTTAATTGATTATCAATCAAAATTAGGTTTCTTTTCTTCTAATAGATTAGGAACAGTTGGATTTGATGATATTTATAAACTGAAAGAGATTAAACCATTAGAATTTGATTGTAAACAACAAATTGCCGGTTTTGTAACTGATAATGAGACGAATGAAGTGGTAAAAAATGCCAACATTTCTTTATTAGATAAAGATATGAAAATTATAGCTGAAAAAATAGTAGATGAGGAAGGGAAATATCAATTTAAAGATTTAGAATGTGATAAAATATTTTTTATTAGAGCCACATCATCTGTTTATGAAACACAAGAAATGACTTTTAAAACAGACATCACTACAGGAGTAACCAATGGTGATTTACAATTAGATAAAAGGGTTAAACAAATTGGAGTTGGTACAGATTTAGCAAAAACTTTTGGTATTAAAATTATTTATTTTGATTTAGACAAATCTAATATTCGTAAAGACGCTTCAGTAGAATTAGCTAAAATTGTTGAAGTAATGAAACAAAACCCAAGCATAAAAATAGATATAAGATCACATACTGATAGCCGTCAATCTTCCGAGTATAATAATGAATTATCCGAAAGAAGAGCACAAGCTACAAAAAAATGGATGATTAAAAATGGAATTGCCGCTCAACGACTTACTGCAAAAGGATACGGAGAAAGTAAATTAATTAATAAATGTTCTGATGGGGTTGAATGTTCTGAAGAAGAACATCAAGCAAACAGAAGAAGCGAGTTTGTTGTAATAGCAATGTAATTTTTTAAATAAGTTTAAAAAAGCATCTAAAATTGATGCTTTTTTTTGTTTATAATTTTTTGTTAATAGGAATCTTTATTCTTGGTATATACATATGAATTGTTATTTTTGTGGGTTAGAAATTAAAAAAACAAAAAATCAATCACATGAAAAACATTGCATTTGTTTTAATTTGCTTTTATTCATCGTTCTTTCTAGTTGCTCAAGAAAAAGAAATACTATTCACTATTGATGATAAACCATTTTATTCTGAAGAATTTATTAGAGTGTATAATAAAAACTTGGATTTGGTTAAAGATGATTCTCAAAAAGATTTAGATAAATATTTAGAATTGTTTTTAGGGTATAAATTAAAAGTTCAAAAAGCAAATAAATTAGGTTTACAAAATGAAGTAAAATATCAGACGGAATTAAATTCATATAGATCACAATTAGCAAAAAACTATTTGAATGATTCTAAAGTTACAAATGCATTAATTGAAGAAGCTTACTATAGAACTAAAAATGAAATTAGAGCTTCGCATATTTTGGTTTTAGTAGATGAAAATGCTACTCCTGCAGATACGCTAAAAGCTTATAATGAGATAATGAATCTAAAAGTTAGAGCAGAAGGCAATGAAGGATTCGAGGCAGTTGCACAAAAGTTTTCACAAGATCCTTCCGCTAAAGATAATAAAGGAGATTTAGGTTACTTTACTGCTTTTAAAATGGTTTATCCTTTTGAAAATGCTGCTTTTACGACACCTGTTGGTGCAATTTCTAAACCTTTTAGAACTCGTTTTGGTTACCATATTATTAAAGTTACAGATAAAAGAGAAAATAGAGGAGAGGTAACTGTTGCTCATATAATGATTTTAAAGCCAAATAACAATGATGCTGATGCTCAATTAAAAGCAAAACAAACAATTGAAGATATTTATAAAAAAATACAACAAGGTGAAAATTTTGAAGTTTTAGCAAAACAATTTTCAGAAGACAAATCAAGTGCAGTTAATGGAGGTGTTTTACAACGTTTTTCTGCAGGACAATTAACGTCTCAAGAATTTGAAAATGTAGCATTCTCATTACAAGATAAAAATCAAATTTCATCACCTTTTGAATCAAAATTTGGTTGGCATATAGTAAAATTAATTGAAAAACATCCCTTACAAAAGAGGGATGAAATGCGTTATGATTTAGAAAATAAAATAAGAAGAGATGAAAGATCTCTAATTATTACAAATACATTAGCCAAAAAAGCGAGAGATAAATATCCAGTAACCATTGATCAAAAAACACTTTCAAAAATTAAAGCAATAGTTACTAATGATTTTTATACACAATCTTGGAGTTTACCAGAAAACCTAAAACCTTTTGAATCTTATTTGGTAGTTATTAACAATGATAACAAAATAGAAACTAAAGATTTTTTGAATTATTTACATTCTCAACAAAAAGGCTCTACAAAAACAAAACCAGTTTCTAACTTAGTAGAAGAACTTTTTGAAAAATGGTTAGACACAAAATTAATAGAATATTATGATGCTAACTTGGAAAAAGAATTTCCAGAATTTAAATATGTAATGGACGAATACAGAGATGGTTTATTGCTTTTTGATTTGATGGAAAAAGAAATTTGGGTAAAAGCAAAAACTGATACCATTGGGTTACAAAAATTCTACGAAAATCATAAAAATGATTATATGTGGAAAAAAAGAGTGGACATAGATTTATTGTCTTCTACCGATAGTAAAATAATTAAAAAAGCGCAATCGTATCTTAAAAGTGGAAAAACTTTAGAATTTATCAAAGAAAAACTCAATAAAGAAGACAAAGTTAACGTTATGGTTAGATCAGGTCTTTTTGAAGAAGATTTTGATGTATTACCAGAATTTAAAATAGAAAAAGAAGGAGTTACTTCAATAGTTAAAAAAGAAGAGTACTTTTTTACAGCTAATGTAAAAGAAGTTAGACCAGCCCAACCAAAAACAATTGATGAATGTAAAGGAAAATTAATCAACGATTACCAACAGTTTTTAGAGAATAATTGGGTAGACGAATTAAAAAAAGAATTTACAGTTAAAGTAAATTATAACGTGTTTAATGATGTTAAAAAGCAACTAAATAAATAATGCGATTTATTCCCCTTATCATACTCATTATTTTCACTACTTCTTGCGAATATTTCAGGAAGCCAAAAGAACCTTTAGCAGTAGCTAGAGTAGCTAATGAAATACTATACCAAAAAGACATACAAAATTTAGTTCCTAAAGGGACTTCAAAAGAAGATAGTATAGCAATTGTAAAAGCTTATTTAGATCGTTGGGCAACGCAAAAATTGTTATTTAATGGTGCGGAAATCAATTTGTCTAAAGATAAAACAGAAGAGTATGAAAAGCTAATTAATCAGTATAAAATTGATTTATACACAAAAGGATATTTGGAAGAACTGGTTTTTAAAAAAATTGACACTGTAGTAACTGAAGAGCAAATTAAAGAGTACTACGAAAAAAATAAACAATATTTTAAAAATCCATCCGAATTAGTCAAGTTAAGATACATTAATTTAGTTAAAGAAAATCCAAAGTTTGAAAATATTAAAGCAAAGTTTACTTCCTTTGCCAAAAAAGATATAAAATATTTAGAAGATTTATCAATACAATTTAAAAGTTATGCTTTTAATGATACAATTTGGGTAGATGCTAATCAAGTATTTCAAAAATTACCTTTTATAAATTTAGAGAATAAAAATAGGTATTTAGCAGATGGAATAAATTATCAATACCCAGATTCAACCACTGTGTGGCTAGTAAAAGTTAATAAAGTATTACCTAAAGATAGCACTACACCTTTACAGTTTTTAATACCTACTATAAAACAGGTAATTATTAATAATAGAAAATTAGAATTAATTAAGACAATAGAAAAAGAAATTACTGATGATGCAATTAAAAATAAAAAATATGAAGTATATAACTAGAAAAACAATTCTTGCCATTTTTCTATTCGCTTTAACTACTCTTTCTGCTCAAGCACCAAAAGAAAAAGTAGATGGAGTAATTGGTGTAGTGGGAGATTATGTTATTTTAGATTCTGATATCGATTTAGAATATATTCAATTAAGAGCACAAGGTGTGGATACCAAAGAAATATCGCGTTGTGAGCTTTTTGGAAAACAATTAGAAGATAAATTATATGCGCATCAAGCTATTCAAGATAGTATTATCGTAACTGATGAAGAAGTAAACGGTTATATGGATCAACAAATAGACGCAATGGTTGAACAAGTAGGTTCTTTAGACAAAGTAATCGCTTTCTACCGTAAAAAAAATGTAGATGAATTTCGTTCTTACTTTTTTGATATCATCAAAAATAACAAACTAACTTCCCAAATGCAAAAAAAGATTGTAGATGAAGTAGAAATAACTCCAGAAGAGGTACGCAATTTTTTTAAAGACATTCCAGAAGATGAAATTCCTACTTTTGGTGCTGAAGTTGAAGTAGCACAAATTGTTGTAAAACCAGTAGTTTCAGAGGAAGAGAAGCAAAAAGTTATCGAAAAGTTGAGACAAATTCGTAAAGAAGTTTTAGAAGGTTCTAGTTTCTTTAGTAAGGCAGTATTGTTTTCAGAAGATCCAGGTTCAAGCTCAAACGGAGGATTTTATAAAATGAATCGTAAAACACCATTTGTCAAAGAATTTAAAGATGTGGCTTTTTCTCTTGGTGAAGGTGAAATATCAGAACCCTTTGAAACAGAATATGGTTATCATATAATAATGGTAGAAAAAATAAAAGGACAAGAAGTAGAGTTAAGACATATTCTAATTGCTCCAAAATATACCCCAGATGCACTAAAAGAGGCAAAAGAAAAAATTGAATTGATTCGTAATAAAATTCTAAATAAAGAAATTTCTTTTGCTGATGCCGCAAAATCTATTTCAGATGAAAAAGAAACACGAAACAATGGAGGTGTGTTGTTAAATCCTAGAACCTTAGAACCGCGATTTGAATTAACAAAAATGGATCCAGCACTTTATGGTCAAATTTCATCATTGAAAGACGGAGAAATTTCTCAACCTATCTTGAGCGATGGACAACAGGGAGCAGGTAAATTTTATAAGATTGTTACAGTTAACAATAGATCAGAAGAACATAAAGCCGATTTTGCCCAAGATTATCTAAAAATTAAAGAATTGGCATTACGTGATAAACAAATTAAAACCATTGGGAAATGGACTGAAGAAAAAATTGCAGAAACCTACATTAAAATTAGTCAAGATTATAAAACCTGTGATTTTACAAACAACTGGTTAAAGCAATAAAGAGTTTACTTAATTTTTTTTACTGAAAGCGAATGGTCAGAGTAAATCAGTTTTTGTATTTCCTGCCATTCGCTTTTATCTTTTCAACTTTATTATAAAGTTGAAAAGGATATCACTTCTGTCAGGGCTAAATAGTAAACGTCTTCTTTTTTTGTAAGTATTTTTTCTTACTTTAGTAACCATAAAAATAACATTTAAATAGTACCATATATATGTCAGATGTAGCAACTATTCAACAATTGGTAGAAAAACAAAAAGCCTTAAAACAAGAAATTGCAAAAGTAATTGTAGGACAAGATGAAGTAATCAATCAAATTGTATTAAGCATTTTTGCTGGAGGTCATGCTTTGTTAATAGGTGTGCCAGGATTAGCTAAAACCTTAATGGTAAATACTATTTCAAAAGCATTAGGTTTAGACTTTAAACGCATTCAGTTTACTCCAGATTTAATGCCTTCTGATATTTTAGGTAGCGAAATATTAGATGAAAATCGTCAATTTAAATTTATAAAAGGACCTGTTTTTTCTAATATTATTTTAGCAGATGAAATCAATCGTACACCACCTAAAACACAAGCAGCATTATTAGAAGCTATGCAAGAAAGAGCAGTCACTGTTGCAGGTCA
The DNA here is from genome assembly GCF_902506265.1 of Flavobacterium sp. 9AF. GTDB lineage: Bacteria > Bacteroidota > Bacteroidia > Flavobacteriales > Flavobacteriaceae > Flavobacterium. The sequence goes on along the minus strand of NZ_LR733614.1, from coordinate 15,109 downwards.
TAATTATAAGCTAAATTTACCTTATTTTGTTTTAGCTACACAAAACCCTATTGAACAAGAAGGAACTTATCCTTTGCCAGAAGCACAATTAGACCGTTTTATGTTTGCTATCAAATTAGAATACCCTACTTTTGAAGAGGAAGTAAATGTAGTAAAGGCAACTACTTCCGACTTTAAACCAGAAGTCAATTCATTGTTTACAGCAGATGAAATTATCCATTTTCAAAATGTAATTCGTAAAATACCTGTTCCAGATAATGTGATTGAATATGCAGTAACCTTGGTAAGTAAAACAAGACCAGATAACCCATTGACTAACGAATTTGTAAAAACATATATCGATTGGGGTGCTGGACCAAGAGCATCACAAAATCTTATTTTAGCGGCTAAAACACAAGCTGCTCTAAAAGGTAAATTTTCTCCAGATATTGAAGATGTGCAAGCAGTTGCGACAGGAATTTTACGTCATCGTATCGTAAAAAATTATAAAGCAGATGCGGAAGGAATTTCTGATGAAGAAATTATTAAGAAATTGTTTTAAATACATTTAGTTTTGAACGATTAATAAAAATCAGTTAAAGTAAGTATATGCTTCGTTTATTTTGTTTGTTATTTTTTTTTCACCTAACAATATTTTATGCTCAAGTTGAATTATCTTTTAATAAAAAGTTTGTTCAAAGTGAAGATAAATGGATCGCTTTTCAAACAGATACTATTAATAGGTATGCATTTGGATTTGCTTTTATTGATGTAAAAGAAGGTCTGATGTTTGATTACGAAGGTACTTTTAAAATAGATTCTCTTGGGAAATACATTCCTAGAAAAAAAGAAGAAAAGAAATCAGTTAGATTGCGTTTAAAACCAGGTAATGAGAAAATTGCATTTATTCCTGACGATAAATTAATCGAATTACAAGTTGCTAAAATACCTGAATGGTTAAAAGAATATAAAAAAGATGAAGGTTCTATTGAAAGATTATACAGTATTGGTTATCTATATAATGGTTGGAACGAATGTGAAAAAGCATTAGAATATCTAGACAAAGCTAAAGCTATTAATCCTGATTATTTAGGACTCGGTGTTGAATTAGCCTATTCTTATAATTGTTTAAAAAGGTATGAGGATGCTGTTGAAGTGCTAAAAAATGTTTTAATAAAATATCCTTTTGATGACTATTCTAATAAAGAATTAATTTATGCTTATGCAAAATTAGGAGATTTAGATGAGGCTGAAAAAAGATGTCGATTTGTGTTTAAAAATTGTAAAGATACTTACAATGCTGAAAATGCATATAATATTTTGCAAGGATACTATTTTAAAAAAGATAAAAAGCGATTTATGAACTGGTTAAAAGAATCCAAAGCGTATTTTAATAAAGAAAATCAGTTCACAAATTTGATCGAAAAAATGAAAGATGAACTGAAATAAAGTAATCTTATAAAATGAAAAAATTTGAATATAAATTACTCACTATAAATGTGGCACATTTTAAAAAAGATAGTTTTCAGTTAGAATTGGATGAAAAATTTCAAAAATGGGGTAGTGAAGGTTGGGAATTGGTGAAAATGGAAGCAATCAATTCCAGTAGTGTGTTTTTGCATGGAGCTACTACTGAAAAATTTTTTATTATTTTTAAAAGAGAGAAATACGAAGAGGTTTAGTGAAAAATAGATTATTTTATAAAACCATTTTCTAATTTTTCATCCAATTCTTTGTCATAAAAAAACAAAAACATGCTTCCCATCATGTCTTGTTGAGTGGAAGAAGTATTATTAACTTCTAAAACCAGTTCGTAATCATGGTTTTTATAAAGCCATACTCCTTCTTTAGAACTAAATGGCGTAACTTCAATTAATCCTGTTTTACTTTTATAATTGGAAATGGGACTTTTAAATACATTCTTTTGAGCAGTTCTATCATATAAAGCAATGGAAGTCGCAAAAGGATGCACATGTATAGCCGAAAAATGCAAACGTAAGCTATCAGTTAAATCCAATTGTTCATTAATACTACTGTGATAAGTATTTTTTCCTTTAGGAACTACCCAATGCCCCGAAAGCATATTTCCATCCTTATCCATATAGCTATGATTTCTTGTTTCCACTGGAATACATTGATTACTTCCAGGATCTAATGGTGTTTCAAAAGGATTGTTTTTGTTGTAAGGTAATTGTATAAAAACAGTTTTACTCAATAATGGTTTTTGCGAACCATTATATTTTTCATGATTAATAATTACTTCATGTTTTATTTTTTTAAAAATGGAAGGAAAATTATGATTCAACGCTTGAGAGGTAATAAATAAATATTCGTTTCCTTTTATAGGGATACCAAAACCTTCAGGATAATCATATTTTTCAAATCCATTAGAAAGTGATGTTAATCGAGGATATTGTTTGCCAATGCGATCTTCTAAATGCCAATAACTGTAATAATTGTTATCGTTTAAATCTACATTCATATGACAAATAAAATCTTTAGAAACCGGTTCATTTGTAACGGCATCTCTTGCTTTAACTTCAAATCCAGTTATCCAAAGCAAATCTTCATTGTCACTTAGTTGAACGTAGCGAGAAGATTTAGGCCCTTCCATAGATTTATAAATGGCATCTATAAGAAAAGTAGGAGATACCATTTTGTACTTTTGATTTTCTTTTCCCATTTCCCATTGGTTATCTACTATTCCAAAAGTATATAACAACTTTGTCTTAATAATAGCTTGATGTCTATTCGATAAAAAGGAATACACAATTATGCCAAAAACACTTGAAAAAATAAAAGTAAAGGCTAAATATTTATATATATTTGACTTTGGAATCATATTTTTTAAACAATAAGAGCAAAAATAAGCGAAATGAATAAACAATTAGAATTCAAGCAAAGAATTTTTGGTTTAGATGTGGTAAGAGCAATAGCTATTATATTGGTATTATTTTCTCATGTGTATTATTTAATGGATATTCATCATCCTTCAATTATAGCTTTAAGCGGTTTATTAGGTTTTACAGGTGTAGAGTTGTTTTTTGTTTTAAGTGGTTTTCTCATTGGTTCTATTTTATTAAAGAATTACGTAGAGCACAATTTTACTAAAAAAGACCTTTTTGTATTTTTAAAAAGAAGATGGTTTCGTACACTTCCTGCTTATTATCTTGTGTTATTGCTCAATATAGTTCTTGCTCTATATATGGGGTACTCTCTTGAAAATGTATGGAGGTATTTTTTCTTTCTTCAAAATTTTTCTGCATATTATATTACCATTTTTAGTGAATCTTGGAGCTTGTCGATTGAAGAGTTTACTTACATCCTCGCACCATTATTCTTATTTATTATTGGGAAAATTTGGAATTATAATAGAAAGATAAGTTTTTTAGTTTGTACACTTTTATTGTTATTATTTTTTAATAGTGTACGCTATTTCTATTATTTAAATAGTTCCATAAATGATATGGATCAGTGGAATACCCAATTGAAATTAATTGTCATTTATCGTGCTGATGCTATAGTAATAGGTTTTTTAGTAGCCTGGATTCATTATTATTATGGAGAATTTCTTAAAAAATATAGTGTTTATCTGTTTATTGTTGCGGCACATTTGTATTTTCTACAATTTGTAGTGTTCAATGTGTATGGGTTTGATATTCATACACAACCTCTCTATTTTAGAGTATTATATTTTACGTTGTCAGGATTAACTTTTGCAATAGGGTTGCCTGCTTTTATTTATTGGGATAAATCTAGTTTCAAAGTTTCAAAAATTATAACTTATATAAGTAAATTATCCTATAGCATGTATTTATTACATTACAGTATAATAACGGTTCTTATAAAAAAGATGATGAAAGAAGGAGTGCTCATTGTTCCAGGTTATTTAGTCGTTTTAATTTACTTTTTAGCCACCTTGTTTTTTTCCTATCTCTTATATTATTTTTATGAAAGACCTGTAACTCAATTGAGGGATAAATAATAAAAAAAAGCAAAAAAATGTTTTTTTTGGGTAGGAATAGAAATTTTAAATTTATAAATGTTTATTTTTTGCCTATTTGCTTTACGATAACGTTTTAGTTATTTTGCCAATTTAATAATTTTTGTATGTTAAATTAAGAATTTAATAAAAAACATAGTGCTAAATTATTTTTTTTGAATTTTTCTTATCAAAAGCTAATGTTTGTAAAAAATATTTAGTCTAAATAATGGTTTTATTAAAAATTTTTAAATCTCATTAAGATTCCTTAAATTTGTGACACTAAAAAAAACTAACAAAAAATAATTAAAATAGTATGGCATTTGATATTGAAATGATTGAAAAAGTGTATGCTACTATGGCAGAACGTGTAGACAAAGCTCGTGAGCTAGTAGGTCGCCCACTTACATTATCTGAGAAAATTTTATATTCGCATTTGTGGGAAAAAATGCCTACACAAGCTTACACTAGAGGGAAAGATTATGTTGACTTTGCCCCAGATAGAGTAGCTTGTCAAGATGCGACTGCACAAATGGCCTTATTACAATTCATGCATGCAGGAAAAAAAACAGTTGCAGTTCCTACTACTGTTCACTGTGATCACTTAATTCAAGCTAAAGTAGGTGCAGATGCTGATTTATCTAGAGCAAAATCTCAATCAAGTGAAGTTTTTGATTTTTTATCATCCGTTTCTAATAAATATGGAATTGGTTTTTGGAAACCAGGTTCTGGAATTATTCACCAAATTGTTTTAGAAAATTATGCATTCCCAGGTGGAATGATGATTGGTACAGATTCTCATACAGTAAATGCTGGAGGATTAGGTATGCTAGCAATTGGTGTAGGTGGAGCTGATGCTGTAGATGTAATGGCTGGAATGTCTTGGGAATTGAAATTTCCAAAATTGATTGGAGTAAAACTAACGGGTAAATTAAATGGTTGGACTGCTCCTAAAGATGTTATTCTTAAAGTTGCTGATATTCTTACTGTTAAAGGAGGAACGGGTGCAATTGTTGAGTATTTTGGTGAAGGTGCTGAATCTATGTCATGTACAGGTAAAGGTACTATCTGTAATATGGGGGCAGAAATAGGTGCAACGACTTCTACTTTTGGTTATGACGATTCGATGCGTCGTTACTTAAATGCTACTGATCGTCAGGATGTAGTGAAAGCGGCTGACAAAGTTGCGGCATATTTAACTGCTGATAAAGAAGTATATGCTGATCCAGCACAATATTTCGATCAATTAATCGAAATCAACTTATCTGAATTAGAGCCACATATTAACGGACCTTTTACACCAGATAGAGGAACTCCTGTTTCTAAAATGAAAGAAGAAGCAACCGCTAATGATTGGCCAATTAAAGTAGAATGGGGATTAATAGGTTCTTGTACCAATTCGTCTTATGAAGATATGTCTCGTGCTGCATCTATTGTTGAACAAGCTGTAGCTCATGGTATTTCTCCAAAAGCTGAATTTGGAATCAATCCAGGTTCAGAGCAAATTCGTTACACAATTGAAAGAGATGGTATCATTGCAACTTTTGAGAAAATGGGGACTAAAGTATTCACGAATGCTTGTGGACCATGTATTGGACAATGGGATAGAGAAGGTGCAGATAAAGGTGAAAAAAATACAATTGTTCACTCTTTTAACCGTAATTTCTCTAAACGTGCAGATGGTAACCCAAATACACATGCTTTTGTAACTTCTCCAGAAATGGTAGCAGCTTTAGCTATAGCAGGAAGATTAGATTTTAATCCAATTACTGATACATTATTAAATGATAAAGGAGAAGAAGTAAAATTAAATCCTCCTAAAGGAGATGAGTTACCAACAAAAGGCTTTGATGTAGAAGATGCTGGTTTTCAAGCTCCAGCAGCTGATGGTTCTGCAGTTGAAGTAGTAGTCTCTCCAACCTCTGAGCGTTTACAATTATTAGACCCTTTCTTGCCATGGAACGGTGAAAATATTACAGGTGCTAAATTATTAATTAAAGCTTTTGGTAAATGTACAACTGATCATATTTCAATGGCTGGACCTTGGTTGCGTTACCGTGGTCATTTAGATAATATTTCTAATAACATGTTAATTGGTGCTGTTAATGCTTATAACCAAGAAACCAATAAAGTTAAAAATCAATTAACTGGTGGTTATGATGCTGTTCCTGCAGTTCAAAGAGCTTACAAAGCTGCTGGTGTTCCTTCGATAGTTGTTGGAGATCATAATTATGGAGAAGGTTCTTCTCGTGAACATGCAGCTATGGAACCACGTCATTTAGGAGTAAAAGCAGTATTAGTTAAATCATTTGCTCGTATTCATGAAACTAATCTTAAAAAACAAGGTATGTTAGCATTAACATTTGCTAACGAAGCAGATTATGATAAAATTCAAGAAAATGATACTATCAATTTCTTAGATTTAAAAGAATTTGCTCCTGGTAAGCCATTAACTTTAGAGTTTGTTCATGAAGATGGCTCTAAAGATGTAATTTTGGCAAATCATACTTATAATATAGGACAAATTGAATGGTTTAAAGCAGGTTCGGCTCTAAACTTAATTGCCGCTGGAAAAGCATAATATTCGGTTTTCTTATAATTTTATAAAAGCTCCAATTTATTGGGGCTTTTTTTATCGTATTTGCTGAATCGTAAAAAAGCAATCTTCACTGGTACCTAAAATAGATACTGAAGCTAAATCACTAACAATTTCGAAAATAACAGTATCACCTGTTATTAATTCAATCAAAGATTCCACTTGTCTTACTGGTGGTGTTACATTCGTTGAAAGAACGCTTATATTAGCAAAGCTGTTTCTGTTTATAACTGTTCCGTTTTTGGTTATAGCTACCCCAAAATTGGTTGCCACACCTACTGTGGCATCTGATTTAATTTGAACTTTTATAGCGTAAATACCGTCTTGTTTTGCTGTAAAAGTATTAGTAGTGGTATTGAATTCTGAATTGGCATCAAATTGGATTAAATCAAACGGAATTTTTACTCTATTGGATAACAAATTCAAATTAACAAGTGCACCACTTGAAAACTGTCCTTTAATAACCGTTTTAAGGTAACTGTTAACTACCGTTTTTGAGGTTACTCGTCTTGAATTACCTAAATTGTCCACTACAATTATGGAATCCTTTGCTGCTGTCAAATTGGTTGTTAAAGTAGTACTTCTAATTCGTAAATCACCATTAATATCCAAAGTAGCGCTTGGATTAGTGGTTTCAATTCCTACTTGTGCATAGTTAAAAAAGCTACCTAATAAACTAACAAATAAAATAAAATTTTTCATGTTTTTGTGCTTTAGATTGTTTCCTATAAATGTAAAGCCCAATACTGTTAATTTTTGATAGATTTATTGTGTAAAATGTTAATTTTTAGTCTTTTGAGAATAGTTAAATAGGGGTGAAATACTTTAGAAATAGTCTAGGGTTTTAGAATTAAAATAACCTAAATTTTTAAAAATAATGGAATAATAACAAATTGATAAAATTTATACATTTAAAATTGATTTTTAATTGTAAAACAGTTTTTTTATTTTCTTTTTCTTAACCTTTTTTATAAGAAAAAGTTGTAATTTAACAAACAAAAATGGCAATAATTCACATAGCAGCCGAGTGTTTTCCTATTGCAAAAGTTGGAGGCTTAGCTGATGTGGTAGGTGCACTACCCAAATACCAAAATAAAAATAATCAAAAGGCGGAAGTAATCATGCCTTTTTATAATGTGCCATTCCTACATAACCATAAATTCACGACACTTTATGAAGATGAGTTGCCTTTAAATGGGAAAAAATATTTTTTTACAATTAAACAGCTTAAAAGTGACATTGGATTTTCTATCTATTTTGTTGATATTCCAGAATTATTATACACCGATTATGTCTATTCCCAAAAGGATACGCTTCGTTTTGTAGCTTTTCAAATAGCGACATTAAAATGGATTACTACATGGGAAATTCACCCTGAAGTAGTGCATGTTCACGATCATCATACGGGGTTAATCCCTTTTATGATGACGCAATGCTATCAGTTTGGTACTTTAAAAATGATTCCAACTGTTTTTACTATTCACAATGCGCAATATCAAGGTTGGTTTTCTCATAATCATATTGAATGGATTCCAAAATTTGATTTTTCTAAAGTTGGGTTATTGGACTGGGATGGAATGATAAACCCAATGGCTGCAGCTATAAAATGTGCATGGGCTGTTACAACGGTTTCTCCTTCTTACATGAAAGAATTACAAATTAACGCCAATGGATTGGAAAGTTTATTAACTCATGAAAAAGATAAATGTGTAGGGATTTTAAATGGCATTGATGTTGAGGTTTGGAACCCAGAAACTGATGCTTTATTGAAGAAAAATTATAAAAGAACTAATCTTGTAACTGGAAAAAAAACCAATAAGAATTGGTTGTGTGAACAATATAATTTTCATAAAGACAAACCGTTAATCGTTTTTATAGGAAGATTTGTACATGATAAAGGTTGTGATTTATTTGGTAAACTTTTTTCTGAGTTTTTGCTTGAAATGGATTGCTCTGTTTTAATTTTAGGTTCAGGTGATGTAACCATTCAAAATGAATTAGAACATTTAAATACCCTTTTTATAGGAAAATATAAATATGTTTCTGGTTATAATGAACCTTTGTCGCACATTATGTATGCAGGAGCCGATTTCTTATTAATGCCATCTCGAGTGGAACCCTGTGGATTAAATCAAATGTATGCACTTCGATACGGAACTATTCCAATAGTAAATCAAGTAGGTGGTTTAAAAGATACAGTTGTTGATTTTAAAACACCTAATGGTTTTGGAGTGGTTATGAATGAATGTTCAATATTGGAAATGAAAATTGCAATTAAAAATGCAAATCAAATTTATGCCGATTCTGTTTTGTTTAAATCATTAAAAAATCAAATTATGAAAATAGATCACTCTTGGATCGCTTCTGCAAAAGAATACCAACAACTATATAAAAAATTAAAAGTATAAATTATGTTTTCAGAAAAAGTTTTATCAATTATTTTAGGAGGAGGACAAGGGTCTCGTTTATATCCATTAACAGATAATAGGTCTAAACCAGCGGTTCCTATTGCTGGTGAATATCGATTAGTTGATGTACCGATTTCGAATTGTATTAATTCCAATTTCAAACGTATTTTTGTCTTAACACAATTTAATTCAGCCTCTTTAAATAGACATATAAAAAATACCTATCATTTTAGTTTTTTCAGCTCCGCTTTTGTTGATGTACTAGCTGCGGAACAAACTCCAATGAGTCAAAAATGGTTTCAAGGTACAGCTGATGCAGTACGACAAAGTATGCATCATTTTATAAAACATGATTTTGAGTATTTTTTAATTTTATCGGGAGACCAATTGTATCAAATGGATTTTCAGTTGATGTTAGATAATCACATTGAAAATAAAGCAGAAATTTCGATAGCTACTATACCCGTTTCAGCAAAAGAAGCTACTTCTTTTGGAATTTTAAAAACTGATGAAACGAATAAAATAACTTCTTTCATTGAAAAACCCGCAAAAGAATTATTACCAGAATGGAAATCTACCGTAAGTAAAGAAATGGAATCGGAAGGAAGAGAATATTTAGCCTCGATGGGGATTTATATTTTTAATCGAGACTTGTTGGTTAAACTTATGGATAATCCGGATACAATCGATTTTGGTAAAGAGATCATTCCACAATCGATTCATACTAAAAAAGTGGTGAGTTATCAATTTGAAGGGTATTGGACAGACATTGGTAATATTGAATCTTTCTTTAAAGCGAATCTAGGCTTAGCAGATGATTTTCCAGAATTTGATTTGTACGATATTTCAAAAAGAATTTATACTCATGCCAGAATGCTTCCTACATCTAAAGTTTCAGGAACACAAATGTTTAAAGCAGTTGTGGCTTCTGGATGTATCATTAATGCAGAAAGAATCGAATATTCTGTCATTGGAATACGATCTAAAATTGAAAGTGGTTCTACTGTAATAAATACCTACATGATGGGCAGTGATTTTTATCAAGCTTTGGAGGAAATATTGGATGAAAATATTGTAAACATGGGTATTGGTAAAAACTGCTACATTAAAAACGCCATTTTAGATAAAAACTGTTGTATTGGAGATCATGTAAAAATAGAAGGAGGAGTGCATTTGGAAGATATTGATACACCTACTTATACTGTTAGAGACGGAATTGTTATTGTTAAAAAAGGAGCTATAATACCATCCCACTTTACAATATAATATGGGGAAGGTTGTAGCACATAGTTTCTTTACAGAATTTGATATCGATTTGTTTAAAGCGGGTAAGCATTATCGACTTTATGAAAAATTAGGTTCTCACATAATAGATGTAAATGGTGAACAAGGAACTTACTTTGCTGTTTGGGCACCTAGCGCTTCTAATGTATCTGTAGTAGGAGATTTTAATTATTGGATGGAAGGGGAACATTCCTTGCAAGTACGATGGGATTCGTCTGGTATTTGGGAAGGTTTTATTCCTCATGTTGGTAAAGGAACTGTTTATAAATATGCCATTCAATCTGAAATTAGTTCAGGGAAAATTGAGAAAGCAGACCCGTTTGCCAAACGTTGTGAACATCCACCTAAAACAGGTTCTATCGTTTGGGAAGATGCCTACGTTTGGAACGATCAAAATTGGATGCAACAAAGAGCGAGTAAAAATAGTTTACAAGCCCCTTATTCGGTTTATGAAGTACATTTAACTTCCTGGAAACGAAAAGTGGAAGAAAATCGTTCTTTATCTTATTTTGAATTAGCTGATGAATTAGTGCATTATGTAAAAAAAATGAATTTTACACATGTTGAGTTCATGCCTATTATGGAATATCCTTATGATCCTTCTTGGGGTTACCAAATTACAGGTTATTTTGCTCCTACTTCTCGATTGGGCTATCCAGAAGAATTTAAACATTTAATAAATGCTTTTCACAAAGAAGGAATAGGTGTAATTCTAGATTGGGTACCTTCACATTTTCCAGAAGATGCCCATGGTTTAGGTAAATTTGATGGTTCTTGTTTGTATGAACATCCTGACCTAAAAAAAGGATACCATCCCGATTGGAAAAGTCTTATTTTTAATTATGGAAGAAATGAAGTACGTGCTTTTTTAATTAGTAATGCTTTATTTTGGTTAGACCAATATCATATAGACGGTCTTCGAGTGGATGCTGTAGCTTCCATGATATATTTGAATTATTCTAGAAAAGAAGGGGAATGGGAACCCAATATTTTTGGTGGAAATGAAAATTTAGAAGCAATAAGCTTTTTAAAAGAACTCAATGAAACGGTCTATTGGAATTACCCTGATGTGCAAACTATTGCTGAAGAATCGACTGCTTTTCCAATGGTTTCCAAACCTACTTCCATAGGTGGTTTAGGTTTTGGTATGAAATGGATGATGGGTTGGATGCACGATACGTTACATTATTTTAATAAAGATACCATTCATCGGAAGTACCATCAAAATGAAATCACTTTTAGTTTAACCTATGCTTTTAGTGAAAATTTTATGCTACCGTTATCTCATGATGAAGTAGTCTACGGGAAAAAATCAATTCTCGGAAGAATGCCTGGAGATGAATGGCAACGGTTTGCCAATTTAAGAGTTTTGTATGGGTATATGTTTACACATCCTGGAACAAAATTACTATTTATGGGAAATGAAATTGCACAATATGAAGAATGGAATTTTCAATCGAGTCTCGACTGGAATTTATTGGATTTTTTTCCTCATATTCATTTTCAACAATATATGGCTGATTTGAACTTGTTGTACAAAGAAAACAAAGCGTTGTATGAAATCCCATTTACACAGGATGGTTTTGAATGGATTAGTTATGACGATACTGAAAATAGTGTGATAACCTATTATAGAAAAGGGATTGATGAAAGTAATCGATTAGTAGTGGTTTGTAATTTTTCAACGAATCCACTTCAAAAGTATAGAATAGGAGTTTGTAAAGAAGGAATTTTAGAAGAAATCTTTAATAGTGATGCTGCCAAATACGGAGGAAGTAATGTTATAAACGGACATGAAATAACTACAGAACATTTTTTCTTTCATAATCAAACGTTTTCGTTCATAACTTCTTTGCCTCCTTTGGGAATTTCGGTATATAAGTATAAATAATTTGTTATTTTAGAGGATATTAATAAATGATTGTAAAAAAAGTAAGTCATGATTTTAAATACAGAGTTAGAACATAAAGGGAATCTTTTTCCAGATAAAATTGTTTCCTTTAAGAAAGATGTTGATAAAATTTACTTTTATACAGCGAATAACGTAGTCTTACAAGTAACTGTTTTGCGAGATAGTGTGCTTCGATTTAGATATACAACTGTGGGGTCCTTTAGCAAGGATTTTTCCTATGCTATTTCATCACAAGCGAGTAGAGGTTATAATCAATTAGAAATTACAGAAACGACTGAAAGCTATGAAATTAGTACTTCTAAAATAATCTGCGTTATTTCTAAAAAAGATTTAAAAACGGTATTGTATGATGCTGTCGATAAAACCTTAATTTGTCAAGACGAATTAGGATTTCACTGGGAAGAAAGTTATGAATTGGGTGGTGATATTGTAAAAATGTCCAAACATTCTCAAACCAGTGAAAGTTTTTACGGTTTAGGTGACAAACCTTGTCAAAATAATTTGAAAGGAAAACGTTTTGAAAATTGGGTAACCGATTCCTATGCGTTTGGAAAAGATACCGATCCAATTTATAAAGCCATTCCGTTTTATATTGGTTTACACTCAAAAAAATCCTATGGAATTTTTTTTGATAATACCTTTAAGACCTATTTCGATTTTTGTCATGAAAGAAGAAGTGTAACCAGTTTTTGGGCCATGGGTGGCGAAATGAATTATTACTTTATTTATGGTCCTGAAATGAATGATGTAATTGCTAATTATACTGATTTAACAGGTCGTCCTAAACATTTGCCACCCTTATGGACATTAGGATACCATCAATGTAAATGGAGTTATTTTCCAGAAGCCAAAGTAAAAGAAGTGACCCAAAAATTCAGAGAACTTAAAATCCCTTGTGATGCCATTTACCTCGATATCGATTATATGGATGGTTTTCGTTGTTTCACTTGGAATAAAGATTATTTCCCAGATCCTAAAAGAATGGTGGCTGAATTAGCAGAAGATGGTTTTAAAACTATTGTTATTATTGATCCAGGAATAAAAATTGATCCTGATTATTGGGTGTTCCAAGAAGGTTTAGAAAATAAATATTTTTGTAAACGGGCAGACGGACCTTATGTAAAAGGGAAAGTATGGCCAGGGGAATGTTATTTCCCTGATTTTACCAACCCAAAAGTAAGAGAATGGTGGGCTGATCTTTTTAAAGAACTAATTGAAGAAATAGGAGTAAAAGGAGTTTGGAACGATATGAACGAGCCAGCCGTAATGGATGTTCCAGGGAAATCTTTCCCAGACGATGTACGACACAATTACGATGGGTCGAATTGTAGTCACAGAAAAGCGCATAACGTGTATGGTATGCAAATGGCTCGTGCTACTTATCACGGTTTAAAAAAGTTTTCCTATCCAAAACGTCCTTTTGTAATTACGCGTGCTGCTTATTCGGGTACGCAACGGTATACTTCTACTTGGACAGGCGATAATGTAGCCACTTGGGAACATTTACAAATTGCCAATGCGCAAGCCCAACGAATGAGTCTTTCTGGTTTTTCATTTGTTGGTTCCGATATTGGAGGTTTTGCAGAACAACCGAATGGTGAATTATATGCAAGGTGGATTCAACTTGGAGTGTTCCATCCTTTTTGTAGAACCCATTCCTCTGGTGATCATGGGGATCAAGAACCGTATGCTTTTGGTACTAATATTACCGATATTGTGCGTAAATTTATCGAAATCCGTTACCAATTATTACCTTACTTATATACTGCATTCTGGAAATACATAGAAGAAGGAGTGCCTATTATTAAATCGTTAGTGGTTTATGATCAGGAAGATCAACAAACGTATTTCCGAAATGACGAATTCATCTATGGTGATAGTATCTTAGTTTGCCCTATCGTAGAATCAAATTCCAAAGGTAGAAGAATGTATTTTCCAAATGGTAAATGGTACAATTTTTTCAATAACGAATTAATAGAAGGTGGCGAAGAAAAATGGGTTGATGCCGATATTGATACTTTGCCCATTTTTGTAAAGGAAGGGGCGATTATTCCTAAATATCCAATCCAACAATATGTAGGAGAATTAGAAATTACCGAATTAAAAATAGATGTCTATTATAAACTTGGTAAAGAATCTTCTATGGTATATGAAGACGGTCAAGACGGTTACGATTATATGAAAGGACGTTATAGTATTCGCAATTTCAATTTAGTTGGAAAAGAAGAAGTCTTAATTATTCAACAATTTAAATCGGGGAAATTTACAACCTCTTATGAAATTATAGAATTGAATATTATTGGTCTGCCTTTTGAAAAAGGAATTGTAGAAGTAGATAACGAAATCATCGATTATTCAGCTATTCAATCGAATATAGTAAGAGCTCGAAAAGATTTTACCGAAATTAGAATTTACAACAAATACTGTGAGATTCCTTTGAAAGACTAATACTATTTTGTTTTTTAATACATTATCTAAAATCAAAATTGTTATTCTAAATTTATTTTTGAATCTCAGTATATTACAGTTCGAGTGTTTTTTATGTAAAGTAATGAAATAAAAAATGTATCGAGAATTGTAATTTCGTTTTGAGTATTCGTCAGTTCGAGTGTTTTTTATGTAAAGTAATGAAATAAAAATGTATCGAGAATTATAATTTCGTTTATGAGTATTCGTCAGTTCGAGTGTTTTTTATGTAATGAAATGAAATAAAAAATGTATCGCGAATTGTAATTTCGTTTTATGAGTATTCGTCAGTTCGAGTGTTTTTTATGTAAAGTAATGAAATAAAAAATGTATCGAAAATTGTAATTTCGTTTTATGAGTATTCGTCAGTTCGAGTGTTTTTTATGTAAAGTAATGAAATAAAAAATGTATCGAGAATTGTAATTTCGTTTTATGAGTATTCGTCAGTTCGAGTGTTTTTTATGTAAAGTAATGAAATAAAA
>NZ_LR733570.1 GCF_902506265.1 Flavobacterium sp. 9AF | reverse complement strand
TATATATATAGTATCATTTCTTTTAATTTCATCTAAATTTTGAGAAAATGATATACTTATTGTAAAAAAAATAAAAAATACTAATAACCAAAATTTTAATTTATTGACAATCATTTGATGAATTTTTTGCATAATTATTATACTCTAAATATTTTCTTTTTTCTATTGGGTTGTTTTCTATATAATCTACATAACATTGTGTATTATGTAATCCTTCAAAAGCAAGATAAGTATATAAATTTTGAAAATCAAAGTTTTCTATCAATATCCCATTTGAATCGTATATTGGTTTGTTATTAGCATCTACTATGTCATCATTAGACAATAACTCATTTACAATTTCACTAAAAATCGTTTGTAATACTGGAATCATGTGTACATACATAAAATCGTGATGATCCATACCCATTTCTAAAGGGTCGTCATTTTGTGGATTAAAAGCATAGTACATTAATTCTTCTAGTGTCTCATTTGCTAAAAAAGTCAACGAAACACCATTATCTATATCTACATATCTAACATTTAAATAAGCATGTATGTACTCGTGTATAATAGTTTTTGCTAATGAAATATTAGATAGATTCGTAGAGCCAGAAAGATAATTAGTATTAAAAATAATATTTTGATAAATACCATTACTGCCTTGCGGTCCTGCTACTGGTATAGTTAAGGCTTTTACTGGGTTTCCATTTTCATCTGTTAAATTAGCTTGCATTTTAAACTTGATATTCAATTTTTGTTGGTCACCACCAAAAGTACCTTCAAATAAACTTTTAAACTCTGGAGAGTTAGTCAGTTTGTTATAAATACATTTTAGCTTTATGGCTTCAGGTGTATTTAATGAATCTATTTCCGTAAAATCTATATTTACTGGTGATTTTAAAGATTTTTCAATATCAAAAGTTAAGCCAGTATTTAAACTATTATCTAATAATTGCATTATAAAATCCTCATCTGCAATATCTTCTTTTAAAGCCAATACAGCTTCATAAGCAAAAATTATGCCTTCATTGGTTCCATTATGAGCCAGATAATATTCTATTTTTGCTTTGGTATTAAAATCTAAGCTATTGTAAAACGAACCTAGTTCTGGACTAGATAATAAATTAAAAAACACGTCTCTAGCACTGCCTCCTGCTCCATCATTGTATAAATCTGGGTTAGATGTATCTTGAATTATTTGTACTGGTGTGGTTAAAAAATCGGGATTAGAATTTACGGATTCGCAAT
>NZ_LR733611.1 GCF_902506265.1 Flavobacterium sp. 9AF | reverse complement strand
CTCAATTTACTTGACAACCCCAAGGGATTTATTGAAAAAAACTTACTTTTTAATGATTTTTTTTGTTACAACTGCATTGTTTTCATCTTGAATTCGTACCATATAAATTCCAGAAACCAAACTTGATAAATTGATTTGATTTTTATTTGATTCTAGTACTTTCTGACCTTGTATATTATAAACCTCAACAGATTTTAAACTTGTTTGCAAATCCACGTTTAATATATCTTGAACTGGGTTTGGATACATTTTAACAGCTACTTCATTATGATTAAAATCGTTTGTAGACAACGTATTATTATTATATAGATTTGAAATTTGTGTTTGTGTTAATGGATAATTATAAATTTTTAAATCATCAATTGACCCATTAAATGTATTTGTAGCTCCCCAAATACTTGCTAAATAAAAGTAGTTATCGTCAAAAGAAGTAAATAAATTAAATGGTGCAGTTCCCATTAAAACGCCATTTTTATACATTTTCACCTCTACTCCATCATAAGTATATACTAAATGCATCCATGTGTTGATTGGATTGGATTCGTTAACCACAATAGAATTATTACCGTAACTATAGAAAGCCAATGTATTATTATTTATTTCAGATATAAAAGCAAGATCACTAAATATTCCACCATAACTAAACGGATAGTTTGCAAGAGTATTTGAATCAATTTTCGCCCAAAGAGAAACTGTTCTTGTTGAACCATCAATTGGTAAACCTGGAATTTGACCGTTAACCGTTGTGTTATTTACCACCAAAGCACTATTTGGATTATTATTTCTGTCGTTTCCAAAAGAAGTACCTGCACTCGATGCAAAAGCATTATTTCCTGAAAAATTAGTATAGACATTATCAAAGCTATATTCTGCTACAGTTTGTTTTGAACCTGTGGTAAAACTGTCCTCTGTAGTTGAAGATGTTCCTTCTGCATTGGTTACTTCTACTCTATAATAGTAAGTTGTATTCTCTAATAATCCATTGATAATTGTTCCATAATAACTATTTGGAGATATTCCAATTCCGTTTACCTGATTGGTTAAATTTCCAGATGAAGTACCATATTTTACAACCACATTTGAAATTGCAGAGCCATTACCATTTACGTTAGCATAAATTGTAGCATTTATTGCTGCAGGTTTTTTAGTTACTGTACTTATAATAGGTAATTGAGGTACTCCTAATGAATTGTAATTATATAAATTTGAGATTTCTGTAGCAGACAAAGGATAATTATAAATTTTCAAATCATCTATGGCACCGTTAAAAGAATCAACTCCTTGTATAGAAGTACCCAAATTAAATGTTATATCATTTGAGGTATTCCAAGATTTTACAGCATTAGTAACCAAAGCACCATCGATATAAATTGATGCCATTGTATTATTTTTATCATAAGTTACAACAACATGTTTCCATGTATTTGCTGCTAAACTTGTACCATGAGTCAAATCATTAGCCCAACCATAATTGTTTATAGAACTCGATGTAAATGAAAAACCATATGCTTGATTTGCTGCTGCAGATCCGTAGCTAAAAAGATAATTATCTGTTGAAAATGCGTACATTTTTATCCAAACTGATACGGAACGAGAATTATTTCCAATAGGCAAGTTATCTAAATAAGCTAGAGTTCCTGTATTATTTAATCTTAATGCTTTAGATGGGTTACCATTTCTATCATTTTCAAAAGTACCTAAAGCAACAAAACTTTCTGTAGCAGTAATATCATCATAATTATTATCAAAATCAAATTGATATACTAATACTGGAGGTGCTTCAAGGGTATTATAATTATATAAATTTAGAATTTGGGTAGTGTCTAATGCATAATTGTAAATTTTTAAATCATCTATAGCGCCATCAAAATTCATTTCTCCACCTACTCCAATACCTAATTTAAAAATATTGTTGTTATTAATTGTGTTCCAGCTTCTAGGCGCGCTACTTAACAATGTTCCATTTTTGTAAATTTTAACATTAGTTCCATCATAAACATAAGCAAAATAATACCAAGTATTTGCTACACTATTAGTGGAAGCAGCTAAATTATAACTTGTCCCATATCCAAAAGCTTCCGTCTGAGTAGCATTGAAAGACCCTCCACAAGCATTTGCTACTGAACCTAATCCGTAAGAAAACGTCATATTGTAAGGTGTTTGTACGGTATTTAATTTTGCCCAGAAAGAAACAGTTCTTGGAGAATTAGTATAAGGCAAACCCACCATAGTAGCTGTAGTTCCTGTGTTATTAATATTTAAAGCACTATTAAGATTCCCGTTTCTATCTGCAACAAAAGAAGTACCTGCATTTGAACTAAAAGGATTTGTTCCATCTATATTATTATAAGTATTATCAAAAGAATATTCTAATGCCCCTTGACTAAATTGAATTATAGAAATGTCGTCTATGTAAAAAACTACACCGCCACTTGATTTATTAATTTGAAATCTGAATCTAACTGTACTTCCAGCTGGTACTACTCCCTCAGCAATATTAGTCGTTAATAAGGTGCAGCTAGTGTTAAAGACAGAAGTATTTTTAGCCTCAATCCAATTCCCACTTGCATTAATTTCATAATAGATTCTCATAACCCCGACTAAAGTACCTGTAGATTTATAGTGACTAATGGATATATTTATTGGGTTACCATCAGAAACATAAGGGTTAGTACCAGGTGTAATTATCGTACCAACGGTATTACTATTTAAATCTGCATACAATGATTTACCATTACAACTTGAAAAGTTCCAAGGAGAAAAACCACTTACAGCCCAACCCGTTGGGTATCCAGATTCAAAGCCTTCTTGAACATTAATTTGTGCATTCGAAATGCTACAAAACAGTACAAATAAAAAAGAAAATAATTTTGTTCTCATACTTGTGTTTTTTAAATTTTTGGTAAAATTAGATTTCATTTTTAACTCAAAATGAATAAATTAACCAAACAGCAATTTGAGTTAACGAAAAGAAGATTTGTAAAAAATCATTTATTCATTAACTGAAACTAGATTTTCATTAACTCATTTTTTTCTGTTTAGATAATATCTTTACATTTGAATAAAATCTATTCTTGAAATATTATTATTACATATTCTTTCTATTTTGGTTCATACAAGAAATCTATGGCCAAAACCCATATTTTAATACTATAGATAAATCACAAGGTTTACTAACGAATAGTGTATATGACATGTTTCAAGATAAAGAAGATTTTATGTGGTTTGCGACAGATAAAGGTTTATGTCAATTTAATGGTTACACTTTTCAATATTTTGATCAAGAAGGAATGACTTCCAAAGCGGGAACTTGTATTCAGCAAGACTCTTTTGGAAGGGTATGGTATGAAAATTTTGATGGATATTTATATTTTGTTGAGAAAAACAAATTACACAAGCTCAAACAAAATAAATCTATAGGTTATTTTAAATTTGGCATCATTGATAATCAACTATACATTGTAAACGAAGGAGCTATTGATGTTTATGATTTAAAAACGCTCATATTTAAGAAGAAAATAGTTTTAAACACTAAAAACATACGATATCTTTTTTTTACTAATAATACCATTTATGTTTTTACAGATCAATTATTAGTAGTAAAAGACGATAAAATTTATCTACAAATTGAATATCCAGAAGATTTTTTAGCCAATTTCAATTCTATTCTCGTTGAGAAAACAAATAAAGGGCTCTTAATTGGTTCAAAATTTTCAAATTATTGTTATTTTTTTGAAAATAATCGCTTTACACGTAAAGAACTTCAACTTGAAAATACTATTTTACAAAATTTAAGTTGGTGTAACGAAAAAAACTGGCTTTGCACAACTACAGGAATAATTGAAATGGACAAAGAATCTGGTTTGAAACAGACTTACTTTAAAGGGACAAATATCTCTTACATTTATCAAACTAAAAACAATAATTTTTGGATTTCAACCCTAACAGATGGCCTCTATTATATTGAAGATTTTAACACCCAATTAATTAGTTCTAAAGAAAGTTTAACCTCTTTATGTTTTAAAAATGACCAACTTTTGATTGGTTCCAAAAATGATAAAATTATTACCTTACAAGATAATGAGTTAACTACTTTACACATTGGAAAAGACAATCATCAAATGGGCCAATTATTTTACAATCCATACAGTGATGAATTATTTTTCACATCATCTAAATTTGGCATTTTAAATTCAGATTTTAAACTAACCAACGAATTACCTATTGCAGTAAAAAGCATTTGTTCCATCGACAATAAATACTTAGGCTTTGCAGCTAGCAGTTCGTGCGGTATTTTTAAAACTAATTCATTAGAAAAAAGTGATTGGGATTTTGTTTACGATGCTTTTATTCAATTAAAAAACACCTCTTATAATAATATTATTTTTAATTCAAAAGGAAAATCAGTTGCTTATGACAGTATTCATAAGAAAATCTATTTTGCTACAAATAATGGATTGTTTTTTGTAGGGCAAAATGGTTTGCTTAATGAATTAAAATATAAAAATGCATCTATAAATATTACAAAACTTTCATTTAACAGAGGTAAGATGTATGCTTCTAATGGAGATTTGATTATATTTCAGATTGAAAAAAATAAAATTTCAGAAATTGAATTCCCCAAAAACATACAAAAAGAAAATGTAGAAAAAACATTTTTAAAAGATGGTTTTTTATACATAATTACCAATAAATATATTTTTGAGTATCAATTGAACTCTAAAAAGACCAAACAAATATTACATATTAATAACAATATCGAAGTAAATGATATTATACTAAAAAATAAATGTTATTACATCTCCACAAATAGAGGATTAATTATAAAAAAAGAAGAAAAATACAATCGTTCAAATCCTTTCTTTTCCATCACCTCATTATATGTTAATAATCAGTTTACAGAAGAAAGTAATTGGGAAAATTTAGCTTATAACGAGAATAATATCCAAATAAATTATCGTTTTTTATCACCTAGCCCTTTTGAAGAACATAATTTATTGTATAAAGTAAATGATTCCAAATGGCAAAAAGCAGATGTCCTTCATCCAGAATTAATACTCAACTCTTTAAACCATGGAAAATATGTCGTGGAGTTTATGTTGAATTCAGATTTTAAAAACACTACTAAAATTCATTTTACAATAAATCGCCCTTATTGGTTACAATTGCCTTTTATTCTGGTGGCAAGTTTCTTGTTTTTGGCCTCTATGTTTTGGTTATATCGAATTAACATAAAAAAAATAGAAAAAAGAAATCAACTTGCATTAGACAAAATCAATTTAGAAAAAAACGTAAATCAATCGAAATTAAAAGCAATCAAATCGCAAATGAATCCACATTTTTTTTATAATGCTTTAAATACTTTACAATCCTTTATTTTGTCAAATGAAAAACGTTTAGCCATTGATTATTTATCTAAATTTTCCAATTTAACCCGAACCATTTTAGAAATGACTGAAAAAGATTTCATTTCTATTGCAGACGAAGTCAAAACGTTGCAACTTTATTTAGACATTGAAAAAGGTCGTTTTGATGAAGATTTTAGTTATGAGTTTATAATCCCTAACAAAATAGACCAAGAAAGTATCAAAATACCTACTATGTTATTACAACCTTATGTTGAAAATGCTGTAAAACATGGCTTATTACACAAACAAGGTAACAAAAAAGTAATTATAGTTTTTGAAATCACTAATAATGAGTTATTAATTAAAATCGAAGATAATGGAATTGGTAGACAAAAAAGCAATGAATTAAATCGAATAAAAAATAAAAAGCACCAATCTTTTGCTACCCACGCACTGCAAAACAGAATCGATTTATTAAATGAATACAATCATAAAAATATTTCGTTAAAAATAATTGACAAACACAATCTACAAAATCAACCCATTGGTACATTAGTAGAAATTATAATACCATTAGAAACCCTATGAAGGCTATAGTTATAGATGATGAAAAAAGAGCTCGTTTAAATCTTATTCTTTTAATTGAAGAATATTGCAAAAATGTAGAAATAGTTGCCGAATGTGAAAATTTATCTAGTGGTGTAAAAGCTATTAGAAAATACAAACCCGATTTAGTCCTTCTAGATATTGAAATGCCAGGACATAGTGGTTTAGAGCTTCTAGATTTTTTTGATGAAAATGAAATCAATTTCAAAATTATTTTCACCACAGCTTATCAAGAATATGCCTTACAGGCATTTAAATTTTCTGCCATTGATTATTTATTAAAACCGATTAACCCCGAAGAATTAGCTCATGCCATTGCCCGAATTGAAAAGCAAAAAATTTCAAATCAAAATTATTCACTTTTAAAAGAAACTATTAGACAAGATACTTTACAACGTATAGCAGTACCTAGTGGAAATAGTATATTATTCATAGAAACAGATACCATTATGTATTTAAAAGGAGAAGGAGCTTATTCAGAAATAAGATGCATAAATGATATAAAATACATTGTAAGCCGGAATTTAAAAAATTTTGAAGACATTTTATGTAATAATCCTAACTTTATTAGAATACATAAGTCTCACATTGTGAATGTTAACTTCATTTCGGCTTACAATAAATCGGATGGAGGAAATGTTTTATTGAAAAATGGTTTGCAATTATCGATTACTGCTGATAAAGTACAAACCATTTTAGATCAAATTCAGATTGTGAAACGATAAAAAATTTTTATCTTTGCCACCATTCGGGATGTAGCGCAGCCTGGTAGCGTACTAGCATGGGGTGCTAGGGGTCGCTGGTTCGAATCCAGTCATCCCGACTTTTATTTTTCTTCTATAGAATAACCAACACTTTGTAAATCTTTCCAAAAATCTGGATATGATTTACTTACTACTTCTGCTTCTTCAATTATTATAGGAACTCGAAGTGCTAAAGGAGCAAATGCCATTGCCATTCTATGATCTTGATAAGTAGCAATTTTTATATTTTCTAAAGGATTTTTATTAGAATTTTTTAAATGCAATGATTCATTCGTAACAGAAATAGTTGCGCCTAATTTAATTAATTCGGCTTTCAATGCTTCTAATCTATCTGTTTCTTTAATTTTTAAAGTATGTAATCCATATAAATCACAACCAACACCTAATCCAAAGCAAGTTACCGCAATGGTTTGAGCAATATCGGGACAATCTTTTAAATTATGATTTAAAGGTAAAAGACTATGTTGTTTTACTTTTGAAATTGTAATTGTTTTATTCTCGTTAAAAATAGTTTCAACTCCAAAATTTTGATAAATTTCAGCCAAGACAGCATCACCTTGTAAACTATTTTTTTTATAACTAGCCAATGTAATTTGTGTGTTAATTTCAGACAAGGCTACAATCGAATACCAATAAGAAGCAGAACTCCAGTCGCTTTCAACAGTTAGTATTTGATTGACAACTTCTGCTTTTGGAAAAACTTTAATTTGATTCCCTTCAAAATGAGTTGTAACACCTAATTCATTCAACAAAGCTAATGTCATTTTTAAATAAGGAACTGAGGTAATTTCTCCTTCCAAAATGAGTTCTAAACCATTTGTTAGCTTAGGTGCGATTAATAATAAAGCCGAAATATATTGACTACTAACATCTGCTTTAAGAATCACTTTTTTAGCTGTTATGTTTTTTCCTTTTATCTTAATTGGAGGGAAACCTTCATTTTTTTGATAGACAACTTCTACGCCTAACTGTCTTAATGCATCAACCAAAATTTTAATAGGTCTTTCTTGCATTCTGTTGGAACCTGTTAAAATTACTTCGCTTGCTTCTTGTGTAGCAAAAAAAGCAGTTAGAAAACGCATGGCAGTGCCAGCATGATGAATATCGAAAAGTTGTTCCTTTACCAAATCTTGTCCTACAGAAGTGGATTGAAAATTATTAAGTACCGTTTTCATCACTTCAGAATCATCGGAATTAGATATATTTTCAACTGTTATGTTTGGATACAGGGCTTGTAAAAGTAACAACCTATTGGTTTCAGACTTTGAACCTGTAATTCTAATAGTTGCTTGTTGATTAACAACAGTTTTTTTTATAATTGCGTTCATAATTGAAAAAAGCTTAATGAGGATTAAAATAATATTCTATTTCAATTTTTCATTATTATGATGACGATCGTGATCCCGTTTTGTTTTTAAATCCATCTTTTTATCAAAAGCAGCTTGCAAATCAACACCTGTTTGGTTCGCTAAACATAAAACAACAAAAACAACATCTGCTAATTCTTCACCTAAATCTTTGTTTTTATCGGATTCTTTTTCAGATTGTTCCCCGTATCTTCTTGCTATAATTCTAGCTACTTCACCTACTTCCTCTGTTAGTTGAGCCATATTTGTCAATTCATTAAAATAACGAACTCCATGTTCTTTAATCCAATTATCAACTTCTAACTGTGCATTTTTAATATTCATTGTACTTTCTTTTTAAGAAAAATTCTTTCCTTATATTTTTCTGTAATTAGTTTATATAATTTTTTTAATTCGGAATACGATTCAGAAGGAACATAAAATTTACTTATTTCTTTTGTAACGGCTAATTGGATATCATTTCCAGATTGAGCAATTAAGTATTTAAAATTTCCGAAATTGTCATTCGTTTGGATATGAATATTTTGAGGTAAAAATTCTACCTCATACCTTTCGGGTATTTTTATTGAAATATTATATACCTTTTTAAAGGGGAAAGAAAAATCTACTGGATAATTTCTATTTTCTGCTTTAAAAGGATTTTCTTCCTCACCTAAAAACATCATAGGATTAAGAAAAATTTTGTCGCCCACAACTTCAACATCATTATCATGAGAAAAATCAAATGCCTCAGTAATAGGTCGCTTTAAATCTTTGAAATTTTCAAGGTTATATTCTAATATATTTAAACCTTTATGCTTGTTCTCCATTTCATCTAAGTATATCTCCCTAGAGAATTCGTTAAATTTATTACGAAACGACAATGAAAAGTAATCAGAAAAAGTCTTCCTCAACTTCCCAATTGTTTTTCCTTCATCAGTTATTTCGGCTCTTACACTAAAGGTTTCTTTTGAAATAGGAACATTTAGCAAATCGATTTCTTGAGAACTTCCTTCTTTTTTTACAGTCCTACCTTTCCAATTCAAAGCTCTAAGAGGAATTTGATTTATCACACTCTTTTTTTCAGTAGCATCCAAGTAAATAAGTTTGCCATCTATATTAACTACCGAAATTACATAGTTAAAAGCTGTTCTATTCGGAAATATAGCTATACCATTATTTCTTGTACTTAATAAAACTGGATCTGCTTTTAAACCAGCATATTGTAACATAGCTGTTAGCATTAAATTTATTTCTGCAACATTACCAGTCTGTAACTCATAAGCTTTAGATACACCCACATCAGTAAAAACACTAGCTTCTTTATTCCAAGACATTTTATTTTTTACAAAATTATAAATTGCTTCTACTTTATCTTGTGAATTGGTAATACCTAATAAAATATTATCTAAATCCTTTTCAAAATATTTTTTTAATTCTAACTGGGAACCAAAATTATCGTTCCCATAAATTGTTTTAAAGACATCTTCCCAAGTTACTGCATAATTTATAGTTGGACTATTTTTTAAAATAAGCGATACCAGTTCATATTTTAAGATGGAAGTATAATTTTCAATATGATTCACATATTCTTCTTCTTTGATTGCTGGAACATTTTTAGCCACATAAGTCACTTTATGCCTCATGTAATCATGCCCATTTATAGATTCCGATTTCTCTTCAACTTTTTCAAAGCCAGTTAATACACTTCGATAAACAAATATTGAAGGTATTGATATTTTATATTGAGAAAAATCTACAGGGATACTTTCTTGAAAATACCAGTCTCTTAAAAAGGTAATATTTGTTGAATTCAAAATATAAGAATATTCAATAATGCTTCCTTCTCTTACTTGTGGCATAACTATTTTTTTTAAGCTATAATCTTTATCAATATTCTCAATTAGTTTTCCATCAGAATTAAGCTCTGTTTTTTCTATTTCCCCATTTACTAAATTATATGTTACGGCATTTTTAAATCTTATCTTTTCGTCTTTTGCCCCGCCCACATAATAGTATAAAGCTTTATTGGCAAATTCAAAGCCTTCTTTTTTATAAATTTTAATCTTAAACTTTACTTCCGTTGAAACTGTCCAATTTGGACTTCCTAAAAAAAAATTTGTTTCTCCTATTTTAAAAAGTATAGCTGCAGATGCAGAAGAATCTTTAGGATGATTCTTTTGTTTAAGTTCATCTATAGTAACTTTCCCTAACTCATAATTCTGAGAGAATGTTACAGCAATAGTTGTAAAAAAAAACAGTATAAAACTTATTTTTTTTTTCATTTAATTAAGATTTCTTCTTTAAAATAATTTTGTCATTTTCTTTCTCCACTATTAATTTGAAGAAACCTTTTAATGCTGAATAGGCATTCGATGGAATATAGATACTATTAATATCTAAGTTAACTAATAGTTGAATATTATTATTAGTAACTGAAACAATGTATTTAAATGTAGCAAAATTATTCTCCATTGCTACATTTGTTCCTTCTGGCAGATATTCAACTTCATATCCTTCAGGAATTTTAATAGAGATCGCATAGGTATCTTTAAATGGAAAAGAGAAATCTACTGGATATTTTCTTTGATCTAATTTAAATGGATTCTCTTCTAATCCAAAAAACATCATAGGTTTCAAATAGATTTTATTCCCGATTATTTCAACATCATTTTCATGAGTAAAAGAATAGGTTTCTACAACTGGTTTAGATAAATCTTTTATATTATCTGATTTGTATTCCTCAATGTTGATTCCTTTATATCTGTTTTCTAATTTTTCCAAATAACTATCTTGAGAAACATTTGCATAATTATCTCTATAAACAAAAGAATTATAATCTGTTAATACTCTTCTAAGTTTTCCAGATATTTTTCCATCTTCTTGAATTTCAGATAAAATAGTAATATTATCTTTAGAAATCGGAACCTTTAAAAGGTCAATTTCATTTGAACTTCCTCTTTGTCTTATAATTCTACCTGTCCAATTTACCGCTCTTAAAGGAAGTAAATCTACTGTTGCGTTTTTATCAGTTGCATCTAACAAAACAACATCGTTTAAAACTTCAACTCCAGCAACTACATAATTATAAGCTGTTCTATTTGGGAACATTGCAATTCCATTTCTTCTTGTACTTAAGAGAATCGGATTGGCTTCAAAACCAGCATAACGCAACATAGCTACTAACATTAAATTAATATCTGCTACATTTCCTGTTTTTTCTTTGTATGCTTTTTTAACCCCTTTATCTGCAATTACACCATAATGCTCGTTCCAGGTCATTTTGTTTTTTACAAAATTATAAATAGCAGCAATCTTTTGATCACTAGAATTCAATCCTTCTAAAATGGTTTTCAAATCGTCTTCAAAATAAGATTTTGATTCTAATTCATTTCCAAAACCTTCATGCTCATAAATGCTTTTAACTACATCGTCCCAAGTAATTGCGAAATTTTTTATAGGAGAATTAGGATAACTTATAGAAGCTAATTCATATTTTAAAATAGAAGTATAATTATCGATATTTGTTACATACCCTTCTTCTTTTAAAGCAGGTACATTTTGTATTTTATAGATATATTTTTGTTGACCAAAATCTCCTGAAGATATGTATTCATCTTTTATATCTACATTTTCATACCCTGAAAAGACCGTTCTATATTTAAAATATTCTGGAATATAAACATTATACACTACATAATTCATGGGTATACTACCTTGAAAGTACCAATCCTCAAAACTTGTTATTGAAGGAGAATTAAGCATATATGAATATTCAATTATACTTCCTTCTTTTACTTGCGGCATTGTAATTTTTTTTACTTTCACATATTCATTTATCTCCTCTTTAAATTCACCATCTGATTTTAATTTCGTTTTTTCAATTTTTCCATCTACTAAGTTATATGTTATGGCATTCTTAAAATTTACAGTTTCATTTCTTTGTCCTCCCACATAATAGGAAACCGATTTATTGGCATAATCAAACCCTTCTTTTTTATAAATTTTAATTTTAAATTTTACTTCAGTAGAAACAGTCCATTGACCATCACTACTTAAACTAAATCTTGTTTCACCAGTTTTAAAAAGTACAGCAGCAGGAGCAGATGAGTCTATAGGATGACGAGCTTCTTTCAATTCTTCAATAGTAACTTCTCCTAGTTCATATTTTTGAGCTAACAAGAAATTACTAAAAAGGGCTAATACAGTAATGCTAAAATTCTTAAAACTCATCTTATTTATTTTTTAATTAATACTATTTTTAAATTATCGCACTTAGCAATTTGTTCTCTAAACTTTCTATATTCTTCGTATTGTTCCTTACTAAAGTTTCCTTTATTAATCGTTAAGTCTCTTTTATAAAACAATTTTCCATCAGTTTTTCTTTCAATTGTCATTTTATAATTACCAAATACCGTTTCTAAGTTAACCGATTCAGGTAAAAAATCTATTTCATAATTTTCAGGTAAAATAATTTCTATTTCATCAGAATCAAAATAACCTCTCCTAATTTCAAAATCATTTTTTCTATTTCGGTATTTATCAGGAATATTTTCATTCCTATTAAATACATTTAACACAAAATATATCGTATTAGCAGCTTTATTAGAATAATTAGTCGCAGTAAAATTAAATTGCTCTACTAGCTCTACTGGTTCAAGATTATTTTTAATATCTAACTTTTCAATTTTTAAATTATTAACCCAACTCAATCTATTTTTATAAGATCTATGTAATTCTCTTTCATCATTTATTCTTGATAAAAAAGCCTTCTGATCATATTGAATACCTCCCGATTTAATTTCTGCTTGTGCTTTTAAATTTCCATCAGAATCAATTGAAAAGTTTCCGTTAGTCATTTGATAATTTGCCTTAGTCTCAAATTCATTGGTTTTAATAATAAAACCACCCTCTGGTTTTATCATTAAGGCATAACGATCATCGGTAAAATCGCCACCAAAAGCAAAAGGATTGGTTTGACTTGTACATTCTAAAAAATAATTTTTATCTTCTTGAGGTATCGTTAAAATAACGTGATCTCCTTGATAAGAAACAAAATCTTTTTTTATATTTTCTTTTTCCGAACCAGAATAAATTACAGTATAATAAGACTTTACCCCTACATTATCTAATAAAACTCTTGTATAATTAGTTAATGCTTTACAATCTCCGTAACCTAATCTATCCACATCTTTGGCTAACATGGGTTTCCAACCCCCTATTCCTAGTTGAATACTTACATATCTCGTTTTGTTCTGAACATATTTATAAATAATTTTTGCTTTTTCAATTGGGCTAACTATGCCTTTTGTCAAATCATTTATTTTCTTTATTGTTTCTTGGTTTAATTCAGTATCTGTATTAATTAGTTTATCATAATATACTTTTCCAAAATCTTCCCAAGTTTTACCTACTCCATCTACACCTTCTAAAGAAAACTTTTCAAGTCCAAAAATTACATTAGGAACAATCGTTTTAAAATCGGGTGAATAATCCTCAGGTTTTAAAGGTTCTACATTTTCTATAATATAGGATAACTGATTCGTTTTTTCGTTTTTCACAATATTATAACTATTAAAGTTTTGTTCTTTGTATTTAAAACCTAAATCTGTAGGATATAAAATAGTAAATTCGGATTTTTGAACACTTTCGTAGTAATCGTCAATTGGAAACCAAGAAGGTAAAAATGCTGTGTTGATACTTTCCGTTTCACTTTCAAAAACTATCGTGAAAGGATATTGTGTAGGAGTATAATCTAAGTATAAAATACGATTATCTGATAAAATTGAAAATCCGTCAGCTACACTATGATCAATGAAATCTTTTCTTTTTATTTTTTTAATTTCTTTTCCAAAACTGTCATAAATAATGGCTTCAATAGCATTTATTTTTTCAGATTTACTATAGTATTCTTTAGCATCTACATTTTTCATCCCGTATTCATTCAAAACAGTAATTATTTTTTTTGTTTTCAACTTATATGAAGTCTGAGATTTAATTGTTACTTCTTTGCTTTGATATCTTACCACACTATTTGCTTTTTCTTTTAGCTCTTTAGGAATAAGCAAAGAATTTAATTCTTCTTGACTAAAAACTGATACACTTAAAATTAGAAAAAAGAGTATTTTAATTTTCATTTTATTCTTTATTTTTACTATCGATTATGATGGTTACTGGTCCATCATTAATTAAACCAATTTTCATATCAGCGCCAAATTGTCCTGTTTGAATTTCCTTACCTAAATCATTTTGAAGACAATTTACAAATTTCTCATATATAGGGATTGCAATTTCTGGCTTAGCTGCTTTTATATAACTAGGTCTATTCCCTTTTTTTGTAGCAGCATGTAAAGTAAATTGGCTAACAACAATAATATTACCTTTACATTCTTTTACAGATAAATTCATTACCTCATTTTCATCGGGAAAAATTCTTAAATTGACTATCTTAGAAGAAAGCCATTGAATATCTTCATCTTTATCTTCTGCCTCAATACCCACTAAAATCAGCAACCCTGAATTAATTTTTGCCACACATTTTTGTTCAATAACTACTGATGCTTCTGAAACTCTTTGAATAACAACACGCATATAAGATTATGATTTTCTAGTTTCGTCGCTTGCTTTTCGGTCTTCTGCATAATCATCCATTCTATAATGTTCTTCATCTCCTTCCAGTATTTGTAAATAACTCCTATATCGACTCCAAGAAACCTCGTCTTTTTCAAGCGCCTCTTTTACTGCACAATGAGGTTCTTCTTTATGCAAACAATTATTGAATTTACAATTTTCTTTTAGAGCAAAAAACTCAGGAAAATAATCTCCAATTTCTTGCTTATCCATATCAACTACTCCAAATCCTCTTATTCCTGGAGTATCAATAATTTGTGCTCCAAAAGACAAATCAAACATTTCAGCAAAAGTAGTAGTATGCTGTCCTTGTGCGTGGGACTCAGAAATTTGTTTAGTTTTTAAATTGAGTGAAGGTTCAATCGCATTTACCAATGTTGACTTGCCTACACCTGAATGCCCTGAAAACATTGATACTTTATTTATCATTCGTTTCTTTAGCTCTTCAATGCCTTTATTTTCTTTAGCAGAAATTCTTAAACATTGGTAACCTATAGTTTCGTATGTATATTGCAAGAATAATTGTTCGTCTAAAGATGACTCATTAAAGGTATCTATTTTATTAAATATTAAGACAGCTTCTATCCCATATGCTTCAGCTGTTACTAAAAAACGATCGATAAAACTTGTAGTTGTAGGAGGATTATTTATTGTAATTAGTAAAAAAACGATATCAATATTTGAAGCTATAATATGGGTTTGTTTTGAAAGGTTCACTGATTTACGCACTATGTAATTCTTTCTATCATGAATAGCAGTAATAACACCTGTGGTCTCATCGGTTGTATTTTCAATATGATAATCTACTTTATCTCCCACAGCAATTGGATTGGTACTTTTTATTCCTTTAATACGAAATTTACCTTTTATACGGCATTCTAAAAAACCACCATCTGCTTTTTTTATGGTATACCAACTGCCTGTAGATTTATAAACGATTCCAGTCATGCAAAATTTAGAAGTTAAAGTAACAAAGTCTAAAAAATATTTTTCATTATCAAATTAATGATTTTTACAAATATACTATTAATTAGAAAAAATATAGGATAAAAAAAGGCTGTCTTTTGAGACAGCCTTAAATTATAATAAAATTGTTTTATTAATATTTATACGCCACTCCTTTTTTAATAGCTTGTGATCCACCTAAAGCATTAGAGTTAGCTCCAACAGTAGTTTTATCAGCAGTTAATAAAATAAAAGGGCAACCTTGAACAGCAGCATCCATTTTTAGTTTTTTCTCAGCTTTTTTATCCCCTGTATTTCCAGTTTGGAAATTGATTAAACCTGTTTTCCCTCTTACTTCTCCTGCTTTTTTCAAACCTGCGATATAAGCTTTATCTTCAAGAATAACTACTTTTTCCCAATCTTTTTCACTGTTAATAACAATTTTTTCGGTTATTTCTTCTTCACGTCCACTTGCTCCATATACAATTCTTTCAATTGCATATTTACCAATTGTGTTCTCAGCTTCTTCTCCATTATACACAAATACAATTGTATATTCTTCCACTCTTTTTACTTTACCTTCTACCACTTCTCCACTGTGCTTGTAAATCTTGTCTGATTGAGCATTTGCCACAAAACCAACGAATAAAACTGCTAATAAAATAATTTTCTTCATTTTTTAAATTTTTTTGTTAATATTATTTAACGCAATATTACAACTATTATGCCAAAAAAAAATTATTTTTTAATTATTCACAACTTTTTCTTGATGATTGATACTTTCTTGGTGGATTGCTTTAAACATTTGCATCACAAATTCGTTACTCAATCCTTTTTCTTCACCTTCTAGAATCATTTTTCCCAATATTTCATTCCAACGTTTATTTTGAAGAATAGCCACATTTTTTTCTTTTTTAAGTTCTCCAATTTTATCAGCTACTTTCATTCTATTCCCTAAAATCTCAAGTAATTTACCGTCAAATTCATCTATTTGAGCTCTTAACTTTGCCATTTTTTGATTGAATTCACTTTCATCATCTGAAACTTTTCTTACTCTTAGATCAACAAACATTTTCTTTAATGTATCTGGTGTAACTTGTTGTGCTGCATCGCTCCAAGCATTATCAGGATCAATATGAGTTTCAATAATTAAACCATCATAATTCAAATCTAAAGCTTGCTGAGAAACTTCTTGAATCATATCTCTTTTACCTGTAATATGGGATGGGTCGCAAATAAGTGGTAAATCAGGAAATTTGTTTTGCAACTCAATTGCTATTTGCCATTCTGGGTTGTTTCTATATTTTGTTTTATCATATGTAGAGAAACCTCTGTGTATTACTCCTAACTTTTTAATATTCGCATTATAAAGTCTTTCAAGTCCTCCAATCCAAAGTGCTAAATCTGGATTAACTGGATTTTTCAATAATACAATTTTATCCGTTCCTTCTAAAGCGTCAGCTACTTCTTGAACCGCAAAAGGATTTACAGTTGTTCTAGCACCAATCCATAGAATATCTATATCATGCTCCAAGGCCAATTTTACATGAGCTGCAGTTGCTACTTCTGTAGCCATTAATAAACCTGTTTCCGATTTTGCTTTTTGCAACCATTTTAATCCAATGGCACCTACGCCCTCAAAACCTCCAGGTCGTGTTCTTGGTTTCCAAATTCCAGCTCTAAAAATTGACACATCAGAATCTTTCAACTCGTGAGCAATTTTTAACACTTGGTCTTCCGTTTCTGCACTACATGGTCCTGCAATTACTAATGGATGATCTAGTTTAAAATCATCTAACCATGTTCTTAATTCTTTTTTATTTTCCATAATTTTACATAATTTGTAAGAAGAAACAGATATAAACTATTTAAACTTACCTTACTTTAATATTTGTTTTATTCTATTTGTTTCACTTAATGTTTTAAAAACTTCTTTGTAATTGTCTTGTTCTAATAAATCTTTGAAAATATTTAGATTTGTAATATATTCAGATAATGACTTAATGACTTGTTCTTTGTTTTGTTCAAAAATAGGTGTCCACATGGCTGGAGAACTTTTTGCTAATCTTACAGTACTTTCAAAACCACTTCCAGCCATATCAAAAATATCTCTTTCATTTTTCTCTTCTTCGATTACTGTTTTGCCTAGCATAAATGAACTAATATGAGACAAGTGTGACATGTAAGCGATATGTTTGTCGTGAGAAAAAGGGTCCATATATCGAATACGCATTCCTATTTGCTTGAATAACTCCAAGGCTTTCTCTTGAAAAACAAAAGCCGTTTTCTCTACTTCACAAATAATATTGGTACGCTCCACAAACAAGCCTTTCATTGCTGCTTGGGGGCCGGAAAATTCGGTTCCTGCAATAGGATGTGCTGCAATAAAATTTCTTCTATTTGAATGATTTCTTAGCTCTTCACAAATTTTATTTTTAGTAGAACCCACATCAAAAACAATGGCATTGCTATTAATTTTATCTAATACCTGTACTAAAACTGCAATACTTTTATCTACTGGAACAGCAACAATTACCCAATGAGCATCTATTAAATCTTCTTCAGTCCCTATTTCGTCAATAATCCCTAATTCTTTTGCTTTTAATACATGTTCTTCATTCGCATCTATTCCAAAGATTACTGTGTTATTTCTGTTTGCCTTGATATCTAAGGATAGTGAACCTCCTATCAATCCAAGTCCTATAATTACAAATTTTTCTACCTCCTTTTCCATTATATTCGATGTATTGCTTCTTTGATTTTTTCTTCAGTAACACACAATGAAAAACGGATATAACCTTCTCCTTGGCTTCCAAAAATAGTTCCTGGTGTTACAAAAAGGCTTTTTTCATATAATAATTGATCTATAAATATCTCTGAAGAATATTCATTTGGCAGTTTTGCCCAAACGAACATTCCAACTTGATTTCGATTAACAGCTACTCCTAATTTATCACAAAGTAAAAAAATCAATTCTCTTCTATTTCTATATTCAGAATTCAAACTATCAAACCAATCTTTTCCTAATTTTAAGGCTTCTATAGCTCCTTTTTGGATACCAAAAAACATACCGCTATCCATATTACTTTTGACTTTTAAAATTGAAGCTATGTTGATTGCATTTCCAATAACCATTCCCACACGCCATCCTGCCATATTATATGTTTTACTTAAAGAATTTAACTCTATAGCTATATCTTTTGCTCCTTCCACTTGAAGAATTGACAACGGATTATCATTCAATATGGCACTATACGGGTTATCATTTACAATCAAAATATGATGTTTTTTCCCAAATGCAATTAGTTTTTCAAATAATTCTAAACTAGCTTGTGCGCCTGTTGGCATATGAGGATAACAAACCCACATTAATTTCACATGAGATAAATCTTGTTTTTCTAATGCATCAAAATCGGGATACCAAAGATTTTCTTCTTTCAAATCATACAACAAGGTTTTAGCTCCAACAAGATTGCAGACTGATTGATAGGTTGGATAACCTGGATTAGGAACTAAAACAGCATCTCCTTCATTCAAAAAAGCCATAGCAATATGCATAATACCTTCTTTAGAACCCATTAATGGTAAAATTTCAGAAGTGGAATCAATACTAACATTGAAATTATTAGCATAATAATCACAAAACCCTTTTCGTAAATC
Source organism: Flavobacterium sp. 9AF (assembly GCF_902506265.1). Lineage (GTDB taxonomy): Bacteria > Bacteroidota > Bacteroidia > Flavobacteriales > Flavobacteriaceae > Flavobacterium. The sequence goes on along the minus strand of NZ_LR733611.1, from coordinate 2,492 downwards.
GGGCAAGCCTTGATAACTTTGATACATATGTGCATTAGGTTCTAAAAGCGCAACCTGAATAGCTTCAATAACAGAAGCATGCGGTTTTAAATCAGGACTTCCAATTCCCATATTTATTATCGGTTTCCCTTCCGATAGTAATTGGTTTACTTCTTTCAGTTTTCTTGAAAAATAGTATTCTTCTACGGTTTTTAATCTGTTTGCAGTTGTTATCATTGTTTTCCTTGTTTGTATTCACCTAAAACTTTAAAATGGGTTGTCATAATTTCCAAAAGCTTTTTTGCTTTTTCATAATGCTTGTACTTTTCAAAAACTACATCAACAAAAAAGGCATATTGAAAAGGAGTTTCTATAATAGGTAGTGATTGTATTTTAGTTAAATTTAATTTGCAATTATTCATTACATTCAACACAGTTGCTAAACTTCCAGGTGTATCGTCTAATTCAAATTTAAAAGAAGCTTTGTTTATTTCTTCTTTATCTAATTCTTTCTTTTTTGTTTTTACTATAACAAAACGAGTTTTATTACTTTTAATAGTATGAATTCCAGAAGCTAAAATTTCTAAATCATACATTTCTGCAGCTATAGGTGCAGCAACAGCACCAATGCCTAACAAATTTTGTTTTTGAATTCGATAAGCAGTTTCTGCTGTATCAATGCTCTCAACTAATTTGATATGAGGAAACTGATTAAAGAAAACTTCGCATTGTAACAAAGCGATAGGATGCGAATGTACTTCTTTTATATCCTGAATTGTTTGTCCTTTCAAAGCCATTAGATTCATATGTATATCCAAATAATATTCGCCAATAATATATAATTCATTTTTATCTATTAAGGCATAATTTGGTAATATTGAACCCGCTATTGAATTTTCCAAAGCCATTACTCCTTTATCTGAATGAGCTGTTTTTAAACTCTTTACTACATCATTAAAAGAATTACATTCATCCAAACTTATTGCATCGCCAAAATAACGATTAGCTACCTGATGATGAAAAGAACCCTTTATTCCTTGTATTGCAATTTTTAAATTCATAATTGTTGTAAACAAAAAAATCCCGATTTGCATCGGGATTGTATTTTATATTGTATAATTTATTTTTATTTAATTTATAGCATAACAATCCCTTATTTCTCTCCAGAAATAATAATAAGAATTGTTAAAATAAAATGTAGTTGTTTGTAACATTTTTTTGCTATGTTTCGAAGTGGCTAATATATAAAAAAAAACTTTCCAAAATACTTTTTCAAAAAAAATATTTTTAATTAAAAAACTTTATTTTTGCTAAAACTTATATCTATTATGTCTATTGAGGTTGTGAACATCTCTAAAAGTTATGGAGAGCAAAAAGCACTTGATCAAATTTCTTTTTCTATAAAAAAAGGTGAAATTGTTGGCTTTTTAGGACCAAATGGTGCTGGAAAATCGACTTTAATGAAAATTCTTACCACCTTTATTACTGCAGATGAAGGAAATGGAAAGGTTAATGGCTTTGATGTTACAACCGAAGTGAAAGCAGTACAAAAATCTGTTGGATACCTACCTGAACACAACCCTTTATATTTAGATTTATATATAAGAGAATATTTATCCTTTAATGCTGATATATATAAAGTAACTCGTCAACGTATAGAAGAAGTAATTCAATTAACAGGACTTACTCCTGAAAGCAATAAAAAAATAAGTCAACTATCTAAAGGGTATAGACAAAGAGTGGGACTCGCTTGTGCTTTACTTCACGACCCTGACGTATTAATTTTAGATGAACCTACTACAGGTTTAGACCCGAATCAGTTAGTAGAAATACGAGATTTAATAAAAAATATAGGCAAAGACAAAACTGTTTTCTTATCTACTCATATAATGCAAGAAGTGGAAGCTATTTGTGAAAGAGTAATCATTATAAACAATGGTAAAATTATTGAAGACAAAAATTTAACAACTCTCGTTAAAGAGCAAATACACCAAATAATAAATATTGAGTTTGATCAACCAATTCTTAAAGAAGAATTAATTTTTCAAAATTTAAAATCCATAACAAGTTATAGTGATTCCGCTTATGAACTTCATTTTGAATCTGAAAGAGACATGAGACCACTTCTATTTGATTTTGCAAATGAAAAGGAATTAAAAATTCTTCAACTCAGCTTAAAAAATAAAAACTTAGAACAAATTTTTAGAGAAAAAACTACTAAAAAATAGCTAAACTTCTACAATATCATTCATTATATCTAATTTAGAATTGGTTTTGTATTTTGTGTTAATAGAATTAGCATATTTATTTTTATAAGAATCGTATCTGGACTCAAAAACTTTCAAAAGCGACTTCACACATTCTTTATCTAAATTACTGCTTTTAAATAGTTCTTCTGAAAGACATAACTGTTTTTGTTTTTTTATTTTTGGGTAATCAAAATTATTTATCTTATAATTAGAATAAACATTACCATTTTCTAAAAAGAGACTTTTTACCTTTCCTTTATCTTC
>NZ_LR733567.1 GCF_902506265.1 Flavobacterium sp. 9AF | reverse complement strand
ATATATATATAACCCTATTCAAAAAACAGGTAATTCTACCTATATGTCGTAAGTTTAGTATTACTAATTTTGAAAAAAAAGAACAATTATGAATTTTATAGAAAAATATAAATTAGAAATAGTACTCAGTTTCTTATATGCTTTTATTTTAAGTGTTATATTATTTATTTTATTTATGTAAAAAAATTAATAAAAAAATTAATAAAAAAATTAAATAATTTTAAAAAAAATGTTAATTTTAAACTAATAACTAATCAATAAATTCATTACTATGAAAAAAAATTATTTTCCCTTTCTTATCTTCATTATTTGTTTTGGATTTTCGAGTGCAGTAGCTCAAAATTCAACCAATAGCTCAGGAGGAGAAATTGTGTCTGGAGCACAAGGTTCTCTTTCCTATTCTGTAGGACAAATAGTTTACACAACAAACTTTGGTACGACTGGCTCTGTAGCTCAAGGAGTTCAACAACCTTATGAAATTTCTGAAGTATTATCGATTGATAATTTTTCCAACTTAATTCAAGAGGTAAAAATTTTTCCAAACCCTACCTCAGATATACTAACCCTTAATTTTATCAACTCTAATAATCATTCCATTGACTACGAGTTAATTGATATCAATGGAAAAAGATTAAAATCGGAAAAAAACATTCCTAATGAAATCAACATTTCAATCGCTTCTTTTCCATCAACTATCTATTATTTAAAAATTAAACACCAAGATTCAGAAGTTAAAACATTTAAAATCATTAAAAAATAAAGAATATGAGAAAAATTTACACACTTTTAGCAACAATCTTATTTTCATTAACGATGACGGCTCAAGCTCCTGAAAAAATGAGTTATCAAGCTGTAATTAGAGATGTATCAGACGCTTTAATAGTTTCCTCTCCAATAGGTATACAAATTAGTATATTAGAAGGGTCATCGACCGGAAACCCTGTATATGTTGAAACACAAACACCCACAACCAATGCAAATGGTTTAATTAGCATAGAAGTGGGCTCAGGAACAGTTGTTTCTGGAGCTTTCAACACCATTAACTGGGGCAATAATTCATATTATATTCAAACTGATGTTGATCCTACAGGAGGAACAACTTATTCATTAACTGGAACAAGTCAACTCCTAAGTGTACCCTATGCTCTTTTTTCAAAATCTTCTGCAGGAATTGCAGGAGCAGAATGGACAACTAGTGGAAATAACATCAACAATACAAATACAGGAAATGTTGGGATTGGAAATGCTGCACCCACTCATACTTTGAGTGTTATGAAAACCTCTGGATCATCTATAGGTGTAGGTAGTAATGCCTTTAATAACAACAATTCTGGAACACTTGTTTTTGGTGAAGATTTAGACGATCAAAACGGAGATTGTGGTTTTAAATTTTACCATAACGGATCTTCAAACACACTAGCTTTAATAAGCGGTTGTTATATACCGAGTGCAGGAGACACCATCGCTACTTATTACAGATCGGGTCACATGAGAATAAAAAAATTATCATTAGGAGGCCTTTCTAGTAATCAAACTGCACCAACTAATCAATTTGCTGTACAAGGGATTTCTGACTTTAATGGAAATGTAAACATAAACGGAGACTTAAATATAACCGGTAATATTGCAAAAGGTAGTGGTACTTTTAAAATTGACCATCCATTAAATCCAAAAAACCAATATCTAATTCACAGTTTTGTAGAATCTCCTGAAATGATGAACATCTATTCTGGAAACGTAAAGACTGATAACAACGGATATGTAACAGTTACTTTACCTGCTTATTTTGAAGCAGCCAATAAAGATTTCAGATATCAATTAACCACTATTGGTACATTTGCACAAGCAATTATAAAAGAAAAAGTTTCTGGTAATAAATTTGTAATACAAACCAGCATACCAAATGTAGAAGTAAGCTGGCAAATTACAGCTGTTAGAGCAGATAAATTTGCAAATGAGAACAGAATTGTTCCAGAAAAAGAAAAAGAGTTCAAAGGAACTTATCTTCATCCAGAATTGTATGGTGCTGGAAAAGAACAATCTGAAACTTTTGTTAGAAATCAAAAAGCAATTCAAGAAGCTGAAACTAAAGCAACCATGGACGGTCAATAAAAGAAAAATCATTGACTAGTCCTAAAAAATCGATACAGATTTATTAGACAAAAATAATTAAATTAAACACTTGCAAGAACGTTCTTGCAAGTGTTTTTTCTTTTATAAGTTCTCATTTTTAGATTAGATTGTTGATGC
>NZ_LR733612.1 GCF_902506265.1 Flavobacterium sp. 9AF | reverse complement strand
AGAAAGAGTTGGCTTTTTCTTGTTTTAAAGTTTTCCAACTAAAAAAAACAGCCATACTTTTCTAAATGTTTTTGACGAACACAAAGTATGACTGTAATTAATTTAATTAAATAACAAATTTATGAAAAAATTAAATTCAAAGCTTTTTGAAAGCTTACAATTAAGTGAGACCGAAATGCAAATTTGTATTGGAGGAAATTATACTTCAAGAGGCACAGACACAGCATTAAGTTCAACTCAGTATGATGTAGTATTTCAAACTACTGATGAAAAAGGAGGTAATGGCGTTTGGGATAATCAAAATACAGGAGCAGGAACAAAAGATCAACCTGTACCAACTACATTAACGCAAGAGTAACCATTTTAAACAATATAAAGTGTTCCAAAAGAAAATATAATTTACATCGGAAGGAGGTCATAAGCCAAACAAATAATTATTCACAGAAAAATTAAAATTCATCCTCATTAACAATAGATTATTTTATTTTTACTGGAGCACTTTATTTTTTTACTAATAGTTAATATTTTTTAATTATGGATTCATTATCTAAAATTCTTTTCGTTTCTTTATTTAGTTTATTTTATAATGCTATACATTCTCAAGAAAATTTTACAGCATATTATACACTTTTAAACCAATCTAAAAAAACGACAGATAGCGATTCTTCCTTCTATTATCTAGAAAAAGCCATTACAACCACTTCTACTCCTTTTGCTGAAGATGTAATGAGTTTAAGCATGCAATTGTTTAATCGAAAGGAAATTTCTAAAGCAAAAAAAGCATTCTTAAAAGCGGTATCTCTAGGGTATGAAATTGATAATGATACTTTGGTTAACTTCATTCCTTATAAAATTGATTACTCTTCTTTTTCTTTTACTTCTAAAGTTAAAGAATACATACTACAGCATTATGAGAAAGAAATTAAAAAATTCAGAACTGACTTTTTAAAAAACACATATACAGAGGATAATAAAATTTTTGAATCGTTTCTTCATAATGAACATTATTTTCAGGATTTGCGTTTTTTGTTTTATGATAATAAAGTAAATGATTCTCTAGCATTCAATGCCATTTCAAAATATGGAGCAACTCCTAGTAGTTATTTTATGTTAGAAATTTTAAAAAAGAATAAATTCCCTGATAGGAGAAAATGCATACGATTTAATGGACATACCATTACAATGCTTTTAAATCATGCGATTGCTGGTTTTTTAAAAAAAGAAGATGCTTTAGAGTTCATTACTTTATTATGGCCATTAGTTGAAACAGGTAAATTAACCCCACGTGAATATGCTATGACTTATGATCATTATTATCAATGGTATGTTACTGAAAATAAAAATTATTTTGGTACTGTATTTATTCTAAATGATGATAATAAATCGGCTATAATGAGTCTTGCAGATCCTATAAATATTGATACTATAAGAAAAAAACATTTTTTAATTGATTTAAAAACGGAGTGTAAAAACTACAATGTTCAATTACCCGAAAATTATGAAAAATGACAAAATCATTTTAATTTGTTCCGATGAAAATGAGCCAAGTACAGATATTGTTTGTTCGTGGTTAAACTATCATAACAAAAAATTCTTAAGAATCTCAGAAAAGAACCTAATTACAATAAAAAAAATAATTATTGAAAACAAAAATGTAGATATCGTTTTTGACATTGATGATTTTGAATATAAACTTTCTGAATTTAAATGCTATTGGTATAGGAGGTCTCAATTGAAATTTCAAAATCCAAACTTTATAAAGATTTTAAATAAAACAGAACAAGCTTTAGATGAAAAAATCAATGTGTTTTTAAATAAAGAATTTCATAAAACAATTGAATTTTTTGAATATGAATTAAATAAACTAGCCATTTTAAATAAATTTGATGATAACTACATAAATAAACTTAAAGTGCTCTCTATAGCTAGAGATTTGGGGATAAAAATAAGTAATACCTATATAGTTAATGATTTTGAATCAATTGATTTTAAAGATTCTTACATAACAAAAGCAATATCTGATTTAGTAATTTTTCATGAGAATAAAAATTACTATTCTATGACACAAAGAGTAAGTTTTGAAGATGGAGAAAACATTAGTAATACTTTGATTCAAAAAGAAGTTAAAAAGAAATTTGAAATTAGAAGTTTCTTTTTTGCAAATACTTTTTATAGTTCAGCTATTTTTTCTCAAGAAAATGAAAAAACGTCTTTGGATTTTAGAAATTATGATTTTGAAAACCCTAACAGAGTAGTTCCATATAAATTACCTATTGGGTTAGAAACTAAATTAAAAGAATTATGCCGCTTGATTGATTTAAAATCTGGAAGTTTAGATTTAGTATATACCACTGAAAATGAATATTTACTTTTTGAAATTAATCCTGTAGGCCAATTTGAACAAGTTTCTTTTCCTTGTAATTATAATCTACATAAAAAAATAGCAGAAATCTTATGATTTACAAAATCAAATTACCCATAATTATAAAGAAAATCCAGTCTGCAGAAATTACAGAAAAGAATTTTCATGAAATCGAAAGCAATAGCTTACAAACAAATAAGCATCTTGCGAGAGAAATATATCCTAGACAATCTTTTTTTCCTGAAAAAAAATAAAGCATGTATCAATTTTTTAAAAATATATTTTTAACAAAAGGATTTAATAGAACCTTGATATATGATTCCTTAAACTCTAAAATTCATTTTTTGCCAAATGATTTATATAATCAATTGTTATTAAATAATTTTATGGTAGACAAAAAAAATAATGAAGTTTTTGAATTTCTTAATAAAAAAGGATTACTTCAAGAAATAAGCGATGATCTTGTAGATTGTTTTATTGATTTAGATGATGAAATACAAATACCTTATGATATTGCAACTTTAGTTTTTGAATTATCTGGTTCATCTTCTAAAAACCTATATAAACTTAAAAATCAAAATATACTGCAATATAATTTTATTTTCGCTGATTATACTTCTTTAAAATCAATTGAATTGTTTGTTGATTTTATAAACGAATGTGAATCTGACACGATTGAATTGACTTTTTTAAACGGATTTGTTTATTCTAAACATCTTTTCGAGTTAATCAAATCAGTTAAAAAGATAATATTACTAAATAATTTTGCTGGAATTAAAATTGATGATCCTTCAATAAATAAAAATAGATATATAAATCCTTGGAACGATATCCATTTTAGACTATCAATAAATTTTATAAATTATTTGGAATCATTAAAGCATCATACCTATTTTAATAAAAAAGTCTTTATAAATAAGGATTGTGAAATAAAAAATTCACAAGAAACAAAAGAAATCTATGGAAATCTAAATAATGATAATCAGTTTGATATAGCTACAGTTTTAAAAAAACCAACGTTTAAAAAGCTTTGGAATATAAAAAAAGAAGATACATTAGTTTGTCAAGATTGTGAATTTAGAAGATTATGTGTAGATAATCGATTACCTGTAAAAATGAAAAATAATTGGGCTCATAAGGAAGAATGTAACTACAATCCATACATAAGCAAATGGTCTCACGAAGATGGATTTAGATCGTTGAAAGAATTAGACATTATAACCGAAAAAGGTTATTTAGAAATGAATAAAGAAGAAATTTCACTAATTACAAATGAATTATGGAAAGGATAACTTATAAAACAAGAAAAGAATAAAGGATAGTTTACTTTGATCAAATAGATTATGCATTAATGTTTTTTAGCTCAGCCTTTAACGCATTTTTAGGGGTTATATTACTAGCTATTCTCACAACTTGTATAGTTATAACTAAGCTATTATGTTATTTATAAATTAAGCATGTTTCTGTAAAATATTTATTAAAAACTGTGACAAAATAATTTAAAAAAAACAAAAATGACACAAACTTGTGTCAAACAATATTGTGTCAAAAACATTTGACACCAAATAAATTGTCACAAAATGAATAAAAAATAAAACATTCAAAAAACTGTAAAACAATTGAGTATAATTTTTTGCTTAACAAACAAAGAGACTTGTTAAAATGTTGCAAAATAAAGTTTTATATTATTGTTGCGGTGTTTAAAAAGTATTCAATTCATGAAATACCAGTCGAAATTCCCGAATATCGAGTTACTTTGTTTGCAATCCCCAAAAAACACCTTTAGTTTTGAAATCAGAAATAAGAAATATTTTTTATTCCTTTATAAAACAATAAATGATGATGGATATAAATTACCTATTTCAAATCATTTTAATTATTACAATTCTTATTATAGTGTATTATCTGGTTAAGATGCTAAGAAAAATAATAGAATTGTTAGATAAATTTGAATGAAATGTAAGAAAAGCTACTGCTAACCCTTTTCTTAAAAAATAGTTGGCCACTATACTGGGATTGATTCAGCTGCTAGTAACCCATTAAAAAGACGAGCAAAACAGGAATGGATAGATTTTCTAAAACAAAACTATCAAACAAGAATAGAGAAAGAGTTGGCTTTTTCTTGTTTTAAAGTTTTCCAACTAAAAAAAACAGCCATACTTTTCTAAATGTTTTTGACGAACACAAAGTATGACTGTAATTAATTTAATTAAATAACAAATTTATGAAACTTGAAAGTTTAAAAGAAACAAAATTTAAAGATGCGGTCTTAAAAAAAGAACAAATGTTTACATTGAAAGGAGGTGACACACCCACTCCAGGAGGATCAGCTTGTAAAACAGATGAATATGGAAGAACATTCACTTTTGATTACGGTTATGATGCAATAAGAGACGGAGGAATTAGAACTTTACACAATAGAACAAATTTTGTAAGAGTTGAAGATACCTGTATTAATGATCCAAACATTGGTGGCAATCGATAATCAAGATAAAACTAAATTTCTTTTTTTTCTAAGCTTGAATATTAGAATATAGTATTCAAGCTTATTACTAAATAGTATATTAAAATAATCTGTTTGAAAAATAATCCTATGAAATTTTACTTCTATTTTATTTTTTTTAGTTCATTCTACCTTGTTCAAGGGCAATCAAAAGTTAATTTAAAAGAGTATAAACAAATACATTTTGATAAAAATAAAGTTTTTGATGCAACCTATCATTTATGGAAATTCAATAATAAGTGGATTCCTAAAGAAAATGACACATTAAAACAACCTTATTTTGTGGACGATAGAAATTATAAAGGGTTGATAAATTATGGGGTTCAATTTAAGAGTAAAGATTTTAGGTTATTTCATTATCTGGAAGGAAGACACATGCATTTTTTAAGAGTTGAAATTGAAAAAGCACTTTTTAATCGAAATGACAGCATCATGCAGATTGAAGGATATGTATCTGGTGGATGGGGTGACTTAGCCAATAAAGTTAAAAAAGAAACAGGTTTAGAAAACCATATAAATGTATTCTTAGGAGAGAGAAAAGACACGATTAAAAACTGTTATTACAGCAGCGTTGTGAATGAGGAATTTATTGAGGTAACATTAAATCATCAACAAGTTGATGAGAATACAATACTCGATACCTTTCCTGCTTTCTACCTTAAAAATTCTTCGCAGTACAAAACCTCGCCTAAAGGAAAACGACATTTTAAAATTAAAGGAAAAATTACAGATAATACGTTACTTGCTTTTGGAGGCTTAAATTGTTACTCAGAAATTTTTGATTTGAGTGCTATGGTATATACTCCAAACAAGAACCGAAGAAAAAAAATAGAACCAAGAGAAATTCCTTCCTACAAAACGCTTATGGTTAATAACAAACTATTGGCTGATAATGATAAAGATAAAGCAACTACAAACGACATATCTTATTATTCTTTTACAGAAAAAGCAGAAGATTTTATTTTAAAAAAACAATATGCCAAAGCAAAAGAGCAATACCTACTATTAGACAAAGAATATCCGATATTGTTTGCAAGAGATATTCATAATGCATTACGATGTGCAACATTATCTAGAGATTATAAAAATGCTTTTTATTGGGGAGAAAAATTAGCAAAAAAAGGAGTAGGTATCAACTATTTTAATAGTTCCGTTTTAGTATCATTAAAAAGAAATCCAAATTGGAAAAATTTTTCTATTGCTTATGATTCCATTCTAAAAAATACTAAACTAAGCTTTAATAACGAGTTAAAAATACAAATTGATAACTTAAAAGAGGAAGATCAAATCGATTATCGTTTAGCAACTAGAAAAGATCATAAAACAAGATATGAAACCACTGTTAGAGTTACCGAAAAATTAGTGAATTTATTAAAAAAAGAAGGATATCCCTCTGAAGAAAAAATAGGAATTGAAACTAAAAACGATACAATATTAAATTATGCTCCAGAATTTAATGTTTTAATCATGCATGCTAGACAGCTTCAGGTTAATACACTTCCGCAACTTGAAAAACAACTGTTTGAATTTGGTAAAAATATCGAATATGATTATACAAGAAATAATTTAAAAACTGAAATATATAATTCTTGCTATCATATTTACAAAGGGAAATTGTACAGTGCAAAAGGTTGTAGTGAAAATGATTTAACAGTAAAAAAAATAAAATATCTGTTTAAAAACCCATATAATTTTACTTTTTATAACAATCAATATGATGTAATTTCTTTTGAAAAGGAAAACGAACTCGAATTGGATCGATATTATGAAGAAAACTACAACTTCATAACCCAACTTACTGACGATTGGTACTTTTACGAAAAATAACTAGCTATGATTTTAATTTATAGTAAAGATGTAGATGATTTTGTCAATCAGGTTATCGATTGTCTAGACGAAGACTTTATAAGATTTAGCGAATCAGATAAAATAAATATTGACGAACTCAATTTTAGCAATCAAAAGGATGTTTATACCATTACAAACAAGTATGTTACAAATAAAAATCTTGAAGAAATAAAAAGTATTTGGTTTAATGGTGGTGCAGTAGGTTCGCGCTATGATTTTTATGAAGACAAATGTTATGAAGTACTTACAGATGCTTACTTAATGCAAAAGAGCACTTACAAGTTAGGCAAAAGAACATCAGAAATAGAGTTTAATAGATTAGATGTAATGCTGGAAGCTAAGAAACAAGGGTTAAAGATTCCGCATACTTTATTAACTAGTAGTAAAGAAAAACTGAGATCCTTTTTTAAATTATTTCAATCTAAAAATGGCATTATATCTAAAAGAATTTTAGATGATTATTTGTATTATGATGAAGATTACACCTATAATTTTAATCTAACATTTTTAATTACAGAAGAGATTTTAAATGAAGTTCCTAATAAATTTAGTATTTCTCTTTTTCAAGAAAGAATAATAGCCGATTTTGAAATTAGAGTCATCTATATTGATGGAATATTTCATGCTGCATGTATTTATTGTTTTGACAACGAAATAGACTATAGAACGAAGCTGAGAAATATGGAAAATTTAAGAATAATTCCATTTGAATTACCTCTTGATATTAAAAACAAATTAGATGCTATTTTCAAAAAGTTTACTATTAATTATGGCTCTGCCGATTTAATGTATTATAATGATGAATTCTATTTTTTAGAGATAAATCCTACAGGACAAGTAAGTTTTATAAATAATGCTTACCACTTTTATATTGAAAAACTTTTAGCTTCAAAAATTAAAAATGAATACTAGAAAACCCATCAATGTTTTTAATGGTCTTAAAATTAAAAATCAAAGTGAGAATCAAAATTTGATTCAAGAAAAACCAAAAAGTAATTTGATTGCGATTAAGGCCTACCAAAATTCTAGGAATATAACTAAGCCATTTGTTAAACCCATTTCGAAAATAATTTAATTTGAAAGACACACACTTTATCCTTTTTACCGACTGTATTCCTGTTAAAGGAGCGAATAGAAGTGTTATTTGTGATACTAAAAACAACACTTATTTCTACATTCCAAATGGGTTATATGATATATTAGAAAAATATAATGGTAACACCATCAAAAATATCAAAGAAGATTTTAATGATGAATATCACGAGATTATTGACGAATATTTTGACTTTCTAATCAAAAACAAGCTTATCTTTTTTAATTCGAATCCACAATTTTTCCCAAAAATAAATTTACAATGGCAACATGCTTCTAAAATCACTAATGCTATCGTTGATTTTGATGTAATTATTCATGATTATAAAGCTGTAATTCAACAATTTGAAATATTAAAATGCTCTTATGTTCAATTTCGATTTTTCAAAATAGTAAACATTGCTTTTCTAAATGAGATTCTTGATTATATCTCTGATATTGAGTCAAGAATAGTTTCAGTCGATTTCATAATTCCATTTAATAAAAATGTTGATAAAGAAAAAATAGAACAATTGGTATTTAAAAATAGTAGGATTCATGCTATAATAATCTATAATGCTCCAACAACAAAAAATTACAATCCAATAAATGAAAACATGGGATATATCTTAGAAGTGGAAAGAAATATACTAAATGAAAAACATTGTGGAATAATTAATACAGAATATTTTTATTCAAATATTAATTTATTGAGTGAATCACTAAGCCATAATTCCTGCTTGAATCGTAAAATTTCAATAGATAAAGAAGGCAATATAAAAAATTGCCCTTCCATGACACAAAGCTTTGGAAATATAAAAGACACCACACTAGAAGAAGCGTTACAACAACCTCTTTTTAAAAAATATTGGAATATTACCAAAGACCAAATTGAAGTGTGTAAAGATTGTGAGTTTAGATATATATGCACAGATTGTAGAGCTTATACAGAACGTACGCATTACAATAAAGATATTGATGTATCTAAACCTTTAAAATGTGGCTATAATCCTTACACTAATGCATGGGAAGATTGGAGTACAAATCCTTTAAAGAAGAAAGCAATCGCCTATTATGAAATGGAAGAATTAATTACTTCAGATTAAAAACAGTTTAAAACCAGCTACTTATTATTTATCAACACTGAATATCAAATTCTTTTTATTTATTCACTCATAAATAGATTAAGTGCTCCTAAAAAATAGTAGACATTGGGTAATGAGGTAAAAGCCAAACAAATAATTATTCGCAGAAAAATTAAAATTCATCCTCATTAACAATAGATTATTTTATTTTTACTGGAGCACTTCTTTTATTTAAATAGGTTTAGAATAAAAAAATCCCCTAGAGGATTTAAATAATAACACAATGAATGTTTAACGATTTACATCGAAAAATATTTCCAAGGCACATACAACATGCCAAAGCATTCCCCATGTTCTTTTCCTAAATGTTTATGGTGTATTTTATGTGCTTTTCGTAAGCCAATTAAATACTTATTCTTGGTATGTTTGAACCATTTAAAACGTTGGTGAATCAATACATCATGAATTAAAAAATAAGCAATTCCATAACATAAAATTCCTAAACCAATAAAAAACAAAAAGTTGAGTTCGGGATGAATTCCAAAATAAAACAAAGCAATACTTGGAATGGCAAAAATGACAAAAAAAGCATCGTTTTTTTCAAAAATCCCTTGGTATTTGGGCTGATGATGGTCTTCATGTAAATACCATAAAAAACCATGCATGACAAATTTATGAGTCAACCAGGTTACACCTTCCATGAGTAAAAAAGTACCAACAGTAACAAGTATGTAAAGTAGAATAATCATTAGGCAATAATATTTAATTGGTAACGCAAATACGATTTTCCCAAAATTACTAATTTCAAAGGATTTGAAACACTAATCCTTTTGCTTAAAAACTCTTCAGGTTGTGTTTTATTTATTTTTTGCATCAAACTCTTATAATAACGATAAGCTGTGTACACACCAAATTTTGCTTCTGTAGGCAACTTTAAAATTCCTTTAAATGCTTCTTCAAAATCGGCATTGATTTCTTTAACAATTTGTTCTTTATTGGCATTCGTTAAAGAAGAAAAATTGATTCCTGGAAAATAAACTCGTCCTAAGTTTTCATAATCGTGTTGCAAATCTCTTAAAAAATTGACTTTCTGAAAAGCAGAACCTAATTTCATAGCACTTGCTTTTAGTTCGTTGTATTTTTTTTCATCTCCTTTTACAAAAACTTTTAAACACATTAAACCTACAACATCTGCAGAACCATAAATATATTCTTCATATTCGGCTAATGAATTATATTCTTTTTTAGTTAAATCCATTCGCATGCTTTTCATAAATGGCTCAACCAACTCATACAACCCATATCGATGTACCACATGTTGAAAAGCATTTAAAACAGGATTTAAACTGATTTTTCTTTCTAATGCTTTTTGATACTCTGCTTCAAATTCGTCTAATAATGTGGTTTGGTCAAAACCCTCAAACGTATCGACTATTTCATCAGCGCAGCGTACAAATCCGTAGATGGCATAAATGTCGTCTTGAATTTCTGGAGCTAACATTTTAATGGCCAATGAAAAAGAAGTACTATACTTCTTAGTAATTTTTTTACTACATTCTAAAGAGGCTTGGTCAAATAATGCTTTCATGATGAGAATTCTTTTATAATTTTTTCACTTACGATTTTTCCAGAGATTAATGATGGTGGAACACCTGGTCCAGGAACGGTTAATTGGCCAGTAAAAAATAAATTTTGAACTTTTCTACTCTTTATCTTAGGTCTTAAAAATGCCGTTTGGGTTAAAATATTGGCTAACCCATAAGCATTTCCTTTATAGGAATTGTAATCTTTTATAAAATCATTCACACAGTATGATTCTACAAATATAACATTTTGTTTTACTGCTTGTTGCGTTATTTTTTCTAATCGATCTAAAATAACTTGAAAATATTTTTCTCTAATTTCATTAGTATCTTCTAAACCTGGAGCAATAGGAATTAAAAATGTGGCTGCTTCTTTTCCTTCAGGTGCAAAAAATGAATCGGTCTTAGAAGGAAAACTGGCATAAAATAAGGGCTCTTTTGGCCATACTTTAGTATCATAAATTTCCTGAGCATGAGGTTCGAAAGGGGTATCAAAAAACAAAGTATGATGGGAAACATTTTCAATCTTTTTATCAAACCCTACATAAAACAACAAAGAAGAAGGTGCAAAAACTTTTTTATTCCAGTATTCCTCAGAATACATGCGATATTCTATATCTAATAATTGTTCGGAATGATGGTAATCTGCACCACTTACAACAAGATCAGCTAAAATTTCATCATTATTTACCTGAATACCTATTGCTTTTTTATTTTTTACTACAATCTTTTTTACATTAGCACTGGTTTCAATTGTAACACCTAATTCTTTGGCTAATTGTGCCATTGCTTCTACTACTGCATACATTCCTTTTTGAGGATGCCAAGTACCTAATCCAAAATCAGCAAAATTCATAAAGCTATAAAAAGACGGTGTATCGGAAGGCTTTGCTCCTAAAAACAAAACGGGAAATTCTAATATTTTAATTAATTTTTCGTTTTTAAAACGCTTTCTCACCTCTTTAGAAATGGTTGAAAAAAATTGACCTACTCTAGCAATTGTTTCAGGTGTAACCAACTCAAAAATAGAATCGCCAGGTTTATATACCATTTTATCTACCGCAATAGCGTAATTATCTTGTGCTTCTTTGATAAAAGATCTTAGTTCTTTTGCGCTTCCTGGTTCTATTGCTTCAAAAGTAGTAGCAATGGCTTCTAAATTGTCGGCTATAGTTACTTTTTCATTTCCTTTAAAATAGACATCATAAGCGGGTGCTAATTTTTCTAAAACATAATAATCTGAGACTTGTTTACCAAAATCGGCAAAGAATTTTTCAAAAACACCAGGCATCCAATACCAGGTAGGACCAATATCGAAATGAAAACCCTCGCGAGATAATCTTCTAGCTCTTCCTCCTATCGTATCATTTTTCTCATAAATTGTCACTTTGTTACCTGCTTTAGCTAAATAGCAAGCAGCAGATAAGGAGGCAAAACCAGAACCAATTACTATTATTTTCTTATTCATTTGCGTTTTTTTATTATCAAACTATTCGTTATAGATCTAGAAATAAACTTTGAATTTCAGAATAAAAGGCAATCTTATCCTGCTTTTGACTGGCATAATTGATTTGCTTACCTAATACATGTAGCTTATGTTCTGTGTTTTTTAATATCGTTTCATAAAATGTTGCTAGATAATTATCTACTTCTTCTGGATGTGGCTGAACTGTAAAATAGGTAACAAAATGAACTTGATCAAAATAAAGCTTCATATCTGATAAATCTTCCATAGGTACACTTTCCCCTAAATAAACCGTATGAAAACCTTTGTTTAATAGAAGATAGTTTATAAAGATCAAACCTAATTCATGGATTTCATTTAAAGGTAAATAAAGAACGAATACTTTATTAAAATCATCATCGTGTTTCTTTTGAACAGATTCAATCTCGGTATATAATTTTTGTTTAATTAATGAACTAATAAAATGTTCATGAATAGGTCTAACTGTAGCTGTTTGCCACAAAACACCTATTTCATCTAACAAAGGAATAAATACTTCATAAAAAATCTCTTCAAAACTTTTAGTTCCTGATAACTGCTGAAAAGTGTCATGAAATAATTTGGAGTCAAAATTAAACATAGCGTACTTAAAAGAAGATATCGCTAATGAGGAACTGTTTTTATCTGAATAAATTTGTTTCACCAGTTTATTCATTTCTTCATTTGAAAGCGAAGATATTTTTGAAATTTTATATCCAAAATTATTTAAAAAAGTAATATTTAATAACTTTAATAAATCATCGGAATTATAGGACCGAATATTATTCTCATTTCGATCTGGAGAAAAGATTGAATAACGCTTTTCCCATATTCTTATAGTATGCGCTTTAATTCCTGAAAGGTTTTCAAGATCTTTTACACTAAAAGAAGTCTTTATATTGTTCATCGTTTTTCAAATTTCGTTAAACAAATATAAAACTTTTTTTTATTTATGGCTTAGTTGCTTCAATAAATTTAACAAAATCACCATTAAAAACATTTAAGTCTACTGTTCCTTTAATTCCTTCAACTTTTGCTTTTTCAGTAAATTGCCACATAAGCCATTCTTTTTCGGGCTTCTTTTTCCAAAGATTATAATTAGCAATCCAAAAAGGGTAATCTGAAAATTCTTTACGTAAAAAATCTTTATAATAACTTTCTCCAGAATAAATAATAGGTTTCATTTTATAATGTTTTTCCACTTTTGTAAGCCACCTTTTTAAACCTACCTTTAAGCTATCTAAGGATTGTGTTCTAGGTAATTTTTCGATATCTAAAACGGGTGGAAAATCACCTGAGGATAATTTTACCGTCTTAATAAAATTGTTTGCTTGTTGAATGGAATTTTCATTAGGTCTATAATAATGATAAGCTCCTCTAACAAAATTATTTTTTTTTGCTTCTTTCCAATTCTTTTTAAATTTACTATCCACTTTATTCTTTCCAGCTGTTGCTCTAATAAAGACAAAAGATAAAGCAAAAGTATCCTCAACTTTTTGTGATTTTACCCAATCAATATCGCCTTGATATTCGGAAACATCCATACCAAAAATAAAATCCTGGTGTTCACTAAGGACTTCATAAATACGAATATCGGCAATTTTTCTTTCTTCATCGGAAAGTCCGTCTGAGTGAGTAGTTTTAAAACCTAAGTAATAAAGCAATCCATCTTTAAATTG
Source organism: Flavobacterium sp. 9AF (assembly GCF_902506265.1). Lineage (GTDB taxonomy): Bacteria > Bacteroidota > Bacteroidia > Flavobacteriales > Flavobacteriaceae > Flavobacterium. The sequence goes on along the minus strand of NZ_LR733612.1, from coordinate 39,678 downwards.
ATAGACACCTAAACTAATAATTATAAGCGTAATTAAAAAAAACACATACAACATTATTCTTCCAAAAGAAAAATTCTTTTTTCTTACCACTTTTCTTTTAGGAGAAGAATAGTTTTTTTTATAGGTCACTTTTTAGTTGCTTTTTTGAAATCTATTTACGACAACAGAAAGAGAAATATATACTAAAATAATAAGCGGAATGGCTACAAAATTGAGCATTAGTAATAAAGCTAAAGCGACAATTAGAAAGCTTATTTGCAATTTTGCTTCTTTCCATGAAAAAGTCTTAAACTTTAAAGCAAATAAAGGAATTTCAGCATTTAAGAGATAGGTACTTAATAAAGTGATTCCTAATAAAACATAAGGATTATCCAATGCATCAGTTAACCATTGATAATTATCGACATATTGAATCATGGGGATACTCATGATAAATAAGGCATTTGCTGGTGTAGGCAAACCTATAAATGAATTAGTTTGTCTGGTATCTATATTAAAATTAGCCAAACGATAACAAGAAGCTAGAGGTATTAACAAACCTAAATAAGGCACTACACCCATGTAAAATGTTTCTTCTGTTAACATATATTCAGGTTGGTTTTGTTGAATAGTGTCAAACAATTTATACAACATTACACCAGGAACAACTCCACTAGTAACCATATCGGCTAAAGAATCTAATTGCAATCCTATAGGGCTTTGAGCGTCTAACTTTCTTGCTAGAAAACCGTCCCAAAAATCAAAAAATATACCTAAGCAGACAAAAATAAATGCATGATCATAAAAATTATTGAAAACACATATAATTGCAATTAATCCACTTAAGAGGTTAAAAAGAGTTAATGTATTAGGTATAAATTTTGTAATCTTCATAAAATAAATCTTAAAAAATGCTCTTAGATTGTTTCTTTAACCCTGATGGAAGTGAAAATCCTTTTTTTATTTAAGCAATAAATAACAAAAGATTGTAACGAACAGCAGGAAAAAGATGTAAAAAGAGCCAATTGTTTGGTTTTTACTAATTTTGGAACAAATGTAATACAATAAGTTAATACATTTAGAGTTTACTAATTAAGATTTTTATTTCATCTTTGTAAAAAATTAATTTGCTTTGAGAAAAACAGTTGTTGTTGTTTTGTTTTTTTATGTATTAACTTCACATAGTCAGACTTTTAGAAAATATTCTAATGAGTTTTTGAGCATTGGAGTTGATGCTGCTGCTTTAGGGATGAGTAATGCTGTTACAGCACATACGGATGATGTAAACTCTGGTTATTGGAATCCGGCTGGTTTACTACAATTAGAAGATAAACAAATCGCTTTAATGCACGCCAATTATTTTGCGAATATTGCTCAGTATGATTATGCTGGTTTTGCCATGCCTATTGACGACAGAAGCGCTTTAGGGCTATCGTTAATTCGTTTTGGGGTTGATGATATTTTAAATACAACTCAATTAATTGATAGTCAAGGAAATATTGATTACAATCGAATTTCTCTTTTCTCTACTGCTGATTATGCTCTCACCTTTTCCTATGCAAGAAGCTTGCCTGTTCAAGGGATAAATTATGGTGTAAACGCGAAAGTAATCCATCGAATTATTGGTGATTTTGCCAATTCATGGGGTTTTGGTTTCGACTTAGGCATTCAATACCAAAGTGATAATGAATGGTTGTTTGGTTTGATGTTGCGCGATATAACTACAACTTATAATACGTGGTCGATTAATAAAGAAGCGTATGAAAAGATTAAAAATGCTGTTCCTGGTGAAAATCAAGAATTACCCGAAACTAGTGAAGCTACCTTACCAAAAGCACAGCTCGGTTTAGCCAAAAAATATATTTTTAGATACGATTATAGTTTAACGGCTGCAGCCAATTTAAATATGCAATTTACGCGTACTAATGATATTATATCTAGCGATATTGTAAGTATTGACCCTGCAATTGGTTTTGAATTTGGTTACATTGATCTTGTTTTTCTAAGAGCTGGTGTGGGTAATTTTCAGAAAATAACACAAATCGACAATTCTGACAAGTTGAGTTTTCAGCCCAATGTAGGATTAGGATTTAAGTACAAAGGAATTCAAATTGACTATGCTTTAACCGATTTAGGTAATCAAAGTGCGGCTTTGTATTCTAATATTTTTTCTTTAAAAGTAGATTTTAGCATTTTTAGATAAAGTAAAAACCAGTCAATTCATAAAATAACATGATAACAAAATTACTTTTCCCTCTTTTTTTACTTTTAACATTACCTAGTTTGGCTCAAAAAGTAACATTAACCGATGGAGCAGAAATTAGCATTTTAACCTGTGGAGCTGGTAACGAATCCTATTCTTTGTATGGTCATACGGCTGTAAGAATTAAAGATGTTCCAAATCAGATTGATTTAGTTTACAATTATGGCACCTTTGATTTTGACACTCCAAACTTTGTTTTAAAATTTGTAAAAGGGGATTTACAATATTTTATTTCTGTAAGTAAGTATGAGCATTTTGAATATGCTTATCGCTATGAAAATCGTTCTATTTACCAACAAATATTAAATCTTACTCTAGAGCAAAAGCAAAAACTTTTTGATTCATTAAATGATGATATAAATAGTGAAAGTCGTTTTTACACTTACAAATTTATTGATAGGAATTGCACCAACATGGTTGTGGATAAATTAAATGATATCCTAGGTGATTCTTTGATTCATACTCAAAAACCGGTTGAGATTAGTTATAGGGAAATCCTTTTTCCCTATTCTAAAAATCATTTTTTTGAGCAATTGGGCATAAACATCATATTTGGAACCAAAGTAGATAAAAAAGCGGAACGTCTTTTTTTACCTTTTGATTTCTTGGAAGTATTAAAAAACACTTCTATTGATAAAAAACCTTTAGCTAATGAAACAAAAACGCTTTTTGAAGCTAAAGCTGTTGCTTTTAAACCTTCTTTTTGGAATAGTATTTATACAATAATTGTAATTCTTTCCATTATTGTTTTATTGTATAAAAAGTGGCTGAATACTTTTTATTTTACCCTTGTAGGCATAATAGGTGTTTTTTTATGTGTTGTAGGCTTTTATTCTTTTCATGACGAAGTAGTGTGGAATTATAATGCTATGCTTTTTAACCCTCTGTATTTAGTTTTAGTATATTACTATAAGAAAGACAACTTCAAAATGATAAAGTTATGGGTTAAGATAATTGCTGGGATGCTAGTTCTCTATTTGGTTTACATGACAACTAAAATTCACTTGTATTTGATGTTGCCTTTTATCGTTGCTCATTTCCTTCTTTTTAGCAGAATCATTACGCAGAAGAAAAAAACAGATATAGAAATAATCCAATGAGAAACCAAGCTATTGTCCTCTTGCAAAAAGGATAGTACTCAACGTTTTCATTACAATATTAATATCTAAGAACAAACTGCGATGTTTTATATAGTACAAATCGTATTTTAATTTCATCAAACTATCTTCTAGAGTTGCTCCATAAGGGTAATTGACTTGTGCCCATCCGGTTAAACCCGGTTTAATAACATGCCTAGTTTGATATAAAGGGATATTTTTTGCAATTTCTTCAACAAAAATAGGGCGTTCAGGCCTAGGCCCAATGATTCCCATTTCACCTTTTAACACATTAATGAATTGAGGCACTTCATCTATTCTTGTTTTTCTTAAAAATTTCCCAAAAGGTGTAATTCTTGTATCGTTTACTTGTGCAAAAACCGCTCCTTCACTTTCAGCATTTACAATCATAGTTCTCAATTTATAAATCTCAAAAGAGATGCCATTCTTACCCACTCTTTCTTGTGTATAAAAAAGAGGACCTTTATTCCATAAAAAATTCAAGAGATATAAAAATGGTAAAATGACTCCTAAAGCGAAAAGCCCCACAAAGGAGAACAAAATATCAAAAAAACGACTGTAAAAGACATACAAGGCATTATGATTACTTCTACTGAAAGGAAAAAACTTGTATAATTCTTTATCATCAAAATGGATAGGTAGTCTATTAGTGCTGTATTCATATACTTCGGAATATTGCCTAATCACAACTCCTTTTTCTAGTAGCTTTAATAATTGAGTATATAATTCTGGAGAAATAGATTTACTATTCTCGTTTGTAACTACTATTTCTGGAATATAATTAGTTACAAATAACGATTCTAATTCGCAAATTGAAAATTCTGTAAGTTTTGTCTTATTTCTTTTGTCATCTGTAGCAACAAAACCCACTGCATGGTAATGTGGGTTTACTTTAGTAAGTTCTTCAACCAAACTCTCCATTTTTTTACTACTTCCTACAAAAAGCACTTTTTTCAAAAATCGATTTGCAGCAAAAAAATAGATATAAAGATTTCTCCACACTAATAGTGCACTAAGAATAGCAAAGAAAAACAAAAGGATTTGTAACCGATTAGAAGGAAGTATAGGAGTATAAAAAGGAGTTAATAAATACAACAAACTGGTTACAGCTGCAGTTAACACAATACTTCTTACTACTAAAAAACGATTATTTGCGGTTTGCAAATTGTACATTTCAAAAACAGTTCCAATAATATTAATATAAAGAGCCAATACTATGACCCAATAATAATTATTAGCTTTAATCTCAAAATAATTAAATTCAAAATACTTATCTATAATAAATAAGAATAATAGAACAAAAAACACATCAAATAAGCGAAGTAGGATCTTTCTTTCTGAAATTTCAAAGTGTATTTTTTTGGTACTTGACATAATTTGGGGAAAAATTCAGTTGCAAATTAAACAATAAAATACTTAAAATGCACAATTTCACTAATTTTCTAATGTAATATTGATTTCCATTTTTCTCTAACTTGTTCCCAATCTAAGTTTTCAACAAATACTCGAGCCTCTTGAGTTATTATTTTTGCTCTTGTAGCATCTAAAATAATGGTTTCAATTGCCAAAACCATTTCCGATATTGAACTATCGTTAACCAAAAGCCCCGTTTTATTTTGTGTTATTAAATAGGGTATTCCTCCTACATTAGTTGAAACAATTGGTAACCCTAGAGCCATAGCTTCCAATACACTTACTGGTGTATTATCAAAATGAGTCGTATTTATGAATATATCATGGCTTTCAGATAACTTCCACCAATCTTCTTTAGACAATTGCCCTGTAAAATTTACTTTAACGCCTAACTCATCCGCTCTTTTTTTAGTAACAGCTAAACTTCCATCTTTATCTGGCCCAACCATCGTAAGTATAGCATTGGGATATTTTTTTTTAATTTCGTAGAAAACCTCTACTGCCATGACAGGATTATAAATAGTAGCAAATGCTCTTACCCAAAGCAATTTAGGTTGAAATTCATTTCTCTCTTTAAAATGATACCATTTTAGATTTATTGCATTAGGGATATGAATTAAATTAGTAAAACCTTTGCTCTCAAATTCACTTTTCAGGTAATTTGAAGGAGCTATGTTTGCATAGGCATTTTCAAAAATCAATCGGCATAAATAAGGGTTATTTTTTAACCGATTAGGTAAATCGCCACCATGCAAAATTGGGATATATTTGACTCTTAAAATCCTAGCCAATTGGCTTACCATTAAGGCATACCAAAATGCCTTGGTACTATAAGTATCAATTATTATAAAATTTATTTTTTTATAATATTTGAAAACACTAAAAATCATATGCATTATTCTAAAAAAGAAATTCTTCTTATCTGAAGCATAAAATATTATATAATCTTCTTCTTCCAAAGATTTTCCTAAGGTTTCAATTGTGGTTTTATTGAGACCGTGTTTAGAAAGTTTATTCCCTATGTATAATAGGCTTTTCATCAAATGAAAAATTTAACAAGGTTAATGAGTAAATAAAAGCAGATGCAGCAATTCGCATAGCTGCATGATTAATCGTTAAAAACCAAAAAATAAAAAACGAGAATAAGAAAATGTATTTCCTATTTGTAAAATAATAAACAATAGGGGTAAAAAACAATATTAATAAATTAAATACACCTAAGATTCCGTGTTCTGCTAACATTCTAGTTATTTCATTATGAGAAGCGGCATTTATTCCTGTTAATTCTTCACGATATTCTTTATTTTTACCTACTCCAACACCTAAAATAGGGTTGTCTAAAAACATTTGTATCTCCGTCGTTGCTAATTCTTCTCTTCCAGAAAATCTACTCTTTTTTTCTCTTCCAAGTGAATCTTCACCTTTATACCTATTTAAAATTAATCCCCCTGTTTGAGAAATGCTATATGCGAACACTAAAATTCCAAAAAAAACCATAGAAAGACTCGCTAAACCAAGTTTTACTTTTGCTTTTATTGAAACCATTAAATAAGTAAAAAACAGTAATGATAAAATCATTGCTAAGCCAGTGTAAACACCACCTCTAGAAAATGTAATAATACCTCTATATGCCAAAACTAACAAAAAGAAAATATTGAATAGCAATAGAAAAGTATTTTTAGAAAAGAAAAGAACTCTTACAAATACAATAAACATGGCTAATCCTAAAACGGTTGACACTTGATTAGGGCCAAACCCACCAGAAGTTGCAGAATTAGAATCTGTACCTGTTACTACATCTCTTATACTTGGATTATACAAGAACATATAAATCACCATAGCAATGATAGGATAAAGCATCCATCTTGTCAACTTATCCATTTGTTGGAAATTAAAAGATTTGCCAACAATATATAATGAAGAAATTCCCAAACATATAGGTCCAAGTAAATTAAACACTAATGCCTTTCTGATATTTGCATCAAAACTTAAAGATAAAATTCCATAAATAATTCCTGGAACTAGAAATAAAAGAAATACAGCATATGGAATAGCTTTTTTAGAAATACCACTGAAGTAAATTCCTAAAAGAGAAAATATTATGACGCAATATTTCCCATATTCATTACCAATATTTCCTTTTGTCATTCTTAAAAAAACCTCAGCACTTATTACATAGGCGCAAAAAAATAATACTTCATTATTCTTATTCTTATTTCTTATGATTACAAAACAACCAATCACAAAAATTAGTAATGCATAAACAACTGAAATAGGCTTAAATATATATATTAAAACACCTAACAACATATATAAAAACAAGGTTATAATATATGTTTTGTTAGTACTATTATATTTATCTAATAACTCATTTTTCATTAAATAACATTTTTTTAGCTGGCACACCTACTAAAGTTAAATCATTTTCAAAAAATGACTTAGTAACACACGCAGATGCTCCAACAAATAAATTATTACCCAAAACAACATTACCAATTATTACAGCATTTGCTCCTAATACACAGTTATTACCTATAGTAAATTCATTCCCAATTGATTTTTCATTGTAACCTATAACATTTCCTCCTGTAAGAGTAATATTTTTTCCTATGATGGCTCTTCCAGATATTACAATTCCTAAAGAAGGATGCAAAATCAAAATTCCTCCTTTTATATTTGCTTTATAATGAATATCTATATTAGAGAAACTTTGTAGTACAATCAAAAATGGCAATAGAGGTAATCTTATAAAAGAATACCATCTTTTAAATATTAAATAACCACTCCTTTCAAACCTATATATAAATAATCCCCAAAATGATCTAGTAAAAATAACAATCAAAAAACGGTATTTTTTTTTACCAATTATTCTTCCAATATCATTAAGAAAAAAATTAAATTGTTCAATCATCTTTTAAAATAGTGTTTTTTAACTTTTTAAAATATTCTGTAAAAGTAAACTTTTTTGCAAGAGGTAGTAAAATTGTTGCCCTTTCTTTTAGAAGAATTTCATTTTCTGAAATTGCTTTCAGAAACACCATATCATAATTTTCGTTTCCAATATTCCATAGAAAACCGTTCTTATCATTTATATAATGTGATATACTACCTACATTAGATACAATTGGAATAACACCATAACAAGCAGCTTCCGCAACAACTTTTGGAAAACCTTCTGATGCAGATGGCAATAAAAGGAAATGGGAAACTTCATAGATAGAATGTACTTCATTTTTTTCTAGAAAGCCATGAAAAACCACTTTCGATCCTAAAAATCTTAATGCTTCTTTGTACATTCCAATTTTTGGTCCATCACCAACAATATGTACAACTTCGATTTTATCAGTTGATATTCCTTTCAACACACTAATAACTTGATGCATCCCTTTTGCTTCATCAACTCTACCTACAAAACAGAATACAAAAGGTTCGGTATAAGTTTTATTTTTAAATATTTCTTCCCCTCTTCTTATATCTATTTCATTTAAACTTGGATTTTCAAAAGAAAAACAATGCTCAGGCTGATCGTTCCAAAATCCATTTATCGTAACATTAACATGTTTATATTTCTGTAAAATTCTTTTTTGAAAAACATAAAAAAAGGGCAAAGTTGATTCATCCCAGCTACCTGCAAATTTATGCCACCATATTTTTTTTCGAATAAAAAAAGAAATCACAATAGCGATAAAGGCTGGATGCGAAGGACCTCTTGTATGAATCACTGGAGCAAAAAAAACATATCTTAAAATAACAAAAAAAAGAACAGGATAACGCAAAATAATATTTAATTTTGAAAGAATTGATTTCCCACCAATTTGTGGCAACATTACCAATTTTATCTTAGACTTTTTTATTATCTTCATGGACTTATCATTTTCTTTTTCAGGAAAATGATAACCTATCCAAATAATTTTGTCAAATAGTGATTCTATGAACTCTAACTCATCTACTACAGGACCAAAAGCTAAATTTTCTTTTGAATTCTTTAACATGGCTGTATCAGAAACAACAATTAGTTTTTTATACATTTATAAATTGCAATTAGCTTATTATAATAATTTTCAGAACCAAAATAAGTCTCAAAAATTTGCTTCATCTTATTAATATCATGTTTTTTATTTAATAACATTTCTATTCTTTCTTTCCATAAATCAGAATCAAAATTGTCGATAAAATAGTCTGGAAAATGAGGCTTAAGGATGGTTGCAACTTCTCCAGTCTCATAAGCCAAAAAAGGTAATCCTTGCGCTAAATATTCGATCAAAACCAAAGGTCCTGATTCCGATATTGAAGTATGCAATCCTAAAGAAAAATTACGTAATACTTCTTGTACATTAGTAATAGTACTGTCTATTGAACAGCGTAAATTTTCATCATGAATTTTATTATTTACAAGATTAAAATAATCATTATCTTGATTATTTCCTATTAAAACAAGTGAAAGTGATAAGGATTTCATGATTTCAACAGCAAATAGATTATTCTTAACCGCCTTTATATTTGAAACTAAAACTAAATTTTTAAAAGGATATTTTTTATGTTCTTTACTTTTTAAAACTATATTTTCTAAAAGATATACTGAATTAAAATCTAAAAGCAATTTTTCTCTTGCCCAATCACATAAAGTAGAACTAACTCCTATATAATGCTTGGGTTTTAAAAGAGTATCCATTAAAAAAGGAATCTTCTTGTCTATCATTATAGATCCATAATGATCATGTAAGAGTATTTCAACTTTACAATTAAATAAAAAAGATACCAATCTAATATATTTATAAACATGTCTAAAATGACAGTGAATAATATCATATTCTTTTATTATCTGAGCACATTGACTCATTTTTTTTAAACTCCATTTATCATTTCTATTGAGTTCAATTTTTTTTAATTCATGAGGCAATTTATCACTTAATTTACCTTTATCTAATAGAAAAAAAGCAGTAATTGTATCTGGATTTTTTTCGTAAAGAATTGTACATATATCAACAAATACTTTTTCTGCACCACCTACATTTAAACGATCTATTACTTGTAAAATTTTCATCTTTTAATCTATTTTAAGAAACTAAGTGCAGTTTATCTTAAATAATCAGGAAACACTTCTTCTTTGTGGAGTAATAAAAAATGACATCTACCTCTATGTTTAACAAATTCTGCATCAACTAACTTTTCTTTTGATGTCATATACCATGCATTATAATTAACAGATTCACACCACTTAATAACTTTTTCGGCATTCATTTCCATAGTCATTTCCTTATTAGAATGCATTTCAACCAAAATTTTAATTTTATTACTTTTTACTGTATTTGTTAGTCCTTTTAAAGCCTCATATTCTGCTCCTTCAACATCTATTTTTATAAAATCAGGTATATTTTCAAAAAATGAAATTAAAAAATCTAAAGTAACTGTTTTAACCTTTATAGAACTTCCAATAGAAGCAGCAGTTTCTGCATGACTTTTATAAACACTACCTGCAGCCCCATGACCTACAGTATAAAAATCCAATTCTTCATTCATTGAATTTCCAACGAAACCTAAGAAAGAGACTGTTTTATGTATTAATCCATTATATATAATATTTTTATGAGCCAATGACAAAGCTTCAGGATTGGCATCTATTAAAATGATTTTTTCTACATTTTCATTTGTCAATGCTATTAAACTGGTATAACCGACGTTACAGCCCACATCATAAATGTTTTTTGATTCTTTTGCTAATAAAGTAAACCAAATATCATCAACATCACTTTTTGAAGGCAATGTTTTCTTAACTACCTTTAATTTTTTTCCATTTAAAATCCTGTCTTCAAATTTTTCTTTCCTATGAAGGATTTTAAATTTAATACCGCCAATAATTTTTTTTATTCTCATAGATTATCTATTAACATTCCTTTTTTAATTTTTTGAGTTGATTTTTTCCAAGAAACAAAAATTTGATATAATATTAAAGGTAATAATAAAGGTAATAACAAAAACGCTATTAATTTCAAAAGCTTATTCTTTTTAAATTTATAGGGTATTAATGATGGCAAAATAGAATGCATTATATAATAAATAGAAGCTTTATTACCAAAATATTTCCTAGACAAATATAAAACACTAGGAACTGGTCTTGGTCCAAAGATTTTCTTGGGTCTCCAACCATCCCAACTTCCCATTTGTCTTAGACCTCCTTGGCTTACTTTAAGGTGAATACGTTTTGCGTTACAATTTGAAATATTCCTATAACCAGCAAGATAGGCTCTTAATCCATATTCACCATCTCCCATACGTTGTTTTTCAAACTGTAAATCAAAAAAACCTATACTATAAAAAATTTGTTTTTTCAACAACACATTACCTGTATCTAATTGATCACTCCATCTAAAATAACTATAATGTTTAGGAATTTCTGCCCCTATTTTACTAATAGAAACTCCAGAAGACAAATCGGCTTGATAAAAATCTAAACATTTTAAATGCTCATAAACCCAATTTTCATCAACTAATGAATCGTCATCGTATAATAAAATATAATCTCCTTTTGCAGATTGAATGGCTTCATTTCTTGCTTTCCACAATGCTTTTTCTTTTTGAAACCAAAATTTTAAATTTAGTTTCCAATTGCTATAAAATTCTTCTTTAAAATCGTCTGTTTGATCCACAATAATCACTTCAAAATTTTGATATGTCTGCTTTTCTAAATCTTTCAAAACATCTTTGAGATATTCATATCTATTTAAAGTAGGTATTACTACCGATACAAAGGGCTTTGAAGCAACTAAAGGACTTACAAAACTATCATAAGATAAATTATTTAAAATGTTTTTTGAATAATCAACTCGTTTTATGGTACTCGTTTTTAAAAACCCCTTGATTTCTTTAAAAGGATTATGAAAAGAAAACAACCTAATAAGCAAAACATAAATTACCCAAGCTCTATGGAAATTTTTTCTCAAGAATCGAAATTCATCTTCGGGAGAAAAATTATATCCTCCCCAAACATCTATCCCTTTTTCATTTTTATTTGAAATAAAACCTGATTGAAATGCTTGCCATGCTAAATCGTGATATTTAGCTATTTCTGAAATATAATTATCATCCATTTCAAGATGAAAATCATCTTCTTCCAATTGTTTTTTTGATGGAAAATAACAATGATCAACTTTTGGCATTAAATTAAAATACCAAATAGGTTTTAAATATTTTAAGTAACTAAATATCATTTGAAATCATTTCTAGCATTCCTTCTATAGAAAGTGTTTCTTTCCATAATTTTCTGTTTTCTAACTGTAATTTAATAAAATCCTCATCTGATAATTTGGAATGAAACCCAGAAACAATTTTAGCTATGTTTTTCCTATCCTTCCATTCTAACCAAACCACATGTTTTTTCCAATTTATTTTATTATTAAAAGGTAATAAACAATCTGTATTTACAAAAATAGGTATTTTACCCATCATTAAAGTTTCATAAAAACGAACCGAAAAATTACCTGCTCCTCTAATGCAAAGCACATAATCGGATTCATTTATATTATTGTAATATTCTAATGTTGTTTTTAACCTATCTTCTACTGATTTTGCTCCTCCTCTATATAATGATCTAAATATAAAATTTGTTTTTATTAAAGCAGAATTTTCTAAATATTCTAAAACTGTAGCTCTTTCATATGCTGAAGCAAAAAGTGGCTCATAAACTCGATTGAAGGGGTTTTTAACAAATCTTTTAATATTTTCAATAATACATTTTATAATTTCTTTATTTCGCTTTGAAAAATCTCTAGTTGCATGTCCACAAAAACCGACTATAGGTAATACATTTTTAGATTTAGGTATTGGATTGTCAATAGTATAAAACCGTTGAAAATGATCAGATAAAGCTACAGGAAAACCTTTATTATTTTTACTTAATTTAGAATAAAATCCACTCATTCTGTAATAAATAATATTTGAAAATTCTGGATATTTAGGCCCAAAATCATCACTAACAAAAGAGTGTATCATTTTATTTTCCTGAATACCAATTGTATTTATTTCTAATAACAAATGTTTTTTTCCTGTATTTAAATAATAATTAATTGAAAATGGTAATAAGATGATATCTGCTTCTTTGATTGAAGAAGTCATATAAATTGACAAACCATTCATACCAATAAATTCATAGTCATCTTTCCAATGCGAAGAATAGAAAGGCCTAACCAATATAAATAGGTTTTTTACATTCTCAATTGGTATGTTTTTATGTGCTATAAATATTTTCAATTGAATTGGTTTTTATAAAAATCGATAAATTTTATTTTTTGATCTTCAATACTAAAATTAGTTGCTATCCTTTTTTTTGCATTATTAATTAATATTTCTTTTGCATCAGTACCCAACTTTAAGGCTAATATTATTTTATTGGCTAAAATTTCTGAATTTCTTTTAGGCACTACAAATCCAGTCTCATTATCTATTACATTTTCAATGAGTCCGTCAGCATCACTTACTAGACAAATTTTACCCATGGATTGGGCTTCTAAGACAGCATTACAAAAACCTTCTTGATGGCTGTATTGTATATAATAAGAAGCATTCTCTAATTCCTCTTTAACTTGAATTGGTGATAATTTTCCTAAAAAAACCACTTTATCATTCAATCCTAATTGGTGCACTAGAAATTGTAATTTTTCTTTCTCAATGCCTTCACCAATAATTCTATATTCAAAATTGTGTCCTTTTGCTTTTAAAATTGATAAAGACTCAATTATATAATCTAGTCCTTTTATCCAATGCAATCTCGCAATAGTTAAAAAAACTGGCTTATCAACAAATTTTAAATCGCTGAAAAACAAATTCTCATCTATAGCTGGTGTAATCTTAACAATATTTTTTTCTTCAATTCCAAAACTAAGTAAATCTTTCTTCATCCCTTCAGATAAGACATGAAATTTGATTTTTTTTGAGAATACCAATTCATAACATTTTTTATCTTTTAATGGATACACATAATGATCAAACCCTCTAAAACTAATTGCCATTTTTGCTCCAATTGCTTCTGCAACATTTTCTCTATAAATAGCCATTGTACCAAAACCAAAATGCAACCAATCCAATTCATGATTTAAAATATGACTGTTTATAATTATATTCTTTATCCTATCAGAAAAAGACAAATTATCCTTTTTATCCAAAAAATACATTTTCTTTACGGGTTTAAATTTTAAAAAAAGGCTTCTAAAAAGATAATAAATACTTATAAAAGCATTTTTAAGTTTATTTTTAGAAAATTTAGGTGCAGAAATTATTTGACAATTAATTTTGGAATTCTCTTGGTAATCATTTACAAATAATACTACTTGAAAGCCATTTTCTTGCAAACCATTTATTTTTGAAACAAAAAATGTTTCAGAATATGCAGGAACTGAAGGAAGTACAATACCTATTTTCATGATAGTTCTTTATTTAAAATGATATTATAAAACGAATTAAAATCACCTATCATTTTTTCTGTAGCATGTTGTCTTTCTATAATCAATCTAGCATTTTTTGTCATTTCGTTATACTCTTTCAATGTTAAATCTCTAGCTCTCAATATAGCTTGAGCTATAGCTTGAGCATCTCTTACAGGAACAACAAAACCATTTTCTCCATCTTTTACTACCTCTTGCATTCCTCCACAATCTGTAGAAACAACTAAAGTTCCCAAAGCCATAGCTTCTAAAACTACATTTGCAATTCCTTCTTCCACACTAGGAAGCAAAATAATATGTGCTTTTCTAATTAATTCTAAAACTTCTTGAAATGGCAATTGATTTTTAAAAAAAATTTTAGATTCTAAATTTAATTGATTTCTTTGAAAAAGAATTTCTTCTTCATTATTTATTCCTACGATTGTGTAATTGAATGAAATATTTTTAGAATCTAAATGTTTCATTCCATCTAATGCATAATTATAGCCTTTAACCCAATGAGTTCGTCCAATTGAAACAATAGATAAATTCTTAGTTAAATCTTCAAACTCTTTAGCTTCATATTTTAAATTATCTAAGTTTAAACCGCTATAAATAGTTCTTATTTTCTTTTCATCAGCTTTATAAGAAAGAGATTGTTTTGAAATAGCATTTGAGACAGCATGAAAACCATCAATCTTTGGAAAACAAGATATATAAATATCTTTAAATTTAGGAAAGGTGATTGGTGAATAATTAATATGAGCACCACGTAAACTTAAGACTAATTTTATCCCAAATTCTTGTACCCACATCCAATCTTCTATACCTTTAGCCCATTGCAAATGAAATATATCCGGGCTATGCCATAAAACAGGATAGTATTTTATTTTTTTAATCCTAATATTATTTGGCTGAAGTTGAATATATTGGTCTAATTTCTTTTTGTCTTTATTTTTAAAAATAGTTACTAAAACTGTATATTTAAATAATAATATTGCTTTACTTATTTTATTAGAATAAGTAATTAATTTCACTTTTTTGGGATAGTCAATTTTTTTATTTTGTTTACCAAACAAATAAATTTTATTATTTGATTCTGCTAAACCCATAATTAATCTTTCAATAAAAGTAGTAGATGGTATTTCACCTGAATAAATGGCTATCTTTTTACTTTTCATATTGGTTAATTTTAGCAAACAAAGATAAAGTTAACAGCATACTTACACTATGTGAATAATAAACAGCATCTCTATTTTTAAAATTGGAATAGTGTTCGAAGACCAATTGTGGTTCTACCAGATTTTTGAAATTATCATTTTCAAACAACCATTGTTTTAATTCTTTTTCATTTGATTCTCCTAAAAATTGTAATTCCCAATTACGTTGAATAAACTTTTTAGAAGAAACTATACGTTTAAGTTTGTCTAGCACCCTAAAAGGAAAATTATAAGGAAATTTATTATTCTTGTATGTGTATAAATTGAATGGTCTTTTTTCTTGCCATGTAATTTTGGCTAACTCAGGCATTCTTAATTTTAAATACTCAATTTGTATTTGTCTCCCATTTAAATACTTTTCAGGAATCGTACAAATAAATTTGCACATTCTGTCATCATAATATGGCAAAGAAATAGGTTTTACCGATTTAAAAATTGACAAATTTGTACTTGTCCATCTTGGTGCCCAATATAGGCTTTTAAATGCTCTTATTTGAGCATTGGCACTTGTAGGAATGTTTATATTTTCAAGTAGGATTCGAATTCTATCCTTCAAATATATTTCAAAATTTCCTTGCAAATTCCAAGATTTCCAAAGTGAATTTGCTAATTCTATACCTCCTTTTTTAACTACTTTTTTAACCAATATTTCAATTTGTTGTTCATTGGATAAATCTTCTTCAACATGCATATCGTCAAATAAAACATCTCCCCAATGTCCTAAATTAAAAACATCACCCATTTGAGCATACTTTTCAATAAAAGCCATTTGTCTAGGATGAGTGAATTCTGAATAACAGTTATTAATTTTAGCTAGTTCGGTAATTTTATCCCATAAATAGCCTTTTGGGACAACCCACTTTTGAAATGAAAAGCCACATGCTTTTGCTATCTGTTCGCTATAAAGTGTTTCATTATGTCCATTTAGAAATTCATAACTATAAGCGTTCACTTCATTACCTAAATGATATAAAGCTGCAGCTTGTGTGCGACTATCTAATCCTCCTGACAAAGGTAAAATTACAATTTGGTCTTGGACTTGCTCTTTAATAATTGTTTCAAATAATTCAGCAAACTCTTGTACTATTTGTTGCAATGGTCTCTCAATAGGATTGTAATACCATTTAAAATAGGTAACTTCATCTTCTATTTTATTTCCATTAAGAATATAATTAGTTGCTGGCTTTAGAGCTGTTTGTTCATTATAATAAGTATCTTGATCCAAAAAGAATCCTGTAGCAGCAAATACACATATTGCTTTATAATTAAGTGTCTGTTTTTCACCAATAAAAGTTGGTAAAGTAGGAATAATTGGATTTTGAAAAGAACGTTTCACTTTTAATTTAATAAATTAGTATATAATGCTTCATGGTTGTTTATAAATTCATCATAAGAAAAATTATCCAAACAATATTGCCTTAATCGATTACCTAAATTTACTCTTTCTTCCATAGTCATTTGAAAACATTCCTTAATTTTTTCTGCCAATTGTTTTTCATTTTTTGCTTCAAACAATAAGTTTTTAAAGTCTTTTAAAACATAATTTATTCCAGAAATATCTGAACCCAAAACAGATTTCCCCATAGACATAGCTTCTACTAAAGCCATAGGCATTCCTTCCTTACGTCCTTCATTTAAAGTAGGAATTACATACAAATCTGCTTGAGCAAGAAAAGGTCTCACATCATTATGTTTTCCTAAAAAAGAGATATGGTTTTCTAATCCAAGAGCAATAACCTTTTTTTTTAAATCTGAGGCATATGTTGATCTATCATCTCCCACAACCTCAAGATAAATATTTTTATTATTAATCAATTTAACAGCATTAATTAACACTTCTATTCCTTTTACTGGAACCAAATTAGCAACTGTTATTATTTTAAAAGTGGAATTATCCTTTTTTTGTACAAATAAATTGGGATCATAATAATTTGTATCTAATCCTAGGGGTATTAATTTTTGAGAACTCTTATTTGGAAAATAATTTTTCATCTCGTCATTAATAGTAATAATAAAATTGCTTAGATAACTTTTTATTTTCCAATGAATATTACCCCAAGTCATTGCTTTTTTAGTATAAATAAATTTAGCTCCGCCTAATCGGGCAGCTAATACTTCAGACCAATCGCTACTCCAATGCCAAGAATGAACAATATCAATCTTATGTTTTTTTATAAAACTTATATCCTCTTTTAATCTAAATAAAAAAGAATAATAAGGGCGTAATGGTTTTGTTATTGGCTTAATAAATATTGGCAATCCCAAATTTTCAACTTCTTTAAAAAACGCTCCTTTATTATTAGAACATGCAATAATGACCTCGAATTTATCTTTATTTAGTCCTTTGGCTAAATCGTATAGCACTTTACCGCTTCCAGCTGTGTCAAAATTTGGAATAGTATAAAGTATTTTAGTCTTCATTTTTTTTGTAAATAGAAATTAAGGAACTACTGTAAAAAGCAGATGGGTTTCTTTTTAGAAAAGGATTTGCTTTTTTAAAAATTGCTCTTGTAGCATTGTAAACTATTTTTTGAAAAAAATTTAATTTTTGATGCACGGAAAACGGAAATCCTCCAAAAAAAGTATTTTCAATTAAAATTAAATTATTTTTTTGTGCGAAATCTTTAAATGTATTTTTTGACATACATCTTAAATTATGTGCTTTTAAATTTTCATAATCTACTAAATAACCGTACCACTTCCTTAGCCATCTTTTATTTGGAATCATTACAAGCATAGTTCCCCCTTTTTTTAAATAGTTCGAATGATTATTTAAAACAGTTTTAAAATCCTCAAAATGCTCTATAAAACCGTTTGATATTACAATATCGTATTTTTCTGTTGGGATAAAATTTAAGATGTCTGCCTGAATAATTTTATAATCTTCAATTCCAAAAGCAGTCATACTTTCTTTAATTTTAATGGTATCTGAATTAAAATCTAAACAAGTAGGAGTTAAATTATATTTATCAGCTAGATAAGCCAAATATCTTCCTGGATAACCTCCTAATTCAATAATTGTTTTTTTTTCCTTATTATCATTTTGATTTATCAAAATATCCCAATATTTATCATATTCCGAAACTACTGTTGAAATTTGACTTTTTTGGGTAATGGCTTTTGAATAATATTTTTCCCAATAATCTTGATCCGTTAGTCTATCCATATTATTTTTTATATAGGTATCTATTTATCCTTAAGAATATAGTATCTTTTATTAATCTGAGCGAAAATAATTTTAAAATTATGTTACCCAATATATACTCTTTATAGTTAATGCATTTATTTTTAAAAATAGTATTTAAATTGCCATAAACAAATTTTATTTTACCATATTCTTTAGATCTAAAAATATATTTTACTGAAAGATAATAATAACTGCTTAGAAATTTTAATTCGCTTTTTGAAAGATTTAAATTTTTATTATTACAAAGTGAATTTACTAATATATCAACTGATGTAGCCACTTTTTGAATATTCCTTTTTTTTATATCAATAGGCTTTAAATAATAATAATAATCTACCTCATTATCATAAAGTACTTTAAAATTTTTACTTATAAACAATGCTTTAATAACCAATTCAATATCTTCTAGTAGTATTAATTCTTCGTTAAATAGATTAATCGATTGCAAAAAATCTTTATTCCATAATACTGCAGTAGTTTGCCAAGAAAATTTAGCTTTTAAAAAATTAGTCAAAAAATCAGTATTAATATTAGAAAAGCTTCCAATTTGTCCATTTTTATCTTTAATTTTAAAATTCAAAAAAACGGTAAAATCGTTTACTGTTATTAATCTGTGTTGTACAAATTTTGGAGTAATTTCATCGTCAGAATCTAAAAATATAATATTTTGACATGTAGCATAAAAAACACCTGTATTCCTTGATTTCGATGGGCCGAAATTCTCTTTATTGAAAATAACTTTTACATTATCATCAAGAAGATTAGATTCAAAATCTCTTAATATTAATCGGTTTTTTTCAGAAGAAAAATCGTCAATAATTATCCATTCCCAATAATTTGACGTTTGATTGGATAACATTTTAAAAATTGAAAAAAGTCCATCAATATCGTCTTTATGAGGTGTAATTATTGATAGTTTTTTAGACATTTATTCTATCTTTAATTATTAAAGGATTACCATATGCAATAGAATTTGAAGGGATATTCTTAGTTACTATTGCTCCTGCACCAATAATAACATTATCCCCAATAGTAATTCTACCAATAATTACGGCATTTGCACCAATTTCAACATTGTTTCCAATTGTAGGTATTTGGGAATTATCATTGTTTTTGTTCCCTATCGTAATACTGTTTCTAAAAACAAAATTTTCTCCAATTTCTTTAGCATTAATTACACTTGCAAATGGATGATAACAAACTATACCACCAGCAATAGTGGTACTTGAAAATATTTTACAACAGAAAGTTTGATTATTATAAAACCAATAAAAGAATCCTCCATTCTTATTAATTCTTTTAAAAAAAACAAACACAAATTCTGGATAATGGATCATTAAATGAGAAAAATTTTTAAATAAACCATTTTTCTTTTTAATTTTTCGATGTTCTAAATTATACTCTATATCTTTAATTATAACTGGATTATTCTTAACATATAAAACGTAAAGACATTTTGAAAAAAATGCATTAAGATATAATTTGAATAAGTATTTGATTTGTTTAGAGTTCAAAGTTTAATTTTTTAATTTTATAAGGAAAAGTTTCCAAAATATCTTTTCTTACTTGCATTACTATTTCATCTTCAGGCAAATAATAATCTGCTATTTTTATTACTTCCTCTAAAGAATATTGTTGATAATTATTAGTCACATTCAAATTTACAGATTCAAAGTAATCATAAAATTTAATATCATCACCATTTAAATGAGCATATTTCCACCATATAGCAGGAATTTTATATGTATGTGATACAATGACTCCATGTAAAGAAGTAGATATAATTTTTTTACATGAAAGAATTTGTTTTATAACCTCCTCAATATCATTAGTCAAAAGATTAATAAAGAATACTGAACCATCATTTTTATAATTAGATATTAATTCCTCATAGTGAAAAAAATGAGGAATAATACCTATTTCATATTTTTTTTCAATTTTAGGAGAATATAATTTAGGTAAAATAATGGCAGGATCACCATACCTAGTAGTAAATTTTAATCCCAACTCTTCTAGTCTCTTTCTTGTTTTTGGTCCTCTTACCAGTAAAAAGTTACCACCTTTGATTTGATCATCTTTCTTAATAATTCCACTTCCCCAAACCAACGTTTTATTATTTGATCTACTAATTATACTACCCACCATCAAACTATGCTTAAAAAATCTAGCGAACTTACTTTTTGGAGAAAACAAGATCGGTTTTTTACCAGTTAATTTTTCTACTAAATAAGGAGTCAAATAATCACCAAAATTTTCAACATTGGACTTTTTTTCATAAATCATTGACCACCAGTAGACTCTTGGTTGATTACTCATCAAGAGATTTAAAAAAGTAGTCCCTATTTTTAATAATTTTTTCATTATCCCAATTCCACCATTTCTTATTGTTAATTTCAATTATTTGAGCTTCACTAAATCTATATTTTATAATTTTAGCAGGGTTACCTCCAACGATTGCAAAATCTGGAACGTCTTTTGTTACTACTGCACCAGCTCCAATAATTGCTCCATTTCCTACAGTTATATTTGGCAATAATATTGCATTATCTCCAATCCAAACATCACTACCTATAGTTATGTTTCCTTTATCCATCTTATAAGGTAATTCATTGAATCTTTTTCTGTAAAAATTGTACTGCAAAGACGGATAATTATAAACATGATTTGATAAAATAATTTTTATATCCTGTCCAAGAGCACAATAATTACCAATTTTAAAAAGCCCCTTACCTTTAACTATTAGATTCCCATTATGATAACTTTCAACACCAGCTTCAACTTTGCTATTGCTAGAAATTGTATATGGTGGTGTATGCGAATAAGCTAAAATAGTTGATAATTTTCTAGAAATCCATTTTTTTATTTTTAATTTAATTCCCATTCTGCATTAGAATAAATTATATTGTTTCCTTTAGGTATTCTCCCTGTTTTAAAAACATCGTCTTCAATAATTGAAAAAGTAAAACAATTTTCAAGTATCTGTAGTGGCCCATGTGTATCAGCAATTGCTATAGTGATATAATAATCGCCAGGCATTAATTTTAAATCATTGATATATAAAGAAACTTGGCTATCTTTTTCGAACATCAAATTTTCATTAATCATTTCATGACTTCTAATCGATGCAATTACAATATTTGATGCTGTTTTTATAATTACACTGGTTTTAAAATTTAAAACAGGCTTTGTTACTTTAATAGCGTAATTTAATCTCATTTTTGCCCCCATTTTTAATCGACTAGTCAAAGTAAAATTATTCTGTAAATCGATCTCTTCAATAGATATTTTATTTATGAATACTGGCTTATTATCCTGTTCAAATTCTACAACACCATTTATATCATTTTCGATTCCAGAATTTATATATCTATAAATGATTTCATCAATATCTCCATTGGCAACAATTTGCCCTTTTTCAATTAAAACACCTCTAGTACACAAACTTTTAACTGCAGCCATGTTATGACTAACAAACAAAACTGTTCTACCACCTTCTCTTGAAATATCTTGCATTTTACCAATGGCTTTCTTTTGAAATTCAGCATCTCCTACAGCTAAAACCTCATCAACCACTAAGATTTCAGGTTCTAAAAAAGCGGCTACTGCAAAGGCTAAACGAACTGTCATTCCACTACTATATCTTTTCGTAGGTGTATCTATATAACGCTGACAACCACTAAACTCGATAATCTCATCTAATTTTGAAGTTATTTCTTTCTTGGTCATTCCTAAGATAGCACCATTTAAGTAAATATTTTCTCTACCCGTTAATTCAGGATTAAAACCTGTTCCCACTTCTAACAAGGAAGCAATTCTTCCTTTGGATTTTATAGAACCTGTAGTTGGTGAGGTTACTTTAGATAATATTTTTAACAATGTAGATTTCCCAGCTCCATTTTTTCCAATAATCCCAAGCACTTCTCCCTGTTCCACTTCAAAGTTAATATCTTGTAACGCCCAAACGTATTCACTATTCCCTTTTGTACTTCTGTCATTGGTGTCACCTACTTTTAAATAAGGATCTTCTTTTCCTCTTATTTTATGCCAAAAGCGATTTAAATCATGACTAAGCGTTCCGGTTCCTACAACACCTAATCGATATTGTTTCGAAATATTTTCAACTTTTAATATGATATTTTTCATTCTTTCTAGGTTATGAGTTTTGGGTTATGAGTTTGTCTCATTCCAATTCTGTTCAACATATTTAATAAAGTTGAAAATTTTCCCTCCTAACAACTCATATTTTTCAATATACGGTTCAAAATTTGATTTTAAGTCGTGATAAAGAATACTAATTTTATGAATATGATTGATCGTTTCTAAACAGCTTGAATGTGAAAACACTAAAAACCGAATAAAATCAGCTTTATATCTTCTACGTCCATATCCTTCCACTATATTAGAAACGATACTATCTGAAGATCTTCGCAGTTGACTTCCCAATTCATATAGCTCATATTTAGGCAATTGCAAACTTAAAGAATGAATATTAAAAAACAATTCCAATGACAATACATATATTTCTAAATCCTTATACGACTTTTTTTCACTCATAAATTAAAATAGTATTTCGCAAAACCCATAACTCACAACTCTCCTAAACCGTATCTATGAACTTTTTTTCTGTCTGATTGAAAATAACTAATCCAAACAAGAATATTACAATAGTAAAAACGAGTGTGTAAAGGAGTCCGAAATAGGACAAATTACCTTCTCTTAATAAAATATATCGAGACGTTTCAACTACATATGCTAAAGGATTGTATTCTATTATCCACCCCCACTGAGGTAATTTTTTCTGAATTAAAGCCATAGGATACATTACCGCTGATACATACATTAATAGCTGTACTCCAAAAGTGACTAAAAAAGTTAAATCGCGATATTTAGTAACCAAAGAAGAAATAATCATACCTAATCCTAGTCCTAAAAATCCCATTACAATTACTAAAAAGGGAAAAAGCAAAATTGTTTCAGAAATTGCATTAGGCATTCCTTTACATAAATAATAAACATAAAAACTAATAAAAATGAGTAATTGGATTCCTAATTTAACCAAGTTAGTAATAACAATAGAAAGAGGCATAATAACCCTTGGAAAATAGACTTTCCCAAAAATGGCAGCATTTTTTTTAAATGTATCAGATGTTTCGGTTAAACAAGTTGCAAAATAATTCCAGATTATAATTCCAGATAAATTAAATAAAAAGGAAGGTATATTTCCTGTTTCAATTCCTGCAACATTATTAAAAATTATAGTAAATGTAATGGCTGTAAATAAAGGTTGTATTAAATACCAAAGCGGTCCAAGAACCGTTTGTTTATAAACGGTAACAATATCTCTTTTTACAAAAAGAAATAATAAGTCTCTATATCTCCAAACTTCCTTTAAGTTTAAAGATAAAAAGTTGTTTTTAGGTCTTATCTCAAATAACCATTCTTCAGCAAACTGCTCTGGTTTATTCATATAGATTGGGATCTTTTATTAGAATTGCTCCAAAAATAAACTATTTTATATAATTTAGGAAGTTTTATAAGCTACTTAATCTATTTTATTTATGTAATAAACTTATTTTTGCAAAAAAAATTGCTATTATGTTCTCCTTATTTAAATCTAAACCGAAATTATACGAAATTATACCTGATTCTTATGTAGATATTCATTCGCATATTTTACCAGGTATCGATGATGGAGCAAAAACTATTGATGATTCTGAATTTCTTATGAAACAGATGTTAAGTTTTGGTTTTAAAAAAGCTATTGCTACTCCGCATACTATGAATACTATTTGGGATAATACTAGTGATTCAATTAAAGGCAGCTTATCAAAAGTTGAAAAAGAATTACCTGATGAGAGTTACCGTCTTCAAGTGGCATGTGCTTCAGAATATTTTATGGATGAAAGTTTTGTAAATCGTTTTGAAAAAGAGCCGTTATTAACTCTTAAAAACAATTATGTTTTAGTAGAAATGTCTTATCTAAATGCTCCTATTCAACTTTTTGAAATTCTTTTCGAATTACAACTAAAAGGTTACCAACCCGTTTTAGCTCATCCAGAAAGATATACATTCTTTCATTCCAACTTTTCTCAATATGAAAAATTAAAAAAAGCCGGATGTTTATTTCAATTGAACTTACTTTCAACCGTGGGTTACTATGGAAAAGAAGTTAGTCTGATTGCTGAAAAATTATTAACCCAAGATTTAATTAATTTTACAGGTTCGGATATTCATCATAAAAACCACATTTTATCATTTAAAGATAAAGTAATTATAAAGTCGTTAGAAAAATTAGAAAACGCTATGCAGAATAATCTATTTTTTGAGTAACAAATCTATCTTATCTCTTAAAAATAGACGATAGTGAATACCACGGTTTCTTCTCCATCGTTTGCCCATAACCATAACCGTAACCGTAACCATAACTAGTATTGATTTCGGTATCATTAATTAAGATGGACATGTTAGGTAATTTCTTTTCTTTATACAAGCGTTCTGGTAATTCTAACATTCTTTTATCTAAGAAATTAGCTCTTGTTACATAGATAAATGCATTTGCGTATTTAGCGATTAATAATGTATCTGTAACTAAACTAACTGGTGCAGTATCCACAATAATGTAATCGTATTCTTTTTTAAGTTCGGCAAACATATCACCTACTTTTTTATTCATCAATAATTCAGCTGGATTAGGTGGTATAATACCCGCAGGCAATGCATATAAATCTTTAAAACCTTCTATTTTAGTTATAAATTCATTAATATTATTATTCTCTTTAGATGATAAAAAGTTGGTAACTCCTTTAGCACTTAGTTTTAAGTATTCATCTAATTTAGGATTACGAATATCGAGTCCTATTAATAATACTTTCTTTTCTGAAAGCGCTATTGTTGAAGCCAAATTAACAGATATAAATGTTTTCCCTTCTTTTGGATAAGTAGAAGTTAAGAAAACTATTTTTGCTTCATTTTCAGGTACAGTTGTCAATAAAAATTCTAAATTAGTTCTCACAATTCGGATTGCTTCTGCTGTACTTGTCCTACTTGTACTATCGATAATCAATTGATTATTTTCCAATTTTGGTATTTCACCTAAGAATGGAATCGTTGTATTCTTTTCTAAATCAAAACGTGATTTTATTTTAGTATCAAATAAATCAATCAAATACAATATCCCAAAAGGGATTAAAATTCCTAAGAATAGAGCTCCTAAATAAATCATTTTTCTATTGGGAGAAACTGGATTTTTTGAAGCTTTTGCAGCATCAATTACTTTCGCATTTGGGGCGGTTACTGCCAGTGAAATAGCGGTTTCTTCTCTCTTTTGTAAAAGATATAAATATAGAGATTCTTTTATATTTTGTTTTCTATCTATATCTCTTGAATTTCTTTCCTGAGATGGAATTTGAGAAATTTTTCCACTTAAAATGGCATTTTGTCTAGACAAATCATTTCTTTTAATTTGCAAAGATGATTTTAATTGATTTAAGCTTGAGCTTACACTACCTCTTAACGCATTAATCTTTGCGTCTAAATTTTGTACTAGAATATTTTTTTCACCAGCCGTTTTTAAAAGTTTATTTTTTTGTAATACTAATGCATTATATTCCGAAATTAATTGACTTGCTCCTTGTTCTTGTCCTATAATATTTACAGGTATGAGTTCTTTTGTATCTGAAGAATTTACATACTTTATCATAGTTTCTACCACTCTAAGTTGGGTAGCATTTTCTATCTGCATTCTTTCAAAATCGCTAGCGTTTTCTAAGTATAGTTCCGCTTCTGAAACAACATCTGTTATCTTATTATTTTTTTTAAAAACTTCTTTATCCTTTTCTACATCTTGTAATTCTTCAGAAATAATACTTAGTCTTTGTTCAATAAATTTTGAAGTGTTTTCTGAGATATATTTTTTATCTTCGATAGCATCGTTGTTATAATTAATGACTAATGCATTTAAAAAATCTTCGGCTTTTTCTTTAACAGGGTCTATTATACTTAGTTCAATAACACTTGTGTTTTTACTTAAGGGCGCAACATTTAATCTACTTTTAAAACTTTCAGCGATTTGACTAATTGGATTAATCTGAACACCAACATTGTAGTTATTTTTAACAAATTCTGGTGCATTTATTAAAACAATAAATTTATTATCTTCTATTTTAAATTCATTTCCATATTTGTATGTCCCCATTTTTGTATCAGAATTATCAAAAATGGAGAAAGATTCATTAGTTACATTTTCAATTCTATAAAAATGATTGTGATTACCAAAATCATTATTTTGTTTAACAACAATAATTTTAATGGGCGATTTTTTATACAATTCTTCCCATTTCACTCTTCCTTGTGTAAAATAAGAGATATTTAATTCTAAGTCTTTTATAGTGGATTCAACAAGTGTTCTAGACTTAACAACTTCAATTTCATTATCCACATTACTTTTCATATTAGTAATTAATCCTAAATCGGAAAAAGCAGAAAGTTCAGACACCATATTTCCCTTTCGGTCGTCTTTAACTAAAATTGTTGTTACTGCCTTATAATTGGCTACAGTGTATCTTAAATAAAGATATGCGCACATAAGTGAAATAAAAAGTCCAAGTGCAAACCATTTCCAATGCTTTATATATTTTAC
The DNA here is from genome assembly GCF_902506265.1 of Flavobacterium sp. 9AF. Taxonomy (GTDB): domain Bacteria; phylum Bacteroidota; class Bacteroidia; order Flavobacteriales; family Flavobacteriaceae; genus Flavobacterium. The sequence goes on along the minus strand of NZ_LR733612.1, from coordinate 12,444 downwards.
AACTTCTTCTTTAATGTTAAAGTTACTTTGATTAATTGTATTTTCTGTTGAATGTAAATTTTGCATTTTATCTAGTTGTTAAAGCAATAATCGTTACAATAAGTGACAAAGCGGAAATACCTACTGTAATATTTGGACCAATTGATGAGGAGTTAATTTTAGTTTTATTAGGCTCTACGTAGATTACATCATTTTGTTTTAAATAATAATACTCAGAATTAATAAAATCACTTTTAGTAATATCTATTCTCTCTAAAATTTTAGTTCCATTTTGCTCTCTAATTAACAAAATATTGTTTCTTTTTCCATAAACTGTTAAATCTCCAGCTAAACTAAGTGCTTCTAACAATGTAATTCTTTCGCTTTTAACATTGTAACTACTTGGTTTATTTACTTCTCCTAAAACTGATACTTTAAAATTAAGAATTCTCATATTAACAACTGCATCAGTCACATGTTCTTTTAATTCATTTTTAATTTTTTGAACTGCTTGTGTTTTCGTAAGACCTCCTAGATGCATTGTTCCAAGAATTGGAAATTCAATATTCCCGTTATTATCGATAATATAAGTTTGTTGTCTTTCGGAATTTATAGCTTCTTCAGAGTTACCTTGTATAGAAACGCTTTTCAAATTATATGGTGCAGCTATTTCAGGGTTTTCAGATGAGACAATAATTAAAAGGACATCATCTGATTGCAAATAAGGCTCATAAGAATGATTATTTGATTCTGTACTAGCGTTTTGTAAATACACTATTTTTTTTCTTGAAGCACAGGAAAACAAACTTAATACAATTACGACATAAAAAAATTTTGTAAAATATTTCATTCTGAGAGTTATTTTTTTGCAAATATAGAATAGATAAAATTAAATTACTTATCTAAACATTCATAAATGGAGTTCATACTCTTAAATTCTGGCACAATTTGTTTCATTTCTGACACAATTTCTATATCGCTCGAATACTTACTCAGGTCAATCAAATTAGCTATCTTAATAAGATTTTCTTCGTAGTTTTCATGCATTTCCTGACAAATCATAATTTTATCATGATGCGTAGGTAATGTTTTAGCAGCATCATTTAATAATTCTTCATATAATTTTTCACCAGGCCTTAGTCCTACCACTTCTATATCAATATCTCTATAAGGTTCGTAACCCGCTAATTGAATCATTTTTTTGGCTAAGTCTATTATTTTTACGGGTTTGCCCATATCAAAAATATAAATTTCACCACCTTTTCCCATTGAACCAGCTTCAAGCACTAATTGACATGCTTCAGGAATAGTCATAAAATAGCGAATAATTTTAGGATGTGTAATCGTTACTGGTCCTCCTTTTTGAATTTGCTCTGTAAATAGAGGAACTACAGAACCATTAGAACCTAAAACATTACCAAAACGAGTAGTGATAAATTTAGTAATCTTCTTTTCATCATTTTTAAATTTGAAATATAAAGATTGCACATATTTTTCTGCAATTCTCTTACTTGCCCCCATTATATTACTTGGATTCACCGCTTTATCTGTAGAAACCATAACAAATTTCTTCACGTTATATTCTAACGATAAGTCTGCTAAATTTTTTGTTCCTAAAACATTGGTAAAAATTGCCTCTGATGGGTTTTCTTCCATTAAAGGAACATGCTTATATGCAGCAGCATGGTAAACCATATTAGGTTGATATTTTTCAAATAGTTTTTTCAAAACGGCTTTATTTCTAATATCACCTATTACAGGAATAATGTTAGTCGTTTTTTCAAATTTTGAAATCTCAATACACAATTTATGCAATGGCGATTCTGCTTGATCAAAAATAATTATCGTTTCAGGATTAAATTCAAGTACTTGCCAAACAATTTCGCTCCCTATAGAACCTGCGCCACCCGTAATAAGGATGACTTTATTTGAAATTTGTTTTGAAATTAATTTATTATCTAAAACAATAGGTTTTCTTTCTAATAAGTCTTGAATTTCAAAGTTTTTAATTTTTTTAGAAATTTCACTTTTATTTTCCCAATCAGAAATAATTGGAACGACATACACTTTTATGTTATTCTCTAAGCAATCATCTACAATTTTGATTTTCTCTTCTTTTGTTAATGATTTTTCTGCAAGAATTAACGCTTTTGCTCCCATAGAACGCAATAAAACAGAAGCCTTTTTATTTTTATACAAAATAGGCAACCCTAAAATGCTTTTAGACTTATTGTATCTCGATTTATCTAAGAAAGCGACAATTTTAAATCGAGTGGGTATTTCATATTTAACAGCATTCGCAACTGCTATAGCATTCGCATCGGAACCATAAACAACAGTTCTTATCAAACTCTTTGTATCAGTAGTATTAATCTCAAATGCAAACTTTACAATTAGTCTAAAAAAAAATAGAAATGTAAAGGATAATACGAAACTGATAATTAACCCTGGAAAAAGGAATATCTTTTTTTGAAATACAAAAAAACTACCATAATTTAAAATACTTAAAACTAGAAATGAGCAAAAACTAGCAAAAAATATTTTAACTGCATCTATAAATGTGGAATGCCTAATAATACCCGAGAAAGTCCTAAAAACTCTAAAAAATATAATATTTACAATCAATATCATTAGATATTGATTTGTTAAAGAAATTGTTTTATAAAATTCTAATGTTAAACTAATTAAAATAACATATGTTAATAAATTAGCAAGAATAAGAATAAATATATCAATACAAAAAATAATCCACCTTGGTAGATATCCTATTGAAAACAACTTTTCGTTTAATTTTATCATTAATTCTTACTTCATTATAATTGCAAAGGTACTAAAAAAAGCATCTTATAACTTCAGTAATTCTTTCTTTATTATCCTCTTCTAAATTTGATCCAGATGGTAAACAAAGTCCCTTTTCAAATAATTGTTCAGCAGTATTTTTACCAAAAAACAAACACTCTTTAAAAACAGGTTGTAAATGCATGGGTTTCCAAAGCGGTCGAGTTTCAATATTTTCTTTTTCAAAGGCTAAACGCAATGCTTCTCTAGTAGCATAATTTGGCAATATAATTGCACTTAACCAATGATTCGAATAAAAATCAGAATTAGGTTCTTTTAAAATTGAAATTTCGCTATTTGATGCAAAAAAATCACTATAAAATTGATGCATCGCTCTTCTTTTTTCAACATGCAAATCTAAAACTTCCATTTGACCTCTTCCTATGCCTGCACAAATATTACTCATCCTATAGTTATAACCTATGTGAGAATGCTGATAATGTGGAGCGTTATCTCTAGCTTGTGTAGCTAAAAAAATGGTTTTTTCTTTTATTTCTTTTTGTTTGGTTACCAATGCTCCTCCTCCAGAAGTGGTGATAATTTTGTTTCCATTAAATGATAAAATGGATATGGTCCCAAAAGTGCCACATTTTTGTTTTTTATAAGTACTTCCTAACGCTTCTGCACTATCTTCTAAAACGGGAATATCATATTTTTGAGCGACTTGTAGAATTTCGTCCACTTTAAAAGGCATACCGTATAAATGAACTGCAATAATTGCTTTTGGTTTTTTACCTTTTTCAATTCTTGATTTAATAGCCTCTTCTAAGGCAATAGGACACATGTTCCAAGTTTCTTCTTCACTATCAACAAAAACAGGAGTTGCACCTAAATAAACAATTGGATTTGCAGAAGCTGAAAATGTAAATGTTTGGCAAATAACCTCATCACCAAGTCCAACTCCTAAATGAATTAATCCCAAATGAATTGCAGCAGTACCTGAACTCAAAACAGAAACATATGAATCTTCTCCTAAATATTTTTGTAAATCTTCCTCAAAACCAGTTACGTTTGGCCCTAATGGAGCAATCCAATTTTCTTCAAAGGCTTTTTCAATAAACTTTTGTTCGTTTCCTCCCATGTGTGGAGAAGAAAGCCAAATTTTTTCTGGTTTCATCTTTTAAAAATAGTTTTTAAAATTATTTGCAAATCTACTAAAATACTTCGCTTATAGTAGTATTCTAAGTTCATTTTTACCTTATCTGGAAACAAAACTGTATCGTTATACAAAAGTGGATTCTCCTGCTGACTTAAAATAGCATCTTCATTGGCATATTTTATAGAAGCTTCTGAGGTTAGACCCGGTTTAAGTTCAAGAATTTTTTTAGCTTCACCCTTTAACTGATCGTAATAACCTGGTATATCAGGTCTTGGTCCCACAAAACTCATTTCTCCTTTTAAAATATTAATTAGTTGCGGTAACTCATCAATTTTAGATTTCCTTAAAAAACGGCCGAAAGAAGTTACTTTCTTAGATTCATCGTGCATCGATTTTATTTTTAGAATGAGAAATGGGTTACCATATTGACCAATTCTTTTTTGCAAAAATAAACCAAACGATTTTGTATCAATTGTAGCTAATACAATACAAATTAAAAGAATCCATGATACTATTAGCAAAGCGATAATAGCTAATACTAAATCAAAAATTCTTTTTTTATTCATTTTCATTGTATCGAATTATCTTACCTGGATTTCCAACAACTACTGCATAATCAGGGATGTTATCAATAATTACAGCTCCAGCCCCAATTGTAGCCCATTTTCCAATAGTAATGCCTTGTATAATACTTGCGCCAATACCAATATGTGCTCCTTCTGCAACAATAACATTACCTGCAAGAGAAGCATTAGGTGAAATATGTACAAAATCGGATATAACACAATCATGTTCAACCACACTTGCTGTATTTATAATACAATGCTTTCCTACCTTAGTCGCTGCGTTTATCACTGCATTTGGCATTACTACGGTTCCTTCATCAATGGTTGCTAATTCAGAAACACAAGCTTTTGTATGAATAGCAGTAAAATAATTATAAGTTGATTTTTCTACGATCTCTTTTCTAATTGCATTATTACCAATAGCTATCACAAATTTTGAATATTCCGAAAGTGGAATGTTTTCATTTTTTAAAACAGGAATTGAAAATAAATCTTCAACTTTAGGATTATCATCAACTATCGCTTTAATTTGATAATTTTTAGAGAATAAAATATCTAACACCACTTTTGCATGTCCACTTGCTCCAAAAATATAATAGTTTGACTCCATTATTTATACATTACCTTTAAAAACTTCCATTGTCGCTACACCTTCTTGAGAAATACCTTCTCTTACAAAAACCTTTTTTATGGTTAAAAATACTATTTTTAAATCGAGTAAAAAACTATAATTTTTAACATACCATACATCATATTCAAATTTTTGATTCCAGCTGATGGCATTTCTACCATTGATTTGTGCCCAACCTGTTATTCCTGGCCTAATTAAATGTCTTTGCTTTTGAAAATCATTATACAAAGGTAAATATTGAACCAGTAAAGGTCTAGGTCCAATTAAACTCATATCGCCTATAATTACATTAAGCAACTGAGGTATTTCGTCTAGTGAAGTTTTTCTTACAAATAAGCCTATTTTAGTTAGTCGCTCTTGATCAGACAATAAATTGCCGTTTGCATCTTTCTTATCATTCATAGTTTTGAATTTTATAATCTGAAAGATTTTTTCATTTTTACCTGGCCGCTTTTGAAAAAAGAAAGGCTTGCCTTGATTGGCAAAAAATAAACTTATAGTGATTATGATAAAAACAGGACTCAAGAATATAAATCCTAATAAGGAAAAAGAAAAATCTATTGTTCTTTTGAAAAAGTTTTTATACATTATTAATGACTTTATTATATTCTTCAAGTAATGCTTGCCAAACTACATTTTGGTCGAATTGATTTATAATTTTTTCTCTTGAATTATTTTTCAAGCTTTGATATAATTTTTCTTCTCTTATTGCTATCATACTTGCAAAGATAGCATCAGAATTTTTAACGGGAATGATAATTCCATTTTTATTATGAGTAATAATTTCATTACAACCATTAATATCAGAAACAATTGCAGGCAATTCCATAGCTCCTGCTTGAAGGACTACATTTGGAAAACCTTCTCTATAGGAAGGAAAAACTAAAACATTACTAATTGCCATATAAGGTCTTACATCTTGCTGAAAGCCAACAGAAATAATATTCTTATTATTCTTAATTTCCAAATAGGTTTCTGGAAGTAATGGATCCAAATCGTGCTCAAAAGGACCAACTAAAACTAGTTTAACACTTTCATCTTGACTTTTTGCAAAGGCTGTTACTAATTCGTTAATTCCTTTATCTTTTACCAAACGACCAACAAATAAAAAGACAAAATCATTTTCTTTTATATCTAAATTACTTAATAACTCATTTTTTTCGTTTGTAGAAATTTTATTCTGATTAAAATAATCCAAATCGACACCATTAACATTACCGTTAGCAATTATTTTTAAAGGTTTATGCGTTATTTTATATTTTATCAAGTCCATCTGAACTCCTTTGCCTTCGGGATAAACATGAGTAGCATGATAACAAAGTATTTTGTCCATTACTATTAGTACTTTTTTCATTAGTCCTTTTTTACTAGGAAAAATCAATCCTGTAAAAGTATGCATACGAATAGGCACACCAGCATATTTAGCAGCAATCATGCTTAGCAACCCTGCTTTAGGTGTTATGGAATGTACTATTGTTGGTTTTTCTCTTTTGAATAAAAAATACAATTTTAGTAAGGATATAAAGTCTTTAATTGGAGTGATCTTACGCTCCATTTTCAAATTTATAATTTCCACACCTTCCCTTTCATTCACCATTTCCAAATCGGCATCATACCCTGAAACGGCTTTTATATCAAAAAATTGATTCAAATACTTTAGCTGTCCTTTTAATAAGATATTCAAAGACATCGCTACTGTTGCAATACGAATAATTTTAGGCTTCATAAACTTTGGTATATAATTCAATATGTCTATGAACCATAATATTTATATCAAACTCTTTAGCTCTTTCAAGGCATGAAGTGGCAATTTCCAAATAATGTGCTTCATTCATCAACAATTGATTTATTTTATCTGCTAAGTCTTGTTGGTCACCTTCTTGGAACAGAACACCATAATTACCAACTATTTCTTTTAAACCGGGGACTTCAGAAGCTACAAAAGGTACTCCTGCTGACATTCCTTCAATAGAAGACAATGACAAACCTTCATAATGACTTGATAACACTATAATATCAACCGATTTTAATAATCTTGGAATATCGGAACGCTGACCTAAAAAACAAACTTTATTATTTAAGTTCTCCTGGTTTACATAGGTCTCACATTTCTTTCTATTTACACCATCACCTACTAAAAACAACTTACAATTAGGCGGTAGATATTCCATAGCTTTTATAAGTGTTAATTGGTCTTTTTGAGGTCTAAAAGCCGCTACTTGAAGCAACACAATATCATTTTCTAAACAATTAGCATTTAAAACCGTTTTTTTGTAAGGTTTTGCATTGATTATAGTTTCAATAGATACCCCATTTTGAATGACAATTAATTTTCCGATTTGATTCTTTAAATATTGTGAGTAGATGTTTTTAATTTCATCAGAAATACAAATCAGTTTAGTGTAGCGCTTGTAGATAAATCTTTCAATAGGTTTAAAAAGTTTATTCTGAATTCTTTTATTAGTAGTATTATGCTCTGTAAAAAGAAGTTTAGCCCTATTTCTATTCAACATATTAGCTAGAACAACAAAATATTGAGCTGGAAATAAATGGACATGTACTAAATCATACTTTTTTAAAATTTTAGCTATTTTAAAAACATGAGACAACTTATAAATATCTTTATAATTGGATGATTTCTTTAAGATATAAATTTTGGAACAATTTAGTTTTTCTAGTTCTTTAGTAAACATACAATCATTATCCCAAAGTAACAAAACATCAACTTCAATTCCCTGTTGAATATATAGAGGAATTGTATCTAAAATTAATTTTTCTGCACCTCCAGTGGCAAGAGAATTTATGACTTGAAGAATTTTCATATCGATAATTTATCTTTTACATACATCATAAAACCAATTGGCAAACCAATAATTGTATATATTATTTTTACCTTTTTAAAGTGATTAAACAGTGTTGATTGACAATTAAAAGAAAATCTCCAGAAATTAATATTTGCTTTGATTTTTTGCAACCAAGGAATATCATATTTCTCTAATTCACCATAATAATTTATGGAAGCAATTGGTGATTCCATTCTAATCTTTGTGATTTTAGCAGTTAATCCATCTGGCAGATATTGAGTTACATAAATACCCTTATTAAAAAAAAACAAATTATACTTAGTAGCCAAACGATTCCAAACTAAAGCTTCGGGGCAAAATTTTTCATTTTCAATTTCTGGAAAAGAGAATTCTCTCAATTTCTCAAGCTCAAAAACTTCAACTAAATCACCAATAACACCATATTGGTATCTAATATCAATAGAATTTGAAAGTAATTCGTCAAAATTTTGATTACCTACTATAGTACCATTTTCGTACATCCTTCTTCCTGCTATTCCCGCAATATTATACTTTTTAGAAGCATTTTCATAGGTACCTTTAATCACTTCTAAAGATGTAGACAATAGATAATCGTCACTATCAACATTAAAAAATAAATTGCCTTTCGCTAGTTGTACTCCTTTATTAAAAGCGCTATGTTTTCCACCATTTTTTTGTTTTAAAAAAGCAATTTTGATTTTGTTTTCATTTTGCCATTGTTTTACTAATTCCTCAGTAGTATCAGAGCTACCATCATCAACAATAATCCATTCAAAATCTAAATAACTTTGGCTACATAAACTTTGGTAAAGTCTAGTTAAAGTATGTGCTCTATTATAAGTTGCTGTAAAAACACTAATCATTATTTTGTAGAAATTATTAAATTTATTGTCGCTAAAAACATAATTATTGCTGCCATAAAAAAATTTTGGTTTCTGAAAACAACCATTTTAGAAAGTGGATAAATAAATAGGAATGGAATTAAAAACCAACTCAAATAAGCAAATCGATCTGTAAATGGTAATGTAATTACTAATAACCAAATAGCATTTACAAGTACATATAAAGAAAAAATTTTATCAAATAGCACATCTTGAAAACCTCTTTTCTTAACAAGCCATCCAAAAACAATAGGTATCATAGAATAAATTAAAAAATCTATTCTAAAACCTGTTTGATAATTTTCAAAAGTATCGTTTAAATAGCTTATCATACGTTGATCACTATCCATTAAAAATTCTCCAAAAGTATCTACAAACACACTCCCAAAAACAAAAGATATAAAAAGAAACACAATCCATATTGAAATAAAATTATCTTTTCTATTATATATTTTCAACATAAAGTTTATCGTTACTAAAATCAATATACTTTTGTGTAAAAGAATTGCTAATAATGATACCAAAATGACTTTTACATTTAATTTTACTTCAAAAAAAACATATAAAAATACAGCTAAAGCAAGCCCTTGTCTTATCGTATTGGTCCCATAATTATAAAAACCTAGTGAAGAAATAATAACGACAAAAACAATATATCTAGTTGAAGAATCAAAAACTTTATTAATAAATTTTATAGACCCTAACAAATAAACCATAGCGGTAACAAAAAAGTAAAAAAAGCTTGAATTTGAAAAAAAAGAAACTAGTTTATTATAAAAATAAAATCCGCTTTCTGTATTTATCCTATAGGGATCATTTTCAGAAATGGATTTAAAAATCATTTCATAATTCCATTTATCAGAATACATTACTATAGGTTCTAAAGCAAAATAAAAAGCAATAAACACTATTAATACATAAATGATTTGATAAGGAAAATAAGGTATATCACTTGTAGTGCGTTCTTTATTAAAAATTAATCTAAAAGCGCATAAAAAGGCAAAAAAGAAACTTCCGTAACTCCAAAAAACCATCCAATCATGTGACGTAAATGTGTCCAAATTAATCTATTAATTTATATAGTTTCTTAATTTCACTACTATTATCGATGCTTTCCAAGTTCAAATTTGAGGAATATTTATTACATAACTCCTTATTATTGAATAATTCTTCTATTGAATCAGCAATTTTGACAGCATTAAAATCACAAATTGAAGCATTAAAATCTTCTTTGAACTGGTCTGAAACTGTAGAAAATTGAGTTACAACAACAGGTTTTTTCATAATTTTAGCTTCATCTAAAGCAATTGATTTACCTTCAAAATAAGACAAATGTGCTATCATTTTTGCAGCTTTAATATAAGGATATGGATTAACCAACACACCTAAAAAAACGATGTTTTCTTGAATATTATACTCTTCAACAAGTTTCAGGTAATCTTTATCTTTTGAATCTGCTCCTATAAAATACCATTTGAAATCAACTTTTCTATTTTTTAAAATAAAGGCCACTTCTAACGCTAATGCTGTACCTTTAGCGAGAGACAAATGCCCTACAGATAAAATAGAATTTGCCACCATATCAGGCTGTAATTGATGGGCAAGTTTTTCAATTAATATGGGTGAAGAAATATTTTCAAATAAACCTATCTTATGTTTTTCATTTGGAAAATATTTTTTTAATGCAGTAACGCAAATCTCAGAAATTGTAAATATTTCATCAATTTTCGAATAATATTTTTTATCCATAGCATAATAATAATTCCATTGCGAATAATCACTATGAAAAAAGCTGACTTTCTTTTTTGCTTTAATAAAATCAACTAAATAATACAATTGATGTTGTCCATTATAATCAACAGCCAAATCGTATTCTTTATTTATTTTATATATAAAACGCGATAATATCCATGCACCATAAGCTTTATTGAAAACCATACAGCTAGCTACAATCATTCGAATAAAAAAACTTAAAATAAATCCATCTTTTAATAATTTGACTAAATTTTTCGGAAAAGAAGACAATAAAAGTTGTGTTCTTTTATCTACAATTTTATTTATGTCTGATGGAATTAACTCCATAAAAACACCTGATGGATTTGTTATAAAAATATCTACTTCATATTGAGTTGTATCCATAGCATTTAATAAAGAAGTCATACTTTTAGAAACTCCTCCACTTTCCATGTTGCTAACAATAAAAAGTATCTTTTTTTTATCCATTACAAATTATACTTTCAAATTCTTGAATTGATTTTTTTACATCAAAAATTGCGCTTCGCTGTAATGCTAATTCTTGATATTTTATCAAAAGATTCTTATCAATGATTAAAGATTTTACAGCATTTGAAATACTCTCAACATTATGATCACAAACAATTCCATATTTGCCATTTTCTAATAATTCAACAGGACCAGCTGTTGCAGTAGAAACAACAGCTTTACCTAAGCACAATGCTTCTGCAACAACTAACGAAAAACCTTCTGCTTCTGAAGTTACAACTAAAATATCATTTTCATTAATTATATTATATGGAGATTTTACAAATCCTATTAAATTAACATTATCTGCTACATTATTTTCTTGAATTTGATTTTGAAGTTGTTCTCTTAGACTACCTTCTCCAATAATAGAAATTTGAAAAATCAAACCTTGCTCTTTCAACAATTTAGCTACGTTAATTAATCTATCGAAACGTTTTTGAATTTCTAATCTACCGACTGCAACAATTTTAATTAACTGAGAATCATTCTTTTTAACATTCACATCAATTCCTTTTAAAATCGTTGCTTTATCAATTAAATTATAAATTATTTTTTTTTCAGCATTTACTTGATATAATTTATCAAATTGATTGGCGCTTTCATTTGACACAAAAACAAGAGTATTCATTTGGTTATATAAACTTAACTCTTGTTTAGGATTTTTAAAATTAGACAAAGAATAATGAAATTTAAATAAATCAATATGTATCCAAGTAATATGTCTTTTAGATTTCTTAATAAAGTATTGATGAAACTTTAATGGAGTGCCTTCCATAAAAGATAAAACAGCATCATATTTTTTATTTTTAAAAATAGTATCTACTCTTCTTTTTTGAAAATAATTCCAGTTTAAAAATTTAGAAAACCAATGCTCTATCCTATATGGAAAAATTGAAAACTTAGGGTATAAATAATACTTATTCACCTCATTTGGGATATCTTTCAAATAGATTCCTTCATTAATAACTAAACACAAATCGATTTCATACTTTGAGTAATTAAAATTACGTAAATAGTCTATAAGTACTTTTTCAGCACCACCTCCATTTAAAGCACTCATAATAATTACTATTTTTTTCTTTCTCATTTTAATACTTGATATAATTTATAGAAAATTACAATTCCAATGTAACTTTTAAAACGAATTAAAAATTTAAGTAGAAAATTAATTGAACTTAAATTTAAAGCTGGTTTTGAAAAGGTGTAAATATCAGAATTTAAGACTGCTTTAACTTTATTTCTCTTTTCAAAAAAACTTACTTTATTGGAAAAATGATTGCAATTATTTAAGTTATTTAATATTTGATTAAAGAAAAATATTCTTGAATATTCCTTACTATTTTCAAAATCGGGATATAAC
>NZ_LR733568.1 GCF_902506265.1 Flavobacterium sp. 9AF | reverse complement strand
GGTATATATTATATAAAATTGTATTCTAAAGAAAAAAGTATCAATAAAAAGTTTGTGAAAAATTAAAAAAATTATAAAATATTTAAGACCTACTACATAGTAGGTCTTTTTTTATTCCCTAATTTTCTTTTACATTTGCCTATATTTATTTAAGATGAAAAAAAATCTGATTATTTCTTTATTTTTAATTGTGTTTTCAACTTATTCCCAAAAAAGAGCAAGTAATTTAGATAACACTGTTTTGGATTCTACTAGGGTCTTTAATCCTGAGAAGAAAGTTCAGACTGAAAAACCACCAATCGATTTATATAAAATCTATACACTTCAAAAAGATACAACTTATGTAGATACTACTTTATCTATAAAGAAGGAATATAAATTTAATCTTTTACGAAAAGATATTTTTGGACTTTTGCCTTTTGCAAACGAAGGACATACATATAATACGTTACAATATTCATTAGTGAATAAGCAAGTAATGCCTAATATGGGTTTTACGGGAAAGCATTTTAATTATTTAGAAGTTAATGATGTAAAATATTATAATGTTCCAACACCTTTAAGTGATATGTATTTTAAAACGGTTATGGAACAAGGACAATCACTAGATGCCTTTTTAACAGTAAATACAAAGCCAAATCTTAATTTTTCAATTGCTTACAAAGGACTACGTTCTATAGGAAAATATATAAACAATATTTCAAGTTCAGGAAATTTTAGGTTCACATCAAGTTATTTTACTAAAGATAAAAGATATATTCTTAATGCACATTTTACCGGACAAGATATTTCAAATCAAGAGAATGGAGGAATAAAAGATTTGGACAAATTTGAATTAAGCGAACCTCCATTTAATGAAAGAGAACGTTTGGATGTTTATTTTAACGACGCTACTTCACTACTTAAAGGGAATCGTTTTTTTGTAGATCATTCTTTTAAACTTAATAAAGAGAATCCAAATAGTTTGGTGTTTTATCATCAATTTAATCATGAATATAAGTTTTTTAATTTTGAACAAAAAACCGCTAATTCAAGATTTGGTAGTTCTTATTCAAATGGTGTAAATAATAAAACGAGATATAATCACTTGTATAATAAAATAGGTGTTGGCTTTACTACAAAAAAATATGGTGAATTAATTTTCTTTATAGATGATAATGCCTATAATTATTTTTATAAAAGCATTGTCTTTGATAATTCGGGTAATACACTAGTGCCAAATGCAATAAACGATAGAATCAATAGCATAGGAGGAAATTATACTTATTTTGGATCTAATTTTAAAGCAAATCTGTTAGTAACAAATGCTATAACAAAGCAAGCCGTTTCAAATGTTCAAGCCACTTTTGATTATACAATTAATGATGATTATCAATTTCAATTTCAATATCAAAAAATATCAAGTTTACCTAATTTAAATTATAGCTTATACCAGAGTAGTTATGTAAATTATAATTGGGTAAATAATTTTAGCAATGAAAAAAGAAATCAATTTAAATTATTAGCTAATACAAAATGGATTAATTTAGAAGGAGAATTTATAGTTTTAGACGATTATTTGTATTTTGATAATGTAAATAATGATATTACCTCTCTCAAAGTACAACCTTTTCAAAATTTAAATACTATAACTTACACTTCAGTTAAAGCGAGTAAAGATATTAAGGTTTGGAAGTTTGGATTAGATAATACAATCTTATATCAAAACGTTGTAAATGCAGATAATACCTTAAATGTGCCTCAATTCGTAACTAGAAATTCATTATATTTTTCTGAACATGTTTTCAAAAAAGCAATGTTTATACAAACAGGAATAGTTTTTAACTATTTCACTAAATATTATGCAAATGATTATAATCCTTTATTAGGTGAGTTTTATGTTCAAAATGAAACTAAGATTGGTGGTTTTCCAATGTTTGATTTTTTTATAAATGCAAAAGTAAGGCAAGCGAGATTGTTCTTAAAAGCAGAACATTTCAACTCATCCATGACAGGTTATAATTTTTATTCAGCTCCAAATTATCCTTATCGAGACTTTATTGTGCGTTTTGGTATCGTTTGGAATTTCTTTAGTTAATCGGTAACGAAAGACTGTTGCTTCCTTGTCATCCTTATTCCTGCTGTACGCTTTAGTTCTTAAACAAGTTTAAGAAGCTATCGCTTCCATCAGGGTTACTAAGCTATTCATTTTCATTTTTGTATTCATAATATTCACACTATCTTTGCAAACAATATTTATAGAATAAAATGAAATTCGCTAAAAACATACTAGAAACAATTGGTAATACACCTTTAGTAAAAATCAACAAATTAACACAGGAAATAGAGGCTTTAGTCTTAGCTAAAGTGGAAACTTTTAATCCAGGAAATTCTGTAAAAGACAGAATGGCTGTAAAAATGATTGAAGATGCAGAAGCCGACGGGAGATTAAAGCCAGGAGGTACAATTATAGAAGGAACTTCTGGAAATACAGGTATGGGATTAGCATTAGCAGCCATCGTAAAAGGATATAAATTAATATGTGTTATCTCAGATAAACAATCCAAAGAAAAAATGGATATTCTTAGAGCGGTGGGTGCAAAAGTAGTAGTTTGTCCTACCGATGTAGAACCTACCGATCCGCGTTCGTATTATTCGGTGTCAAAACGTTTAGCATCTGAAACTGAAAATGCTTGGTATGTAAATCAATACGATAACCCAAGTAATGCGATTGCACATTATGAACAAACAGCTCCAGAAATTTGGGAACAAACAGAAGGTAAAATTACACATTTTGTAGTTGGTGTTGGTACAGGAGGAACTATTTCGGGTGTAGCTAAATATTTAAAAGAAAGAAATCCTAATGTAAAAGTTTGGGGAATAGATACCTATGGTTCTGTTTTTAAAAAATATCATGAAACTGGAATTTTCGACGAGAACGAAATCTATTCTTACATTACAGAAGGTATTGGAGAAGATATCTTGCCAAAAAATGTAGATTTTTCATTAATTGACGGTTTTACAAAAGTAACGGATAAAGATGCTGCTGTTTATACACGTAAGTTAGCTTTAGAAGAAGGCATTTTTGTAGGTAATTCTGCCGGAGCTGCAATAAAAGGAGTGCTTCAGTTAAAAGAACATTTTAAACCAGAAGATGTGGTAGTTGTTTTATTTCATGATTCTGGTAGTAGATATGTGGGTAAAATGTTTAATGACGATTGGATGCGTGAAAGAGGTTTCTTAGAAGAAGAAGTGACCAAAGCTATCGATTTGATCAAAGAACATCAAGATAAACCTTTAATTGTTGTTCGTACCGAAGAATTAGTTTCTCATGCTATTGAACGTCTAAAAAAATATAAAATCTCACAGATTCCTGTTGTAGATACTACTGGTTTTGTAGGTAGTTTAGATGAAACAGATTTGTTTAGAAGTTATATTGAAGATAAAAATATCGCTGATAAACCTATAAAAGATGTTATGGGCAAACCTTTTCCTATAGTGAAAGCAAATACTCCTATTGAAGATGTGTCTAAATTAATTAATAAAGACAATCAAGCTGTTCTGGTTGAATTAGAAAATGGTAAATATCATATTATTACGAAACATGATGTTATCAGTTCTATAAAATAATCTTTAAAAATATGTAAAAGACAAGAACCTGTAAATTAATGATTTGCAGGTTCTTGTTTTTTATGTATATTTGTCCTTTATATATGCCAAAAATATTTTTATACGCCTTATACAATGAAAGAAGACTTCTTACATTACGTTTGGTTATACAAAAAACTAAATGTAAATCATCTCAAAACCATTAAAGGAGAAAATCTTCAAATTCTCCATTTTGGACACTATTTGCAAACTGCAGGCCCCGATTTTTTTAATGCACAAATTATATTAGGAAACCAAAAATGGGCCGGAAATATTGAAATTCATGTTAAGTCATCAGATTGGTATCTACATCATCATGAAAAAGATGAAAAATACGACAATGTTATCTTACATGTAGTTTGGGAATACGATATGGAGGTATATCGAAAAGATAATTCAGAAATTCCTATTTTAGAATTAAAGCAATATGTAAATTCAAATGATTATCTCAATTATACTTATTTATCAAAAAAGAAATCATGGATAAACTGTGAAAATCAAATTACATCTATAGATTCTTTTATATTTAATAATTGGATGGAACGTCTATTTTTTGAAAGAGTAGAAACAAAATCTAAATTAATTTATAACTTGTTAGAAGAAACTAAAAACGATTGGGATAGTGTTTTATTTTGTTTGTTAGCTAAAAATTTTGGATTGAATACAAATGGAGATGTATTTTTAAAAATGGCTAAAATAATCCCTTTTAGTGTTATAAGAAAGGAAAAGGAAAATGAAGAAAATTTAGAAGCTTTATTTTATGGTATTACAAATTTACTTGAACAAGATAATGAGGATAGTTATTTTCAAATATTGAAAAAGAAATGGTTTTTTCTAAAAGAAAAATATCAATTAAAAAATAACGTTTTTGAAGATTTGCAATTTTATAAACTACGACCCGACAATTTTCCAACGATAAGATTATCACAATTAGCCGCTTTATATCATTCAATTCCTAACCTTTTTGAATATTGTATCTCAATTAAAGATTGTGATTCATTTTATAATATGTTTAACGTTGTAGCAGGTGTATATTGGGATTATCATTATAATTTTGATAAAAGAAGCTCAATTAGAAAAAAGAGATTAACGAAAGAATTTATAGATCTACTAATTATTAATACTATTATTCCTATTCAATTTACTTATTCTAATTATTTAGGAAAAGATAATTCGGAAGCTATTTTAGCTTTGCTAAGACAGTTGAAGTCAGAAAAGAATAAAATTATAAATCAATTCGAATATTTTGGAGTAATTTCTGAATCAGCATTAGAATCACAAAGCTTATTACATCTAAAAAAAAACTATTGTGATAACAATAAATGTTTAGAATGTACTATTGGAATAAACTTAATTAAGAATTAATTATATTTGAATAAATTATTAAAGTAAAATGTATAAAATACTACACTTTTTTGAAAAACACGGTTTCTTTGTAGCCACTAGATTAGCAGATAAATTAGGAATGAGAGCTACTAATGTGAGATTATTTTTCATATATATATCCTTTGTTACAGCTGGTTTAGGTTTTGGGTTTTATCTCACATTAGCTTTTTTATTAAAGTTAAAAGACATGATTTATACAAAGCGTTCTTCGGTGTTTGATTTATGAATACTGATTGTCAAAAGCTTAAGTGTTCTTTGTTTTTTGGATACTTTTCTTATCTTTGAAAAATTAACAACCAATAAAAAAATATGTCAACAAAATCAGAATCATGGGGTTCTAGGGTAGGACTCATATTAGCAATGGCAGGAAATGCTGTAGGATTAGGAAATTTCCTTCGTTTTCCTGTACAAGCTGTTCAAAATGGAGGTGGAGCATTTATTATTCCTTATTTAGTTTGTTTTTTAGTAATGGGTATTCCATTGTTATTCATAGAATGGTCTTCAGGTCGTTTTGGAGGTCGTTATGGAAATCATAGTACTCCATATATATTAGACACAATGGCAAAAGGGAGAATATGGAAATATATTGGAGTTTTTGGGATTTTTACCAATATAGCTGTTGCTGCTTATTATTGTTATATCGAGTCATGGACAATTTCATATGTTTATCACTCTGTAGTAGGTACATTTAATGATATGAGTCAAGCGGATGTGGCAAACTTTTTTCAATCTTATACAAATGTAACAGAATCTACTACTGGAATTCCTTATGAAGCGGTTATTTTTTATATTATTTGTTTACTGTTAAATACCTATATTCTTTCAAAAGGACTTGGAGGTATTGAAAAAGTGGCAAAAATTGGAATGCCTTTGTTAATATTATTCGGGGTGGTTTTAGCTGTTAGAGGGTTGACTTTAGGAACTTCTGGGGCTTCAGATATTTTTCCTGATGCTAACGCTTGGGATGGATTGAACTTTTTGTGGACACCGCAATTTGATTCACTTACTAGTCCTAAGGTTTGGTTAGCGGCGGCAGGTCAAATTTTCTTTACTCTTTCCGTAGGTATGGGAACTATTCATTGTTATGCTTCTTATCTTAAATCGAGAGATGATATTGCATTAAATTCTGTTTCGGCAGGTTTTATGAACGAGTTTGTGGAGGTAGTCTTAGGTAGCTTGATTGTTATTCCTATTGCAGCAGGTTATTTAGGATTGGATTGGGTAATTCAAAACGCTGGTTTTGGTATGGCTTTTCAAACTATGCCTTATTTATTTCAACAATGGGGTAGTGCTTTAGCAGTAGTAGCTGGGGTATGTTGGTTTGGATTGTTATTTTTTGCAGGAATAACTTCTTCTTTAGCTATGGGGACGCCTTGGATGGGCTTTATGAAAGATGAATTTGGATGGGAAAAGAACAAAGGAGCTTGGTCATTTGGTGCTTTGGTACTTTTAATGGGGTTGCCTACTGTTATTTTTTATAATGAAGGACTATTTGATCAATATGATTATTGGGCAGGTACAGTAAGTTTAGTTGTATTTGCATTTTTAGAAACGATATTATTTTCTTATATTTTTGGTATTAAGAAAGGTTGGGCCGAACTTAATCAAGGTGCAGATATTAAAATTCCTAATTTTTATAAATACGTAATTTTAATAATTACTCCTCTATTACTTGGTTGGGTACTTGTTTCGAGTGTTCCAGATTGGATTGATAAAGTTAAAGATGCTGATACAAACAATAAAGAATGGTTTGCAAGTGAATTTTATGCAGAAAATTTTGAATCCTCGGGTGTAAAAGCAGGTTTAGTTGAAGAAGCTAATGATAGTGTAATCAAATTTTCATTTGATGATGAAAAAAAAGTTTTTGATAAAGAAACAAAAAAAGTTAAAATGATAACTTTTAAAAACTTTAAAGAATATAAGTTTGATGTAGAAAGAAATCAAAATATTGTAGTAAAAAAAGGAGATCTTGTGAAGCCTAGCGATGTTATTGCTAAGGGAAGTTTTACAAATAATACATTATATAAATTTATTGGAAGAATCTTGTTATTGTCTCTTTTTGTTTTTATAAGTATTATAGTTTATTTCGCTTATAAAAAAAGAGTAAAAGAAAATAGAGCAACTTTATAATATAAAAAACACTAAAGATGAATACAGAAGCTTTAATAACAATGTTAGTTTCACAAGGAATAGTGATTGTTTTTGCAGGTTATTTTTTCTATAAAGTATTAACGATTCCTCCGAAACAGGAACCAGATTCATTTAGCGAAAATGATGATGAAATCGTAAGACAAAATGAAAAATAATTCTTTAAATAATAAGAATTTGAAATAATTTGTTTTGAAAAAGCAAATAAAAAATTTGAAATCCTACTTTCTATTTTCAACTGAGCATAGAAGTGGGATTTTTTTATTGTTTATTTTGGTTATACTTCTACAACTAATTTTTTATGTTGTGAAGACAAATGTTTTTTTTGCAACTCCCAAAAATGAAAATGATTTAGAATGGATGTTGGTTCAAAATAAAATAGATAGTTTAAAAAAAAATGTTGCACAGTCAAACTATCATATTTATCCTTTTAATCCTAATTTTATTACTGACTATAAAGGTTATATGT
>NZ_LR733605.1 GCF_902506265.1 Flavobacterium sp. 9AF | reverse complement strand
CTAATTATACTGCACCAAAATATGAAGGCAGTTTTTGTAAAGAACATAAATTAGTCACTCCAGAGGTTGTAAATATTTTAGATTCTTTTGATATAGAAAATTTTAGTAAGAATGATGAAAAAAGACCTATTACTTTAAAGAATGAAACAATTTTTTTAAATAAGAAACAGTATTTAACATCTGTTGGTTATGCTCCTAATAATACATCTTTAGAAATTTATGATAATAACGGAAATCATTTAGAAAAATTAGAGGAACAAATAAATGAAAGTGTAGTCTTTTCAAAAGATTTTAAATACTTAGAAAGCAACAATAAAAAGTATTTGGTTCAATATGCTTATTTTGATGAAAAAAGAACCATAAACGCTACTATTTTAAAAGTAAAAGTATACGAATTAATAGATATTCAAAATATAAAATTAGTTGAAGAATTGAATTTTTCTCCTGAAGTAACTTTTGAGTAAAATGTTTTTTTTTGAATGGTATAAAATTTGATTAGTAGAATTAAACTTACATTTATGAAATTTTATTTTCCTTTTATTTTTATGCTGATTGCTTCGACTTGTCTCTCCCAACATGAAATTAACTTCGATTCTAAAGAATTAAAAAAGGTATTGTATTCAGAAGAAGTTTTAGAAGAAGCTTTTTCTAAAAAAAATAAAAATGATAAAGTTCTTGTTATTTTTAATTTAGAGGAGAATTGTGAAATTACCAATTTTCAAATAAGTAAACCAAGTTTAATACATACATTTAATGAATCCATTATTAAAAATAAAGAAAAAATCATTGAATTTATTAAAAGTGATTTAGATTGTAATAAGATTTTTAAGGGAAAATGTGCAATTCCATTCTACTTCATTGTAGATTAATTAGATGAAAAGCAAAAGAAGAAATAGAACCAATATTATTCTGTTAATTACTTCAATTTCAATATTGTCGTTAACTTTAGTAATACTTTTTTTTAATTTCCAACTAAAAATACTAAAAGGAGATACTAAAAATTTTCATATCAGTTTACATGATTATTCAATAACTAAAGAAAATCCATCATGTAGAATTATTATAGAT
>NZ_LR733606.1 GCF_902506265.1 Flavobacterium sp. 9AF | reverse complement strand
TTGAAATACAAAGTAAAATATTATTTTTCTTTTAACCAAATTTTTTTTTGTTAAAAAAATCTCATTTTTAAAACTAAAAACAGTTAAGTAAAATAATTGTAATATTTTTATATTTTATAAACTTTAATTTATTGAGGTATGCGTTTTCTATTGTTTTTTATCATTGGTTTTTGTATAAACTTTTCTTCGAATGCACAATCGGATGATGAAAAAATGCTCCAAGCTATTTATAATGAAGCTTTATCAAATTCAAAATGTTATAATTGGCTAGACTATTTATCTAATACCATTGGTTCACGATTATCAGGATCATCTGCAGCAGATAAAGCAGTAGGTTACACTAAAAAGGAATTAGATGAACTAGGATTAGATCGCGTTTTTTTACAAGAAGTAATGGTTCCTCATTGGGTAAGAGGAGAAAAAGAAAAAGCTTATTTTGAAAATAAAGGTAAAATAACAGAAGTTCCTATTTGTGCTTTGGGAAGTTCTGTAGCTACTCCTAAGAATGGGTTAAAAGCAGCTATTGTTGAAGTACAAGGAATTGATGAGATGATAGCTTTAGGAACAGAAAAAATTAAAGGAAAAATAGTCTTTTTTAACAGACCAATGACGCCCATTCATATTCGTACATTTGAAGCGTATAGAGGTTGTATTGACCAGCGTTCATCTGGAGCGCGAGAAGCGTCTAAATTAGGTGCTTTAGGTGTTATTGTAAGATCCATGAATTTAAGATTAGATGATTTTCCTCACACTGGAAATACGAACTATGGTGACTTACCAAATGATATGCATATTCCTGCAGCCGCAATTAGCACAAATGGTGCTAATTTATTAAGTCAAGCATTGAGAGATAATCCCAATCTTCAATTCTTTTTTAAACAATCTTGTGAAATGTTGCCAGACGTTTTATCGCATAATGTGGTAGGTGAAATTAAAGGTACTGAAAACCCTAACGAGTATATTGTAGTAGGAGGACATCTCGATTCTTGGGATTTAGGAGATGGTTCGCATGACGATGGTGCTGGAGTGGTACAAAGTATGGAAATTCTATCAATACTTAAGAGGTTAGGGTATAAACCTAAACGCACAATCAGGGTAGTATTGTTTATGAACGAAGAAAATGGAAATAGAGGAGGATTGAAGTATGCAGAATTAGCTGAAAAAAATAAAGAAAATCATATTTTTGCTATGGAAAGCGATGCGGGTGGTTTTTCTCCTAGGGGTTTTTCATTAGAAGCTGATAGTAGTAATTTTAATAAGATTAAAGATTGGAAAAGACTTTTTGAGCCTTATTTAATTCATGTTTTTGTTGAAGGACATGCAGGTGTAGATATTAACCCTTTGCAATCAAAACACATTGTTAAAGCAGGTTTACAGCCCGATTCACAACGTTATTTCGATTACCATCATGCCGCAAATGATACTTTTGATGCTGTTAATAAAAGAGAATTAGAACTTGGTGCTGCAACTATGACATCTTTACTTTATTTGATGGATAAATATGGTATTGAGTAATGAAACCTGTAGAAGAATATATATTTAGGCAACCCGAAAGCTATCGTGAAATGCTATTGCATATTATAGCTGTTGTAGAAAAAGAGCTAAAAGAAACGGAATTACTTTTTAAATGGGGTATTCCTTATTTTTATTACAAGAAAAAACCTTTTTGCTATTTGGCTCCAAATCATAAAAAAAAGTTTGTGGATGTTGGGTTTGCAAAAGGATTTCAACTAAAAAAGAATATGGAATTTTTAGTGGATGAAAAAAGGAATACTGTAAAATCATTACGGTATTATAAACTAGAAGAAATAGCTAATGATCTATTAATATCAGTAATAGAAGAAGCGAAAACTTTATATTGATAATAAAAAAGAAGCTGTCCAAAAGTACTGATTTTTGTCAATCTGAATAAAAATGAATTCTGAATAACACTTTAGTTGACTTTTGGACATCCTTTTTTTATAAAATAGCTATATACTTTAAATTCTAAAAATTCCTCCTACAGCTATAATTCTTTGGAAAAACCAAAATTTTTGAGAAGCCTTGTCTATTGGATCTTTTGTGGTTCTAATATCATTCATATTAATAAATCCACCTTTAAGTTCTGTTTGTAGGAAAAAATGTTTAAAGAAAGTGAAATTTAATCCTGCTTTTGCAGAAATCCCATATCCTGCCACATGAAAAGCATCATTATTGTCTTTCATTAAAAGTGTAGAATTTGTTTTTGGATATAATATTCCTGCTCCCAATCCTTCCGTTACATTGATTTGAAATTTATCGGTATTGGTTATTCCTATATATTCTGAAATATCATCTACTCTAGAAAATTCGGTATGAATATAATTTAATCCATCTGTGTGTTCAAATTCTAAAAATTTACTATCAAGGGTTAATTCAGTATTGCTTGGATTTTCATTGTAAAAACCATTTGGGACATTAGATTGATTAATATCATTAGGATAATAACCACTATAACGAACTCTTTTGTTTTGATCCATAACATATTTCATGTGATCTACACCAATGGAAATTGTGTAATGGTCGTTAATAAAATAGCCAATTCTTAAATTAGTTTGAGGAATAGTCATTCTTCCTGGATTCACATAATCTACGTGCCAACCTTTTGGCTTGTCATGAGCTTCTACATCATAGATTGTAAAATCATAATTTGATCCTGTAAAATGAATGTCAGATTTAGAGAATGATTCTCTATTTCCTCCCCAAAAAATAAAAAATTTCCCTTTGTTATGCTTGGTGTATTTTTCAGGTGTTTCAACTGTTTCTTGCGAAAAGGTGTACTGTGAAAAAACACAAAAAGATAGTACAACCATTAAAAATGATTGTTTCATTTTGATATATAAGTATTAAAATTGATTTACAGTTTGTCTAATGGCTACTAATTTTTTCATTAAATCTTCAAAATAGTCTAGATGAAGCATATTAGCACCATCACTTTTAGCATTTGCTGGATCAAAATGAGTTTCCATAAAAATGCCATCTACACCTACAGCAATTCCTGCTTTAGCAATGGTTTCTATCATGTCGGGTCTACCACCTGTTACACCAACAGTTTGGTTTGGTTGTTGTAAGGAATGGGTAACATCTAATACAGTCGAAGCGTATTGCTGCATGGTAGGAATACCTCTAAAATCAACAATCATGTCTTGATAACCAAACATGGTACCTCTGTCTGTTACCATTACTTTTTCATTTTGACAATCTAAAACTTTTTGGACTGCATGTTTCATACTTTCAGGACTCATAAATTGTCCCTTTTTTAAATTTACAGTTTTACCCGTTTCAGCAGCAGCAACAACTAAGTCGGTTTGACGCACTAAAAAAGCTGGAATTTGTAAAATATCAACATATTCAGCAGCCATAGCAGCATCTTCATTAGTATGAATATCTGTAATTGTTGGTACACCAAACTCTTTTGAAACTTTTGCTAAAATTTTTAAAGCTTTTTCATCACCAATACCTGTAAAACTATCTATTCGAGAACGATTTGCTTTTTTAAAAGAGCCTTTAAATACATAAGGTATTTTTAGATCATCGGTAATTTTTACAATTTTTTCTGCAATTTTCATAGCCATTTCTTCTCCTTCAATAGCACAAGGTCCTGATAATAAGAAGAAATTGCCACTTTTAGTGTGTTTTATTTGTGGAATAATATCTAAATTCATTTTGAAGTTGTTTTTTCGAGTGCAAAGATAAAAATAAAAACCTTTTAAATTGCAGTTTAAAAGGTTAGTTAAGTTAGTCTTAAGAAATTTTATTAGTTTGTTTTTTTTATTTTTAAGCCTTTCGGACAAACAATTTGTCCTTTTTCGTAAATATTAAAATATAGTGTTATTTTATTTGTGCTTCCTTCAAATGTAACTTCATAAAGAGATAAAGTTCCAGCTCCCATATTATTAGTGTTAGTAGGAAACGGGCAACAAGTATCTGTTTTTAAATAGCTTATCTTTTCTTGATTAGGACCTTGTAATGCCTCAAAGAAATAGCTTATATTCTTTTCTTCTTGCGTTTCAGATAAAGGACCTAAATTGATAGGGTAATCAGGATCGTAACCATAATTATTATCATTTGCGTAATCTGTAATAACATAAGCATTATTTACAATTTTTGGTCTAATTGCATTTGGATCAATGTTCTTAATTGTAGATTTTGTACTTGTACAAGAGTATAGAAAAGTAGTTATGATTATTGTAAAAATTATTTTCATATCTAATTGTTTTTTGTTCTAATAAAATAGCTAATAACGGCAGAAATGACTACACCAAAAGATAGTTTGTCAAAAACACTATTAGAAATTGCTGTGTTTAAGTTATATCTTGCTTTAGCCTTTTCTAAAGGTAATCCTTCGATTACTGAGGCATTAACAGCATTATTAAAAAAATCTGGAGAAATATAATTATGAGTTATATATAAGACAAGTGGATTTAAAACAGTAATTAAAACAGAAAGTATTATACCAGATATAAATCCTTTTTTCCAATCCATTTCATTTTTAAAATGATTTCTTTTTTTATCAAAGAGCGCTAATCCAATTAATAGGATACTTATAGGTAAGAATAATAAATTATACAAAGGTTCTAATAAAACTTTATTATTATGCCAGCCCATACTTTTTTCAAAGTACATCCAAAGAGTATATATAAC
>NZ_LR733573.1 GCF_902506265.1 Flavobacterium sp. 9AF | reverse complement strand
ATATACAATTTGTAACGATATTCTTTTTAAATATACAATTTTTATAGAAAGAATAATGAAAATAAAACAAATTATTAAGGTTGAAATAAGATCTTAGTAAATCATCTAGGTTAAAAACTAAAAACTATTACTAAACTGACTTCTTATTAGAAATTTTATATTTTTCTGATAAGTACTATTCTTTATTACTATTTTTGAAACTTAATTGCTAAATTGATTGTATGCAATTCACAACAAAAATACCTCTAGAAAAGTTGCCATGCCCTATTTCATACGACAGTAAAATACTGTCTTTAGGATCTTGTTTTGCAGAAAATATTGGAGATAAATTTCATTATTTTAAATTTCAAAATGAATCCAATCCTTTTGGTATTATATTTAATGTGGTTTCGATTGAAAAATTGGTAAACAGAATTATAAATAAAAATGAGTTTACAGAAAAGGATATTTTTTTTCATAACGATTTGTGGCATTGCTTTGAAGTGCACTCAGAATTATCAAATCCAGATAAAGAAACGTTTTTAAAGCATTTGAATTCAATTCTAGAATCGACACAGCAACACATCAACTCCATGACTCATTGTCTTATAACTTTGGGCACATCATGGGTTTATAGAAATAATGAATCGAGAGAAATTGTGGCCAATTGTCATAAAGTACCCCAAAAGCAATTTACTAAAGAGCTGCTTTCGGTTAAAGAGATTGAAAATAGTATAATTAACATAGTTTCATTGGTAAACCAAATTAATAAAAAAGTGAATTTCCTATTTACTATCTCACCAGTTAGGCATCTCAAAGATGGTTTTGTGGAAAATAATGTGAGTAAAGCTCATTTAATTAGCGCCATTCATTCCACTATTAGCCAGCAACCATCCACTATCAGCTATTTTCCTTCCTATGAAATTGTTATGGACGAACTTAGAGATTATCGTTTTTATGCGGAAGATATGTTACATCCTAATGCTATAGCTATAAATTATATTTGGAAGCGTTTTAAAGAAATTGCTATAGATGAAAAAGCATTTTCTATTTTAGATGAAGTAGAAGTGATTCAAAAAGCATTAGCACACAAACCTTTCAATCCAAATTCAGAAAATCATGTGAATTTTGTAAAAAATACCCAACAAAAAATCACTAATTTGCAAAAGAAATTACCTTTAATACAATTTTAAAAAATACAAATATGGGATTTTTCAATACAATTACTGAATTAAGAAAATGGGTGGTAGTTATTCTATTAGGATTAGTACTTTTCTTTGGATATAAATTTTTTACAACGCCATCTAAAGAAACCACTATAGAATATGATACTAATTTAATTCAACAACAAATCAAAAACGTGGGTAAATTAGTGGTTACCGAAGGGCATTTTGCAGAAGTACTTACCTATAAAGACCAAAAGAAAACCTATATTCCTGGATTAACTTTCGATAAAAAAGCCTTGGTTGTCATAAATGCAGATGTAACCGTTGGTTTCGATTTAAGTCAGGTTACTTATGATATAGATGCAAAAAATAAAATTTTAACGATTACCAATATTCCAAAGGAAGAAATAAAAATTAGCCCAGACATTAAATACTACAATACCGAATCTTCTACTTTTAATGAATTTACTGGAGAAGATTATAATAAAATAGCAAAAAGTGCCAAAGAAAGTTTAGCAAAAAAAATTGAAAAATCTACTTTAAAATCGAATGCACAAAACAGATTACTTTCCGAATTAACAAAAATGTTAGTATTAACAAACTCTATGGGGTGGACCTTACAGTACAAAGGAAATGTGATCCAAAAAGAAACCGATTTGAAGTTGTAAATGAAAATAGTACAGTTGTCAATCTGAACTTGTTTCAAATTCTAAGGGAAACAAATAGTTAAGATTCTCAAACCTGTTCAGATTGACAATTTTTCTGATTGATATTAATTAAATTTACAATTTACTTTGTAAACTGGTCCATCCACCACCATTAATACATTCAATACCGTTTTGTTTTAAAATAGAAGTAGCCTGAGCACTTCGCATTCCAGAACGGCAACAAGCAATAACTGGTTTATTCCATTTTTTTATTTCTGAAATTTTCGAATTTAAAACCTGTAAAGCGATATTTTTTGAACCTTGTATATGACCTTCTGCATATTCTTCTTTGGTTCTTACATCTAAAATAATAGCTCCTCTTTCCATAAAATCTTTAACATCATTAGTCTTATTGCCTAAACCTAAAATATCTAGTAATCCCATAATTTATTTTTTTATACAAATTTAGGTGAGTAATTTAAAAAAAAATGTAACATTTGTTACGAACAAACGTTATTACAAAAAACAAACTATCTTAAAATCATGAAATTAATACAATTTGGGCTATTATTTTTGTGCCTTTCCCTAGTGGCACAAAATACTGTAAATTACACCTCTTCTTCTGAAATCTTTGCTAATCCTGAAAGAGGTTTTCAAAAATATTCTATTACCGATGCAAATTATGCAACTACTTCTAATTATAGTAACATAAGTGTATCCGAATTGAACGGTTGGTATACAGGAACAGATAAGGTGAGTGTTATTTTTAGATATTTCCTGTTAGAAGATTTTTTATCAACTAATATTAATGCGACGTATTTAAGCAACATGCAATTGGATTTTGACCGAATTAAATCGGCTGGTTTTAAATGCATCATACGTTTTTCGTATTCCAATGCAGAAGGAACCACTCCTCAACAAGCTGCAAAAGCACAAATCGTATCACATATTGCACAATTGCAACCCATTCTTAACCAAAATAAAGACATCATAGTATCGCATCAGGCAGGTTTTATAGGTACTTGGGGAGAATGGTATTATACGAATTCGAGCGAATTTGGTACAGAAGGAAACATTTCTCCTACACAATGGTTAAACAGAAAAGAAGTAGTGGATGCTATGTTAAATGCCACTCCTGTAGAAATACCCATACAATTGCGCTATCCTTTATTAAAGAAAACAATGTATGGTAATACTCCTTTAACTCCTGCAACAGCTTATCAAAATACGGCATTGGCAAGAATAGGTTTTTTTAATGATGCTTTTTTAAATGATTATGGAGATCAAGGAACTTATGAAGTAAGTAGTCAATATCAAAATCCTGTGGGTACAACAGATTATGTGTATTTAAGCAATGAAACTCAATATGTGCCCATGTCTGGTGAAACCAATGGCTTAAATGCGCCTAGAACAAATGGATCCAATGCTGTATTGGAATTGGATTACACAAACTGGTCTTTATTAAATAGAGATTATTTTGAACAAAATATAACCAATTGGACAAATTCGAATCATATTGATGAAATCAAAAGAAAATTAGGCTATCGTTTTGTTTTGACAAATAGTACTTTTGATTTGCAAGGAACCAATTTGAATGTTCAAATGAATCTAACTAACGAAGGTTACGCACGTGTTTTTAAAGCAAGAGACGTACTTTTGATTTTAAAAAATAATGCAACGTCTAACCTTACTATATTGCCTTTTACTACAGATATCAGAACTTGGGAAAACACCGTATCATTAAATCAAACATTTGACATTAGTAGTTTAGCAGATGGCACTTATACTTCTTACTTATTTATACCTGATTCGGGTTCGGGTATGTATTTGTTACCAAAATATGCTATTCGTTTTGCTAATAACAACGTATGGGAGGCTTCAAGTGGTATGAATAATTTATCACAAACTGTTGTGGTAGGAAATTTAAATGCGACAAATTTTGATAAGAATACAATACAAATTTATCCTAATCCTGCCACCTCATTTGTAACGGTTTCTTCTCAAGAGCGAATTACAAGTATGCAACTCTTTAATACAGTAGGACAACGCGTTTTTGTGAAAGCGAATGGAAATGTAATTGATGTTTCTTTTTTACCAGTAGGTACTTATTTTTTACATCTTGAAACTGAAAACGGTAAAGTGGTAAAGAAAATTAATAAGCAGTAAGACGCAGTATTTATAATTATTTTCTCATATCGAGCGCAGTCGAGATGCGTTTTAACATCTCGACTGCGCTCGATGTGACAATAAAAAAACTAATTCAATAGAGCTAATAATAAAATAAAATTAATCCGCTCGAATTGACAATAAAATAAAACTAATCTGCTCGATGTGACAATACAAGAATCTTTATTTAGTAAACGTCAAATAGTTTTATTCCACAATTAAACCAAATCTTTTTCAAAGATTAAGTCTAAACCATTTTGTATTAAATGCGCTACTTCTGGGCGTTTATTTTTTACTAATTCTAAATGATTCACAATCTTATCTAAAAATTCATTGTCTTGCGCTTTATACACAAGCTCTGCGATTTCTATACAAAGTAACCAATCGTTAGGGTGGTTGGCAGAAACAGCACCAAAAGCTTCTTTTAAAGTAGTGGCAGCGGTTTTGTTTTCGCGAATGTTGCGTACACTTTGGTACAGTATTTCTAATTCTTTTCTTTCTTCAGAAATTTTAGGTTTAATCGTTTTAGAAGAAGGAACATGCGTGATCATATCAAAACTATTTACATCTGCTGGACCACTAAAAGCCGAAATTACTTTTTTACCCACAGCCATGTCATAAATACCCCATTCGGGTTGAAATAAAATAGTATCATTATGAGTTACGGTACAGTTTTTAAATTTAATAAGGACAATTTCTCCTTGTAAATTGCGTGTGCCGGTTACAATTTCACCCGAAACAATAATATTTCCTTCAAATTCCAGTGTTACTCGTTCGCCCTCATAAATGGCATAGGCACGTAAATCTCTTGGTCCCATGTCTTCAATGGCCAAGTTAATCCCTTTAAGCATACCTATTGGGCTACCAAAACCTGCTGCATGATATTCTGTGCCATGTCCTACTAATTCTTTTTCACGATACGATAAAGCTGTAGGTCCTGTCGTTTGCACATATACCGATTTGCCTTCGTGTTCTATAACATTAGTAAACACACCCGAAATTTGTAAGCCTGTACTCAATTCGATGGTGCCTAACGCTTTCGAATCAATTAATTTTTGTACCCCTTTTGGCCCACCTTTTCTTACGGCCATAGTATTAGCAAACTCTTCTAAAACCAAACTTAAATGTGCAAAATCTGGAGTTACAAACAATTGAGGTTGCGGTTTAGTAATATCAAAACTTTGATCTGCAGCAGTAATAGAATAAGGTATTTTCTTTACATTATCGGTCATACACCAAGCACTTTCTCCTATAGAGGATAATAATCCGGCACCATATATTTTTGGGTTTTCCACTGTACCTATTAAACCGTATTCTACGGTCCACCAGTGCAGGTTTCGAATACGAGCCATTTCAGACAATTCGCCCATATTGTTTTGTAGGTATTCTACACGATCTTCCGCTGCTTTTACTTCCGCCTCTGGTGTGTCTTCGGCTTCTTTCAAGATTGAAAGTAAGCGAACCGCTTCATACATTTCATTGTCGTGTGCAGACGAAATGGCTTTACAACCTATTTCACCAAAACGACGTAAATATTCTGCATATTCTGGATTAGCGATAATAGGAGCATGGCCCGCACCTTCATGAATAATATCGGGAGCGGGTGTGTATTCTATGTGTTCTAACTGACGAATGTCTGAAGCAATAACTAAGACATTATACGCCTGAAACTCCATAAAAGCATTGGGAGGAATAAAACCATCTACAGCTACAGCCGCCCAACCAATTTCTTTTAAAATGCGATTCATACCATACATGTTTGGAATATTTTCAATTTCCAAACCGGTCTTTTGTAAACCTTCCAAATACGATTCGTGTGCTACTCTTGACAAATAATCTACATTTTTACGCATTACATAACGCCAAACCGCTTGGTTTATGGGTGTGTAATCTTCGTAATCTTGTGGTTTTATAAACTGTTTTAAATGTTTAGGTAACCTGTCTATCAAAGGATTGCTTTCAAATGACGCTTCCATAAATATGAATAAATTAAGATATGTGTAAAAATACGAATTTTTTATATGATTTTTTGATGTTAAAAAGGAGTTTTTTGAGGAATGTGTAAAAAGAGGGTTGGTTGTTGGTTAGTAACGAGGAAAGAAGGAATGAATTAAAATAATGTAATGCAAAACAAATAAAACTTGTAGCAAATTGTTTTATTTTTTCAGTTTGCTACCGTTTTTGTAGCAAATCATTTTTTTTATATAAATTGCTACAACTAAAAACAAAAATGATTGCTTGTTGTGTAGGTAAAAAACAAGGATAGTTTAACGGTAAGGTTAGTATTTTTAAATTGAGGATGGTTTTATTTTACAAACCATTACGCTAGAAGCGGTAGGCTAATTGTTTTCTCTTTCTAATTGTTCTTGTTTTGCTTTTCTGTTTTTTAAAATATTCAAATAGCGAAGGGCATTTTTATCACCATAATCGGTGTAAGATTTAGTGGTCCATGCTATGGCTTTGTCGAGATCGCCATTAATTTCATTGCTAATGCCCATATTATAACAAGCGCGACCTGCTATTTTGCTATCGGTGTTTTGGGTTTCAAGTAACCATAATTCGGCTGCCCCATCCCATTGCCCAGCTTGTGCTCTTCTTTTGGCTATTTCAAAATTGTTGGTGCCTTTTACATAATAATCTCTGGAAACTCGTATGCTATAGAGCAACAATTGCCAAGCGTATTTTTGACCAATCTCTTTGCTAATTGCTAAAACGGCTTCTTTTCGAGTAGTAATAGTTTCAAAGGCTTTCACTGGATTAATACCTCTTCCGTTTAAGGTTACGGTATTCGTAGTTGCATATTCATCAACTATTGCTTTGTAATGGTTATCATAAATACGCCAACCCGATTTAATGAGTGTGTTTACCGTTACAATATGTTCCAATATGGGTACTTTTAATCCAAATGCATTTTTTACTTCTGAAGTAGCTGTGGTGTAATTAATTTTGGAATCGGTATCATAAAAGGAAAGTTCGTAAATAACATCGATATCATTTGCAATACAAATGGCTTCTACGGTTGACCAAGGTAGCGCAGCACTAAATTGGTCCATACCATACTTTTTTGAAGCCATAGTATCTAATACAATGATGCGGTTTAATTTTTCATTTTTTTGAAGTTCTTGTTGTAAACTTTCAATGGTGTTTTCGCTTCCTTTTTTATCTAATTCTTTGCCTTCTGCCGTTAAAATTTTGTCTATAGCATCTACTATTTCATATTTTTTATCTGGAATGCTTCGGTTTAGAATACCAATATTTTTGGATGCTTTATGTAATAAAACAGGAGCAGGTTCGGTTACGCTTAGTGTTAAAACATTTGTCGCGCTACAAGAAGTAAATAGAATTAGGATGAAAAAAGAACAGGTTAAAAAGAAGTAATTTTTTTGCATGTTTTTGATTCTTTGGGGTTTTAAAATATAAAAATAACCATTTTTATTCAACTTTAGTATAGGATAAATAAAGTAAGAATTTCTTCTGTGAGTTGTAAGGGTATAAATGGTAATCTTTTCTAATTATTGTAATTGCCTTACTATCCTTTGAAAAGTCTATTTTTTTAAATGAATTGCTTCATTTTTTATCTTTTTAAGAAAAATTTAAAAACTGGCCTGCTTTTTGTAGTATCTATTTTGATTCTGCCATAGTAGTTTAGTTTTAAGACCAAGTGTGCTATTTTTGAAAAGGAATAGCACACTTTTTTTATGGATGTTTAAAACGAGATTCAAATTTACGATTTCAGTTTTCTTATTCGTTTTCTTTTTGCGGAATACTGTCTTTTACTTTTTCTACAGGAACAGTTGAGGGTTTTAAAAAGGTGTCTTTTACAATTTTAGGTACTGGAATAGCAGTCGAATCGGGTGCATTGTTTAATGGCGTTACACCATCGATATATTCAGTTTCTTCTAAATCTTCTGATTTGTTGCCAAGTTTTATAATAGGGTTTTCTTGTGTTCCTGTTACTTTTATGGGAATACCTATAATTCCTAAAGGAGGAAGACCAATTCTCATTTTTAAATTTAGTTTACCGTCTAAACTATTTTGTCCTTCAAATCGCAATCTAAAACCAGATACTTTAAATTTGAATCGTTCTATGGTAAGTAGATTGTTTTTTATGGTCGATTTAATGTCCACTTTCGTAATATCTGGATCTTTTATTGCGTTGCTTTCTGTTTTTTGAGCCACGTGGTTAAGCAGTTTAAAGCCTTTCATCTTAACTTGTTTTACTGAAAGAGTTCCATTTCCTTCTAGTGAAGGTAAAACAGGCTGCATCGATTCGTTTAGCACTCCTTTTAATTTGTAATCTAATGAAATAATCCCTTCTGCATGTGCTGCTGCAGTTACAATTTCTTTAAACATTGCAATTTCGTTATACGCTCGTTTTATGTCAAAATCATTGGCTTTTATCGTATAATCAAAATAAGCTTTTTGTTTGCCTTCATTTTTATACATAGCATTCATAGTTGCTGTTGCGCCAATAATTCCTAAGGAAGCATTTGATAGGTTTAAAATACCATTTTGTAATGAAAGTTTTCCTCTAAGATTTTCAATATTAATATCGTCGTATTTCGTTTTTAAGGTATGAGCTTGAATGGTAAGGTCTAAATTTTTTGGAATCTCAACCACACCTGTTTCTGTTGTAGCGGCTTTTTCTGTTGGTTTGGTAGCTGTGGTTTGGGCAGGAATAAATTCGTTAATATTCAGAAAATTAGATTTTAAATCAAAAGTTCCTCTAATTATTTCATTTTCCGATAAAACAAAATTAATTACATTGGATAAATAACCATTCATTACTATATCAGATTGGCCGTATTTACCATGAAAATTGCTAAAGTGCATTTGATCTTGATTAAAAGTAAATAATCCGTTTTCAATTAAGAACGGTTTCGGCAAATAATCGCTAGTTGTTTCTAAGTTTACAATTTCAAGCGTACCACTATTTTTTAGGTTTTTATAGTTTCCATTGGTAGCATCACTTTGCTTGCCTTGCAAATTTAAATCTGCTTTAATAAATCCGTTTACCGCTAATCCATCTTGAGAGAAAACTTTATAAATGTTGGTAATATTTAATTTTCCTTTAGCAGTAATCGTATAAGAGATGTCGTCAAAATTGACAAAAGATGCGGTTGTTGTAAAAGGTTCCTTTTCAAAAGAAAAGTTAGCAGGAGCCAAAGTAAATGAGGCATCAGAAAAATTTGTTGTAGGACAATTAAGAGTAGCTTTTAGATTAATTTTTTCGATAGGTTTAGGATAATAAGCGGTTTGGATAGTCCCATTTGAAAGATGAAAATAGCCTTTTGTAACAGGGAATTTGCGCTTTTGTTTATTATAGACTCCTTTTGAAATAAGATCAGCATCTAATAAACCTGTTAGTTTAAAATCAGGAATTTGTAAGGCATCATTTACCAGTTTTAAATCTATTTTCGATTTTAGTTTTGCATCAATATTCATTTGGTTTCCTAAGCCATTTGATAATAAGGTAGC
This sequence comes from Flavobacterium sp. 9AF, assembly GCF_902506265.1. Lineage (GTDB taxonomy): Bacteria > Bacteroidota > Bacteroidia > Flavobacteriales > Flavobacteriaceae > Flavobacterium. The sequence continues at coordinate 9,651 of NZ_LR733573.1, read as the reverse complement.
GCTTAATTTGGATTGGTTAAGAGTAAAAAAAAGCGAATCGAGTTTAATGTTTAACTGATTTACATCGAGATTAGGAAGTTTGGTCTCTAAATTAAGGTAAATGTTTTCTAAAGGATAAGGCGCTTTTTTGTTTTTAATATACCCATCTTTAATATCCATTTTAAAATTTATTTCAGGATTTAGTTTTTGAGAGGCAATATACTTTCCTTTTAAAGTAAAATGAGCATTTGTTTTTCCTTTCATATCGGTTTGATCTTTCCATGAAATGTATTCAGAGGGTAAAGCAGAAAATAAATCTTCAAGATTACTGTTTTCTGTTTTTAGATTGAAATCCATATCATATCCGTTGGAAAGAAAATTAAAAAAACCACTAAATTCTACAGGTAGTTTATTGATGATTAGATTGTTTTTTTCAAAGATAAAGGCAAGCGAATTCGTGTTTATTTTTGTTATTAAATCGGCTTTAACTTTTTTGTTTTTTAAATATTCGTTAGCATCATAACTAAAACTCAAGCTATCAATTTGTGCAGAAGTAGCCAGTTTAAAATCGGCATCGAGTAAGTTTCCTTTTCCTTTGTAGTTGAATCCTTTAGCTTCAATAGCCATTTTTATAGAAGCATCGTTATAGACTAATATACTGTTGTCTATTTGTATTTTTTTTAATTGTAAAGAGGTAGGCGTTTCATTTTTAGAAGTAGTAGAATCGGTAGATTTGTACACATTATAATTGGCTTCTCCTTTTGTGTTCACTTGAATATTAATGTTGGCTTTGTTCAAATAGATTTTATCAATCTCGGTTTGGTTTCCAAAAATGAGACTCATGACATCTATTCCAAAACCAATTTCCTTTGCTTCTATTAATTCGTCATCTTGAAAGGGTTCAGATCCTTTTAAATTAAACTCTTCTAATGTTAATGTTAAAGAAGGAAAATGCGTAAAAAAAGATAGACTTGAATTTTTAAAATTGAGTTCGCCTTCTAGATTTTCATTAGCAAATACTTTAACTTTATTTGTAATGGTGTCTGAAAAGATAATAGGTAAAACAATTAATAATGCCAGTAATGAAACAAATGCGATTACCGTAATTTTAAAAATTTTGAGTACTAGTTTCTTATTTTTAGCCATGACAATACAAATATTTTAATACAAATGTATAATTATTTCATATACAAAAAATGAAGTGAAACATTTACTTAAAAAAAGCCTTACAAATGATTATGTAAGGCTTTTCAACTAAACAAAACCCAGAGATCTATTACCCAATTAATTGAGCAAATAAGTCCTCTTTTTCGTTAAGGTAATGAAATTCAAAACCTTTTATTGTCATTTTTTCTAAAATAGGAGCAATGTCTGTTTTGTTCTTTAATTCCAAACCAACAATCACGGGTCCTGATTCGCGATTGTTTTTTTGTTTGAATTGAAAATACGTAATGTCATCATCTTCTCCTAGAATCTCATTTACAAATTCCTTTAAAGCACCGGGTCTTTGTGGAAACTGAATCATAAAATAATGCTTCAAACCTTCATATAATAAAGAACGTTCTTTAATTTCGGCCGTTCGTTCGATATCATTATTACTACCACTTACAATGCAAACTACATTTTTGCCTTTAATTTTGTCTTTGTAAAAGTCCAAAGCGGCAATTGTTAAAGCGCCAGCAGGTTCAACCACCATAGCTTCTTCATTGTACAATTGTAAAATGGTAGAACATACTTTTCCTTCTGGAACTAGAATGATATCGTCTAAATTTTCTTTACAAATGGTATAATTATGATGTCCTACCTGTTTCACAGCAGCGCCATCTACAAATTTATCGATGTCATCTAAACGGGTATTTTCTCCTTTTTCAATGGATACTTTCATAGATGGAGCACCCGCAGGTTCTACACCAATGATTTTAGTATTCGGACTCACTTCTTTAAAAACCGTTGAAAGTCCGGAAGCCAAACCGCCACCACCAATAGGAACAAAAACATAATCGATTTTCGTTTTCGAATCTTCTAAAATTTCTAGACCTACAGTACCTTGACCCGCAATGACTTTTACATCATCAAAAGGATGAATAAAAATTTTATTTTCAGCGAGACAAGTAGCATTCGCGGAAGCATAAGCATCGTCAAAAGTATCTCCTGTTAAAATAATTTCAATGAAATCCTGACCAAAAAGTTGCACCTGTTTGATTTTTTGTTTCGGTGTGGTTTTAGGCATGAAAATTTTGCCATGAATTTGTAATAAATGACAAGAATAAGCCACACCTTGCGCATGATTTCCAGCACTAGCACAAACAATTCCTTGTTTTTTTTCAGTTCCCGTTAAAGCACTCATTTTATTATAAGCACCTCGTATTTTGTAGGAACGCACCACTTGTAAATCTTCTCTTTTGAGAAGTACATTGGCTTGAAAGGTATGTGATAAATTTCGATTGGGTAATAAAGGAGTAGGGAAGACCACCTCTTCAAATTGCTTTTTAGCTTCCAATACTTCTTCAAATAATGTCATTGTTGTTGTAAGCATGATTCTTAAAATCAGTTTTTTAATTTATTTGCTTGTCAGTTCGAGCGCAGTCGAGAACCATTTTTTCAAAAGGTTTAGATTTTTGCTATACTTCGCCTGTAACGTAGTATAGATAAACTCGAAATGACACTACTATAATACTATTACGCTACAATTTTTTTCATGGCAGTCATAGCCGCTCTTAACTGCGCCCCACAAATTTCAATAGAATGATTACGAATACTAGCATTGACTTTTACCAATTCGAAATTATCCACCTGATTTGAAGCGGTATCATTATAGTTTTTACCAATAAGATTCGTATCTACTTTTTGCATAAAATCAGCTAACAAAGGTTTGCACGCATGATCAAACAAATAGCAACCATATTCTGCTGTATCGGAAATAACACGGTTCATTTCAAATAATTTTTTACGAGCAATAGTATTCGCAATTAAAGGCGCTTCGTGTAGCGATTCATAATACGCGGATTCTTCTTTAATTCCAGAAAGTGTCATCGTTTCATAAGCCAATTCAACACCTGCTTTTACAAAAGCCACCATTAAAAGGGCGTTATCAAAATATTCTTGTTCCCTGATTTTTACCTCAGAAGCTGGAGTTTTTTCAAAATCAGTTTCCCCAGTTTCCGCTCTCCATTGCAATAAATTTTTATCACCATTCGCCCAATCTTCCATCATCGTTTTTGAAAAATGTCCGGATAAAATATCATCCATATGTTTTTCAAACAAAGGCGTCATAATCGTTTTTAATTCTTCAGCCAGTTTAAACGCTTCAATTTTTGCAGGATTAGACAAGCGATCCATCATATTGGTAATACCACCAATTTTTAATGCTTCGGTAATCACTTCCCAACCATATTGCACTAATTTAGAAGCATAACCTGCATCAATTCCTTTTTCCACCATTTTGTTGAACGATAGAATCGAACCCGTTTGTAATAAACCACAAAGAATGGTTTGTTCCCCCATTAAATCCGATTTTACTTCCGCCACAAAAGAAGAAAGTAGTACACCTGCTTTATGTCCACCTGTTCCTACACAATAGGCTTTCGCAATTTCTAAGCCATCACCATTTGGGTCGTTATCGGTGTGAACCGCAATTAATGTTGGAACACCAAAACCCCTTAAGTATTCTGCTCTTACTTCAGATGCTGGCGATTTTGGAGCAATCATTATTACGGTGATATCTTCTCTTATTTTTGTACCTTCTTCAACTATGTTGAATCCGTGAGAGTAAGACAAACAAGCTCCTTTTTTCATTAAAGGCACTACTTTGTTTACCACATCTGTATGTTGTTTATCGGGTGCTAAATTCGAAACTAAATCCGCTTTTGGAATCATCTCTTCAAATGTTCCCACTTCAAAACCATTTTCGGTAGCGTTTACAAACGAGGCTCTTTTGCCTTCAATAGCTTCTTTTCGAAGGGCATACGCGACATCTAAGCCACTATCTCTCATATTTTGGCCTTGAGCCAAACCTTGGGCACCACAACCAATAATGACAATTTTTTTACCTTTTAATTGGGTTACACCTTCTGAAAATTCGGTGTTATTCATGAAATCGCACTTTCCTAATTCTTGAACTTTTAAACGATGAGGTAAGGCATTGAAATAATTTGACATGATTCTTTCTTTTAATTTAGTTTGTATTTTTTTATACGTCACTTCGAGTTCGAAGCGTATCGAGAAGTTTTTCTATTTGTTCTCGATACATTTTTGTTGCGCTTCTCTTCACAAAAACACTCGAACTGACGACTTTATTTTTAAAAAGATTATTGATTACATTTAGATTTTCTTCTATCTACTACATTTGAAAAATCTTACTTTTATGATTTAAGTATTCATTGTTAATCGGTGATTTTCGAGGGTCATTTTTTTGCATATCCAGCACTTTTTTATGTACTCCTTCACTCGATTTAATAATCGCTATGCGAGAACTTCTGACAAATTCGATAAGACCGTATTTATCCAATTCTTTTAATAAATTATTAATTTCATCATCTTGTCCTGTGGCTTCAAAAACGGTATAATCATTTCGAATAACCACTGCATTAGCGCCAAATTGTCTTAGAAGACGTTCTACTTTTACATCTTTCATAATCACACTAGTAGGTACTTTATATAAAGCAATTTGTTGCCAAATGATTTCATCATTCGTGTTGTTAAACACCTTAAAAACATCTACAATTTTTTCAATTTGTCTCACCAGATTACGAACTACTTCTTCAGTTTCGATAACGACAATAGTAAAGCGATAGATTTTTTCAATCTCGCTAGGAGAAGAATTAAAACTTTCCAAATTGATTTTTCTTCTCGAAAAAATAATCGCTATTTTATTCAGAAGTCCTACCTGATTTTCGGTATAAACGGTTAATGTATGCTCTTTCTTCATAATTAAATTTCTTCTTTGCTTAAAACAATTTCTGCAACTCCTTTTCCTTGTGGTACCATTGGGAATACATTGTCTTCATGTAAAACGGCTACTTCTAATAAATACGATGCAGGATGATCTAACATTTCTTTTAGGCTACTTTTTAGTTCGTCTCTTTTAGAAATTTGTTTCCCAGCAATATTGTAAGCACTTGCAAGCGTGACAAAATTCGGACTTTGGATATCGGTAAACGAGTATCTCTTTTCATGAAATAACTCTTGCCATTGCCTTACCATTCCTAAAAAGCTATTGTTTAAGATGAGTATTTTTACATTAGGTTGGTACTGCATGATGGTTCCTAGTTCTTGAATATTCATTTGAGCACCACCATCACCCATAATGGCTACAATTTGTCTTTCTGGAGCACCAAATTTGGCACCGATAGCAGCAGGAATAGCAAATCCCATGGTGCCTAAACCACCACTAGTAATATTACTTCTTGATTGATTTTGTTTGGTATATCTACACGCCACCATTTGATGTTGGCCCACATCTGTAACAATCACGGCATCACCATTCGTTAATTCGTTTAGTACTTTCATAACTTCACCCATAGTTAATTGCTCAGAAGTAGGATTCAATTCTTTTTCAATTAATAGGGTAGTTTCTCTTTCTTTCTTTGCTTCAAATTCAGCAAACCATTCCGGATAGTTTTTTGTATCAATTAATTCGGTTAAAAGGGGTAAGGTTTCTTTACAATTTCCCCACACAGGAACCGTAGTTTGTACGTTTTTATCAATTTCAGCGGGATCAATATCCAAGTGGATCACTTGTGCTTGTTTCGCATATTTATCGAGTCGACCTGTAACGCGATCGTCAAAACGCATTCCGATAGCAATTAAAACATCACATTCATTCGTAAGGTAATTTGGGCCATAATTGCCATGCATGCCAAGCATACCTACAGCTAAAGGATGATCAGTAGGAATAGCACTCATTCCCATAATCGTCCATGCGGTTGGAATACCTGCTTTTTCAATAAAAGTTAAAAATTCTTTTTCAGCATTTCCTAAAATAACACCTTGACCAAAAATTACAAAAGGTTTTTTAGCCTGATTGATAAGTTGGGCAGCTTGTTCAATATATTCTTTACGAACAATAGGTTCCGGACGATAGCTTCTTACATGAACACATTGTCTGTAACCTTTGTATTCAAAAAGTTGCAATTGTGCATTTTTGGTAATATCAATTAAAACAGGTCCTGGTCTTCCAGAACTTGCGATATAAAAAGCTTTTGCTAAAACTTCAGGAATTTCATTTGCATCCGTTACTTGATAGTTCCATTTAGTAATGGGTGTGGTAATATTGATTACATCCGTTTCTTGAAAGGCATCCGTACCTAATAAATGGGCAAAAACCTGACCCGTTATACAAACAATAGGAGTCGAGTCGATTTGTGCATCAGCTAAACCTGTAACTAAGTTTGTGGCTCCAGGACCACTAGTTGCAAAAACAACACCTGTTTTACCACTGGCTCTAGCATAGCCTTGAGCTGCGTGAATAGCACCTTGTTCATGACGAACTAAAATATGTTGTAAACTATCTCCAAAATCATATAAAGCATCATAAATAGGCATTATGGCTCCACCAGGATATCCAAAAACAGTGGAGACCTCTTCCGATAGTAAAGCATCGATAACGGCTAAGCTCCCTGATACATTATGGGTTTTTCCAATGTTGTTTTCCAATGTTGTTTGCGCTACTGTTTCCATAGTATTCTTAATTATAGTTCGTCTGTAACACAGCCTTCCGAAGCATCTGTTACTAATTGTAAATATTTGTATAAAACTCCTTTTTTAACTTTAGGTTGCGGTTTGATAAAAGTTTTTCTTCTGTTTTCCAACTCCGTTTCTGAAATAGCCAAATGAATAGAATTGTTTGTAGCATCTAATTCAATGCGGTCCCCATCTTTTACCAATGCAATGGTACCACCATCATATGCTTCTGGAGCTATATGTCCAACGACAAAGCCATGCGTTCCACCACTAAATCTTCCATCTGTAATTAAAGCGACACTCTTACCTAAACCCGCACCAATAATGGCAGAAGTGGGTTTTAACATTTCAGGCATTCCAGGACCACCTTTTGGACCCACATATCGAATAACAACCACATCACCGGGTTGTATTTTTTTATCTTCAATCCCTTTTATCAGTTCTTTTTCACCATCAAAAACTTTGGCAGGACCAGAGAATTTTTCACCTTCCTTACCTGTAATTTTAGCTACAGACCCTTTTTCAGCTAAATTGCCATATAGAATTTGTAAATGGCCTGTAGTTTTAATAGGATTTTCTATAGGTTTGATGATGTTTTGATTTTCAAAATCAATATTGGGTATATTTTTTAAGTTCTCAGCAAGAGTTTGTCCTGTTACGGTTAAGCAATCACCATGCAGCATTCCTTTTGATAGTAAGTATTTTAATACCATAGGTACACCTCCTTTTTCATGAAGATTTTGCATTAAATAATTACCTCCTGGTTTAAAATCTGCGATAAGCGGTGTTTTATTACTTATTCTTTGAAAATCATCTTGAGTGATTTTTACGCCCACACTTTTTGCCATAGCAATAATATGCAAGACTGCATTTGTGCTTCCCCCTAATGCAATTAAAGTGGTGATAGCATTTTCAAAAGCCTTAAAGGTCATGATGTCTTTCGGACAAATGTTTTTTTCTAAAAGCAATTTGATATAATGCGCCACTTTTTCGCATTCTTCTATTTTTTCATGAGATACAGCTGGGTTTGAACTTGAATAGGGTAAGCTCATGCCCAAAGCTTCTATTGCGATTGCCATAGTGTTTGCTGTATACATTCCACCACAAGCACCCGCTCCTGGACAAGAATTTTTGATAATACCTTTAAACTCTTCTTCTGATATTTTTCCAGCAATTTTTTCGCCTAAAGCTTCAAAAGCCGAGACAATATTTAAATCTTTGCCTTGATATTTTCCTGGAGCAATGGTGCCTCCATAAACCATGATGGAAGGTCTGTTTAATCTTCCCATAGCCATAATGGAACCGGGCATGTTTTTATCACAACCAGGAATGGCCACCACGGCATCATAATAATGGCCATCTACCACACTTTCAATACTGTCTGCAATAACTTCTCTACTTACTAAAGAGTAACGCATACCATCGGTTCCATTTGTAATACCATCACTAATACCAATAGTATTAAAAATTAAACCTACCATTTCGGTATCGTTTATTTCTTTTTTAATTAAAGTAGCCAAATGATTTAGATGCATGTTACAGGTATTGCCATCGTATCCCATGGAAGCAATTCCAATAAAAGGTTGCGCTAATTGTGCATCGGTTAGGCCAATACCGTATAACATGGCTTGAGCTGCTGGTTGCGTAGGATCTTGTGTAACGGTGCGACTATGTTTGTTTAAAGACATGATTTTAATTTTGTAATGAAAATTGGTTTTCTGTTACTAGGTTTTTATAAGCGATTTGCAATTTTTTGCCAAGACTCTTTTCCCAGTCTAGAGGAAACTCCTTTTTGTCAATAGATTTAATACCAATTACTTCTGCAGCCGTTCCACAATAAAAAGCAGCGTCAGCTTGTAGTAATTGGTCTAGTGTAAATTTGCCTTCTTGAATTTTGATTCCGAGATGGTAGCAGAGTTCAATTATTGTATCACGAGTAATTCCAGGTAAGATGTTTCCTAGTTGAGGTGTGAAAAGAGATCCATTTTTTTCGAAGAAAAGATTTGCTCCTGGACCTTCTGCTACATATCCTTCACAATCGAGAAGTAAAGCTTCATCAAAACCATTATTTTTAGCTTCATTGGTAGCTAAAATAGAATTGATATAGTGTCCACAAACTTTAGCTTCAATTTTAATTGATTTTGGATGCGGTCTACAATAAGAAGAAACGGAAAGATGCAATAAGTTATCACCTAGATAAGTTCCCCATTTCCAAGCACAAATCATAAGATTTACACCTGTGGGTTTGGTAAGGCTCATATTTGGATCGCAAAAAACGATAGGTCTAAGATAAGCATCATTGAGATCATTCCTTTCTAGTAATTGATACGATTTTTCAATTAAATTTTCAATGGAATATTCAAAAGGAATGTTAATCAATTCGCATGATTTTTTTAATCTTTCATAATGTTCAACAGCTTTAAAAATACTTGTGCCTGAATCGGTTTTATAAGCTCTTATTCCTTCGAAAGCACCATAACCATAATGTAAGGTTTGTCCGTAGAGATCAGTCGTAGTTTCTGATGCTTTTTTAAATTCACCATTATAAAAAAGAAATGTTTCTGTAGAATAATATGGATTGTTTTTTGTATTCATTTTATTGTTGTTAATGTAAATGTAAATGGTTACTTTTTTTTGATGCATTAAATTTTGAAAGTTTATACAATATTTAAATGCGTAATTTTAATGTTAATGTTTTGATTTTCATTTATTTGTGTTTTTTGTTTTTATGATGCTTGAATCGGTTTTTAAGTTTTAAAATGATATGAGAAATAAAAAAAGCCTTTCTGTTTTTGAGAAAGGCTTTTATATTTTTTAGACAATAACTACCTGACTCGTTTTTGTGGACGAATAATAATAATGACAATAATTACTGTATGGATGTTCATATGGTTATTTTAAAAAAAAAAGCCTCCTAAAAGAGGAGGCTTTCAAATAATATATTATATAAAGTCTCCTATCCCAATTTTGGAATAATAATAGAGACAATAA
>NZ_LR733574.1 GCF_902506265.1 Flavobacterium sp. 9AF | reverse complement strand
TAAACTTGCTGGTCTTAAGAGGATGAATCTTTCGCTTTTAATAAATATTCTTTAAACTAGTTTCTTCTAATTTATATATTCTAAAATTTTTTTAAATAGAATTCATTTTTACATTTCTAAATGGCCGTAACTAATTGGAATTCATTTGTAAATTGGGTATATAATTTAAAAATTACAGTCCCTTATTTTATAAATCCTATGATTGTCGACTTTTAAAACCCATTTTTTTACAACAATTTTGTTTTGAGGTTAATGAAGTTGTTTTAATCATTTTAATTTTGGTTGATACAATTCATAAGCCTTAAAAATATAATGGCCATTATATATTGTCAAAAGTTTCAATTGACATAAAAAGTTTGAAACGTATTAAATATATAAAAAATGAAAAAATCAATTTTAAATTTAGAAGGTATTCAGTTATTGTCAAGAGAGCAATTAAAGCAAATTGAAGGTAAAGGAGAGACTACATTTACAGAGTGCATAAATGGCCAATTAGTATCTACTACCATTGTTTATAGAGATAATAATGGAGACGGTAGATTAAATTCAGGAGATACGATTGAAAGAGTTTATACAATTACCATTGGATATACTGATCAACAAATGGTAGACGACGAAAATGGTGGAGGTAAAAATATTGGAGGGTGTTAATAATTGAGAAATTTAATAATAAAAAAGAATCATGAAAAAATCAATTTTAAACTTGAAAAATGTTCAAGTATTAGGTAAAGAAGAATTAAAGAAAGTAAATGGTGCTGGCGGTGCATGTTGTAGTTTTGGGTGGTGTGAATATTTAGGACTTCCTAAATGTAAAATCCAATAATTAAAAAAGGCTGTCCAAAATTTTGGACAGCCTTTGCCTTTTAAAAATATAATTAAAAATTAGTTATCTATTTTTTCTAATTTACCTTTTTTGTTTTTATTATACACGACACTTTGTAAACCTATCTTGTCTAAGTCATTTAAAACATTTAAAGCCTCGTCAACATAAATGTCTTTTTCTAATTCTTCATGCCAACGTAATCTTTTCTCTTTTAATAAATTATCGGTTTTAAATAATTCTGTTTCATGTGGTAAAGATTTGAAAGTTAAATTATTTTTATATTCTGATAACGTTTTAAATTTTTTAAGTTTAGCATCAATAAGATTCATTTTTTCTTTGAATTTATCGATATTTAGATCATAAGTATTATCATCTTTTCTTTCAAAAATCCACTTAGCATTCTCATCAATTAATTTAAAATAATCATTTTCAGTTATTCTTTTATTGCTATTTGCAATAACAGATTCAAAACCTGAAAATATAGGAGTGTAATCAGCTGCATCGATTTTATCCCAAGCTAAGGCATTTTTCTCATCTCTTTCTCCCATGTCTAAATAAGCAAAACGATCAGGCATAACAATATCACTCAAAACACCTTCTCTTTGTGTTGAACCACCATTAATTCTATAGAATTTTTGAGTAGTAGTTTTTAAAGCTCCTAAATCTCCAAATGAATTACTTCTTACAAATTGATTTAAATCAATAATATTTTGTACGGTTCCTTTACCATAAGTGTGTTTACTTCCTATGATTATGCCACGTTTATAATCCTGAATAGCTGCAGCAAAAATTTCAGAAGCTGAAGCTGAAAAATTATCTACCATAACAACTAGTGGACCAGTCCATTGAACACTAGGGTCTTTGTCTGATAAAATGTCTTTTTTTCTATCAGAAGATTTAACTTGTACAACTGGGCCTTGTTCTATGAATAAACCAGTCATATTTACTACTGTTTCTAATGAACCACCGCCGTTACCTCTTAGGTCCATTATAATACCTTGAACATTTTGCTCTTTTAAACGTTCGATTTCAATTGCTACGTCTTTAAAGGCATCTCTATTGTCTTTATTGTCAAAACTGATGTAAAACTTAGGTAAATAAATTACTCCAAATTTTGTTCCATCTTTTACTACAATTGATGATTTTGCAAAGGTCTCTTCTGTTTCTACTTCATCTCTAATGATAGAAATAACTGCAATTGAACCATCTACTTTTTTAACGGTTAAACGAACTTCAGTTCCTTTTGGACCTTTGATTTTTTTAACGACATCATCTAATCTCATTCCAGCAATATCAAGAGCTTCTTCCTTACCTTGTGCTACTTTTAAGATTACATCACCTGCTTCTAATTCTTTAGCACGCCAAGCCGGACCACCCGAAATTAATTCGGATACTTCTACTGTATTATCTTTCTTTTGAAGACGAGCACCAATACCCTCAAATTTCCCACTCATACTGATATCAAATTTATCTTTTTCTTCTGGTGAAAAATAAAATGTATGTGGATCAAATTGTTCTACAATTGAATTGATGAATATAGAGTACCAATCATTACTATCTAATTCTTTTTCAATAAAATCAAAATATTCATTTAAAGATTTTAAAGAACTCTCACGAGCTTCTTTTTCTATTTCTTCAAATTTTTTCTCTTTATAATTTGGATCTTTTTCTTTTTTATTTTGTTCTAATTTCTGCTTGTCTGTAATAGAAGATAGTAAAGAAAGTTTCAATTGTTTTCTCCATCTTTCTTTTAAATCTTTATCATTTTTAGCATAGGACTGTTTGTCATAATCCGTGTCGATAGATTCTTCTGTTGAAAAATCGAAAGGCTTTGCCAATAAGGTTTTATATATGGATTTTGATTCTTCAATTCTTTTTAACAATCTTGAATTTGTTAAGTAGAAAAATGACAAATCTTTCGTTTTAATCATATCATCAATTACTTGTTCGTATTGATCGAACTCTTTGATGTCTGAAGCTAAAAAGAATCTTTTTGTAGGATCAATTCCAGTAATATACTTATTGTAAACTTCTTTGGAAAAACTGTCATTAATTTCTACAGGGTTAAAATGTCCCTTTTCCAGGACATAAGTTAATAGCTCTAAGAGCAATTTGTCTTTTTCAGGATCTTCCGTTTTTTTAGTAGGAATAAAACTCCACAGCACTGCAGATAAGGCAGTTATAAGCAAAATAACCTTATAATTTCTTTTCATAAAATCAACAATTTGGGTCATCAATAAATTTTTCTACTAATGTACATAAAAAATCATGCCATTATATTGCAATTTAAGACATTTTTTTGATTTAAACTAAATTTTTTTATTTTAACTTTAATGAAAATGGTTTGTTAAAAATAATTAAATTAGCCAAAAAAAAGATGAAGAAACCACTTATTTTGGTAACTAACGATGACAGTATTGTTGCTCCAGGAATTCGATTCCTGATAAGTGTTATGAAAGAAATTGGAGAAGTTATAGTGGTAGCACCAGATAGTCCACAAAGTGCTATGGGGCATGCAATTACTATAAATAATACATTACACATAGACAAAGTCAATTTAGATGGTGAAATCGAACACGAATACAGTTGTTCTGGAACTCCAGTTGATTGTGTGAAAATGGCTGTTCATGAAATTTTAAAAAGAAAACCTGACTTGTGTGTTTCAGGAGTTAATCATGGTTCCAATTCCTCTATAAATGTTATTTATTCTGGAACTATGAGTGCTGCAGTAGAAGCAGGTATAGAAGGAATACCAGCCATCGGTTTTTCACATTTAGATTACAGTTGGAATACTAATTTTGAGCCATTAAGAACATATGTTAAAGATATTACTTATGCGGTTTTGAAAAATGGTCTTCCTGAAGGAGTTGTGTTAAATGTAAATTTTCCTAAAGCTCAAGAAAAGGAGATTTCTGGTATTAAGATTTGTAGACAAGCCAAAGCCATGTGGGTTGAGGAGTTTGACAAAAGAACAAATCCTCAAGGGAAAGAATATTTTTGGCTTACTGGCGAATTTGTAAATAAAGATAAAGGAGAAGATACTGATGAATGGGCTTTAAAAAATAATTACATTTCTATTGTGCCAGTTCAATTTGATTTAACAGCTTATCACGCTATAACTACATTAAACTCATGGGATTTATGATTCAAAAGAAAGATATTTTTATAGGTTTTTTTATAGGCTTTTTAACGGCTTTTATAGGAACATTTGTTGTTTTGTATTTGTTTACCAATCAAGGTCTTGTAGAAGGGTTTAGTAATATGAAAAAGGCTGGGATGATTGGAAAAGTAATAACACTTGGTTGTATTCCTAATCTTATATTATTTTTTATTTTATTAAAAAAAAATAAAGATTTAATGGCAAGAGGTGTTATTTTGTCGATGTTTCTTTTAGTAATTTTAACTGTAATTCTTTAAAGATGAAAAAGATACTTGGAATATTTTTATTTTTCTTATGTTATAGTTTTTTATTTGCTCAAAGCAATAATACAGAACCTATAATGACCAAGATAATTTTGATGCGCCATGCAGAAAAAATAATAGATAATTCAAAAGACCCTATTTTAAGTAAAGAAGGTGAAAATAGAGCCGAACGGCTTGATTTCCTTTTCTCGGAAGTTTCTATAGATAACGTTTATTCGTCAGATTATATAAGAACAAAAGGTACTGTAGCTAAGTTAGCATCAACCAAAAATTTGACAATTAAAATTTATAATCCTAAAGATACCGAGTTTTCAAAATATCTACTAGAAGTAGAAAAAGGAAAGACAACCGTAGTAGTAGGTCATTCAAATAGTATACCTTTATTAGTGAATAAATTGATCGCTAAAGAACAATACAAGCCATTAAGCGAAGATGTGTTTAGTAAAATTTGGATTTTAACTTTTTCTGACCAAAAGTTACTAGATTGTTCTGTTTTGAATTATTGAAAATACAGTTTCTGAAAGATAGTTTTCTAATGAAGAGTTAAATTAAGAATGAAATATTATATTATAGCTGGTGAAGCATCTGGAGATTTGCATGGTTCTAATTTGATGAAATCTATTTACAATGAAGATTCCAATGCTATTATTCGTTTTTGGGGAGGAGATTTAATGCAGAGTATGGGAGGTACTTTAGTAAAACATTATCGTGATCTTGCTTTTATGGGTTTTTTAGAAGTAGTGTTGAATTTAAAGACCATTCTTAACAATATTAAATTTTGTAAATCTGATATTGATTCATTTCAACCTGATATAATAATTTTTATTGATTATCCAGGTTTTAATATGAGAATTGCTTCTTGGGCAAAACAGAAAAAAATACCTACACATTATTATATTTCTCCACAAATTTGGGCTTGGAAAGAGAATAGAATTCATGCTATAAAAAGAGATGTGGATTATATGTATGTCATTTTACCTTTCGAAAAAGACTTTTATGAAGGGAAACATAATTTCCCAGTAAATTTTGTAGGCCATCCATTAATTGATGCAATTCATAGTAGAAATAAAATAGATAAAGAAAGCTTTATATTAGAAAATAAATTAAGTCAAAAACCAATAATAGCCCTTTTACCAGGGAGTAGAAAACAGGAAATTTTGAAAATGTTATCTGGAATGTTGTCTGTGGTTAAAGATTTTCCTGATTATCAATTTGTAATAGCGGGCGCTCCCAGCCAAGAATTTTCCTTTTATGAACCTTTTTTAAGAAAAGAAAATGTACATTTTATTTCCAATAGAACTTATGATTTATTAAGTGTATCTCATGCAGCTTTAGTAACTTCTGGAACAGCTACCTTAGAAACAGCTTTATTTAAAGTACCTGAAGTGGTTTGCTATAAGGGAAGTTGGGTTTCTTACCAAATTGCCAAAAGGATTATTACTTTAAAATATATTTCTTTGGTAAATCTAATAATGGATAAAGAAGTAGTGAAAGAATTGATCCAGAATGATTTCAATTCTAAAAATATAATTATGGAATTAAATAAAATTCTTAAAGGAGAAGAAAGAGAAAAAATGTTAGAAAATTATTCTATTCTTGAAAAAAAATTAGGTGGAGAAGGTGCAAGTAAAAAAACGGCACATTTAATTGTTTCATCGATTAAAAAATAATATTTATTTTAGCAAAAAACATTATTTTGAAAAAAATTACTTTATTATTTCTTAGTATTTTGTTAGTAAGTTGTAAAACACAATCCAATATTGTTACGTCAAAGCAAGAAGCAATAGATAAAGGAATGTATTCTTATTCAAAAGAAGAACAACCTTCTATTAAAGATTTCGAAAATGAAGCACAGAATAATTATGACGAGACCACTTATATAAAAGTTTCGAAAAGCGAAAATGAAACAGCAAATAATATAGTGGATGAAGCACTTAAAAATTTAGGTGTTAAATACAAAACAGGAGGCACAACAAAAACAGGCATGGATTGTTCTGGTTTAGTTTTTAGTTCTTTTGGAAGTTATGATATTACATTGCCTAGAACATCTGTAGACATGTCTAAACATGGAGAAATGATAAGTACTAGAGAAGCACAACCTGGTGATTTAATTTTTTTTAAAACCAACGGTAAAAACACAATTAATCATGTAGGAATTATTGTTGAAGTTTTACCAAATGAAATTAAATTTATTCATTCGTCTACTCAAAAAGGGGTTATAGTTTCTTCTACATCTGATGCCTACTATGGAAAGACTTTTACTCAAATTAATAGGGTGTTAAATTATTGATATAGTATATTTTATATGAAGTTTTTTAAGTTTCCAATTATTACATTAACTACTTCATATACTTTAGGAATAATTTTAAATAATTATTGCAAGATTAATTTTAATTTACTTTTATTTTTAATACTATTATTTTTTTTACTGTTTGTTTTTTCGTTTTACAGAGCTAAAAGGAAATGGTTTCAAGATATTTATTTTGGGATAACCTGTTATATACTTGTGCTATTTTTAGGAAGTATTACTCAATATCTTCATACAGATACTAATTATAAAACACATTATTCTGCTATTCCTAAAGAAAAGACAAATGTAATTGTTGGTACAATTTCGGTTGTCTTAAAGCCTAATACAAATTTTTACAAATATGTTTTAGAGGTAAATAAATACAATTCGAAGTTGTGTTTTGGGAAAATTTTATTGTATGTTAGAAAAAGCAATAAAAATCTTAATGTAGGTGAAAAAATAGCTTTGGGAAAAGAAATAATTCCTACTTTACGTGCGACTAATCCGTATCAATTTGATTATTCAAATTATTTGAAGAAACAAAATATTTTTCATCAATTATTTTGTAGTGAGTCAGATATTATAAAATTAGGAATTCAAAAAAATAAAGATTATTATCTCCAATATGTAAGGGATAAATTGCAATCAAGTTTTGAATATCATCATTTTAAAAAATCAACGAAAGGGATAATAAATGCATTACTTTTTGGTCAAAGGAATAGCATAGATGAGGAAACAATAACTAATTATACTGCTTCTGGTGTGGTACATATTTTAGCTATTTCAGGATTGCATATAGGGATTTTGTATTTCTTCTTCTCCTTTATTTTTAAACCTTTGGAAAAAATAAGAAATGGAAAAACAATTAAGTTGTTTGTTATTTTAGGTCTTTTATGGTTTTTTGCATTAATAACTGGTTTACCTGCATCTGTTACTAGAGCCGTTACATTATTCACTATTATTAGTTTAGGAGGTTATTTTAACAAACAAAATAATGTGTATAATTCTGTTGCGGTTTCTGCTATAATCTTGTTGCTTTTTAATCCAAATTTTATTTTTGATATAGGTTTTCAATTAAGTTATGCAGCTGTTATTTCAATTTTATTATTTCAACCTTTTTATAAGAAATTTTATTTTACGAAAAATAAAATAAGTATCTATTTTATAGATATATTATTAGTATCATTAGCAGCACAAATTGGAGTTTTACCTTTAACTTTATATTATTTTCATCAATTTCCAATGTTGTTTCTCTTTGCTAATATTATAGTTATACCCATTGCTAGTTTCGTTTTAATATTTGGAAGTATCACATTATTGTTAAATTTTATTTTTAAACCTTTTGGATATTATTTAGGTAAATTAGTCTCTTTTTTTGTTGAAATAATGAATGAATATATTGCTATAATTGCTCGGTTTGATTCTGCGATTATAAAAAATATTTCTTTTACAAGTAGTATGACAGTACTTTTGTACCTAGTTTTTGTTAGTTTCATTTATTGGATTTATAAATTAAAATGGTATGCCTTTAGAAATGCCGTTATAGCATTATTAATTTTTCAATTGGCAGTTATTTTGACTTATTTGAAAAAGAATAACTCAGATGAGTTAATTATTTATAATTCTAAAAAGACTACTTTAATTAGTAGAAAAACAAATAATTATGTTGAGCTTTATACAAATGATTCATTGAAAAACAAACAAATATATCTAGATTATTTAAGAGGCTCACATTGTAGTATGAAAAGGATTAAAGAATTAAAAAACATTCTTCTTTTTAATGAGAATAGAATACTAATTGTAGATTCTTTAGCAATTTATGATGTTGGCAATCGAGTGGATTATGTAGTTTTAACTCAAAATACTAAATTAAATTTATCTCGGTTAATACAGCATTTGAAACCAAAAAAAATTATAGCAGATAATAGTAACGCCTTCTATTTAGTAGAAAAGTGGAGAAATACTTGTAAAAATGAAAAAATCCCTTTTCATGCGACTACTGAAAAGGGATTTTATATATTAAAATAAAAATATTATTTATTAGCCACAATTTTTGAAGCACCATCTAGCCAAGTAGCAGGACCACCAGCAACATATCCAGTACTTCCTAAACCTCTTAAATTCATTTTTCCCTCTTCTGTTTTTTCAGGAGTTACAAACCATACAGTAGGATAACCTCTTACTTGAAACATACTTTGCATTTGATAATTTTGTGCTTTAATAACTTCATCTTGAGGAGTTCTTCTTGGGAAATCCAATTCTACAAGAATAACATTTTCTTTAGCCCATTTTTCAAATTCAGGTGTTTTTAATACTTCTTTTTGCAAACGAATACACCATCCACACCAGTCAGAACCAGTGAAAAACAGTAGCATAGGTTTTTTTTCCTTTATAGATAACTCTGAAGCTTTTGCCATATCGGTATGCCAAGTAAGTTCTTGTGCGGAACTAGTAAAGCTAAAAAGGATTGCTATTAGTAATAAAACTATTTTTTTCATATTGATAATATTTTTATACAAATTTAGACAAAAAAGATGCCAAAAAATGTTGGTTAATTAACATCTTGCATTAATTTTTTTACTAAAGGAGAAATTATAATTAAAATAACACCTAATATTAATGCATAAATAGCTAATTGTTTGTAACCTTCAGTATAGACGATTAATTTTTCCATATTGCTTGAATTTTCTGAAGCTTCTGCTATATTCGCTCCTAGAATTCCAGCAAAATATTGCCCATAAGCACTAGCTAAAAACCACATTCCCATTAACACAGCTTGTGTTTTTTGTGGTGATAGTTTTGTCATAGCACTCATTCCTATTGGAGAAAGACTTAATTCACCAAATGTAATTACTAACCATCCGAAAGTAAAAATTCCTAAAGATGTTTTTCCATTCAAATCTGCAAAAAACTGAGTATAATAAAATACCCAAAAACCACCTGCTAAGAATAGAAACGCTAACCCAAATTTGATAATAGTATTGGGTTCTATTTTTTTCTTTGCCATCCATAGCCAAACTAAGCCAAGTAAAGCTGCGAAAATAATAACAAATAGTGAATTAGCAGAATTGTTTACTCCATTTGGACTCAATTCTACTCCCGCAATGGTATTGTTCAAATTATTAACAGCAAATAAACTTAAAGATCCTCCACTTTGTTCAAAAAAGGCCCAAAAGAAAATGGAAAAAATAATAAATATTAAGGCAGCTAACAGTTTTTTATTTTCTGTAGCCGAAAAATTTTTCATTTCATAAAACAAATATAGAATCGAGGCTGGACCTATAAAATACATAAAATAATCGGTATATTTAGTATTGGCTACCATAACAATAATAATAGGAATAATGAGTAGTGATCCTATATAAGTTGCTATTTCTAAAATTTTCTTTTTAGAATTATCTATATTATTAAGTGGAGAAAGGCCAATGGTACTTAATGTTTTCTGAGTTTGTGTGAAAGTTAATAAACTTATAATCATCACAACTGCAGCAAAACCAAATCCTACATTCCATCTCAAATGTTCTGGAACCAAAGTTTGCCACATTGATCCTTCTGCTACAGCAATACAAATGTAACCACCTAATAATGCCCCTAAATTAACTCCCATATAAAAGAAAGAAAATCCTGCATCTCTTCTTGGATCGTTATCTTTATATAATTGACCAACCATTGAAGATATGTTAGGTTTAAAAAAACCAGTGCCCACAATAGTAAAACCAATACCAATAAAAAATAAATTTTTCGGGTCAATGGCTAAAATAATACTTCCTAAAATCATTAAAATACCACCCCAAAAGAGCGATTTTCTCAATCCTAATATCTTGTCTGCAAATAGACCTCCAATAAAGGTAAAAGCATACACCCAAGCTTGAGTGGCTCCATATTGAAGATTTGCCGTTTTTTCATCCATTATAAGATGACTAACCATGAAGACAACTAACATACCACGCATTCCGTAAAAACAGAATCGCTCCCACATTTCACTAAAAAATAAATACCAAAGCTGTTTTGGATATTTTCCTTTGAAGTTTTGAATTTCTTGAATTGTTTGCATATTAGCTTAATCCTTTTTCCCTCATTATAGCATTCAATCTTTTTAGAATTAACAATCCTAAAGCTGTTGCAAATAATAATAATATAGTATTTACTATAAAAAAGTTTGATTTATCTTCATAATCATACCACATGCTTGCCAAAACACCAGATAATTTATTTCCAATAGCAATTGATAAAAAGAAGCCACCCATCATTAATGCAGTAAGCCTAGGAGGACTTAGTTTTGATACTATTGATAATCCCATAGGAGACAAACATAATTCACCTATAGTGATTACCCCATAAGTGCCAACTAGCCACCAAGGAGAAACTTTTACTAAACCATTATTTCCAACATAAACAGCAATAACCATTACTAAACAAGATAATGAAGAAATGAATAACCCTAAAACAATTTTAGATGGAGTGGAAGGTTCTTTTCCTCTTTTTCTTAAGAAAGCAAATAAACCTACTAGAAATGGAGTCAATATAATAATCCACCCAGGATTTATAGATTGAAAAAGTTCAGTGTTAATTAGCGAGACTTTTTGTTCTGGCTGAACTTCTAATTTTTCTCTTTGATCAGAAGAAATATTGGTAAAATACACATCTTTGCCCTGAACTTTAATTGGATTTTTATTTTCATCTTTTTCCGCTTGAAATTGATTATCATATTTTTGAACCTCTCTAGTTACGTAATCTTTTTCTTCAACTAGATATATAGATGATAATGTTTTTTCGGTTGTTCCAGTTACTTGACGGTCAGTATAATAATTTGCCCAACGAGTTAATGCTGTACCGTTTTGCTTAAATACAGCCCAAAATAGCATACCTACAGCAAAAATGGCTAATAAAGCACCTAAAGGTCGTTTGTCCTCAAAATTAGCTTTTACATATAAACTTACATAGAAAATAATTACTGGAATGCAAGCAAAAATAAAAGCATCAGTAGAATCACTTTTAAAGATGTTTCCTGGAATTAACCATCCAATTGCACCGCAAATTATAGCGGGTAAGAAAACTATACTTAAAATTCTACTTAAACTAATGTCTCCTTTTTGTACAGGCTTCATCACATTGGCAGATTGTAAATGCTTTTTACCTAATGTAAAAATGATCAAACCTAAAAACATACCAATACCTGCAGTAATAAAAGCAGCACCCCAACCATATTGATTTCGCATAAAAGCAGCTATAATATTACATAAAAAAGCACCTAGGTTTATTCCCATGTAAAAAATATTATAACCTGCATCTTTGTTAGCTTTGTATTCATCTGTTGAATATAGATTACCAACTAGTGTGGAAATACTAGGTTTAAAAAAACCATTCCCAACAATAATTAACCCCATGGAAATATAAAACATGGTAATGTCATGAAAACCGAGTCCAATATACCCTAGTGCCATTAAAAATCCGCCCAAATAAATGGCTTTAAAATAACCTAAAATTCTATCTGCCAAATAACCACCAAGAAAGGGAGTTAAATAAGTTAGTGCTATATAAGTGCCAAAGATATCATCAGCATATTTGTCAGTAAAGGCTAATCCTCCTGTGGAAGCAGGATCAATCATATAAAGAACAAAAATTCCAATAATTAGATAATAACCGAATCGTTCCCACATTTCAGTGAAAAACAAAAACATTAATCCTTTAGGATGTTTATTTTTCATAAATAAGTAAAGTTTAAAAAAACCTGTAAATTAATTTACAGGTTTGAAAGATATAAAAAAATATTTTATAACAATTAACTTATGCCATTCATCATTTTTTTAAGCCTAGGAGAAAGTAAAGCTAAAATGATGGCTGCAATACCACAAAGTACTACAAATACCATGAAAAATTCGTAAAGATTGTGAATTTCAAATCCAGCAAAAGAGGTGTTTTCGATAGGTAATTGTTCTTTTTCAAATAGAGCTACTTGTTCTGTTGTTAAAACGACTTTTTTGTCTAAAACGTCTTGTAAATTAATTCCCAGTTTCTCAGCTTTTTCAAATTTATCACCAGTAGCAGGAATAATAGCCCCTAATGATCCAGCTAAAGCATAACCAGCTGCATTTGAAATAAAGAATACCCCATACAATAATGAAGCAAAACGTTTTGGAGCTAATTTACCTACTAATGATAATCCAATAGGAGATAAACATAATTCACCCATGGTTTGAATAAAATAAAGCAACATTAACCATTTGATTGCTAATAAACCAGAATTTCCTAAATCTTTCACATTATGGGCGATAATGAAATAACTCAATGCGATTAATGCCAATCCAATTGCTTGTTTTAGAGGAGATACGGGTTCTTTGCCTTTAGCTCTTAATTTATCCCAAAGTAAACTAAAAGGTATAGCCAGCATTACTACAAATATTCCATTGAAAATTTGTACCATTGAAGGAGGCATATCCCAATTAAATATTTTTCTATCAGTTTGATTATCTGCAATAAAAGTTAATGATGAACCTGCTTGTTCAAATGCTGCCCAAAAGAATATGATAAAGAATGAAACAATGTAGATTACCCAAATTCTTTGTCTTTCCACTTTGTTTTCCGCCGAACTCATGATTAGGTAAGCCAAAGCAATACCAGCAGAATAAATAAATGGGTAGATAATTCCTTTAATTAATTGTCCCATTTCTACAGATGAAAAACCAAATTCGCCTACTAAAAAATATCTAAAAATAAAGAAAAGCACAGCAAATAAACCAATTGAAATTCCGATGGCTTTTGAACTAAACTTAGCTGTTTGTGTTTCTCCTTCTTCAAAATCTTCACTTGCATTATTTTTAGGTAAACCTCCAATAGGTCTTCCTTCAGGTGTTACCACATATTTATTTTTTAAAATAAAAAATGTAATAGTTCCAATAACCATTGCTATAGATGCTGCTAAAAAGCCCCATTTAAAAGCAAATATATCTCTAAAACCAGTTTCAGCATCTTTCACGTCTCCAACCCAAGGGCAAATAAATTGGCCTAAAAACGCACCAATATTAATTCCCATGTAAAAGATTGTAAAAGCAGAGTCCAATTTGTTTTTTTCTTCTTTAGGGTACAAACTTCCCACCATTGATGAGATGTTTGGTTTAAAGAAACCATTCCCAAAAATAATGACAAATAACGCAATCCACATAATCGCTTTAGCACTACCCATATTGCCATCAAATGTAGATGCACTGATAAATAATAAAAGTTGTCCTATAGCCATTAAAGTTCCACCTAACATGATGCTATATCTATTTCCAATATATTTATCAGAAATAAAACCTCCTAAAAGCGGAGTTAAATAACATAAAGCTAAGAAACCACCATAGATAATTGCAGCATCTGCTTCTTTAATTAATAATGCATTTACCATAAATAAGGTAAGAATGGCTCTCATTCCGTAAAAATTGAAACGCTCCCACATTTCTGTTCCAAATAAAACCCATAGACCCTTAGGATGGCTTTTTTTAGCTGTAACTTTATTCATATGATTTGTGTTTAGTTATTATAGTTTTTCTAATAAAAAGTTAGTCATTTTTGTGTACAATTGAAGTCGGGTTTTACCACCGTAAATCCCATGATTTTTATCCGGATAAATAGCCCAGTCAAACTGTTTGTTTGCTTGTACTAAAGCTTCAATCATTTTCATTGTATTTTGAACATGAACATTGTCATCTGCAGTACCATGAACTAATAAATAATTTCCTTTTAATTTTTCAACATGATTTATAGGTGAGTTGTCATCATAACCACTCGCATTTTCTTGTGGCGTTTGCATGTATCGTTCAGTATAAATAGAATCGTAATATCTCCAACTCGTTACCGGAGCAACAGCGATAGCAGTTTTGAAAACATCATTTCCTTTCAAAATACAATTACTACTCATAAAACCACCATAACTCCATCCCCAAATGCCTATTCTTGAAGCATCTACATATTCGTATTTTGCAATGACTTTTGCTGCATCAATTTGATCTTCTACTTCGTATTTTCCTAATTCTTTATACGTGCATTTTTTAAATTCAGCACCTTTAAAACCTGTTCCTCTTCCGTCTACACAAATTACAACATACCCTTTTTGAGCTAGCATATAGTACCAATAATCATTACTAGAATTCCATTGGTTTGCTACTTGTTGTGATCCTGGACCAGAATATTGGTACATCAATACAGGATATTTTTTAGAAGCATCAAAATCTTTTGGCTTAATAGACCAAGCATTTAAAGTGTGACCTTTTTCTGTTGTTAATGTAAAAAATGCTTTAGGAGCGATGTTGTATTGTGATAATTTTGCTTCTAAAGTTTCGTTAGATTGAATTACTTTTAATTCTTTACCAGTTTTAGAGTCATTTAGAGAGTATAATGGTGCGTGTATAGCACTAGAATAAGTGTTAATGAAAAACTGAAAATTTGGACTAAAGGTAGCGTCGTTAGTGCCTGTTTTGCTAGTTAACATGTTTTTCTTTTTTCCAGAGATAAGGATGGAGAAAATATCTCTATTTATTGAACCATTTTCTGTAGATTGAAAGTAAATAGTTTTGTTTTTCTCATCAAAACCATAATAAGCAGTTACTTCCCAGCTTCCTTTTGTAACTTGGTTTATCAATTTTCCGTTTTTATCATAGTGATAAATGTGATTATATCCATCTTTTTCAGAAGTCCAGATAAAACTATTATCACTTAAAAAAGTTAAATTATCCGTAATATCAATATAAGCCTTGTCTTTTTCATTAAGAACTACTGTAGTTTTTCCAGAAGAAGCATCAATAAAATGTAAGTCTAAATTATTTTGATGACGATTTATTACTTGAGCACTCAAAATATTGGCTTCGTTTGTCCATTTTATTCTTGGAATATAAAAATCATTATAATTGCCTAAATTTATTTTTGAAGTAATATTTGTTTTTAAGTCATAAACATGTAGTGATACATTTGCGTTTTTTTCTCCTGCTTTTGGATATTTAAATACGTGTTGTGTAGGGTATAGTCCTTCATTGTATAAATCCATTGAAAATTCAGGTACAGAGGTTTCATCAAAACGGATGAAAGCGATTTTGTCTCCGGTTTTATTCCAATCGTAAGCTTTTACAAATGCAAATTCTTCTTCATAAACCCAGTCGGTTATTCCGTTTATAATGCTGTTTTTTTTGCCATCCTGAGTTATTTGTAAGTCAATTTTAGAATTAATATCATATACATATAAATTGTTTTCATAGGCATAAGCTATTTTAGAACCATCTGCTGAAAATGTAGGCTCTTGAATGCTTTTATTTGTTAATCTATTTAATTCCTTTGTATTAATATCATAAATATAATAATCTGCAGTAAAGGAATGTCTAAATATTGGGGAGGAGTTGGTAGCTAATAATATTTTGGATTCCGATTGATCAAAAACATAATTGTCGATGCCCAATATTTGTTTGAAATTTTTTGTATCAAATAATGTTTTTACTTTTTCTAAAGTAGCAAAATCATACAAGTCTATTTGCGCACTTCTTGAAGATCTATCAAAATTTAAAACAGTATATTGATTTGTGTTTTTTAAGGCATGTAATTCATCCATACCTTGGGTTCTAAATACACCTGACCAAATTTCTTCTAGAGTTATTTTATTTTGTGCGACTATTGAATAAGAGGCAATTAATAAAAAAAACAGTGCTATTTTTTTTAGTTTCATATCGTTTTATTGTTAAAAAACCCCCAATAATAGGGATTTTTTATCAAATAACCATCAAATTTAACTTATTTTGGTTAAGATGTATTTTTTTTATATTTTTACAAGCTTAACTACCTGCTATTTACTGAATATGATTAAACGTTACAATTTAATTTTATTTCTCTTTTTGTACCTGATTTCTTCCCCAAATTTTAGTCAGCAGTACAACTTTGAAATAATAAATCAGGAAAAAGGTTTTCCCTCTTCTTCTGTTAATAAAATTTACAAAAGTAGTAATGGGTTAATTTGGTATGGATCAAATGGGACGGGTTTAATCCGTTATGACGGTAATGGCTTTATTAATTATAATAAATTTAAAGACATTGAAAACTTTTTCATAACGGATATTCTTGAAAGTAAAGACAAACTTCTTTTACTTACCAAATATAGAGGATTATTAGTTTTTAATGGAAAAGAATTTACAAATAAGATTGATTATTTATTTGTAAATGGAAAGGTTGATGTAATAGAGAAATTAATAAAAATTGATTCAGTAGTTTATGGTATAAGTCCTAAGAGAATTTATCAAATAAATAAGAATGCTGAAATTAAACCTGTACTAAGTATTGAAGGGAAAAAAATAAATGCTATTAATACCGTTAGTAATTTAGAAAACAAAGGTATTCTTATCGCTACCGATAAAGGCTTATTTCAATACCAAAACAAAAAAATCATTTTAGTTGATTTTGAAGGCAAAAACATATGTATTACTGAAAACAAAAAAACTTTTCACTATGTAGGTGATGAAGACGGAAATGTTTATATTCTTCATTTTAAAAAAGACGCGTACATTTATAATAGGTTAATTGCTACTATTAAAGATGATTCTGGAAGTCCAATCGCTATAAATAATGTTTATAAAACAGATTCAGGGAATATTTGGATAGCTGGAAAAAAATTTGCAGGAATAATAGTAGTTTACAAATCGGGAGAATATGTAATAATAGATACTAAGAATGGATTTCCTGATACAGAAGTTAATGCTATTTTTGTTGAAGATACTAGTTTGTCATTAGGTTCAACAAGTTTAGGTGTTATACAGCTTAGTAATCAAACATTTGTAAAATACAATGCTTCTCCTGAAATTAGGACAAAATCAATTTTTGCAATAGCAGAATATAAAGAAAATCTTTACATATATAGTAGAGATTTCGGACTAAACGCTTTTAAAAAAAAGGATCTTTTTAATCTAGAATTTAACCAAAAAATTGATTTCAATCAAAAAATCAATTGCTTTTCTAATTTTGGCAATCAACTCCTTATAGGTTCAGATAAAGGATTATATTCCTATAGCGATGGTGTTATAAAAGAAATAATGCCTAGTATAGATGTTTCATCTATTAAATTAGATCAAAATGGTAATATTTGGGTGGCAACCATTGGTGATGGATTATTAATTTTGGATGCTAATTTTAATAAGAAAGTACATTTTTTTAAAAATAAAATTGTTAAAAATGTGTACAATATAGAACAAGTTAATGCTAACAAATGGTTAGTTGCTACAGGTGACGGGTTATTTGCAATACAAGCAGATGCCCAAAATATCATTGTGAAAAATAGAGTATTAAATAGATTGCTGTTTCTAAGCGCTAAAGATAAGTACAATACGATTTGGTATGCAGGAGAAAACAAAATTTATTCTGTTAATCAAAAAGAAGAAATAAAATTTTTTGGTACAAATGATGGACTATCATCTACTTTAATTTATACTTTAACAGGAATAAATGATAATATATTAGTTGGCTCTAACCTAGGTTTAGAACGTATTACTACCAACCAAAAAGGACAGATAGTCAACGTTGAAAGTCTGAATTCAAATAATATGTTTGATGGAATTGAAACCAACATGAAATCAGACTTTATAGATAATGAAGGCAATATATATTTTGGAACAGTTAAAGGGCTTTATAAATATTTCTATAAAAATCAAAACATAAAAAACTTTGATAAAAATGCTCCCATTTTTATTACTAAACTTTTAGTTAATAATAAAGATTATATTACTCAAGAAAATAAAAATAAATTCTTTAGTGTACCAAATGAAAATCATAAATTTAATCATTATGAAAACTCATTGGCTTTTCATATAGGGCAGATTAATAGTTCGTTAGCACAAAACAACTATTATTCCTATAAATTAAAAGGACTAAATGATTTTTGGACAAAACCAACAAAAAATAAAGAAATAAATTATTATAATTTACCACCTGGTAATTATAAGTTTTATGTAAAACAAGTAGATCCATTAGGAAATGATTTAGGTAATACCACATTCTATTCTTTTGTAATTGAGGCACCATTTTATAGTACTTGGTGGTTTATTTTGATGATATGTACTTTAACAATTTTTGCATTTAATTATCTAGTAAGAGATTCATCAAGATATAATAAAGATTTTGTAAAAAATATTTCTGAAAATGAATTACAATACGATTTAAAAAATTATTTCTTATACTTTGGTATCATAATTATTACTACTCAGGTGGCTTATTTTGTTTTTGAGGTGTACAAAGAAAATGAAGTAATAACTAAAATAATAT
>NZ_LR733571.1 GCF_902506265.1 Flavobacterium sp. 9AF | reverse complement strand
CTTTAAAATGATATTTTCTTTAATTAAGTCCAAAGTTTTTCTAAATTCGACTTTATTTCTACTTAATTCTATCTTATTGCTATCGGTTTTGGCAAGAGATAAAATTTGTTCAATATGCTGGTTTAATTTATTACTTTGCTTTATAATAATTTGAATGTATTTCGATAATTTAGGGTTATCCTTAATTTCTTTCTGATTATTTGCATAATTAGATGCAATTAGTATAGAAGCTAAAGGAGTCTTAAATTCATGAGTCATATTGTTAATAAAATCATTTTGTAAAACTGTATATCTTTTTTGTTTAAGCATTAATAATACCGAATAAACATATACAATTAAAACCAAAAAGAGCACAATAGTATATAACCAATACTGCTTTAAACTTGTAAAGTAGTTTTGCTTTAATGTAGGAAAACGAACTGCAAAATAATAAGTTAAATCGTCATTTTTAGTAAAACACTCAATACATTTTTTACTAGGTTGACTCTTTGACGTGATATAATTTCCATAAACCATATTATTACTTCCACAATCATAAATGGCATATTCAAAGTCCAAATCCAACTTAACTTTAGCAAATTCTTTTTTTAAATAAAATTCTAATATGTTATTTTCAAACACATCATTTACATTCACAACATAATAATTACTGGAAACTTTTTTTATTTGGTTATTTATGATTAATTCAGAATTATTATCTACATAAATTCGTTCAACAACGTCAATTAAAGCATAATTAATTTTATCTTCTATTTCCTTTTTTTCAAAAGTATAGGCTTGATTAAGCAAAAATAATTGCATGATGATTACGCCTAATATGGCTAAAAAACCAATAAGGATAACGATATTAAACCTTGTAAATTTAATTTTATTTAAGAAAAAAGACTTCACTTTATTTTTTTGTAATTGTACGAATTAAGTTTCTTAATTTACAACTGTTAACATGTCGTTAACAATCATTACATCTTAGTTAACAACAAAGTTACTATTCCTTTTTAAATTTGCGTTATCAAATAATTACATAATACATTTTATATGAAAACGCTTAAACTTTCAATTGTTGCATTATTCATTTCTTCATTGTCTTTTGCACAAGCAGTGGAAGCTAAAAAAGTAGTAACTAAAGCACCTAGTACTGTAGCAACACCTGCACAAACTAAAGCTTCTGCTATGAAATGGCATAATGAAACTCATGAATTTGGTGAAATTGAAAAAGGTAAACCTGTTTCTTATGAGTTTACATTTACAAATACTACTAATGAAACTGTATTGATAACAAATGTAAAACCATCTTGTGGCTGTACTGCTGCTAACTACACTAAAACACCTATCAAACCAGGTGAAAAAGGTAGTATTACTGCAACTTATAATGCTGCATCTCCAGGAAGTTTTACAAAAACTGTAACTGTAACCACTAGCGAAGAAGGTGCTGCTCCAAAAGTTTTAATCATTAAAGGTAATGTTAAAACAGAAGAGAAAAAAGAGGAAAAATCAGTTATGTTTAAATAATAAAACAACAATTTTTTTATATCTTACTTACAAAAAACCATCTTAACTATAAGATGGTTTTTTTATATTTATAAAATGCAAACAATTTTTATAAAAACCCCATTAGGAATAACCAAAATAAGTGGTAACGAGGATGGAATACATATTATTTCAATTACTGAAGGAGAAGAAACAATTTCTAAAAAAATCCCTAAAGAATTGAAAGAAGTTGTGAACCAGTTAGAAGAATATTTTACTGGTAAAAGACAAAATTTTACATTTAAAATAAATCCACAAGGTACAGATTTTCAAAGAAAAGTATGGAATGCACTTTTAGAAATCCCTTATGGAAAGACCCTCAGTTATTTACAATTATCTAAGAAGTTAGGGGACGTAAAGGCCATTAGAGCAGTGGCTTCTGCCAATGGCAAAAACCCACTTTGGATTGTAATTCCATGCCATAGAGTCATTGGTACAGATGGTTCTTTAACAGGTTATGCGGGAGGATTATGGAGAAAAAAATGGCTCTTAGAACATGAAAACCCAATTAAACAAGAAAGTCTTTTTTAAATTTTTAAAAGCAAGCTTTTTTTTGTTTATTTTTATGCTTATAAAACTGATAAGCATCTATGAAATTCTTAAAAAAATTCTTCAAATGGTTTGCAATTATACTTGTATCCATTATTATTCTAATGTACATCTTCGATGTAGATTACTTATTAAGAGCAGTTAGAACTATTTATTTTAGAGGATATACTACGGCTTTTTTAGAAGATTACACCCATTTTCCTAATAGAGAAATAAAAAAAGGAACAGCCCAACCTTGGGATATATCAAAAGATTACAACCAAATTAAGGCTACCGAAACATTAGAAAAAACACATAAAGAACTAAAAACTGCCGCATTCTTAATCATTAAAAATGACAGTATTGTTCATGAAAGTTATTTCGATGGATATAACAAAGACTCTAAATCCAACTCTTTCTCTATGGCAAAAAGTGTCGTTACTATGGCTTTAGGAAAAGCAATCATGGAAGGAAAAATAAAAAGTTTAGATCAAAAAGTTGCTGATTTTTTCCCAGAATTAAGAGGAAACTTTGCCAAAGAAGTTACTGTAGGAGATTTATCATCAATGGCCTCAGGTTTAAGTTGGGATGAAAAATATTACAGTCCATTTTCTATTGTAACCCGTGCTTATTTTGATGATGATTTAAAAAAGATCATTTTAGGGTTAGAAATAAATGAAAAACCAGGACAATCTTTCAAATACCTTAGTGGTGCAACCCAATTATTAGCCATGTGTATTGAAAAAGCTACTGGAGAATACCTTTCAGATTATGTTTCCAAACACTTTTGGCAACCTTTAGGAGCAGAAAACAATGCTTTGTGGCAATTGGATCATGAACCAGATGGAATTGAAAAAGCGTATTGCTGTATTGCAAGTAATGCTCGAGATTTTGCTCGTTTAGGAAAATTATATTTGAATAATGGAAATTGGAAAGGAAAACAAATATTAGATTCAACTTTTGTACAAAAATGTATAACACCTCGCTTTCCTGAAAGTCCACAATATGGATATGGTTTTTGGATGCACACCATTAACAATAAAAAATTGTTCTATCTAAGAGGCCATTTAGGACAATTTGTAATTGTAATTCCAGAAGACAATCTTATTATTGTTCGTTTAGGACACATTAAAGGCTTACAAACTGAAACTGATCCTCACAGCAATGATTTATATACGTATGTAGAAGAAAGTTATAAAATGTTAGACCAAAGAGAATAAATATAAAATGAACAGTCATTTTTCTGGATTACATAATAGGGACCGAATAATTGCAAATAAAAAGAAAGCAAGAAAAGAAAAATTAGAAACCAGAAAAAATACATTAGTAGATACAAATGAAAATGTGATGGATAATAATATACCCTATCCTTCATTAACAGAAGAACAATTTCAAGTATTTAAAACAAAAATAAAACAAAGAAACAAACAACAAGCCTTTGCATTTGGCTTAATTTTTTTAATAATTATACTCTTATTATTCGCCATAGCTATAAAATATAAGGTCATTTAATTTTATAGCATAAAACTATTTTAAAATGATTGAAAAAATTAACCTCAACAATATCCTATTTTTAGATATTGAAACCGTACCTGAGTATGACAGCTATTTAGGAATGGATGAAGAAACCAAAAAATTATGGGAAAACAAAACCCAATACCAAAGAAGAGATGAAGTAACTGCAGAGGATTTTTATGAACGTGCAGGAATTTGGGCTGAATTTGGAAAAATCATTACTATTTCTGTAGGCTATTTTACTAACAAAGCAGACATTAGAAATTTTAGAGTTACTAGCTTTTGGGGAGAAGAGAAAAAAATTTTACAAGATTTCTCTAATTTATTAAATAATCATTTCAATCAGCCCCAACATCTTTTATGTGGGCATAACGCCAAAGAATTTGATATTCCTTTTATTGCCAGACGAATGATTATTAATTCCGTTCCATTACCAGACAAACTAAATTTATTTGGTAAAAAACCATGGGAAGTTCCTCATTTAGACACTTTAGAATTATGGAAATTTGGAGACTATAAACATTTTACTTCATTAAAGCTTTTAACCAAAGTATTACAAGTGCCTTCTCCAAAAGATGATATTGATGGTAGTGAAGTAGCCCGAGTTTTTTACATTGAAAATGATATTGATAGAATTATTACTTATTGTGAAAAAGATGTCATTGCAGTGGCCCAAATCTTTTTACGATTTAGAAGAGAAGACATTTTAGTTGAAGACGAAATAATTCATGTATAATAAAAAAGGCTAATCCTATATAGGATTAGCCTTTTGATTATAGTTAATTTCTTAAAGCATCTATCTTTTTATAATTATTTTTTTAGTCGTTCTATCTGTGCCATTTTCAATAGAAAGCAAATAAATTCCTTCTACAAGGTTTTCTATATTTATATTGCTTTCTGAAGTAGCTGATTTTTTACTTATCACTAATCTACCTTGTAAATCATATAACTTATAATGAGTTTCATTTACAAAATTTTGGTCTAAATTAACATAAAGTGTATTATTAGCAGGATTAGGAAAAACACTCACTTTTGAAGATAGATCATTACTTTGAATACTTAAAGAAGGTTCTAAATCGCAAAAATAGAGTGTTACTGCATTTATTGAACCACCATCCCCATTAAAAGGATCTACTACTCTTAAATACCATGTCCCAAAAGAATTTAATCCATTAAAATTACTTAACAACTCTTCAGGTTTTACAACTCCGGAAATAGCTGGTGCAGAAGCATTACATACAAAATTCACTCCACTATCGTCTAACGTACAAATGATATTATCATTATCTCCACAAGGTTGATCAAATAATGTAATAATTGGTGAACCTATGTTTGCAGGTCCTTCAAGATAATAGGTCATATCTTGAATATAAGTATGCGTTATATCTAAAGCCACATTGATATCTCCAATAACAAAACCAATAGGCACTTCAATAGGTACACTTGCAGTACTATTAGGAGTTGAATTAATGATTGCATCAGAAAAATCGGTTGCAGTATAAGAATAGCCACAGGTTATAACTCCAGTGGTAAAAGAATATATATTGGCGTCTAATTGCGAACCGCTTCCACATCTATTTGAAGGAATAACTCTCCAATAATAAGTTGTTGCTTCCGATAAATTTGTTAAATTATATTCAGAATTAGTTAATCCCATTTCATTAAGTATAATTGTATTAAAATTATTATCTATAGCTACTTGTAAATGAAAATGTTCCACATTAGTATCATCATTCCAATCTAGATTGACTGTTGTTGGTATTGCAGCTTGCATATTAGAAGGATAATTCAAACTTGTAGGATCAATAAAAGTGGAATAAATTTTTAATTGTTTTGTTCTGGTTTCTGTTTCGATTCCATTGTTTCCTACAATACCTACTGAATAATCGCCAGGTTGTGCATTGATGAGATTATTAATTGTCATGGTAACAGTCCCATTAGCACTTAAACTACTTGGATTAAAAGATGCATTCGCTCCAGATGGTAAACCTATTGCAGAAAAAGTAGTTGTACCTATTCCAGACTGTTTATAATCGAAAACATAATCTGCACTTTGATTGTTACAAACTATTAAATCATCTGATTTAGAAATTAGAGCAATATCAGATCTTATTCCAGTTACTATGAGTGAAAAATCTTGATTATTATTAACTAAATTTCCTTTGTGAGTTACTGTAACTGTATACTCTCCAGCTGCAGGAGTATCAATTTTAATTTGCTCCACATTATCTACATCATTATCCCCAACTCTTATTGCTAAAGCAGTAGGATCCGCTTGTAATTTCCAAGGAAAGAATGTTGTCCCATCTTTAGTTACTTTAATATCTAAATTATTAACCAATACAGGTGTAGCATCATTTTCAATAGTATTTGTTTTTGCTTCACCGGGCACATCTGTCCAAGTAATTGAAGCAATTAAAGGATTATTACTTCCTCCATCAGAAACAAAAGTCATACTAAAAGTTTCTCCTTGAGATAAATTTTCTTCAGAAACCCAAGAATTTAAACCATTTGCAGAAATAGTTTGGGCTGCTTTTTTTGCATTCAACAATCCCCAACCAAATTTTGGATCTGGCCCAGCAACACCTGCATCATCTGCTGTATGACATGCTAAACCTTTAAGGGTAGCGGCTTTCATAAAATTATTCGTTTCATTATGATAATGTTGTTGCAACAATAAAATTGTACCTGCAACATTTGGGCTTGCCATTGAAGTTCCAGAAGAAGATCCTGTTGACGTATCAGAACTACTTGTTGTTGATGTTAATGAAGTTCCATTTCCTGTAATATCGGGTTTAATTCTTCTATCATCTGTAGGTCCTTGACTGCTTGAAGAATTAATATTTACGCTAATTAAAGTACCATCTGTTGTTACATTGGCATCTTGTGCGTTAGCTACAATCAAAGAATTTTTAGCCGTTTTATCTCCAGTTAATTTATCATATCCTATAGCAATTGGATTGGAATTATCATTATTATTCCCTTCATTACCTGCTGACATGACAGGTAGAAAATAAGGTGCTAAATAGGTAATCTCGTCCCAATTTCGAGCAGCACTAGTATAAGCTCCAATATACCAAGCGGGTTGAATAGTACCGTTTGAACTTGTTATTGGAATACCGTAAGAATGATTTGAAACCAACATTCCTAATAAAACCTCACTAGTAGCTTCGCTTTCGTCATTAGTCCAATTGAATGTTCTTGCAGTTGCTTGATAAGCCATTCCTTTAGCTGTTGCTGAAGCATCTGAAGCCAAAATCGTTCCTGTAACATGCGTTCCATGGGAAGTATATGTTGTCCCTGATGGATCATCTACCGTTGTTACTCTTCCCTCAAATAAGGTATGCGTTCTTCTCACAGTTCCTCCATCCCAAACTCGAGCAACCATTCCTTGTCCGTTTAGGTTTAACCCCAATGTACCTCCTGAATTCAAATGATTTGCTCTTGTTGACTTAGCAGCATTAACATTGGTAGTCGATAAATAAATAGGTGAACCGTCTAAATTAAGTTTAATCAATTCTTGAAATGAACCATCTTCACCATAGATAAAAATAGGCCATCCCATCTCATTAGCTTTTTGAATTGCTATTTCTTTTTCTCTTTTTTCAATATTTTCAAAATAATTAATCTTTTCCTTTATTTTAGGAATGTCATAATTTTTAATAATTTTTATCACATCTTCTTTTGTTTGTGAAAAAGAAACTGAAGTGATAAAAACTAGCGAAAGTAATTTTAGTTTCATTAAGCGTTTGTTTAGGTTTTTTATAGTGTATAAAATTATGCTTTTTTTTGAAAAAAATATTATTTATTTAAAAATTAATTAATAATATAACAAATAAACTTGCCTATTTACAGAATAATCAACAAAACAACCAATTTATTAATTTATCTAAGCTCAATAAAATTATATAACATAAATTGTATATTTACAAAAATTCAATTTATATGGTCTTAAGTAGATTTTGGTTAGCCATCTTTGTTTCTTCAATCGCATTTATAATCATTGGTTTGTTTACCAATAATTATTACTCTATTGATTATGTATTAAATGGTAAACAAGGCGAACCTATTCTAATAGCTGAAAAATATTTAAACGATGTTCCTCTAGTAATTAAAGATTCGATTCTTCAATCTAAAGAAAATATTTTTACGGTTAAAACTGTCAAAACTGCCACTGATACGATATATGTTTACAACAAACAAACTGTAAAAATTTATAGCGGGGTGCAACAAGCCGACGGATTACTTCCCATGGCAAAAAGTAGTTTATTAGATTTAATTATTCCCTTAATTGCTTATTTAGCCTTTTTTTGTGGCATTATGGAATTGCTCATCATTTCTGGAGCTTCTGAAAAATTAGCTAAAAGACTAAGCCCCATGTTTGCAAAGGTATTCCCAACAATCCCAAAAAATCATGAATCCATATCCTATATGACCTTAAATTTTGCAGCCAATTTTTTAGGTTTGGATTCTGCTGCCACTCCATTTGGATTAAAAGCCATGCAAAGCTTACAAGAATTGAATGATGATAAAGATCGAGCAAGTGATGCCCAAATTATGTTCATGTGTTTGCATGCTGCAGGTCTAACTTTAATTCCAACTTCGATTATTGGTTATCGCGCTGCCGAAAATGCTGCCAATCCTGCCGATGTAATGTTACCGTGCATCATTACTTCTTTTGTTGGAACAATTGCAGCATTCTTGTTAGTAGGCATGAAACAGCGCATCAACTTTAAAAGTATCTCCCTTTTAGCTGTCTTAATGGGACTTATCGGTGCCATAATTGGTTTGTTATTTTATGTGAACACTTTAGATTTAATTGGCAAAAATTATTTTACAGCTAATTTATCTGGTGTATTGTTACTGGCTATTATTGGTTTTACCTTAATTTTCTCATTTGTAAATGAAAAAAAATTTACGGAGCTTAAAACCACCATGTTTGACACTTTTGTTGTAGGTGCCAATAACGGACTCAAAACAGGAGTTATGATTTTCCCGTATGTGATGGGAATGTTGGTTGCGATTTCCTTATTGCGCAACAGTGGATTGTTTGAAATTATAAGTCAGGGTATTTCTTTTATTTTTTCTCATTTAGGAGTAGCCAAAGAAATTACCGATTCACTACCTGTAGCTATTTTAAGACCTTTTAGTTCTGGAGGATCTAGAGGTTTTATGATTGATGCCATGCGTACTTTTGGCCCAGATTCTTTTGCCGGTCGTTTAAGTTGTATTTTTCAATGTAGTGCCGAAACTACTTTTTATGTAATCGCGGTTTATTTTGGTTCAGTAAGTATTAAAAATACGCGTTATACGTTAGGCATGATGCTTCTAGTAGATTTAATATGTGTGATTACAGGTGTATTAGTGGCCAGTTGGTTTTTTTAATTATATGAAAAACTATTTATTTTTCCTTTTATGTTTACTTCTTTTTTCTTGTGAAAAGAAAGAAGAAAATCCATTTATAGGCAATTGGTCTAATGTAGACTCTATAAATGATAATGAGGATAACTTTGGATTAAACATTCTAAATGACAGTATTTTAGAATATCAATTTGGATTTTATGAATATGTACCTACAAAAATGAAAACTCTTGGATTTTTACGAGACACATTGGACAGAGATATTGAAGCTTTACGTTTTTTAGGCACAAAAACAAAATATAAGGTTAATGATTCTGTTTTTTCTTTTTGGGATTTAACAGATTCTATTTGGAATACTTATCACATTAAAAAAATAAATCAAGACACGCTAAATCTTATCGACAAAAATAAAAAAGTATATAGTTTAGTAAAGAACAAAAACACCTATAACGATACAACTCAATACGATGCTATTGTCGTTGATAGAGCATTAGGGTTTGGATGTTGTGGAATAAATTCAACTTATATCAGTAGAGGTGGGAAAATGTATTTTAAAGGTTTAGGCAACAACACTAACGAAAAAGACTTCACTACTAAATTAGATAAAGCAGTAACAAATCAAATCTTTAAAAATTTTGATAAAATCAATATCTTTGAAATGAAAGATTCTTACGGAAGATCTGTTACCGATTCTCAAAATAATACGATAACCTTTATTAAAAATGGAAAAATAGTTAAATCCATTGAAGATTATGCCAGAAAAGCTCCAATAGATTTTTATTCAGCTTATAATGAGTTGAGCTATTTATTCCAAAAAGCAACACATTACGACACTGTAACTTTCATTTTTGACAACCGTGTTCATTTTCCTTCTTTGGAGAACAAAACATTCAAGCACCCACTTTATAATTCCGAATTATTTTTATTAGATTTAGAACTTAGAAAAGGTAAAATAACAACGACCTCCTTCGAACCAAAGTATACTTTAAATTTTTCATACTATAATCAAGGTTTTCTTTTTCATAAAATAGAAACTGATGGTCGTTATTATACTTTTTATTATAATGACAATACAACAAAAACAATTGATATTGGATACAACTTTATTGAAAACAATCCAATACTTACAAAACCAAGAAGGAATTAAATCTTTATTTTATGATTTAAACCATTGAATTTCTATAATTTCTTGAGTTTCCTTACATTTACGCCACTAAAAAAACACAAAAAAATGGATTTTATATACCAAGAACCTTTTCCTATCGAAAAGGACGACACCCAATACAAAAAAATAAGTTCTGATTATGTAAAAGTGGATAAAATAGGAGATAGAGAAATTCTAACCGTTGATCCAAAAGCGTTAGAATTGCTTTCTGAAGTAGCCATGAATGATGTTTCCTTTATGCTACGAACCAAGCATTTACAAAGTCTTCAGAATATTCTAAATGATCCTGAAGCGACCGATAACGATCGTTTTGTAGCTTATAATTTATTACAAAATGCTGCGGTTGCTGTAGAAGGCGAATTACCATCTTGTCAGGATACAGGAACGGCTATTGTTATGGCAAAAAAAGGGGAAAATGTTTACACGGGAGCCGATGATGCTGAGTGGCTTTCAAAAGGTATTTTCAATACGTATGAAAAAAAGAACCTCCGTTATTCTCAAATTGTGCCTATCAGCATGTTTGAAGAAAAAAATTCAGGTTCCAATTTACCTGCTCAGATTGATATTTATGCCAAAAAAGGAAATTCGTATGAATTTTTGTTTTTAGCCAAAGGTGGTGGTTCTGCTAACAAGACGTTTTTATATCAGCAAACCAAATCGCTTTTAAATGAAAAATCATTAGAAACATTTATTCGTACCAAAATAAAAGATTTAGGAACCTCAGCTTGTCCACCTTATCATTTAGCTTTAGTCATTGGTGGCACTTCAGCTGAAGCCAATTTAGCAACCGTAAAAAAAGCCTCTGCAGGTTATTTAGACCATTTACCTACATCAGGAAATATAGGTGGTCAAGCTTTTCGAGATTTAGAATGGGAAAAACGAGTACAGGAAATTTGTCAGGAAAGTGCTATTGGAGCGCAATTTGGAGGTAAATATTTTACCCATGATGTGCGTGTGATTCGTTTACCAAGACATGCTGCTTCTTGTCCAGTTGGTTTGGGAGTTTCTTGTTCAGCTGACCGAAACATCAAAGGTAAGATTACTAAAGATGGTATTTTCGTTGAACAATTAGAAACCAATCCAAAACAATTTTTACCAGAAGTAGCCCCTCATTTACAGCCTGCTATCGAAATTGACTTAGACAGACCGATGCAGGAAGTATTAGCTGAATTAACAAAGTACCCTATTAAATCCCGTTTGAAATTAAACGGAACGGTTATCGTTGCTCGTGATATTGCGCATGCAAAAATTAAAGAATTATTAGATGCTGGTAAACCAATGCCAGACTATTTCAAAAATCATCCTGTATATTATGCTGGTCCAGCAAAAACACCAGAAGGAATGCCTTCAGGTAGTTTTGGGCCTACAACAGCAGGAAGAATGGATGTTTATGTGGATGAATTTCAAGCTGCTGGAGGTAGTATGATTATGCTAGCCAAAGGAAATAGATCCAAACAAGTAACAGATGCTTGTGCCAAATATGGCGGTTTTTACTTAGGCTCTATTGGTGGTCCAGCTGCTATTTTAGCACAAGAAAATATTTTAAAAGTAGAAGTAGTTGATTTTCCAGAATTAGGCATGGAAGCCGTTCGAAAAATCACTGTTAAAGATTTTCCAGCATTTATTATTACCGATGACAAAGGCAATGATTTTTTTGCCAATCTATAATAACCAAAATACAATAAAATAAAAGAGGCTACAATTTATGTAGCCTCTTTCAATTTAAAATACCAACTAACTTTAATTATTATTCTTTAATAAATTTCTTAGTTATTTTCTCTTTATATGTGTTTAATTCTACAACATATAGCCCGTTATTTAAAGAACTTACATTAATTTGATCATTCTTTATCTGACCTTGTAATACTAACTGCCCTACTACATTATATATTTTGTAATCTTTCATTCCATCATTTGAAACAACATTTAAAATTGCTCCTTTAACAGGATTTGGATACATTACAAAATCTACTCCTTTACTTGTTTCAGTAATTGTTGAAACTTCCGTTATTAATCCTGTTGTACCCACACAGAAATTAGTAGATTCACTTGAACCAAACGAACCTCCACTTGCTAATGTTGTTCCGTTTGATGTAACACTATAACTTCCGTTTCCATAAGAACAACAAATACCATCCCCATAACTATCATTTATTTTAAATGTATAACAACCTGCTGTTAAACATTTAGTTACCGTTAATGATGAACCATCTGCTTGACTACCATAAGTTCCACCAGACTCAACTACTTGTCCACTAGAATTTAAAATCTGCCAACTTGTTTCTTCAGGATAATTATCAAATACAAAATTGATATTCACATTAGTACATGTAGGATTAGTAACTACTCCTGTAGATAAAGCTATGTCATCTACAGCAATATCACCTTGCCAGGTGGAACCCGTAGTACCTACAAATCTTAATTGTACTTTTGACCCAGCATAAGAAACTAAGCTAACTGATTCAGAAAACCAAGAATTACCCTGATTTCCAGATTTTGTCCAAAGATCAGTCCAAGAAGTACCATTTGTACTCGCTTGTAATGTTAATCCTCCCATACCAGTTGCTCCATACATATGATATTTAAAAGTAAACGTAGCAGAAGAAGCACTACTTAAGTCAAAACATGGTGAATTTAAAATGGTTTTCTTATTAGAATAGTTAGGACTAGAAGCCTCAACATACACATAATAAGTTCCTTGAGCAGCACTCGAAGGCCCTGTATTACTTGATGGAGTTCCATTAGCATCTACAATCCAATCAAAATCATCATTCGCATCTTGTGTCCAAGCACCTAGTGTATTCTCAAACCCTTCAGCATAAGGAAAAGAAGTAACAGTAGTAGTACAAGTAGTAGTTCCACCTCCACCTCCGCCTCCAGAGTAAGCAGATCCAATACCTACAGCATAAAAAGCATTGGTAGTAGCAATAACTTCAGCCGAACCAGCACCATATAAATCAGTTGCTGCTTGAATACCGTAAGTTCTAGCATTTGCATAAGTTGAATTTGCTGTTAAATACACACTTTCTAAACGAAATGCAATTTTCGCTGCTTTATCTATACCTATTCCTGTAACATTATATGTACTTCCAATATCATTAGTACCTGATTTACCCACTGTTAAAATATAGAACCAATGATTTAACACTCCACTATTTGTATGCACTCCTCCATTATCTGCTGAACCAGTGTACCAATAGGTTCCTTGATACGTATCTGGTTGCCCTTCACTTTTAGGATTACTCATAGATCGAAGAGAAGCATGACCAGAACGTCTTTCAATATCTTCACCAATTAACCAAGTACTCTTGTTAGGAGCGGCATAATATTCCACTGCAGCTCCCCATATATCTGAAAACCCTTCATTCATAGCTCCTGATTGTCCTTGATACGTTAAATTAGCTGTGTAGGTACAAACTGCGTGACCTATTTCATGTGCTGCAACATCTAAAGATGTTAAAATATCAAAGTAAGTACCACTTCCATCTCCATAAGTCATTCTAGAACCATCCCAAAATGCATTATCATAACTTGAACTATAATGTACATAACTGTTTATTGCTGCTCCAGAATTATTAAAACTATTTCTATTGTGTACAGCACTCCAATAATCATATGTTTTTTCTGCACCCCAATGTGCATCTAAAGCACCATTATCTTTATTTGTAGCATGTTCAGCAGTTGTCCAATTGTTATCGTTATCTGTAAAGTTTACAGCAGAATTATAATTGGTTCCCGTATTTAAATCATAGGTATTAATACCATTCCCTCTTGTATTGTCTTTTAA
This sequence comes from Flavobacterium sp. 9AF, assembly GCF_902506265.1. GTDB lineage: Bacteria > Bacteroidota > Bacteroidia > Flavobacteriales > Flavobacteriaceae > Flavobacterium. The sequence goes on along the minus strand of NZ_LR733571.1, from coordinate 15,686 downwards.
TATATAACTTCCGCTACTTAATGTAGTTTCAATACTTTGGCTACCACTGTATCTTGTAGCAGCATTTCCAGCAACAAGAGTTTCAAAAGATTTAGCAATTTTTTCAGTATTTTTATTCTCAATACAATTATGCGTTTTAGTAAATAAATGTGCGGAACCATGACCAAAATTAGTCGCATGTTTAATGGTAGCATTACTATATAAAATTTTACCATTTCTTGCATCCACATAAACATCAGCTCTACTTACAGGATTAGTGGCATAGATGTCAAATTTATACGCCAATATTAATTGAGGTTCTTTTCCTTCAATGCCTACATTTCTTAAATCGGGTAACAAAACAAGTTCGCCTTGAGGTTTTGCATATCCAATTAAAGCAGCTTCTTGTTGATTCTCCCATAAAAAGCTAGTACTCGTTGTTGTTCTTTTTGCAAAATCCAATGCTTTTGATGCACTTATTGATGGAGTAATATTAATCGTATTAGGATTATATACTTCTCCATTCATTGAAATAATTCTACCGCCTTTAGAATTGATTGTATAAGTAGCATATTCAACCTTTACATTATTATAATACAATTGAAATTTTTCATGAAGAATTCCTAAATAATCCGTTTCTTCTTTCATTTTTTGAAAAGTAAATCCGCTTTTAAGCTTCAAATTTTCCTTTAAAATATTTTGAAAATTTGAAGAAGACAAATTTGAATTTTCATTAAAAATAATTAAACTAGGTTGTCCTTTTTCATCTAAAATCTTTTCTTTAACATTTTCTTCGACTTTCTGAGCGTGGGAAAGAAATGAAAACGAAGTAAGCATAGACAAAGCCAAAGCTTTTTGTAATTTGTTTTTCATAATTGTTTGTTTGTTAAAAATTAGTTAAAAAACAAATATATTATTTTTTTAACACAAATTATTACATTAAAAATATATTTTATGTTAAAAACAAAACAAAAAAACTTTTTTAAGCCAAAATATTGATTTATTTTAAATATTATTCAACAAACAACACTAATCCTTTTAAATAATGTCCTTCAGGATGGTAAATATTGGTTGGATGATCAGGCCCTTGTTCCAATTTATGCAAAACCCGTATATTTCTTCCTGTTTCAATGGCTGCAGCTGCTATAGTATTATAAAATAATACATCATCAATTACTTGTGAACATGAAAACGTAAATAAAATACCTTTGGGAGCTAATGCTTTTAAACCGGCAACATTTAAACGCTTATAGGCTTGTGTAGCTGTATGTTTACTCTTAATGCTTTTAGCAAATGCAGGCGGATCTAGAACAATTACATCATAAATCTGATGATTCTCTTTCATAAAATTAAAAACATCTTCCGCTACAGCTTTATGATTAGAGTTAGGATAATTTAATTCCATATTTTGAGAGGCTAAATCAACTGCTTTTTGGGAAATATCAACAGATGTTACTAGTTCAGCCCCTGCACTCATTGCGTAGATTGAAAAACCACCTGTATAACAAAATGTATTCAAGACTTTTTTTCCTTTAGAAAAAGTACTTAATAATTTTCGATTGTCGCGTTGATCTAGAAAAAAACCTGTTTTTTGTCCTTCAACCCAATTTACATGAAATTGAATATCATTTTCTTTGGCAACTGTACTTTCCTTAGATCCAAATAAAAAATAATCTGAACCTGTATTAGGCAAAGTACTAGAACTTTTACAATAAATAGTGGTACAGTTTTTTGAAAAAGTATTTAGAATCGCCTCGGCAATTTTTTCTATATGCAGAAATATTCCTGATGAATGAGCTTGAATTACCCAACAATTATTATAAAAATCAATAACTAAGCCAGGTATTCCATCACCTTCTCCATGTATAACCCTAAAAGCATTTGTATGACTCAAATCTAACAATTTAGTACGTAATTCCCATGCTGAGCGTAATTTTTCTGACCAAAATTTTTCTGAGAAATTTTCTTTACCAAATGTTAACAATCGTACAACAATACTTCCTCTATCGCTATAAAAACCTGTCCCTAGATGTTTTTGATTACTATCTACAACATCAATTAATTGACCATCTTTAAGTTCCTCCGTAACACCATACACAGCACCACTAAAAACCCACGGATGCCTTCTTAATATAGATTTTTCTTTACCTGCTTTTAAAATTACTTTTGGATTATTCATACTATATATTTTGGACAAAGATAAAACAAAAAAAGATCAACATAAGTTGACCTTTTCTCTCTATTTTTTGGATTTTTATTTTCAAACTAAACTAAGTTACCTATATTATTTTTTTATAAATTTTCTTTGTTTTTTGTTTTGCCCTTCTTTAATTGTAAATATATATATACCAGATGGTAAATCAGAAACATTGATTCTTTTTGCTATTTCTCCAGACATACATACTCTTCCACTTAAATCACATATTTCATAATAGACATTATCTAGGCTATTTACATAAGTATTTATGAAATTTTCAACAGGATTAGGATACAAATTAAACTCTTCACTTTCATTATGAGCCATTTTAAATGGCCCAAAATCATAAGCAACATTAACAGTATAATCCTCCATTTGTCCATAAAAAAACGCTGTTTCACAAGGTGTTAAAAACGTAGAATTGCTAAAATATTTCATATAAATTCGCATTCTAAGATTTCCAACTGTTGCATTCATTGGAATACTAATGGTTCCATTTACAGAAGAAGCATTTGTAGCTGGTATTGAACATACTAATTCTCCACTATCGTAAAAATCCCCATCATTATTATAATCAATCCAAACCGCATATGTTTTAAACAAATTATTATTAAGTGCCCATGGTGTTATAGTAATTGAATAACTATTCCCTCTAATTACATTAGCAGATATTGAAGTAAAATTTTCGTAAGCACTCGTACTTGTAGAAATATTATTAATCCCAGCAAAATAAACTTTTCTAATATTTTCTATATATTCTTCTCCTGGATTTTCAACCTGTGGAATACAGTAATTTGAATCTATACTCAAAGTAGTTAACGTTAGCTTTTTACTAAATGCTGAAACATTACCTGCAGCATCTTTTGCTTTAATTCTAAAAGTGTATGTAGTAAAGGGTTCTAAATTGTTCACTATAAATGTATTTGTATTTGATGTATCAATTAAATTTGAATCTTTATAAATTTCATAACCTGTTACACCTACATTATCTAAAGAGGATGTCCAATTTAAAGTTACTGATGACGAACCAATCACAGAAGCGTATAAATACAATGGAGTTGTTGGTGCTTTAGTATCTGGTAATGATATTCTCCAAACACCTCTACCATAAGTTGCTGCTATTAGATAATTATCATTATCATTTATCTCTAAATCAGTAACACTAACATTAGGTAACCCATTATCAAATTTTTGCCATTGTGATAATGTATCGTCTTTATAATACACTCCTAATGTAGTTCCTACATACATCATATTATTAGGCGAATTTTTATGCACAATACAATTCTTTGCAACACCTTGTAACCCATCGTTGATGGCTGTAAATGTAGCTGCTGAATCATTTGATTGATATACTAATCCATCAATTCCTATTGTAACCACATAAACAATATTGTTATTTACAGAATTAACTTTAATATCTTTAATTATTGTTGGAAAAGTATAAACAACTGTAAAATTTAAGCCTTTATCGGTGCTTTTAAACAATACATTTTCATTAGACAAATATATTATATTGTTATTTGTTGGATCTATTTCAATATTTTCAATATCCCCAGCACCTATTGTACCTACACTTTGTTGAACCCAACTATTTCCGTTTAATTTATACAATCTTTCATAACCTGAAAAAACTTCACCAACACTATTTATTTCTAATGGTGTTACCCAATTACCTCCCAAATCATCTTGAGTAATTTCTGCTCCTGGTGCCCCAATACTCTCTGTTAAATTATAACCTCCATCGTTTGTAATACTTAAAATACTACCAAATTGTGTAAATCCGTAAAATTTTAAACTATTATTTGGATCTATTGCAGTACTTGTTCCATCTCCTCCATGGTAGTTTTTCCAAGTTCCATTACTGTATGCAAATCCGCCTAAATCTTGAAATCCACCTGATATGAAATTAGACGATTGTTTTGATACCGCTATTTCATAGATTTGTCCAATTTGCAACCCTTTCGATTTATCTGTAAAAGAAATTCCATTATCTTGAGAAACATAAACACCTCCATCACTTCCACAAAATAATTTATTCCCATAGTATCTTAAAAAATGAATATCAGCATGAGTATAGGAAGGCTTATCGTATTCATACCAATTATTAACCTTTGAGAATGAAGTTCCTCCATCATTTGATTTCCATATATTTAAACAACCCGTAAAAATTAGATTCGCATCTGAAGGAGAAACTGCCAAAGCTAAATCATACCATGCCTGTCTTGAACCATCAAAAACATCTATTGTAGCAGCTGTTTTAGTAAAAACCGTACCGCTATCAGTAGATTTATATAACCCTTGAAAAGAACTTGTAGCATCATTTGCAGCACTTAAAACATATACATAACTTGAGTTTGCAGGAGTTACACCTATAACGAGCCTACTAGAAGTAGCAGGTAATCCTGAAGTAATATGAGTAAAGGTTGTTCCACTATCAACAGATTTGTAAAAATGAGTTGATGATACCGCGTAAATAGTATTCGGGTTGCTTGGTTTAAGTTTAATATCTTTTATATCACCTGATAAAACCAAACTCCAATGAACACCTCCATTAATGGTTTTAAACAAACCTATATTAGTGGCTGCCCAGATTGTATTTGAATCATTTGGATGCATTATAACTTCCGATATCAAAGTTGATGTATTTGTGAAAGACAAACCTGTATTGCTCCAACTTATACCGCCATCTGTCGATTTTAACACACCTATCGAATAGGTATTAGAAGCATCTTTATCTCCTGTTGCTATGTAAATTACATTAGAATCATTATGACTCACAGCGATACTCGAAACACCTATTTGAGGTAAATTATCAGATAGAGGAACCCAATCATTGCCTCCATTTAAAGATTTCCAAATCCCTCCAGCAGGAGTGCCTACATATATAATACTTGAATTATTGGGATCAACATAAACTACATTTACTCTTCCTTGACCTGGATTATAAGAACCCGTTACTAAATGTTCAGTAGGACCTATTGGCTCCCAAAAATTTACAGCTATTGATTTATTTGATTGCTTTTTTTTATTTTCCCAAATTGCCCATAATTCTGTAGGAGTTATTACGGTTCCATCTTGCTTTTCATTTGTTCTCCAAAAACTTTCCCATCTTTTAAAAGGCTTATAACCACTGCCTTTTACAGTCTTATCCTTGTTTTTCCAATATGCCTCAAATTGTGTCACAATTTCATTGATTGTTTTATTTTCTTTGGAATGTTTGTTTTCAGTTTCTTGTAAGTTGTTTCTCATCCAAGGGGCACTTTCATTAAACTGGGCATTAATCTTTAAACACATTAAAAGTAACATCATCTTTAACATGCTTAATTTGTTTGTTTTTAAATTGATTTTCATGATTTGTTATTTGTTTATTTATCAAAGTAAATTTCTAAAATTAAAAATTATCAAAATTTCTAAAATTAATTAGACTTGAAAAAATTAACAATATTATAACAACTATCACATACATCATTAAATGCATCATATAGATACAATAATGACTAAATCTAATCTAATCCATAAAAACAATTACTCTTTTCATTTAAAATTGTGTATAAAAAAAGGCAATAATAGTATTATTGCCTTTTCAATCTTAAAAATAAAATGTTTTAATTTATAATACCATTTCAGGAATATTTCCTTCAACAATTAAAGTTCCTTCTGTAGCTTTTTTTACATCTTCAACGGTTACTCCTGGTGCTGTTTCTAACAATTTAAAACCTTCTGGTGTTACTTCAAGAACAGCTAATTCGGTTACGATTTTTTTTACACAACCCACTCCTGTTAAAGGCAAGGTGCATCTTTTAAGCAATTTTGACTCACCTGCTTTATTCACATGCATCATGGCTACAATAATGTTTTCAGCAGAAGCTACTAAATCCATAGCCCCACCCATACCTTTAACCATTTTTCCTGGTATTTTCCAGTTTGCAATATCTCCATTCTCTGCTACTTCCATTGCACCTAAGATAGTTAAATCTACTTTTTGACTTCTTATCATACCAAAACTAAAAGCAGAATCAAAAAAACTTGCTCCGGGCAAAGTAGTTATGGTTTGTTTTCCTGCATTGATAATATCAGCATCTTCTTCTCCTTCAAAAGGAAATGGTCCCATTCCTAATACCCCATTTTCACTTTGAAATTCTACAGATATATCTTCTCTAACAAAGTTAGCTACCAAAGTAGGAATGCCAATACCTAAATTAACATAGTAACCATCTTTTACTTCTTTTGCAATTCGTTTTGCTATTTGATTTTTATCTAATGCCATTCTTTTAATAATTTGTCAATTAGTTAATATCTCGATGTGACAGTTTTTAATATCCCTTATAATTTGGTATATTTTATTTCATTGTCACATTGGCTAATTATTTTTGACGAACTGTTCTTTGTTCTATTCTTTTTTCAAATTTTAATCCTTGAAAAATACGATTTACCATAATTCCTGGAATATGTATTTCATTTGGGTCTAATGTTCCCGCAGGCACCAATTCTTCTACCTCTGCAATGGTTATTTTTGCAGCTCCAGCCATAACTGCATTAAAATTTCTAGCCGTACCTTTAAAAATTAAGTTACCCGCTTCATCCCCTTTCCAAGCTTTTACAATAGAAAAATCTGCCTTAAATGCTAATTCCATAACGTGCATTTTTCCATTAAATTCCCTAGTTTCTTTACCATCAGCCACTTCAGTTCCAAATCCTGCTGGAGTAAAAAAGGCAGGGATTCCAGCTTGAGCCGCTCTACATTTCTCGGCTAAAGTTCCTTGTGGTGTTAATTCAACTTCTAATTCACCTGACAACATTTGTCTTTCAAATTCTGCATTTTCACCAACATAAGAAGAAATCATTTTTTTTATTTGTCGGTTTTGTAAAAGCAATCCCAAACCAAAATCATCCACACCTGCATTATTTGAAATACAAGTAAGATTGGTTATTTTTTTATTTACTAGTTCGGCAATACTATTTTCTGGAATACCACAAAGACCAAAACCTCCTAACATAATTGTCATTCCGCTTTCAATTCCTTGCAATGCTTCGTTTACATTATTTACAGTTCTTTTAATCATTTTTATTATATACTTTTATATCAAAGACCTTCAAATTCATTCATATCTGGTGCGTCTACATCTGTTGAATCTGTAGTAGTTGCAGCTGCAGTATAACAATCTACTTTTATAGAAATTTTTTCAGGTCTTTCAAAGGCCTGTTTAGAGATATTTAATTCTTTGTCTTTATAACACTTATCCATAAATAACCCCCAAATTGGCAATGCCATACAAGCCCCTTGCCCGTAAAGTGTTCTCCTAAAATGAGCTGATCTATCTTCGTTACCTACCCAAATTCCAGCAGATAAATTAGGAACCATTCCTATAAACCATCCATCTGAATTATTTTGTGTTGTACCTGTTTTTCCTGCAATAGGATTAGTAAATCTATAGTTATAATTTGTTAATCCATTAACAGACCCTCCTCGTAATCTTGCTCCAGTACCAGATTCTGTAACTCCTTCCATTAGTTTTATAATAGCATAGGCTACATCTCTATTCATAACATCTTTTGATTGTGGAACAATTTGATCCAGTACTACCCCATTCTTATCTTCAATTCTAGTAATGAATGTAGGTGCTATATAAACACCTTGATTAGTAAAGGTACTAAAAGCTCCAACCATTTCTTTTACAGTAATATCAACCGCTCCTAGTGCAATAGCTGGTCTTTCAGGAATCTCAGTTGTTACCCCTAAATCTTGAGCCATATTTACTACTGCTTTAGGACCTACTCTATCCATTAGTTTAGCGGATACAGGATTTAAAGAATTTGCCAAGGCTCTTTTAAGCGTTACCATTCCTTTAAAACTTCCCCCATCATTCGTAGGTGACCATGCTTCAGTAATACCCCATTTCCCTTTTGGCATGGTAAAAGGTCCGTCAATAATAGAATCGCAAGGAGACATACCTAATTGTTCAATAGCTGTAGAATAAACAAATGGTTTAAAAGTAGATCCTACTTGTCTTGCCCCTTGCCCTACGTGGTCGTATTGAAAATACTTATAATTAATTCCTCCCACCCAAGCTTTCACATGTCCTGTTTGTGGCTCCATAGCCATCATACCTGTTTGCAAAAAGTGCTTGTAATATCTAATTGAATCTCTTGGAGTCATTATCGTGTCTTTTTCTCCTTTCCAAGAAAAGATTTTCATTTTTGTCTTTACTTCAAATGACTTTAAGATTTCATCCTCTGACTTACCATCTTCTTTCATAATCCTCCATCTTTCAGAATTTTTCATAGCACTCTTAATAATCTTCTCCGTTTCCTCTTCTGTAATTCTTATAAATGGAGCATTTTTTTCATTCTTCGCCAATTCAAAAAATTTAGCTTGTAAAATGGTTAAATGTTCTTGTACTGCTTCTTCTGCATACTTTTGCATGCGAGAATCGATAGTAGTATATATTTTTAAACCATCTCTATATATATCATATTCCGTTCCGTCTTCTTTTTTATGATTTTTTACCCAATCTTTCATGTACACCTTCAAATATTCCCTGAAATATGTAGCAATACCTTGATTGTGGTCTTCAGGTCTGAAATCTAATACAATTGGTTTATCTTGTAATTCAATCTTTTTGGCTTCTTTCAAAAAACCACTTCGCACCATTTGTCCTAAAACCACATTCCTTCTCTTTTTTGACCTTTCTTCAAATCGTTTTGGATTAAATCGAGAAGGATTTGTCAACATCCCTACAATTACAGCTGCTTCTTCTGTACTTAATTTTTTTGGTTCTTTGTTAAAATAAATTTTAGAGGCCGAACGTATTCCAATAGCTCCATTTACAAAATCTACTTGATTAAGATACATCGCTATAATTTCATTTTTTGTGTATTGACGTTCTAAACGAGTGGCAATAATCCATTCTTTTATTTTTTGAATAATTCTTAAAATAATATTTTTAGAACCATCACTTCCATGAAATAAGTTCTTAGCTAACTGTTGGCTAATTGTACTTGCTCCACCATCTCTTCCTAAGCTTAGAACTGCACGTAAAGTACCTCTTGCATCAATTCCAGAATGCTCATAAAAACGTTCGTCTTCTGTAGCTACCAATGCATTTACTAAATCTTTAGGTAATTCTTCATATGTAACTGGAACTCTATTTTGAGCATAAAACTTACCCAAAACTTCTCCGTCTGAAGACATAATTTCGGTAGCAATATTGGAATCTGGATTTTCCAATGTTTCAAAGGTAGGCATAGCTCCAAAAAAGCCCCAAGAAGCAAAAAGGAATAATAAAATAATAAATCCTAAACCAAGTAAAAAAGTTTTCCAAAAATTCTTTATATACTTAGAAAATTCGTTGTTTTCAATCTTCTTTTTAGCCATATTTATTTTGTTTTTTCTATTCTAAAACCAATATCTGTAACTCCTTTTAATTCATCAACACCTGTAACGCTACCTGTTTCTCTTAATGCTTGTTGTATTTGAATGGTATATTTCCCTTTTTGTTTGAATACAAAATTTTCTTGATACCACAATTTACTTTCTTTTATATCTGAGAAACCTTCACCCATGAGAGATCCATCTGGATTAGCCATGGCATATTCTAAAGTATCCATTTTAACTAAACTATCTGGTTGTTGAAGAGCAACAGTTACAAATAAATTATTAAATGGATAATCTTTATTATTTCTGATATTCAAAAATAGATTATAAGGATTTATGGTATCATTTTGTTCAAAAGTAAATTGAACAACATTGTCCTTTTCCCATTTACCGTTCAACGATTTATATTCATCAAATACTCTTTTATCATCACATGAAAAAAAAGATAGTATAGTCACACAAACTATAAGTATTTTACTCCTTTTTAGGACCATTTTTAAAATTTGTTGATTTACGACGTTTTTTATTTTTATTGTTTTTCTTTTTAGGCTTTTGGTCAAAACGAGTCAAACTATCTTGTCCTACTACATTTTGAAAGTTCTTTTCAGCTTCTTTTGTCGCTTCTACCACAAAATCTTCAATAGCTGTAATTTTTATCTTTTGTTTATTTTTTGACAAAATATCCTTCACATCTGCTACAGATAAAACATGCCAATGAGCTGGCTGACTTTCGTAAGAAAACCACATCAATTCTTTAAAAATATCCACTTTTTGACAGTGTGCATTTCCCTTCTCAGTGTACAATTTGGTATCCAAATCAGGAAAATCTTTTAATGCATCTAAATAAGTGTCTAATTCATAATTTAAACAACATTTTAGTTTACCACACTGTCCGGCTAATTTTTGCGGATTTAAAGAAAGTTGCTGATAGCGTGCTGCTGAAGTATTTACACTTCTAAAATCGGTTAGCCAAGTAGAACAACACAATTCTCTTCCACAAGAACCTATTCCTCCTAAACGAGAAGCTTCTTGACGAAAACCTACTTGTTTCATCTCGATACGAATACTAAATTCTCTTGCAAAATCTTTAATTAATTGACGAAAATCGACTCTATCACTTGCTGTGTAGTAAAATGTAGCTTTGGAACCATCTCCTTGAAATTCAACATCCGAAATTTTCATTTCTAGATTAAGAGAAATTGCTATTTCTCTAGCTCTCATCCTTACGTTTTCTTCTTTGTTTCTGGCTTCACTCCAAATATCTATATCCTTTTGAGATGCTTTTCTATATATTTTGGGTAGTTCATCATTAACGGATACATTCTTCTTTTTCATTTGAATTTTTACTAATTCTCCAGACAAAGAAACCACACCTACATCATGTCCTGGTGACGCTTCAGTCGCTACAATATCTCCCATGGCTAAAGTTAATTTCTCAGGATTTCTGAAAAATTCTTTTCTACCATTTTTAAAACGAATCTCTACACAATCAAAGGGTTCTTGACCTTGTGGTAAGGTCATATTTGATAACCAATCAAAAACTGTTAATTTATTGCAGCTTCCAGTGCCACATGATCCTTTATTGCCACATCCCTTAGGAACTCCATCTGTTGTTCCGGTTGAACAGTTATTACATGCCATAATTTGAATATATATTGATTGTGCCTATTTGCACTACTTGTCTAAAATGTATTTTGTGTGTAAAGATAATACAAATTTACTTACCGTTTGAAAATGAAAATTATCAATAAAACAAAAACCTATTTACATTTTAACGCAAATAGGTTTTTTATAGTGTATTCTCTTTTGATTTTATACTTCTTTTATTGAAATTATTTTAACAGGACAAGCTTTAACCGCTAATTCCCCATTTTCTACAAGTGTATGATCTGGTGACTTTAAGGTATGAAATCCTTTCGCATTTGTTGCTTTTAGCAAAACCGTTTTCCCATCTTTTTTAGACATTTGAAATAAATTAGGTGCCATTTCTACACAATAATTACAACCTATACATTTGTCTCTTTGTAATGTAATTACAACCATTAATTTGCTACAATTTTATATAATTTATCTGAAAGTCGAATTCGAAAAGGAATCTTTAAAGTACAGCTGTCTCCTTTAGTTGCTTTTTCAGCATTTCTGTCGTTTACATACATTTCTTCTAAAATTAATTCTTGTGCTCCAGTACTTGGCCCAGTGATTAAAAGTTTATCTCCTTTTTTAATATCATAAGCTTCTATTTTAAACTCTGCTATGCTGGTTTTAGGGAAATAATGCATTCCTTTTCCTACATATACCTTTTTCTGCGTAGCATTGGAACCTGGATTATCAGACCATTCTCCTAATTTTTGCCCTAGATAATACCCGCTCCAAAAACCCCTATTGTAAACAGTAGCTAAAGTTTCCATCCAGGTATTTATTTTTTCATTAGAAAAATTGCCTTCATAATAAGCATCTATAGCTTCTCTATAGGTTTTAATTACTGTGGCAACATAATCTGCTGCTCTTCCTCTTCCTTCTATTTTTAATACCTTTATACCTGAATCTATTACTTGATCTAAAAAATCTAGTGTACATAAATCCTTTGGAGACATCATATATTCGTTATCAAGTTCAATTTCAAAACCCGATTCTTGATCAATAACAGTATATTTTTTTCTACAATTTTGTTTACAAGCACCTCTATTTGCAGATGAATTGTGGGAATGTAAACTCAAATAACATTTCCCTGATACTGCCATACATAAAGCGCCATGACCAAAAATCTCAATCTCTACTAAGTTCCCACTAGGTCCTTTAATTTGCTCTTTCTCAATTTCATCTGTTATTTTTTTTACTTGACGCAAACTCAATTCTCTAGACAAAACAATAGTATCTGCAAAAAGGGCATAAAATTTTACTGTTTCTATATTCGTTACATTCAGTTGTGTTGAAATATGCACTTCCATCCCTATCGTTTTCGCTGCCATAATAACAGCTTGATCTGAAGCTATCACTGCAGTTATCCCTGCTTCTTTAGCTGTGGCTAAAAGCATTTTCACCACAGATAAGTCATGATCATAAATTATTGTATTGAGCGTAAGATATGTTCTAACGTTTTTTTCTTGACATCGACGTGCAATTTCAGGTAAGTCGTCTAAAACAAAATTTACAGTTGCTCTTGCTCTCATATTTAATTGCTCAACCCCAAAGTAAACGGAATCACAACCATTATCAAGTGCTGCTTGTAACGATTCAAAATTTCCAGCAGGAGCCATTAATTCGATTCTACCCGTAGTAGTCATTATTTTACTATTTTAAATAATTTATCAGATAGACGGATTCGAAAAGGAACTTGAAAAGTAATTTTATCTCCTGGTTTTGCTTGTGCTACTTCTTTCCCATTTACAAGCATTTTTTCTAAGATTAATTCTTCTTTACCTGTAGTGGGTCCTGTTATAACAATGGTATCTCCAATATTGATTTCTTGGTTTTCAACAACAAACAATCCCACTTGAGCTTTTACAAAATAGTGTTCGGCTTTTCCAACCAACACTTTTTTATCTTTAGTCTTTGCATTTATTTTTTGACGAATGTCTTTCGTTTTAGAAATAATATCTAAAGGTTCATCTGTTAAAACCCCTGAATTTTTAAATTTCAATTTTTCAGACTTTCCTTTTCTAAAGATTTTATTTCCTACTTGTTTCCCTTTTCTTAATTGGATTTGTTCTGCTAAAGGAAGATGCGTGATTTCTAAACATTCTGTAGAACAACAATTCTCCATCACTGCTTTACAATCGTCACATTGGATAAACAATAAATGACAACCATCATTAATACAGTTTGTGTGATTATCACATGGTTTCCCGCATTGATGGCATTGTGAAATAATATCATCAGTAATTCGTTCGCCCAAACGATTATCAAAAACGAAGTTTTTACCTATAAATTTACTTTCTAAACCTTCTTCTTTGATTTGCTTGGCATAATTGATAATTCCACCTTCTAATTGGTACACATTTTTAAAGCCCTGATGTTTATAATAAGCAGATGCTTTTTCACAACGAATACCTCCTGTACAATACATGACAAGGTTTTTAGTCTCTTTAAAATCTTTTAATTGCTCATTAATAATAGGCAAACTCTCTCTAAAAGTCTCAACATCTGGAGTAATAGCTCCTTTAAAATGACCTACTTCACTTTCGTAATGATTTCTAAAATCGACCACAATTGTATTTGGGTCTTCCAAAATTTTATTAAATTCTTTTGCTTTTAGATGAATCCCTTTTTTGGTAACATCAAAAGTAGCATCATTCAATCCATCTGCTACAATTTTATGACGTACTTTTATAGTTAGTTTCAAGAATGAATGATCGTCTTGTTCTACCGCTACATTCAAGCGAATTCCTTTCATAAAATCATAAACTTCAAGCGTTTCTCTAAATGCTTCAAAATTATCTGCTGATACACTCATTTGCGCATTAATACCTTCTTGAGCAACGTAGATTCGTCCAAGTGCATCTAATTTATTCCAAGCTAAAAATAAGTCGTTACGAAATTGTTGCGGATTTTCAATTTTGGCATACGCATAAAAAGACAACGTTAAACGTTGTTTGCCTGCTTGATCGATAAGCTCGGCTCTTTCTTCTGCGCTTAAGGTGTTATACAGTTGCATGCTATAAACTATTAAGTGAGAAATTATTTTACAAAACCCTAAATGGAAGGATTTAGAGTGCAAAGATAAAATTTTATTTTAAAGTTATAAATACATAAATAAAAAACCACGCATCCTAGACATGACCTAAATAACAATACATGGTTACGCTTACAAGAATGATTTATCCTTTTTATTTATCGCTTAAAGTTGGGAGATTTTGTGTAGCTGGAAATACTTTTTAAATGATGTGAAAATAAAAAAATCGCTTCTATTATAACAGCCAACTATCAAGAAGAAAATCCAAATAACATGGAATTAGCCATTGAAGAATTTTACAGGTATGAAGGCAGAGTTTATGATCGAATTATGGGTAATTTCAATTTTATTCAATTACAAGATAAGAGTTATAGAAAATAACTCAACTCCAGAAATAAATGCGTAATACACATTGCAACTGTATGTAACTTCTAGAAAAACAAATGGTTTTGCGTTGCAATCGTTTTAAATTGGTTCGCATAGACAAATTATTTCTTTCAATTTGATTCGTACCAAAACGTGTTACTCTATGTATTACTTTATTTATTAAAGATTTATAATGTAATAACCCATCAGTGTAAATGGCTTTTGGTGTTGAAAGTAATAATGAATAAGTTACATATTGAATGGTTCTTTTGGTTCTTCTTCCTAAACTAAAACTCACCACTCATTTTGTTTTCCTTTCTATAGCATATACAATCCATATAGGTTTGTCTTTTCGTTTTAAATAGCAACGCATTTCATCTACTTCATAAACTTTATTACTGTAAAAAATAGGGTTAGGAATCTTTTTAGCAATAGTAATTATTCTTTTTAAAATAGTAGTAGTTGCAATTTGCAACACTCTTGCAATACTTCTTATTCCCAAACCTTCTTTTATAAATTGGATAATTTTAGCATTTGTATTTCTTTTACAAGCCTTATAACTATAATAATCAATACATCTTTTGTGGCAACTTTTACAATAAAACTGTTGCTTCTTGTTTTTAGTAAAGCCATTTTTAATTAAATTTTTAGTAATACAATAAGGACAAATACCCGTATCACTAATTCTAATACACAAGTTTGTCTTTTTTTATCATTTTTTTCGTTTTAAGGCTTTATATAGCAGAAAAAGGGACGCACTAATGCGTCCCTTTTATATGGTTTTATTGTTTTAAAGTTTGTTTTTCAACGTGTTAGAAACTACAAAAATAGATGTCACTAACTTTGAAACATTACCACTTTGCGCAACTGGTCTAGTTTTTTTCTAAAGAATCTTTATTATTAATTTCAAGTTGAGAAAAATAATAAATATCATATAATATTCCACTATACAGAATAGTTTTGTCTTTGTTAAAAAACGCACTAATTAGTATATAAGAATTATTTAAAGTTAATAAATCTTCGAATTTCCCTTCACAATTCTCAAAATAATCGTATTTTATAAACAAAGAATTTTTATAAATACCATATAAAGC
>NZ_LR733572.1 GCF_902506265.1 Flavobacterium sp. 9AF | reverse complement strand
ATATATAATGGAGTAAAAATAGAAATAAAAATTCCTATTATTAAAATTTCCGTTTTATCTATATTATTAGTTAAACTACTTATTTTTGAAAACAAATTCAATTTCAATATCTAGAGATTAATTATTGTGCAATTTACTTATTTTTTGTTTAACTAGTTAATAAATTAAATATGTAAAAGTTATATTTGTAGTTTTATAAATTCATAAACACAAAATGAAAGTAGCTTTAATAACAGGAATTAATGGTCAGGATGGTTCATATTTGGCCGAATTATTACTGGAAAAAGGATATGATGTTCACGGAATTATTAGAAGAAGTTCTTCTTTTAATACGGAAAGGATAGAGCATTTATATATTGAAAGTTTATTACAAGACTTACACAAAGAAAAAAAAATTAAATTACATTATGGAGATATGACCGATTCCACTAATTTGATTCGTTTAGTGCAACAAATTCGTCCAAATGAAATTTATAACTTAGCCGCACAATCACATGTTAAAGTTTCCTTTGATATGCCAGAATATACAGCAGAAACTGACGCAGTTGGAACATTGCGTTTATTAGAAGCTATTCGAATTTGTGGATTAACAGAAACAACAAAAATTTATCAAGCTTCAACATCTGAACTATATGGTAAAGTTCAGGAAATTCCTCAAAAAGAAACAACTCCTTTTTATCCTAGATCACCCTACGGTGTTGCTAAAATGTATGCGTATTGGATTACAAAAAACTACCGTGAATCATACAATATGTATGCTGTAAACGGAATTTTATTCAATCACGAATCAGAGCGTCGAGGAGAAACTTTCGTTACCAGAAAAATCACACTAGCCGCATCACGAATTAAACATGGTATCCAAGAAAAATTATACCTAGGAAATCTTGATGCACTTCGCGATTGGGGATATGCAAAAGATTATGTTGAATGTATGTGGTTGATGTTACAACAAGACACACCAGAAGATTTTGTTATTGCCACTGGAGTTCAATATTCTGTTCGTTATTTCTGTGAATTGGCTTTTAGAGAAGCAGGCATTGAAATTGAATGGAAAGGTGAAGCTGAAAATGAAAAAGGATATTGCAAAGCAACTGGAAATGTATTAATTGAAGTAGATGAAAATTACTATCGTCCTGCTGAAGTAGAAACTTTATTAGGTGATCCTACAAAAGCAAGAACTGTTTTAGGATGGAACCCAAGTAAAACTTCAATTGAAGAATTAGTAAAAGTTATGATGAAGCACGATTTAGAATATGTAAAATTACCAAGAGTATGCTAAAAACAGCAAAAATATTTGTTGCAGGTTCAAGAGGAATGGTAGGTTCTGCCATTGTTCGTAACTTAGAACAAAATGGATTTACTAATATCATTACCAAAAGTTCTAAGGAACTTGATTTAAGAAATCAACAAGCTGTTTTTGAATTTTTCGAAACGGAAAAACCAGAATATGTTTTCTTAGCAGCTGCAAAAGTTGGCGGTATTCATGCAAATAACACCTATCCTGCTGAGTTTATTTACGACAACATGATGATTCAAAATAATGTGATTCATGCTGCTTATTTAAACAAAGTTGAAAAATTATTTTTCTTAGGAAGTTCGTGTATTTATCCAAAATTTGCACCCCAACCTTTAAAAGAAGAATATTTACTTACCGGAGCTTTAGAACCAACAAATGAAGCCTATGCAATTGCAAAAATTTCAGGTTTAAAAATGTGCGAATTTTACAAAAAGCAATATGGGTGTAATTTTATATCAGCTATGCCAACCAACTTGTATGGTCTAAACGATAATTTCAATTTACAGAATTCGCACGTATTACCTGCTTTACTTCGCAAGTTCATTGAAGCGAAACAAAATAATTCATCAGAAGTAGTTGTTTGGGGTTCTGGAACACCAATGCGCGAATTTTTATTTGTAGATGATTTAGCGGAAGCTTGTATATTCTTGATGCAAAACTATAACGACGCCGAAACAGTAAACATTGGTACAGGCGAAGACGTTACTATTAAAGAATTAGCAGAAACTATTAAAAAAACTGTTGGTTTTGAAGGAGAATTGGTTTTTGATGTTACAAAACCTGATGGAACTCCAAGAAAATTATTAGATGTTTCTAAAATTAATAATTTGGGTTGGAAACATAAAATTGATTTGCAAGAAGGTATTGAGAAAACCTTAAACTGGATTAATGAAAATAATTTCGAAATGTTTAATTAATGAAAAAATTAATACATAATCATATTTTGATGAGCGGAATTTATAAAGGTATATCTGGTATGTCTTTATTTTTATCGATTCGTATATTGATGGATTATCTAGGTGTTGATGTTTTTGGAATTTGGACATTAATATTTACTGTTTTTCAGTTTGTATTACTTATGGATTTCGGAATACAAAGCACTTTAAAAACAAAAATCCCTCAATTAAAAATTAATTTTGATTCAGTTAATATTTTGGGATATATTAAGTCTACTTATTTATTTTCTTCTATTATTTCATTATTGATTTTCATTTTTTTTATTGTTTTTTCATTTTTTATTAATTTTAGAGAGATCTTTAACATTTCAAATTTTTCAAATAATTTCATAAGAAATCTATTTATTATTAATGTTTTCTTTTTTTGTATAAATTTTGTTGCTAATATTCATAAATCCTTGTTTGTAGCTTTTTTAAAAGGTAAGTTTTCTGAAGCTTCAATAGCGTTAAATCAACTAGTTTTTTTTTTAAGTATATTTTTATTCACAAAATTAAATTACACATTTAGTGATGAAGATAAAATTTTATATATTTCTCTATTAAATGGTAGTAT
>NZ_LR733620.1 GCF_902506265.1 Flavobacterium sp. 9AF | reverse complement strand
AAATAACGATTTTTTGAATTTTTATTCAAAAAAAAACAAAAAACAATGATTTATTGTTATAATTTTTTGAATAAAAATAACAATAATTCATTTGTAACAATATTGATTTATTAAAAAAAATAAAAAAAATTACATTAACCCTAATTTTAAATAGGCTTAAAATAAACTATTGATAAAAATAACACAACACACCCTATTTTTTTAAGGGTATAATTTGTTTTTAAATAAATTTGTTCAACTAACAACAAAAAAACAACATTTATGAAAAAACTTTTTACCGTGGTAGTGTTACTATTAACAAACTTCATTTTTGCACAAGAAGAAACTCAAGAAAAATTGAAAAATTTTACTTTTTCGGGTAGCGTTGACACTTATTATAGAGCTAACCTAACAGCTCCTAACGATGAGAATCAAATTGCTCCTTCAACCTCATTTGCAGATAAATCTGGATTTTCATTAGGAATGGCAAACATCATTTCAAAGTACGAAAAAGGGAAAGTAGGCGCTGTAGCAGATTTGGCATTTGGTCCAAGAGCTATTCAAGCCAGCTTTATTGATTCTACTTTTGTTAATCAGCTTTATGTATATTATAACATTAGCGAAACAGTTAAATTAACAGCAGGAAAATTTAATACCTATCTAGGTTATGAATTGATTTCACCAGTAGGCAATTTTAATTATAGTACATCCTATCTTTTTACGAATGGACCATTTAATCATACTGGATTAAAAGCTGATTTCTCTTTATCAGAAAAAACAAATTTACTAATAGGCGTATTCAACCAAACAGATGTTAATCTTTACAACCCTAACGGAAGCTATGCTTTGGGAGGTCAATTAAATTATGACAAACATTTTTTCAATGTCTTATACGATAAAGCTGGACTTGGTCTTGAAATGGATTACACAGGCGGATTCAATCCTACTGAACTTTTTTTTATAGGCGTAAATGGAGCATATGCAGATAATGAAGGAGAAGGGTTTTATGGCGGAGCTCTATACCCTCAATATACTTTAAATGATAATTTTACTCTGGGCTTGCGTGGAGAATATTTTGCAAGACATAGCGATTTAACAGAAGACGATCCAAATGTTATTGCAATTACTTTAACAGGAAGCTATACTGTGGAAGATTTAACTATAAAACCTGAGTTTCGATTAGATAATGGCTCAGAAGAAATCTTTATTAAGACCAACTTAGAACCTACAAAAACATTAGGCTCATTTTTAATAGCTGCTATTTATAAATTTTAATTAAAAATCAAATTTCAAATGAAAAAAATTGAAGCAATAATCAGAAAATCAAAATTTTCTGCTGTAAAAAAAGCATTACATGAAATAGGTGTAAACTTTTTCTCTTATTGGGATGTCACTGGATTAGGAAACGAGAAAGAAGGTCATGTCTACAGAGGAATTTCTTACAGCACAAGCGATATTCAAAGACGCTATCTGTCCATTGTTGTTAATGATGATTTCGAAGAAAAAACCATTAAAGCCATTTTAGAAGCTGGAGCTACTGGAGAAATAGGAGATGGAAAAATATTCGTTTCTCATATTGAAGAGGTATATAGAATCAGAACAGGAGAAAAAGGTGGTCAAACTTTAAAATAATCAATAATTAAACTCACATCATGGAAGATATAACAAAACAAGTAACAGAAATAAACGGTGTTTTAGACATCCTATGGATTCTTATGGCTGGTGTATTAGTATTTTTAATGCAAGCAGGATTCACATTGGTTGAATCTGGTTTTACCAGATCAAAAAACACTATCAATATAATTATGAAAAACGTAATGGATTTATGTGTGGGTTCATTAGGTTTTTGGGCTATAGGCTACACTTTAATGTATGGAGATTCAGTTGGATCGTTCATAGGAACTCCTTCATTATTTTACAATGCTGATGGCGAAATGCATAATCTTTTTTTTCAAACTGTATTTTGTGCTACTGCAGCTACAATTATTTCAGGAGCAGTAGCAGAACGAACTAAATTTTCCACCTATTTATTATTATCTTTAGTCATGACAGTATTTATCTATCCCGTTTCTGGACATTGGGTATGGCAAGGAAGTGGCTGGTTAACCAATCTAGGATTTGTAGATTTTGCTGGTTCATCTGTAGTACATTCTGTAGGAGGATGGGCAGCACTTGTAGCAGCCTTATTAGTAGGACCAAGAATTGGAAAATATACAGATGGAAAATCAAACGCTATTCCTGGACATAATATGATGTATGGTGCTTTAGGTGTTTTAATTTTATGGTTTGGGTGGTTTGGATTTAATGGCGGATCAGAATTAGCTATTTCCGGAGCACATGCTAAAAATGTTGCTAATGTTTTTATCACAACAAACTTAGCTGCTGTAACTGGAGCTATTGTTGCCATGCTTTATACTTGGTACAAATATAAAAAACCAGATGTATCCATGACCTTAAATGGAGCTTTAGCTGGTTTAGTAGGCGTTACAGCTGGTTGTGCTGCAGTTTCAAACATTGGAGCTATAGCAATAGGTGGAATTTGTGGATTAGTAGTAGTATTATCTATCAGTTTTATTGATGAAAAACTTAAAATTGATGATCCAGTAGGTGCTATTTCAGTTCATGGTGTTTGTGGAGCTTTAGGTACAATTTTAGTTGGTGTATTTGCAATAGATGGTGGATTAATATATGGTGGTGGATTTTCAAAACTAGGAGTTCAAACTTTAGGTGTCCTTGCTATTGGAGCATGGGCGATGAGCACTACTTTTATTTTGTTATTCATTTTGAAAAAAACTTTAGGATTGAGAGTTTCGGAAAAAGACGAAACAGAAGGTTTAGATATCACAGAACACGCAATGAATGCCTATCCAGATTTTAGACTAAACGAAAAATAATCATTTATCGCATTCATTTTTAAATTAAAAGGGTTGTTTTGAAACAACCCTTTTTACATTATCTTATATAAAACAGGTTTACTTGGTGAAGCATCATTTTCAAATGAAGCAATTTGCAAATTCAACATATAATGACCATCTAAAATTGTATTATCAACATAAATCATTTCAGTAATGGTACATTCAAAACGAGCCTCAGAATTCAATTGATAAATATTTTTAATATTCCAAAATGCTTTATGTGCTAATAATTTTCCTTCATCATGCT
Organism: Flavobacterium sp. 9AF; assembly: GCF_902506265.1. Taxonomy (GTDB): domain Bacteria; phylum Bacteroidota; class Bacteroidia; order Flavobacteriales; family Flavobacteriaceae; genus Flavobacterium. The sequence goes on along the minus strand of NZ_LR733620.1, from coordinate 5,482 downwards.
CTTTATCCACACTAGGCAAATCAATTAAAAGATGCAAGACTCCCATTTCTCTTACAAAAACAGCTGCTTCTTCCGATAAATACGGAGGATTTGTATTGGAATAATTCAAATGCTTTTTATTTTCCCCATTGGGTAAGGTTCTAATAACGATTGCTTCGGGTGTTTTATTGAATAATGCAGTAGCAAGTTGCCTCTTAGTAATCACTAAATCCTCACCAATTAATTCTGGAACAACCGAAATTAATTCTGCAGTAAAGAAAAAACGTTTTAAAAATTTGTTTATACTGTAAAAATCATGGGTAATATGCCCTAAACATTCTGTATGTGTGCCATGCGCATGAGGATTAAAAAAAATATTATTAAAATTTGTTGAAGATTTTCCTTCAGAAACTTTTCCAATCCAATCTCCCATTTTTACAGGTGTTATTTCAGGAATTTGCTGATACCAAGCAATAGGATTTTGACCATCACTTGTTAAAGGAATTGAGATGTCCAAAGGTTGCGACAAATCAATTTGAATGTTTTTATTTTGATGTAGAATTGTTGTTTTCAAAAAAAATAGATTTTATTTCAAATTTACTAAAAACAAATCACTCGCTATACCGTCACTTAAAAACTTACCCTTTTGAGTTGTTTTTAAGATGTTATCCTCAAGCACAAGAAGGTTATCATCTATAAATTTCTGACTTTGTTTTTTTAAGTATTCTAAATATACTTCTCCAAATTCCTTACTAATTCGTTCAAAAGAAACACCCCAAATTGTTCTCAATCCTGTCATAATATATTCGTTGTAACGATCTTTTAGAGTCAAAACTTCCGTTTCAATGGGTAAAACCCCTTGTTCTAATGTTTTTATATACAAAGTATTATTTGCGATATTCCATGATCGATTAGTCCCATCATAACTATGAGCAGAAGGACCGATGCCAATATATTTTTTACCTAACCAATATGCTGAATTATTTTTCGAAAAATAATCTGGTTTCCCAAAATTTGACAACTCATAATGTATAAATCCATTTTCTTTTAAAGTCGCTACCAAAATATAAAACTGCTCTTCAGCTACTTCATCATCGGGTGGATTGACAATTCCTTTTTGAACAAATTTATGCAAAGCTGTTTTAGGCTCTAGGGTTAACGCATAACTAGAAATATGAGGCACACCAAAAGAAAGGGCTTTTTCTATATTGGCTTTCCATTTTTCGTTAGTTGAATCTGGAATTCCATAAATTAAGTCTAAAGATATGTTATCAAAATATTGTGTTGCAATTTGCAAACATTTTTCAGCTTCTTTTGCATTATGTGCCCGATTCATCAATTGCAAATCATCTTCAAAAAAAGATTGAATTCCTATTGATAGGCGATTAACTCCAATTTGTTTTAATCCCAAAATTCGTTCCTCAGTTAAATCATCTGGGTTTGCTTCAACAGTAATTTCTGGATTATGAACCACGTTGTAATTTTGGTAAACCGAATCGATTATTAATTTTAAATCCGAATTACTTAAAATACTAGGCGTTCCTCCACCAAAATAAATTGTTTCCAGGGTTTCCTTTTTAAATTCGTCTTTTCTAAGCTCAATCTCTTTTTTGATTGCAAAAACCATTTCTTCTCTCTTCTTCATATTAGTAGAAAAATGAAAATCGCAATAATGGCATGCTTGTTTACAAAAGGGAATATGAATATAAATGCCGCTCATTTTTTAACTCTATTCTCATTTTGTTTTACAAATGCTTCCCAACCTGAATAACTTTTTCCCACTTCAACCCTACTGGAGTTAAAAAAATGACATACTGCTGCAGCCAAACCATCGGTAGAATCTAAATTTTTAGGTAATGTTTTTAAGCCTAACAATTGCTGTAGCATTTTAGCAACTTGTTCTTTACTTGCATTACCATTTCCTGTAATGGCCATTTTTATTTTTTTAGGCTCGTATTCCGTAATTGGAATTTGTCTAGATAAACCAGCAGCCATAGCGACTCCTTGCGCTCTTCCTAATTTTAACATAGATTGTACATTCTTTCCAAAAAATGGTGCTTCAATAGCAATTTCATCTGGATGATGAGTATCAATAAGCTCAATAGTGCGTTCAAAAATAACTTTTAGCTTGGTATAATGGTCATCGTATTTATTTAAAATTAATTCGTTTAATTGAAGAAATTCCATTTTTTTATTAATAACCTTTATTAAACCAAACCCCATTATGGTAGTTCCGGGATCAATTCCTAATATTATGCGTTCGTGAGTCACAATTTTATTAAAAAGTTAAGTTTTCAAAACCTAAAGTTTGTTACTTTGCGATTATGATTATAATTCCTCACAAAGCTAAGCAATTCCTTTTAGTTATACTCAAACTTTTGATTGTGACTATTGCGATTACTTATATTTATCATGAATTAAATCATAAAAAAATAGATTGGTTTTTATTTTCAAAATACATCACCTGGAAACAATGTATCATTTTAATTTTATTTTCAAGTAGCAATTGGTTTTTAGAAATATTGAAATGGCAAAACCTAGTTTCCTATTTTAAAAGAATTTCAATCTTACAATCATTACAACAAACTTTAGGTTCGCTTACAAGTTCTATTTTTACCCCTAATCGAATAGGCGAATATGTTGCGAAAGCTTTTTATTATCCAAAAAAAGAAACTAAAAAGATTCTTTTTTTGAATTTTATTAGCAATACCTCGCAAATGTTTGTAACCTGCTTCTTTGGTATAATTGGAATTATACTATATCAATTAAAGACAACTCAAACCCTGTTTTGGTTTTCAATTAAAATTAAAACAACCTATTTAATAGTATTCATCATTATTACAATTGCTTTTTTTATTTTTTTTAAATTCAAAAAAATTAGGTTTTATGGTTTTACAATTCAAAAGTTTTGGTCAAAATGCAAGCGCTTTCCCAAAACTATTTTGATTACAAATTTTCAATTATCTATTTTACGTTATCTGATTTTCTCACATCAATTTTATTATTTATTACTTATTTTTCAATGCGAAATAAATTATTCTTCAGCTTTAAGCATTATCTTTATGATGTATTTATTTGCCTCTATCCTTCCCAGTATTCATATTATGGATGTTGCTGTCAAAGGTAGTGTTGCCGTTTATTTGTTTGGCAAATTTGGTATAGAAGAATGGAAAATCATCCTCATAACTTTTATTATGTGGTTTTTTAATTTAGTTTTTCCTGTTCTTATAGGAAGTTATTTTGTTTTACAATTTAAACCTAAAAAAACATGACATTGACTTTATTTATTATAATGAGTTTATACATACTACTCATTGTTATATTAATTTTTGGTTTTACCAAAATGAAACCTGCTCCTTATTATGACACTACTCCAAAGACTTCTTTTTCTATAGTAGTTCCGTATAGAAACGAAGCAAAAAATCTGCCCCAATTATTAAAGACATTTTCAAAACTAGACTATCCAAGAGATTTATTTGAAGTGATTTTAGTAGATGATGATTCAGACGAGAAAATTGATTTTTTACATTATAAATTCTCAATACAAATAGCAAACAATATAAGAAAATCCAATTCACCAAAAAAAGATGCAATTGAGACCGCTATTGCACTAGCCAATAAAGAATGGATAATAACTACAGATGCTGATTGCGAAGTACAGCCTCATTGGTTAAGCATTATAGATAATTACATACAACAAACACATGTGAAAATGGTGGCAGCAGGTGTAGCCTATATTTATAAAAAAGGTTTTTTACATGCCTTCCAAAATTTAGATTTCTTAAGCTTACAAGGAGCTACCATAGGAAGTTTTGGAATCAACGAGCCATTTATGTGCAATGGTGCCAACTTTGCGTATAAAAAGGATTTTTTTTACGAATTAAATGGGTTTGAAGGTAATAATACTATAGCAAGCGGTGATGATGCTTTTTTATTACAAAAAGCTATTGAGAAAAATAAAGACGCTATTGGGTTTTGTTTAAACCACCAAAGCACTGTTTACACGAAAAGTGTTTCAAACTGGAAAAGTTTATTCTTTCAAAGGGTAAGATGGGCAACCAAAAGCACTGATTATTATTCTTTTTTTGGAAAAGCCCTAGCTATTGTGGTCTTTCTTACTAATATTGCTTGGCTATCGAGTATTTTTTTTATTATCGTACAAATAATTTCTTTACACTCATTTTTGGTTTTTATTGGAGCAAAAGCAATAGTAGATTATATACTACTTAAGCAAACTTCATTTCATTATGAAACAAAATTAAAATGGCTAATTCCAAGCATGGTATTATATCCAATATTTAGTACAACGGTCGCTTTTTATTCCTTATTTGGCCATTATAAATGGAAAGGAAGGACCTTTAAAAAATAATTACTCTTTAGACTTCACCACAATTGGTAAAATAAATTGTGTTTTTACTTTAATCCCTCTTTTTATAGCTGGCTCAATATGTGGAAAATTAGAAAGATTTTTTTGCAATATACTATCCACTATCCTAAGGTCATGCCTTACCGTATCTTTAGGCTGCTGAACTTTAAAATTTAATGTCGCATTAGGATGAATTGTAACTTTAACAGAGATAGTATCTAAATTAGGATACATCTGTTTTAATGTATCAGTATTTATTCTTTGATATATGTTTTCAACAATATAATTAAAAAAACATTTTTTTTGTAATTCTTTGTCAATGATAGAATCACAATTATTACTGGTTGGAAATTCATCTACTTCTTCCCAATTTATTTTTCCCAATTCTTCTTTTAACATCACTTCTTTATCTGGCACTTTCTTATCAAAAAATTGACAAGAAGTAAGAAGCATAAATAGTAACAATATACATGTATTCCTTTCCAAAATATTTTTTCTGTAAAAATACTATTTTTTATTTTACTATTATTTTGAAGAAATAAATATAAAAGCTTAAACACTTCCTTTTCTACATCATTTTAAAAGTAATAGGTAATCCATATTTTATATTTACTATTTTACCTTGATGTTTACCTGGAATAAATTTTGGCAACAAAGAAACAATACGGGTAGCTTCAGTTTCTAAAATTTTCTTTTCATATTCCTTCTCATTTGTTGCTATTGCTTTAATATCTTTTATCAGTCCAGATTCACTAATTATAAAAGTAACATCTACTCTACCTTGAATTCTGTTTTCTAATGCTTCTTCTGGATAAGTAAAATTTCTTTTAACATGATTTGTCATTTTCTTATTGAAACATTCTACCGCTTCTTTTCTAGTAAGCATCTCATCACACCCTTTAAAAACAGGAATTTGTTCCGCTTGATAGAATTCTATAAAATCTTCTGAATTAATATATAATTCACTACTATTAAATGAAGTAAAAAACAAACTAAACATAAAAAGTAAAACCAACTTTAGTTTTACTTGAAAAGTATTTTTTTGCATAATTGTTTATTTGAATTTGGTTAATACTGTGCGCAAACACTATATTCAACTCACAAAAAAAAATTTTATGTGATTAAATACTATACTAA
>NZ_LR733576.1 GCF_902506265.1 Flavobacterium sp. 9AF | reverse complement strand
GTACTAATTTATACTATTTAAGAATACAAGTGAAGTGTATTTTTTATTTTCATAAATGAATAAAATGTAACTTTTATTGAAAAACTAGCGTATAAGTAATATACAAAAATAATAAATGCTACAACAAGGTACTATTTTAGGTTTGCACATTCTACAAACACTAACCTCAAGTAAAATACAAAAATTAACAGATTATGAAAGTTGTCATCTCTTTTTAGATAGTTTATTGTTAGCAAATAAGCTTGAAAAAGTTGGAGAATCTCATTTTATTTTCGAAAATAAAAGTTTTACAACAGCAATTTGTCTAAAAGAATCTCATATTTGTATTCATACTTGGCCAGAAATTAATAGAGTTACTATGGATGTTTATTTGTGTAATTATTCGGGTAATAATAACCAAAAAGTACATGATATTTCCAAAGAAATCGCTTTTTTTTTCGAAGCCGAAATTGTATCATCAAATGAAATCTATAGATAATCATGGAGATAACTTGTATTAATTGTACTGCTTCTATTACAGTAATTGACAATTTTAAATTTAATTATTTTTCCTGCCCTGTTTGTAATAGTAACTATAAATTTAAGGAAGAGGAACTGATTTTTTTAGATAAAACATCAATTGCATCATTACAACCAAAATTAAAAATAGGTTCCAAAGGAGTTTTTGATACGATTACCTATACTGTAATCCATTTTGTGTATAAAATAAATCAAAAAAAAGAATCTTGGTGTGAATATCTACTACTTTCAGAAAATGATGAGGTTTTATATTTAATAGAAGAAAAAGGACATTGGTCTATTGAAAAAAGAATTTCTCTTAATCAAAAGATAAATAGTGAATCAATTCTTTATAATGGTATTCAATATAAGAAATATGAAACAGGAAGAGCCAAAGAAGTTTATAGAGTTGGTTTTTTTGAAGATAAAATAGACGTAGAATACAATTATTATGAAGACTTTATAGCGCCACCCTATGGAATTTCATTTGAAAATGAAGATAAACAAAAACACTATTATTTTGCGGAATACCTTTCTCAAGAAGAGTTAAAAAAAATATTTGCCATTGACAATCTACCATCAAGGGAAGGTATAGGAGCTTTGCAGCCTTTTTATTATAATCTTTCACAAGTATATACTGTTTTTATTGTAGGAATTTTGTTAGTAACCCTATTGCATATCATTTTTTATACACAAAGTAAAGAAAACTTAGTGTATGAAAATTTAATTGATTTAGATCAAGCAAATAGTAAAACAATATTTACAGCGCCTTTTGACTTAAAAGGACCTATTGCTCCTTTAGGAATTACGGTTCAATCGGATGTAGATAATTCGTGGATGACAACCGATTTTGCTTTAATCAATTTAGAAACCAATGAAACAGCCTATTTCTCAAAAGATTTAGAGTATTATTATGGTTATTCTGAAGGAGAGAACTGGACAGAAGGTAGTAAAAAAGAAGAGTTTAATATTTGCGGGGTAAGCGCTGGAAAATATAAAATAATGATTTTACCCAATAAGGAAGAAAATTCAGCTAATTCCTCTTTAAGGATAAGAATATATTGGGGAAAACCCGATAATTGGAATTTATATGTTTCTATTGCTATTTTTTTAGCAATTGGAGTTATTTTATATTTTATTAAGAATAACTTTGAAAGCAAAAGATGGGAAGACAATTATTACTCACTCTATAAAAAAGACAAATGATTCAATTAAAAAAATATATTTTTAATAATAAATTGCCAATTGTACTTGTAATTATGGTACTCGCAGTTTATTTGTTTAGTACTTTTTCTGGCAATAGGATATGTAACTGTGAGAAAACAGAAAAAGAAAAACGTACTCGTTCAAGTCGTATATATAATTCAAATAGTTATCATCATAAATAATTTACAAATGGAAGAATTCTTTTTTAAACCTGTTCTAGCATCAATAACTTATTCGTTATTAGGTTTTGCTATTTTATTATTATGCTATTTTATCATTGAAAAAATTACTCCGGAAAAATCTTGGAAAGAAATTGTAGAGAATAAAAATACAGCGTTAGCAATTGTTCTAGCGGCTTTTATTTTAGGTATTTCATTTATTATAGGAATGGCAATTCATGGTTAAGATAAAATATGAATACCTTTTCTTAGTAACTATCTTTATAATTTCTACTTGTGGATTAATCTACGAACTTATAGCAGGTACACTTGCTAGTTATTTATTAGGTGATTCTATTACACAATTTTCATTAATAATTGGTATCTATTTATTCTCCATGGGGATAGGTTCTTACCTATCTAAATTTTTTACCAATGACCACCTAATTAATCGTTTTATTGAAATTGAAATCTTAATAGGGTTAATTGGAGGATTGAGTGCACCGTTATTGTTTTTAATTTTTAATAAAGTAGATTTTTTTGAATTCTATTTATATTTTATTGTTTTTATTATAGGATGTTTAGTAGGTTTGGAAATTCCTTTATTGATGAATATTTTAAAAGATAAGTTTCAATTTAGTGCATTAGTTTCCAATGTTTTTACATTTGATTATATAGGCGCTCTACTTGCATCTATACTTTTCCCAGTTTTTTTTATACCTTATTTAGGATTGATAGAAACTTCAATTGTATTTGGAATAGTTAATATTGGAACTGCCTTATTAATGTGTTTTAGTTTGCAAAAAGAAATAAGAGGTGTTTCATTTTTAAAAATTAAAGCTTTCTTTGGTTTGGCCATTTTATTGATCACCTTGTTCTTTTCTTCTACAATATTGTCTTTTTCAGAAAAGAATTTATATGGTGAAAATATTGTTTTTTCTAAAACGACTAAGCATCAGCGGATTGTTTTAACCCATGAAAGGAAGAATTTCAATCTTTATTTAAATAACAACCTTCAATTTAGCACTTTTGACGAATACAGATACCATGAAATGTTAGTTCATCCTGCCATGTCTTTTGCAAAAAGTATCCATCATATTTTAATTTTAGGAGGAGGTGATGGTTTAGCTGCGAGAGAAATTTTAAAGTATAAAGAGGTGCAATCAATAACCTTGGTAGATTTAGATGAAGAGATGACAAGTTTGTTTCAGAAAAACAAACTCTTTACAAAAATGAACACATTTTCTTTACAAGATGAAAAAGTTGAAATTATTAATAATGATGCATTTGTTTGGGTAAATGAAAAGAACAACAAAAAATATGATGTAGTTATTATCGATTTTCCTGATCCTTCTAATTTTAGTTTAGGTAAATTATATACCAATAGTTTTTATGCAAGTTTGCAAAAAAAGCTAACAGATGATGCGGTATTAGTTGTACAATCGACTTCACCATTTTTTGCTCCAAAATCCTTTTGGTGTGTGAACAAAACGATTCAATCTGAATTTATTTCTACCATTCCATATCACGTATATTTGCCCTCATTTGGCGAATGGGGTTTTACTTTAGCAACAAATTATGATTTTGATAATCAAATTAAAAGAAGCGTTGAGAACCTAAAATTCTACAATTATAATTTAAATGATTTTACTTATTTTTCAAAAGATATGCGAGTAGATGAGGTTGAAATAAATAAATTAAATAATCAAAAACTGGTAAGTTATTTTAATGCTGAATGGAGTGGTTATTGAGTTTTATTTATAATCTTCTAATCGGCAAGGTCCTTCTAAGCATTCTTTTTTAATTTGCAGCGTACCATCTTCTTTTGTATCAATAAACCATTTGATTAAAGCGATGGTGCCATTTACAATTTCGATTCCAGTAATGCTTCTAGGGTGCACGCAGCTGCCATCATTAAAGTAATGGAGTGCATTTTCAATAGGACTTGGAAATCGAGGTCGGTGAGTGTGACCTGTAATGGTTATTTTGTTGTTGTTATCGGCTATCCATTTTTTAATTCGTCTTTCTACCTTAATTAATTCGACATAATTCTTAGCAGGGCTTGTGGGATCTTTAATACCCCAAACTTGTAACGGTTTCCATAAAATTCGTACTAAAAAGCGATTGATTTTCCAGCCAACATAGTTCATAAAATCAGCTTGATGGCCGTGGGTTAAAAACAATTCTTGGTTGTGATTGTCTGTGTTTTCTAATACAATAGCTTCATTACATTGAATGCCAGGAAATAAAGGCACATTTTCACCTTTTCTTTGATCAAAATATTCATATAAATTCTTCTTAACTACATTTTTGTTTCGATATACCATATCGTGATTGCCATAAATAAGATGTAACCTATTGGTGAAATAGAATTGTTGGAGTAACTGATACACGTTTTTATTCGCTTCGAAAATCGTCTTAAAAAACATATTTTCCCATAATTCATCACCATCTCCTAATTCGATGTAGGTGTAACCTTCTTTAAAATAATGACTCATGGCATGATAATAAATATTTCTATTATTGGCAAAGTCATCCGCAAAACTACTGTCGCCACGGTGGCAATCGCTAAATAGAATAAATTTATCAGTATTTGTAAAAGCAATGCGTTTGGCTTCTTTATAGGCTTTATTTAATCGATCTTGAGAAGACATTTTTTCAAGCTTTAATGGTGTATGTTCTTACCAAAAATAGGTTATTTTTAATGGAAATACTAGTTTGTATGCAAGATTATTTAGCCGTGATAGCAGTGGAAAGCAAATCGTTTCCAAATGATACCTTTACTTATAAAAAAAGAGCAACTGTAAAGAAGCTCCTTTTTTTATGTAGTAATGTAATTTGGAAACGATTTCTTGAATCGGATAGCGCGAAAAGCTTTAAATGAATTCCATTTTTTTAGTAATGGCCTCTTCAATAGCATTCCATAAGCCAATTCTTTTTTGAAGCGCAACAATTGAAACCTCTTCTACTTCTTGCCATTTTTTAGCATCATTGTCACATAATTCTTCGATCATTTTCATCGCCATTGGTCCGTGTTCATCAGCATCTAATTCGATATGTCTTTCGAAATAGTAAATTAATTTAGATAAATCTTTATCGGGGAAGTTTTCTTGAAATTTCTTTAATATGGCGGTAAACATTTCAGGAATTAAATCTTCTCTTCCAAAAGTAAAAGCGGCAGCTATTTGGTGAGAGTCTCCTTCTTCAATCACTCGAAATGTAAAATCCAAAAAAGCTTTCACATTTGGATGTAGGTCACTATGTTTAATAGAAACAAAGATATTTTTAGTTGCTTCAACATCGTTTAGAAAGTTTTGAATGGGAAGTGTATCTGCTCCTAAAGCTTCCATAGCGTCTAAGTATAATTCATAATGGCTTTTTCTGTTGCCATTTTGATCCACGTCGGTTTCTTCTGCTACTACAATTTCATTAATTAAATAACGGATTTCTGGATTTCCTACAGGTAGCCAAGGTGTTGTTGTGCAGGTTAATTTAGCTTGTAATGCTTTTAAAAGAGACATAAAGTCCCATACAGCAAAAACATGATGTTCTAAAAAACAATTTAAATCTTCAACGGTTTTGATTTCATTATACAATGAATGCTGGAGTAATTGTTCTTTATAAGCTAAGATTTTTTGGTTAACAATTTGGGTATTCATAATGCTGGTTTTTAAAATTATATACGTAACCTATTAGAGAATAGATTGCAAATAATGTTCCAAAATTAAAAATGCTTCACTAAAAAGCGAAGCATTTTCGATTTTTTTTATCTATTATGTTATTATTTAAATGCATTTAATCCTGTAATGTCTAATCCAGTGATTAGTAAATGAATATCGTGAGTACCTTCATACGTTACTACAGATTCTAAATTCATCATGTGTCTCATGATAGAATATTCACCTGTAATTCCCATGCCACCAAGCATTTGACGTGCATCTCTAGCAATGGTTAACGCCATGTCTACATTGTTTCTCTTTGCCATAGAAATTTGAGCAGAAGTAGCTCTTCCTTCGTTTCTTAAAACTCCCAATCTCCAAGTTAATAATTGTGCTTTAGTGATTTCAGTAATCATTTCAGCTAATTTTTTCTGTTGTAATTGGGTAGCACCAATTGGTTTGTCAAACTGAATGCGTTCTTTAGAATAACGTAAAGCCGTGTCATAGCAATCCATAGCAGCGCCAATTGCACCCCAAGCGATTCCATAACGTGCCGAATCTAAACAGCCCAGAGGAGCTCCTAAACCAGATTTGTTAGGCAATAAATTTTCTTTTGGTACTTTAACATTATCAAAAATTAATTCTCCTGTAGCAGAAGCACGAAGTGACCATTTATTATGAGTTTCTGGAGTTGTAAAGCCTTCCATACCTCTTTCTACAATTAAACCATGTATTCTTCCTTCTTCATTTTTAGCCCAAACCACTGCAATGTCAGCAAATGGAGCATTTGAAATCCACATTTTAGCACCATTTAATAGATAATGGTCGCCCATATCTTTAAAATTAGTCACCATTCCTGCTGGATTTGAACCGTGATCTGGTTCTGTAAGACCAAAACAGCCAATGAATTCACCGGTAGCTAATTTTGGTAAATATTTCATGCGTTGTTCTTCATTTCCGTATTTCCAAATAGGATACATTACTAATGAAGATTGTACAGAAGATGTAGAACGTACACCACTATCACCTCTTTCAATTTCTTGCATGATTAAACCGTATGAAATTTGGTCTAATCCTGCACCACCGTATTCTACAGGAATATAAGGTCCAAAACCACCTATTTCTGCTAAACCTTTCACAATTTGTTTTGGAAATTCAGCTTTTTGAGCGTATTCTTCAATAATTGGAGAAACTTCTCTTTTTACCCAAGCACGTGCTGAATCACGTACCAATTTGTGTTCGTCATTTAATAAATCATCCAATTGATAATAATCGGGAGCTTGAAATAAGTCTGGTTTCATATATAAGTTATTAAGAGCTAGTTTGCCTTACTGCTTTGTTAAAATAATAAAACAAAAGTAAATAAAGATTTTTAACAAATCAACGAACTATTGTTATATTTTTTAAATAAAAAACAAAATAAATGTTCAAATACTTAATAGAAAGCTTTGCCTATATTTGTCGAAAATTTGAATAAGACATGAAAATAATATTCCCTTTTTTGTTTTTGTTTATATCAAACGTGTATTGTCAAAATAAAATATCACTCTCTAATCAAATATATAAAGAATTAAAAGAAAAAGTTAGATATCAAGTTGCTAATAATTTAGATAGCGCATTTTACTATTGTAATAAAATTGAAGAATCTAACCACTCATTACATCAAATATATGCAAAAAGTTATAAGTCATATTTGTTTCAATTAAAAGGAGATACAATAAAATCGAATACTTTTATGGATGAAGCGAATCAAATTTTAAGAAAAGAGAAAGTGACTTTTAAAAGCAAAGAAATATGTTCTCATGTTTATCATCTAGAAGGGTTAATTGCTAAAAAAAGAGGCAAATTTTATGAAGCTTTAGATAAGTTTGAAAAAGGGAAATTACTATCTAATGAGAATAAAGATTTAATTCAGATATTTAAATTAAATAATAATATTTCATCTATTTACGCGGAAATAGGGAATTATAATGTTGCAATTAATAAACTAAAAGAAAATGATAGTCTTTTAGATAGAATTGGTGTTTTATTCTCAAATAAAGAATTTGAAATGAACAAAAGTATTGTAAATTATAATATTGCAAATATTTATGAAAATTTATACTCAAAAAACAATCATTTTAAAGACTTAGATACTGCTATTAATTATTTAAATAAAACAATACGTTATTCAGACAACCTATTACAATATAAAATAAGAGCCATTATTGATTTAGGTTCAATAAATAAGATAAAAGGGAATCATATTGATGCTGAAAAATATTATAATTCAGCAGATATTTTTGCAACAGACAATCATTTTATTTATGAAAGTATTGTTGTTAAATACAATTTAGGTGATTTGTTTTTTACGAGGAAAAATTATGAAAAAGCATTAATTTATTTTAAGCAAGTAGATTCAATATCAATTAAATACAATTTAAAAAAAGAAGAATATATATTATCTAATTATTTTCAAGCTAAGATTTATCAAGTTCTTAATGAAAATGATAAAGCAGTCTTATATTCTAATATCTATTTAAATGAATTTGAAAAAGGGAAAGATAAATTATTTTTAGAATCTGTAGCGATTAATAGTAAAATTAATAATAATGAAATTAAATTAGAAGTTGAAAATATTAAAAAAGCTGCTGAAAGAAGCAAAGTAAAAAATATTTTGTTTCAGATTTTATTAGGAGTTTTATTTAGTATTTTAATTTTTTATTTGATAAAAATGAGTATAGATAAAAAGAGAGCCAATTTAAAAGTTGAAAAATTATTAAATGAATATAAGATAAATAAAGAAGAAGGTAAGCATCAAAAAAAGATTTCACAAGCATTCAATATTGATGATGAAAAAGAAAGGGATATTTTGGAAAAATTAATTGTTTTAGAAGAAAAAAAATATTTTTTAGATCCTAATTTTAATCAACAAAATGTTGCTAAAAAAATTAAAACCAATACTACTTATCTATCTAATGTTGTAAATAAAAATTTTGGAAAAACATTTAGTGAGTATTCTAACGAGTTAAAGATTAATTATGCTATTGAAGAATTAATTAATAATCCAGTTTATAGGAAGTATTCAACTCAGGCAATTGCAGAAAGTGTAGGCTATAAAAATGCTAATTCTTTTACTATATCATTTAAAAAAAGAGCAGGAATGACTCCTGCTCAATTCATTTTAAATATTCAAAATCGAGTTTAAGGGTTCGTTGGTGTAGAAACATTTGGATCACCTTGTGGATCTGGTGGTGTATCTAAGGTGTCACCAAAAGTAGGTGTATATGTTGAGGTAGATGTTAAATCATTTGGTGGAGGAGGTGGAGGAGGAGGAGTGCCGATACCTTTACCACTTCCCCAAATTTTAGTTTTCTCTCTACTTGTAAGCTCTTTTTCATAAAAAGCTTCTAATGAAAATGTTTTTAATTTCATGTAAAAAAATTATTTAGTTAATACATTTACAAATTTACTTTATAAATAAGTTAGATTTCCTATTCTTAATTTTTTCGATTCCTATTGAGGTTTAAGTAATTGGTTTTTAATGTTTTATATTTATTTAATCCTCCTTTATTTTATAAAATGTTTGACCTTTATTTTGTAAATTGTTTAACAATCTAAAAAATTGCATTCTTTTTTCATGGAAATTTGCCAAAGATAATGTAAACAGATGAGGCTTTAGATTACTTAATATTTCAGAAGCTTAAACAAAGATTTATCGATTATATTTTAAAGATAAAAACAACCTTAATAGGTTTTAAAATATTGTTGCAACGATAGTCAAAATGTTCAATTGACTTAAATTTTTTGAACTCAATAAATAATCAATAATTTTTATAAAATGAAAAAAGTAAGCTTAGTAATAGTATTTTTAATAACTGTATTGTCTTTTACATCTTGTTCAAAAGATGACGTTGTGACAGATGTTCAAAAATCAAAAAATGAATTTAATGCAAGACCTTCAGACATTGATGAACCTTATGTTCCAATTGACCCGGGAGATGGAGGAGCAGGAGGTACTAATTGTCAGTCTGTATATAATTTTGGACCAAACTCTAATTGTCAATCAGGAATGTTTACTGCAAACATGAAAGGCAATAATATTTGTGAAAATTTTAATATCAATGGTGGTTATGAAACTGTTAATGGTAACACTGTAACGACATACTTTTCTATTACTTCTCAAACTGAAGGAATTAGTATAGGTTCAATTAATAAAATTTTTGTTCCTTCATTAAATGAATTTCATATTACAATTAGTTATTCTTGGACAAGATTGGTTTATCCAGTAAACTATCCAAGTTCACCTGCATACTCTTTCACCACAAATCATATTAAATTTGTAAGAGTTAATGTTTGTAATCTTACTATAAATTAAGATTTAATAATAAATTTAACTTTAATAGAGAGTTGCTCATTATATAAGCAATTCTCTATTCTTATTTTTAAATATATTAGTTTTTATTTTTATAAATAAAAAAATAATATTATTTTAGTTTTTGTTATTATAATTAATACAATTGTATAAAACATCACTCGATGTGAAATTATTACTTCTTAACCAATTGAATAGAAGAGTATAAATTTTAAAAACAAATAAATCATGTCAAAAAAAATCTTAAAATTAAGTGGTGTTCAAAAATTAAGTAAAAAAGAACAAAAAGAAATCACTGGTGGAGCAATTGTTCCTATTCTTAGATGTGGTGGTGATGGTAGTTTTATTTATGTTAATGGACAAAAAGTTTGCTGTTATATTCCAGCACAAAATAATTATATTTGCTAAAGAAATATCTGAAATAAATAGTAAAATATAATATTTGAAAGCTACTAGTATATTTATTAGTGGCTTTTTTATTTTGAAAAAATTAATATTCTATTTTGTTTTTTTTAATAAATATCTAAATAAATTTGTTTAAAAAAGAATGATTTATATTTTAGGGGCTTTTCTTTCCATTTTTCTTACAATCATTTTATTGCATAAAAAGAAAACAAAATCAGACTATGTTTTAATAATTTGGTTACTAATATTGGGAGCAGATTTATCCTTGTATTTTTATAAAGATACTAATGCTTTTCTAAATATTTTAAATGTCCCTTTTCCTTTTTTTCATGGACCCTTGTTGTATTTATACACAACAATTTTATTAGGATTTGGGGAAAATAGAAGAAAGTTAACTATTCTTTTTTCACCTATAATAGTTTGTTCTGTAGGTTTAATCTACTTGTATTTTAAAGACTCATTATGGCTCGTTATGTCTGCTAGAACTGTTACATTTTGGGGGATAATTTATTTTATTTTAGTCATTTTTTCAGGATTTATAAGTGTTTTTTTTTCGTTTCAAACTATAAAAAAATACGAATCAAATTATGTAAAAAAAAATGATTTAAAGCATATTGATTTAAGATGGTTGCGTTTTTTAATTATTGGAATAGGAATAACATGGTTGACTATTCTTTTTAGTGTACCTAAAATAACGCTTGTTTTTTTATCTCTTTTTGTAATAGGATTAGGTTATTATGGAATTGTTAAGACTCCCATTTTTTACAAATTTCAAACGGACGAGAATACTAACTCTTTAGAATTAAATAACAATAAAATAAGTAGAGACTCTATAGTTATGAGTGCAGAAAGTGAGAATGATATTCTAACAGGGCTTGAAAAATTAATAGAAAAAAAATTATATCTAAATAATAGCTTTACTCAACAGGTAGCTGCAAAAAAAATAAAAACAAATACTTCTTATTTATCCTATGTTGTAAATAAGCATTTTAAACAATCTTTTAGTAATTATTTGAACGAATTAAGGATTAATTATGTTGTTGATGAAATAAATAACAATTTGAAATTCAGAGAATATACAACTCAGGCAATAGCTGAAAGTGCAGGGTTTAAAAATGCAGATTCGTTTACCACTTCCTTTAAGAAGAAGACAGGACAAACTCCTTTTCAGTATATAACAGAAGTTAAGAAAAGGGAACAAAATTAATTACAAATTGTTTTTATATTTTTGCTTTTAAAATCTTTAACTATAATGAAAAAAAATAGAATAATTTTCTTTTTATTTTTTACCATTTCTTTATTTGGCCAAAATACAAAAGATATTAGTGATGCAGAATTTTTAAAATTACAAGAAAAAACAAGGTCATTCTTCAATACAAACATTGATAGTTGTTTGTATTATATTAATAAAATTGAATCTTCTAGAAATAAGATTCATTTAGCTTTTGCTAAAGGTGCTAAAGGAAACATATTCTCTAAAAATGGTAAAACAGATGAAGCTATAGATCTTTATAATCAGGCATTAAATTTAATTAATGGTGTGCCTAATTCTGAGTTAAAATTTCAAAACTTAGTCCTTATCTATATATATGGAGGAAATATTTATAAGAATCAAAAATCTTTTTCAAAAGCATTAGATTATTATTTTATTGCGAAGGGAATAGCACATGATTTGCAAGACGAAATGCAAGTTAGTATGATAAATCTTAATATTGGCAATATATATAATGAAATAGGAAACTATGAAAAAGCAATTAAAATATATAAAATTGTTGATTCGGTAGTAGATTTAAAAAAATTAGACATTTCACAAGAGGATTATTATAGCAAAAAAAGTTTTGTTAATTTCAATTTAGGAATTAGTTATGAAGGATATTTTGCAAAAAATAGGAACAAATTAAATTTACTTGATTCAGCTTTTCATTTTTATGATAAAACAATAAAATTATATAGTAATGATAATCTATATTTTAAAATGAATTCGCTGAAAAATATTGGTAATATTTATTTTTATAAAAATGAATTAAACATTGCTGAAGAAAATTATTTGAACGCTTACTCTATATCTAAACAAAATAAGAATATTCAAATTGAATATAGCTCGGCATATAATTTAGGTTTGGTTTATTTTGAACAAAAAAAGGTTAATAAAGCCTTACATTATTTTCAAAGTGTAGATTCTTTATATAATATTCAAAATAATCTTGGGGTAGCTGAGTATATAGATGCTAATTTTAAACAAGCCAAAATTTATAATTCTTTGGGTGATTATAAAAGGTCTTTATTACATTCTGCTATTTATCTCAATAATAGTGATAAAATTAACCAAATCAATAATAATAACATTATTGAAGTAAATAAGAAACTTAATAATATAGAAATTAGATCTGAAATTCAAAAAATAATTAAAGATAATAATCAAAAAATTTTTCTGAGTAAAGTGTTTATAATTGCATTTATATTCATTTTTGCTTTATTGATTTTTCTCATATTTAATAAATTTTACACTAAAAAGAAGTTTAAAGAGAGAATAGAAAAATTAATAGAAGAATATGAAATAGGAAATGCAATTACGGACTCGAAAAAAAATGAAAAAAGCGAAGTTGCTATTTCATTACATGTTGAAAATGAAAATGAGATTTTAGAAAGATTTAGGCAATTAATTGAGAAAAAAGAATTTTTAAAAACTGATTTTACGCAACAATTTGTAGCAAAAAAGATTAAAACTAATACTACTTATTTATCATCAATAGTAAATAAACATTATCAAAAATCCTTTAGTACTTATTTGAATGAATTGAGAATAAATTATGTTATTAATGAGATAATGATGAATTCGAGATACAGGGAATATACAACCCAAGCAATAGCGGAAAGTGCAGGTTTTAAGAATGCGGATTCTTTTACAACATCATTTAAGAAGAAAACTGGAATTACCCCATTTCAGTTTATTAATGAAATTAAAAAAAGAAGAGAGACATCTTAAAGCATTAAAATGTCTCCCTTTTTTTTAAGGAATTTCTTGACTTCCAGTTCTAGGTTTTGTATCACTGTCTCCGTTCCATGTTGACCCAGGATTTGTAGGGTTAGTAGGAGTCGTAGTGTAACCTGGAGGAGGATTGCCTCCGTAATCAACACTGCCTCCACTTGATGGTGTGCTGGTTGGAGGAGGAGGAGTTACTTCAGTTCCTCCATAAACATTTCTCAGTTGTTTTGCATTTAATTCTTTAGTAGCAAAACTTTCAAAAATTGAAATTTCTTTTGTCATACTCGTTTATTGATTTTAATGATTTTTCAAATGTAAAAAAAATCTATGATTAAGTTTTTGAAATTTATTTAGTTAATAAATCTCATTCGATATTTTGTTTTAATTTTTTGATTTTTAAATACTTGTGTGTTTTTTTGTTTGCTATAATTTAAAAATTACAGTCTCATTTTTCTTTTTTTAAGTTTTATTTAATCTCAATTTATTATAGAAATTCAAAATATATATACTTTATTAAGAATGTTATACAACAATTCTATCTAAAAATGTAGTTTTATTTTAGTATAAATGTTAAAGTGTATTTTCCCTATTTTGATTCTTACTGAATGAAAATTTAGGAATGAAAGATTAAAAATTAAATATAATTTATAAGATGTTTAATTTGTCATAGAACTTTTGAATCATTAAAGTATAATTCCTTTTTTTGCTTCTTTTAAATACTTAGAATTCAATTTATAAATAAAAATTGCATATTTATAATTTACTTTTTTAATCATTAAGTGATTTTGTTAACTTATTTAAGCGCATTGTTTTGCTCTTAAAAGTTAAATT
>NZ_LR733621.1 GCF_902506265.1 Flavobacterium sp. 9AF | reverse complement strand
GATAATGAATCTGGAAGTGTTTTGGTTAAAAGAATAGTAAAAAACTAATCTTCAACTTATAAGAAACATAAAAAGTATAACCAGAGAAGTTTTTTTCTCTGGTTTTTTTTTATAAAACGATACGCTACAAATTGATTATATATATTACCCTTTTCTAAACATCTAATATCAACAACCAAATAATTATATAACATCTTCTCCAAATCCTATAACTCTTTTATTATCAAATAC
Source organism: Flavobacterium sp. 9AF (assembly GCF_902506265.1). GTDB lineage: Bacteria > Bacteroidota > Bacteroidia > Flavobacteriales > Flavobacteriaceae > Flavobacterium. The sequence continues at coordinate 18,568 of NZ_LR733621.1, read as the reverse complement.
AAGTAGTTTTACAAAACAAATAAATACTAAAATAAACGATATGGAAACGAAAGAAAAAAAACAAAAAGCAACAAAAGTAAAACCTACTAAAGATGCTGCGGAAGGATTAAGAGACTTATTCATCGATTCTTTAAAAGACATTTACTGGGCAGAAAAGGCATTAAGCAAAGCATTACCAAAAATGGCTAAAAACGCAACAAGTAGAACACTAATAAAAACAATAGAAAGTCATTTAGAAGAAACACAGCATCAAATTGAAAGACTAGAAAAAGTATTTGAGAGTATTGGCGAAAAAGCAAGTGCTAAGAAATGTGAAGCAATGGACGGTTTAATCAAAGAAGGAGAGGAAATTGTAAAGGAAACGGAAGAAGGCGCAGTGAGAGATGCTGGAATTATTGCAGCATCACAAAAGATTGAACATTATGAAATAGCAACTTATGGCACACTTGCTTCTTTCGCTAAAACACTTAAGGAAGAAAAAGCATTGAAATTATTATTAGAAACACTTAAGGAAGAAAAAGATGCTGATTACGCACTAACTGATGCAGCCTATAACTCAATCAATTTTGATGCAAAACAAAACAAAAAAGAATAAAAAAACACATGTGAGTTATTTTTTTAAATAGAGTCTGTCAGTATTGAGTTATTCGGCAGACTCATTTAATATAATAGTAACAAACATCTTTTATCACATTATTAAAATGAATTATTTCTTAAATCATTTTTCTATTTTACTCTTTTAATTTAAAAAAACAGGTTTTTTCCCTCTCAAAATAAAGGTATTATACCTCATAATTAATCCATTAGCTATAATTAATTTTATCAATCAACTTAAAGAAAATTAATTATGCAAAAAAAATCATATCTAAAAGAATTAAGTATTAGTAATACTCAAAAAAGATTGGGTACAACAAATACAAAGAAAGAAGTAGAAAAAATTCAATCTTGGTTAACACTTTTTGCCATACAAAATCCAAATGCAGGAACTGCAACAGGTATTGATGGCGATTTCGGTCCAGCCACAGAAAAAGCGGTAATGAATTTTCAAAAAACTTTAGGATTAAATCAAACAGGCATAGTGGACAACATTCTTTTTGAAAAATTATGTTTGCCTTTAAAAAATGCATTTGAAACACCTATTGTAGGTAACAATTTAAGAGAATTGATTGTTAATGCAGCAAAAAACCACGCTCAAAATAATCCTTTCGAATTAATTATTAAAGGTCAAAGCAATACTGGACCTTGGGTTAGAGCTTATATGGATGGAAATGAAGGTTCCTCTTGGTACTGGTGCATGGGTTTTGCACAAACCATTATCGATCAAGCAGCTTCTATTCAAGGTAAAAACTTCAAATCTCTAATGCCTCTATCCTATAGTTGTGATACTATTGGTACTACAGGCTTGCAAAAAAATATTTTAACTCGCTATCAAGCAGCCAGAACAAATCCCACATTAATAAAACCAGGAGATTTATTTCTTTTACAAAAATCCACTTATGATTGGTACCATACAGGTATCGTTATTAAAGTTCAAGGCGATATAATAGAAACGATTGAAGGTAATACAAACAATGATGGCTCTAGTAACGGAAACGCAGTATTAAATAGAATAAGAAATTTTAAACAGTCAAAAATTGATTTTTTTTCCATCGAATCTTTGATATAATTAAAAATCAATTCGTCAGTTCGAGTACCTCAATTTCAGTTGAGGTGTATCGAGAACTCTTAGGAGCACAAAACTCTTTTTTTAATAAAACCTCACAACACAACCGTCAGTTCGAGTGCCTCAATTTCAATTGAGGTGTATCGAGAACTCTTAGAAGCACAAAACTCATTTTAAAAATAAAATCTCACAACTAAATCGTCAGTTCGAGTGCCTCAATTTCAATTGAGGTGTATCGAGAACTCTTAGGAGCACATAAATCGAATTCGCAGCAAAATCCTCCCGCTATTCGTTCTATCTTTTTATTTTCTTTCATTTAAATGAGGAAAAAAAGAAAATAAAAAGGATGCCACTATTATCGGGGCTAACCTACAACTTTTTCAATTTAAAACAAGAAAAATTAAATTTTAGTAATATTTTTGGCTCGAATAATCAGAATACACTACAATGAGTTTACATTATCTTATAAGAGAACCAAAAATTTTACAAGAAAAAAATCCTGTTTTAGTATTATTACACGGTTACGGTAGCAATGAAGAAGATTTATTTTCTTTTGCTAGCGAATTACCTGATGAATACTATGTCATTTCAGTGCGTGCTCCGTATAACTTACAACCTTATGGCTATGCTTGGTATGCCATTCATTTTGATGCAGACGAAAATAAATTCTCAGATGATGTTCAAGCCCAACAATCAAGAGATCTAATTGCATCCTTTATTGATGAATTATTAGAAAAATATCCCATCTCTAAAGAGCAAGTAACTTTAATTGGTTTCAGCCAAGGTAGTATTTTAAGCTATGCAACTGCACTATCTTATCCTGAAAAAATTAGCCGTGTAGTGGCTTTAAGTGGTTATTTAAACGAAAATATATTGGCTCCAGAATATCAAAATAAAGAAAACCAACACTTACAATTTTATATTTCACACGGTACCGTTGACCAAGTAATTCCTGTAGATTGGGCAAGAAAAGCAAAACCTTTTTTAGAAAACTTAAATCTTTCAGTAAACTATAAAGAATACCCTATAGGACATGGGGTTTCTCCACAAAATTTTTATGATTTTAAAAATTGGCTAGGGCTTACTAAATAAATAATGATTCAACCTACAGAATACACTATCAAATCTAGCTTTTATGATCGCAACAGAAAACTAATTCTATCGCCAAATTATATTGAATTTGATGATAACGATTGGGTTAATGGGACAAATACTAAATTTGAAATTGAAGAAATTGATTCGTTTCGTTACGGTATTAAATGGTTACATGGTTATGCATTTACATTTGGCCGCATATATTTTATAGAAATTAAAAATAAAGAAGGCAAAATTGTAAAACTAAAATTAAAATCTGTTTACAGGATAAGAAAAAAACAACTGTTTGAAAAGTATGCTTCAATAATTAATCAATTATTGGATTTATATTTTATCCCTATAGCTGAAAAATATATCCAATTATATAACAAAAATGAAGAGTTCTATTTATTATCAATTAAAATCAAACAAGAAGGAATTGAATTAAAAAATGAAAAGGTAATACTTTGGAACGATTTAGAAACAAGAAATTATTTCACCAAATATAGCCTCTCGTCAAAAAAAGATAGTAATTGTTATTGTCTATTCGAATATGCGGAAAATTGGAATGTAGCCGTTTTATTTTCTGTTATTGAAGAAATTAAAAAAAAGTACAATTAGGTTATTAAATTAACTTTTTTATTTTAGATAAGAATTCTTCTGAAACTCCTAAATAGGAAGAAAGATTTCTATTATTAATTTTATAAATCTTATCAGGATGTTTAGTTATAAAATTTAAATATCTTTCTTTAGCCGTCTTATTTAATGTCTCTAATAATCTGTTTTGCATTACAATAGCTACTTTTTGCATCATTAAGCTATGAAAATGCAATAATTTAGGTATCTCTTTAAAAAGCCATTCTTTATTTTCTCTACTTACCACAACTATATCACATATTTCTAGCGATTTAATATTGTATTTGCTTTTCTTCTTATTATAAAAGCCTTCAATATCACAAACCCAATCTCCTTCAAAAGCAAAGAAAGCAATATTTTCAGAACCACTTTCTTCCAATGTATAAATTTTTAAAGAACCTTTTAAAACGAATCCTTCATAATTACAGGCATTGTCTTGAGAAAGAAAAAAATTATTCTTATCTAATTTAACCAACTCAATTTTATCTAGGATTTTTTTCCATTCTAGGTCGGTAAGCTTAATTTCTTTCTCAATAGTTTCTCTTAATAATTTATACATGAATAGTTTAATTTATTAATAAATAAAAAATTTATTTATCCTAAAAATTTCTCATAAAAATACGAATTCGTAATCGATTACGAAAAAAATTTACAGAAAATATATTTTTTACAAAAAGTTTGAACTAATTCAAACTTTTTGTAAAAATCCTTAATGATATTTGCAACATAACAAACAATATTATATTCTTTTAAGGTACCAAAAAGGATATTTTCTAAAAAAACACATTATGAAACTAACAAGTAAACTATCTGTATTAGCCATCTTTGCATTGTTCAACTTAACAAGTTGTGAAAAAGAAAATTTTGATGAAATAACAGAAACAACATCAAAAGAACAAGAAAATATTCTAGCTAAAGCTTGCACTGCACCTGGTTGGGCTTCACAAAATGGAGGCACAAGTGGAGGAAGTGGTACAGAAACAACAGTAACAAATTATTCTCAACTAAAAGCTGCCATAGAAAACAGTTCAGTTAAAGTCGTAAAAGTAACGGGAACTATTTCTATTCCGAACGCTGGAAGAATAAACTTCCAAGATCAATCTGCTAAAACAATTTATGGAACAAGTGGAGCAAAAATTGTGAGTAGCGACCAAACAAAATCAGGCTCAGGAATTTTAAACATTAAAAGATGTAAAAATATAATCATTCGCAATATTATATTTGAAGGTCCAGGAGCATACGATACAGATGGCTGGGATTTAGCAATACTTGACAATTGTCAAAATGTATGGGTAGATCATTGTGAATTTAGAGATGGTGTAGATGGAAATTTTGATATTAAAAATCAATCAGATTATATTACGGTATCTTATACAAAATTCACTTACTTAAAAGCTCCAAAAGCTGGTGGTCCAGGTGGCTCAGACGACCACAGATATTCAAATTTAATAGGTTCAAGTGATAGCGCAACAGGTGATCGTGGAAAATTAAAAATTACTTTTGCACGATGCTGGTGGGCAAGCGGTTGCAGGGAAAGAATGCCAAGAGTACGATTTGGACAAGTCCATATAGTGAATAGTTATTTTAATAGCACAGCTAGTAATAAATGCGTCGCTGCAGGAAAAGAAGCAAATATTCGTGTAGAAAATAATGCTTTTGAAAATGTAAAAAATCCTATCGATTTAATGTCTGGTTTTACTGCCGTAACTTCGGTAGGAAATTCTTTTTCGGGTACTTCTGGCACATCAAGTGGAAGCGGAACAGCATTTACTCCTCCTTATTCCATATCACTCCTTTCCGCATCTAGTGCAAAATCAACAGTTACTTCTGGAGCAGGTGCAACATTATCTGGTAATATATGTAATTCCTTTTAAATAATTTTAAAAAAAGAGACAGTCTTATTACGACTGTCTCTACTTCAAAAAAAACAAACTAAAACTAAACAACTATATACGAGGCAGTAAAACCATATCTATCACGTGAATGACACCATTCTTTTGATTCACATCCGCGATGGTAACCTTAGAACTATCTCCATTTTCATCTGTAATGTAAACATCTTTTCCTTTCATCCAAGCCGTTAAAGTACCTCCACTTACTGTTTTAAAACTATATTTTCCCTTTCCTTTTTTAATAGCAGCTATAATATCTGCAGCACTCCATTTTCCAGCAGCTACATGATATTTCAAAATAGTTTGCAATTGAGCTTTATTTTCTGGTTTCAATAAAGCCTCTACAGTTCCTTTTGGTAATTTATCAAAAGCTTCATTGGTGGGAGCAAAAACAGTAAAAGGTCCTTCAGAAGCTAACACATCAACTAAATCAGCAGCTTTTACAGCTGTCACTAATGTAGTATGATCTTTAGAATTTAGAGCATTTTCAACAATGTTTTTGCTGGGATACATAGGAGCACCACCTACTTGTACCGTTTTTTCATTTTGAGCATTCATTTCAATTCCTGATAAAAAAGTAATAAGAACAAATGCGAAAACCATTTTTTTATTTGTTTTCATGTTTTATATTTTAAGTTATAATGGCATTTACGAGAAAAATGTTTTTTTGGTTTCAAAAAACTTAAAAAAATGCAAAAGCGCAATAATATCAATAGCAATTCAATATTATTTATTACTTTTGGACATCATTAAAAAAACAAATTATGGCAACAGTAACATTAGGTGGAAACCCAATACATACATCTGGAGAATTACCAAAAGTAGGTACACAATCACCAGACTTTACATTAGTTAAAACAGACTTAAGTACAATTAAATTATCAGATTTTGCAGGAACTAAATTAGTTTTAAACATTTTCCCTAGTGTAGATACAGGTACTTGTGCGGCATCGGTGAGAGCTTTTAATGAAAAAGCAAGTCAGTTAGAAAACACTAAAGTATTGTGTATTTCTCGCGATTTACCATTTGCTCAAAAACGTTTTTGTGGAGCTGAAGGATTAGAAAATGTAATTAATTTATCTGATTTTAATTCTGGAAGTTTTGGAAAAGAATACGGTTTAGAAATTATTGAAGGGCCTTTATCGGGTTTACATTCGAGAGTGGTTATCATTTTAGACGAAAAAGGTACTGTTAAATATACGGAACAAGTAGCTGAAATTGCAAACGAACCAAATTACGAATCTGCTTTAGCTGTTCTGTAAATAATGGATTTTGAAAAAGATAATACTTTCGTAACTGGAAGACTAAAAAGTATTGTATTTGCAGTAAAAGGAGCATTTAAACTTGCCACAACCGAACATAGTGTAATGGTGCAATTGAGCATTGGTATTCTAATGATTGTGGCTGGCTTTTATTTTAAAATCACAAAAGAAGAATGGTTAATACAAACTTTAGCAACAGGTCTTGTTCTTGGTGTGGAAGGTTTAAATACTGCTATTGAAAAAATTGCAGATTTTATTCATCCCGATTATCATAAAAAAATTGGTTTTATAAAAGATATTGCAGCAGGTGCAGTATTTTTTGCTGCTTTAACCGCAATAACCATAGGATGTATAATATATATTCCCTATTTATTTTAAATTCTCTATTTTTGTAAAATAGTGTTTGCTTCATGGCTAAAAAAGACAAAAAAGAATCTCAAAATAAAACAGTTTCAAAAGAAAAGAAAAAATTGCATCTTACAAGACCGCAAAAGTTTTCTATTGGTGTCTTACTAGTACTAATTACTATTGCAATTGCATTATCTTTAATTTCCTACTTCATTACTGGAAATTTTGATCAAAGTCAAATAAATGATGTTCTTGATAGAGATGCTCAAACAAAAAATTGGTTAGGAAAATTTGGTGCTTTTCTAGCTAATTTCTTTCTATATGAAGGTTTTGGTGTAGCTTCATTTATATTTTTACGAATTTTATTTTTAGCAGGAATTTATCTAATTTTAGATTTAAGTATAAAAAAATTAAGACGCACACTTTTTTGGGACTTGTATCTTATAATAGTACTTTCTGTTATTTTTGGCTTTTTCTGGGATTATTTACCTGAACTTGCTGGAATTATAGGTTTTGAAATTAATAATTATTTGCAAGACTATATTGGAAAAATTGGGACAGGATTATTATTACTATTTGGTGTTGTTATTTATTTAATATTCAAAATAAAAATTTCTCCTGATAAAGTAAAAAATATTTTTGAAAAACCACAACAATCTTTCAAAGAAGATTTACAAGAAGAAATAGTCAAGAATGAAATTAGTTCTACTCCTATAACAAATGTATTGGAAGAAATAATGGTAGGCGAAGACGAAGACTTTATCCTAAGAGAAGATGAAGAAGCCATTTCGAAAATTGAATTAAAAACTTCAACATTTGAGATTAATAAAGAAGATTTAAAACCTACTATTGCAAATGCATCAGAACTTAATTTAGATCCCAAACCTAAAAGAGAAGAATTTAGCATTACTGAAAAATTAAATTCACCTGAAACAATTATCAATTCTGATGATGATTTTGTCATTCAAAAAATAGAAGAAGAAGAAATTCTTGACAGTAATTTAGCAGCAAAATTAGTTCAAGACTTTGGAGAATTTGATCCTACATTAGAATTATCTAATTATCAATTTCCTCCTATTGATCTTTTAAAAGAATATGCAACTGGTGGAATAACTATTAATCAAACAGAATTAGAAGAAAATAAAAATAGAATTGTTGAAACGTTAAGAAACTATAGTATTGGAATATCACAAATAAAGGCTACTGTCGGACCAACAGTAACACTTTATGAAATTGTTCCTGATGCAGGTATTCGAATTTCTAAAATCAAAAATTTAGAAGATGACATTGCTTTATCTTTAGCCGCACTAGGAATTCGTATTATAGCGCCAATTCCTGGAAAAGGAACCATAGGTATTGAAGTTCCAAACAACAACCCTACTCTAGTTCCAATGAAAACTGCTTTGAGTTCTCACAAATTTCAACAAGCAGAAATGGAACTTCCTGTAGCCTTAGGAAAAACAATATCAAATGAAACTTTTGTAGTAGATTTAGCCAAAATGCCTCACTTATTGATGGCTGGAGCAACGGGTCAAGGAAAATCAGTTGGTTTAAATGCTATTTTAGCTTCTTTACTATATAAAAAACATCCTGCTGAAGTAAAATTTGTATTAGTTGATCCTAAAAAAGTAGAACTTACTTTATTCAATAAAATTGAACGCCATTATTTAGCTAAGCTTCCTGATACTGAAGATGCAATTATTACAGATAACACTAAAGTAATTAACACATTAAATTCTTTGTGTATTGAGATGGACAACCGTTATTCTTTACTAAAAGAAGCTATGGTTAGAAACATTAAAGAATATAATGAAAAATTTAAGCTTCGAAAATTAAATCCAGAAAACGGACATCGTTTTCTACCTTATATTGTACTTGTAGTAGACGAGTTTGCCGATTTAATTATGACAGCTGGTAAAGAAGTAGAAACTCCTATTGCTCGATTAGCACAATTAGCGCGAGCTATTGGTATTCATTTAATCATTGCTACACAAAGACCATCAGTAAATGTCATAACAGGTATGATTAAAGCCAATTTCCCTGCCAGAATTGCATTTCGCGTAATGTCAAAAATAGATTCAAGAACAATTTTAGACGCTGGTGGAGCCGATCAATTAATTGGTAGAGGAGATTTATTATATACTAATGGAAATGACATGGTTAGAGTACAATGTGCCTTTATCGATACACCAGAAGTTGAAAAAGTTTGTGAATTCATTGGTAGCCAAAAAGCATATCCTGAAGCTTATCAATTACCCGAATATGTAGGTGAAGAAAGTGGCACGACTCTTGATATAAACATTTCCGACAGAGATGTCTTATTTAGAGAAGCGGCAGAAGTAATCGTTACAGCACAACAAGGAAGCGCATCACTAATTCAAAGAAAATTAAAATTAGGATATAATAGAGCGGGAAGATTAATTGATCAATTAGAAGCCGCAGGAATTGTAGGTCCTTTTGAAGGTAGTAAAGCACGTGCTGTTTTAATTTCGGATTTAGTCGCATTAGAACATTTTTTAAACAATGAACAAAATAATAATTAATAAGATGAGTAAAATTTTAAAATTAGTATGTTTTCTTTTTGTAAGTTTTTCAATTCAAGCACAAGATGCTGCTAAGGCAAAAAGCCTTCTAGATGAAGTGTCTGACAAGGTAAAAACGTATGAAAATATTGTTATTGATTTTAAGTATGCTTTAAGTAACCCTAAAGAAAACATTAATCAAGAGAGTAAAGGTAATGTAACCCTTAAAGGCAATTTATATAATTTAAACTTTATGGGAGTAACAAAAATTTTTGACGGGAAAAAAGTTTATACAATTGTTCCAGAAGATGAAGAAATCTCTATTTCAAAATTTGATGATAAAGATGAAAATGCAGTAACACCATCTAAAATGTTAACTTTTTTCAACACTGGTTATAAATATTCTTGGGATATTTTACAAGATGTAAAAGGAAGAAAAATTCAATATATAAAATTAATTCCTATTAGTTCTAAAGACCAAAGAAAAGAAATCTTATTAGGTATAGATGTGCAAACTAAAAACATCTATAATCTTATTGAAGTTGGAAAAAATGGCACAAGAACAACATTAACTGTTAATTCTTTTAAAACGAATCAACCTATTTCCGATAATCATTTTACCTTTACCGAATCAAAATATCCAAATTATTACATTAATAGACTTGATTAAAAGGTGAAAATCTTAGATAAATACATTATAAAATCCTTTTTGATTACATTTACTTCGGTATTTGTAATCCTTTTTTTTATATTCGTTTTACAAGGAATCTGGTTATTTATTTCTGAACTAGCAGGAAAAGATCTCGATTTTTTTACGATAATAAAATTTCTATCCTTTTATGCGCCTACAATTGTTCCGTTAGTATTACCATTATCGGTGGTTTTAGCTTCCATCATGACATTTGGTAGTTTTGCAGAAAATTATGAATTCGCTGCCATGAAATCATCAGGAATTTCATTACAAAGAGCCATGAGAATGCTTAGTTTACTCATATTTGGTTTAAGTATTGTCTCTTTTATCTTTGCCAATAATGTTATTCCAAAAGCGCAATATAAGTTTCTTAACTTAAGGAAAAATATTGTACAACAACGACCTGCCATGGCAATTGCTGAGGGTCAGTTTAACCCCATTGGTCCTGCTATTAATATTAAGGTAGAGAAAAAAACAGGTGATAATGGTCGTTTCTTAGAAGATGTTACCATGCATATTAAAAATGTAAATGCTGGTTTAGGTGCTAATACAGTAATTAAGGCTAAAAACGGTATTTTAAGAAGTGATGAAAATTCGAATACCTTACAATTAGAATTATTAGATGGCAACTACTATGAAAATATCATTCCAAAAAAATATGAAGAGCGTAATAAGCAACCTTTTGCAAAAAGTAGTTTTAAAAAGTACATTCTCAATATTGACCTAACTAAACTAGATGAAAATGCTGGTGATAATGGAGATATCACTTCAGAAAAAATGTTAACTCTTAACGAGTTGAACTATACGATTGATTCCTTGCAAACCAATTTAAATAAAGACATTGTTTCATTTGCTGAAAACTCACTTCAAAGAAATGATTACGTCTTTCTACTTAAAAAGAATCAAGAGATAGACAAAGAAAAAAAAGTAGATGATATTCTATCTATTTTTAATACTATAGAAAAGCAAAAAGTGTTAGAAATGGCTAAAAGCAATACTTCGAGTAATGAATTTAGCATTGTAAATAGCCAAAATGATTTAGAATATAAAATGAAGAACCTAAATTCACATTGGGTTGTCGTTCATGAAAAATTTATTATTGCCTTTTCTTGTTTATTAATGTTTTTTATTGGTGCACCTTTAGGAGCCATTATTCGAAAAGGAGGAATAGGATTACCTATTGTATTTGCTATTGTAATATTCATTGCTTTCCATTTCATGAATACTTTTGGAAAAAAATTAGCAGAAGAAAATACGATACCAATTATCCTTGGTATGTGGATGTCTTCCATCCTACTTACACCCTTAGCCATCTTTTTAACTTATAGAGCTACAAACGATATAGGAATAATGATTAATTTTGACTGGTTAATCGATCCAATTAAAAGGCTCTTTTCAAGATTTTCAAAAAACTAACTATACAAATGTCAAACAACATACAACTCAACACCATCGAAGAAGCTATAGAAGATATCCGTCAAGGAAAAGTAATTATAGTTGTTGATGATGAAGACAGAGAAAATGAAGGAGATTTCTTAGCTGCGGCAGAAAAATGTACTCCAGAAATGATTAATTTCATGGCCACTCATGGAAGAGGTTTAATTTGTACTCCTCTTACAGAAAGTAGATGTAAAGAACTCGATTTACATGCTATGGTAAGAAACAACACCGACCATATGGAAACGGCTTTTACTGTTTCTATAGATTTAAAAGGGAATGGCGTAACGACTGGAATTTCTGCTTCTGATAGAGCCAAAACTGTCCTTTCATTAATTGATCCTAATACAAAACCATTTGATTTAGCAAGACCAGGTCATATTTTTCCTCTTATAGCAAAACAAGGTGGTGTACTTAGAAGAACGGGGCATACAGAAGCTGCCATAGATTTTGCACGTCTGGCTGGCTTCAAACCTGCTGGTGTAATTGTAGAAATCATGAATGAAGACGGTACTATGGCTCGTCTACCTCAACTCGTAGAAGTTGCTAAAAAATTCAATTTAAAATTAGTCTCTATTGAAGACCTAGTTGCTTACCGAATGCAACATGATAGTTTAATTCAAAAGAAAGAAGATTTTGAAATTGAAACTCGTTTTGGTACTTTTAGATTAAGAGCTTACTTACAAACTACTAATCAGCAAGTTCATTTAGCTCTTACTAAAGGCAATTGGAGTAATGGAGAAGCCATACTTACTAGAATAAATTCAACTCAAGTTAACAATGATATTCTAGGTACTTTAACGAATGATGCTGATAAAAAATTGGATGTTATGTTCAAAAAAATCAATGAAGTAGGTAAAGGTGCTATCATTTTTATTAATCAAGAAGTAAAATCCTTAGAACTTCTTTCTCGTTTATCAGAATTAAAAAAACTACAAGAAGAAGGAATAATCAAAGCGCCTCAAGTAAAAATGGACAACAAAGACTTTGGAATAGGTGCTCAAATTTTACATGATATAGATATCTCAAGAATAAAATTATTATCTAATAATACAGAGCAAACTAAGCGTGTAGGTATGATTGGTTATGGATTAGAAATTACAGAATATGTAAATTATTAATTAAAAAACCATAGTTTTACAGCTAAAGAGGACACAGTAATAATCAAAAACAAACGAATTACTTTGTCCTCTTTTTTTACAGACCAACGACTTCCAAACCAAGCTCCAGTTGCATTCCCAATAGTTAGTATAAAAGCTAACATATAATCAATTTGTTTCTCAAAAGCAAATACTAATACAGCACCTACGGTATAAACACAAACTACAAAAACTTTAGTTGCATTGGATTTTAATAATGACAAACCATTAATATAAGGTAAAACCAATAATATTAAAAAACCGATTCCTGCGTTAATAAAACCACCATAAATACCTAAAAAAAAGAAAACTACTAACGAAATATACAAACTTTTACCAGTGGTTCTTTCAATAATTTCAGTGTAATTTTTATTTGGATTAAAAATAATGGTAACCAAAACCATTATCATGATAACTGCTAAAATTTTATTAAATGTATCACCATCAATATCAATTGCTAATTTTGCACCAATAAATGAACCTATTAATGCCGATAATCCAAGATACAAACTAAAAGGATAAGTAGAAATACCTTTACTTTTGAAACCTCTTATAGCTGAAAATGTTTGTACTAAAATAGCTATTCTATTAGTCCCATTAGCTAATGGTGCTGGCAAACCCATAAATATCAATGTAGGCAAAGTTAATAAAGTTCCTCCTCCTGCAACAGTGTTTAAAAAACCAGCTATAAAACCAATTGGAATTAATAGCAAGTATTCATATTGAAAGCTCATAAATTAAGAAATAGGCAACAAAGATATTGAAATAATACATTATCCAAGTCATTGAAAAAACAAGCAATAAGCATAAATCACAGTTTTATAAAAAAATGTTAAAACGAAACAAATTTTTATAATAAATAATCTATTTTTACTACTTAATACAACCAAACTATTAAAAAATGAAAAAAAGATTAATTCCTTGTGGATTGCTAACTTTACTTCTACTAAGTTGTAACTCTGTTCCTAAAGCTCAAAAAGAAACAGATTTAACAAAATATATGAATACAATTACTGCAAATGAACTCAGTACTCACTTACATATTGTTGCTTCCGACGAAATGGAAGGTAGAGACACAGGTACTGAAGGGCAAAAAAAAGCAGGAAAATACCTCATTGAACAATACAAAAAAAACAACATTAACTTTCCTAGTGAAGCCGATGGTTGGTATCAAAAAGTGCCTTCAGAATTTATGGCAAAAGGATTTTCTCCAAAACTAAACGATTCTGAAAACATTTGGGCTTTTATAAAAGGATCAGAAAAACCGGAAGAAATCTTAGTTATCTCGGCACATTATGATCATGTAGGAACAAAAAATGGCGAAGTATTTAATGGTGCAGATGATGATGGATCAGGAACTGTGGCTTTGTTAGAAATTGCGCAAGCATTTGCACAAGCAAAAAAAGAAGGTTATGGACCAAAACGTTCGATTTTATTCTTACATGTAACGGGCGAAGAACATGGATTACATGGTTCTAGATTTTATTCTGAAAATCCTTTATTCCCTCTTAAAAACACGATTGCTGATATTAATATAGACATGATTGGTCGTCGTGATACGCTTCATCCTGAAACGAATAATTATGTTTATGTTATTGGTTCTGATCGTTTAAGTTCTGAATTACACACTATTAATGAAGAAGTAAACGAAAAGTACACCCATTTAATATTGGATTATAAATACAATGACAGAAATGATCCTGAAAGAATTTATTATCGTTCGGATCATTATAATTTTGCTAAAAAAGGTGTACCTGCCATTTTCTTTTTTAACGGAGTACATGCTGACTACCATAAAGCATCAGACACACCTGATAAAATTGAATACGATGCGTTAGCAAAAAGAGCGCAATTAGCATTCACATTAGCTTGGGAACTGGCTAATAGAGAAGACAGAATTGTAGTTGATAAAGACGGAAAATAATTTTAAATACTATTTACTATAAATCCTCATTCATAAATGAGGATTTATGTTTTCAAAAAAAAGTATGCTTAATAAAATTCATCATGTAGCCATTATTTGTTCAAATTATGAAATTTCAAAAAAATTCTACACTGAAATTCTAGGACTAGAAATTATTCGAGAAACATATAGAATTGAAAGACATTCCTACAAATTAGATTTAGCCATTAATGGCCTATATTGTGTGGAATTATTCTCTTTTCCAAAACCTCCAAAAAGAATTTCAAGGCCTGAAGCTACTGGTTTAAGACACCTCGCATTTGAAGTAGCTACTATTGAAGATATTATAACTCACTTACATCGTTTTGATATTGAAATAGAGCCTATACGAATTGATGAACTAACAAATAAACGTTTTACTTTTATTCAAGACCCAGATGGTTTACCTATAGAATTTTATGAAAAATAGCCTAAGGTAAAGAGACTAATTCAAAAGAGTTCAATTTCTGTAAATCTAAAATAGTTTTACTATCATCTTCGTTTTGATTGTACATAATAATAAACTTCGCTCCATAAACCACCTCTTTAAAAACATAAGAAGTTCTTTTTACAAGATGCGTACTGTATACATCATCAAATACTTTTATAAAAACAATAATTTCTCCATCTAGAGAAGCATAATCTTCTGACTTAAATCCGTATAAAGGACTTTTTTCAGTTATTGGATGAACCAATGTCCAGCTTAGTGTTAAAGCATTTACTTTATCTAATTCTAATGGCAATTGATAAAATTTATTTACCATCACACCATTTTCTTCCATCGTTAAGCCTACATTAACCCTTGCTTCAGCATCTGTAAGATTAACGTTTTTAAAAGGAGTCATTCTAAACATTAAAGCGGTTCCGTCTTGATAAGGAGCTATAACGGCATTCTCTGAAAAACGTATATAAGCTTCTGGTTTACTAAAACGTCCAAAAAACAAACCAGTAGCAATCGCAAAAGTTAATAAGCCCGTTAATGCTTCTACCGAAGAAACAAAACTTGTCCAAAAACCTGTAGGATTAATATGTCCATAACCTACAGTTGTAAAAGTTTGCACACTAAAGAAAAAAGCTTGTCCAAACTTTTCTAAACCAGTAGTCGCAACAATTCCATTTAAATGTTCAACTCCAATAAAATAATAAATAGTAGCGAAAAACAAATTAACTAGAAAATAAAACAAGATGATTATTCCGAAAAATTGCCATCTAGGTATGTTTAACATAAAATGATGCCAACTTATACTATCTATCCAGCTAATACCCGTTTTCTTAACATTGGCATTACCGTTTTTGTTGATAAATCGCCCCCCATAATTTGATGCATTGGTCCCAAAACCAGATGAATCAATAGTTTTTGCTTTGGAATTAATTGACTTAAATAATGCCATTTTTGTAATATAAAGGTTTTATGGTAATCAAAGTTAATATTTATTATGCTTACTCAATCATTTATAGTACATTTACTAATGAAATTAAAATATAATGGAAATCAAAAAAGATCTAAAATTAGCTGTTCTTATAGATGCTGACAACGTGCCTTATGCAAATGTAAAAGAAATGTTTGAAGAGATAGCAAAATATGGTACGCCTACTTTTAAACGAATTTATGCCGACTGGACAAAACCTACAGTTTCTGGATGGAAAAATGTCTTGTTACAAAATGCTATCACACCAGTACAACAATATAGCTATTCAACAGGAAAAAACGCAAGCGATAGTGCTTTAATAATTGATGCAATGGATATCTTATATACGGGAAAAGTAGATGGATTTTGCATTGTATCAAGTGATTCCGATTTCACAAGGCTTGCTACTCGATTAAGAGAAGCGGGAATGACAGTTATTGGTATTGGAGAAAAGAAAACATTAAAGCCATTTATTACTGCTTGTGATAAATTTATTTATATTGAAATCTTAAAGAAAGATGATGTAGAAAATCAACCTGAAAGCACTACTAAAAAAACGAATAAAAATAATTCTCAGAAGAAGAAGGCACCACTTAGTAAAATTGATCCAAAAATTATACAACTTTTCTCTACAAGTATTGATGATTTAGAAGATGAAAATGGTTGGGCTTTTTTAGGTGATTTAGGCAATTTAATTCTAAAAAAGAAAACGGATTTTGATCCTAGAAATTACGGTTTTAGTAAATTATTACCTCTTATAAAAAGCATGCAAAAATTTGATATCGATGTAAGAGAAACCAATAATACCAATGTAAAACATATTTATATCAGAAAAAAATAAAATTCATTTCAGTCATTTGTCCCTATTAATATAATTATCTCAAAAATATAAAAACCTACACAACAATATTTTAACCCCAAAAACACGAGTCAAAAAAAATTTCTATTTTTGACTAAATTTAAACAATGAGAAAAAATGCCCTACTTGTCGTTTTTTTTATTTCAATAAATATATGGAGTCAAAAAAACATAGAACCTTCCCCTACTGATATTAAAACAGCAAAAGAATTAAGAGAAAAATTTGACAAATCTGATATCGCCATTTTAAAAAGTACCGAAAAAGTCAATTTTGAAATAGCAAAAGATAAAAAGAATGTTGAAGTTAATTATGCCATTTCTGAAGTATTATTAAATATTAACCATAGAGCTGATATTCAAAAATATGAGTTTTATGACAGTCAATCTTTAATAAACACTTTTTCATTAAAATATAAGAATAACAAACCCGCTAATATTTATGCAAGAGATGAATTTTATAAAAGCAATGATCTGTTTTATAATGATGCAAGGGTAAAATATTTTAATATTGACTTTCCTATACAAGGATATACTTATTTATATGATATAGAAAAGAAAATAAATGATGTAAAATACTTTACATCTATTTATTTTAACGATGAATTCCCTGTCATCGACAAAGAAATAATAATAACTGTTCCAAAATGGTTAACACTTGAAATTAAGGAGTTTAATTTTGAAGGCTTCGACATTACAAAAACAGAAGTAAAAAATACTGAAAGCACCATTTTTAAATATACTATTAAAAATATTCCTCCATCTAAAAAAGAAAAACTAGCTCCAGGTCCAAGTTATATTTATCCTCATATTTTATTTATAGCCAAATCGTTTGAAAATAAAAATGAAAAAACAATATTGTTTAATAAAACTGCCGATTTATATAAATGGTATAAATCTTTAATTGATTCAATGGATGATGATCCCACAATATTTGAAAATAAGGTTAAGGAATTAACCCAAAATGCAAAAAACGATGAAGAAAAAATTAAACAAATTTATTATTGGGTTCAAGATAACATAAGATATATTGCTTTTGAAGATGGTATTGCAGGATTCAAACCCGATGATTCTCAAAATGTATTTAATAAACGTTATGGTGATTGCAAAGGAATGGCTAATCTAACAAAACAAATGCTAAAATTAGCAGGGTTTGATGCTCGATTATGTTGGATTGGTACAAAACACATTGCATATAATTATAGTATTCCTTCTTTATCTGTTGATAATCATATGATTTGTGCATTGATAAAAGATGGTAAAAAATACTATTTAGATGGTACTGAAAAATACAATTCTTTTAAAGAATATGCTGAAAGAATTCAAGGGAAAGAAGTTTTAATAGAAAATGGTAATGATTTTATTATTGATAAAATTCCTTCACAAAAAGCGGTTTCTAATAAAGATGTTTATACTGTTAACTATACAATTGAAGGAGAAACTTTAAAAGGAAAGGTCAATAAAGAATATTCTGGAGAAAGTAGAGCTTCTTTTTTATACAATTACAACACCATTAAAAATGATAAAAAAGAAGAAGCTTTAAAATGGTATATCAATTCGGGAAATAAAAATTATATTGTAAATAATATAATTACTTCCGATTTAACAAATAGAGATCAAAATGTCAAATTAAGCTATGATGTGTCTTTAGAAAACCATGTTTCCTCTTTCGATAATGAAATGTATATAGATTTAGAT
>NZ_LR733577.1 GCF_902506265.1 Flavobacterium sp. 9AF | reverse complement strand
GTGGACATTTAAAAGAATCTTATTTTAAACAAAATTATTTTCAAAAATTTTTCTTTAAGAAATCATTAAAATTAGCAGATTATGGCATAGTTTTATCTAAATCACTTCAGAAAAATTTTGATTTTTTTTTAGAAGAAGAAAAAATATTTATTGTTGAAAATTTTTTTGAGGAAATTTTAAATATTGAAGAAAAAGATATAAAAAACAAGAATTTTAAAGATATAAATGTACTTTTTTTAAGTAATATAATTGAAGAAAAGGGAATAAAATTGCTTGTTGAAGCAATTAAAAATTTAGTAGAAAAAGGAATAAAAATAAATCTAAAAATCGCAGGAAATTTAACAGATAGTTTTGATATAAATACAATTAAAAATATAAATGAAATACAATATTTAGGTATAGTAAATGGAGAAAAAAAAAGAGATTTACTCTTACAATCTAATTTAATCTGTTTACCTACATTTTATAAAATGGAAGGACAACCAATTAGTTTAATAGAAGGTATGGCTACTGGTAATGTAATATTAACAACAAATCATGCTGGTATACCCGATATTTGTAATGAGAAAAATGGTTTTATTTGTTTAAAAGATGATCTTAATAGTTTACAAAATAGTCTCGAATTTATATGTAATTTAAATAGAGAAGAACTAATTAAAATATCACTTTTCAACTATAAAATGGCGAGTGAAAAATATACTTTAGATATATTTATAAATAAACTAATTAATATTTTTTATAAATGTTTGAATTAAATAAATTCAAAAACCCAAAAAATTTTAGAGGTAGAAATAAAATAATTGTTCAACTTTGGTGGATTGTTCAAGCAACTTTCTTTGCATTATCTCCACAAGTATTATATCCATGGAGAAGATTTTTACTTCGTCTATTCGGTGCAAAAATTGGTAAACAAGTTGTCATTAGACCGAATGTAAAAATTACATACCCATGGAAAGTTATAATTGGTGATTATAGTTGGATAGGTGATGATGTTGTACTTTATAGTTTAGGAGAAATACAAATTGGCTCAAACACAGTGATTTCTCAAAAATCATATTTATGTACAGGCTCTCATGAATATCAAAAACAAAGTTTCGATATTTACAATAAACCGATAATAATAAAAGATTCTTGTTGGATTGCAACCGATGTATTTATTGCTCCAGGAGTGACAATTGAAAATGAAATTGTAGTAGGGGCAAGATCATCTGTTTTTACTAATTTATATGAAAAAGGGGTTTATATTGGTAATCCAGCAAAAAAAGTTAAATGAAAATGAAAATAACAATATTGGGTAATAATTATTTTCCTGAAGACAGCGGGATAGGATTATATACTACTGAATTAGCTGAATATCTAGTTCAAAAAGGAATACATGTAGATGTCATAACTGCGTATCCATATTATCCTAAATGGGAAATTTATGAACAATATAAAAAAAGAGGTTATTTTTTATTAGAAAGTATTAACAATGTTAATATCAATAGAATGCGGATTTATGTTCCTTCTAAACCAAATTTTTTTAGGAGAATTTTACAAATGATTCATTTTACTTTTTTGAGCCTTTTTAATCTTAAAAAATTTAAAAATACAGATATAATTATTGTAATAGTTCCCTTTACTTCTAATATAATTTTATCCTTTTTAGCAAAAAAGATATACAAAGCAAAAATTGTTATACATACACAAGATTTTGAGTTTGATGCGGCTTTTCAAACAGGAATTTTAAAAAATAAAATTTTTGAAAATATTTTGAAAAAAATTGAACAAAAACTTTATTCTGTATCAAATTTAAATACAACAATAAGTTATGGAATGATTGAAAAATTAAAGAAAAAAAAATCTTTAAACAATTATTATTTTCCTAATTGGATTGATTCAAATGTTATTAATCCTACTCGAGCTCAAAATACAAATTATTTTAATTCAGACAAATTTAATATTCTTTATTCTGGAAATATTGGAAAAAAACAAGATTGGAATATTTTTATTGATATAGTTAAAGATTTAGCTAAATATAATGGAATACATATTACATTGATAGGGGATGGGGCTAGTAAAAATGAGGTATTAGAAAAAACAAAGGAACTAAAAAACATGACTTATTTTGAGCCTGTCATTTATTCAGAATTAAACAATATTCTTTGTAATGCAGATTTGCATGTTTTATTTCAAAAGGACCTTGTTATAGATACTGTTATGCCTTCTAAAATTTTAGGCATGATGGCTAGTGAAAAACCTTCTATCGTTACAGGTCACAAAGACTCTGAAGTTAGGTATATTTTTGAAAAATCTAAAGGTGGATTCTATTATATGAATCACCAAAAAGATGAAATTATTAATAAAATAATTGAATTGTTTAACAATAAAGATACTTCCATTACTACAGGTCGTAATGCTAGAAATTTTATTACGAAAAATTTTTCAAAAGAGAATATTCTAAATGATTTTATAGATAGAATAAAACAATTATAATCGGCTAATAATTTTATTTGAATATTGCGGAATGAGAATTGTCCATAAAATTAAAATTATTATTGTAGATACTGTAATACTATTTAATACATCTAATTTTATAAAGTTGATAAATAAATAACATAGAGGAATTTTAATCACTGAACTAAAGATTAAAATTTTTATAAATAAGCTTAATTCGCCTATTCCATTTAAAAAAAAGGTAAAGAAAGTATTATAAAGTCTTAATAAAGTAATAATCGCAAATGTTAAAATAAAATAATGAGGCAATACAATTATATTTTTTATCCATATAGATATTAATGATGGGGTGATTAAATACAATATAATAATAACTAAAGCTATAAAAATAAAAGTAAAATTAAATTTCTTTATAATCTTGAATATTTCGAATTTGTTTTTTTCATTAAATAATTTAGAAAATATAGACCAAAGAGGAG
>NZ_LR733618.1 GCF_902506265.1 Flavobacterium sp. 9AF | reverse complement strand
ATCTTAAGGAATTGTTATTTATAAAATTTAAATGGTTCAAACTTAATTTTTTGAAGTATTTTTGCCTTCTTAAAAATATTTTATGAAGAAAATCTACTTTTTATTACTTGTTTTATTTGGATTGAATTTGCAAGGGCAGATTATTAATATTCCAGATGCTAATTTTAAAGCGAAGTTGTTGAGTGCTAATTCAAGCAACCAAATTGCATCTACAGAAATTCCAGATCAATATGGATATGTAACAAATTATAATTCTATTGATACAAATAATAATGGTGAAATAGAAGAAAGTGAAGCTGAATTGATTACTGTTTTAAATATTTATGAATCAAATATTTATGATTTAACTGGAATTGAATATTTTAGCAATTTAATTACTTTAAGATGTAAGAATATCCAAATAACAAATTTAGATTTAACTCAATTAGCTAATCTTTATTTTTTAGATTGTAGTGATAATCAATTAAGCACATTAAATATTACTCAAAATTCCAATTTAAAATATTTATATTGTTATGACAATCAGCTATCAGATTTAAATATTAGTCAAAATCTAAACTTAGTTTTTTTGCAATGTAGTGGTAACCAGTTATCTAGTTTGAATTTAAGTCAGAATATTAATTTAACTTCTTTAGGTTGTTCAAATAATCTACTCACAACTTTAGATGTTTCTATGTTAACTAATCTTAACCATTTAAGTTGTAGAGGGAATCAATTAAGTAATTTAGATGTTACTCAAAATTTAGTTTTGACATTAATAGAATGTCAGAATAATGAATTAATTAATTTAGATGTTACTCAAAATTTGAATTTAATTGATTTAAATTGTAAAAATAATCAATTAACAAATTTGGATATTTCTCAAAATATCAATTTGAGACATTTATTATGTTCAAATAATTTATTAACAACTTTAGATGCTTCCTTTAACTCTGTTATGAATGAATTAATTTGTAACAATAACCAATTAAATAGTTTATTTATTAAAAACAATAATGAAAGTTGGTTGTATTATTATGGTTCTTCATTAGATTTTTCTAATAATCCTGATTTACAATACATTTGTGCAGATGATGAAGACATCACAATGATACAACAAAAAATAATGGATTACAATCTAGTAAATTGTCATGTAAATTCCTATTGTTCTTTTGTTCCAGGAGGTGATTATTTTTCAATTGAAGGACAAACAATATATGATTTTAATAATAACGGTTGTGATTTAAATGATTTAAATTATTCCAACTTAAGATTTTCTATTACAGATGGAACCGTTTCCGGTGATTTAATATCAAATCAATCAGGTAATTATTTTATCCCAGTTCAAGCAGGTTCACATACAATTACGCCAATATTAGAAAACCCAACTTATTTCAATATCTCTCCAACAAGTCTTACAGTAGATTTTCCAACACAAACGAGTCCTTTTACACAAGATTTTTGTGTTAGTGCAAATAGTATTAAACACGATGTAGAAGTAATTGTTTTACCAATAGTTCCTGCAAGACCAGGTTTTGATGCATATTATAAAATTTCTTACAGAAATAAAGGAAATCAAATTGAAAATGGTAGCGTTTCTTTAACTTTTGATGATGCTGTTTTAGACTATGTTTCTGCTAATCCTATTTATGATAGCCAAGCTACCAATTCGTTAACTTGGAATTATAGTAATTTACTTCCTTTTGAAACAAGAGAAATAGATGTAATTTTGAATGTGAATTCGCCTATGGAAACTCCAGCAGTAAATATTGGAGATCAATTAAACTTTTTAGCTCAAATAACACCAATAGCTAATGACGAAATACCTTTTGATAACACATCCGCTTTAAAACAAACGGTTGTAGGATCTTATGATCCAAATGACAAAACCTGTTTAGAAGGAGAAACGGTTGGTCCAGATATGATAGGTGAGTATGTGCATTATTTGATTCGCTTTGAAAATACGGGAACCTATCCTG
>NZ_LR733619.1 GCF_902506265.1 Flavobacterium sp. 9AF | reverse complement strand
ATTTATATCTATTTTTAGCAATATAATCATAAACAGTATTTTTAATATTATTGGGAATAAAAGTTAAATAGCCAAGTAATACATAAACTCCATTTAATTTTTTTGCAATTTCTAAAGCAGCTTCAGCTTTATAATAATAGGCTTTTCCTGGAATATAAAGAATTATTGAGTCTGTTTTTGAAGTATCAATCCCAATATGTTTTATTATTTTTTGACCTAATTCGGATTGTATAGCAACAAATCGAAATAGATCTTTTTTATCTCTTTTTATGATAAATTGTACTGAAGATTCGCATAGATTACAAATTCCATCAAAAAGGATAATTTGCTTCTCTTTTGGTAAATTTTCTAATTCTTTCATAATTTTTAAAACTTATTTAAAGAGGTTGAATGTATTCTAACTGTGCTAAATCTACTTTGGAAGTAAAAACACCATAATTAACAGTAGCCTTATTTTTCTCTATTTTGTCAATGGTTCCAATCGCTTTTCCATCGTTCATTCTAACGCGATCTCCTACTTTTAAAATTACTTTTGGTTTTTCGGCTTCTAATTTTTGTGCTTTTATTTTCTTTTCTTTTTTCTCAGTTCTAATTTCTTCTACTTTTTCTTTTACTTCTTCAATAATTTGTTTTTCAACTTTTTCTTTGGCAATTTTCTCTTTTTTGGTAATTTTTTTTCGTTTTGAATTTTCTATCTCAACTATCTTTAAAAAATCTCCAATTAAGGTTTTTTTATCTTTATTATTGAAATATTTTTCCGAGATATCATCTAAACGTTGTCCCAAATAAATCAAGCGCTGATTAGCGTCGTATAGTTCTTGATAACGCTCTAGTTTATCCTGAATTTTAGCATTAATACTTTCCATTTTTTTACTCTCTTCTCTCGCTTTCGATTCTTCTTCTTTTAAGTTTTGAGAAGTTTTTTCTAATTTTGAACGTTCTTTTTGAAGCGTGGCAATGGTTTTATCAAAACGCACTTTACTACCTTCAATTTTCTTTTTAGCCCTATTAATTAAACCAAAAGGAATTCCATTCTTTTGTGCTACTTCAAAGGTAAACGAACTACCAGCTTGACCTAAATGTAATTTGTATAACGGTTCTAACGTTTTTTCATCAAATAACATATTTGCATTGGTTGCAAAGGGTAATTCATTAGCTAAAATTTTTAAATTCGTATAATGCGTAGTTATAATACCAAAAGCTTCTCTTGCATAAAATTCTTCTAAAAAAGTTTCTGCCAACGCTCCTCCTAATTCTGGATCAGAACCAGTACCAAATTCATCTATTAAAAATAACGTCTTTGAATTGCATTTTTTCAAGAAATAATTCATGTTTTTTAAACGATAACTATAGGTACTTAAATGATTTTCAATAGATTGGTTGTCGCCAATATCGGTTAAAATTCGATCAAATAAAAAGGTGGTACTACGCTCGTGTACTGGAATTAAAATTCCTGATTGTAGCATTAATTGTAACAATCCGATTGTTTTTAAAGAAATTGTTTTACCACCAGCATTAGGTCCCGAAATAACTATTATCCTACTTTGATTATCTAATTCAATAGTTTGCGGATGAATTACTTCATTTTTAGCTTTATTAGTTAAATAGAGAATAGGATGATAAGCCTCTCTAAAAAATAAATGTTTCTCTTCTGTAATAGTAGGTAAGATACCATTAATTGCATTAGCATATTTGGCTTTGGCCGAAATTAAATCAATATCTGATAAGAAATCTTGGTAGGCTAATAATAAGTCTTTAAAAGGTCTTATTAGATTGGTCAATTTCTTTAAAATACGAATAATTTCTTCTTTTTCGTCTTGTTCTAATTCGCTTAATTCTCTAGAATAACGCAAAGTAGCTTCAGGTTCAATATACACAATACTTCCTGTTTTTGAACTTCCTAATACAGAACCTTTTACTTTTTTTCTATACATAGCCAAAACAGCAAGTACTCTTCTATTCTCTACTACTGTCTCTTTAATATCATCTAGATAACCAGAGGAATTGTATTGTGTAAGAGCGGTACCAAAACTTTGATTGATTTTACCTCTAACCAGTTGCATATTTCTACGAATATTTACCAAATCTGGAGAAGCACTGTCTTTTATTTCACCATACTTGTCAAAAACAGTATCGATATGTTTATTAATTTCTTTGGTATATTCTATATTAGTTGTTTTGTAATATAGTTTAGGATAATAATCTTGAAATTTTTTTAAAAAATGTAATAATGCATTAGCTGTTTCTGCAACATGTGCAATTTTTTTAAAGCTCGAAGCATCAAGAAAACTATCTTCTATTCCTAAAAATTGCAATTCTTTTGTTATGGTTTCAAAGCCATGATTGGGAATAGCATTATTATTTGTATAAGAAGATACATATTCAGAAGTTTGTGTTAATTCTAATAGTAAAGCTTCTTTATTTTTAAAAGGTACAATTTGTTGTGCTTTTTGCTGACCAATTTCGGTAGAACACTTATTGGATATTGTTTCTAAAATAGTATAAAATTCTAAATCCTGTAAGGTTTTGTTTGTAACGGAAATCATTCTTCTCTTTCTCTTTTTACTTGCAAATTTACATCCTATTATAGTATAAATTTCTATTTTTGATAAAATTTTAAATTATGTCGATTAAAATTCATGATTCTTGGAAAACGGTGCTACAAAATGAATTTGAAAAAGAGTATTTTGAGAAATTAATTTCATTTGTAAAAGAAGAATATCAATCACATACTTGTTTTCCATCAGGGAATCAGATTTTTGCAGCTTTTGATATTTGTCATTTTGAAGATGTTAAAGTGGTTATTATTGGTCAAGATCCTTATCATGGCAAAGGCCAAGCCAATGGGTTATGTTTTTCAGTAAGTGATGGCATTTCTTTTCCACCTTCATTAATTAATATATTTAAAGAAATTCAAACCGATTTAGGTCAAAATATACCTACTTCTGGAAATTTAGAACGTTGGGCCAAACAAGGAGTCTTACTTTTAAATGCAACATTAACAGTAAGAGAATCGCAAGCGGGAAGTCACCAAAATAGAGGATGGGAAACATTTACGGATGCCGTTATAAAAAAAATATCGGATGAAAAAGAACAAGTAGTATTTCTATTATGGGGTGGTTTTGCTAAAAAGAAAGGTGTAAAGATCGATAGAGAGAAGCATTATGTTCTTGAAACAGGTCATCCTTCTCCCTTAAGTGCTAATAGAAAACTATGGTTTGGTAATAAACATTTTAGTAAAACGAATGATTATTTGAGAAGTATAGGTAAACCTGTGATAGAATGGTAGGATTTTTATTATTCTCTAATAAAAAGTCAACTCTCCTAAAATTTCTTCTTTCATAAATGGGCCACCAGGATAACTAGCTGTATAATCTAGATTAAGCCATATTTGACCTCTTTCGTCTATATGATAATGTATTTGTTGTTTTTTTGCTTCTTCTTTAAAAAGAACTTCTTTAATAAGAAATATTGCAGTTTCTAAATTATTCTTATCACCAATTAACATTTCTGGATATAAATGTCCTCCTGTATGAATGATTCTTGGTGTACCACCAATAGCTTTAATACTTGCAGCCATTAAAATAGCGTGGTCATCACAATCTCCAGAAAAATGTTGTAAACTTTCAGATGCATAAGCAATATATTCTCTTCCTTTAGGATCATTTACATAATTCCAATTATCTTTTATTTCTTTAAAAACGGCAAAACATTGAATTAATTTTCTGTTTTTGGAATAGCCTTTAATCTCTTTAAAATGTTGGGTAGTTGCGTATAATGCAAAATTTCTTACTTTGGGATTCGTAAAATCTACGGCATCAATAATTTTAGATTTATTTGGAAAAGGTAATAGCTTTGAAATGATTAAATCCTGTGGTTTGGGATTTTCACTCATAGAATAAATCATATATTTATAATCTTCAAAAACTCTTTCGAAGCCATAATTTCCAAATAATGTTCCGTAAATTAATGTTAATAAGTAAAGAAAAATACAAATTATAATAATCGTTTTGAGCAATCGTAAAATGATTTGGATAATGACCAGAATAAGAATGAACATTAAAATCCGATCTAAATTATAAAACCAATTCAGCTCTATTAAGTTTTGATGTGCAATTAAAAAAACGGGTATTGTAATGAGTACATTAAGCAAAAAAATGATAATAGTATCCCAAGGCTTTGGTAAAGAAAGCTTTTCCTTAATTTGTTTTAATGTAAGCGAGTTTTGGTTAACCATTAATTTTTAAAAACGATAAAATTAAGTAATTATTTAGCTATCGTTTCATAAGAAACCATTTTTTCAATAATATTTAACTTATAAAGTTGTTTTTGTACTTTTTCTAAGGTTGTTTTGTCTATTTGATATTGCGACCAATGGGTTACACTTAGCCATTCTCTTATATCTTCTACTTTTTGATTGTATTTTGATGCTAAAGTTCTGTCAATACTTGGAATATGTTTGAATTCTTCTGTGGTAAGATTTATAATTTCTAGAATTTGATTAATAATAGAAGGTTCTTTTTCAAAAACTTCATTTCTAACCGCAATTACAAAACATGGCCATGGAGTAGGGCAGTCTGCAATTTTTCTAAAAGTTCCATTGTCAACTAAAGGTTTTGTCATAAAGCGTTCCCACATAAAATAATCAGCAGTACCAGATGATAAAGCCGTTACAGCACCGTCTATTGTATGTACAATTTCAAATTGTAAATTTGAAGTATTCCATCCGTTATTTTGTGCATTTACATAGCTCATTAAGTGAGATCCAGAACCTAATCTTGAAATAGCTGCTTTGGTATTTTCTAAATCGGATTGCGTTTTATACGGAGTATTTACTCCCACATGAATCCCCCAAATTAAAGGACTTTTTACATATATTTGTACAATTTTGCTAGGATTTCCTGCTATAATATCTTTTACAATACCTTCCGTTAAAATGACAGCCATATCTGTTTCTCCATCACGAAGCATTTGGCACATTTTTCCTGTTCCTTCTGGAACGTCTGTCCATTGTAAATCAATTCCAGCTTCTTCAAATTCTCCATTTTCAATGCATAAATGCCAAGGTAAATTAAAATGTTCGGGTACTCCTGCTATTTTTATTGTTTTCATTATTCTGTTTTTTCTTTTTTAAACCAATTTTCCCAAGTGTAATATGACAATCTTTTGTTATTATTTTCATCGATTAAACCTGTATCTTGCCATAATCCAAACAAGTCGGTATATAAGCCTTGTTGCTGTAAAAATAAATTTCCATCATCATAATCCTTAGAACAAAACCAAATTAAAAAAACAGCATTTTTATTTTGAGACAAGTTAAGGATTGTTTTTAGATAATTATCTTGCCAAATGGTTGTACCTTGTTTATTTAAATTATAACTTGAAATTACTAGATTTTCTGCTATGTAAGATGTTTCAGCAAAGCAAAAAGGTTTATTTGCCATAAAAATATATTTCTCAAAGTAATTTGCTGGAAATAAATCAGGATTGGTATTTCCGTTTATCGAAGAACTAATGGAAATATAAGGATAAGCACTCAATCCAATAATATCTGTATAGGGTAATAATTCTGTTGCATTTACAAAACCTCCATTGGATTCACTCACCATATAACTAATAAAACAAGGTATATTTGGATGATTCGATTTTAAATTTTGGTAAACTTGTGCTAAAAATATTTTATATTCAGTAAAATCGGTAGCTATAAATTCAGGATTATTACTCTCTACACCAAAATTTATATAATCTGGTTGGAAATTGTTTATTAGATATTCTAAATAATTGGTATAAGCTGTTATAATTTCTGGATTTGAAAATGTTTTGTTATTCCAACTTGCTTTTATACTTGATTCTACAGTTGAATTCCTATAATAATCTGCTTTTTCTTTTCTAGTTAAATTAAGAGCAGCAACACTTAATAGCACTTTTAAATTGGAATTTGTTTTCGATAAGCGGGAATTGATCTCTTGCTGTAATGCAACAGGCATTTCTAAATTATGATAAGCTTCTTCATAAGGAATTCCTTCATCAAAATGATGGGAAACAATATCACATTTCGTATTGATAAAATCATAAGCTTTTTCTAAATCTTGCGATGTGAAATTGGCAGGCCAGGGAGTTACACCCATATAGAATTTTCTATTTTCTTCTATAATTGTATCATCGGGTTTACAACTGAATAATAATACAAATAGAAAGATATATAAAGCTTTAATTTTCATCGGAATAAATATAAATTGTGTTACTCGTTTCGAAAATCTGATTTTATTAACTGCCACCATTTCCATAAAACACCTTCTGGATCATTATAATCTTCCATAAATTGCATACCACATTTACTAAGTACACGATTTGATGCACCATTTTCGGAATGTGTGTAGGCATTAATTTCAGTTATTTTCATTTGGTTGATTCCGTAATCTAACCAAAATTGAGTAGCTTCTGTTGCATAGCCATTATTCCAGAAAGGTTCATTTAATCGATAACCATAATCAAAGAAATTAGTATTACCATTTTCCACATGGTCGTTTACAAATTTTATTCCAGTCCATCCAATAAATTCACCTGTATCTTTTAAAATAGTTGCAAATCGACCAATATTATTTTCTTTATATTGTCGTTGTACATATTCAATTACTTTAATTGTTTCCTCTATATCTTTTGAAGGTTTGTTCCAAAGATATTTATGAACTAGAGGATTACTATCCATTGCAAACATATCTTTTGCATCTGATATTTCAAGCGGTCTAAGAATAAGTCTTTTGGTTTCTAGGATTAGATTCATATTTAATTTTTTTGGAACACAGATTAGAAAAATCGAAATAATTTTAAAAATTTCTGAAATCAGAGTTGTTATACTTTTACTTTTGAAATTATAATTGAATAACCATCTGGATCGTTAAAAATTATTCCATTTTCATTCCAGTAAGGATTTTTAGATAAAATAGAGGGTATATTATTTTCAACTAATTTACTTCTGATCTTTTCAAATTCTTGAATAGTCTCTGGGTAAAAAACCAAATAATCTTCTTCTCCAAAATTAAATGTTATCAATTCATTTGATTTTGTGAATTCCAAATGCCAATCTAAATTGGGTTTGCCAATAAAAATACCATCGTAGTCACTATGATTTTCAAAACTACCTAAGTATTCTAAACCTAATAAATCTATGTAAAAAGATTTTAGATTTTCTAAATTATTAGTATGTCTTGCGAATCGAAATTTCATATTTATTTTGTTAACACAGATTGTAGAAATTCAAATAATCTTTAAAATTTCTGAAATTTGAGTTGCTTAACTTTTATTGAATAAATTTATCTAAAGTATAATCAATTAAATTTTCAACCACTTCATATGGATTTTGACTAAAATCACCTGTTGCTCTGTTTGCAATGATGGCATTCAATGACAAACAATGATGTCCTAATAACTTTCCTAAACCATAAATAGCAGCGGTTTCCATTTCAAGATTGGTCATTCGTGTACCATTAAAATTGAAATTATCCATTTTGGTATTCAATTCTGGATCTTGAATTGGCAAACGCAATACTCTACCTTGAGGTCCATAAAAACCACCTGCAGTCCCTGTAAACCCTTTGTGCATTTTGGAACTAAAGATTGTATTGGCTAATGTTTCACTGCATTTAATAACATACGGACGCCCTTTTTTTAAGTCCCAATTGGTTTGCGCAATAAATGCTTCTTCAATTGCTGATTCTGAAATAGTGTCTATTAAATAAGAGCGCAACATATTGTCTAAACCAATGGCATATTCACTCATTACAAATGCATCTACAGGAATATCTTTTTGTAAAGATCCAGAAGTTCCAATACGCACAATATTAAGTGCTGTATGCGTTTCTTTTGGTTTTCTGGTTTCTAAATCAATGTTTACCAAAGCATCCAATTCATTTAAAACGATGTCTATATTATCTGGACCAATTCCCGTAGAAATTACAGTGATTCTTTTTCCTTTGTAACTACCGGTTTGCGTTTTAAACTCTCTTTTTTGAGTGGTAAATTCTACATTGTCAAATCGAGAAGTTATTTTTGAAACTCTATCTTGGTCACCCACAAAAATAATATCGTGAGCAATGTTTTCTGGTTTTAAGTTAATATGGTATAAACTACCATCTGGGTTTAATATTAATTCTGAATTTTTAATCATAATGTTCTTGTGAGCTTGAGTAGCAAGCTCTTATTTAAATTTTATAAATTGTCAACTTAACCTCCAACGCGTTTCGTTTTAAAGCCTTTATTTTGAAGGAATTGCATTATCTTATCACGATAGTCGCCTTGTATGATAATTTCTCCATCTTTAAAACTACCACCTACTGCAAATTTATTTTTAATTTCTTTGGCTAATAATTTAAAGTCTTCTTCTTCACCTTCATATCCCGCAATAATAGTTGTTGGTTTTCCTTTTCTTTTTTCATATTTACAAATCATAGGTTCTTTTTGAACAAACAATTCATGTTCTGAAATTTCTGGTGTTTCTTCTTTTTCGTTTGAGGGTTGATGGTCTGGAAATAATTTTTTTAATTGGTCTTCTAAACTCATTTTAATTTATTTTGGATCACAGATTGGAGATATTTAAGAAATAATAAAAATCTTACTTATGTTTTTTTAAATCATTAGTAAAAATTTTTCTTATAAATTGCGGATCTTTTCCAAAATTAAGAATTAATCCAACTTCGCACTTTGTTGCTTTTAAATAATTCAATAATTGACTTTCATGTGTTTCTATTAAATATTCAACACATTTCAATTCAACGATTACTGATTCATTTACAATTATATCTGGAATATATTCTCCAACAATGATATTTTTATAATGTACATTTATTTTTTTATAGCTTTCAATTTCAAATCCTCTAGAT
>NZ_LR733575.1 GCF_902506265.1 Flavobacterium sp. 9AF | reverse complement strand
ATATATTTGCGTATATTTATATTGAGTAGATTTACTGACAACCAGACAAATAACAAAAACAAATAACAAACATTTTTTTTAATCTTTAAATATTACATTATGTCATTTAAATCAAAACTTAAAGTTGGCGGAAAGGAACTTAACATCTTAAAAGTTTCTTATGATTTATATCAAGAAATTGATGCAAGTGGAAGACCATCTTCTGTTACAAGAGGAGGTACAATTAATCTTACAGTAGAATCTACTGGTGATTCATTCTTTTTTGAATGGATGACAAATAACTTCGAAAGAAAAGATGGTTCAGTACAGTATGTAAAACGCGATACTGATGCTAAATTAAAAGAATTAAACTTCAAAGAAGGTTATTTAATAAAATACAAAGAAGAGTTTGATGCTACAGGAACTAACCCATTAGTAGAAACATTTACTATTTCTGCTAAAGAAATATCTATGGGAACTGGAGAGCATGTAAACGAGTGGGTATAACCCTTTCTTTAAAATAAAGATGATAAAGAGTTTGTATAATACTTACTCTTTATCATTTATTTGTATTTAATATATTTAATAATCTAAACTTTTTGCATATGTCTTTTTTAGCAAAACTAGAAATTGACGGTGAGGAAATGAATGTGTTGGAATTTCAGTTTACAATCGGTCAAGATATCGATAAAAGTGGAAAACCATCTGCGGATCCTACTGGTGGTAGATTTAGAATAGTTTTAGAATCTACAAAAAGTACCATGTTGTTTGATTGGATGATAAGCAATAATCAAACAAAAAATGGGAAAGTCACTTTCTTTAGAAGAGATGCTATTTCTAAAATGAGAGAACTTCAATTCAATGATGGCTATTGTATTGGCTATGATGAAGTGTTTCTAGCCCAAAGTAATACTCCTATGACTGTAGAAATAATGGTTTCTGCCAAAGAAGTATTAATGAATGGTTCTAAGTTTACAAGAAATTGGCCTCTTAAATTCTAGAAAATGGATGAATTAGAAACTAATTTTTTTATAGGATTAAGTTATCATTTTGGAGGTCCTAAGAATTACATGAGTGGTACTGCTGGAGTAGGAATTAGTCAAAGATTTGACAATTTCAATCCAGGAGTTAATCTTGCAGTAAACTTTTATAATGGAGGTATAGGCTCACTTTCTAATAATTCTAGTTTCAACATCGATACAGTATTAACTGCAAAGTTAACTGTTGGAGATGGTAAAGGGAAACCTATGGATATATATCCTTTACATTTAAATAGTGGAACAGGATTGGAAGATAAGTATAAGTATTCCGCAACCATAGGAACTAATTTTATTTTTAATAATCACGAAAGAAATCAGCATGTAGGATTTGTTCAGTTGAGAGCCAGTGATTTTAGTTTTCAAACTTATAATGATTTTGGAGGTTTTAAGAAAATTGGAATAAGTGATGGTTACGACCGTTGGTGGACAGGTGGAGGAAATATCACATTAGGAGCAAAAAATAGTGATTATCAATTTGTAATTGCTAGCGATGTTTTTACAGCGGATACAGATTCTGAAAACGATACGGATCGTTATAATGCTAATAAAAATTTAGAAACTTTTTTAAATAATAATCAGAATAATTCTAAACTTGAAAGATTAAAAAACAGAGTTACAGGATATACACCTGCAACAGCTTCACAAGTGGATCAATCTTTTTTAGATGTTAATAGAAATGGTCAATTATGGAGTTCTGAAGCGCATTCATTTGACTTGAATCAAGGGAGAACTTCCTTTCGATTAAAAACTCCAGATGGAACTTTTGGAATGAATAGTATTGGGAAAAGTAATATGTATAGTCAAGATGTCATTCATAGAATCATTAATTTTCATCTTATACCATCTGAAAGGCCAAACTATTGGGAATTTCAATATAGTCCAACTATAAACTCATTTTAATGAAAAAGAATCTAATTGCATATCTTTTTTTTGTATTTGCATTTGATTCTTGTGGTCCAAAATTCTATTTTAAAAATGAATATGCTTTTTATAGAGAGAATTTTGAATTAGATGAAGCATCTCTTTTGAAAACAAACGGAATTTATGTTTTAGATTCTATATGGTCTCAATCAACTATTAATAAATCTGATCAAAAACTAAAAAAGACATTTTATATATTTTATAAAACAGGTCAGTCGAATATGATTATATCTGATGTTGTAACTGAAGATTATAAAAAGTTAATTATAGATGATTATTATCGAAGTAAAAAAAATAAACACTTAGGAACATTATTTCAAGGCTATTATAAAATTAAAGATAATAAAATCATAATCGAAAAAGTGAATACTTCTCTCAAGCAATTCAATTATTCTTATGGATACCTTGAAAATGATAAATTAATAATTGTAAAGCCAAACTCTTTACAAGGGGAAGGAAAATTTGAAGATAATTATTTCTTAAATACATATAAAGAAATTTATAAATTCATTCCATTAGAAGATTTAGATGCTATTTCACCATATTGGTAAAATAGTACAACTAATATAATCTTTATTAAAATGAAAATTCTTTTTTCAAAAATAACTTTATTTTTTCTTATTAGCATTAAAATATCTTTTTGTCAATCATGGCAACAATCTAATTTGGATGATGCTTACAAGAATGAATTATATCTGGAGAATATTGCTTTGAAAGAAAGAATTGCAAATTTTCCCCCAGAAGCTAAAATCATTAATGCTGAAATTTCGCAGTTTGTTAAGGTAGAAAATTATAAAAAAGCTTTAGAATTAGTAAATGAATTGGAAACTATTTTGCCTAATAATTCTGATGTTAAGAACTTTAAGGCAAAAATGTATTATAAGCTAAATAATAATGAATTAGCTGTTAAATTATTTGATGAAGCTATCCAGTTAAATCCTAATAATAAGTGGTTTTATATAAATAAAGTGGGATTATTATCTGAAATCAATAAGAGTATAGAAGCAATAGAAGTAGTAAATCAATTGATTGAAATAGAAAAAAACTGGAGTATTGCTTACAATCTAAAAGCGTCAATATTAATTATTTTAGATAAAAAAGAGGAAGCTCTTTTGCTATATGAAAAGGCTACAAAATTATATCCCGAAA
This sequence comes from Flavobacterium sp. 9AF, assembly GCF_902506265.1. Taxonomy (GTDB): domain Bacteria; phylum Bacteroidota; class Bacteroidia; order Flavobacteriales; family Flavobacteriaceae; genus Flavobacterium. Next base: position 20,798 of record NZ_LR733575.1, on the reverse strand, counting down.
GCGCTTTAATATTTACTAATAGAGGTGATTTGTATTCAGAAATGAACGATAAAGATAATGCTGTTTCAAGTTATAAAAGTGCTTTAAAAATTCAACCCAATTATCTATTGGCAAAACAAAAATTAGATGCAATTCTTAGGAATTGAAATAATATTTAAAAACATGATATCATGGCAATAAGTACAAAAATCAGTATATCTATAGCTGGTGAATCTCTTACCCGATTTTCAAAGTTGGTTATACAACAGAAAGTTCATACCCACCATACGTTTTCTATATTACAACCCTTGCCTAAGGAATTTATAGGTGATGCCATAGATAAAGCGCAAGGCTACATAGGTTCATCAGTAAAGATAGAGATAAAGCCTAGCAGTTTGTCTACGACATCTCCATTAGTTTTTAATGGTATCATTACCGAAGCACAAATGATTCGAACATCTGGTGCTGCTGGAGGTATTATTATCAATGGTTATAGTCCTACGATAGTGATGGAGGGAACACCCAAAACAAAATCATTTACAGACGAGTCATTATCAGATATTGTTAAAAAACTAGTTTCGAGTTATTCTCAAAAAGAGTTACAACCTAGTATAAAGGTACAGAACAATGTTAATTTACCTTATACGGTTCAATATAGAGAAAGTGATTTTGGATTTATATGTCGCTTAGCACAAAAGAAAGGGCAGTGGTTTTATTATAATGGAGAGTCCTTGATTTTTGGTACACCTCAATCGTCTAATTTTACCTTAGAATATGGGAGGAATTTGCATACTTTTAATATAGAGATGCGAGCAAAACCACTAGGTTTAGAATATATAGGATACGATTTTAGCACCTCTGAGACACAGAAAGCGAGTACTAGTGAAGTCAACTATCAACCCGAAGGTTATAGTAAAGTAATGTTTGAGAGTTCAAAGAAATTATTTCCAGAAACGGCTACTATGCTTTATACGCATTCCTTGGAAGAAGGAAGTTCAAGAACGCATCTATTGGATAGAGCTACCATTCAATTACAATCTCGTACGTCTGATTTGGTGACAGCCAAAGGAGATACAGATGAGACAGGTTTACGCATTGGAGATGTAGTTTCAATAGAAGAGCCAGCATTTTCGATGACAGGCAATTTACTAGATGGATTACAAGAGCAACAATTTGGTAAATATATTATTACCGATATTACACATGTTTGTGAAGAATCAGGGGCGTATCATAATAGTTTTCAGGCTGTACCTGAAGGTGTTATGGCACCACCATATGGGAATGTACATCAACATCCTGTAGCCGATACTCAACCTGCAATAGTTACGGCAAATAATGATCCTTTAGGATTAGGGAGAGTACAAGTTAAGTTTGCATGGCAAGAAGGTAATACACCGTGGATACGTATGACTAATGGTCATTCAGGAGGAGGAAAAGGGATGTATTTTATCCCCGAAATAGGGGAAGAAGTTTTAGTTGGATTTGAGGCTGGTAATGCAGAAAAACCTTTTGTATTAGGAACGATGTATAATGGGAATGCAAGTTCGGGCTATGCCACATCAGGAAATGATCAAAAAGTGATTCAAACAAGAAGTGGAACAAAGATTATTTTAAATGATGCACAAGGAAGTGTTTTTGTTGAAGACCCAAGCGGGAACACTTGGATGATGGATGGAAAAGGAAATATAAGTGTAAATGCACCAAATGACATGAATTTTACAATTGGGAAAAACTTCAATATTGTTGTTGGTGAAAATATGAATACTAAAATAGGAAATAATGAAGAAATAGCTATCGGGAATAATAAAAATGAGATTATCAATAAGACCTATTTGCAAAGCTCAAACGACAAAAATGTAAGAGTTATAAATAACAAAACCGATACTGTTGGTAATGCCTATAAACAAATTTCAGGTGAAACGGATATACAAACTTCAAAAGGAGATTTGAAGCTGAGAGGGACAAGTTTAGCAGTTTTTCAAGGTGGGAAAGATGTAAAAGTGAGCAAAGGATAAATAAAATGATTTAGATTATGTCAAACGATAAAACGCATAATAATAAGCTTCAACAGAAAAGAGAGGAAAAAAAAAGGAAAGAGCAAGAACAAACTCCTATTGAAAAAAGAGAAGTTGTAATGCATGGTGCTACTTTGAAATGTCAATATGCTCAAGGTCCAGGTAAGCTAGTAGTTACTTCAAACGAAATTTTATTACAAGATCAAAAATGGGCTACATTTAATGACGATAGTAATATGGTTAACCTTCAATTTAAAGGAACATGTGGGCATCCAAAATGGCCAAATCAAAAAATGTCTCCGCCTCCTTGTATGAGTGTTATAAAGTTGAGTCCTTGGCAAAAGCTAGGAACTACTTTGGTACAAGAACAAAAAGTTTTAGTAAAAGAATCATTTATTAATTGCGAACCCGATTTTAATACAGCAGTAGCTAAACCTATTCCTAAAGCTACAAATGTAAATAGTGGCGGATTGTTATACGCATATACAAAACAAGCATAATATGGTTTTATTAAATTTTGAAAATGATAATGTATCTGTGACCTTTAAAGTAGATCCAAAAATTCAAGAAAACGAATATAAGATAAAAACTTATGCAAGAAATGGAATTACTAATGGGACTAAAACACTTATTGCAACAAGTGAATCTTTTGCTTTAAATAAAAATGATGAAAACGTTCAAAATTTTACTATCGATTATGTTTTTTATAATAAAGCTGCCAAGAAAATCAATAATAATAAAGCACTGCCTAATGTAATTGTATTTACATTTTCCATATTAATTGGAAAGAATGAGAATGAATCACAAGGAGATTGTAAAGTTCATTTTGTGAGATACATTCCAAAATTGTTAAATATTAAAGGATGGATAAATGCTGAGAAACTTCAAAAAATATGGTTTACCAAAGGTAATAATGCGGATAAAAAAAAGGTATTCCCTGAATTAAATGCGATTACTTGGCAATGGATAACATCTGAATCACGTGAGGTTAATGAAGAATATTTAGAATTTTTAAACGATAATAAAAATCAATTAAATGCGATGTCTTTAATTCGTAATAATAATGTACAAAATGCATTAAAAAACGAAATAAATAAAATGGTTACCGCAGGTCTTGCTGAAATTCCAACAGCGATAAAGCCTAAAATTATATTTGGGGTTCAATCAAATCAAGTTGTAAATCATAATAATGAAAAAATGCCACTATTTGAAAAGTATTATTATAATTCTAAATCATTCAGTGGAATTTGGGACTTAGGAAAACACTACTTAAGAGAAGGGATAGATGATTTTATTGCTGCAATAGCAAATTTTAATTTTCATGTTTTTGCAACAGGTAGTTTAGAATATGTTGAAGGAGGTTATATTACTAGCGAACATATTAAAGTAAATGTCACGAAGCTTCATTTTTACATAAAAGATAGTTTCGATTTTGTAGATGATGATCCTAATGCGAGTTCCCAGCCTTTAGGATATTGGAAAATCAGTGACGATGGTTCGTCTGTAGAAGTTGAAAAAGATAGCCCTTCAAATGCTAACGAATACTTCGAAGTTACTAATAAATCTTATAGAGATTATAGAGATGATCATAGGATGGGGTATGATTTTTATTTGTATTCAACTTTAAATGAGGTTAATGTTAATTTAAGTTTTAATTTATGAAGAGAATAACAATAATAATTTCTATTTTATTATTAGGATTAGCTATACTATGTTATTATATTTTTTTAAAAAAGGAATTTTCGGAATATAAAACATTTACTAGTCCAGATAAGAATTTAAAACTCATAGTTTATATTGAAAGTAATCCATATAGTTTATCCTTTAATAGTGATTTAGAGTACAGAATGGCTTATGTAGAATTGATAGATAAAAATAATAAAACTCTTGTAAAGCCGTCTTTGTTTTCAAATTGCAACTTTGTTATAGGAGATTTAAATGTTAGTTGGGACACAATTAACAAGGTTGTTTATTATAATAAATTTGATTCTATTGATTTAAAACAAATGAAAATGACTTGTAATTAATATAAAAATGGCAGGTACAAACGAACAAACAAACGATACTTATACAGTAAATCCTAATCAAATCGTGTATGATCAAGTACACGAAATGGATTTTCAAGTAGAAGTAATGACTGTATATTTTGCTGAAAAAAAGCCTAAAATGATTTGGGAAGCAAAAACCGAAACCTATACTGTTAAAAATGGTGGTACACCTGTAGATGTAAAAAAGAAATATGAAGCGGAAAACAGAAGAAATATCACTACTGATTTAGCAGATGATGTTCGCTTGTCGCCAAATCAAAATGTTAATGTGAGTTGGGAGGAACAAATTCAAGAAAAAGACGATCAAGGGCAATTAAAGTTTGAATACAATAAATTAGATAAAGCAAAAATTAAAGATAAAGTTTTTGTCGTTGCAAATTGTAATGGAACTAACGGTAAATTAACTCTTGAAATCAACGAGAACAAACTCGATAACGAAGAATTAGTATACGATAATCCTATAAAATTCTTAATTGGAGAAGAGGAAAAAACAAAAATAGAATTTACCATAAATAATACTTTTATATACGCTCAAGAAATTATACTTCGACCTAAAAGTGATGAAGACCTAAAAAAGTTAGTAGAGAAATTCGAAAAAAGAGAAAAAAAGAATGCTTTTTTATTTTTTAAAGCAAATGTTACTGATACAGAAGATGATATAGTTTATCCAGATGAGTCGCAAGAGTTTTTGAATAAAGATAAAGAACAGTTTGAAATAGTAGGAACACCATGTTATTGTAATAGAGATATAACAGTAGATGAAATAATAGATTTAATATATCATCTTAGAGACAAACAAAATCATGTTACTAATAGAAATAAATTTTTTGATTCTGGAACGGAAAGAATCACTGAAATTTCAATTTCAACTGGTAAAATATCAGACAATAGAAGTAAAATTGAATTATTCATAAATGAACTTAATGCCATGTTTAGGAAATTTGGAATTACTACCTGTAAACGTAAAATTCATTTCATTGGTCAAATGTATTTAGAGACAGCAAGTTTTAGATATACCTATGAAAATAGAACTACTGTACCAAGTAATTACAAAGGTGGTGTGGATTTTCAAGGTAGAGGAATGAAACAAATAACGCACGACTATAATTATTTGGCTTATTATGATTATATAAATACTACAACTTTATTTCAAACTTATATGACCACTAGAAATGGTTATGAAAGTGTTGGAGAATGTGTTACAAATAGAATTCAAGCTAACAATGCAGGGTTAAATGCTACTTTTTATGATGGTTTGAAAACATTTGCCAAGAAAATTTCAGAAGAATTATTTCATTCATTTAATTCAGCAGGCTGGTTTTCAACTATATATAAGCCAACTACTTTAGCAGAAATGGATAAAGGATTAGAGGACGAAAATGTTAGATTAGTAACAAGAGCCATTAATGGCGGTGAAAATAATTTAGCAGAAAGAAAAGATTACACGAAATGGACAAAAGAATTTTTTAAATATGATACAGAATGCATAAAAAAATAGGAACAAGTATAATAATTATTTTTATAGCTTTATCTTCTTGTAGATCTAAAAACAATATTGAAACAGGGAAAAATAATATTATCAAAGACTCCACTTTAGTATATCAAGATAACAAAGAAATAGGCAAAATCGGGCAAAAGACAACTTTTAATTGTATGTCATGTTATGCTATTAGTAAGGTTAAAATAGTAGGTAAAGAAATAGGAATAAAAATTCCTGTCTCAAATAGGGGAATTAATAATGAATCTTTTTTAGAATATGATTTTGTAATTGATAAAATTGAAAACAACACTAATTACACAATAGTTAAATATTCAAGTACATTGTCTTCAAAAGCTTATGAATTAAAATTATACAAAAACGAAAAGGGTCAAATTTACGTTATTAATGTTTTAACAGTTAGTTATGGCATCAAAGATATAGAAATAGCTGAAAATGATTATGAATCATTTCAATCTAATTCAATTTGCCAAAGTAAAAAGAGAACTCTTGTAAAGGATACAATAATGATAAGTGATAATAATTTTTTTGAAAAAAATGAATGTTTTGATTGTCCAATAAAATATACAATTGACGAATGTATAGCCAATAAAGAAAAAGGAATCAAAATGATTTGGGAATGATATAAACTACGATGAAAAGTAAAATGCAATATTCATTCGAAGACAATATAGTTGAGGTTAAGCCTAATGTAAAAAAAGAATTACAATTTTATAGATTACAATTTCTAGAGAAAATGAATTGTAATGGAGTAATTATTAAGCAAGAAATTATCAAAAATGTCCATTTAACAATTACAAAAATAGAGAATGTAGGATTTGAATATCATATAGAAGTCTTTGATACAACACTAAGAAATAGAACATTGTCCCTTTCTGAAAAAGATTTAATTGCTCAAATAGCTTCAATTACAGATGATGTTAAAATAATAGTAGACGAAAATTTTAATTTTATTAAGATTAAAAACTTTGATTTAATTAAAAGTAAGGCCAATCAGAAATTTAAAATATTGTCAAAAAAATATTTAGGAGAAAAAGCAAACCGTCTCTTTGAATACCTTCAAAAATACTATAAAGATGAAAAATTAATTTATAACGATTTGCAACGCTATGATAAGTACGGATTTTTGTTAATCAAGTTTCTAGGATATTATAGATTTGGTAAAAACCATAAGTACACCATTAGATATACAAATTTTTTGAAAAATACTTTTTTAGAAATAGATGAAACTGTAAAAATGACTAAATTAAATAGAGAAATTGAAGAGGTCGAATTGAAATTAAAAGGCGAAATTAATACTAGTAAATACAATAAGAAGATGTTCGAAAGAGAAATGAAAGTGCAAAATATATTTTTCGATGAAGTAAATGACAACCTAACATTAAATAAATATGAAGGGGTTTTCAATTTTAATACAAAAACAGGAAAGATAAATAATGCTAAATTAAATATTCATGTCTCATTTGGAGAAAATTATTCAAAAGAAATAGATTATCAATTATCTTCCTTATTACCTCATGAAGTGTAATAAGTGCTGCTATTTTAAAAATTGCAAATTAAAATAAATGTTATGGCAAAAATAACTATTACAAATTCGGGTCAAACAACAACTTTAAACGAAACAAACCTTCCTGAAATTCCAGAAGATGGTTTGCAGAGAATAGTTAGTGTTTATTTTGCAAAAAAAGTCGTTACTCAAAATGGAACTAGTGTAACTTTTAATAGAATAGACAGTCTAAATAATCCTCAAATGAATTATGATGCTTTTTTAGGACAAACAATATATTTAATTATTGAAACTAGCAATATGAGAGCATTAGAAATAGATGCTATTATTAAACCCTCAACAGATACAATAACTGGAAGCACAGACAGTCTAAATCTAATGAAATTCAATCCAGAAGCTCAAGCAGGAAGTGAATATGAAGCTTCTGCGCTACTAACTGCAACCGTAGGTAATTTTGATGCACTTAATGATAGAGATGGTTCACACGCACATTACACAAATTTAGAAACCAATCATGCAGATAAAGCTATTATTAAATTACAATTAAGACCTAATATAAGAGCAACTTTTGATACTTGGGCTACAAATTTAGGAACAACTTCTAGAAGTTTAGAAGTAGTTGTAGAACGACATGATAAACAAGCTTGTGCTTATAGAAATACTACTGAAGAAATATATGGAGCTGAAACATTTCTAAATTCAGATGCTGAAGGTAGATTTAGAATCGTAAATCGAGTGATTTTTACCATTTATCATGCAGATAATACATATAATATTCTTGAATTAAATGCTGGAAATAGAAGAAGACTAGCTAAAGTAGAAAACAATACAGCAACACAAGCTACTTATTTTTATTATAATGAGCATGATGTGGAGATAGAAGTAGCAACATGCAACTTGTCTTCAGTTTTAGGAAGAACAAACGGAACTAGATTGCAAAATGTGCCTACTGGATATATAAGTCAAAATCCAGCGCCAGCAGGAGGGGAAGCACAAACGAATTATTATTATGCTAATGGAAATATTGTGACTCAAGGAACCAATACTGCTAACCCAATTGTTAGATACGGAGCTTTAACAACTAATGTTGTATTAGTTAGAATGCCAGACAATTTAGCAATAAATAACGATGGAACTGTAATTAATTATGTTTTTTCTGGTACTCAAAGAAGATTTTGTAATCCGCAATGTTTTGCAGCTTTTGTTGGTGCTTTGGCTCAGTTTGGTCAACGTATGACTTCTACTGGAATGTGTTTTGGTGATGCAACAAGTTATCCTAGTGTCTCACATCCTAATGGTGATAGTGTGGATACAACTTATGCTGCAAACTTAGCAACAGAGCAATTAAAAGTAAATGGTTTTCACGATTATGGTTTTGCACATATTTTGAGAGGTCAAACAGGTTGGAAAGCACAGTTGCAAAATTCTACTTATCATACAAATCACGAAACTCATTTACATTCTGGTGACTTTAATGATGATTTTTTACAAATTCTAAATGCGTAAATTATGAGAAAATTAATTTACATAATACTGCCTTTTTTATTAATACATTGTAAGTCTAAAGAGGAAAATTTGCAAACTTCTTTAATTAGTAAGCAAATTAAAGAAGAAGTAAAAAGAAATTCTTTGCAGTCTTTTTTTAAAGTTCTTGATGAAAATCAAAAAATTAATCTTCCCTATGGAAGTAAAGAAATAGAGAAACATTTCGAGGATAGACAAGATACTATTACTACTTTTAGTAACGAATCCTATTTGAAAAATTGGGCAAATTGGATGACTACATTTATAGAAAATGACACAAATAATAAAAATAGAAAATCTTCTGAAATACCCTATTTAGAGAGTAAAATAATTATAAACTCAGAATTTAATTTGCCTGATACATTAAAAAATATAAAATTTAAAGGTTCAGGTGTAAATATTAACCAAAATTTAAACACATACTCTTTAACCTTCAGAGAGTATTTAGTATGTAATAACTGCGAATTGCCAGAAGATTGTTTTCAAAACATATTGGTAAGTACAGATAATAACCATAATGTTGTCGATAAGATTCGTCTGTCATATAGAGTTGGTAATGATTATGGATATACTTCACAATATTTTTATATAGATAATCAAAAAATCATCCATCTAAAATCTTTTTATGAAGGAGAATTAGAATCTCAGTTTTTAGATTATAAAATGTATCAATTAAACGGAAACGGAAAATTTGTTAGATATTTCAGTAAAAATGGAAGATATACATCTGATAATGAAACTGGAGAAGTTATAAATAATACTAAAGAAGGCAAATGGATTGAAATTTTTAAAAACGAAAAAATCAATAAATTAAAATTTAAAGATAATTTTACTTATTTGGATGCCAATTATAAAAATGGAGTGCCATCAGGTAAATTTAGTTATTTCAAATTGTATCAAGAATATGATGAAGATGGGTTGCCAATAATTTCATCGCAAAAAAAAGGTGAATTAATTCTTGTTGAGTTTTATGAAGATGGAAACTTAATAGCATCCAAATTCATAAAATGATTTAATTAGAGTCAGTCAAAAATAATTTATTAGTTGGTCACAAATAGTAAAAAAAAAATATAAGAAATCTTTCAGAGTTTTTTTTGGCGGAAATACTTTGAAAAAAATAAAAATAAACAAATAAAATAAAAATGTAGTAAAGTGAATATTATTGGAGAGTTACCCAAATTATTTTTTGTTTAAATGCTTTCATAAACAAGATTTTAAAGGAGATTTTTTATTATATTTACCTATTACATTACAACAAACAAAAAGCAAACAAAGAACATCATGGCAATAAGTACAAAAATCAGTATATCTATAGCTGGTGAATCTCTTACCCGATTTTCAAAGTTGGTTATACAACAGAAAGTTCATACCCACCATACGTTTTCTATATTACAGCCCTTGCCTAAGGAATTTATAGGTGATGCCATAGATAAAGCGCAAGGCTACATAGGTTCATCAGTAAAGATAGAGATAAAGCCTAGCAGTTTGTCTACGACATCTCCATTAGTTTTTAATGGTATCATTACCGAAGCACAAATGATTCGAACATCTGGTGCTGCTGGAGGTATTATTATCAATGGTTATAGTCCTACGATAGTGATGGAGGGAACACCCAAAACAAAATCATTTACAGACGAGTCATTATCAGATATTGTTAAAAAACTAGTTTCGAGTTATTCTCAAAAAGAGTTACAACCTAGTATAAAGGTACAGAACAATGTTAATTTACCTTATACGGTTCAATATAGAGAAAGTGATTTTGGATTTATATGTCGCTTAGCACAAAAGAAAGGGCAGTGGTTTTATTATAATGGAGAGTCCTTGATTTTTGGTACACCTCAATCGTCTAATTTTACCTTAGAATATGGGAGGAATTTGCATACTTTTAATATAGAGATGCGAGCAAAACCACTAGGTTTAGAATATATAGGATACGATTTTAGCACCTCTGAGACACAGAAAGCGAGTACTAGTGAAGTCAACTATCAACCCGAAGGTTATAGTAAAGTAATGTTTGAGAGTTCAAAGAAATTATTTCCAGAAACGGCTACTATGCTTTATACGCATTCCTTGGAAGAAGGAAGTTCAAGAACGCATCTATTGGATAGAGCTACCATTCAATTACAATCTCGTACGTCTGATTTGGTGACAGCCAAAGGAGATACAGATGAGACAGGTTTACGCATTGGAGATGTAGTTTCAATAGAAGAGCCAGCATTTTCGATGACAGGCAATTTACTAGATGGATTACAAGAGCAACAATTTGGTAAATATATTATTACCGATATTACACATGTTTGTGAAGAATCAGGGGCGTATCATAATAGTTTTCAGGCTGTACCTGAAGGTGTTATGGCACCACCATATGGGAATGTACATCAACATCCTGTAGCCGATACTCAACCTGCAATAGTTACGGCAAATAATGATCCTTTAGGATTAGGGAGAGTACAAGTTAAGTTTGCATGGCAAGAAGGTAATACACCGTGGATACGTATGACTAATGGTCATTCAGGAGGAGGAAAAGGGATGTATTTTATCCCCGAAATAGGGGAAGAAGTTTTAGTTGGATTTGAGGCTGGTAATGCAGAAAAACCTTTTGTATTAGGAACGATGTATAATGGGAATGCAAGTTCGGGCTATGCCACATCAGGAAATGATCAAAAAGTGATTCAAACAAGAAGTGGAACAAAGATTATTTTAAATGATGCACAAGGAAGTGTTTTTGTTGAAGACCCAAGCGGGAACACTTGGATGATGGATGGAAAAGGAAATATAAGTGTAAATGCACCAAAGAATTTCAGTATTGCTGCAGGAGAAAACATAAGTATATCTGCAGGAAAAAATATATCAGTGAATGCAGGAGAAAATATTGATAATTCGGCAAACGAAAATATTACTACAGTAGCTGGAACCGATATTATTCAAACTGCAACAGGAGATATAAAAGAAACTTCTGATAAGAGAACTGAAATAATTGATAAAGATTTTGTTCGTCAGGCTGATATTTCCAATGAAATAGCTTCCGAAATTTCACTTTTTAGTGAAAAAGAAAATATGACTTTGCAAAGTGGAAAAACTGTAGAATTTAACAGTGCTGAGAAATCAAAATTATTTTAGGATGGGAATTCATAAAAAAGCTAAAAACATGACAATAACTGTTGTGTCTGACTACAATGTAAAAGTAGGAGGAAAGTTTGAAAAAATAACCACAAAGCTTAATGTTGAAGCAACAAATGGGAATCTAAACTTAATCTCAAACAAGAAAATTGTAACAGATGGTAATAAATCATAAGTTATTATGCTTAATAGTTATTTTTTTTGTTACTCATTTTGTAACAATATCATGTCAAAATATAGAAATGGAAGAAAAATTTGAATGGTCTGCAACCTTATCTGCACCAAAAGAATATCCTGTGCAAGTTTACAGAGGAGAAATAATAGCTAAAGATTATACACAATCATTAAGCGGATTTGGAGACATTGATTACGGCTGGGGAGAAGAAGGAGGTACTGTTGTTATGGGACCAGATTTAAAAAATATTCCAGATAGTTTAGAAATTGCTTGGCATTCTTTTGTAGATCAAAAAAATTTTGAAGGCAAATGGGCTTTGCCAAAAGAAGAATTAATCAAGTTTTTTAATGAAGGAATCATTAATAAAATAACAAATAAAAAAGTAACCTATAATAAATTCATAATTGGCTTAGCTCCAAACGGGCTTGTAATTGTTTGGCTTTCAAGTGTAAGAGGGCAAATTGAAATAGCCCATTTTAAAGCAAAAGAAGTATTTGTTAATGTTGAAACTATTTCAGAAGAGAACAAACCAATTTTTTCAAAAAAATATAATGATGTGGTTATGTCCGAATTGAATAGAGAACATAATACTTTCGAAAGAATTAAAAAAAATGAGTATCCAAAAATAGATGTATATGAAAATTATAGGATAAGATATTTATGGAAACCTTTAGTTGAATTATCAGAGAATAAAATGTTTATTAATTATGTAATTCATACTTATAATGGCGAAATTGAGGTTGAATCTTCAAATAAAAAAGAGCAACTTAAGATTAATTATAAAGAGCGAGGAATTCCAAAGTATCTTGCTTTCAGTTGGATAGATAAAGATCAAAATAAAGAAGTTAATTGTTGGTTAGAAAAGTTTGACGAAGATGAATTATTTAATGCTTACAAAAGATTTAATGATATAGAAGAGATTAATTTTATAGTTAAAGTAATTGATAAATCAAAAGTTTTAATTAAACTAAAAAGCATTTCACAAGAAATTGAAATTAAAAATTTCAGATTAACTATTGAATAAAACTTTAAAATTAGTAAGCTATGGCAACGAATATTAGTTTTGGAGATTATTCTCCACCTGAACCACCAAAAGGAGCAATAGACGTTCTGATTGGGGTTTTCTTTGATGGAACATTAAACAATAAAAACAACACTCAAGAAAAATTAAATAATTCAGAACATTTCAAAAAGAAAGGTGTTGAAAAAAAAGAAGATAGCAGTTATTATAATGATTGGTCAAATGTTGCACGACTTTGGAAATATTATGATAGTCCGCTTAAAACGTATGTAGAAGGAATTGGTACAGAAGACAGGGAAAAAGATGCAACTATGGGATTTGCCTTTGGAACTGGCTCTACAGGAATTAGAGGGAAAGTAAGAAAAGGTTGTGAAAATATTGTAGATTTAATAATAAAAGAGAAAAATAAAGTAAGTGCAACACGAGTAAGTACTTTAACATTAGATGTTTACGGTTTTAGTAGAGGCGCAGCAGCAGCAAGAAACTTTGTTCATGAAGTAAATAAGGCAAAATACAAAGCAATCTTGGAAGCTACTGGTTCTGGAGAATATACCAGTTTCCAAAATACTGATAGTGATGGTTTTGTTACACAAAGAGATGAATTTCCACGAAGAGGTCATTTAGGTCTTAAATTAGAAGAGAACGGAATTGAAGTAGATAATGTAAGGGTTCGGTTTTTAGGTATTTTTGATACTGTTTCTTCCTATTCTAAAAATTTTTCCGCATTCCCTAATTTTAATGATGTAGAGGAATTAAGCTTAAATGATATTGGCTCTGCAAGTAATGTGGTTCATTATGTGGCTGAAAATGAACATAGAGAAAATTTTTCATTGACTAATACACATGTAGGTATTCAAAAAACATTTCCTGGAGTACATTCCGATATTGGTGGAAGTTATAACGATGGAGTTGAAACGATTGAAGAAATTGAAACGTCTTGGACATCTAGAAACAATTTAAATCCATTAATTGAACGTCTGATAAATGAAGGTTGGTACAAAAGAGAGCAATTAGAAATTACAGGAGGTAATTTATATTGGGCATTGAAAGGGACAAGAAATTTAAAAAAATCATATAGCTACATTCCTTTGCATTTTATGGGTGAAAGTAGCAAAAACAAGCAGGTAAATATTAATACGGATAAATTGGAGAGTTTTTATGATATGTCAACAGACACTTTATTAGAAAGAGTAAAAGCCAAATTAAGGACTTATGTGTTTGGTTCTGGGAAACAATATCTTCTTTCAAATGATTTGTCATCTGAAGAGAGAAATGATTTATTTGAACTAAGGAACAAGTATTTGCATTGGTCAGCAAGAAGAGAAGGTATAGGAATGGATCCAAATAGTGATAGAAAGAGAATCTATTATTAAAATCTTAATAAAAATTGAAGCCTAAATATAAAAAGTATAAGATAAAAAAAAACGATACTTTAGAAAGTATTGCTAATAAATTAGAAAAAAGTATACATGAAATAAAAAGTTTCCATAATGTTTTTTGTGATTCAGATAGTTACATAGGAGTAAGCTTACCTAATCATCTGAAAGAATTATATATCTATCCTGAGTTTAATGAAAAAGAATTGTCATTACTGCAAAAAGTTTTTACGAATGATAATTATAAACTTTCTCAAACGCCTTCAAATAATACATTGAATTATGGAGTGATGTACACAATATATTCTGGAAAAGAGAAAAACAGTATAAAATTTGAAGTAGAAGTACAATATTTAGAAAAGAAAAATGAAGATAATTTACTGTTTTTAGTAAATAAAAAAAGCATAACTTATATTAATGATGAAGAAGTTAATACAATTGCAGATGAATTAGCTGTAAAAACAAGTAGTGTATTATATCCTTTAGAATTAGTCATAACAAATGAAGGTAATTGGATAGCGATTCATAACTATGAAACTATATATAAAAGATGGGAGAAAATAAAAGAAGCGATTTTGGATGAATATGAAGGGGAGTGGGTTGAAAAATATTTAAATTTAAATGAAAAAACACTAGCAGACGAAAATTTGCTTTTTGATAGCTTAAAAAAAGATTGGTTTTTAGCGAGTTATTTTAATACGGTTTTTGTATATTATTCACATAAATATAGATTTAATACAAAAATCTCTTTTCCTATTTTACCAAATTGTAAAGCAGTGGAATATGATATTGAACAAAAAATTAATGAATTTATAGAGACAAATGATACAATTCGAATCGAACAAAATGGCGAACTAAAAGATGAAAGGTCAAAACTTGATTTAGAAAATAATTTGAATGTTCCTTATTATGGGGCTTTGTATCCTGATTATAATAAAGCAAAGGGTAATTATCGTTCCGTATATTTAATTAATGCTAAAACAAAAGTAATTGAATCTTTATTTTTAGAATGTTCGGTAGAATTAGATATTGAAAAAAAGACACAAATAGTTGTGTCTGTTTTGTAATTAAAATTAGCGGTTTTATAACTTCTAATTTGTATTTTTAATGTGACAACAAAAACAAACAAAAAACAACATGAGCGAAAAGCATATCGTTGTGCAAGGAGCTGAATGCAAATGTAAGTTTAGTGTAGAACCAAAAACAGATAAGTTAAAAGTACTCACTCAAACAAAAGATTATGCAAATGACAAAGATGCGTCTAAAAAG
Organism: Flavobacterium sp. 9AF; assembly: GCF_902506265.1. Classification (GTDB taxonomy): domain Bacteria; phylum Bacteroidota; class Bacteroidia; order Flavobacteriales; family Flavobacteriaceae; genus Flavobacterium. Next base: position 5,266 of record NZ_LR733575.1, on the reverse strand, counting down.
CTTATTGCAACAGACAAAGAAATTGGTCAAACTTTAGAGAAAAACACTTTTGGCAAATGCAAGCTACAACCTACAAGTAGCGATTATCTTCCTTGTAAAGCAGTCATCACGAAATGGAGCGGTATGTATGAGGAAGTAATTTTGTCCAATCAAGGTAAAATACTTTTAGAAGACAGTAAAGCTACTTGTCCTATTGGTGGACCAGATTGTATTTCTATCACTAAACACGGTCAAAAATCAGAAGGTTCTTCACAAAACTCTCAAAATGCGAATGAAGAGATTCATAGTCAATTAAACCCAATGGTTAATATTAAAACTATGGATGACCAACCGTTACAACACGAAAATATTGAATACAATTCTAAGTAGTATGGCAAAAGGTGTAAAAAAAATACAATGGACGGGTCAAGGGAAAGTATTTCAAAAGATGTCTAATTTCTCTTCTAGAATAGTTATTCCTCCCAATGAATTTGTTTGGTTTAAAGTGAGCGAATGGCTTCCTGATACTACTCTTGAAGATAAAAAGAAAGATATCTCATGGATTTGGCAAGAGCAAGATAGAAAAGTTATAATTTGGAAAAAAATCATTCCATCTAATCAAATTTATGCTATTAAACTGCCTAAAAAGTTATGCGGTTCTTATAGTTATTATTTAGAAGCAAGTTTGTCGGGTAAAACGGATCCAAATATAACCGGTTTATATATAAACGGATTGTGTGATAAAAAAATTGTTTCAAGTAAATGGGCCACTTCAAATGGAGGCGAGGATGTGCGTAAATCATATGTGTTTTCTTATGGTAATATTATTCATTTGAATTTGTCAACAGAAGGTCTTAATGGAGATAGATTAATAGTCGAAATATACAATATTCAAACACTAAGGAGTGATAAATTAATTTTTACTTTTACGAATGTTAAAGTAAGAGACGGAGAGGTAAATCTTGAAATTAAAAACACCTCAACATGGCAAGGTTTAGTCAATAATATTCAGGATGAAGAAAAATTTTATATAAAAGTTAAAGATCAAGCAACAGGTAAATATATAGTAGATAATAATAATGATGAGGAACATGCTCGTTTTTTACGTATAAAAAATAAGTTAGTAGCAAATAATCCTCAACCACCTCAAAACAATACCGCTGCAAAAACAGGTCAACCTAATGTGAGTGCTGTTAGATATGAACCTTGTAAATTTGATACTATTTCCATAACCGAAACTCAAAAAAAAGAGGGGAAAATGGAAAAAACCACTACTCTAATTTTTGATAAGGGTAAAGGATTAAAAGACGTAGCAAACCCCCAAAAAGAAGTAACTAAAACCATTTTCTTTGGATTTGATAGCGATATCATAACAAAAGAAGGAAATGAAAAATTGAATAATACTTTAAATTTCCTTCTTGAACACGAACATTCCACCATAACTATCGATGGATATGCTTGTGTAATTGGTAAAATGGAGTATAATAAATCGCTTTCTCAAAAAAGAAGTGATGCAGTAAAAAAATTCTTTATAGATGGTAAATTGGATCCGAGAAGGATTATATCAACAGGGAAAGGAGAAATTAATGCATCCGATAATAAAAGCGGAGCGGACAACTTAAAATATAAGGATGAAAAAATATATGTAGAAGCCAGAAGAGTTGATATTTCTTTTAAATATTTCAGTCACACTGCGGCTACAATAATTTACGAAACCATTGTGCCTAGTCATGATAAAGATATTTTGTTTGATATTACAGGCTTTCAAACTGATGCTTGTTTTAGAGATAAAGATAAACACAAAAAGGAAGTTAAGGTCACTTCTTCAGAATATAAGACACCTTTAGTTAAAAGCGGAAGTTCTGTTGTTATTCCTGTACATTCAGCTTTGTCAACATGGAATGTAGCACCATTGCAATATATATGGCCAAAATGGAATTTAATTGAAGGGATAACAGGTAATGGTGTTGATTCTGCAGAAAAATATAATGTTTTTATACATTCTTGTCGTTATTTTTCTGAATACAATAATGCTACAGTTTTAATGAAAGCCTATCCAGATATTAAATGGACATTGACCTTTTTTTTAAACTTAACTAATGAGCTCAGTGTAAAATGGCAAAACCAACCAGAGACAAAAGTTAAAGAGTTTCAAAAGAAAGCAGGTAAAATTGGAGCTGAAAAAAGATGGGAACAAAAAGATGCCTCATTTGGTTTTAGTTTAAAAGGAGAATGGGACAAAAATGATAATGGAACTTTTATTAGAAATAAAGAATTTAAAGCTGAGTATGAGACAAAATTTAAAAAATTATATAGTTTATTTTCATCATTGGGAGCAATATCTGAAGGAATAACTAGTAAGACGAAAGGTCAAATAAGAAATATGGGTTTTAAGGGTTTGCCCATGACTATAGCTGTTAAACCACCTAATTTAAATATTAAAGGAGTTTGGTCTTTAGAAAAAACGACAAAAAAGAATAATACTCAAAAAGTCATAGGTACTAATGTCGATATTTCTTTTAATGCGGACCCTTTAATAGGTCTCGAATTAACAATTGATTTACTTTGTACTGCTGTTGGATTAGTAGCAGGAGCTGTTAGTGGAGGAACTGCAGCACCTGGAGCTGTACGTCTTTATAGTATAATTAAAGGGAAAATGAATACTGGTATTAGTGCAGGAAACGATTCTGTAGGTTTTAAAGCATCATCAGATGTCTATATTGACTTAATAATTTCTAGTGTTATTAAAACAGCTATCGGATTTTCTTTTAATACTGAAAACGACACTGGAGAATCAACCAAAGGGAAACTGGAACTTACCAATACTTTAAAACTTGAATTAAAAGCTGGTATTTGGGTAAAAGCTGAGTTAAGCTTAATTGTTGTTAAGGCTGATGCTTATTTCGAAGTAAGTGGAAAAGGAAATGCAGCTGTTACATTTGGACATAAAGTTAATTATGATTCTAAGGGACTCATTTATAAACCTCAATTAGGTTTTGATGGATTAAATGCTGAGTACGTTATTAAAGGTAAAGTGGGACTTTCGTCTAAAAAAACAATCTTGGGAACAAAACCTAAAACAACAGATGAAGGTGTTATTTCTGAAGGGAAATACAATGAAGTAATACCGAAATTCGATATTATTAAAAGTTTAGAAGAATTATTTGGAATAAGTGCTGAAATTCCGTTAATTAAAAATTAAGATAAATGAATAAAATATTGTCAATATTAATAATAAGTTTTACAATGAATTCTTGTAAAGAAAATGATAAGGTTTCAATTGATAAAATTGATTTAACGCAATCAAAAAAATTCTTCTTTAATGATGCAAACTTAATGTCTGAAGCAAATGAAATAAACACCACTCTTAATTTTATTTATACTAATGAAGTTAATCGATTCAAATATGGGAGTGTAGAATTTGTAAATTCTAACCCAGATGATATGGTGTTGAGTAAAATAGGTGTGTTGACTAAAGAACCTAATAATGAAAAAATTGAAGGTATTGTTCTTTCAATTGAAGATACACAAGAGAGCATAGCAATTCTAAATGAATTGAAAAAAATAAATGGAGAACCAAAAGTTCTAAAACCTATACCAGCTGAAAATGATGAGGGTCAATTACTTGGCTATTCTACATATGTTTGGATATTACAAAATGATTTAGCAATTGTGGCTTCACAATCGTACGAATATACAGATGGAGTAAGAAGTATTGCTTCACTTATTTATATTGTTTCCAATAAAGTAAGAACAACTCAAGCGAATAGTCCAGAATTAGTTATTGATAGATTAATAAAAACATATAACTAACTCATTCTATGAAAACATTACCATATTATACAATAGATTTTAGTGCTTCTGCTTGTATGTTTGAGATAAGAGTAAATGATTATCCAGTTATAATAATGAATATAGAAGGACAAGTTGCTTCTACCATTCCTATAAATTATGCTATCCTAAAAAGTGGCGAACAAACTATTACTGTTTCTATTTTACCGTTACTAGGTGAGACAAAAATAGATACTAAAGCTGAATTAAAATTTGATATAAAGTTATTTGATGTAACAAACGATTTTAATTTTAAAGAAATGTTTGGAGCTTATCAATCACAAAAAGTCGAAGAGGATAAAATTTTACCAGTGATTAATTATCATAGTACTTTTTTTGCTGAGGTTCCTTACGAGTTGAATGCTTGGGAAAAAGGTGAAAACTTGAAAGATGTAAAAGACATAAATAAAAAACTTTTTAAAGTTTATGCTGATATATCAGATTTTATAAAAAGTAAAAATTACGATTCTTTTGTAAAAGCAATTGCCAAAAGAGAAGAAAATATGGTCAAATCGATGTATTTGTCAAAAGAAGAAGCATTGTCTAGAACCAGTGAATTAATTGATGATTTTAAAAATGGTTTTAAGATAATGCCAGTTGATTCTAATAGTGTGTTACATATTTGTGGTCATGGAAAAGTTGCTAGTTTTAAAAAACCAAATGGAGAATCTGCTCTTTATTTATTGAATGAAAATACCCAAGAAGAATTGATGCTTGACATTACCTTTTACATTCCAAAAGGCAAAACTGAATTTGAAGTGATATAAAATCTAAAATAACAATCAATTTATCTGTATTGAATGTTCAAATGAAAGACTTTTTATGGTTAGAGTAAATATTGATTTATTTAATTGTCATCCCTATTTGAGATATTTTCGCAAGAAAAATATAAATAAACATTATTTATTATGCTCAAAAAAATGAAACGTTTTTTAATCACCTCTTTTGTTATTTTAATTATCATTCATCTAACTTATTTTATATATGGATATTGTACTTTTGAAGGCTTAAAAAACATAGACAAGTATTCAGAATATTACAGGTTTAAATTTTATGATGATGTATCTATCTCTCATTTTTTTATCACATGTACTTTCTCAATTCTATTTAGCTTACAATTACTACGACGAACTAAAGAAAAACATTCTGAAAAAACAAGATTTAAGGTTAGTCTCCTGTTATTGCTTATCTCATTTCTACTTTTTTCTTTTTTTATTAGTTATAATTTAGGTTTGTATATAAGACTCAGAAGTGATTTGCCTGAAAAAGAATGGAATAAAGATAAGGAATTATTAAATTTGTTAAACCCTTTTTTGTATAAATATACTTCTTATCAATCTGAAAAGTTATTCAATGTAGTTCATATTTTATATCCCAAACCTTATCCTGTAATTGAGAAAAAAGATTCAATATATAATTCACTAGGTGGTTTTTATGTTACATATAATTATTATTC
>NZ_LR733624.1 GCF_902506265.1 Flavobacterium sp. 9AF | reverse complement strand
TGACTACCCATGATGAAGCGATTAAAAAAGAAATTGATGTTAGTATCAGAAATTTGTTTTTAAATGAAAATATACTTTTAAAAAATCTAATCCAACCGTTAGATAAAGAAAAAGCTTTGAATGAATTTTTATCAGAATGCAGGCAAAAAAACGTTTCATTTGAACTTTTAGGGTTTAAAAAAAGATTGAGCTTTGATACTTTTTTTCTTTTTCAATATGAAATAAAGGTTTCTGAAAATGGAAATTCTAATCAATATTCAATAAAACAAAAAGTTTATTTTTTTCCTAGTGAGAAACATTTTGGTACACAAACAAAAAACGTTTGGCAATTAAAATTAGGAGAAATAGAATGATATATAATCGACATAACTTTCACAAATACACTTTTTGCGAATTTCAAGAAGTAACAGAAAAAGAAATGGCAAATTTGTCTATGAGTTATAAAAGTAAATCGGGAAGTAGTTATTATTTTACAGAAAAGGGTGTATATAGAAAGTCTAATCATTGGGGGAGAGCGGCTAATTGTCGATGGAGACTCAAAAGTAATGACAAAAAGGTAAATAATTTTGAACCTAAAATAGGTTATGCCAATTGGGTCGATTTTTATCCCAATAATGATAAAGATAAACTGTTTTACATTGAAATAAATTGGCTTACTAATGAAGTAAGTTTTCAGCATAAAAATCATCCTAATTATCACCCTCATTGGATAATAAGAGATGCATTGGCAACAGCTAAAAGAATTCAAGTTGTTAAAGAAGTACTTACTGAAGAAAATTGGTCTAAACATCTTATTTTTGATGATTTAAATGAATTGCGTAAACATATTATTGATAAGTTATTGGAAACCGACGAATCATTTATAAATATTAAAAAATCATATTTGTAATGGGGAGAAGAAACGAAACCAATCGAAAAGCACACAAAAAGAAAGCTGATGATAAAAAGATCAGAGAAAGAGAAGCTAAAAATAGTTTAAAAGAAAAAAGGAAAGCTATTGTAACAAAATTTAACCAAAACAAGGATGAATCAGGACAAAATTGAATTTCTTCATAGAGAAATACAAACCATTTTAGATGCTATGGCTGTTAAAGAATATAAAAAAGCCAATAATAAATTGGTCATTATAAATGATATTATTGACGAGTTAATTGATACAACACAAGATGAAGCTATGTTAATTGAATTTAGTAAATACCAAATCATGTTAGAACACTTACAAAGTAAGTTAAAGCATGCGGAATAGCTAAAATCATTTTTTTGTTATCCTTACTATTCAAATGACTTAAAGTTAAGCTAAAATTGAAAAAGTAAAAGAGATTATTTTTAATTTCGATTATTATTTTAAAAAAGACAAATGCAAAAACAATTTGGCGCAAAAATTAGTAAAAAAGAAAAAGATAATTTCAAGGAATCTCCACAATGGAATGGTGAAAAATTTGTGAATAGTGAACCTACATCTATGGCTATTTCATTACGAAAATTACCTGAAATATTATACAAACAATTTTTTGAAAAAAAGGATAGAGAACCAGGACAATTTTTGCCCATAATTCCATTTGATAAGAAATTATTTGAAGAAAATAAGGACACGGTTAGTTATATTTGGTATGGGCATTCAGTTGTTTTATTGCGTGTAAATGCTATGAATATATTGATTGATCCTATGTTTGGAAGTAACGCTGCACCTATAGCTCCTTTTCCAATTAAACGTTTTTCTGAAGACACTTTAAAATTAATAGATAACTTACCCGATATTGATTTAATCTTAATTTCTCATGATCATTATGACCATTTAGATTATGATAGTATTCAAAAACTTAAAACAAAGACCAAACAGTTTTATGTGGCTTTAGGAGTTAAGAGACATCTCGAGAAATGGGGAATAAATCCTGAAAGAATTATAGAATTTGATTGGTGGCAAAATCAGAATTTTAATTCTATGAGTATAACTTTTACACCTACACGTCATTTTTCTGGTAGAGGATTAACGGATAGAGCTAAATCTTTATGGGGTGGATGGGTAATAAAAACAGAAGGAGCGAATATCTGGTTTAGCGGGGATAGTGGATATGGTCCACATTTTGCAGCAATAGGCAAACGATTAGGACCTTTTGATTTTGCATTTATGGAGTGCGGACAGTACAATGAGAATTGGAGTCAAATACACATGTTTCCAGAAGAAAGTGTACAAGCTGCCATAGATGCAAGAGTTAATAATATGATTCCTGTACATTGGGGTGGTTTTGCTTTAGCACAACATTCATGGACTGATCCTGTAATTAGATTTGTAAAACAAGCGGAAGAAAAAAACTGTTCATTTCATTTGCCAAAATTAGGTGAAATTCAAACAATTGCTAATCAAAACCACTTCCATTGGTGGGAAGACTATTCTTTATCATAATATATTATTCCTAAAATCTTAAAAAAATGATAAAAAATGCTTTCTGAAACACTCGTTTCAAAAAAAGCTATATATTTGTAACCAAATCGAGAATAAGAATGGCACGTTGTGTAGAATTTAATGAAGTTGAAAAAATTGAAAAAGCAATGAATGTCTTTTGGGAAAAAGGCTACAATGCAACTTCAATGCAAGATCTTGTTGATGCTATGCAAATCAATCGAAGTAGCTTATACAATACAATTGGAGATAAACGACAATTATTTATGAAATGTATTAGCACTTATTTTGAAGCAGCCATGTGTGAATTAAAACAAAAAGTTGCTAAAGAAAAAACTGCTATGCAGGCTTTGATTAACCTCATAAATGATAAAGTTGCTTCAATAGTAGATACTGAAAAGAGTTGTTTAGGAGTGAAATCTATTTTTGAAATGGCCTCAGAAGATGTTGAAATAAGACAATTATTAACAAAAAAAAATGAGGTTTTTATTAGTTATATTACAGAAATTGTAAAAAAAGCTATGGAAGAAGGAGCATTAGATAATTCTGAGGATCCTACTTTATTATCAGAATATATAATGACTTCTTTTACGGGATGGAAACAAGCTTATATTTTGCATAGAGATCCTATTAAGATAAAAAAAATGGCGACATTTTTAATAAAAAACATTAGTAAATAGTGTTTTTTATTTTTTCTTATTTGAAATGATTATTTCAAAATAAATAATTTTAAAATGTTTATTCAAAGCGTTTTAATTTTTTTGAAATGATTGTTTCAGATAAATGAGTGGAATGAAATACTAATAATCGTTTGAAATTATTTTGAAACGATTGTTTTAAAATAGAATAGAAAAACATAAAATTAAAACATCATGAAAAAAAGAATACTATATTTTATTTTAATGTTCGTAATGCTCGGGCAAGCAGTAGGGCAAGATCAATTTGTTGGAGATTGGCAAACCAATGAAGGAAAACTTAAAGTTGAAATATATAAGCAAGAAGCTTTTTATTATGCAAAAGTTAAGGCTAGTGAAAACAAAGAAACATTAGGTAAAGTGATTTTAATTCAAATGGTAAAAAAGACACCAACAAAATTATATGGAGGTACTTTTTTAGATGAAAAACAAGGCTCTGAATTTGAAGCTTTATTAAAATTAATAGATGACAATACATTACGATTACGCATTCTAAGTGGTTTATTTAACAAAATAATGATTTGGAACCGAGTCAAATAACTGCCACAACGCATTAACAAAACAAACACATGACAAAAAATGAAAAGAACAATAGCAATTCTCAGAAAAGGAACACAAACCAAAGGTTTATACTCACTAAAACATATTACAATGAAAAATAAAAATATAACACTCAGCGAAATAGGTCTTTTTTTATCTTGTATTTTAATGATAGCAGCTTTACTTTATATAAGAGCCAATTAATTAGCAAACAAGTTTTTATTATATTAAACCACTTTTCAGAAGTGGTTTTTTTGTATTATTATTTTAGAATAATAATTTTTAAAGATTATTCTTGTTACCAAAAAAATAACATTAAAAAAACACGAATTACAACATTTACTTCTTAAAAATTTTATTTTTACAGTTTATAATTTAAAGCTTTAATTATAAATAAATTATCTTACAATGCAATTTAAAAAATTGCAACATTCGATTACTAATTAAAATAAGATTAGCTATAATGAAAACAAAGTTTATAATAATTCTTTTATTTGTTTTTATACATTCTTTTTCCCAAGATAAAGATTTTGAAAAGAAGATTAATCAATTGAAAATTACTGTTAAAAAAGAAAATGGCCCATATCGTCTCAAATTATTAGATAGTATTTCCGATTATTATGTTTTCAATAATGCACTAGAAAATGATTCAATAATAAGAGCAACTATTTCGTATGCAAAAGAATTAGATTCGGTTAACATAATAGTAAAACAAACCGCAAACCTTATAAATTATTTTGATTATAGTTTCAAAAATTTTGAAGAATGCAAACAAATAATTAGAACCACTCAACCTTTATTAAAGCGAGTTACTAAACCATATATTTTAGAAGACTACTATACTTATTTGGGTAGTTTCTATTATTATATGGGTGATTTCGATGCTTCCTTAAAAGCTTATGATAAAGCCTATGAATATGCTCAAAAAATCAATTCTAATTTTATTGGAACTTTAAAATTTAAAAAAGCAGTAGTATATATTGATAAAGGCGATTTTGGAAAAGGTTCTATGAACCTTAAAGAGGTAATTGCAGATTTTCAAAAAAAGAAAGATACTTTTAATTGGATTAATGCTAAAGTCTCTATGTCTATTTTGTATAGTAAAATTGGTTTTTATGAACAATCAAGAAAAGAAAGAGAAGAGCAAATTCAATTGGCAAAAGAATTAAAATCGTATCCGAATACAGGAATGATTTATTATAATATGGCTGCAGATGATAATAAAATGAATTTGCAAAAGGAACGAATTCATCATTTGAAATTAGCATTGGAGCACAACAAAGCTTCGGAAAATAGAAACTATTTTGACCCCGTTTTTAAATCGACATTAGCTGTTGCTTATGCAGAAAATGACAGCATTATTTTAGCTCAATCTATACTAGAAGAATTAGAATCTGATCCTGAAAAATATACTAAAGATTATAATGAATCCTTTTACCTTGAAGCTAAAAAGAAACTGTTATTTGTTAAAGGAGATTATGAAAAAGCGATTGATTATGGCAAACGTTATCTAGATTTAAAACAACAAGGAAAGCAATATGAAGAAATTCAAGAAGGGGAGCATTTTTTAGCCAAAACATATGAAAAAATAGGTAACTCTGAAAAATCTTTATTTCATTATAAAAATTATACTCATATTAAAGATTCTATTGATAATATACAAAAAATGAGAGTGCTAGCTTATTATCAAACTTTATACGAAACAGAAAAAAGAGATTTAACTATCGAAAATCAAAAAGCCAATATTGCTTTATTAGACTCTAAAAATAGAATTATGCAACAATGGACTGGGTTTGGTGGCTTAGCATTAGTTAGTCTATTTGCATTTTTATACATCCTTCGTTCTCGTAATTTTGCCAAAAAGGAACAAAAAGCTCAGGAAAAATTTACACAAGACATTATTATTGCACAAGAAGAAGAGCGTACAAGAGTAGCTTTAGAACTGCATGATAGCGTAGGGCAACAACTCATGTTATTAACACGAAAATCTAAAGATAAAGACGAAAGTATTGAAGCTTTAGCCAAAGATACGCTACAAAATGTTAGGACTATTTCCCAAGGATTACATCCAGTTGTATTAGAAAGATTAGGGTTTACAGCTGGAATAACTGATTTGATTACTTCCATAGATGCTAATACAGATCTTTTCTTTACAGTTGATATTGAGCCCATTGATTCTTTTTTAGATAAGAATAAAGCACTGCACTTATATCGTATTGTTCAAGAAGTTCTAAGTAATATCATAAAACATGCCAATGCTACTTCCGTAACTATTGATATTCATAAAGTTAAATCATCTATACAAGTGAGTATTGAAGACAATGGGAAAGGCTTTGATTTTGAACAGGAAGTAAAAACATCTAAAAGCTTAGGAATGAAGTCTTTAATCGAAAGAAGTAAAATAATTATAGGTAAACTCAATATTATTTCTACTATAAATGAAGGAACAATCACACAATTAACATTTCCCATTTAGAAAGATTAATTGTATTTTGCTCTTTTTTAACAGATAAATAAAATGAATAAAAAAGCGATTTCAATTATCATTGCAGACGATCATCCTATTATGTTAAAAGGATTAACTGAGGAACTTGAAAATGCAGGTTATACTATTGTTGCTACAGCAAATAATGGTGCTTCAGCAGTAGAGTTGATTGCTTTGCATAAACCAAAAATAGCAATGCTTGACATAGAAATGCCTTTTTTAAATGGTTTTGAAGTTATTAAAAATTGTACAACTTTAGAATTAGACACTAAGTTTATTGTAATGACTTATCACAAAGAAAAAGGTTTTATTGTTCAAGCTAAAAAGGTAGGTACTCATGGTTATTTACTGAAAGAAGATAATCTAGAAGAAATAGAGAATTGTATTGAAGCTGTTTTATTTGACGAATTTTATTTTAGTAAATCATTTCAAGAAGATATTAAACATACTGTAGATAATGAACTTAGAAAAGTCGCTTTGCTAACCCCTTCAGAAAGAACAATAATTCGACTTATAGCACAAGGACAAAATTCTGCTGAAATATGTGATACATTAAAAGTTTCAAAAAGAACCATCGAAAAACATAGAGCAAATATTATAGCAAAATTAGAGTTAGAGCCATCTCAAGACACCTTAAATCAATGGGCAAACGATTATAAAGAGATTATTAAAACTTTATAGTTACTTTTCTAAATTCTTTCCTTACTAATTTTCTTCTGTTGAAGTAAATGAACATTTATTTTTCTACGTAAACTACGCAATAATTGCGTTTCCTACGTATTTTATGATTTACTTAAAAAGTTGAACTTGCATTCATGTTAAAGTAATTTTTTTATTTGAAAAGAAGTCGGTTTTTAACGTTGTAAATTTTGTTAGTTGATAACAAAACACAACGGTTGTCGACAAAAGAATTCAATTGAAATAAACTGTTTTTTTGAAAGTAAATGAATTACAAAACAATTCAATAAATAAACATCTAATTTAAAAAGAAAAAACATGAATGATTTACAAGAAAAACAAGAAACCTCAAAAGTAGATGACGTACTTTTGAGAAAAACATTAAGCAGCTCTATGACCGCAGGAAAGGTTGATAATTATATATCAGAAAGAGCAAAACTATTAGTCCCAATTGATGCCGTTTTAGATTTTAAATTATTTGGGTTTGACGGTAAATTAAAATGTCACCCAACTGATACAAAAAAATATCCTTATAAGTGGGAGCATAGAGTTTATGGAGCTGGATTGATAGATGTCGATAATTGCAAAGGAACATTATCTACTGGTTATACGAGTTGGGATAAACTTTGGGCAGATACCACTTCTGCAGGTGTAACTGCAGGTGAAGCAGCATTAGGAGTAGTTTTAGTCGTTTTCTTTAGAAAAGATGGAACACCTATAGGAGATTTTAGAGGTATGCCTTCAGGTAAATTGGGATTAGGAGGAGCTGGTGGTGATGGAGGTTGGGAAAAAATATAATTTTAATTTAGCCTTCTTAATCTAAATTCTCAATAACTGAATTTAAAAGACTTTAATCCTTTGGATTAGGGTCTTTTTTTTATACGTAACCTACGTAATTTTTGCTATTGATACGTATTTTTTAAAAACTCCTATCAATATAGTTTTGTGATAATAAAATTTTCAATCATGAATATAAAAAATACTTTTATCACAGGATTATTTTTTGTTTTAGGAATTGGTTTGTTATTTGCTCAAACAACTCCAATTGCGCAGTTTAGCGCAAGTCCAACAATAGGAAATAATACACCTCTTACTGTTTTTTTTACAGATCAATCCACTTTACCAGACACGTGGCAATGGAATTTTGGAGATGGATTTACTTCAACTGCTAAAAACCCAATTCATACATATAATGCAACAGGAGCTTACACGGTTACTTTAAAAGTAGGGGATACGGTTATTGGTACATCTGATATTATTACAAAAGTCGATTTCATTAAAATTTCAAAACCGGTAGCCAATTTTGTGGGAAATCAATCATTTGGTTGTGCGCCCTTTCATGTGAATTTCTCAGATACTTCTGTAGCAAACGGAGCGCCTATTGTAAATTGGTTATGGGATTTTGGAGACGGTACTACTTCTTCAGATCAAAATCCTTCACATAGCTATCAAAATAGTGGTAATTATACCGTTATTTTAACAGTAACTGATAGTTTTGGAAATTCAAGTACAGATACTTTTACCAATATGATTCAAGTTATTGGACCTAATTTGGAATTTGATGTAAATCATACGTTACTTTTACCAAATGACAATGTAGTATTTTCAAATACTTCAACTTCTTCTGCACCCATAGTTAATTGGCAATGGAATTTTGGAGATGGATCACCTGTTTCCAATGTACAAAATCCAACACATATTTATACAGCACCAGGAGATTATACTCTGAGTTTAACTGCAACCGATTTGGATGGATGTTCTAGAACACTAACCAAAACGAGTTATATTAAAGTTGTCTCTCCAGAAAATATAATTGTTGGTAACGATACGGGATTATGCAATGCAACAATAACATTGCCTAATTTTGAGTACTCTTCTTCTGGTAATGCAATATTACTAGATGGTACAAATGATTATGTGGAAACACCTCTTCCAGCTTTATTTAACGCAATTGCTACTACTGATTTTACAATCGAAATGTGGGTAAATAGAACAGCACCTAGTAGTTCAACTAGTAGATTACTTTTTGCGCAGCTTGATGGAGCAAATTTTGTTAGTTCATTAGTCAATTCTTCTGGTATTTTGTATTTTTTTGTTAATGAAAATGGAATAACCCATAGCGTCAATACGTCTTATATACTTCCAATAAATCAATGGGTACATACAGCGTTTATTTGGAATGCTACTACTAAATCCATAACCGTTTTAATCAATGGTTCACCACAGGCTACTTCTAATGGAGGAGGCAGTAGTTCAGGACAAAATAATAGCATGACAATTGGTAGTAGAACTGATGGAGCTCAATTTTTTAGAGGAAAGATAGATGAAATAAGAATTTGGAATCTTCAGAGAAGTAATGCTGATATAATTGCCAATATGAATACTTGCGTTTTAGAAACGAATGCCAACTTAGTAGCTTATTATAAATTAGATGAGACAATTGGTAGTAGTACTACTATTGATGCAACTGGAAACGGTAATGATGGAACTTTAATCAATTGCGATGTTAATACCGCTTGGAATACAGGTAATGTTTCTTGTGGATTGTATGCTATAAATGATATTACCAATTCAAATAATGCTTCAGGTATTTATCCATTAGGGAATACCACAGTTAATTGGACCGTATCCAATAATTCAGGAGATACAGTTAATTGTACCCAAATAGTTACTGTAGAGGATAACGAAAATCCAGTAATTACTTGTCCTTCTGCTGTCACTTTAACTGCCGATGCGGGTTTATGTACTTCTTCAGCTTCTATTGGAATGGCAATAGCAACCGACAATTGTGGTAGTCCAACCTTAACAAATGATGCTCCAACGGCTTTTCCTATTGGAAATACTACCGTTACATGGACTGCAACCGATAATGCAGGAAATACAGCTACTTGTACCCAAATAGTTACCGTAGAGGATAACGAAAATCCAGTAATTACTTGTCCTTCTGCTATCACTTTAACTGCCGATGCGGGTTTATGTACTTCTTCAGCTTCTATTGGAATGGCAATAGCAACCGACAATTGTGGTAATCCAACTCTAACAAATGATGCTCCAACCGTTTTTCCTATTGGAAATACTACAGTGACTTGGACTGCAACCGATAATGCAGGAAATACCGCTACTTGTACCCAAATAGTTACTGTAGAGGATAACGAAAATCCAGTAATTACTTGTCCTTCTGCTGTCACTTTAACTTCCGATGTGGGTTTATGTACTTCTTCAGCTTCTATCGGAATGGCAATAGCAACCGACAATTGTGGTACTCCAACTTTAACAAATGATGCTCCAACGGTTTTTCCTATTGGAAATACTACCGTTACTTGGACAGCAACCGACAATGCAGGAAATACCGCTACTTGTACCCAATTAGTTACCGTAGAAGATAACGAAAATCCAGTAATTACTTGTCCTTCTGCTGTCACTTTAACTGCCGATGCGGGTTTATGTACTTCTTCAGCATCTATTGGAATGGCAATAGCAACCGACAATTGTGGTAATCCAACCCTAACGAATGATGCTCCAACGGTTTTTCCTATTGGAAATACGACAGTGACTTGGACAGCAACCGACAATGCAGGAAATACCGCTACTTGTACCCAAATAGTCACCGTAGAGGATAACGAAAATCCAGTAATTACTTGTCCTTCTGCTGTCACTTTAACTGCCGATGCGGGTTTATGTACTTCTTCAGCTTCTATCGGAATGGCAATAGCAACCGACAATTGTGGTACTCCAACCTTAACAAATGATGCTCCAACGGTTTTTCCTATTGGAAATACTACCGTTACTTGGACAGCAACCGACAATGCAGGAAATACCGCTACTTGTACCCAAATAGTTACTGTAGAGGATAACGAAAATCCAGTAATTACTTGCACTTCTGCTGTCACTTTAACTACCGATGCAGGTTTGTGTACTTCTTCAGCATCTATCGGAATGGCAATAGCAACCGACAATTGTGGTAATCCAACCCTAACGAATGATGCTCCAACCACTTTTCCTATTGGAAATACTATAGTGACTTGGATTGCAACCGATAATGCAGGAAATACAGCTACTTGTACCCAAATAGTTACTGTAGAGGATAACGAAAATCCGACAGCAATAGCTCAAAATATAACGCTTGTATTAGATAATTTTGGTAACGCCATTTTAACTCCAAGTATGGTTGATAATGGAAGTTATGATAATTGTTCTCTCGTATCTATGACTTTAGATAAAGAAACTTTTAATTGTACAGATGTCGATATACCCGTTGTAGTGACTCTTACAGTAATTGATGCGAGTGGAAATAATAACAGCGCAACTGCACTTGTTACAATCCAAGACAATAGTCTTCCTGTTGTACTAACACAAGATATCACTATTCCTTTAGATACTTTTGGAAATGCTACTGTTACACCACAAATGATTGATAATGGAAGTTATGATAATTGTGGAATACAAAGTTTTCAACTCAATGTTGATACTTTTTCTTGTCCAAGATTAGATGAATCACAATTGGTTACCCTAACAGTTATAGATAGTCATGGAAATAGTGCAACAGGTAATGCTTATGTTTCTTTTACAGGATTCGATTTAGATTTAGACGGTATAGCAGATCCTTGTGATGTTGAATTAAATCCGGATGTGACACCTGTTTTAGGAATTTCACCTAATGACGACAGTGAGAATGATACTTGGGTAATAGAGAATATTACCAATTTCCCTCAAGCCAAAGTTGAAATATTTGATAGAAATGGAGTTGAGGTTTTTAATGCTACAAATTATCAAAATGATTGGTCAGGAAAAAGGAACAATACGGGAGAATTAGTACCTGTTGGTTCTTATTATTTTGTAATCAACATTTTTGGAGATGGATCTTTATTTATTAAAGGCTGGTTATATATTAATTACTAAATTTTATAAAAAGATTATGAAACTACATACATTCTATTTACTTCTATTTACTTCTTTTATAAGCATAAAAATAAATGCTCAAGTAGAACCAACCTATTCACTATATCGATATAACACATCATTTTTCAATCCTGCAGCTTTTGGAAATGAAGAAAAAGTAGCTATTACCACAAATTTTAGAAGTCAGTTTTTAGGGATTGATTATGCACCCGAAACACAAAGCATCAGTTTAGGTATTCCTTTAAACGAAAAAATGAAAATTGGGACAATAGTTATTGCTGATAAAGTATTTATTGAAAGTAATACTTCATTATTTGCTTCTTTATCTTATGGGATTCAAATTGGAAAAGAAACAGATTTATTATTTGGGTTACAAGCCGGTGGTTCGTTTGTAAGTATAGATTTTGGAAAACTAAACTTACCAAAAGATCCTTATCTTTCAAAAGATCCAAATTATTTTAATCCAAATATGGGAGTAGGTTTTTATGTGAAGAATGAAAAATATTATGCCTCATTATCTGTTCCAAGACTTTTTGAAACCGATAGAATTGCAGATGAAAATGGAGTAGCCACACAAGCCAATAATAATGTACAATTCTATATTTCTGGAGGGTATTATTTTGATATATCAGATAAGATAAAACTAATTCCATCTACTTTAGTACGTTTTTCACAGGAAGAAATAATTGCAGATGCTACTGCTACCGTTCAATTTTTTGAAAAGTTTGATTTAGGAGTTAATTATCGTTTAGATAGCGCTATAGGTGGACTTTTTTATATCACTATTAAAGACCGATTACAGTTAGGGTACGCTTACGAATCTAATTTAAGCGATATCAATAAATATGATAATGGTACGCATGAATTTGGATTGAATTTCCGATTTTAAATAGTAATCATAGTTTATTTTATGGTATTTAACCACTCATTATGAGTGGTTTTTATTTATTTTTGAAGAAATGAAACCTAGTGTTTCTTCAACTAAGATTGATTTAAAAATTTAGAATATAGTCTATTATGCATTTAAGACTTGAAGATTATTAAATATGATTAATTTGAACAAAACAACATTTTTTTTAGCTTTTATATTTACATTTTACTCTTTTACTAGTTATTCACAAGAGGAAGCAGAAATTAGAAGTATGAGTCAAGAACAACTTGATTTTTTTGAAGGTAAACTAACTTTTCTTACTAAATATGAACTTTTTGATATAGAAAAAGAACCTGAGCTTTTTAAAGATTTTCTTACTTCTGAAAAAGAACTTTTAATTTATTTGGAATCATTGATTAGAATTAAAAATCCGAGTTTTGAAGATTTTAATAATTTGATATATTACATAGGAGAAGATAAGTTAAAAAAAATGTGGTTTGTAAACTTTAAATTGAATAGATCTTTCATTGGTAATGGTGTTAAGTTAATTATAGTTAAAAATAATTGTAAAATAGTTTTTATGGAAAAAACTAAATAAGGTAATGTACTAGATACCCGATAGCGGAAATGTTTTCCGTGCCCACGAAGTAAATAAAAATAAAAACCACTCTTTTATGGAGTGGCTAGTGTTTATTATTTTAAAGGGAACTTTACTTCCCAATACAAAAATTAGCAAAAATATTGCCTAGCAATTCATCATTGGTCACTTCTCCTGTAATTTCACCAAAATAAAACAACGCTTGTCTGATGTCGATAGCCATTAAATCGGAAGAAATACCCGCATCTAAGCCCCATTTTACTTTTTGCACTTCTTCTAAAGCTTTTAACAACGAATCGTAATGACGTGTATTGGTTACAATCGTTTCATTATTTCTAAGTGCACCCGTATTTACAAACGATAGTAGGGTGTTTTTTAATTCCTCGATACCTATTTTTTGTTTGGCGGATATTGTTTCAAGTTTCAGGTTTAAAGTTTCAAGTTGTTGTTTTATAGATACTAATTCTTCCTTTGAAAGTAAATCTACTTTGTTAATAACTACAATTAAAGGTTTTAGAGGAAATTTATTTTTTACTTTTTCTATTTCAGTAATGTATTCAGAACCTGAAACCTGAAACTTTAAACTTTCAAACAAATACAAAACCACCTGTGCTTGTTCAATTTTTTCAAATGTTTTTTGGATACCAATGCTTTCCACTACATCTTTCGTCTCACGAATACCTGCGGTATCTATAAAACGAAATCCAATTCCATTGATAACCAATTCGTCTTCAATCGTATCACGAGTGGTTCCAGCAATATCCGAAACAATCGCACGTTCTTCATTTAGCAAGGCATTCAATAATGTAGATTTTCCTACATTGGGTTCTCCCACAATCGCAACCGGAATTCCGTTTTTAATTACATTTCCTACGGCAAAGGAGTCAATCAACCGTTTCAATACAAAATCAATACGATTTAGGAGTTCGTAAAAAGCAGTACGATCGGCAAATTCTACATCTTCTTCTGAAAAGTCTAATTCCAATTCGATTAAGGAAGCAAAATTTAATAGTTCTTCACGTAGTTTTGCAATTTCGTTAGAAAAACCACCACGCATTTGCTGCATCGCAATTTGGTGACTGGCCTCATTGTCGGAAGCAATTAAATCGGCTACCGCTTCAGCTTGAGATAAATCGAGTTTTCCATTTAAAAAAGCACGTAAGGTAAATTCTCCTGCTTGTGCCATTTTAGCTCCTTTACGCAACAACAATTGTATAATTTGTTGCTGAATAAAAGTGGAACCGTGACAGGAAATTTCGACTACATTTTCACCAGTATAGGAATTGGGTCCTTTAAAAATAGACAACAAAACCTGATCATAGGTTTTTCCATTATCTACCACATGACCTAAATGAATGGTATGTGTTTTTTGTTTCCCAATGTCTTTACCAGAAACTGATTGAAATACTTGTGAAGCAATAGATATAGCTTCTTTTCCCGACAATCGAATAACGGCAATAGCTCCTGCACCAGAAGGTGTAGCAAGGGCAACAATTGTATCTTGAGCAATCATCTTTTATAATTAAAGTGCAAAGATACTGAAAAGGGATTAGTAATTAGGAGTTAGGAGTTAGGTATTAGTTTTAAGTCAAAAGTCAAAAGTCAAAAGTCGAAAGTCGAAAGTCGAAAGTCAAAAATGTTATCCTACATTACTAATTCCTAATTTCTAACTCCTAACTCCTAATTCCTAACCCCTAAAAACTTATTTCCTTGCTACAAAAGCATTGCTTTCAAATTTCATTTTGCTGTTTAAACTCCAGTTGTATTCCAAATAGGATAGGGTGGCGTTTTCTTTAATTTTGGTATCCGAATATTTATTAATGTAAGACACAATAGAGGTGTTATTCTTTAGGAAATCACCAGCAAACCAATCGAATATTTTAGACAGCTTAATTTCTTTTCTGTTGATAACATTTTTGGTAGAATCATTAATAAATGCTTTGGCAGCAGCTTCTAATTGCATTTCAATAGTGTCTCCATAAAAAGGGGTGCGATTAATATTTGGGCATGAAAGGGAAGCACAATTAATGGCAAAATGAATTCTTTCGTCTAAAGTGGTGCTCAAAATTTCTTTTTCAATATAATTTAATGAAATCAATTGTTCTTTGTAAGGAATATAGCGATAATCAAATGAACCGGAAATGTCTTTGATGCTATTAATGGGAAAGTTATCAATGATTAATTTCATAGAATACACATTGTACACATTAATCCAATGTGATAATTTTTGGTTTTTACTCCAGTCATCATACACTTTAATCGATTCAAAACGTTTAATCACTTTCGCTAAATCAGTATGGTTTTCGTATATGGCATCATAATCGACATAGCCTTCTGCAGAAACATATTTGTTTAAAAAGTCTTCGTAAAATTGGTAATTCACATATTGACTAAAAGCAAGCGATTGAAACGCAAGCAATACTAAAAGTAACATTTTCTTTTTCATAGGATATTTTTATTTGTTAGTAAAACTGTTGGTATAGCAATTCTAATTTTTCTTATTTCAAAATTAGTAGTATGGGTTTCAA
This sequence comes from Flavobacterium sp. 9AF, assembly GCF_902506265.1. Taxonomy (GTDB): domain Bacteria; phylum Bacteroidota; class Bacteroidia; order Flavobacteriales; family Flavobacteriaceae; genus Flavobacterium. Next base: position 15,921 of record NZ_LR733624.1, on the reverse strand, counting down.
AAAAATGTTAGCTCTGTAACACAAACTGGTTTTAAGAAAAATATAACATTTTACTACTGAAGGCGTTCGGAATTAGTTTAGAGAAACACTATTAGAATGAAGTCGTTGGGTTGAAAAATGTATCTTTGCAAGAGATGAAATAGCATCTTCTGATTGTAATTTAAAAAATAATGAAAGCATATACTACTCGAAAAGCAGCCCAAGAAATAGCTCTACAAAAGATAAAGAAGACCTTGAATATTTTAAGTACACTTCGCTTTGTATCTGTTGCTATGGCTGTTTATTTCGCTTACGAATGGTATCAAGAATATACCATTTCATATGTAATACTGTTCTTTTTAGCAGTAATGGTATTTCTTTTTTTATTGCGTTGGTACGACCAAAAAAAAGAAAATAAATTACATAAAGAAGCAATTGTTGCGATTAATGAAGACGAAATTGCTTTCTTAAACAAAGAGAAAAACCCTTTTGAAGCTGGAGCGGCTTTTACTAATTCACATCATGAATATGCCTATGATTTAGATATTTTTGGTCCCAATTCTCTATTTCAAACGCTAAATCGAACCTATACTTATATTGGTAAAAAAACTTTGGCTGAAGCCTTGGTAACCCAAATTTCAAATGATGAAATCTTAGAGAGGCAAGAAGCTATTAAAGAAATGCAATCTAAAATAGAGTGGAGGCAAGATTTTATGGCCAATGCTAAAGTAAGTAAGGATGCAGAACAATTTTACAATCAGTTGCTTGCTTGGACCAAAAACAATAGCCAACCGGTGTCTAAAATGAACCTACTATTACTGTATGTTTTACCAATTGTTTTTCTAACAAGTAGTTTGGGGTATTATTTTATAGGTACGAATAATTGGATGCTGTTTGCAACACTTTCTTTTTTTGCAAATTTAGGTTTTGCCGCTACCTTTATTCAACGCATTAAAATTGAAAATGCACATTCCACATCCATTGATGCAATTGTAAGACAATACAGCTTTATGATTGAGGCGATCGAAAAAGAAACATTTACTTCTAAAAAGTGTGTCGATTTACAACAAGAATTGCAAAAACATAAAAGTAAAGCCAGTCAGTCGTTGTATCAACTTTCCAAATTGTTTTCAGGTTTAGACAGTGTTGCCAACCCTTTAGGTATTCTTTTTTTTAATGGAACCGTCTTGTATCACATCCATATTTTTAGAAAGATTATTAGTTGGAAAAACCAACATGCATTGCATGTAGCACGATGGTTGGAAATTATTGGGGAAATGGAAACCTTACAAAGTTTGTCCAATTTTTCCTATAATAATCCTGATTTTTGCTTTCCAATGCTTAACGATGAGTATGAAATTACGTTTACCCAAATGTCACATCCTCTATTGAAAGCGAATCACAGAGTAAGCAATGATGTTGCTTTTCAACCGCAATCCTTTATTATTCTAACCGGTTCCAATATGTCTGGGAAAAGTACATTTTTGAGAAGTTTGGGTATCAATATGGTTTTAGCTCGAATGGGTTCGGTCGTTTGTGCTTCTCAAGCAAATATTCATCCGATGCCCATATTAGTTTCTATGCGTTTGTCGGATTCTTTATCAGATAGTGAATCTTATTTTTATGCAGAAATAAAGCGTTTGAAACAAATAATGGATGCTTTGGATAACCAACGCGCTTTTGTGCTTTTAGATGAGATTTTAAGAGGTACTAATTCAGATGATAAACGATCTGGAACAGTGGAAGTCATTCATAAAATGATTCAGAAAAAAGCGATTGGAGCCATTGCTACCCATGACATAGAAGTATGTTTGATTGCTGATGAATTTCCAAATCAATTGATTAATAAATGTTTTGAAGTAACGATAGAAAATAACGATTTGCATTTTGATTATGTACTTCGAGACGGAATTTGTAAAAATAAAAGTGCCACTTTTTTAATGAAGAAAATAGGTGTTATCTGATCGATCTAAATAAGAAAAAGCTACATCCGCATTATAATGTAGCTTTTGGGTAATAAAGAAGTAATTAATTAAAAAAGTGAAACTATTTCAAGGCTAAGAATTCTTTAGTAGCAAATTTAACTTGGCTGTTTAAACTCCAATTGTACTCTAAATACTGAATTTCAGCGTTTTCTTTTATGCGAGTGTCAGAATATTTATTAATATAGTCTATTACCGATGCATTGTTTTTAAGAAAATCAGCGGCAAACCAATCAAATATTTTAGATAATTTAACTTCCTTTCTACTAATATCATTTTTGGTTGTATTATTGATGAATTTTTTTGCTGCAACTTCGAGTTGGTTCTCTATGGTATCAGCATAAAAAGGCACTCTATTGATATTTGGACAAGATATGGAGGCACAATTAATGGCAAAATGTACACGTTCGTCTAAAGTTTTACTTAGAATTTCTTTTTCAATATAATTTAGTGAAACCAATTGATTTTTAACAGGTATAAAGCGTAAATCAAAGGATTGATAGACATCTCTAATACTATTAATAGGGAAATTATCAACAATTAATTTAATTGAATACACATTGTAAATATTGATCCAGTGGGATAATTCTTGGTTTTTACTCCAATTCGGATATGTTTCTAATTTTTCAAACCGATCAATAACATTTTTTAAATCCGTATGATTTTCATATATGGCATCATAATCTACATAACCTTCTTCGGATACATATTTGGTTAGAAAATCTTCATAAAATTGATAGTTGATGTATTGGCTAAATGCACTGGTTTGAGATAAAATAAAAATGAGCAGTATGATTATTTTTTTCATGATATAAATTGATTTATTTTCTTTACATACGAAAAAAACATAGTGTTGGTTTTTTAATGATAGAAAATACTCAACTTAAATGAGATAAATAATAAAAACCGCAATTACTAGTATAGTTCATGCGGTTTTTGGGTTAAGGTTGGTTATAGTTATTTTATAATTAGAATATTTCTAAATTCTAATTTCTGATTTCTAAATTCTAAAATTATTAATTACTTAGCATAACGGGCATTACTAGCATAGTTACCGTTTCGCCATCATCTAAGCCATCAACTGGAGTAAGAATTCCAGCTCTATTGGGCATAGACATTTCTAATTGAATTTCGTCACTTGAAAGATTGTTTAGCATCTCAGTTAAGAAGCGAGAGTTAAAACCTATTTGCATATCATCACCTTGATAATCACAAGTTAGTCTTTCATCGGCTTTATTTGAGTAATCAATATCTTCAGCAGAAATATTTAATTCTGTACCTGCAATTTTTAATCTAATCTGATGTGTTGTTTTGTTAGCAAAAATAGCTACACGACGTACAGAACTTAAAAATTGAACTCTATTGATTAATAATTTATTTGGATTTTCTTTAGGAATTACCGCTTCATAATTTGGATATTTCCCATCGATTAAACGACAGGTTAATACATAGTTTTCAAATGAAAAAGTAGCATTCGCATCGTTATATTCAATTTTTACTTCAGCATCTGATGCAGCCAAAATACCTTTCAAAATATTTAAAGGTTTTTTAGGCATAATAAAATCTGCCACTTGTGAAGCTTTAACATCAGTGCGAGCATATTTAACTAATTTGTGCGCATCAGTTGCTACAAAAATTAATCCTTCTGGTGAAAATTGAAAAAAGACACCACTCATAACAGGTCTTAAATCATCATTACCTGCAGCAAAAATAGTTTTACTTATAGCAGTAGCTAATACTTCAGCTGGCACTAGGGTTGATGATGGATCTTCTAAAGCAACTGCCTTAGGAAATTCTTCTCCTGGAGCATAAGCAATGGCATATTTACCAGAATTAGAACTAATTTCTACAGTACTATTTTCTTCAACTGTAAAAGTTAAAGGTTGCTCTGGAAAAGTTTTAAGAATATCTAATAATAACTTTGCAGGAACAGCTACACTACCTTGACTATTAGAATCGATTTCTAAATTAGCAGACATAGTAGTTTCTAAATCAGAAGCAGATACAGTCAGTTTACTGTTATCTAATTCAAATAAAAAGTTATCTAAAATGGGTAACGTATTGCTACTATTAATAACGCTTCCTAATACTTGAAGTTGTTTTAATAAATACGAACTTGAAACTATAAATTTCATTATTATTTTATTTTAAAACCGTTTATGATTTTAGTTGCACAAATATATTCTAATTATTAGCAAACACAAAAAGATTTTTATTAAAAACTATTTGCTATATGTTTTTTTTCTTAAATAAGTAAAAAGTAATCCAAAAATTATTAATATAAATAGAGGTAAACCTATTGTCATCATTTGAGCCCAAGTGTAGTTTTGATATACTTTTTCTTTGTTTAAAAGTGGAAGTGAAACGTCTTTACTTCTAATATTTATTAAACCAGTATCGTCTAAAAGGTAATTCACACTATTCATTAAAAATTCTTTATTGCCATAAAGATTATTTGTCCATTTATCAAAGCCTAATTCTAGTGGAACTCCCTTTTCTAATTGATTTTTAATAACATCACCATCAGAAATGACAATCATTTTATTCTGTACACTTTTATTTTTAAAGTTATTATCTTTAAAAGGTAATACCCGATTGGAATACATCGAGTTAAATTCTCCTTCTAATAATACGGCAACAGGTAATAAACCTTTTCCATTATAATCTTCAGGTTTCGTCTCTTCTGTAACCATATCTAACGAAATTTGTGCAGGTGTACCTATCGATTTCGAATACTCGGAACTACTTAAAAGAACCGTTTTTTTAATGTTGTTTTTGAGCAATTCTATTGGAGAAGCAAATTCAAATTTAATTCCTTCCATGTTTTTTACCAAAGGATGATGGGTAGAAGGATAAACAAAAGGTGAAAATCTCCAAAAATATTGTTGGTATTGTGTTTCGCTACCTTGTTGACCCGTGGCTAATTTGATAGGTATTGCTTGTTCATCTTTTATTAATAATGGATTAATTCGAATGCCATACTTAAAGAACATTTCGGTTAAATTCAAATCATTTCTTTGCGCTAAAATGGCTCCTGTTTCATTGTATAGATCTTCGTAATTAGCATGCACATTATCTAATAACCAAAGCGTTTTGCCACCATTCATGATAAACTGATCTAAAACTTGTTTTTCTTCATCAGTAAAGTTTTCAGTAGGTTTTGCAATAATTGCTAAATCATAATTTTCTAATGCTGTAAGAGTTTCTTTTGGTTTTGAACCTACAGAATCAAGTGTAAAGGGTGCTAAAAAATAACTTTCTCGAACCGTTTTTAAGAAGTCAGCGATATAAATATCTTGTAATTCACCATTACCTTTAATAATAGCAATTTTCTTTTGTTTCTCTTTGGTAATCTTGTTAAAAGCTTCTGCAAATGCAAATTCCAAGTGTTGTACAGAACTAATTACTTTTTCTTCAGTAGTTGCTCCCATTAAGTTTTTTAATAAGGCTACTTTGGCACCTTTATCTCCATAACTAGCTACTGCCCAAGGGAAAACTACTTCTTGAGTTTGTTTTCCTTTATCATCAACTGTAATGTTTAAAGGTTGTAATCCTCTTTCATAAAATTCTTTCATTACAGCAACACGTTCTTCCTCCTTTTCAACGGGGTTTACAAAATTGATAATGATATTTGGATTATAAGCGGCAAATTCTTCTAATAATTCTCTTGTTTCGTTTTGTAAACGTTTAAAGTCTGGAGGGAAATTCCCTTCTAAAAAAACATCTACAATAAGTGGACTGTCTACGTTTTTAATGATATTTAATGAAGTCTCTGAAAGTGTATATCGCTTGTCTTCCGTTAAATCGAAACGTTTAAAAAAATAAAAGCTCAGTATATTTATAGCTATCAATACAAAAAAGATTACAGCTAAAGATTTAAAATTTTGTTTTTTTGAAGTTTTCATTATCCTCTTACTCTTTTTAGTTGGAAAACGGTTAATGATAAAAATAGTATGGTAATACTTAAAAAGTATATAATGTCTCTTGTGTCAATTACTCCACGGCTCATACTTCTAAAGTGATAATCCATTCCTAAAGCGGCAATTATTTTACTGTTTTCTGCAAATTTATGCGCTATACCGTCAAAACCGAAATAAAAAATAAAACAGATAAAAACCGAAATAATAAATGCTATTATTTGATTGTCTGATAAAGAAGAAGTGAAAATACCAATTGATGAATAAGCACCTATAAGAAATAATAACCCAAAATACGAACCAAGTGTGCTTCCTATATCTATATTTCCAGATGGATTACCTAAATAAGATACAATCCAAACATAAATATATGTAGGTAAAATTGCAATAACGATTAACAGTAACGCTCCAAAAAATTTACCATTTACGATTTCCCAAATCGATAACGGTTTTGTAAAAAGAAGTTCTATTGTGCCTTGTTTTCTTTCGTCTGAGAAGCTACGCATTGTAACGGCTGGAATTAAGAAAATTAAGATCCATGGAGCTAATTTAAAAAATGGACCCAAATCGGCAAATCCAGAATTTAAGATGTTAAATTCACCATCAAATACCCAAAGAAATAATCCATTGAGAATTAAAAAAATGGCAATGACTAAATAGCCAATTGGTGAACCAAAAAAAGATTTTATCTCTCTAAAAAGTATTGCTTTCATGTCTTGAGATTCAAAATGATTTTAATTTTGTGAGTTATTTTATGCAGTTTTAGATTTTGCAAATGTAGTATATTACTTTAATTATAAGCTAAAATTTAAGAATGAAAGCTGTAAGTATTAAACTAAAGTAACTAATTTGTTTACACTCCAAGCCTCAGGTTTATCACTAAATAAAGCCTTAGTAAAATTCCATACTTCAGTAAAAAGCACTGATTTTCTATATTCTTCTAAGTTTTCTTCTTGTTGCCAATAACTATAGGTGAAAAATATCCTAGGGTCATTTTTGTCTTGATAAAGCTCTAAAAATTCGTTTCCCTCAAAATTTCTAATTTTTTCTTTTACCTGATTAAAGTTTTCTAGAAAGAGATCAATCTTGTCTTCCTGAAATCTCATTTTTACGATCCTTACAAACATTATTATGAATTAAAAGTTATATTAATTACATCTCTGAATTTTAATCCTAAAAGGGTAGAAGCTGAACCTACTGTTTTAGGATTACTTTTATAAATTGCTATTTCTAGATAGCCATTTTCATTAAAAAGCGCTAAAGCATTTCCTTCAAAAGATTTTAATGGATACTTATCTGCATTTTTAAAATCGGAATAATAGCGATGAATTCGTTCTATTTTTTTATTATGAAATGAAATTGTAAAGGCTCTTTTTAAAGCAATTTCATCAAAAAGTTTTTTAGAAATATTGGTTACACAATTTCCAAATTGATCAATATAAATGATATTTCCTTTTATGGAAACGGCATCACTTGAAATTATAGGAGTTAATTCATTTACAATTTTCAACTCTGTTATTTCTTTACCAATAACGTTTAATAAACCACCTCGAGTTATATGCGAAGCTACTGCAACAAATACATTCATAGGAGTAGGTTCTTCTTGAAGACGGTCGTGAATAGAAATAGCAACTATTTTTTGTGGATTTTTTTTTTGAATTAAAGCACTAAGGATTCCATTATCGGCACATATAAAATATTGATCTTCCCATTGCATGGCTATATGTTGAGTTACGTCGGTTTTTTCACTATCAACACCTATTATATGTATTGTTCCTTTTGGAAAACTATTGTAGGAAGCAGCGATACAATAACTTGCTTCTAAAGTGTTAAATAAGTCGATATCATGAGAAATGTCGACAATAGTTGGATTTTCAATATTAGAGATAAGCTTACCTTTTAAAGCACCCACAAAATGATCCTTTAGTCCAAAATCGGTAGTAAGCGTAATTATTGACATATTTTTGTTTATAACTTATTAAAAATACAAGCACTGTTTTTCTTAAATTTGAATCATGCACTTTTGCTTTTTTGTACAAAAAATAGTAGAAAAATAGCAGAAAGTTTTTTTGGTAAAATTATATAATTCCAAAATTCAATACAAAGCTAGCATAATTTTAAGACAACAAAAATAATTTAAAAAGAAAGCATTTGAACGAGAGAAACATTGAACTAGTTGAGATTACACCGAAAGATTTTTGGGGGGCACAAGATATTCATTTAGAGGCAATTAAAAAATATTACCCAAAACTAAAATTTGTAGCTAGAGGAACAACATTAAAAGTCTATGGCGAAGAAGAAATTTTAGAAGAATTTGAAGCCAAATTTAAAAGACTAATGCTGCACTTTACCAGATATAATAATATTGATGAGAATGTAGTATCAAGAGTATTAGAAAGTGATGCTCAAGAAGCGCAATTCATGCATGATAGAGATAAAATTTTAGTGCATGGAGTTAGTGGTAAGCTGATTAAAGCCATGACACCTAATCAACAAAAGTTAGTTGATACTATCATAAAGAATGACATGGTTTTTGCAATAGGTCCAGCTGGAACTGGAAAAACATATACCGGTGTAGCTATGGCAGTAAAAGCGTTAAAAGATAAACAAGTTAAGCGAATTATCCTTACACGCCCAGCTGTGGAAGCGGGTGAAAACCTTGGTTTCTTGCCTGGTGATATGAAAGAAAAATTAGACCCTTATATGCAACCTTTATATGATGCATTACGAGATATGATTCCACCTGAAAAGTTAGAGGATTACATATTGAAAGGTATAATTCAAATTGCACCCTTGGCTTTTATGAGAGGGCGTACTTTAGATAATGCTTTTGTAATTCTTGATGAGGCACAAAATACAACGCATAGTCAGATGAAAATGTTCTTAACTCGTATGGGGAAAAATGCGAAGTTCATGATAACAGGTGATCCTGGACAAGTTGATTTACCTAGAAGAACTATTTCAGGATTAAAAGAAGCTATTCTAATTTTGAAAGATGTTGAAGGTGTAGGAATTATTTATTTAGATGATAAAGATATAGTGCGTCATAAACTAGTGAAGAAAATTATAGATGCCTATAAAAGTATAGAAAATCACGATTGATTTTTTAGATTTTAAGACCGAAAAGAGCTAATTTATTTTATAATTAGCTCTTTTTTTATTTTAAATTGATAAAATAATGATTTTATAAAATTTATCAACACGAAAACGTTTTCGTTGTGTTATTTGTATTTTTTAATTAAAATAATTATAAATATTATATTAATTTAGGTAAAAAATTAAATAAATACAAATATGAAACAAACTTATCAACTTCGTTTTTTTGCTATTTGTTTGGTTTTTCCTTTTTTTTCATGTGATAAAGAGGAAAGTCTAAACGAAAGCGAAGCCCATTTAAATGATTTTAAAACAATTGAAGTGACGACTCATGACGGAAGACCTTTTAGTACCGGTGATGATAAATCTAATTTGAATGCAAAATATGTTGCCAATGCAGGTGGAGGTGTTATGATGCAAGGTTTCTATTGGGACGTACCATCTGGAGGAACTTGGTGGAACACAGTAAAAAGTAAAGTTACCGCTTGGGGTAATGCTGGTATAGAATCTATTTGGTTGCCTCCCGCTTCAAAAGCTCAAAATGGAGCTTATTCTATGGGATATGATCCTACAGATTATTATGATTTTGGTAATTATAATCAAAATGGAAGTGTAGAAACCCGCTTTGGATCAAAAACGGAATTAACAAGTTTGATAACTGCTGCTCATAATGAAAATATGAAAGTATATGCGGATATAGTAATTAATCATAATAGTGGTGGACAATTAGAAAACAATCCATACACTGGAACACAAACTTGGACTAACTTTTCAGGTGTAGCTTCTGGAAAATTTCAAAGAAGTTATCATGATTTCTATAAAAATGCTTATGGGAATAATGATGAAGGAAGTTTTGGAGGTTTTCCAGACTTATGTCATGCTAATCCTTATGTTCAAGATTGGTTATGGGGTAGAGCAGATGCGGTAGGTAAATACTATAAAAATACAATGAAATTTGATGGTTGGCGATTTGATTATGTAAAAGGATTTGGACCATGGGTTGTTAATCAATGGAATGCTAACGTAGGAGGATTTTCTGTGGGTGAATATTGGGATGGTAATGCAGCAACTTTAGAATGGTGGTGCGATAATGCAAATAGTTCTGCATTTGATTTTGCATGTTATTACAAAATGGATGAAGCGTTTGATGGAAATGATTTAAGTAAATTAAGTTCTGGAGATATGTTATGGAAGAGAAGACCATTTAGGGCTGTTACTTTTGTTTCTAATCATGATACAGATCAAATTTGGAATAAAAATTTAGCATATGCATATATTCTTACACATGAAGGTTATCCTACTATTTTTTATAGAGATTATGAAGAATGGTTGGATAAAAATAAATTGAATAACTTAATTTGGATTCACAACAATAAAGCGACTGGAAATACTTCGATTTTGTATGCAGATAACGATGAGTATATTGCTAGAAGAAATGGATATAATGGTAATTCAGGTTTAATAGTATATTTAAATAACTCTAGTTCTTGGCAAGAAAGATGGATTCAAACCAATTGGGCTAATACAACAATAAAAGATTATACAGGAAATTCAAGTTGGTATCCTACTACACAAGGAGACAAATGGGTAAAAATACAATGTCCTCCGAATAGTTATTCTATTTGGTCAACGTTATAAATTTTATATTACGTTATTTTTGAGTTATAATTAGGTTAGATGCTGTACTAAAATATGTACAGCATCTTTTTTTTGTTAATGTGTATGAAATGAGTTTTATTTGTAGCCCAAAAACTATTAAAAATTGAAAAACATACTCATTACTGGTGCATCTGGCGGTTTAGGTAAAATTACGGTTAAGTATTTTGCAGAAAAAGGATGGAATGTCATTGCAACCATGATAGACATCAATTTAGCGGAAGAATTGATTGATTGGCCCAACGTAAAATGCTATGAATTAGATGTTACCTCTACAGAAAGTATTGAAAAAGCTAAGGAACAAATTTTGCAAGATTTTCAAACTTTAGATGTAATTATAAATAACGCTGGATTAGGTTATCGTAGTTTTGTTGAGCTTTCAGAAGATTCTAAAATTGATACTATTGTTAATGTTAATTTATTAGGCGTTATAAAAGTTTGTAGAGCTTTTATACCAGTTTTTAGAGCACAAAGAAAAGGAAACTTTATTAATATTTCATCAGTCGCAGGATTAGTTAATTTACCTTTAGGAAATTTTTATCATGCTACTAAAAGAGCTGTCGAGAGCTTTTCAGAATGTATGTCTTATGAATTATTAGATTTTAATGTAAGTGTTTGCACTGTACAATTTGGTAATGCACCTACAAATTTTCAAAAAAATGTGGCTCAATGTAAAGAAACTGAAATAGTTTCTTACGAAGAAATGAAATGTAAGATTAATAAAATACTGAATAATAAAACGAAAAAAAATAAGGATTTAACTGATAAGATAGTTTCTAAGCTATATAAAATTGCAGAAAAACCTCAAATAAGCTTTAGAAAATATACCATAGGTTTTGATGCAAATTTTATGAGATATCTTAGAAGAATTTTAGGATACAGAATGTTTAATTGGGTAATTAAGAGAGTCGTTTTAAAAAGATAAAGAAATGAAATACTATTTTAAATATGAAAAAGGATTTGTAAATATTGATGAAAATAATTTATATCTTACTAAATCAGGAAATTGGTCAGAAATAGATAATATTTATGAAAAAACTAACAAAACGAAAAGTATTCATACAAGAAAAAAAATTAGAACATATAGTTTCTATGTAATGTTGCTAGCTTTTTCATTGCTCTTGTTTTTTAATATAAATAATGGGAAAAATGGAAAAATTATGTTGCCTTTAGGTATTATGTTATTGTTCTTGTCAGCTTTTAATTATATAAGAGTAAATTCTGGAAATCAATATAAAATTCCATTAAAAAAGATAATAAAAATCGAGTACACTTATAATAGTCTAAAAATACATTTTAAAAATGCTGAAAATAAAGTCGATTTTGAAAGAATTGAAAAAATAGAAGATAAAGGTATTTCGATTTTAAAAGATCTTAAATTGCTTAAATGATTAGTATTAAGGATAATAAAATATTAAGCTTTTAATTGTGTAAGAATTTTCAAAAATAATGTAAGTTATCGCTTAGCAACTTTCTTGAAATTTGTAACATAAATTTTAAAGAAACAGAATATGAAAAAATTATTTTTATTAATCGGAATATTAGGTTTAAGTCCGATTTTTGCACAAGAAACAGAAATTGATATTAATTCGGACAATTCATGGTTAAAAGCGGGTATAACTGCTGGAGTTCCTGTTGGCGACGCAAGTGATGTATCCTCTTTTAATTTAGGATTAGACTTAAGAGGTCAGTATTTATTTAATCCAAATTTTGCAATTGGAGTTGCATCAGGTTATTCACATTATTTTGCTAAAGACAACTTTGAAGATTTTGGAGTGGTACCAGTAGCTGGTTTTTTACGTTATTATTTTACTCCTAGTGGGTTATTCTTTGGTTCAGACTTAGGCTATGGTTTTTTAACTAATGTAGAAAATAATGATGGTGGGTTATATGTTAATCCACAAATTGGTTACCACAATAGAGATTGGAATATTTATGCCTTTTATCAAAACACTTTTGCAGGAAACGATTTAGATTTGCAAACTGTAGGTTTAGGTGTAACCTATAATATTAGATTTGAATAAATAGAAAATAAAGTCAATACGAAAGGAAGAAAGTAATTTCTTCCTTTTTTTATTTTTTATTGTTTCGCAATGTTAAACAAATTACATTTGCACTTCAACAACATAACAATAAATGAATACAATTACAGCAACTAATTTTAGTTTTCCAAACCAAAAATCTGTTTATCGTGGTAAAGTTAGAGAAGTTTATAATATAAATGATGAACTTTTAATTATGATTGCTACTGATAGATTATCTGCCTTTGATGTGGTAATGCCTAAAGGTATTCCGTATAAAGGACAAATTTTAAATCAAATTGCAACGCGTTTTATGCAATTAACTCAAGATATTGTTCCAAATTGGTTAATTGCAACACCAGATCCCAATGTTGCTATTGGGCATCTTTGTGAGCCATTTAAAGTTGAAATGGTAATTAGAGGATATCTTTCAGGACATGCTGCAAGAGAATATAAAGTAGGGAAAAGAATATTGTGTGGAGTAACTCTTCCAGAAGGATTAAAAGAAAATGATAAATTTCCTAATCCTATTATTACTCCAACTACAAAAGCCGATTTTGGAGTACATGATGAAGATATCTCTAGAGTAGAAATTCTTAATAAAGGGATTGTTTCAGAAGAAGATTATATTGTTCTAGAGCAATATACTAGAGCTTTATTTCAAAGAGGAACTGAGATAGCAGCTTCTAAGGGGTTAATTTTAGTTGATACTAAATATGAATTTGGAAAGACTAAAGATGGTAAAATCGTTTTAATAGATGAAATTCATACTCCCGATTCTTCTCGTTATTTTTATGCAGATGGATATGAATTGAGACAACAAAATGATGAACCTCAAAAACAACTTTCAAAGGAATTTGTACGTCAATGGTTAATTTCTAATGGTTTTCAAGGAAAAGAAGGACAACAAATTCCAGATATGACTGAAGATTATATTAATGGCGTATCTGAAAGATATATAGAATTATTTGAAAATATACTTGGAGAAAAATTTATTAAAGAAGATATATCTAATATTCAGAAAAGAATAGAACAAAATGTTCTAGAATATTTAAATAAATAATTGTAAAATTTAAATTTCACTAACTTTAGATAAAATAAAAACACAAAAAGGCTTAATTTTTAAGCCTTTTTGTGTTTTTATTTTATCTCGTTTAAAGTACTTTTTCTATAGAAAAATTAGTTGAAAGCGATGTTCCAGTTGATCCACTATTACTAGATTTTAATTTAGCATCTCTTGTAACACTATTTTCATAATCTGTAAATATTCTAAATCCATAGGAGTGACCTTGGATTAGTTGTAAATAGTTTGTGATACCATAGCTTTCATTTCTTCCGCTTCCCATTCCAGAATTATTATTATCTCTATGTTTAAAGGTTCTTCTTAATACCCAATGATTATCAGTAAAATCCCATAAGCCAATTAAAATATCTAAATCTTTAGAATTATTACTATAATCGCCAATGTCAAAATCCATTGAAATTTTATAATATCCATTTACGGTAGGAGAATATCTGCCTGTAGTATTATTGTATTCGTTTAAAACATCTAAAAGTTCATTACTTAGAATGATATCTTTAAAATTGTAGTCTAAATTCAAACTTAAATCGTTAGATAAAAAACCCACAAATTTAATACCTGGAGCAGTAACTTCATTAAAACCAGTTACAAGAGTTCCATCTGAAGTTACAGAAACAGGAGTTGTGCTTCCAGAAGTATTGGATAAACCTCTAATTCGGATGTTCCCATTAACATCTAACTCCTTTGTTGGATTAGTAGTACCTATACCTACTTGAGAAAAAAGGATGAAGGGACAAATTAAAAATAAAATTAAAATCTTTTTTGAATACATAATTGAGCATTTGGTTAATAAAAATCATGTAGTAAAAGTTTCATATTCAATTTGGTAACACAAATCTCAAAAATATTATTAAAGAAACATAAACAAATCGATTAAAGAGCAAATAAAAACGGTAAACAAGCATTTATAGGTTAATTAAATGCAAAAAAACAGCCTCAAGGGCTGTTTTTTTTATTTAAAGTATGAAAAATTATGATTATTTTCAATTTTTAATAAGCTTTCGTATATTAAACGGATTACGTTTTCTACATCTTCTTTATGAACCATTTCAACAGTTGTATGCATATATCTTAAGGGCAACGATATAAGTGCAGAAGCAACACCACCATTACTATATGCAAAAGCATCTGTGTCGGTTCCCGTTACTCTAGAGGTAGCATGTCTTTGAAAGGGAATTTTATTTTCTTCTGCGGTCTCTACAATCATTTCGCGCAAAATGTTTTGTGTAGCAGGAGCATAAGCTATAACAGGACCTTTTCCCATTTTTAAATCACCCTCAATTTTTTTATCAATCATGGGTGTAGTCGTATCATGGCAAACATCAGTTACAATTGCTACATTAGGTTTGATGCTTTGGGTAATCATTTCGGCACCACGTAAACCAATTTCTTCTTGTACTGAGTTCACAATGTATAACCCAAAGGGTAGTTTCTTTTTGTTCTCTTTTAATAAACGTGCTACTTCTGCAATCATGAAACCTCCCATGCGATTGTCGATTGCTCTACAAACAAATTTATCGTTGTTCAATACTTCAAAAGTATCTGGGTAGGTGATTACACAACCTACATGAACACCTAATGCCTCTACTTCAGCTTTGGTAGAACAACCACAGTCAATAAAAATGTTTTCAATTTTTGCAGTTTCTTCTGCTTTTCCAGCTCTTCCTCTAGTATGAATGGCTGGCCAACCAAAAACCCCACGAACAATTCCTTTCTTCGTATGAATGTTTACTCTTTTAGATGGCGCAATCTGATGATCCGAACCACCATTTCTAATAACATAGATTAAACCGTCATCTGTAATATAGTTTACGTACCATGAAATTTCGTCTGCGTGACCTTCAATCACTACTTTATAAGGAGCATCTGGATTTATTATTCCAACTGCGCTCCCATAAATATCAGTAATAAAAGTATCAACGTATGGTTTTAAATATTCCATCCAAATTTTTTGACCAGAAGCTTCCCAACCTGTTGGTGAAGCATTATTTAAATAATTTTCTAAAAAAGTAAGTGACGATTTGTTTAATATCGATTTAGAACTCATAAATATTTATTTTTTGCTAAATTATAAAATTGGTTGAAGACTTATCTAATATTTATTTATTTTTGGTTATAATTTTAAATTAAGAAATACTAGTTTTAGAAATTAGTACAATTTTTATATCGTTATTTTGAGACTCTAATAT
>NZ_LR733580.1 GCF_902506265.1 Flavobacterium sp. 9AF | reverse complement strand
GAAATGAATCCATTAAATTTAAATAAAATTTATGCTTCTCCTGAGATTACTCAACATATGAAAGTTGATTTTATTCCAATGAGTTTGTACACTGGCAAACTTAATTTAGACATACCTCTTTTTCATATTAAAAGTGGGGATATTGAAGTCCCAATATCTTTAAGATATAATTCTAATGGTATAAAAGTTGAAGAGGAAGCGTCTAATGTTGGTTTAGGTTGGGTTTTAGAAGCTGGAGGCTATTTAACAAAGATGACAAGAGATATTAATGATAATGAAATTACTATAAAAAGAGTTATAAATGGAAGTGGAATGACTAATGACCCTTTTATGCCTGGTGGTAGTTATGTTTATTCAACAGGTATTTTAAAAAATCAGAGTGACTATCCTGTTGTAAATTATAATAATCCAAGTATAACCACAGATGGGTTGCCAGATCTATTCTTTTGTTCAGCTCCGAGTTTAAATTCAAAGTTCATTTTTGAAAGAGTTGGAAATGATATTTCAATTAAAGATATCAATAATCCTGCAAATAGAATTTTAGCAGGTAATTATACTAATTTTGGTGATGAATTGAACAATTATAATAGTTTAATTTGGTTGGGAGTTAATAGGATTTTCCCAAAAGTTTATAATAATGTGCCTTACTTAGCAAGTCTTATTGAAAATTATATGACTCAAGATAATTATACTTTTTTAAAAGGTAAAGCGAAAGATTATGAGTCTTTTGTTTTGACTAACTCTTCAGGTTTAAAGTATGAGTTTTCTACTTATGATTTAAGTGTTAGTTGCCCCCAAATAATAAATACAGATATTCCATTGGCTGATATGAATCTGATGAAGTATTCATTAATTGAATATGTGAAAGAAAATTATAATTTAGTAAAAAGTACATGGAATTTAGATAAAATATCTGACAATAAGAATCATAATGTTAATTTTATTTATAAAAAATTTTCTGATTCATATGTTAGGAAGTATTTAGATTATACATTTTATAGTGAAGAAAATATAAATTCAACTCAATTAAACAATAACCTAGATATAAATAGGCTTTTAGGTGGTCAAGAATATAATTCTACTAATGCTAATAACCTAAATCAAGAAAGAAGTTTGCATACAAGAAATGTAATTTATAACTATATTGAGAAAATTATATGGGACGAAGGCGTAGTAGAGTTTAAATACGATTATAATAGACAAGATGCAGATAATAAATTTGCTTTGTCAGAAATAATTGTGAGGAATTCCATAGTAGGAACAGTAATTAAGAAGTTTGTATTTAATTATACTTATTTCGAATCAAATCCTGTACTTGCTTCTTCTCCATTATTTTTAACTAAAAGATTAAAACTATCTTCAATAGATTTAATTGATGAAAATGGAATAGTTTTTAATAATTGGTATACATTCGGTTATGAAGATGTTACAAATTTACCATCAAGAGAATCTTTAGAAGTTGATTATCTTGGTTATTATAATAATAATGGATTTAATTTAAATCAACAAATATTGAGTGGAGCATTGCCAAAACTATATTTTGTTGAAAATAGATATAATAATTCAATAACCCCTTTTCCAGTAAATAATTCTCAAGTTTTAGAGGGTTATTTGTCATTAAATGCAAATAATAATTCTTTATCAGGACTATTGAAGAAGATTAAGAATCCTTCAGGTGCAATTAATGAGTTTGTGTATGAGTCCAATGATTTTAATTTTTTTGGACAAACTATTCTAGGAGGGGGAGCAAGAATTAAAAAACAAATAATTAAAGAAGCTAACTCAATAGTTAAGGAATATAATTATCAATATATAGATGAAAATGGTAATAGTTCAGGTTATATTAATAATGTTCCAAGATTTTCAGATTTAGTTACAACAAATTATAATGATTCCCAAATATTTGTTAAGTATTTAAGATCCAAAGGAAATGTTGAATTAACAGAGGGAGCCTTTGTAGGTTATAGCAGAGTTGTAGAAAGTGAGCAAGATAATGGATTTGTCGAAAAAAAATTTTTCTCTCCAAATGATTTTGAAAATCTTTATCCTACTACTTCAGCAAATAGTATAATTTTACAGAATAGTCCAATGTATTTAGGAATATATGCTGATCAAGATATAAAGAGAGGTAAAATAAAAGAAATAAATTATTACGATAAATTTAATAATATTTTAAAAAAAGAGAAGTATAATTATCAAGAAATAATTCTACAAAACAAATCAAGATCATTTAAAAAAGCTATTCAATCATTCAATCCATATTCAGTTTCTCCTCAAGCGGTTATTGATTTTAATATTCAATATGATAGAAAGAATTATTTGTTGTTGTCAGAAGATATTGAGGAATTTTTCTATGGAGAAAAAATTAAAAAAAGTGCATCATATGATTATAATAACGCACATTTACAGCTAACTTCTAAAAGTGTTACTAGTTCTCAAAATTTTCAATTGCTAAAAAAATATTATTATGCAGATGAATATAATCATACCTCTATGATAAATGAAAACATGGTAGGAATTCCTTTAAAAACGGAAACTTATAGTAATAACAACTTAATCTCATCTAGAGAGATAGTCTATGAAAAAAAATCGTCTAATTTTAATTTAATTCTTCCAACTCAAGTAAAAGAAAGAAAAGATCTTGTTCAAACAAGTCAAACAATACAAACTTATGATTTTTACGATGATAAAGGAAATGTTTTGCAGTTTACAGAAAGGAACGATCTTACAACAGCTGTAATTTGGGGATATAATAATTCATTACCTATAGCTAAGGTAGAAAATGCTACTTATTCACAAGTAGAGCCTTATGTTGCTAATTTACAAAGTTTATCTAATGGTATAAATGAAGCGAGTCTGATTACTGCATTAAATAATTTAAGAAATGCATTGCCTAATGCTATGGTAACGACTTATACTTATAAGCCTTTGGTTGGAGTTACTTCTATAACTGATCCTAAAGGATATAAGACGACATATCATTATGATGGTTTTAATAGATTGGAATATGTTAAAGATAAAGACGGTCATATACTAAGTCAAAATGAATATCATTATAAAAATTAAGGTATAAATGAAGAAATTATTATACATACTGATCACATTTCCTTTTTTGATTTTTGGACAAAGTCAAGATGAGAATTATATTAAAACTACCATTTTTAAAAAAGAATTTTTTAGTTCTTATCAAAATTTTAGTAAATCATTAGGTACGGGTGATTTATTTAACAATGGTTCGGCTGGAGGGAGCGGTTCAGTTAATATTACGAATAACATACTAAATATTGCAATTAGTGGCTCATGGGGTTCTAATAATAATCTAAAATTAGGTAACATTAAATCGTTGAGTATTGTTCCGTCAATTTCAAATTTAGAGTTAGGTCCAATTTATGATATTAGTGGTTTAAATCAGACGATTTATGCCGCAAAAATAGTAAACAATGATTTAGTGTTTTATTCCACTTTAACCACCACAGGTATAACAGGTATAAACACTTATTTAACTGCTGTTATTGGAGGTAGTACTAATTATACAAGTTCGTCACTTTTTGCTAATTTATTTTGTGATGCTAATGGAGCTAGTACAGGTTCGGGAGGTGGTAGTGCGTCACTTTCGATAAGTAACGGGACGGTTACATTATCTGCTAATGGTTCATGGGCAACAAACAATAGTTTAAAACTAGGTCAGATTTATTATATAAATACAACTTCAAATGTTCCCAATGTAGTTTTAGGTACGATTAAAGATAATTATGGTAATAATACAAATTATAGTGCTAAAATAGAGAATAAATGGTTAGTGTTTTATCAAACAGGAACGAATCCACAATTTACAACTAATTTTAGTTTAAATTTCATTAAAGATTTTAATTTTGGAATAGCTGATAAGAGTGAAACCATAACATATTTTGATGGATTAGGTCGCCCAATTCAGCAAGTTAATCATAAACAATCATCTAGCGGTAAAGATATTGTTACTCATTTTGAGTATGACAATTTAGGTCGTCAAACTAAAGAATATTTACCTTTTATATCATCAGCAATACCTTCATTAGACATCAAGCAAAATGAAGTAATGAATTTTTACGGTTCTAATAATATGATGTTAACAGGTAATCCTAATTTTGAAACTACTTCTAATCCTTTTAGTGAAAAAGAATTAGAGCCTTCTCCATTAAACCGTGTTTTGAAACAAGCCGCTCCTGGAAATGCTTGGGCGATGAATAGTGGTAAAGAAATCAAGTTTGATTTCCAGACCAATGCGACCAATGAAGTAAAATTATATAAAGCCATTACAGTATGGAATGGTACTACAAGTTTGTATGATATATCCTTAAGTGATTTAGGATATTATAATGCGAACGAGTTGTATAAAACGATTACTAAGGATGAAAATTGGTTAGCCACACAAACCAACATACATGACCATACCACAGAAGAGTTTAAAAATAAAGAAGGTCAGGTTGTTTTAAAAAGGGCATATAATCAAAACAAATGGCACGATACCTATTATGTGTATGATGATTATGGTAATTTATCTTATGTCTTATCGCCTCAGATTAATACGTACCCTTTAGAGCAACAAATATGGCAGAATCAATCTGAAAGTTTTTATGATTTGGATAGTTTTTATGCTCCTGGGTATATTTCGGAAGCAAATGAAGGGTATTATCAAATTTACGGAGGAAGATATTTTTATTTTTATTTTGAAAATTATGATCAAGGGCCTGAAAGTCCACTAAATACTTCTACATTCATTTTGCCAATTCTATTTAGTCCTCAAGTTCCTGATATGCAATTAGGCCCTGTGACAATTAAATTAGAAGACGGAACTTATTCGGACGCACATTATAGTGCTTACATTCAAAATGGTAAACTATACTTTTCTGGTGATGGTACTATTGCCTACGGAGTATACATGGATTATACTGTTGATTTAAATACAATTACAGGACCTTCTCCATCAACGGTAAGTTTGAATGATATCAATAAATTAGGATACCAATATAAATATGATTCACGCAATCGATTAGTAGAAAAAAAACTACCGGGAAAAGACTGGGAGTACATTGTGTATGATAAATTAGATCGTCCTATCTTAACGCAAGATGCTAATTTAAAAGCCCAAAACAAATGGTTGTTTACCAAGTATGATGCTTTTGGACGTGTAGTATATACAGGTATTTGGAGCAACCCTACGCCTAATCAATCCAGAGCAGTGGTTCAAAATAGTGTAAATAATCAAACTAATCCCATTTGGTTTGAAAACAAATTGGCAAACCCTATTACCTTTGCAGGAGCGATTATGTATTATAGTAACAATGCCTTTCCTAATTTTTCTAGTATTGATGAAATAGAAGTCTTGACAGTTCAGTATTATGATAATTACGAGATAGGTACTCAAGTAACATTTAATCCAACGAATGGATCAGGTACTTGGGAAGGAATGACCGCTGTAACCAATGTAAAAGGTTTACCTACGGTAAGTAGGGTAAAAGTATTAGGAGTTAATAAATGGATTACAACTGCTATCTATTACGATTCTAAAGGTAGGGCTTGGGAAACGCACGTAAAGAATGAATACCAACAATCGGAAGATTGGACCTTATCGAAGTTGGATTTTATCGGGAAAGTTTTAAAAACACAAACCACGCATACTAAAAACGGAACATCGACTACCATAGTAGATACGTTTACGTATGACCATGCGGATCGTTTGTTAACCCAAATACAAAAAATCAACAACCAACCGGAGCAATTAATAACTAAAAACACCTATGATGAATTGGGTCAGTTAATTAAGAAGTCAGTTGGAAATTCAGAAGCGACTCCTTTGCAAGAGGTAGACTATGCCTATAATGTCAGAGGTTGGTTAAAAGACATTAATAATACAGCACATTTAGGGAATGATTTGTTTGCGTTTCATTTAAATTACAACGAGCAAGATAGTCCTTATACGTCTGTAGGACAACCTGGAGAAGCATTGTACAATGGAAATATTAGTAGTGTAAACTGGACTACTAATAACAACACTACACAAGTAAAATCTTATTATTATAAATACGATGCGTTAAACAGATTGAATAATGCCTACAGCGCTGAGAATGATGTAGTGAATAATAAGTACTATGAGGCAATCAACTCTTATGATAGAAATGGTAATATATTGAATTTATATAGAAACAGTCAGCATGCTACGATTCCCAATTATGGTGCTGGGATTGATAATTTAACGTATACATATGATGGCAATCGTTTATTAGGAGTAAAAGACAATTACGGGCTTACTAGTTATGGAGTGGAAGGATTTAGAGACGGCAATACAGTAGGTGATGATTATGTGTATGATAATAATGGAAATATGACTGTAGATAAAAATAAAGGAATCACTTCCATTGCATACAACCATTTAAATTTACCCACAAAAATAGAATTTGCAAATCAACCAGGAGCACCTAAAATAGAGTATAAATACGATGCTATGGGTGCCAAAGTGGAAAAAGTAGTAACCAGTACCAATCCAACAGTAACCACCAGTTATGTAGGGAATTATATTTACGAAAATAATGTACTACAATTCTTTTCACAACCCGAAGGTTATGTTTCCAATAATTCAGGAGTGTTTTCGTATGTTTTTCAATACAAAGACCACTTAGGAAATGTAAGACTCTCGTATGCCGACTCAAATAATGATGGTGTGATTACCTCAGGAACAACAGAGTTATTCTATGATGGTTTTGAGAATGGTAGTGGTTGGGAGAGTATTGGAGCCATTTATGGGGAAACAGTAACGGCTTATGATACTTCAAAAAAGCATAGTAGTAATGCATCTGGTAAAATAGAAAAACTAACTACTGGTGAGTTGTATGTACATAGTAACACTTGGATACCTATTAATATAACACAACCTACAGAATACATATTTTCTGGATGGGTGTATAGTGACAACCCTAGTGTCGATATATATTTATTTGAAAAAACAGATACCGAAACAGAATATTCCACAGTAGTAGATTATGTGAGAACCACTCAAAAAAATCGTTGGGTTTATCTGGAAAAGAAAGTGTTAGTGCAACCAAATATTAAAAAAATTAATTTGCGTATCGATAATAATGGTGGCGGAACCGTTTGGTTTGATGATGTAAGTATTAAACGAGTAAATCCAAATACTGAAATAGTAGAAGAGAACAATTACTATCCCTTTGGGTTAAAACATAAAGATTCTAATAATTTACTTAACTTAGCTACAGCAAATGCCGTAGCACAGAAGTATAAATACAACGGTAAGGAGTTGCAAGACGAGTTGGGACTTAACTTCTACGATTACGGAGCTAGAAATTATGACCCTGCTTTAGGTAGATGGATGAATATGGATCCATTAGCAGAACAAATGAGAAGGCACTCACCATACAACTATGCTTTTGATAATCCAGTAAGATTTATTGATCCTGATGGTATGGCTCCAAATGATATAGTATATTTTAATATTAATGGTGAAGAAGTTCATAGAATTAAAAGTGATAGTGAATTTAAAACATTTATTCAATCTTCAGGTAATGCTCAACATCCTACGAAAAGTTCTTCAGGTTGGACAGAAGTTTCAATGCCAAACATTATCCAAGAAAGGACACAAACGGGAGAAAATACTACAGGTGCTTCATATCAAGAGAATGATTATATAATAGCTGCAAGAACAGGATTGTTTAATCAGACTAAGAATAATGGAAATCTGCAGCTTTACACAGAAGGAGGCGCCGCAATTCCGAAAGAAGTATCTTCTGAAATTCCAGATCTTGATCCTACTCTAGTAAAATCAATAGCAATTCAAGAATCTCATAATGGGACTACTGGTGTGGATGATATAATGACAGCTAATAACCCAGGAGACTATAAGGCTTATAAGACTGCTTATGGTTTGTCAAATTCTGAATCACCAAATACAAATAGATCTTTATATTTAGGTATAAGATTTTTAGCAACAAAAGGGTTTAGAGGAGGTGTAACATATAATAAGGATACTGGTGAAAAAACATATACATTTCAAGGATGGAATTCAGCTGCTGGTAGCTATAATGGTGGAGGTGTTGAAGGTTATCAAGGATATGTAGAAACTATGGTAAATGAATCAAAAAAACCAACTTCATGTGATTATTAGATATGAAAAAAAAATTAATTATATTAACTTTCATTCTTTTTATTGTTAGTTGTAGCAAAAAAAAGGATACTGTAGCAAAAAAAGATTTTCTAGAGAAAATCCAAGAACTTGTTTTAAGTGAAGATAAAATTGGTCAAGAATATTTATTCAGAATATTACTTGAAAATCAATTTATAGAATATAAAATATCATATATTGGACAAATTGAGAATAATCAAAAAGGTAAAATAAAGTTTTTATTTTTAACTACATTTAGTGGTTTAAATGAAGACAGTAAAAGAGCTAATAGTAGATTGATTATATATAAATCTTCTAATAATGATAAAATCGGATATTATTATTTAGGAGGAATTTATAAAGATTCAATTGAAATATCTGATAATACTTTAATTCTTCCTAAATCAGGTGAAAATTGTAATTTAACAACAGAAATTAGTTTTAAAGATAGTATTCCTGATGAAATATTTATAAATTGTACAAAGAGTGGAGGGGATTTTTATAAGTTTGAAAGAGAATAGTCCCCTATATCACATTTTATAATAAAAAACTCTAACTACGCAAAGTGTCCTCACTTTTGAGCTATAAATAATAAAAAAACCACTCTTGGGTAATGTATTAGATTTAGTGATGGATGGTTTATGAGTTTTTAATTGATTGATAATCAATAGTAAATGAAAAATAATTGTAAAAAAGATGAACTATATAGTTCATCTTTTTTTATGTTTAAAGTTCTTAAAAAGGAAAAAATGGTAAAAAAGACAACCTTGTGTATTAGAATTAGTGATACTCCGATAGCGCGGAAATGTTTTCCGTGCCCACAAAGTGTAAATAAAATAAAACCACTTTGTTAAGGAGTGGTTTTTTTCTAACAAATAATAAAATTGAATATATTTACAATGCTGTAGGACAAAAAGTAGTAAAAACAGTGAGTGAGAATAGCGTAATCAAAACAGAATATTTAAGTGGTTTTCAATACAAGGGAAGTATGTTGCAATTCTTCCCACATGCAGAAGGTTATGTAAATGTGGTAGATAATCATGGGGTAAATAATTACAACTATGTTTTTAATTATACCGACCATTTAGGAAATATACGCGTAAGTTATGGAGTAGACCCAGATACGCAAAGTATAAAAATAATGGAAGAGAATCATTATTATGCCTTTGGATTAAAACATACGAACTACAATAGCGACCAATTATTGTATCAAAAAAATGCCAATGACGATGTCGTTTTAAAGGGTGGTACACCTACGATTCAATCTCCTTATCAGTATAAGTATAACGGTAAAGAATACCAAGACGAACTAGGGCTTAACTTCTACGATTATGGAGCAAGGAATTATGACCCTGCTCTAGGACGTTGGATGAATATGGATCGATTGGTAGAGAAGTATGTAAGCATTACGCCTTACGCATATTCACTGAATAATCCAATATATTTTATTGATCCTGATGGAAATGAAGTGATGGGGCCTGGTGATGAATTTGCTTCAATTGATGACGCTGCTAAAGATTTTGCAGTAAATTATAATAGTATTTCTATAATTGAAAATGTTGAGTTAGGAGCTTTAATATATAAAAACGAAAATGGTAGTTTTTCATATACAATTCCAACTGGTCATGTTTACAGAGAAAAAAGAATAGGTAAATATGGCGTTCCTTATAAAGAAAGGGTAAGCTCAATATATGTTCCAGATTTTGATGAACTTTCTAAATTTGGCAATGTTGAATTAGTCGGAATAATTCATACTCACGCTTGGGATAGAGCGGGAAGGAAAGGAACTAGACATGTAAAAACTGATAATGAATATTCTGATAATGAATATTCTGATAATGATTTAGACGGGACTTACGGTGACGGTGCTGCAAATTATGGTTATTTTAAAAATGTTAAGATTGCAAGTTATCTAGTGACTCCAGATGGTCAATTAATTGTTACTGATCCTGTAGGGTCACCGAGTAGTAGATCTCAAGTCCCCATAGACAAAAAAATTCCTAGTGACCCTTTGAGTCCAACGAGAAAGAATGAAATATATCCAAACATATTTCCAAAAATACTACCTAATATATATGACGAAACACGAGGAGGTAAGCCCGAAGATTTTTACTTTATTCCTGAATTTAATCCTAGAGATGATTATTATCATAAATAAAAAAGTATGAAAAAGATTTATTACACTTTTATATTATTCTTATTTGCACTAAACCTTTTTTCTCAAAAGAAAGCTTTAAAAACGCATGTAGATCATGTCTCTATTATTGATTTAATAAGTAATGGAGAAAAATTTAATGACAATCAATTTTATGTAAAGGGTTATTTTGTTGATTATGGTAGACATGGTAGATTG
>NZ_LR733581.1 GCF_902506265.1 Flavobacterium sp. 9AF | reverse complement strand
GTTATAAGATAAATTAGATACACCAGCATTGTTTAAGTTAGTTAATACATCAGTTACTTGACTAAAAACAAAATTGGTCGCAAGCAGTAAAAGTAGTAATTTAGTTTTCATAATATCAAGGTTTTAAGTTAATTTGGGATTATAAATTTAGCTTTTTAAAAATTAAATAGATTGGGTAAAAATTTTAATTTTAACATTATTTTAACATTATTTAATTATTATTGGTTAATTGATTTTGAATTTGTTAGTATCTTGTTTAAGATTTTAATTATATACTAAAATTACTTGCTACTATTCAGTTATCTTTTTTTTTTCGTTTAAATTATGATAACTAAGGCTAGAAGGTAAATTATTGACGTCTAATGGTTTATAAATAGTTAAATAAATAATATAATGTAATGGTACAGGAAGAAATTTTTTCGTTTTTATCAGATTTAAAGGATAATAATAATAGAGATTGGTTTTCAAACAATAAGGAACGTTATGAAAAAATTAATAAAGAAGTAAAAGTCTTTTTTAATACAATAGGTAATGAACTTAATAAAATAGATAGTATAGAGAATACCCAGATATTTAGAATTTATAGAGATGTGCGATTCTCTAAAGATAAATTACCTTACAAAATTAATTTTGGAGTAGGGTATAGAAGAACAAAACCGATGTTGAGAGGAGGATATTATTTGCATTTGGAAGATGGTGCTAGTTTTATTGGTGGAGGTTTTTGGGAACCAAATACAGAAGATTTGTTACGAATACGAAAAGAAATTGAGTTAGACGCTAGTGATTTAAAAAAAATTATTATCGATGAATCTTTTATAAAATATTTTGGAACCCTTCAAGGAGATGAATTAAAAACGGCTCCTAGAGACTTTGATAAAAATCATCCAGAAATTCATTTAATTAGAAAAAAACAATTTTTAGTAACTAGAAAATTTACAAATAATGAAGTCTTAGATTCTAGTTTTAAAGATGAAATAATTGCTACTTTCAAAGCGATGAGACCTTTTTTTGATTATATGAGTGAAGTGTTAACTACTAATTTAAATGGTGAAAGTATCTATTAATTTATAAAACTATTCAAACAATTGAATTTGGCTTTTTAAACGCTCGATGAGTAAATTCATCATTCTTTTATTAATATTAGAAGAGTTTAATATATATTCTTTATATTCAGAAATTGTAAACATCCCTATGACAATTCCTTTAAGTGAATTTCTAAATTTTATATCACGTTGAATGGCATTTTCAATATAAACCATTTTTTTTTCTGGAGTAAGTGTATAAAAAGTTCCTTTTTGCTTTAAAGCATAATTTTTAAAAACTTCAATAAAGAGATCATTTTGAAATTTTAAAATAGGTCGTAAAGTTAGATTTTGAAATTTTTCTTCTGTACTTGACAAATCGGTAATTACGCCTATTGATTCTCCTCTAATTTCAAGTATAACTTCGTCTTTTGTTTTCATATTGTTATTGCTTGTATTCAATTAAAGTTAAAAAAAAATAGCCTTCAAATTTGAAGGCTATTTTATAATTATTAAGAAAGTATTGTTAATTACTTTAATTTAAAAGTAACTCTTCTAACTAATTTTCTTGAATAGGCAGAATTTTCAACGCTATTATCTTCTCCTTTACCCGTTTCTACTAAACGAGAAGCATCGATTCCAGCCTTAACAATAACATCTTTTACAAAAGCAGCTCTAGCAGATGATAATTTATCATTATATTCTGAAGTACCAACTTCATCAGCATAACCGATTACTTCAACAGATGCATTACTATTTGATTTTAAATATTGAGTTACAAACTGAATTGCAGCATAAGAAGACGGTATTGGTTTACTAGAATTTGTATCAAAATATACATTAATGTAACCTCCATTTATAAGATCTTCTACTGATTGATTAGTAGAATTGTTAACATTAGTATTACTTCCACCTTTAACGTTTTCAATATATTTTTCAATTTCGTCTGGAATACCATTTTTATTCATATCCACAGCACGCCCCTTAGTATCTACAGCAACACCTGTAATTGTGTTTGGTTCAGCATCTAAATAATCTGGAACACCATCACGGTCTGTATCATTCATCATAGTTTCTAATTCAGCAACACGAGCTTCTAATTCATCTAATTGTTTATTTCTTGGAATGAACCAATCTGCATGTTTTTCATTTTTACCTAGATAAAAAGAAAATCCAATTGAAGCATTGTATAAAGTACCATTAAAACCTCTATCTGATACTACTGAAGGATCATTCATACCATCAAAAGTATAGGTTTGATTCACATTGTTAACCATAGTGAAATCTGCATTTAAAGCAATTCTATTTGACAATCTGAATTGAGCTGTAAGACCTAAGATAAAATTAGTCATATCATCATTTCCGTCAAATTTATCATTTGTCATGAATGAGAAACCAAGACCTGTATGAGCTTGTAAATTTACAGTATTCGTCCACTCTTCAAAATTTAAAACTCGACCTAAATTAATAACACCTTGAAGATCTGTTCTAAAATATTTACCATCAAATTCAAAACTTTCAGATTTATTTTTAAAGCTATCTAAACCAAAATCTAGTTTTAAACCAAACTTACTGTTTAACATATATCTTAAACCCAAATCACCATGAATAAAATTAGTATTACTTGCGTAATAGTTAGGTGAAAAAGGTGCTGTAGGTTTACTTAAACCTGCATTTAAATCAATTGACCATTTGTTAAAACTACCTTCAACTTGTTTTTCAGTCTCTTCTTGAGCACTTACCAATGATGTAAAAATTAATGATAGTGATAAAAAAGTAATAACTTTCCTCATAATGTACTTTGCTTATTTAATATATTTTGCAAACTTAGGGATTTTTAATTTTATATAAAATAAAATAGTGCATATTATGTTAATGTTTTTAACATTTATAGTATTTTTGTTTTCAAATGAAAAAAAATGAGATTTAATACCAGAAAATGGGTAAAACCAGAAGATTTAAATCCAAACGAAACTTTGTTTGGTGGTAAATTACTTGCTTGGATAGATGAAGAAGCTGCATTATATACAATAATACAATTAGAAAATAGTAGGATAGTCACAAAACACATGACGGAAATAAACTTCATGAGTTCTGCAAAACAAGGGGATATAATTGAATTAGGTATTGAAGTTATTAAGTTTGGAAAAACCTCTTTAACATTAAGATGCAAAGCTAGAAATAAAATGACTCAAGAAACTATTCTTACTGTAGATTCAATTACTATGGTCAATTTAGACGAATATGGAAAACCAAAACCACACGGTAAAACAAAAGTGGAGTTTGTTGATGACAGATTAAAAAATAAACTTTAGCAATCGATAAAATTATTTTCTAGTTCATATAATTCTAGGTTGAAGAAACTTACAGAAGCTATTATGTGGTCAAATATGTCTGCCATGATATGTTCATAGTTTTCCCAAGTTTTATCTTTTGAAAAACAGTATATTTCAATAGGAATTCCTTTTTCAGTTGGTTGAAGATGCCTTACCATAAGCATCATGTCTTTGTTAATTCCTGAATGATTTTTAATATATTCTTCTATATATTTTCTGAACAAACCTAGGTTGGTTAAATTTCTTCCATTAACAATTAATGATTTATCGATACTATTATTCGCATTATATTTTTCTATATCATTTTGTCTATGATTTATATAAGAATAAATTTTTTGAATTTTTTTATAATAATCAAGTTCTTCAGTTTTAATAAAATGTACAGATTTTGCTTTTATTAATACAAATCGTTTAATTCTTCTACCGTCTGAATTTTGCATTCCTCTCCAATTTTTAAAACTATCGGAAATTAGACTATATGTAGGAATGGTAGTTGTAGTATTATCAAAATTTCTAACTTTTACAGTTGCTAAATTTATTTCAATAACATCTCCATCTGCCCCAAATTTATCCATTGTAATCCAATCACCAATACGAACCATATCATTAACAGAAACAGAAATACTAGCTACAAAACCTAAAATTGTATCTCTAAAAACCAAGATAATAATTGCAGAAATGGATCCTAAAGCAGTAACAAAAGTAGTTTTATTAACACTAAAAATTATGGATATAAAAGAGATTACTCCAAATATCCAAAGCATTATCATAATTACTTGTATATAACTATCTATAGGTTTATCACTATACCTAGGTTTGTGTTTTAAATAATCTTTAAGTGCATTAAAAACACTTCGAATAATCCAAAGCGATAAAATGATTATATATATTTTTACACTTTTTTCAAAAAAATCCTCCCAATAACTAAAATCTTTAAGAATTATGGGAACAGTTTTATAAATAAAAATTAGAGGAACTAAATGCGCAATATATTTGGCTGTTTTGTTAGCAACTAAAAAATCATCAAAAGTAGATTTTGTCCTTGTTGCAACGATAGCTAAAATTATAATTAAAATTTTTTTAAAAATATAGTCTAACAAATAAGCTAAAATTATTAGTATAACAATATTTATAAATAGATTAGAATATATAGCTGTATTTTCACCTATATTAAAACTTTTGAGAATTTTATATGTCCAATTAAAAATTGTCATTTAGAATATAAACTAAAGATATTTTTTTTCTACATAAAATGTACCGAAAGGTATTATAGATGCTAAGCAAATAATACCAAACTTTTTCATTTCCCATTTTTGGTCTATTTTAAGTAAAATGGCCAATGCGATATAGAGAATAAACAACAATCCATGAGCCATACCTATATGTTTAACAAAAACAGGATTATGAAAAAAATATTTCATTGGCATAGCAAAAAATAATAATGCAAGTAATGAAATACCTTCAAGTAAAGCAATAATTTTAAATATTTTTATCATGATAAGGCAGAATAAATTACATAACCATAAATTACAAAGCGTAGTATTCTAAGAGAAGCAAAAATGTAAAATTGTTTTTGAGGAAATTTAATCATACCTGCAGCTAAGCAAGCAATTGCAAAGGGCAATGGAAGAAGTGCTCCTACTGCTATTAAAAAACCGCCCCATTTTTGCATATTTCGAATATGCTTTGTCATTCTTCCTTCTAAATAATCGTTTATTTTAGGAATTAATAACAAAGTTCTACCTTTATAATAAGAGATAACACCGCCCAAATAAGACAAACCTGCTAAGATTGATAAATAGAGGAGAGGAGAACTAGTATTTTTTGTCCAAGCAATAAAAATGTCAGGAGGCAATAACCCTAAAACACTTTCAGAAAGTAAGAATAATGAGAATATAGAAATGTCGCTAAAATTTTGAGTAACATAGGACAACATTTTTTCTATACTCATTACATTATAATTAATGTAAACTAATATGCCTATTACAATTGCTAATGGAATAATTGCTTTTTTTGAATTGTCCCAAATAAAAGTATAAAAACCAGTATATTTATAATACTGATGCAATAATTTTACTCTAGATTTTTTTGTTTTAGACATATTAAAGATTTAGGAATGCAAATTTAGTAAGAATTTAAGCTATAACTGTTAAAGTATATATAAAAAAAGGGTCTAATTAGACCCTTTATAATCTAAATAAAATACATTAAAAAGCTAAAAAAGCTTTATTGTATTCCTTAATATCTAATAAGTTATTTTTCTTCGAAAGATCATGAAGAAGAGATAAAAAATATTCAAAACTTTCAATATCATTTTCTTCAGAAACATTTTGACTTTCTTTATTTTCCTCATTAATAGGTTCGTCATCAGGAATACCGATTAAAAATGCACCATTATTTTCTAAATGCTCATAAGCTAATCGTAAAGCCTTAGTCACTACAGGATTTTGCTCTTCTAATGAATATTCTCTTATCTTTTTTAAATCAGAAATTATAGATTCAATATTAAACTTATCTTGTAAAACTTCTTTTTGAATTTTCTCAATCAATTTTTGTGCATATTTATTTTCCATAAGACGTAATAGTTAAAGGGACGCAAATCTAATATTTTATTCAATTATGCGCAATTTTTTATTTTCAAAATGTTTTTTTATCTGATTATATAGGTAAAAACACCTGTTTTTTACTGAATTTGTTGATAAATTTGTTAATATAATGTTTTTTTTTGTATGTTTGATAATTATTTTTAATTGTAATTCTATGAAAAAACATTACTTATTAATAATCAATCTATTTTTTTTTATATCATTACATTCTCAAAACACATATATACCTGATAATGGATTTGAGCAATTACTAATTGATATTTCAATAGATTTAGGTCCATTAGATAATTATGTACCTACTGCAAATATTTCTGGAGTTGAAGATTTAAATATACTTAGTAATTATAACATTACCGATCTTACAGGATTACAAGATTTTACATCTATTGAGGCTCTTCATATCGATAATAATCCAATTAGTACTATAGACTTAAGTGGGAACCCTATATTATATGATGTTAGCTTAACGAATATGAATTTGACAAGCATTACTATACCTAATAATTCCATCATTGCATTTTTAGATGTTTCTAACAATTCAATAACATCGTTAGATTTAACGGGTTTATCAAATTTACAGTACTTAAATATTGAAAATAATCAAATAACAGATTTAGATTTGAGTTCAAAATTAAATTTGAATAATTTGAATGTTAAAAGTAATAACCTAATTTCTTTAAATATTAAAAATGGCTCTAATTCCTTATTAACTACATTTGATGCAACTAATAATCCTAATCTTGCGTGTATTCAAGTTGATAATCAAATTAATGCGAATGCTGGTATAGGAAATTATTCATCTTGGTTAAAAGATGCAACTTCAAATTATTTAGAAGATTGTAATACTTTGCATATTGATAATACTTCTTTATTAAATGCTCAAGTTTATCCTAATCCCATAGCTATAAATCAAATACTTAATTTTAAAAATTTAGAGACAAATTTTACTTTTTCTATTTATGATTATTCAGGAAAATTAATTGATAAGAAGAATATAAAAGATAATTATTATAAAATAGAAAACATAGCTACAGGTATTTATTTCTATACCATTGAAACAAATACTAATCTTTTTACAAATAAACTGATTGTTAAATAGTATATTTTAAATATAAATTCACATTTGTATAATCCCATATTTTTGAACTATAATATACATTATGTAAAATAGAAAATTATTGAATGAGATACATTCTCATTCTTTTGTTTATTTTTCTTCTATGAATTTTAATGCTGCTGAATTGATGCAATATCTTAATCCTGTTGGCTCTGGCCCATCATTAAAGACATGACCTAAATGTAAACCCGTAGCTTTTTCAACAACTTCATCACGTGTCATTCCATAACTGTTATCTTTTACCCAAAGTACCGCATATTTGTTTATAGGCTTTGTAAAGGATGGCCAACCGGTGCCTGAATCAAATTTATCTTCTGAACTAAATAATGGTTTTCCGGTTGCGGCACTTACATAAATTCCTTTTTTATGATTGTTATAGTATGCATTGTTAAATGCGGGTTCTGTACCTTGTTCGACCATTATATAATAAGTATTTGAACTTAATTTACTTTTCCATTCTTTTTCACTTAAAGCTTCCGGATATTTCTGATCTGTTGTTTTTGAATTTGTTTTCTTTTCTTGACAAGATAATGATGAAATGGTCAACACGCTAACCATTAAGACATTTATAAACTGATATGTAATAGCTTTCATAATTTTTTATTTTAAATAGTTAGGAAATTTATTTTTGAATCTATTGATTCTGGGTATAGATACATTTTGTATATACGAATTATTTGGATGTAAAGATTCATAATTTTGATGATAGTCTTCTGCAGGATAAAATTTAGTGAATTTTTTTACTTCTGTGGTAATGGGTTTATCAAAACGTTTTTCATTCTTCAATAGATTGATGTAGTTCTGAATGATTTCTTTTTCAGAATCATTTTTGTAAAATGCTATTGATCGATATTGAGTACCTGCATCTGGTCCTTGTCTATTTAAAGTAGTTGGATCATGTGAACCAAAAAAGATAATGACTAAATCGTTGAAGGAAATTATTTTTGGATCATAATATATTTTTACCGCTTCTGCATAATCGGTGTTACCACTACTCACCTTTTCATAATTTGGATTCGGTTGATTACCACCACTATAGCCAGAAACTACTTCATGAACTCCTTTTACACTTTCAAAGATTGCTTCTACACACCAAAAACACCCTGATGCAAAATAGGCTGTTGCATATTGATCTAAATTTTGATTTTCTTTTGTTATTTTGGATTCTGAGACATTTTGAAGCTCTTGGGTGTCTTCTGAATTCTTTTTTGAGTTTTTAGATTCGCAATTTAAAGTTATCAAACTAATGAGAATCAAACTTATCGTTTTTATATTTTTCATTTTCACTACTAATTTTATTATTATAACAAAATTACCAATGATATAAAGGAACAAATGTTAACTATCTTACATTTGCTGTTAAAAATCTATTAATTTTTGAATGAATTTGCCTTAATTGAGATAAAACTGTAGAAGCCTGGATTTTGTAAAAAAGAAACCCGATAGTTTATTTATCGGGTTATTGATTTACTTATTCTTTAACAAATCGTTTGATATAGGAACCATTATTGTTATTTATTTTGAGAATATAGATTCCTGATTTTAAATGACTAATATCTAATCTACTTTGATTGTTTTCAATAAATCCTTTGAGTATTTCTTTTCCTGTCAAATCTATTACTGTAAAAGTTCCATTTGCATATTGAGTTGGAACATTTATTTGTAAATTATATTGTGCAGGATTGGGATACACCACAATGTCAGTTTCATTACTACTCTCTTTTTCTACTTCATAACTCATCCGATTGGAGTTAAACGTTGTACTGATATAATATAAATTGGCTACATTATCCTTTGTTATAGTATGCGAACCACTTGATATACTTATTGTTGCTATTCCTGAACTAGCCACATAAGAAACATTATCAACTTTTATATTTCCTGTAAAATTACTGTCAAATACTAATGTTAAAGTTGCTGAAGTTGTTGTACTAAAAGTAATAGAAGTACTCGATTCAATTTTTAATCTTCGTGTTAAGTTGAGTCCGTTATAATTTACGGAACCATCTGAGGTATTCATATTTCCTGAAATACTATAAAAAGAACTATTTTTTTCTGACACGGTAAAATTATGAATTTGATTGCTTGTTGAACCATCTCCATTGGAACCTGTTGGAGTTGCAGAAGCCGCATTTGAATTGATACTAGCATTGGCCTTTATCCAATAATAATAGTTAGTTCCATTTGTAACATTACTATCAGTATAATTTCTTGTAGTTGTTGAAACTTGTGCAATACGCACTCTTCCACTTGGATTAGAATCGGTGTCTCTATAAACTTCTAAACCTGTAACAGTGAGATTTGAAATAGTCCAATTTAAATTTACAGCACTATTAGTAGCAGTTGCTGATAGTAGAATTTCGGCTGTTCCTCCTCCTCCATTTGTAGTTCCGGATTCAATAGCACCTAAATCGGGTTTAGTACCAGAATAAGTAATTCCTGTAGAAGTGACACCCGCATCAATTAAATCGCTATTTGTATTTAAATTAAGAAAACCATTTCCTGTAGGATTTGCATTAGCTCCCATAGTTAAAGTTACAAAATCAGAACTAGTTACAGTAAAACCACCTGTTGCTCCAACAAAAGAATTTGGAGCAGTACTATTTCCTCTAATACGATCATTGGTTCCATTATCAAAAGAAAGATTATTTTTAAAAATATGGCTTGCACCGTCTCTAGTATGCCAATTATACCCTTCGTTATTATAAGATGTATTATTTGTAAATTCTATGGCACCAATGTTACCATTGTCCGTAAAACCATGTTTCCCATTATTAAAAGCAATACAT
The DNA here is from genome assembly GCF_902506265.1 of Flavobacterium sp. 9AF. Lineage (GTDB taxonomy): Bacteria > Bacteroidota > Bacteroidia > Flavobacteriales > Flavobacteriaceae > Flavobacterium. The sequence continues at coordinate 12,960 of NZ_LR733581.1, read as the reverse complement.
CTTCTTACAATATGATTGATTTGATGAGCTGATGATCCTAATTTATAGCCATTTTTATCACCGCCTCCTGAAGTGCCGCCACTAGTAAGAGTACCATTATGATGCGCAATACAACCTTCTAAAACAATCACACCAATTGGTCCCGTATCACTTTTAGTGTATAAATCCCAACCATCATCAATATTATGATGTGCCACACAGTTTCTAAAAATATTTCCCGTTCCGCAAGTTAATTTCGCTGCAAAGCCATCTGCATTCTCATTTCCACTATCTTTATTGTCATAGGATTCACAACCCAAAATTAAATTATTTGCAGGCCATTGACTAATACTACTTGCACTAGTATTGTATCTACTTAACTGAAGCCCCGTATCTTTATTATTTCTAAAAATACAATTTTCGATAGTATTGTTATTACCAGATAAAAGCATACCATTATCACCTGCACCTTGAATAATAATACCTTTCCAATGCCAATAATCCCCATCTAAAACAATTCCTCTGTTAGATGCCCCTTCACTCATACTGAAATTTAATACAGGTATTTCATTATTGTATGCATAAACATTAATTTTTGCGCTAGACGAACCGTTTTTAGTAATCACTATAGTACTGCTGTAATTGTGAGTACCACCCCTTACGTAAATTGTATCACCTGCTGCCGCTTGATTGATAGCTTTGGATAAAGTTTGAAAAGGACTACTGGTTGAAGTACCTGAATTAGAATCGTTTCCATTTGTAGCAACATAATAATTTGTTGCCCATGAGGTTGCCATGCTTATATTGAATAATACAAGCATGAATAAAAAGCTTTTTTTCATGATTTGTGCTTGTTTGAGTTGTTAATTACTGTTTTTACCTTAAGATTGTGAAAACTTAAGGTATATTACTTCTTGCTTTGCAATTTTGAATTTCGTTCATAACCTTTCATTTAAAGTTTAAATTATAAGGTTAATAGGCAGTAATTTGTTTTCGTAATCGATTACGATTTTGTGTAAATTTTTTAATTTGGATTAAAAATTATGCATTTCCATCCAAGTAATACAAGTATTGAACCAATTGGAATTACTTTTTGTATTTCCCTGTCCAAAACCATGTCCACCATCATCATAAAGATGCATTTCAACTTTAATCCCATTCTTATGTAAAGCGTAATAATAATTCAAACTGTTTTCTATTGTAACAGATGCATCGTCAGCACTATGAATCATAAAAGTTATAGGAGTTTGAGTTGTTATATTTTTATCTAAAGAATATTTTAGAATACTTTCTTTTTTTGGATGTATCCCTAAAAGATTCTTTTGAGAACCCAAATGCGTTATTTCATTTTCCATAGAGATTACAGGATAAATTAGAATTGAAAAATTAGGCTTAGCACTTAGATTTTCATTAGAATCTGTAAGTTTTTCATCATAATAATTGGATAAGGTAGCCGCTAAATGTCCTCCCGCTGAAAAACCGATTACGCCAATTTTATCGCTGTTAATATATAATTTTTCTGCTTCTCTACGCATGTAACGCATGGCTTCTTGTGCATCTTGTAAAGGTCCAATTGTTTTATCAAGCATAATACTATCCGAGGGTAATCGATATTTTAAAACGACCGCAGTAATTCCATTTTTTTGAAATGCAGCTGCTACTTTATACCCTTCTTTATCCATACTTAAATGCGCATAGCCACCACCAGGACAGATAAGAATAGCTGTTCCATTTGGATTTTTAGGTTTAAAGATGGTTAATGTAGGTATTGAAACTTGACTAACACGAACTAACACTGAATCTTTATAGGTTTTGATTTCAGTATACTTGTTATTTTCAATACGATTTGGAATATCCGTTTTCCATAAGTTTACTTCATACGATTGTGCGTATACATTAGTTATTAGTATACAAAGGAAAAGAGCTATTTTATACCCAATTCTCATTCGTTAAGTTTACTGTAATTTTTTAATGCGGGTATTTTTTTTGACAGTTCTTTTACAGCTAAAGTAGCAACTTCATTGGCTCCTAACTTAGACAAATGCGTATTATCTTCGATACCATCAGGGAAATATTCATTTTCACCTTTTTTAAAATGCAGGTGTAATTTTTTTGATGCTTCAACCCCATAAGTTTCTTCTAATTGCTCTGTTGCATATTGTAAATCAATAAAAGGAACATTCATTTCTTGAGCAACTAAACGCGTAATTAAGGTGTAATTACCATGAGAATCTAATAAAACTCCTTCTTCATTGAATTTTCTTCGTGCAATTGATGAAAATAAAACCGGAATTGCTCCTTTTGCTCTTGTTTCTTCTACATAACGCATTAAATTATAACGATAAGAAGTTTGTGGGTTGGTATATCTTTTTGGATCTGTATCTTTAGCATCGTTATGTCCAAATTGTATGAATACATAATCTCCCTTCTGCAAGGAATCTAGAACGGGTTTCCAATGTTTTAAATCTCTAAAACTTTTTGAACTTCTTCCATTTACAGCATGATTTTTTACAATCACCTTTTCAGTAAAAAAATTAGGTAAGACTTGTCCCCAACCGTGCTCTGGATTGCTATTTGGATTTTTTTTATTGGCCATAGTAGAATCGCCAATCATATAAATAGTTATGGATTGGGTATCATTCGTTTTTAAAGTTGAACAACTCCAAAAAAAGAGGATCATAATTATAAAATTACTCAGTTTCATACCAATTGGGTTGACTTTCATTACTTCCTAGAATATTTTGTAAACTATACTTTTTTATTTCTTTTTTGGTTAGTTGGTGTGACCAAGCAACTCTTTTCGAAAAGGAAGCACCAGCTCCTTTATTTTCAAACTCCGCATAGAAAGTTGTTCTTTCAGCTTCGGGTTTAGACCAATTGTGCCATCCTTCTGGAAGAATATGTTGGCCTAAAGTACATTGAATAAAAACAGTTTTAGCATAAATTCTCCAAGGTCTGCCTAAATATACTTTTGTAGTAGTATCAGAAGCTGTAAGATGACAATTTTTAAAAACATAACCAAAGTTGGCATCTTTAGGTGTAGAAGCAGCAGTTATATAGGAATCTTTTTTAGAATGAATTGTACAATTTTCAAAATAAGCAGTTGCACTTCCAAAAATAAAGTCGGTTGTACCTTCAATATAACAATTTTTATAGTATTGTTTACCAATGCCTGATGCATACAAGGTATCTTGATTTCCTAAGATATTACAGTTTTCCACTACTACTCTATTGGAAAAAACCGATAAAGCTACTGCTTGCCCCACATCTCCTGCTGAATTTTCGATGGTAAGATTTTTTAGAACAATGTCATTTGCTTCAACTAAAAGTGTATACGTATAAAAAGTACTATTTCTTCCGAGACTTACTTTATTGAAGGCATCATCATACCGAATTATGGTTTTTTCTTTACTTTCGCCAATTAAATGTATGTTGGTATTCCATTCGTGAATTTTTACTTTTTCGTTGTAAATACCGTTTTTAATAAAAACGGTAATTTTTTCATAAGGAAATGCCTTTGCATTATTTATAGCTTCTTGAATACTTGTATAATCACCACTACCATCTTGATTAACAATCATATAATACTTATCTTCAGATGGTGTTTTTGTAGCTGTAATACCATATTTTTCCTTCCATTTAGGATATTTTTTTAGTACTTTTTCAGGTGTTGTAATATACCAAGCATATCCATTTCTTCTTTCGGGACCAATTTCTGCTAAGCTGTATTTTTTAATCCCATCTCGATCACAAAAGAAAGGTTTGTTATCGTCTAACTCCATAAATCTTGCCCAAAGGGGTTTTGCTTTTTCATCAGGGATTAGTTTTTTATCAATTACCTTACCTTCCTCATTATACATTCGTTCTTCTTTTAAGTTATTTATTTGTACTTTTTCAAACCAAGCCACAGCAGCATGTACTGCTTTTATAATTTCTGGAGAAGGATTTTCAACAGCCATTAGTAACAATACAATATTAGCAGATTCATGACCACTTAACGAAGGTAATTCATACGCTCTAGCTTTAGCGGGTAATAATGTATTTTCATCGTGTTGGGCACACCAACTTGTTAAAACTCCATTTTGTTTATATTGTGTTCTTAAAATACAATCGATTCCTTTATTGAAAGCAGTTTGCGCTTTTGAAACGATTTCTTCATCTGGTTTTATGGAATAATAATCACTTCTATCTATAATTTCTTTTAGAAGCGAAAGAATGTTAACCATAGAATCATCATTATATGTAATATGCGTATAATATCCTTTTTTAAGTGGATAAAACTGAGGCCATCCACCATTTTCATATTGGGCTTCTAAAAGGTAGTTTATGCCTTTTAAAAAGGCTTCTTTATACCGATTATCTGGAGCATTTTGATACATTTTAGATAAAAATTCCATTTCTTGAATGGTGGCTCCATTATCTGTAGTCACTTCTTTTGTACTCGTTTTTAAGGCGCGTAATGCATCTTTTTCATCCTCTGATAATTGCTGTTGCATCTGAATATTTTTGGGCCAACCCCCAATATTTCTTTGGTATAAAAGCACATTTTCAGCTATTTCTTTTGCTTCAGTAGTACTAAACCAAGCCGTTTCACTTTTGTGAATAATTTCTTTCCATGATTTATTTAAAACCTGCCCTTTTGTGCTGGATATAAAAAGGAGCAAAATGCACGTTAAAATTTGTTTTAATTTATGAATCATTTTTTTATTTTATTCTAAACCAATCGATTGCAACACTTCCCGCATCGTTAGTAAAATTATTTCTTAATGCTAAATACCCTATTTTTGCACCAATCCACTTACCTTCTCTTGCTACAAATTCTTTTCCAATAGGAAAATACTCTTCATTATTCATGCTATAGGAAAAAAAGACTTTTTCACCAGTTTTAATTTCAGCTTGTAGATAAACAGTATTGTTTAGTAGTTTAATTTTATCTGTTTCTGTTTCTGCCTTTTTTTTATCCGAATCAAAACACATTACCTGTGATAAAAATAGATTACCATTATTTCGTTCAATTTTTAAATAACTGTAATCTAGTCCCATAATTAAGAAGCCTATTTGTTCCCCATCATGTCGAGCATTAAATGTTACTTTTGTGATTGCAGTAAAGGTTTCAGAGGGAAATTTTTGTAACAACAGATTCGAAGCATCGTATAAATTTATAAAATGATCAGGCTTAGGTGTGCAATACATTGTATAATATCCAAGTGTGGATGGAAAACCCCAATATATTTCAGGATTTGCATGCCATTGCCATTCTAATTTAAGAGTTGCTTCATTAAACTCATCAGAACCATTGCTTTTGATAAAGTTGTTCTGAGTTGAGACTTTCGGTTTTTTATGACTGATTACAGGTTGACCAATACCATCTTTATTATTATCTTCTCCAATAATAGGCCATCCTTTTTCCCAAGTCATAGGCTGCAAATGTACTATTCTTCCATAAGCACCTTTATCTTGAAAATGAATAAACCAATCTTCACCTGCTTCCGTTTGTATCCAAGCGCCTTGGTGTGGCCCATTTACAGTAGTATTGCCTTGTTCCATAACTTTCTTTTTTTCGTAGGGACCAAAAATGTTTTTTGATCTTAAAACAGTTTGCCAACCAGTAGCAACACCTCCTGCTGGAGCAAAAATATAATAATAGTTATTGTATTTGTATAATTTAGGTCCTTCTATAGTAGGTTCTTCATCATGTCCATCAAGTAACATTATGTCATCATTATTTGCCAACAAAGTTTTTGAATTTAAGGTGCAAATTGCCAAAAGGCTTTTAATTCCAGCCCTACTTCCAGCAAAAGCATAAGCTAAATATACTTTCCCATCCTCATCCCATAATGGTGTTGGATCTATAATTCCTTTTCCTTCTTTAATTAAAACAGGTTCAGTCCAAACACCAAGAGGGTCATTGGTTTTAACCATATAAATACCAAATTCTGGATCGGGATAAAAAATATAATATTCCTTATTATGATAACGGATACAAGGTGCCCAAACACCATTACCATGCTGAACTGTTTTATATACATCAAATGGAGGTTGCTTTTTTAGGGCATAATTAACCAATTGCCAATTTACCAAATCTTTTGAATGTAAAATAGGCAGTCCTGGAATACAATTAAAAGAAGAAGCTGTCATGTAATAGTCCTCACCCACTCTAATTACATCAGGATCAGAATAATCGGAATGCAAAATAGGGTTTGTATAAATAGCATTTGTACTGTTATTATTCTTTATTGCATTCTGATTCTTTTGTTGACCAGAACAAATGAAAGAAATTAGAAATACTATTTTACAGAAATGCTTCATTCTATCTATTTAGTTCAATTGCAGCCAAAATAAAGGGTCCAGTTGCTTTAGGATCATTATTTTTTTTCTTCTCATTAATATAATATTCGTAAGAACCATCTCGGTAAGGCTCACCACCTAAACCTGCAACAGCACAAGCTTGTGTAATAATAATTTCTCCTTTGTTAGAAACTTTTATCAAATCTTTAGTTAATCCATCAAAAGCTTTATTAGCCAAAGCCTTATACTCGATAGGCAAATACCCTTTATTAGCACCTTTAGCAAAAGCATAAGCAAACATGGCCGATCCAGAAGCTTCTAAATAATTACCTTCTTTATCACCTAAATTGGTTACCTGATACCATAAGCCTGACGTGTGTTGTTGATTTGCTAATGCATCAGCTAAATTATTTAAGTACAAGATTAATTCTTTTCGTTTTGGATGATTTTCAGGGAAATAATCGAGTGCATCTACTAAAGCCATTGCATACCATCCTAGAGAGCGAGACCAAAAATTTGGAGAAGTACCAGTCTCTTTGTTTGCCCAATCCATTTTTTTACTTTCATCCCAACCGTGGTATAATAGACCCGTATTGCTATCAAATGCATGCTTTTGAATGAGTTCGAATTGTTTCGCCACATCATCTAAATTAGCACCCTTTTCGAACTTTGTCGTATAATGAGCATAGAAAGGTTCGGCCATAAATAAACCATCTAACCACATTTGAGAAGGATATCTTTTTTTATGCCAAAAACCACCTTCGCTAGTTCTAGGATGTTCGGATAATTGCTTTCTAAGAAGTTGCATGGCTTTCAGATACTTATCGTCTTGAGTGGTATCATACAAATGGAATAAAATATTCCCCGCTTCAATCATATCGATATTGAAGTTTTCATATTTGTAAGAAGCGATTACACCAGCACTATCGATTGTAGCATCCGCATACCCTTTAATGTAATCATAGTATTTTTTATCTTTTGTTTTTTCGTATAATTTTTCAAAAGAGGTTAATACTAAACCATGTACATAATCCCATTTTGGTTCCTCTTTATCGTCAATTTGATAGGCTTTAGGGTGTTGTTCCATAAGAGTTAAAGCCATTCGTTCCGACCATTTTAAGGTATCTGAAATTGTATAATTATTAATTAAAGAATTTGACACTAATGTTTCTTTCTTTTCAGTCTTACATTTTATTAGAAGAATTCCTAAAGAAAATAAGCACACTATTTTACCTATATATTTAAAACTATTTTTCATTCTTATTTTAATTTATCAGATTGATTTAATTCGTCTAATTTTTGATTAAGATAAGATAAAAATTCCTCTTGCGATTTTATACCATTAACCTCTTGTTCCCAAGCACCTAAAAAGTAAAATGTAATAGCAGTAGTAGTGGGTTTGAAAACAATTAAATGGTCGTGTTCTCCTTCTACCATTTCAGAAATTGTTTCTTTTTTATAAAAAATAGCCATTCCTAAATTATCTGGCACTAAAGATTGTTTACCATAGGTTGCTATATAACCCCATTTTTTATTGTCACTTTCCTTTTGTAGTAAAGGAAGATCATTCAACTTAACAATACCTGTACAAATACCTTCTAACATTTCTGAACTTTGAATAGTATGTTTTGTATATCTTTCATCTGATGCAATACTTAAAAGGGAAGTTAAATTAGTCTTTTGATTATTGGTTTTCCAACCAAAATAATTCACTTTTACTACAGATTCATTATCTAAATTTTCAGTTTTAGCAAAGGTAGAGTCTACTTCGTTAAAATGTAAAACTTGTTTATTTACATATCTTCCAATTGATCCGATACCTAAACCTTTACCAACTTTTAAAATGTCTGAACCCCAATTTTGCATTTCATGATACGAATCAAAACCATCTAATCCCACTTTTGAAAGTACCATTGTATCTGTTTTTTTTCCAAAAATATCAATAGCATTTCTCCAATCTAAATAGAGTCGGTAACCAATTTTATTACTTTCCCAACCTGGTCCTTCGTATCGAATATACCAAGAGTGATCGGTATGTTCTGAAGGAACTTTTATACTATCAACATTCTTAAATGAACCATCTAAATATTCTCTTCCTTCCCAATGCCCACCTTCTTTAATTGAAATTTCAGCATATGTTTTTACTACTATTGATTCCTTTTGGGTTTGTTCTTCTATTTTAGCTGCTGGTTCACTATTTTTTTTGCAAGCGGATAAATTTAGTAGAAATAACATTCCTGTAAGACCTATTATCTTTTTCATTTTATGGATTTGATTTTAAAATTTTATCTAAAAATTGAGTTATATAAAGTGCTGTTTCATTAAACCAAGGATGAAACAACCAGAAAGTATGTGGACTATTTTCAATTTGTTTCACTTGATTATATATAGTATATTGATTTAAAATTTGAATCATATTATCTCTTCCTGCATGAAAACGTTCAAATTGACTGTTAATGAAAAGTATTGGCGGAGTATTTTTAGATACATGCGAGAGTGCTGAGGCATCTTCCCAGATTTCAGGTTTTTCTTCATAAGTGCCTCCTAACCATTCTGAAGCCAATATCCCTTCTTTAGATTCGGGATGATGAAAAGCTAAAATACCATCTAAGTTAACAATTGCTTGGATAGTATGAGAATATTTTGTACCAATTAAACTAGCCATTTGTCCGCCTGAAGAACATCCTAGTATTCCTATTTTTAATGTATCAATTTTAAATTTTTTTACATCATTTTTTAAAAATGCTATTGCTTCTAGAATATTATCAATAGATTGAGGATATTTTGCTTCATCTGAAAGTTGATATTCTATTGCAAAACATTGATACCCATTTCTACAAATTGTTTGTGCTAAAGGCTTTAACATTGATTTGTCTCCCGATTTCCAACCGCCTCCATGAATTAAAATTAAAGCTGGTAATCTTTCTTTAGTTTTAAAGCAATAGGCATCTAAATGTAGAGGCCTTTTATTATTTTTATTATAAATTATATCAATAGATTCTTGTATAATTGAATCATTTATAGCATTGACAATTTCGATATTAGGAAACTTTTTTAATTGTTTATTGTATTCTGATATTATATTGTAAGTAAAATCAACTCCTTTTTGTGCATAGCTATAATAAATGCAGAACATCATTATTATAAAACGGCCAAATATTGGTTTAAACTTAAGCACAAATTTCAATTGATTGGTTAAAGATTATTTACGTAATCGATTACACAAAAATAAAAAATCTTTTAAAAAAAAATTAAAAAAAAGGAAGTTTTTTTTAATCATTTCATTTTTTAAATCTAATAACTATCTAAATATATAAAAAAAACTGACTAAAAAAAAGAATTTCGTAATGCTTTATTCTTTTTTTTATTGAAATATTTAATAAAAAAAGGTCGTTAATTAGAATTAAAATGACAATTATTAGTTTAATTAACAAAAAAAATAAATATAATACATTTTTAAGCTGTTTTTTGTAAATAATTTATTTTATCAAACGAAGTTGTATATATTTTAAATATTTTTACTTAATCGATTACGAATTCATTTTTTAAATCAATTAACCCTTTACTAATTAAATATTTAAACATGAAAAAAGTATTATTCTTTATTTTAATTTTTACTAGTCTAAATCACAATGCGCAGACGGTAAATATAACAGAAACAATCCCTTGGTTAGAATCAGCCTATATAACTTGGGATCCAATTAATAATGTTGCTAGTTATAATGTCTATTATACAGGAGGTGGTTTTATCAATCAACCGATAGATACACAACTTATACGTAACTATGGTTCTTATTTTCGTGCAGATATTATTGGTTTAGAAGCAGGCAATTATTCATTTAAAGTTGTTCCTGTGATTTCTGGTGTTGAAGGAAATGAGACAATATCAAATACGGTAACGGTATGGGCACACGACAGGAATGGCTTTGCACATAGCAATGGTAAAATTCCTGGAGCTTATAATCTTAATGGAACTTTGAAAGCAAATGCTGTTGTTTTATACATAACAGAAGACACAAAAAATACAATCTCATTAAACGTAACGGGTGCCAATTCAAATCCTTGTGTAGGATTACAAACTATTTTAGATGGTTTTAAAAAGGGATACGATAATAGACCTTTATCTGTAAGGCTAATTGGAAACATAACCGATTTAAACTATATGTTAAATGGCGATTTAGTGATTGAAAATAATAATAATTCTTTAGGTTCTATAACATTTGAAGGTATAGGTTCAGATGCATTAGCTAATGGTTGGGGTTTAAGAATAAAAAAAGGATCAAATATAGAAGTTAGAAATCTGGGGTTTATGTTAACAGATGCTTCAGAAGGTGATAATATAGGCTTGCAACAAGAAAATGATTATGTATGGGTTCATAATTGTGATTTATTTTATGGTAGTCCAGGAAGTGCTTCGGATCAAGCAAAAGGAGATGGTGCATTAGATTGTAAGAAATCTACATTTATAACATTCTCCTATAATCATTTTTGGGATTCTGGAAAAAGTTGCCTTTTAGGTTTAAGTGAAAATACCACAAGTGATTTATATATAACTTACCATCATAATTGGTTTGATCATTCCGATTCAAGACATCCTCGTGTACGCTATTATTCTGCTCATGTCTATAATAATTATTTTGACGGAAATGCTAAATATGGAACTGGTTCTACTTTAGGGTCTTCCATTTTTATGGAAGCCAATTATTTTAGAAATTGTAAGTATCCTATGCTCATTTCTAAACAAGGTAGCGATATATTAAATGGATCTACTGGTACTTTTTCAAATGAAGATGGTGGTTTTATTAAGGCATTTGATAACTATATGATTGGACAAACAAGTTTCATCCCCTATGATATAAATTCAAATCCAACCCAGTTTGATGCTTATGTAGCACTTAACAGAAATGAAACGATAAGTAATGCAATAGTTTCTTTTCAAGGTTCTAATACTTATAATAACTTTGATACAAATCCTGCTTTATATGTTTCTAATGTAATGACTGATGATCCAGTAACCGCTCGAGACAAAACCATTCAATATTCAGGACGTGTTGCAGGAGGTGATATTACTTTTTCATTTAATAATTCAATAGATGACACGTCTTATGATGTAAATAATGTATTGATGACTCTTTTAACTTCTTACAATTCCCAGTTAATTTCGGTTCAAGGAATATCAAATTTAGGTGGAAGTACACAAATATTAAATATTCCAAACAATAATGAACAAACAGTACTTACTGGAAATTCTATTAATCCAATGATATTTACATGGGGTGGAACAGCAACTGATGTAACTATTAGTAATTTACCTATTTCTGGGATAACTTTTGTAAAAGATATACCCAATAAAACCGTTACGATAACTGGAACACCTACTTCAGATGTTAATTTTACAGTTACAACTTTAGGTAGTTCTGGAAATTCAGTTTCCGGAACGGGAACTATTGCTATTACCAATGGATCTAGTTTAGGAAATGAAATACACAATTTTACAACTTCGACTTTAAGTAGCTCATTCTACACATTTACTTCGGCTAATATGAATGCTACAGCAGGATTAACTAATTATGATGGATTAACACTAACGGCAAGATTAAAAATTGAATCATCGACTAATATAAGTTATATAACTCCTGCCACTTCCACATTAACATTAGTATTGGATCCCTCCTTTAATGGAACAATAAAGTTAGATAATGTATCTTATACAGCAAGTTCTGGAATTGTAATTATACCTTCCGTACCTGCAGGAAATCATTCCATTACTAAAGGAAATGTTGCCAATCTTTATTATATAAAAACAGAATATGGCACTTTGAATACTGCTTCTTTTGATACAATTAATTTTCAAATATTTCCCAATCCTTTTTCAGATGAATTACATATTTCAAATTTAGAAAACCTAGAAGTTAAACAAATTGCTATATATGATATCTCTGGAAGGTTAATTAAGCAATATTATGAAAATCCTAAAACTATGGATATGAGTAATTTAAAAATGGGAAATTATTTCATCAAATTTTCTACTATTCGAGGAACTATTACAAAAAAAATTATTAAAAATTAGTTCATTAAATTAAATAATCATTTAAAAAAAAGAGGTTACTCAAAAAGCATGAGCAACCTCTTTTTTTAACCAATATAATCTTATTGCTTCATAAGGATTGTTTTTAAAGTTATTATTAACTCTTCAATTTCCTTGCTTTGTTTTTCCAATTCTAAACTTTGTGCTTTATTAATTTTATTTTGTTCAATGATATAAAGTGTTAATTCTTCAATTTTTTCTTGTTGAATTTTAGTCATCTCTCCTACTTCAAAACCATTTTCTTCAATTTCACAGGAAGAAGGAACATTTATTAAATGGCATTTATTTTCATATGATTTTTTACTTTATATAAATCCTGTAATTAATTTATTATCAATAATATAATTCATTAATAAAAGTATAATAATAATAATAAAATAAAACTTATACAATGTTTAATTATTTGAATACAATTCTAAAAAAGAAAGTAAAATATAAAAATAAAAAGTAGTCCTCTAAATGAAAACTACTTTTAAAAACCAAACCTAACTTTAATGTTTTTCTAAAGAACTAATTTGAAAGATTTTTTAGCATTGTTTGCTTCCAAATTTACAATGTAAAAACCTTTATCTAATTCAAAATTTATATCTGTAGATGTGTTTAAT
>NZ_LR733622.1 GCF_902506265.1 Flavobacterium sp. 9AF | reverse complement strand
ATTATCTTTTTAATGTAAAATGTGCTTTAAATACTTTATTTTGTTGGTTTTCTTGATATTCTACAGTAAACCAATAATCTGTAGAAGGTAAGTCTTTTGAATTAAAGGTTCCATCCCACCCTGTTCCTAAAGGACTAAGCTCCTTAATTAATTTACCGTATCGGTCAAAGATATAAATTTTTGCGTTAGGTTGGTCTCTCAAGGTAAAAATATTCCAATAATCGTTGTAACCATCTCCATTAGGTGTAAAGAATTTTGGATAATCTATAATTAAGATTTCTTTTGTCAAATAAGTACATCCTTTTTCATCTACAACCGTTAATTGATGCGTTCCAAAACTTACTCCTGTAAATACATTTGAATCTTGTAAATCTTGATCATCTAACTGGTATAAATAACTTCCATTACCATCTAATACGCTTATTGATACAGTTGTATTATCTGTAAAGGCATCCGTTATACTATAAGTAAAATCGGTCGCATTATTAATCTCGGTTACTGTGACTATATTAGAGATATTCTCACAATTTGTATTGGTGTTTTGTACCAATACATAATAATCTCCCGCTTCTTCTGCCGCATAGGTGTTTTGAGTCGCACCTGATATTACATTTCCATTAAAATACCATGTGAACTGATAATCTGTAGTATTTGGAAGCCCAGAATCTAGTAAATGACTTTGGAAAACTAATCCTGTTGACAACTCTACACATATAGATCCATCTTCTAATACAGGTTCTGGCAATGGGTTTACATAAACCGTAAAATCAGTATATGCACCTCTACAACCTGTAGAAGAAACTGTCCAAACTCTATAAATCACTACACCTTGTGCTGTACTAGTTGTAGTTAAGACATCCGGAATTTCAAAAGGACTGCTACTTGCTGATCCACTACTTGCTCCTGAAACTCCCATAGAACTTTGAACTATCCATTCTACGGTTGTTCCTGCTAAATTAGGATAACCTACTTGAATATCGATAACATCTGCTACTAATTCTCCACTACACATGGCGGCTGCTGGTGAAGATACTACAGCGCCTGGTATAGGATTCACTGCAATTGTAGCACTGGTTTGCATTTGACCTGTACAATTACCTAATACTGGAGTGATTTCAAAATACAAATCTCCTGATTGTGTAACATCTGAAACTTCTACTCCTAAATTAATTGTATGGGTTGTTGCTCCTGAGGTAACTCCTGAACTCACTATTACTCCATTCAAAATAGCGGTCCAATTGTAAGTAATATTTGCTAAATTACCTGTTATTGCAACTTCAACCGTATCTCCTGAACATACAGACAAACTAGCTTCAGCAATATCCATTATTACTGGTACTGGTCTTACTGTAACTACATGCTCTTCTGTAGTACCATTACAACTACTTCCTGACAAGGTAGGGGTAATTTGCATGGTAATATAACCTACTTCTAATCCATTTTGTAAGGTAGCTATTTGATTAATATTGGTTTGATCTCCACTCTGAACATATGTAGTATTATCTATATTTGTTATAGTAGCATTCCAAACATAAGTACTTGTATTATTTAAAGTAACTACAAAATCAGTCATCTCTCCTGAACAAATACTGGTACTATAGGTAACATTACTAATGGTAGGAGTTGGGGTTATACTTATGGTCTCGCTATCTGTAACACTCTGAGAACAAGAAGGTGTAGTAGCAGTCGATACACTAGTTATACTATATGTCGTATTTGTGGTCAAATTTGCAGTAGTATAGCTCGCCGTTCCTGAGCTATTTAAAGTTACTGTATAATTTGAAGTCCCGTTAGTAAACGCTACAGTTGCATTAGGCGTTCCTGTAAACAATAAGGTTGTATTTCTATTATAACATACTGCGTTGCTTTGAGCATCTATACTTGCTGTAGGCAAAGCAATAACCGAAATGGTTAAACTATTCGTTAAAGTAGCGCTACACAAAGTAACAGTATTGCTTATTTGCGTTAATGTTATGGTTTGATTAGTAGTTGCTGTTGGCACTGTTACCGTAGCTACTCCTGAAGCTGGAATAATAACAAAACTATTGGATCCGTTTAATACATAATCTACTCTTGCTCCTGATGTTCCTGTAATTGTAAACACAGCACTTGCTCCCGAACATATTGGTCCATTACCTGTTAATGAGGTAAACTGTGGTGTAGTGTTTATTGTTACTACAAAACTATTCTCGTCCGTACAATTTGGTGTTGTGCCTGTCTCTGCATATACATATAATGTTTGGGTTGTTCCAATAGTCGATCCAATATTTAACATCGTACCTGTTCCTCCCGGACCTGTATAATAATTTCCTACAGCTAAACTTGGTAAAACATAGCTATCACAAGCCGTAACATTTGCAGGTGCATCAGCTACTGGAGTAGTATTAATCGTTACTGTAAAACTATGCTCATCAGTACAATTTGGGGTAGTACCCGATGCTGCATAAGTATAAATCAACTGAGTCGTTGTAACTGTAAATCCAGCACTTAACATCGTTCCTGTTCCGCTTGGTCCTGTATAATAATTTCCATTACTTAGTGCTGGCAGCATATAACTATCACATGCCGTCACATCCGCTGGTGCATCAGCTACTGGAGTAGTATGGATGGTAATAGTAAAACTATTTTCATCTGTACAATTGGGTGTCGTTCCCGTCTCTGCATAAACATATAACGTTTGGCTGGTAGTAATCACATTCGAAGCACTCAACATTGTACCGGTTCCGCCTGGTCCTGTATAGTAATTCCCTACAGCTAAACTTGGCAATACATAGCTATCACATACCGATACATCTGCTGGAGCGTCAGCTACTGGAGTGGTATTAATGGTAATGATAAAACTATTTTCATCCGTACAATTGGGTGTCGTCCCTGTCTCTGCATAAACATATACTGTTTGTGTGGTAGTAATCACATTCGAAGCACTTAACATCGTACCGGTTCCACCTGGTCCTGTATAATAATTCCCTACAGTTAAACTTGGTAAAACATAGCTATCACAAACTGTTACATCTGCTGGAGCATCGGCTACTGGACTAGTGATAATGGTAATAGTAAAACTATTTTCGTCCGTACAATTGGGTGTCGTTCCTGTCTCTGCATAAACATATAACGTTTGGCTGGTAGTAATCACATTCGAAGCACTTAACATCGTACCAGTTCCACCTGGCCCTGTATAGTAATTCCCTACAGTTAATACAGGTAAAACATAGCTGTCACAAGCTGTTACATCCGATGGAGCATCCGCTACTGGTGTAGAATTTACAGTTACTACAAAACTATTCTCATCGGTACAATTAGGTGTCGTTGCTGTTTCCGCAAAAACATATAAGGTTTGAGTTGTAGTAATCAAACTAGAGGCTGGCAACATTGTTCCTGTTCCGCCTGGTCCTGTATAATAATTCCCACTTGAAAGCGCTGGCAAAACATAACTATCACAAACCGTTACATCTGCTGGTGCATCGGCTACTGGTGTGGTATTGATGGTAATGGTAAAACTATTCTCATCTGTACAATTAGGTGTCGTTCCTGTCTCTGCATAAACATATAACGTTTGGCTGGTAGTAATCACATTCGAAGCACTTAACATCGTACCGGTTCCACCAGGTCCAGTATAGTAATTCCCTACCGTTAAACTTGGTAACACATAGCTATCACACGCCATAACATCCGCTGGTGCATCGGCTACGGGAGTTGCATTAATGGTAATAACAAAACTGTTCTCATCTGTACAATTGGGCGTCGTTCCTGTCTCTGCATAAACATATAACGTTTGGCTAGTAGTAATCACATTCGAAGCACTTAACATCGTACCGGTTCCACCGGGACCTGTATAGTAATTCCCTACCGTTAATCCAGGTAATGTATAACTATCACAAACGGTTATGTCTGCTGGAGCATCCGCTACTGGTGTGGTATTGATGGTAATAGTAAAACTATTTTCGTCCGTACAATTAGGTGTCGTTCCTGATTCTGCATAAACATATAATGTTTGAGTAGTAGTAATCAAACTAGAGGCAGGCAACATCGTACCCGTTCCTCCTGGCCCTGTATAATAGTCCCCTACAGTTAATGCTGGTAAGCTATAACTATCACATGCCATAACATCCGATGGAGCATCAGCGGTAACACCTGGAACTATTGTAATCGAAAAACTATTCTCATCTGTACAGTTGGGTGTGGTACCAGTCTCAGCATAAACATATAATGTTTGACTTGATAGAATTGAACTAGCAGCCGGTAACATCGTACCCGTTCCGCCTGGCCCTGTATAATAATTCCCTACAGTTAATGCAGGTAAAATATATTCTGTACAAATTGTAACATCTGAAGGTGCGTCGGCTACGGGA
>NZ_LR733578.1 GCF_902506265.1 Flavobacterium sp. 9AF | reverse complement strand
TACTAAGAGAACAAAAATAAGTTTAATATTTTATTATAAGCTATATATTTAACTATTTTTTAGTTTTTTGTATATAAAATAACCAAATTTAAAGATGCATTTCTCTTTTGAATACTTACATTTGTTTTAATTGTTTACCAAATTAGAATTATATATCCCTATGACATTAGTAAAAACATTTTTTTTATTTTTTTTGAGTTTCGTTGCTTTTGGACAAGAGCTTATTTCGCCATCAGGACATTTAAAAGTACAATTTAAGCTAACTAATGGTGTTCCATATTACTCAGTAGTGTATAAAAATAAAAGTATCATAAAAGAAAGTAAATTAGGAATTTATCTTAAAGAGGATTCCGATTTAGCTTCTAATTTAACACTAGAGAAAACAGCAATTGAATCTGTTACAAATTCTTGGCAACCTATTTTAGGAGAACAAAACACGATTCAAGATAATTATAATCAGTTGACAATTCAGTTGCTTCAGCAAAACACAAAAAGAAGGGTTAATCTTATTTTTAAGGCATTTGATGAAGGAATTGCTTTTCGATATGAATTTCCTAAACAAGAAAATTTAAACTACTTTGTCATTTCTGATGAAAAAACAGAATTTAATCTAACTGGAAATCATAAAGTTTTTTGGATTCCAGGGGATTTTGATAGTCAAGAATATGTATATAATGAGAATAGAATTTCTGATATAGATATTTCAAAACTAGACTTGAATAATGGAGTTGCATTACAGTCTATTAAAAGCAAGTATAGAGTGCAAACACCTTTACAAATGAAATCAGATGATGGAATATATCTAAATATTTTTGAAGCAGCTGTAGTAAATTATCCTGTAATGCATTTAAATGTTACTACTCAAAATTACCAACTCACCTCACAATTAGTTCCAAATGCAATTGGGGACATGGCTTATCTTCAAACACCTTGTGTATCCCCTTGGCGAACTATTATGGTATCTGATGATGCTAGAGATATAGTGGGTTCCAAAATGATTTTAAATTTAAACGAGCCATGTAAAATTGAAGATACATCTTTTATTAAGCCAATGAAATATATCGGGATTTGGTGGGAAATGCATGTTGGGAAATCAACTTGGGATTATGCAGGAAGTCAAAATGCTCAAAATGCAGCAACTAAAGAATTATTACCCTCTGGAAAACATGGTGCTACTACAGAAAATACGAAAAGATATATAGATTTTGCGGCAAAACATGGTTTTGATGGTGTTTTGGTTGAAGGTTGGAATGTAGGTTGGGAAGATTGGTTTGGAAATTGGAAAGAAGACGTTTTTGATTTTACTACACCCTATCCAGATTACAATTTGAAAGAAATTAATGATTATGCGAAATCCAAAAATGTAAAAATGATTATGCATCATGAAACTTCTGGTTCAGTTGCTAATTATGAGCGTCATTTAGATAGAGCAATGAATTTAATGAAGCAATATGGTTACCCTGCTGTTAAATCAGGTTATGTAGGAAGAATTATTCCTAGAGGGGAATTTCACGATGGTCAAACGATGGTAAATCATTTCAATTTTGTAGCTAAGCGAATGGCCGATAATAAATTGATGGTAAATTCACATGAGTCTTCTAGACCAACAGGCTTCAGTAGAACGTATCCTAATTATATAGCGGCGGAAGCTGCTAGAGGAAATGAATTTAACGCATGGAGTAGTGGTAATCCACCAGCTCATGAAACTATTTTACCTTTTACACGTCTTTTAGGTGGCCCAATGGATTATACACCTGGAATTTTTGAGATTAAGATGAATGTTTATGATCCTACAAAAAAAGAACAAGTTCATACAACATTAACAAAGCAATTGGCATTATACGTTACGATGTATTCTCCATTACAAATGGCTGCCGATCTACCAGAAAATTATGAAAAATATTTAGATGCATTTCAATTTATTAAAGATGTACCAGTAGATTGGCAAGATTCCAAATATCTTGAAGCGGAACCTGGAGATTATTTAACAGTAGTAAGAAAAGATAAACATTCTGAAAATTGGTTTTTAGGTGCTATTACCGATGAAAACGCACGTGTTTCAAAAATAAAATTAGATTTTTTAACCAATGGTAAAAAGTACAAGGCAACTATTTACCAAGATGGTAAAGACGCGCATTGGGAGAAAAATCCTAAAAGTTATACTATAAAAACAATCATAGTAACTTCAAAAGATAATTTACAATTAGAATTAGCTTCTGGAGGAGGAACAGCTATAAGTTTTCAAATTCAATAATGCAGTTTTATATTCCTCAGACTTCATTAGAAAGTAAGTTATTAACAATCGAAAACGTTGGAAATTTTTATTAAAATCACAAAAATAGCTTTAAGAAAACGTTTTCGTTAATAACTAATGATAATAAATGTATTAAGGAAAATCTTATAAATGTATATTTATGAAAAATTTCACTAAAAAATTATCATAATAGCAATTTAAGCTGAGATAACTTATTTATGATAAAATTTAGAATTGATCAACTAACCAACATTTAATTATGAGTACAAACCAAACAAAAACAAACTGGGCACAATTTATTCCTTTAGCATCAGTGTTCTTCTTTTGGGGTTTCGTTGCTGCAAGTAATGATATCTTAATTCCAGTATTTAAAAAAGCTTTTGATTTATCACAAGCACAAAGTCAATTAGTATCTGTGGCATTTTATATTGCTTATACTGTTGGTTCATTGATTTATTTATTAATCTCTTATTTAACTAAAGGAGATTTGATAAATAGAATGGGATATAAAAATTCATTAGCCTTAGGATTAGTAATTTCGGCAGTAGGAACGCTATTATTTTATCCTGCGGCCAATTTAGGATCGTTTCCATTAATGTTATCTGGTTTGTTTATAGTAGCATTAGGTTTTTCTTTACAGCAAACTGTTGCAAATCCACTAGCTATAGCTTTAGGTCCTATAACTACAGGTTCACAGAGATTAACACTTGCAGGAGGAATTAATAATTTTGGAACAACTATTGGACCATTAATTGTAAGCTTTGCAATTTTTGGATCAGCAGTTAATGGGAATGATAACAATATGAGCATAGAAAGTGTTAAAATACCATATTTAGTACTAGGTGCAGCCTTTTTATTAGTAGCTATTTTCTTGAAGTTTTCATCATTACCAGATAAACCAGAAATTGTTGTTGAATCAGATGATATTTCAATTAAAAAAGATAGAAATAGTGCATTAAAATATCCACAATTAATATTGGGAATGATAGCAATTTTTGTATATGTAGGTGTTGAAGTTTCTACAGCAAGTAACTTACCTGCATATATGGAAAAGGATTTAGGCTTTTTAACCAATGAGATTGCTCCCTATATTTCTTTATATTGGGCAAGTTTAATGATTGGGAGATGGACAGGTGCTGTTGAGGCGTTTACTGATAAAATGAACCTTCAAAAGATATTGAGATTTATAGCTCCTTATGTAGCTTTTGGTGTTTTTTTATTAGTAAATGCTATTGCTAAACATGATTTATCACCATTTTATATTTATGCTTTAATTATATTAGTTCTAATACTTGCAGATATGGCTAGTAAAGGTAATCCTGCTAGAATGTTATTAATTTTTTCTGGATTAGGTATTTTAGCATTATTGGTAGGAATGTCAACTACGGGAATGGTTAGTGTGTATGCTTTTACAAGTGTTGGATTATTTTGTAGTACATTATGGCCATGTATTTTTACTTTGGCAGTAAGTGGGTTAGGAAAAAATACAAGCCAAGGTAGTAGTTTTTTAATTATGATGATTATGGGAGGCGGTTTGATTAGTTTACTTCAAGGTTATGTTGCAGATTTAACCACCATACATTCAAGTTATATTGTAGGTGTTATTTGTTTTGCTTATTTAGCATTTTATGCTTGGAAAGTGAAAGGTATTCTAAATGAACAAGGAATCAATTTTGATAAAAAAATTAGTGGAGGACACTAATATAGAACTTCTGACTAGTCCTAAAAAATCGATACAGATTTATTAGACAAAAATAATTAAATTAAACACTTGCAAGAACGTTCTTGCAAGTGTTTTTTCTTTTATAAGTTCTCATTTTTAGATTAGATTGTTGATGCA
>NZ_LR733623.1 GCF_902506265.1 Flavobacterium sp. 9AF | reverse complement strand
GCCTAAGATACTTTAAAATATTTTATATTTCTCATTTGATAAAAAGAATAATCAAAATCCAATAGATTTTATAAAATGAAATTAGTAAACACAATTATTCTTTTTTTTATTTCTACTTTGTTGTATTCGCAGGGTGAATTAAAAGAATTGTTGAACTATATAGAAACGAATCAAAAGCAATTATCAGATTTTGAAAGTTATGAGAAAAATATTTATTTTAAGTTTTATTTTTTTGGGAATAAAAATCAATGCACAAGAAAAATTATATGATGTATTAAAAAAACTAGATGTCAATAAAACAAAAATTGATTTCTCATCTACTAAAGGTATTGATTTTAGAGAAAGTGAACAGTTGGGAAATAATGATTTATTGAATTTTTTAAATAATGAAAGTAAATTAGAATTTACCTTTATGAAAATTAATAAGATTGGGAATTATTATATGTTTGCCATCGTACCAAAAAAAGAATTAGTTTCTATAATTGATGATTCTATTTTATATTTTAATAGCATTCTATTATATGATCAAATAAAAAATAAAATGTTTCTTTTAGACTATGGTTTTGACGGTTTTCCTTTGATAAAAATCAATAAGAATAGTTTTGAAATATCTACGAATTTAACAAAGAATGTTTCAAGATTTACAGAGTTAAAGAATGATTTTCATCCATTATATTCTATTAATATTGAATTTTTGAGAGGATATTATGTGTATAGTATAGATTTTTATATTACTATTTCTGATGTTAATTATGTATTAAGTGAAAAAAAAGATAATCAATCAATCAGTTTTGAGGATTTAATTTATAATGATATATCGAGATGTTTAATTGATAAAATGAAACTGACTTCGAAGAAATATAATACCAAATTATTTATATTTAATTAATCACGATTGTTCAGGCGCGTAACCTCATTTTAGTAATGGAAATTTGTTTAATTATATTTAGAATGCGGGATAATAAACAATAGTATTAAAAAAATAAACCACTCAATCGAGTGGTTTATTTGTATATTAGAATAAAAATAAATTTAAAAGTTATACCGTTTTCTTAGCTCTAAACATAAAATACAATCCTGCAATAATAAAAGTAATACTCAACCATTGTCCTGTAGATAATGCTGCAAAAATAGGATAGTTTTCAAAACACCTTGACTTTCTTTTACATATTCTACAAAGAAACGAACCGTCCATAAAAGTAATAAAAAGGTTCCAAAAAGCAATCCAGCTTTATTTCTAGCATCGGTTTTCCAATACATATAAAATAAAATAAAATAGCAAAAACAAGTACATATCCCATTGCTTCATACAATTGTGCTGGATAACGATAAGGAAAACTCGCAAAAAAAATCAGTATATTGAGGATCATGTGCCAGTACATTATACGCTTCGTTAGCAGTATTCATTTGTGTTTTTGCCATAACCGCTCTTTCTCCTAAAGGACCGTTGTATTCTTCTCCACGAATGAATTTCATAGCCATAAAACTATCTTCCGTAGTTGGTTTTCCAATAATTTCAGAATTAAAGAAATTACCTAAACGCACAAAAATAGCACCACCTGCTACAGGAATAACAATGCGATCTAAAATCCAAAGTATGGGTTTATGAACCACTTTTCTACTGTAATAAAACATCACAATAATAATCGCAATAGCAGCACCATGACTCGCTAATCCTGCAAAACCCGTAAAGTGTAAGCTGGGTTTGGTGCTTATAGGTAATAGAATGCTCATAGGGTCGTCATGAAATAATTCCGATTGGTAAAAAATAACATGTCCTAATCGTGCTCCTAAAAGTGTAGCAACCACAGTGTAAACAAAAAGTTTGTCTCGTTTTTCTAAAGAGATGCCTTCACGGGTGTAAATACTTTTCATTATGTACCAACCTAAGCCAAAAGCAACTACAAACATTAAACTGTAATATCGAACCATGAAAAATCCTAAATCGATACCTTCTGAAGGATTTCAAACCATATTTAATGCATAATTCGTATTGTATTATCTTTTTTGATGGGTAAAAATAAATATTATTATTGCTATAGTTGTTAAAATAAATTAAAGATTTCAATTAGAAACCTACAACTTATATCTTTCAACCTCTCTTTATGGAACAGGATCATAACCACTTTTTCCCCAAGGATGACAACTCAAAATACGTTTTACTGCAAGCCAACCGCCTTTAAATAAACCGTGTTTTTGTAAAGCTTCTACTGTATAATGTGAGCATGTAGGCTCAAATCTACACGTAGCAGGTGTGTAAGGAGATATGGCTACTTGGTAAAACCGAACCAAGAAGACAAATGGGAAAATGAGTATTTTTTTTAATAGTTTAATAGTGTTGCGTTTAAAAATGTTTAATAAAGTTTAAAATAGTTTAATGTTGTTTAAGAATTAGGATTATGTTAGAATTAAACTTACAACATATAATCTATAATAAACAATAGAAAACCTACAACTAAATCGTAAAACCAGTTCCTTCTTTACCATCTTTCAGCTGAATACCTAATCCAGCCAAACGATCTCTTATTTCATCTGATAAGGCCCAGTTTTTATTCGCTCTGGCTTCATTTCTCATTTCAATAAGCATTTTTACAACACCTTCAAGTTTATCAGTACTAGAGTTATTCCCTGAACCTTCTAAGTTAATTCCTAGAATATCAGATAAAAATACGTATAAGGTTTCTTGTAAAGTTGTAATGTCTTCACTGCTTAATGTTTCTTTTTTATCATTCACTAAATTAATATAACGCACTCCTTCAAATAATTGTGCAATTAATATAGGCGTGTTAAAATCATCATTCATAGCATCATAACAACTTTGTTTCCAAGTAGCAATTGCTAAACTGGATGAAGCACTGGCAGGTAAAGATTTTATTAATTTATAGGCTTCAACCAAACGATTGTAGCCTTTTTCACTGGCCAACATGGCTTCGTTAGAAATATCTAAAACACTCCTATAGTGTGCTTGTAAAAAACAAAAACGGATGATATTTGGTTCAAATTGCTTTTCAAAAAAAGTATTATTTCCTTCCACTAAATCCATCGGTAACACATAATTACCAGTCGATTTACTCATACGAAGACCGTTCATTGTTAACATATTTGTATGCATCCACGTTTTTACAGGAGCATGACCAAAACAACCCTTTGCTTGAGCTACTTCACATTCATGATGTGGGAATTTTAAATCCATTCCACCACCATGTATATCAAATGTTTCACCTAAATACTTAGTACTCATTGCAGTACATTCTAAATGCCAACCTGGAAAACCAGCGCCCCAAGGAGAATTCCAACGCATAATATGAGCAGGTGAAGCGTTTTTCCATAACGCAAAATCTTGCGGATTTTTCTTTTCGGATTGTCCGTCTAAATCACGCGTGTTTGCGAAAAGTTCGTCAATGTTACGGTTACTTAATTCACCATAATTCAAGCCTTTTTTGTTGTATGCTTGAACATCAAAATAAACAGAACCCTTACTTTCATAAGCCAACCCTTCTTCAATTAATTTTTGAGTCAATTCTATTTGCTCTAAAATATGTCCAGTAGCCGTGGGCTCAATAGTAGGAGGTAAGAAGTTGAAGGTGTCTAAAACTTTATGAAAATCAACGGTATATTTTTGCACAATTTCCATGGGTTCCAGTTTCTCTAAACGAGATTGCTTCACAAAACGGTCGTTATCCACATCACCATCATCGGTTAAATGACCTGCATCAGTAATATTTCTAACATAACGTACTTTGTAATCTAAGTGTTGTAAATATCTGAAAATCACATCAAAACTCATAAAAGTGCGTACGTTGCCAAGATGTACATTGCTGTAAACAGTTGGCCCACAAACATACATTCCAATATTTCCTTCATGTATAGGACTGAAAATTTCTTTTTCTCCAGTAAGAGTATTGTATATTTTTAAAGGCTGACTTTTATATAGTTTCATGTTTTGTTTTCTTTAATATAAATTCTGATTTTTTATAGCTATTCCTGCTATTCATTTCAATTTTTTGTAAAAATAACCATTTTTATAAGTTATAAAAAGAGCTTCTTACGTCGCTTTTTTACAACTTTAAAAAAAGAGGCTATTTTTTACAAAAAGATTTTCATTACTATCAGGGCTACGGTCAATAGTTAATTCAAAACTTGTATTGAATTAATTAACCAAAAATTAAAACTGAGTATCTAATTTAATATAATCTAAAAATTCTCTTCTGGTTTTTTCTTCTTTAAATTTCCCTCCAAACTCAGCTGTTACAGTGCTACTTTCAATATCTCTAATTCCTCTAGAGTTTACACATAAGTGTTTTGCATCGATTACACATGCAACATCTTCAGTGCCTAACACCTTTTGTAATTCTTGTACAATTTGAATATTTAAACGCTCTTGTACCTGAGGTCTTTTGGCAAAATAATCTACAATTCTGTTCATTTTAGACAAACCTACAACGGTACCGTTAGAAATATAAGCCACATGAGCTCTTCCTACAATAGGTAATAAATGATGTTCACAAGTAGAATAAACAACAATGTTTTTTTCTACGAGCATTTCATTGTATTTGTATTTGTTTTCAAATGTAGAAGAACTAGGTTTTTTAGCAGGATTTAATCCACCAAATATTTCTTTAACAAACATTTTTGCTACTCGATTAGGAGTTCCTTTTAAACTATCGTCTGTTAAATCCATTCCTAAAGTTATCAAAATGTTTTCTACATCTTTTTTTATACTTTCAATTTTTTCATCATCAGAAATAGCAAAAGCATCTGCTCTTAATGGAGTTACTGCACTGGTTGCAATATGATTATTACCTATTTCTTCTTGGAATTCCTCGTTTTGAATCATTAGTATAGCAATTTATATAAAATCTTTTTTTAAGAAGTGCAAAGATAAAGTAATTCTCATAAAAAAAAGACTTGATTGTTAATTATTAAGGAAAATATTAGTATAGAATTAATATTTTGTTAAATTTGTGACAACAACAATAAACCGCCAAATAAATTGCTATACCAATGAAAAAAATAATACACTTTTTTATTTTATTTATCATTTTAACTTTTAACAATGTTTTTTCACAATCACCCACTTGTGATACTGCATCTGCTATTTGTTCAGGAAATGTAGCTCCTTTTCCTAATACAACTGGAGTGCCTAGTTTCGGAGGTCCAGGTTGTTTGGGTTCAGCGCCTAATCCTGCTTGGTTTTATTTTCAGATTGGTACATCAGGGAATTTAGATTTTAGTCTTCATCAAGGAAATAATCCACCAAATTATAATAATCAAGATGTTGACTTTATTGTTTGGGGACCTTTTTCTTCTCCTAATTGTACAAATTTATTTGATTATAGTCCAGGCGCAACGGTTGATAATATTGTAGCTTGTAGTTATTCTGCTTCAGCAATTGAAAACTTTTCTATGAATGGTGTAATTGCAGGCCAATATTATATGCTTTTAGTGACGAATTTTTCTGATGACCCTGGTTCTATTCAATTGGAACTTTTAAATACATCTACAGCCACAACAAATTGTGATATTGTTTGCGGTATCGATTTAGGACCAGATCAGTTGTATTGTTCAACAACTATTACAAATACTACTTTAACAGCAACATTCAATCAAGCACCTACAACTGCGGGTACTCCAGTATATGAATGGTATTTAAATGGTTTTTTGCAAACAACTACAACGACTAATACACTAAATGTAAATCAAAACGGTACTTGGGAGGTGCGAGTTACTCGTCCAGGTTGCTCAGATTTAGCTATTGATCAAGTAGAGGTGGCTTTTTCTTCTCCACCCGTTTTAAATACCCCTTCTGATTTAGTTGGACCTATGAACGACTGTAATCCTGTTTTTGATTTAACCTCTGTTATCGCAGCAATAGTGAGTCCGAATAGTCTTACAAATTATAATGTTTTCTTTTATACCGACTTATTTGATTCGTTTTCAGGAGGAACAACGGTATCAAGTTATATATCTAATCCTTCTAGTTATACCCCTAATCCTGTACAGGATACATATATTTATGTTAGAGTAGAAGATATTAATAATTCTACTTGTGCAGAATTTACTGAATTTCAAGTTTTAGTAAATTGTGGTGTTGTCATTACTCAACCTTCCGATTTATATGCATGTGACGATGTGACTAATGATGGTGTAGAAATTTTTGATTTAACAGTTCAAGATGCTGTTGTTTTAGGATCACTTAGTGCTTCTAATTATACAGTAAGTTATCATACTTCTCAAGCTGGAGCGGATGATATATCAGGGACATTAGATTTAGCTGCCCCTGCCATTGCTTATGCTAATACGAGTAATCCACAAGTTATTTATGTTCGATTAGAGGATAATACAGATCCTACAGTTTATAATACAACAACATTTAATTTAGTTGTTAATGCAGTTCCAGTAGCTGATGCTCTTGGTGATGTTACAGTTTGTGATGGTTATGTTTTACCCGCTCTTACAACAGGTGCTTATTACACAGGATCAGGAGGAACTGGTACGATGTTACCTGCAAATAGTTTGATAGCTTCAAGCCAAACTTTATATGTTTATGCAGAGACAGGTACCACTCCAAATTGTTCTGATGAGAATAGTTTTACAGTAACAGTATATCCAACTCCAGTTGTTGATACACCCTCGGATATAACAGTTTGCGATAGTTATGTTTTACCATCGCTTACTAGTGGTAATTATTATACAGGTCCAGGTGGAACAGGTACAATGTTAAATGCTACAGACATTATCAATACAACCCAAACTTTATATATTTATGCGGAATCTGGCACTACTCCTAATTGTATAGATGAGCATATTTTTACTATAACTATAAATACCACTCCAGTAGCTGATGCACCCACAGATGTAACAGTTTGTGATAGTTATGTTTTACCATCGCTTACTAGTGGTAATTATTATACAGGACCTGGCGGAACTGGAACAATGTTGTCAGCCTCTAGTTTGATTACTACAACTCAAACCCTATATGTTTATGCAGAAACAGGAACTACTCCAAATTGTTCTGATGAAAATAGTTTTACTGTAACTGTATACCCAACCCCAGTTGTTGATACACCTTCAGATATAACAGTTTGTGATAGTTATGTTTTGCCATCGCTTACTAGTGGTAATTATTATACAGGTCCAGGCGGAACAGGTACTATGTTAAATGCTACAGATATTATCAATACGACCCAAACTTTATATATTTATGCGGAGACAAGTACAACGCCAAATTGTATGGATGAGCACGCTTTTACCATTACCATCAATACTACTCCAGTAGCTGATGCTCCAGTAGACGTAACAGTTTGTGATAGCTATGTATTACCAAATTTAACAGTTGGAAATTATTATACAGGACCTGGTGGAACTGGTACGATGTTAAATGCAATGGATGTGATAACTACAACACAAACTTTATATGTTTATGCAGCATCTGGTACAACTCCAAATTGTACAGATGAAAATAGTTTTACGATTACTATCAATACCACTCCCGTAGCCGACGCACCTTCAGATGTTACAATTTGTACAGAATATATTTTACCTGCATTAACTGTAGGGAATTATTATACAGGGCCAGGCGGAACGGGTACGATGTTACCGGCTGCTAGTTCAATT
>NZ_LR733579.1 GCF_902506265.1 Flavobacterium sp. 9AF | reverse complement strand
ATTCAATGGGACAATAGGTATTACTATTTCTAAAAAGAAATATAATTTTAATCTCGATTTAGGAACCGATTTTTTAAATTATGACAATCAATCCACTTATTTAGGCACCGTTACTACATTAAAGAATAATTATATGTATCCTAATGTAACGGCATATTTGAATTATAGAGTAGCTAAATCTAAGTCGATATACAGTCGCTATACTTATAATGTAAGTTTACCTTCTGCTGAGCAATTATTGCCTTTTGAAAATTTAGCCAATCCTTTGAATACGATTATGGGTAATGCCTTTTTAAAACCTGTAGAAAATCATAATTTGTATATGAATTTCAATAATTATGATTATGCTACACGTTCTGGTTTTTATGGTTATTTTGGGGGAAATCTGAGAAAAAATCAAATTGTAAGTTCAACAGTTTATGATTCTGACTTTAAAGCCAATACAACTTATCAAAATATCAATCAAACATATAATTTTTACACAGGATTTAGTTTAAACAAATCATTTAAAAAAGAGAAAAGAACTTTTAAATACGGATTAGGAATTGGGGTAAATTATGATTTTAATCAAGGATTAACTAATGCGGCTTTATATCAGGCAAAAGGAATACAATTAAACCCTAGAGCTTCTTTATCTTGGTCAATAGACGATTTAATTACGCTTGCGCCATCTTATAGATATACCTACAATGTAACTTCTTTTGAAAACTATGTTATTGATAAGAGTAATATTTTTAAACATAATTTTAAATTAGAAACAACCACTTATTGGCCTAAAAATATAGTTTTAGGAAATGATTTTGGATATACCTATAATTCGAATATTGCTAATGGTTTTCAAAAAGATTTTTATTTATGGAATGTGAGTTTAGGATATAATTTCTTTAAAGATCAATTATTAGCTAAAGTAAAAGTGTATGATTTGTTAAACCAAAATGTCAACGCAACACGTACGATTACACCTACTGCAATTACCGATGAAGAAAATACTGTTTTACAGCAATATGTGATGTTTTCTTTAACGTATAAGTTGGAAAAGTTTGGTAAAAAGAAAGACGATAGAAAAATGATTATTATTAATTAAAGTAAGCTTTTAAAAAGTCAAAAAACTTTCGTCAAAATAGGGAATTAAAAACAATTGTTAAAAAAATCTTACTTAATAGTAATATTTTTAGAAATGATAGTGCCGTCTTTTTTTATAGCTTTAACTATGTAATTTCCTTCATAAAGGTCTTTTCTTAATTGAAAATTAATATAGTTCTTGCTTAATACTCTAAATTCTGTTTTGAATACATTACCAGCTAAATCTGTAACCCAAATCTCAGATATCTCACCAGAACTAATTCTAACATTTATAAAATCATTTTTTTGAACAGTTTCAGGGAAAATGTAATCAGAACTTCTATGTGAATTAGACATTGCTGTGACATTATGTTCTGTTTTTTCAGTAATATTCGTTTTCTTTTGGCCAGAAGTCGTAATTTTGATATCATCTATCTCAAACTGTGAATATTTTTCTTGAGATACTCTTTGAGTAGCATTCGCATTAATATAAAACCACAATTGGTTATAATTTTTTTTAGGAGTGAATGATATAGAAATGGTTTCCCAATCAGGTGTGTTTTTTGTTATATTTTTTGACCAAATCAATTCACTATCATTAGGTAAAACAGGATTTTCTGTATTGAAATTTGAGGTTAAATTATTAGTAGCTCTCACATTTGCGCCACTAATTATTTTATCAATGCCATTTATAGTTGTCGTAATTTTTACCTTAAATGAAATTTGATAATTTTTACCAGAATGAAATTCATAATTAGTAAAAATGCCCTCTAAGTTTTCTTCATTTACAGTTAATGAAGCCCATGTGTTTTTATTGATATTTCCTTGTACAAGCGGTGTGCCGTGACTAGCAAACCAATTATGAACACAAGATGGCGCAGTAAATCCATTTCCAGTACAATTACTGTTCAAATTTCCATTTAGTATTTCTTGGGCCGTTAAATTAAGACAAAACGAAAACAGCGTGTAGGTTAATAACAGATTTTTCATCAGTGTAAAGTTAAGGTTTTTGGAAATCGACTGCAAATATCGTGATTTATAAACTATTTACTACAAAATTTATTAGTTATTTTAGATACAAAAAAAGCACCTTAGAAAGGTGCTCATTATTTATTGTATGTTTCTTTTTTACCAACTTCCACCAGCTCCACCACCAGAAAAACCACCACCACCAAAGCCGCCTCCAAAGCCACCGCCTCCAAAACCACCACCAGATGAACCACCACCAAAACTGCCACCACCATTACCACGGCCTAGACTACTTAAAATAATGACATCCATTAAATCTGGACCAGAAAATCGACCTGAACCACCATTTCTGCCGTTGTTTCTTCCTTTAGAAATAATAATGATGAGTATAATTACAAAGATGAAAAAGATTATTATAGGAAAAACATTACCACTATTGTTGCTTTTTCGCGTGCCTTTATAAGTTCCTTTTATGATTTGAAAAATAGCACTTGTCCCTTTATCTAAACCATTATAATAGCTTCCCGCTTTGAATTCTGGAATTATCACATTACGAACCAATTCTCCTGTAATTCCAGCAGTTAATTTGTCTTCTAAACCATAACCTGGTGAAATCCAAATTTCCCTATCGTTCTTTGATAATAGAACAATTACACCGTTGTCTTCATTTGCTTGGCCAATACCCCATTCTTGGGCCCATTTTGGGGCTAAAATACCAATACTTTCTCCCTTTAAATCATCAATAGTTACAATGACAATTTGTGTAGAAGTGGTATCAGAAAAATGCACTAGTTTATCTTCTAATTGTTTTTCTTCATATTCATTTAAGACATCTGCATAATCATAAACTGAAGTTTGAAAAGACGGCTTTTTGGGTATGTCAAATTGAGCTAAACCCAAACCGTGAATTAGAAGTAAAGTTAGTACTAATAAAAGTTTGATTGACTTAAATATAAATTGTATCATTATCCTTTTGAAATTTCATTAGGTAATTCGTTGGTATCATCTGATTGATAAGGGAAAAATTCTTTTAAACGTTTTCCTGCTTCTATTATTCCTTTAACCAATGCTTCTTTGTTTTGATTATTCTTAAAATGATCAATTACGATATCTTTTGTAGAATTCCAAAAATCGGAACCAACAATTCGATTTATACCTTCATCTCCAAGAATAGCAAAGTGCTTATTCGAAACACTTACATAAAATAAAACACCATTTCTATCTTTTGTATTTTGCATACCTAAGGATAAAAAAACCTCCTGAGCTCTTTCGAGCGGAGGTTTTTCAGAATTTTCTTCTATGTGTACTCGTATTTCACCCGAAGTGTCTTTTTCTGCTGCAACAATAGCTTGAACAATTTCTTGTTCTTCACTTGCAGTTAAAAAATCTTCTGTTTTTGACATAATATTATTTGCTAAAATCGAATTCTACTTCAACCGGTTTCTCTGCACCAGCAACTGCATCAAAATAGGCTTTTTCTTTATAATCAGATAAGATTAAACTTCTTGGCATTTTTAATACATAATTATTATATGTTTCCACCGATTCATTAAAACGAGTTCTAGCTGTTAAAATTTGGTTTTCTGTACTGGCCAACTCGTCTTGTAATTTTAAGAAATTTTGATTGGCTTTTAAATCAGGATAATTTTCTACTGTTACCAATAAACGTGATAATGCAGAACTCACTCCACTTTGAGCCTCATTAAAAGCTTTTAATTGTTCTGGAGTAATGTTAGATGGATCAATGGTTGTAGCAGTAGCTTTTGCTCTTGCATTTACAACAGCTTCTAAAGTTGATTTTTCAAAATCAGCAGCGCCTTTTACAGTTTTTACTAGATTTCCAATTAAATCATTTCTTCTTTGGTAAGAAGTTTCCACATTACCCCAAGATTTTTTTACATTTTCATTAACTGTTACAGCACCATTTTTAACATTGATATACCAAAATATACCAATTAACACTAATCCTCCAATAATTATCCACGGTAAGAATTTTTTCATAATTTTTGTTTTTAAAGTTGATTTTTAATTTGTAATAATTGCGTTTTTATATTTTCTAATTTTCTAATAATTTCAAATTTATCTAAAGTTTTCTTTTGATTTTCTTTTAAATGCGTTTTTGCTCCTTCAAGTGTAAACCCTCTTTCTTTTACCAAATGAAAAATCAATTGCAAGTTTTTTACATCTTCTTGTGTAAATTTTCGGTTTCCTTTTGCATTTTTCTTTGGCTTTAAGATGTCAAATTCTTTTTCCCAAAAACGAATTAAGGAAGCATTCACATCAAAGGCTTTAGCAAGTTCTCCAATACTGTAATACAATTTATTTTCAGGTAAATCGATGTGCATACAATTAATCTAAAGATTGGTTTTCTTGGGTGGCTAAATTGGAAATAGCAATATATTCTTCAGCGGAAATACTTCCGTAATAGAAATTAATAGGATTCACTTTTTCCCCATTTTTAATGACTTCATAATGCAAATGCGGAGCTTCGCTTCTTCCTGTACTTCCCACATAACCGATAATGTCACCTCTTTTTACTTTTTGACCAGGTCTACAATTGTATTTACTTAAATGCGCATATAAAGTAACATAACCATATCCATGATTAATTTCAATATGGTTTCCATAACCAGAAAGCGAGTTATCTGCTTTTAAAACCACTCCATCACCCGTTGCATAAACTGGAGAACCTGTAGGTGAAGTAAAATCCATACCATAATGAAATTTTCTAATCTTGGTAAAAGGGTCACTTCGATATCCAAAACCAGAAGCCATTCTCTTTAAATCTTCATTTTTTACAGGCTGAATAGCAGGAATAGCCGCTAATAGTTTTTCTTTTTGTTTCGCTAAAACAATGATTTCATCTAAGGATTTAGATTGTATAACCAACTCTTTGGTCAACTGATCGACTCTTTTAGTGGTGTTGATTACTAATTCTGAGTTGTCATAACCTTCAAGTGATTTATATCGATTCACTCCTCCAAAACCCGCTTTTCTTTCCTCATCTTTTATAGGTGAGGTATTAAAATAAATGCGATATATATTATTGTCTCTATCTTCAATAGCTTCTAAAACCTCATTCATTAAATCCATTTTTTTATTCAAAAGTTTGTAATTCAACTTCATGGATTCTAATTCGTTAGTAAGTAATTTGTCTTTAGGAGTTTCAAAATAAGGTGTGTTTATCAATAAAATTAAACACAAAAAACCAAATAATGCAGACGATAATAAAAACAAAAAGACATAAGCAAATTTTTTTCGACGTTGCGGTTTTATCCTCTTATATGCTAAATTTTCAGAATCGTAATAATATTTTACTTTAGACATGTTTTAAAATTACTATTTTTGCACCAATTTTAAATGCAAATACATTAGTTATACGAACAAAATTAAAAAATGTTTCATTCTAATTGTTTTTTTATAACGAAACTTTGTGATTTTTTGTATAACACATTTGCATCTGTTTGATTTTGAATTAGAAATAACAAACAGAAACAGAATTAAAAATAATTAAAAAAAGTTTAATGAAATCACAAGACATTCGAAAAGCGTATTTACAATTCTTTGAAAGTAAAGGTCACTTAATTGTGCCTTCAGCACCTATTGTGTTAAAAGACGATCCTACCTTAATGTTTAATAATTCTGGTATGGCCCAATTCAAAGAATATTTTTTAGGAAACGGAACGCCTAAAAGTAAGCGTATAGCCGATACGCAAAAATGTCTTCGTGTTTCTGGAAAGCATAATGATTTAGAAGATGTAGGTTTTGATACGTATCATCATACAATGTTCGAAATGCTTGGAAACTGGTCATTTGGTGATTATTTCAAAAAAGAGGCTTTAGCTTGGGCTTGGGAATTTTTAACAGAAGTATTAAAATTAGATAAAGATCGCTTGTATGTTTCTGTTTTTGAAGGAAATCCTGAAGAAAATGTCCCATTTGATCAAGAAGCTTTTGATATTTGGAAACAATTTGTGTCGGAAGATCGAATTATTTTAGGGAATAAAAAAGATAATTTTTGGGAAATGGGTGACCAAGGTCCGTGCGGTCCTTGTTCTGAGATACATATTGATTTGCGTTCGGATGATGAAAGAGCGAAAGTAGCAGGTCGTGATTTAGTAAATGCTGATCACCCTCAAGTGGTGGAAATTTGGAACAATGTCTTTATGGAATTCAACCGTAAAGCAGATGGTTCGTTGGAAAAATTACCCGCACAACATGTGGATACAGGAATGGGATTTGAACGTTTGTGTATGGCCATGCAAGGTGTTACTTCAAATTACGATACGGATGTATTTACACCACTTATTCATAAAGTAGAAGAAATTACAGGTTTAAAATATACAGATAATTCTGTCACCCTGAGCGGAGTCGAAGGGCAAGAGCAAAACAAAATAAACATTGCAATACGTGTCATTGTTGATCATGTAAGAGCAGTAGCTTTTGCAATTGCTGACGGACAATTGCCTTCAAACAATGGAGCTGGTTATGTAATTCGTAGAATTTTACGTCGTGCGATTCGTTATGGTTTTACTTTTTTAGATACCAAAGAACCGTTCATTTATCAATTGGTGGAAGTTTTGGCAAACCAAATGGGTGAATTTTTCCCTGAAATAAAAAAACAACAAGTTTTAGTTACCAATGTGATTCGTGAAGAAGAAGCATCTTTCTTAAGAACTTTAGAGCAAGGATTGCAATTATTAGAAGTGGTTGTAGCTGAGACAAAAGGAAATGAAGTTTCAGGAGCAAAAGCTTTTGAGTTGTATGATACTTTTGGATTTCCTAAAGATTTAACCGCTCTTATTTTGAAAGAAAAAGGAATGACGTATAATGAAGCGGAATTTGAAGTGGAATTGAAAAAACAAAAAGATCGTTCTCGTGCAGCATCTGAAGTATCTACCGATGATTGGAGAATTCTAATAGCAGGAAATACAGAGACTTTTGTAGGTTATGATCAGACAGAGAATGAGGTAAAAATAACGCGCATTCGTAAAGTAGATTCTAAAAAAGATGGTGTTTTGTACCAAATTGTATTAGATGCAACCCCATTTTATCCAGAAGGTGGAGGACAAGTAGGAGATAGAGGTGTTTTAATTTCTGCAAATGAGGCAATTGAAATTATTGATACCAAAAAAGAAAATAACTTAATTCTGCACATTGCGAAACAGTTACCAGAAAATGTAAATGTAGCTTTTGTCGCTAAAGTAAATACCGATTTAAGAACGGCTTCTTCAAAAAATCACTCGGCTACACACTTAATGCATTTGGCTTTGCGTACTATTTTGGGTACACATGTAGAGCAAAAAGGCTCATTGGTTACACCGAATTATTTACGTTTCGATTTTTCTCATTTTTCAAAAGTAACAGATGAAGAATTAAGACAAGTGGAATCTTTTGTGAACCAAAGAATTCAAGAGCATATTCCTTTAATAGAAAGAAGAAGTATTCCAATCCAACAAGCCTTAAACGAAGGAGCGATGGCTTTGTTTGGAGAGAAATATGGAGACAATGTACGTGCGATTAAATTTGGAGATTCGATGGAATTATGTGGAGGAATTCACGTATCGAATACAGCTGATATTTGGTATTTTAAAATTATTTCAGAAGGAGCTGTAGCGGCTGGAATTCGAAGAATTGAAGCGATTACGGGTGATGCTGTAAAAGATTTCTTTGCTTCTCAAGAAAATACATTAGCAGAAAT
Source organism: Flavobacterium sp. 9AF (assembly GCF_902506265.1). GTDB lineage: Bacteria > Bacteroidota > Bacteroidia > Flavobacteriales > Flavobacteriaceae > Flavobacterium. The sequence continues at coordinate 671 of NZ_LR733579.1, read as the reverse complement.
TAAAGAAAGCTTGAAAAACCCGCAAGATGTTTTAAAAGCAGTTAGTTCTTTGCAAGAGGATAATGCTAAGTTGAAAAAACAAGTAGAGCAATTATTAAAAGATAAAGCGAAAGGATTAAAAGGTGAATTGGAAGCTCAAATAAAAGAAGTTAATGGTGTTCAATTTTTAGCTACTCAAGTAGATTTAGATGCGAATGGAGCCAAAGATTTAGCATATGAACTAGGAAATAACAAAACCAACTTGTTTTTAGTTTTAGCAACCGCTTCAGAAGACAAACCAATGTTAACCTGTTATATTTCTAAAGAATTAGTAGCTGATAAAGGTTTGAATGCGGGTCAGGTAGTTCGTGAACTAGGAAAATACATCCAAGGTGGTGGTGGTGGACAACCGTTTTTTGCAACTGCTGGTGGAAAAAATGTGAATGGAATTGCAGAAGCACTCGAAAATGCTAAAGCGTTTTTAAAATAAATAAAAAGTAAGAATGTTTTTCAATTGCTATAAAAAAAACCGATAATAACAATTATCGGTTTTTTTTATTTAAATTTGTCTTGTCCTGAAATAGCGATACACAAATTTCATCGTTATGGAAACACCTCAAGAAATTAGCTATGTAAAGCGTACTCAGAAAGACTATTCCATGTCTTTAAAACTTCAAATTGTTCAAGAAATA
>NZ_LR733616.1 GCF_902506265.1 Flavobacterium sp. 9AF | reverse complement strand
ACTAATAATGATGATATTATATTTGATTTCCTTATTAATTTTCATTTTTAAATTAATTAAAGTGTAAAAGTAACATCTTGGGCTAATTTATATTAAAAATAGGACAAACATACATTATTAAAGTACCAAAAACCTATTTTGTAAAACGAATGTTCCTTTTTGCTTTTATTGATTGTTGGTATCAAAAAAACTATAGTTGGTGTAATAAATAATTTTTGGTTTTTTATTTACAATAATCTTGTAGAGAAATTAAAATTAAAATCATGAAAAAACTAATTGTATGTAGTATGGTAATCCTTTTATGTTCTTGCAAAAATAAAAAGATTCAACAAGATAGTTTAACTCCTATTTCTTCTTATTTTCCTAAAGAAAAGGCAAAAGTTTTAGTAGTTGGGACATTTCATTTAGATTATCCAAATCTAGATGCACACAAAACGTCAGATGAAAATAAAATAGATGTCTTAAAAGAACCTAAAAAATCTGAAATAACAGAATTAGTTAATTACATTAAGAAATTTAAACCTACAAAAATTGCTATTGAAGCCTTTCCAAATTTTAATGCAACAGAAAAATTAAAAGAGTATAAATTAGGCAAACATAGAAATGAAAGAGATGAACGTTTTCAATTAGGTATGCGTGTAGCTACTGAACTAAATCTAGACACCATTTATAGTATTGATGCTGATAATGTAGCTAATGATCTTGTAAAGATAGACTCTTCTTATGTTACAGCGCTTTTTAAGGATTATGATTTTTCTAATGATGATCCTTATGAAGGATATTATAAAAAATGGTTAGAGTCAGAAGATAAATTACCAAGAAAAATAAAGATTATAGATTATTTAAAACATATAAATTCTAGAGAATCTCATGAATATGGTTATGGATTATACTTAGTTGGAGATTTTAAACTTGATAATAATAGAGGGGCAGATATTTTAGCCATATGGTGGTACAACAGAAATTTAAGGATTTTTAGAAACATCCAACTTATAGATCAAACCAAAAACGACAGGATTCTAGTTCTAATAGGAAATGGTCATGCTGCAATTTTAAGGCAATTGCTTGAAGCTACTCCAGAATATGATTTTATTGAATTTGATAGTCTATAAATTTTTATAAATCAAAAATCCCGAAATAATTCGGGATTTTCTTTTTCTTTTTCATGTATTCATCAATTATTAATTATCTCTAATTACATGTATAACACCAGTAATTGAATGCGTTACACTAGTTGTTGGGTTAACATAAGTACCACTAAAAGTCATATCGATATATCCACCTACATTTCCAAAATTACTTAAATTAAAAGAAACTGTATTAGTGGTTTGTTGACCTATATAATTAAAATCACCTCCTTCAAGCTGATAAGTAGAAGTTGTATAGATACCTGGAACATTATTATTTCCCCACAAATAAAATCCTCCTGTAGTAGTTCCATTACCTTGAATACTTATAGTTAGTCCATTTGGAGAATAACCCGCGTTAATAGAACCGATTAAATACTTAACTGGGTTGTTATCTATTTGATAAGTAATATATTCTGTTACTGCTGTACAAACTACAAGATTACCTACATTGGTTGTTGGTGATGTAAAAGTATAAGCAATTGTTCCAGAGGTTTGTAAATTTGTATAATCATAAGCTTCTAAAGTAAATGCATCATTAGCACTGCATACGAGTGTATTAAAATCGAAACTTCCATTCGTTACGTTTGAAACCAAAGTTTGATTACCATAATGTAATAATACGTAACCATCTGTAACATTCGAATTATTACATTGAGCTAATGTACCTACAACTGTAGTTTGTTGTACCATACCTGCTGTTAATACTATATTTGGTAAAACAGTATTTGAAGAAAAAGGACCAATTTGTGAAGTATGAATTACATTTCCACAATTATCTAAAATAGTCATTGTCAAGGTTTCATTAGCAGGAACTAAACCACAAATTTCACCATTACTATTGCTAATTCCTGAACGCGGATAGGTTTGATTATTGGGCGTTAATTGTACTTGAACGTTTTCTATTGGTTGATTATTAGGATTCACAATTGTTAAACATAAATTAACCGTAGGAAATTGTGCATCACAATTCCACCATGAAAAATGAGAAACTGTACCAATATATTTATTACCTACTTTAGTAGCAGAACCTTCTTGTACCCAATATCCTGCTTCTTCATCAAAATGCCAAAGTGGAATAACACTAGGTGAAGAAGAAGCTTGAGCAACATCAATAGGTAATTCAATTGAAGCTGAACCTGACAATTGCAATTTTTCACCTCCTGAACCTTGTAATTCAACATTCACCATACCATAGGTTTCTAACACTTTTGCCTCACCATTTGAACTAGACGCTAATAATGAGCCTGGCATTTTTATTTCAATATTTTCGTCAGATGGATCTAAATGATGCATCACAACATTTACAGAACCTAAATAGGCTGATCCATTTTCCTTTTTAAAATTACCATCAAAAATTACTTTAGTACCATTTGCTAACGTTACATTACCTGCGGAACCAGAAGTAACAGTTCCTACAGTTGTAGCTGTTAGTAACATTATTTTTACTTTATTTTCACCAGAAGTAGGCACTACTGTTCTAGAACCTGTCAAATAACCTGATTTTGTTGCTGTTATATAAGCAAAATTAGATTTAACTGAGGCATTTTTAATGAGAAAAACACCATTTACATCCGTTTGTGTGGTAGATGAGCCTATTTTAATTTGTACACTTGATATTGGATTGCCACTTTCATCTACAATTTGACCAATAAAATCTCTTGAAACTGATGCTCCAAAATCATAATTAATGGAACTACTAGGATTTTGATCAGAATCATTAATATCGTCATTATCATCGCAACCTACAAGAAGAAGTGCAATAAAAAAAATGTTAGTTAAAATGAATTTTAAGTTTTTCATGATATATGTTTTTAAAGTTTTATATCCCTATATCCATTTCCCTTAAAATTTGTTACCCCTAAAAAATATTTTTTTTAAATTAATCCTTTTTCAATGGCAATTTTAACTAATCCTGCGGTATTTCTAACATTCAGTTTTTGTATCAAGTTACTTCGATGTGCTTCAATGGCTTTATGAGTAACAAAAAGTTTTTCTGCAATTTCATCGGTTGTAAATTCTTGAACTATTAATTCCAAAACTTCCTTTTCTCTACGAGTGATTTTTGGCAAAAAATCCTGTTTTTTATCTATTCCAATGGTTTCACTTAAAATTTGATTTTTTAATTCCTTGGGTAAAAAAATTTCGTCATCCATAACCATATTTATGGCTTTTATGATTTCTTCTGAAGAGGTGTTTTTTAATAAATACCCTTTGGCACCATTTCGAAGCATTAACCGAACTAAATTAATATCTTCAAAACTGGTCAATGCAATAATTTTGAGATTAGGAACTAATTTTAAAATTTCTTTACACGCTACTGTTCCATTCCCGTCTTTCAGATTAATATCTAACAATAGTACGTTTGGATTATCATGATGTATGTGCTGCAAGGTTTCTTCAATAGAAGTATAAGAAGCTGTTATATGATAGTGCTGATCGTGTTGAAACATGGCTTTTAAGCCTTCAATAATCATGGCATGATCATCCGTTATGGCTATTGAAATCATAATTGTTTGTTTTTTAATGGGATACTAATTAAAATAGTAGTTCCTTGGTTTGAACTTTCTATTTCCATTTTAGCGTTGAGATAATTTACTCTTTTTTCTATATTCATCAGTCCTATTCCTTTGGTTTGCTTATTTTCGTCAAAACCTACTCCATCATCTTCAATCGTAATATTTAAACAATCTTCTAAATTATTACAATACACTAGAATTTCTTTCGCTTTTGCATGTTTAATAGCATTTTGAACTAATTCTTGAACAATTCGATACAAACTAGTTTCTCTATTTTTTGGTAAAACCAATTCTTCTCCAAACCATTGATAATCGATTAATAAAGAAGAATGATTCATTTTATTACAAAATTGTTCCAATGCAACAGATAATCCATATTGTGAAATGGTATAGGGAGTAAGATTGTGAGAAATGGTTCGGACTTGTTCGCAAGTTGTATCTATCATAGCGATACTTTTTTCTAAATTTTCTTTATCAACCTCATTTGCCAATTTCTTTTTAAATGCCATCAGTTGAAATTTAATCGCAGATAAATCGCCATTAATACCATCATGCAAATCTTGAGCAATTCGATTTCTTTCCTTTTCCTCTCCTTCAATAAGGGCATTTAATTTGGTAATTTCAAGTTGGTGCATAGTTTTCAACTGCTCGTTCTTTTGTTTCACACTTTCATCGTTTATCAACTTTATTTTATAGGCCAAGCCTAATGAAAAGCAAATACTTTCAATTATTATACCTGTAAAAAAATAATTAAGAGAATTTGTAATTTCATTATTACCCAAATAAAATAGGTATGTCAATAAAAATGAATACAAAGCGAAAAAAATATAAGCGATTATACCGACTAACAAAAAATATTTGTGTTTATCGGAATATTTTAATGACAATGGGAAAAAATATATAAAAAGAACCAGAATTAAAGGTAAAAAACCGAAAGTAAACGTTTTAAAAAAAATATCGAATAAATTTATATAAATAGAAATAATTGCAAAAATTGAAAAGAATAGTATTACATTGTAAAAAATAATTCTGACTTTTTTGAATACACTAGATTTGTGCTTATGAAAATCAAGAAAATATAAAGCAAAAATAAAATAGAAACTATAAAAAAATACCTGTACTAGCCAATTAAAATGTTTTAAATAAAGTTCTGAAAAGTTTTTATTAAGTACTTCATAAATATATTCATCTTTGGTTAATATATACATGATTAGAAATAAATTATAAAAAACATAATATTTAAAGCTTTTTTCTTTGGTATACCAATAGATACATCCGCTGATAATTGTAAATAATATCAGATAAGACAATGCAGCATACCATAAAAAGAAAAGCATATATCGATTTTAAGTAAAAATAAATAAAATATCATTGTACTCAAGTGAAAATAGCACAATGATATTTATAAAATTAATCCAAGAACCAAATACCATTATTAGGTTCTTCTGAAGAAGAAGCAAAGAGTTTCAGTCCTCCAATAACCCAAATTTTATCTTTAAAAGCGGTTGCTGTATGATCTGATCTATCGTTAAAATTAGCACTTTCTACATTTCTAGTCCAATTAATGCCATCTTTTGAAAACCAAACATCGTTTCGATCAATAGTGGCAAAACCAGCTATTAACCAAATTTTATTATCATAAACCACGAGTTGATGACGAGAACGATTACCAAAGTTAGTCAAAGTGGCTTCTAATTGCCAAGTCGCTCCATTTGTTGAGGTTCTAACTTCATTTCCATTAACCATATACATTTTGTTATTAAAAACCACGGTAGCGTGTTCTTGTTTAAGAGCTATATTAGCATTATTAGTCGCAGGTAACCAAGTAATGCCATCTGTTGAAAACCAAACATCATTTAAAGATTGAGAAGCATTTAAGTGTCCTCCTATCACCCACATTTTATTATCAAAAACAACAGAGGAATGCCCTTGACGAATAGAAAATGAAGCCGCTGGAGTTGCTTGTGTCCAAGTTACACCATCGCTTGAAAACCACACATCATTCTTATTATTAGTATTGTTTGTTTTTCCAGCAATGACCCACATTTTATTATCAAATATTAAAGAGGAATGATTTTTTCTATTTCCAAATGGTGGAGTAGCATTGATTACTGTCCAATTCACGCCATCAGAAGAATTGCGTACGCCATTCCCTTCTCCTCCTAATATCCAAAGTTTGTCTTGAAAAACTACAGTGGTATGTTCATTTAAAAGCGTAAAACCATTTAAACCTAAAGTACCATTTGTTAGGTTTCTTGTTGTAAAATTAAAGACACTACTAGCTTGTGTTTCTGCTCCTAAATTATCTTTGGCTTTAATACTCCAAAATAAATTTTCTGATAAAGGTAATCTTTCTGAAGGAGTGAAAGTAGTTCCGTTAATATTGGATGCTATCGGTTGTAAATCATTTTCTGAAGTCCCTATCAATAAATCATAGGTTACATTAAAACCTTCTGGATCAATTGCAGGTTCCCAAATAAAAGTAGGATTTAAAGCCACGTTTGTTGTCCCATTGTTTATAGCAACTAAATCAAAAATACTTGGATTCTGATTAGGTGTATCGTTTGAATCGTCTTTACTGCAACTTAATAAAATTGAGAGAACAGTTAAGTATAGAATGAGATTATTTTTCATAATTTTTGCTTTACAATTGAACATCTTTATTGCACCTTTAGTAATAAGGTTTTAGTTCCATTTTGACTGGTAATCAACATTTTTCCATTTTCAACATAGTATTTACCCACATCAACGGTCTGGGTTTGTCCATTTTGCGAAGCAGTAATAAATAAATGCTTATTTTGTGTAGACCAACTTACACCTGGTGCTTTATTACCATAGCCAGAAGAGGAACTTCCTGAATAATCACTTCCGCTCATCGTAGCTTGACTTCCTCCATCAGCTATTCCTCCATCGGAATAAAAAATTACCTTTTGCGTAAAACTACCACCAAAAAATCCATCACCTGAACCCGAATTATATAGTTGCTCTTGTTTCCAAACTCCTACTATATTCAAATCCCTCTCTGTACTAGAACTCTTTTGTGTTGTTGCTGTTTTTTGATTCGAGATTACGTTAGTATTTTGACTTCCATTTTTGGTAAATAGCACATTTTGAGTTTGTGCTAAACCTACATTACTAAAATCAAAACTCATATCAATTTGATTGTTTTGTAAGCAACCCGAAACAATAATATTGATTTGCAGACTGTTCTCAACTACATTCCCTTTTAAGCAATTGCCCTCTTTTTTTGCTGTTACTGCATAAGTTTGTTGCTCATCATGCATTGTTCCGACATACGTATCTTTATCTTGTTTTTTTAAAAACAAAGTAATCGTAGCTCCATTGATTTCTCCAGTATAGTTTCCTTCCATTTGTGCTTGTGTTGTATTTTGGCAAGACATAAATAATGTCGACATCCATAAACATAAAATTTGTGTTCTCATATTGAATAGCATTTATAACTATTGCAAGTTGAGAAAACTAATAAAGCCATAGAATAGGAATAAACCTAGATTTGAAAATCTAGGGTTTTCCCTATATTGTGAAATAAAATAGAAAAGGAGTTATTCTTCTTCAGGAATTTCCTGTGTATCAATTTCTTTAGTTTTAGCATATTCGTAACCAATTTTCCACCATTCTAACATTTGTTTTTTATTGAAAACCAAGGAATTTGTAGTTAATAATGTGGGTGTAAAATAGAAATTGATGGTTGCGTTATTTAATTTTGCTTCGTATTTTCCAATTTTAATATTTTGATATTCAATACGATCCATCATAAAAGCAAAAAGATTACTTAATAATCCAAAAGGACCACGAGCAGGTAATCTGTTATATAAATTGGTTTCACTTTGCAAAATGATAGCATCTACATGGGTAGCTCCTCTTTTAATAGCTTCCTCGATTGGAATCATCGAAGCAAAACCACCATCAGCATATTCAAAATTATTTTTCCTTACCAAAGACATAAAAGGTATATAATTACATGAAATCCAAACCCAATCGCAAAAATCGTCATAACTAAAATCATTTATGGATTTGTATTCGACAATGTTTAAAGACAAATTGGAAACCGTAACAATAATTTCTTTAGGGCCATTTTTTAGTACTTCAAATTCTTCTTCTGTAAATACTTTACGAATCAATTTTTTTAAATTTTTACTCTCACCAAACGTTTTGGATCCTTTAAAAAAATTTCTTATAACGTTCAAATGGTTAATCGCTATAGTATCTTCACCATATTTTTTTTTTATAATAAACGGACAATTACTAAAAATACTATTTTGGTTTACTGAAGTATATATTTCTTTGATTTTTTCTACTTTTTGCAATGCTAAATGAGAAACTAATAAACTACCCGTAGAAGTTCCAAGATACAAATCATAATCTTTGTGCAGATCTTCAATTAAATATTGTGCTACGCCTCCAGCAAAGGCTCCTTTGCTTCCTCCTCCTGATATAACTAGTGCTCTCATTTATGCTGTTTCCTTTAAAAAGTAATCAATTCTTTCTTTTTGGATTTCATTTGATCGATTCCTTAAAAGTATAAATTTTTCTCTAATCTCTTCATTTGAAATTAAAACTCTAATGTTATCCTTAGCAAATTTTACAAACTGCCATTTATGATGTAATGAAGCATCAATCAATTGTTCTAGAACTACATCTGATATTTTTCCAAGTTTAATCAACGTTTCTAATGCAGGTTCGCGCACAGAAGCTTCATAAGGCAATTGCGTATAGGTTTCTAATTCTTGTATAGCTTTTTCTCTCGCTACTGCATGATCATTGGAACCTACAATGGCTAATGTTAAATGGGCTAATTTTAAATTGTAATTCAATCCCATCCAATCTTTAGACATCGCAACTAAACGGTCTCTATCAGCTTCAAAATTAGTCCATAATCGAAATAAAGCAATCTCTTTAGTAATGTAAGAGGGATCATTTAATAGCGTTTCAAAATCATTTTTAAAAGATAAAGGTATGCGAGATAGTACTTCTGCAACGGCTTGTCTAACTTTAGTATCATTTGTGGCTAAAGCTAATTTTAAGATGTCCAATTGCTGTGCTTCTGTCAAGTTTTGCGTTTCATACACGATTTCTTGTTTCACTGTATAATACACCTTGGATTGAATCATGGTTTTAAATTTGTCAAACAAAGCTTCATTCGATAAATGTTTGTTAGTTTTTCCAAATTCTACCAATTGATTAACCGATTCGTTTTGTACCAAATAACCAATCGCTTCTTCTAAATTAAATGTGGGATTTTCTAACCAATTCTTTTTAAAGGAAACCACATCATAACGAGATACTTTCTGAATTTCTGCTAAAAAATCATCCGTAGTTACATTTTTAAAAGCATACTTTTTCAAATAATTTTGAACCGCTTTTTTAAAGTTTTTCTCACCAACATTCGTTCTTAAAACATGTAATGCCCAAGCGCCTTTTTTGTAAAAAGTTAACGAACTCGCCTTTTCGTTTAAAATAGGAATGCTATCATAGGAATTGGCTTGCTTTAATTCCAATGCCGATTGGTACAACTGATTGTAAAAATAATCGTCGCCAAAAACATTTCTTTCCGCTAATAAAGCATAATATGTAGCAAAGCCTTCTTGTAACCAATGGTGTTTGCTTTCCTTTGCTGTAATTAAATCACCAAACCATTGGTGTGCCAATTCGTGGGCGTTTACATTTAAATAGTTTTTGTCATTGAAACCAATGGAATCTACTACAAAATCTTGTGAGAAAATCGTGGAAGTGGTATTTTCCATTCCTGCGTATAGAAAATCTCTCACTGGAACTTGTCGGTACACTTCCCAAGGGTACTTCACTCCTATTTCTTTTTCTAAAAATTCAAACATTTGTTTGGAATATCTAAAAGTAGTTTCAAATTTTGAAACATCTTTTTTATCCAAATAGAATTCTAATGTAGTTCCTGATTTTGTCCTTGTGGTTTGTTTTTCAAAGTTACCAATGGCAAGCATAACTAAATAGGAAGACATAGGTTTATGCATTTTGTAGTACCAAACCTTATTATCTGAAGACAAAGGAGGATATTCTCCTATAGAAGTAAGTATTCCATTTGATAAAACTTCAAAATCCTTATCAAATTCAACTGTAAGATTAAAAATCACCTTTTCATTTACATCATCAAAACTGGGCAACCAATGACTGGTATTTTTACCTTGACCTTGTGTCCAAATCTGAGCAGTAAAATTGTCAGATTGAGCGGAGTCAAAATCTCCAGTAAAATATAAAGTTTGTTTGGGTTTTGCTTCATAAGTAAACGAAACAGTATTTTTTCCTTTGGTAAAACCTTCAAAAAGTAACAATTCTTTACCAGAATTTTTATAGGCAACTTCTTTATTATTGATGATAACATTTTTAAAATCAATACGAACAGCGTCCATTCTAATCGTATCTATCGCACTTAAAACCTCAAAGGTATAAGTTACTTTTCCTTTTATTGTTTTTTCAGAAAAATCTAGTTGCACCAAAGCATCACATTGTATAAAATCTACTTTTCTGGTTTGTTGGGCTACCAACGAAAAAGTAAAGAATAAGATATAGAAGTATTTCATGATTGGGATTAATTGTTTCAAATTTACAAAGCTTAGTGCAATAATGTATCGATTTTTGTAAGTTTACACTATAATTATACCAAAATTGAAAAAGAAAGCTATTTTTAACTGGAGCAGTGGCAAAGATTCGGCCTTAACTTTATATAAAATCCTTCAAGAAAACGAATACGAAATTGAAACCTTGCTTACGAGTGTAAATTCGCAATACCAACGCATTTCGATGCATGGCGTGCGTATTGAACTATTGGAAAAGCAAGCCGAGCTTATTGGTTTACCCTTAACCAAAATGATGATTCCAGAAATGCCAACCATGGAAATCTATGATGATGTGATGCGTAAGACGTTGCTAGAATTTAAAGAAAAAGGAATTGCATATTCTATTTTTGGAGATATTTTCTTAGAAGATTTACGAAAATATAGAGAAGATAAATTGGCTTTGGCTAACTTTAAAGGAGTATTTCCTTTATGGAAAAAAGATACGAAAGCTCTAATTCAGGAATTTCTTAATCTGGGTTTTAAAACGATTATTGTTTGTGTCAACGAAAAATACTTAGGCAAAGAATTTGTAGGTCGCGTTATCGATGAAAATTTCATCAATGATTTACCTCCTAATGTAGATCCTTGCGGTGAAAACGGAGAATTTCATACCTTTACATTTGACGGTCCTATTTTTTCAAAACCTGTTCCTTTTGAATTAGGTGAAATTGTATATCGAAAATATGAACCAACGAATTCTTCTTCAAACGATGTTTGTAAAACGGAAGATTCACCATATACTTATGGGTTTTGGTATTGTGATTTAATGTAAACAATTATGGAAGCTACTCTTGAAAAAATTACTTCTTTTTTGTCTGAAATAGGTATTCCTCTTTTGGAAAAAGAACTTACAAATGATACTTTTTTACCTGGTTTAGCCCTTTCCAATAAAGGTATTGAGATAGATTATAGTAAATTACTATATCCTGGTGATATTTTACATGAAGCCGGACATTTAGCGGTTACCACCGCTGAAGAACGGGAAAAAATTGGTACCCCAAATATGCCACAAGAATGGCCGACACAAGGAGATGAAATTGGCGCAATGCTTTGGTCCTATGCTGCAGCCATTCATTTGGAAATTCCGCTCGATGTTGTTTTTCATTCCAATGGTTACAAAGGAAGTTCGGAATGGTTGATTCAATCCTACAAAGAAAATAATTTCATTGGCTTACCCTTATTAGAATGGTTGGGTTTAACCTACGGACCCGAAAAAGCAGTAGAAAATAATGGAAAACCTTTTCCTCACATGATACAATGGATTCGAAAATAGTCATGGAAAATTTAATCAAACATATTCGATTCCCTTTTACATTCAATGTTGAGAAATTACAACAAGAAGTACAAACCATACTCTCTCAAAAATGGATCAATCATTACAATACTAATGATTATGAAGGTGAATGGTCCTCTATTGCACTGCTATCTCAAGGTGGAAAATCTGAGAATATCAACGCAATAACCATAGGAGATGAAAAAGTGAGTTATACAGAAATAATGGCTTCTTGTTCCTATCTCAAAGAAATTATCGATTCCTTTTTATTTGAAAAAACTACGGTGAGACTCTTACGTTTAGCAGCTGGTGCTTACATTAAACCACATACTGATAATTGTTTGGGTTATGAGGATGGGGTTTTCAGGATCCATATTCCAGTAATTACCAATCCAAATGTTGAATTTATTTTGGATAATGAACGTTTGATCATGAAAGAAGGAGAATGTTGGTATATCGATGCTAATTTCACGCATTCTGTAGCCAATAAAGGAAAGCATGATCGTATACATTTAGTGATAGATGGTATTCGAAATGAATGGACAGATACCTTATTTTTTAAAGAAGCCAATGCGGAACAATTTATAAAACCCGAACCCCAACTTTCTTTAGCGGAAAAAAAACTACTTATTGCACAACTTAAAACGATGAAAACACCAGTAGCTGAAGAATTAATTAAAAAAATAAGTAAGGAAATAGAGTAAAATTGGGGGAAAACACGTATTTAAAAACCTCTTTTTCCCTTACCTTTTTTTCTAATTAGTAAGCCATCTTTGTAGTATCAATACAACTATAAATACTATAATTATGTTTGAAAATTTAGATGTTCTAAAAATTCTAGGATACGGTATGACTGGCTTTAGCTTTCTACTGGTATTGCTTACTTTTTTTCTGTTAAGAGCAGAACAAAATAAAACCCAACAACCAAGACCTTTAATCATCAAAATGATTTGGCGATTTATGTTAATGACTATTTTTATGGTGGTTTTAAATGGTTTTATATCACTTCCACTGTTTAATCAGAATATGAGATTGCAAAAAAGTGTAACTCAACTTTCCAATAGCAACAATGAAGAAATTACCAAAGAAATTACACAAAATACAGATGAAATAGAAGATTTAATTACAAATTCAAAAACAAATGAAGATTCTATTCGAAATGCCATGCAGGAAATTATAGACAAACAAAATAAAGCTTTAGATAGTATTAAAGCTACACTAACCATAGCTCATACTGATAAAGATAGAATTACAAAAATTGAAAACTTAAAAAAAGAAATGGCTATCAATTATCAGGTGCTAATTAATCCTAACATTGACAAAAACACAAAAATGAAAGCCAATCAAAATCTAAAAACATTAAATCTCGATTTAAAGAGAATTGCCATAGCCTCTAATAAATAAAATAAATCCAGATTTTCAATAAAAATCTGGATTTTCTATCATTTAGTTGGCAAAAAACTATCTATAAAATTTTCTAAATGATATTTCTCAAAAAAAACTGATATTAATTTTTATACAATAAATTATGATTTATAAAACGATAAGGCACTTGAAAATTATTCCATAAAGAGCCAGTCAATACCAAAATCATTCCAACAATCGTAATCCATTCGGGTAAATCAAAAACCAACTTACTCGGAATCATGATGGAAAAACCGACTAAACTAATTATAAAAGGACCATACCCTCTACTCGGTATTTTCCGAAACAATAACCCTAAGTGTACTGCTAAAAAAACAATAAGAACAGGTAAAAACCAATTCATATATGGAATTTCAGCTATACCAATACTACCTAACATACTCATATATACTGCCCAACAAATTGGACATTTTGGAAAAAAAGCGATAAGAATACTTAAAATAAAACTGGGAATAGATCCTATAGCTCTTTTTAAAGTATTTGTTTTTACTTCTGGCTGATTATGACAAGCAGAAGTATTACAATTACAAGTTACTTTTTTATTGGTTTCCATAATGCCATATTTGTCTTTAGAAACATGAAAATTTTACTTTTATAAAAGTAAGGCATCTAAAAAAATCTCATATAGGTAATTTTACCTGTTTTTTAATAAATTTATATAAAATCTCTATTTCGTTTTTTTAAATTATACTTTATCTTCGCTTTTGAATATAGAATTTAGAAACCAAAAGTCAGAAAGCCAAATTTTAATCTCTTTGAAGTTTATATTGAATTTGATTTTTGATATTGACATTGTCATTACGCATGAATTTATTAGAAACACCTATTGAATATTTAAAAGGAGTGGGTCCCAATCGAGGCGATTTACTTCGAAAGGAACTCAATATTCATAAATATGGTGATTTAATTCATTTGTTTCCAAATCGTTATATCGACCGAACACGCTATTTTAAAATCAATCAACTACAAAACAACAACTCTGAAGTACAAATTATTGGAAAAATCATCCATATTAAAACGGTAGAACAAAAAAGAGGCAAACGCTTAGTGGCTACCTTTATTGATGATACAGGTGAAATGGAATTGGTTTGGTTCCAAGGTCATAAATGGATTCGGGAAGGTTTAAAACTGAACGAAGTTTATGTCATTTTTGGTAAAGTCACACAGTTTGGTAGTACCTTTAACATGGCACATCCTGAAATGGAAATAATTGCTGAACACAAAGCAAGTTTACGATCGGCTATGCAACCCGTTTATCCAAGTACTGAAAAACTAGCCAACAAAGGCATTTCAAATCGAGTGATTAACAAACTCATGCAACAACTCTTTATTGAAACGCATGTGCTTTTTTCTGAAACTTTACCCAATTATTTACTTGACGAATTAAAATTACTTTCTAAAAAAGAAGCTTTATTTAATATTCACTTTCCGAAAAACCAGGATTTATTATCCCAAGCGCAATTCCGATTGAAATTTGAAGAATTATTTTTCATTCAATTGCAATTGATTACTAAAAATCTCATTCGTAAGCATAAAATTAAAGGACTGCCTTTTAAAACTATTGGAGAAAATTTCACCCATTTTTACAACCATCATCTCCCTTTTGATTTAACCAATGCACAAAAAAGAGTCATTAAAGAAATACGTAACGACTTAGGAAGCAATGCTCAAATGAATCGTTTGCTACAAGGTGATGTAGGTTCGGGAAAGACAATTGTGGCTTTACTTTGTATGCTTATGGCTAAAGATAACGGGTTTCAAAGTTGTTTGATGGCTCCTACTGAAATTTTAGCAACCCAACATTACATTGGTTTAACCGAATTAGCGAAAAACTTAAATATCAACATTCAAATTTTAACTGGATCAACCAAAACAAAAGAGCGTAAAGTAATTCATGAAGCGCTCGAAAATGGTTCTTTGGACATTCTTATTGGTACACATGCGTTACTAGAAGATAAAGTGGTTTTTAATAACCTTGGTTTAGCCATTATAGATGAACAACATCGTTTTGGAGTAGAACAACGTAGTAAATTATGGAAAAAAGGGAGCCTACCTCAATCCTTCCAAAGGAAGGAAGTAGAAAAAGTGCTACAAAAGTACCAAACTGCTAGACCCTCAGCTTATGCATTATTAAAAGAAAGAAAAATTAACAATAAAAAGAAAGCTACACAAGCTGAATCTATACTTTGGGAATTTTTGAGAAATAAAAAATTAAATTATAAATTTAGACGACAACATATTATAGATATTTTTATTGTTGACTTCGTCAATCTTGAAAAGAATTTGATTATAGAAGTTGATGGTGGTTATCATCAATTACAAGAGCAAAAAGAAGCTGATGAATTAAGAACAGAAATATTAAATGAATTAGGATTCAAAGTAATTAGATTTACTAATGAAGAAGTAATTGGAAATACTACAGCTGTTTTAAATAAAATTGAACACGTATTGCAAAGCCTCCCTTCTGGGGAGGTTGGTGGGGCCACTATTCCACCGCATATTTTAGTCATGACCGCTACGCCTATTCCACGTACACTTGCCATGAGTTTGTATGGAGATTTAGATATTTCGGTTATTGATGAATTGCCTGCGGGTCGAAAACCCATTCAAACGGTACATCGTTATGATAGTAATCGCTTGAAAGTATGGCGTTTTTTAAAAGACGAAATAGCTAAAGGCAGACAAGTCTATATTGTATATCCATTAATTCAAGAATCAGAAAAAATGGATTACAAAGATTTGATGGATGGTTATGAAAGCATTTCAAGAGATTTTCCTTTGCCTCAGTATTCCATTTCTATTGTTCATGGTCAAATGAAACCTGAAGAGAAAGAAGAAGAAATGCGTCGATTTGCAGCAGGTAAAACCAATATCATGGTGGCTACAACGGTAATTGAAGTGGGTGTTAACGTTCCTAACGCATCCGTTATGGTAATTGAAAGTGCAGAACGCTTTGGATTGTCTCAGTTGCATCAGTTACGTGGTCGCGTGGGTCGTGGTGCCGAACAAAGTTATTGTATTTTGATGACCGGTTTTAAGCTAAGTGAAGATAGCAAAACACGTATAGAAACGATGGTGCGTACCAATGACGGATTTGAAATTTCTGAAGTGGATTTAAAATTACGCGGTCCTGGTGATATTATGGGAAAACAGCAAAGTGGTGTTTTAAATTTACAAATTGCTGATATTGTAAAAGACAAAGAAATTCTACAATTGGCCCGACATAAAGCAATCCAACTTCTAAAAGAGGATGCAGCGATGGAAAAACCAGTTCATGAGGCACTCCGAAAAGCCTTTATAGAAGTGAGCAAAAAGAAAAACATCTGGAACTATATCAGTTAATGTTGGTATATTAAAATAAAAACAAGCCTATCTACCTGTTGTAAATATAAAGGAGTTACTTTAGATTTGTAAGTGTAAAAAAATAAACATAAGAATTAAAGAGCCGAAAGAAGAAATACAAATTTTAAAAGATACAATGGTAGAAAAATAGTCGTAAAAACAAAACCATTTGCTAACAAACAATTGACTGGAATTAAAAAAATGACAGAATATAAAATTGAAAAAACAAAAGACAAATTAATTATTAATTTTTATTATAATTATAATCAACTTGTTTTACCTTCATTTATCTCATTAATTATTTTAATTATGCTAATTTATGCTATGCAATTTTTAGTATTCAATAGCACAAACATTGTTTATTTAGTCATCCTTTTTTTGATAATCTCATATATATCTTTCAATTCTTACTTTGAATGGAAAAAAAACAAGCTAAATGAATTCGAATTATTGGAAGAAAATTTATATATCAATCGCGAATTATTCTTACCAAAATACCAAGTAAAAAATATTTTCATAGAATATTGTACCAATAGTTATGAATCTGGTTGGACAATATATTTGGAAAATTTTTTAGGCAACAAAAAGCATATTATTAAAAAACAACTTACCGAAAAAGATGCAAATGAAATTGCAAACATAATTTCAGAGTTTTTAAAAATAAAAGTTCAAAAAAATAATTAAAACTAAACCCCGCTAGCGCGGATTTACTTCGTCAATCCGGCTAAAGCCTCGAGTGCAATCCGTTTCCAAATCCCTTGATAACGTAACTTTATTTCATCAATTCATCTAATTACGCACAATTGGTGTAAGAAGAAAAACATTTGGAATTATATTAGTTAATTAAACCTCTAAAATTTCAAGTTTGTTGAAATCTTTGAAAAACTGAAAGTAAACCAAATTCACATGAAAGGTTAAAATTGATTTATGATAAGCTATTGAATAAAGAAAAGTCCCATCTAAGACATATTTTATTTTTTAAAAACATTTACTAACTCCTTATTATTCAAAGAAATATTTATACTATTTTTACGTTATTACTTTACCAATGTAATTATATAATGAAAAAATACAATTTTATCCGTACCAATAAAAAAATAACTTATTTAATTTTATTATTTTGCATTTCATTTGGCTATTCTCAAGAAAAAAGAAAAGCCTTTACACTTCAAATTGCTGCTGATAAAGAACATTATTATAAAGCCGAAATTCCAGAATCGCCATACTTTGTTAAAGATAAAATTTTGCAAATCTACTGTGGAGAAAAAATCCTAATTGAATGCGAAATTAAATCGGATACCATTGCTTCAATGAAATTTGTTTCAAAAAATACGCATCCAGAAAAAACAATTGAAATCAATTTTACGCAAAGCACAGAAAATACAGATAATATAATCACTATGCTAGAAGTGGTTAATCCATTTGATAAAAAACTTATATATGAAGCAATCATGTTCACACCCATAAAACAACAATGGCAACCAACAAGTATTATACCCATACAACCAAAACTAACTAATTTCGAAACTTGGCCACATGGAATTGTAACTCTAGTTCTAGAAAATTGGCATTTTGAATAGTAATATCTATATGAATGCTAATGTCAAAATAAAACTACTTATCATTTTACTCATTTTCACATCATTATTTGGTTATTTAGAATGGGGCAACAATCAACATGTCTTTATTTATAAAAGTGAATTAGATATCTTTAAAAAATTAATACAAAATCCAAAACAAGTAGCTCATCCATTCATCCTATTACCGCTTTTGGGGCAACTCCTACTCTTTTTTAGTCTATTTCAAAAGAAACTTCATAAAAAAATGCTGTATCTTGGAATTGGATGTATTAGTTTATTATTTATCTTCTTGTTCCTCATTGGTTTATTAAGTATGAAATTGAAAATTATTCTGGGTGCTTTACCCTTTTTAATAATATCTTTCATTACAATTCGATTGATAAAGAAACAATAATATGCAGTAGTAAGCTTTAGTTATAATATTAGAATACTAACATACAAGACTATTTATACTTCCATTTAAACAAAATTTAAAACGATACAAACAAATAAAATACCTGTAGTAAATGTAAAAGAGTTTCTTTAGATTTGTAAGTATAAAAGTTAGAAACTTAAGGATAATATCGCTAATTTTAAGTGTATTGAGCTTATTTTGTCAGACTTATATATAAATTAGCGACAATTTTACAAAACCAAAAGAAATCAACGATTTTATGAAACAAATTAAAATATCTCTATTGTTTTTTTTCTTGATTCTTTTGAGTTGTCAAAACAATTCTAAAAAGAACTCAAAGATTGTTATGACTTCAAAAAAACAAATCGACTCTGTTAAATTTCCCGAAACGGTTTATATAATTTCAGATAAAAAATATTTAGATAGTGTTTTTAAATGTGAAAATAATAAGTTTATTTCTGAACTTGAAGAAATACCAAATAGAAATTCAAATGCTTATAAAATAACAATAACTTCAAAAAACGGACAAAATAAAATAACGAAATTGTTAGACACACCTCCTAGAATGTCACATATTAATTATTGCAATGAATTATATACTGTTGTTGGCTTTCCTTGTGGCGGACCTTGTTATTCTCGAGTTTTTATTTTTACAGACAAAAATAGACCAAACGAACAATATTCTTATTCACAAAAAATTGAAAACAATCAAAATATAATTGCTTATATAAAAGATGAAGTATTTGAGAAATTAATTATACATAACTTTTTGAATAGTAAAGAACTAATTGTTGATATTTCAGATAGCAATATGTGGAATTATGGACAGATGGATTCAATCCTTGTTAAGAAAAATAATCTTATCCTTTATTATGAATGTGACAACAAAAAGAATAAAATAAAAACAATCGATTTGAAAACTATACTTTAAAATAAAAACTGGCACTAACAGCTACTACAACTGATTTGGACAATTGGCTTAATAGAAAATAGGCTTGTATTTGAAATGATTTGGTAAATCCGAAAATAGGGGTTAATTTAGTCACAACCCTGCTATAGTAGCAAAACGTTGTCAACTATTAACTAAACTCTTCTGAAATATTTAATGAAATATTTTTTAAAAATAGCAATTCTAATAATAGCATTTACATTTTTTAGCTGTAAGAAAGAAGTTGTTATTCAAGAAAATCAAAAAGTTTCAAATTTCGATCTAGACAATGAAGTAGGTTTTATTAGATTTAAGTTTATAAATAACTCTTTCGCAGGACAAACTGAATTAAGTAAAAACAGAAAAACCGAATTTGGAAAATATGCTAAATTTAATGACGGAGAAACAAGTAGATACAAAATTGGAATTTGGAAAGAATATTATGAAAATGGCCAAATAAAAGAAGAAGGAAAATATTTGATTGGAAGATATGTGCAATGTTGTTTATCTGGACCTTGCTTGAGATACTATAATTATAAAGTTGGTAAATGGAAATACTATTACCAAAATGGAATTTTAGAATTAGAAGGTAATTATAAAATAAAGAAATTGTGGATTGACACGAATTGTAGTGGAGACTATATCAAATACGGAGTTCTTGATTCTGAAACTAAATTTTATGACCACTCAGGCAATCGAATAAAGAAAGATATTGATAGTCTAAAATTAAAGTATGAAAAGGAATATACCTATACTCATCCAGGAATGTATTTAATAACATCAAAAGAAATTGATAGCATAATTTCAATTGGATTTGATAAATAATAATAACGACTTACAATAACCGTAACTGTTACACAACTTCAATTTTCTTCAAACAACTTCAAAAAACATAAAACTCAGCCTCATTCAAAGCCATTTAAAAGAGGTTCCTTTTTGGTTTCAAATTCAAATGAAATCCTAAAAGAAGTTGACATCTTTCAAAATAATATATTAATTCTTCATCTTTTAAGCTCCCAAGTGCTGTAGGAACAATCCCTTTTTGCAACTACGCGATTTTAATCTATTGGTAAGACAAACTAAAATATGTAATTGTTAAAAAATCATTTAAAAAATCATAGTACTTTGCTATAAAACATTTTTTACAATAGCTTCCTATAGTATGTTGTCTTAAAAAAAATATTTCATAGCAGTATCCTATAGTAACTTACTATAAAAACAAACTATCGATATATAATCCTATAGCATTATGTCTATTTGTATTTTAATAACAAACTAATCCGTTACATATATATAATAAAAGTATTCAACACTTCCCTATTCCTATAGTTAATGTATTACATACAAAATAGGTTGTATTATTTCCATTAAACTTTTTAAAAAAATATAAAAAATTATATTTTTTTTAAGATTATCACTACAAAAATGGCATATCGTTTGATTTTTACATCCTATCAATTAATTAAAATATAGAATTATGAAAGCAACAACAGCAAACATGGAAAACACAAAACCTACAAAAAAAGGCAATGTTCCTAATGCCGATCTTAATTTTGGCAATGTAGTAACAACCGTAAGTGCAAAATGGCTTACTAATAATTGGCTTACTTTACATTGGTTAACGGCAACTCAATTTCAAACTGATGCTATAAATTATAACGCTACTTTAGAAGCTAGGTTACAAACAGGTGCAACAAGACCCCAACTAACACAATCTTTAAAAGCCTTAGACAAAACAATAGATAATGCCTTGTCTTATGTAAAAGGGTATATTATTGATAAATATAAAAAAGAAAATGCTACTAGTTATTATGCCGCTTTTGGCATTGAATATAAAGGCAAAAAATATGTTTTCCCATCTGATCAAAATAAACGCATTGCCGCATTAAAATTAATGATTGATTCCTTAGCTATTCATGGTTTTGAAAATAAAGAATATGGAGTTGCGTTTTGGACTCCTTTACTAGAACAATATTCGTTATTTGTTAAAGAAGCGACAAAAACAGATGGACAAGTGGCTATAAAAGTAGGTGATAAAAATGCTTTAAAAGAAAATTTAAAAAAAGGTTTAAATGCCATAGTATATACCTTAAAAGCCAATTATCCCGATTCTTATAAGCAAGAATTAAGAGATTGGGGTTTTCAAAAAGAAAAATATTAATCACCGTGTAATCATATTTGTATCAATCCTATTCTTTCTAAAAGAGTAGGATTTTTTATGTCTATCATTCCAACTTAAAAAAAGAAAATACTATCTTAGCTTAGTCTCTTTGAGTTATAATCAAAATCTATAGTAATGAAACCAGAAATTCAACACTACAATGACTCCTTATCTGAAAATGATAAAGCCATTTGCGATACTTTAGCAACTGCAATTTGCACCGAATTAATCGATGCAACATATAAGATTTGGCATGCGCATCCGGTTTGGTTTTTAAACGAAAATCCAATAGTAGGCTATAGCAAACAAAAAAAAGGCATCCGGCTGATGTTTTGGAGTGGAGCCGATTTTGAAGAAACGGAATTAGCTGTCTTGGGAGAAAAGTTTAAAGATGCTTCTATCTTTTATACCAATGTAACCGATATTAAGCCTGAGGCAATTGTGCGTTGGTTACAAAAAGCAAAAACAATTCAATGGGATTATAAAAATATTGTGAAAAGAAAAGGTCGTTTAGAACGATTGTAATTTTGTTATACTTTCAAAATTTTAAGTTTTATGCAAATGGAGATTATGTAACGCGTAAGTGTTTTCATTATCATAATTTAGCCACAAGAAAATAAGCTAATACAAACATTTAAAATTAAGACATGAAAATTTATTTAAGTATAGGACTACTTTGTTTAGCCATGGTAAGCTGTAAAAAAACAGTTACTGTGGAAGAAAATAATACCGATATTGTTACTGATATTGTTACCGATACAGTAACTAAATCTACTACAGCTACAGCTATTATTGCAGCTAAAAGTAATAGTGCTGTTTCAGGAACAGTAACTTTTACAGAAAATAAAGGTAGGGTTTCTATGGAGGCCAAAATTACGGGTTTAACACCTGGAATACATGCTATTCATATTCATGAAAATGGAGATTGTAGTGCTGCTGATGCTTCTACTGCTGGTGGTCATTGGAATCCTTCACATGCTGCTCATGGTGCATGGGAACACAAAAGTTTTCATTTAGGTGATATAGGCAATTTAGAAGCGGATGAAAATGGTATTGCCACGCTTTCTAAAGAAACGGACCTATGGTGCATTGGTTGTGATGATGAGAATAAAAATATTGTAGGTAAATCTATAGTAGTACACCAAAATGCAGATGATTTAAAATCGCAACCTAGTGGTGCGGCTGGTGATCGCGTAGGATGTGGAGAAATTGTAAAAGAATAAAGAAAAAATTCCAGTTATAAGACTTTGAGTACTATAACGCCAATATATATGTAAAAAAACCAATTCAATTCAGAATTGGTTTTTTTATGAAAATATGCAATACATTTTTCCTAAAATTAAATGATTAAGTATAAACGATTTTCTATCTTTTTCAGACTTTATTAGTAATTTCCTATAAAACCTATATTATTTCTAAAAAAAACTTAAAAAAAACTTGGACAAACTGTGGAACAAAAAGAATTAGTAATTAATAATCCGCTACATTTTACAATTTAAAATATCAAGAAAATAACTTAGACTATATTGAAATGATTGATAAAAAAAATAATACATCGTCTAACAAATAAACCTTAGTTAGAAATATGAATTGTCACAAAAGAGATGAAAACATTTACCCTGTATTTGGATACACTAATTTTTGAAAAGGATACTATAAAAGGAAGTCGTAATCGTTTATCGCCTAATTTATCTTATACCATACCTGATAAAAGTATTCAAAGTATCACTATTCAAGATGGTAGTAAGAAGTTTTTGCATAAGGATAATTAGTAAAATTCTAAACCCTATTTTTAAGTTATTTCAATTATAAAAGTAAATAAAACAAAATCATGAGATTTTGTTTTATTTGTAATTACAAATGTTAAATAAATGATAAGGTAGAAGTTTTATATTTTGCTAAGAACTAGTTTTGTAAAGCAAACCATAGAATCTTAAAATGAAACTTAAAACACTACTTTTAACCTTATTCACACTTTCATTCCTACTTTTTATTGCCTATCGTATTAAAAGTAATTCACAAGCAAAGGGAGATAATAAACAGAGTAATCCATCTAAATCTGTACAAACTTTAAACGGATTTGTAGCAAAAGAAGATGATTTTTCAAATATTATTGCAGTCTCAGGATCCATTGAAGCTAATGAGCAAGTTGAAATTAGAAGTGAAGTATCTGGAATAGTTGAAAATATCAATTTCAAAGAAGGATCTTTTGTAACAAAAGGGCAAACTCTTTTTAAAGTTAATGATATCGAATTAAGAGCACAATTAGCGCAAGCCATTACGAAAAGAAATTTAGCTAGTGAAAATGAACGAAGAGCAAAATTACTACTAGAAAAAGAAGCAATAAGCCAAGAAGAATATGATATAGCTAGTGCTGAATATAGAAGTTCACAATCCCAAACCCAACTAATTCAAGCTCAAATTGCAAAAACCATAGTAAAAGCCCCTTTTTCTGGGAAAATTGGTTTACGTAATATTTCTCCTGGAACTTATCTTACTCCTACAACAGTAGTCACTAATTTAGTAAGTGCTAATGAAGTAAAAATTACATTTTCAATTCCTGAAAAATATGCTCATGAAGTTTCTGTAAATAAACAAATAGATTTTACCGTTTCGGGTTCTTCCGAAAATTATAAAGCCATTATTTATGCTATAGAACCCGCTATTGATGTAGCTACACGCACGCTTTTAGTGCGCGCAAAAGCAGACAACAAACAAAATAAATTATTTCCTGGAACTTATGCCAATGTAAAATTACCATTAAATGAAATAAAAAATGCATTATTAATCCCTACAGAAGCTGTTATACCTATTCAAAATGGGAAGAAAGTATTTGTAAAAGAAAACGGTAAAGCAAAAGAAGTTCAAATTGAAACAGGTACAAGAACAGAAAAATCAATTTTAGTTACTTCAGGACTTAAAATTGGAGATACAATTATAACCAGTGGCATTATGAGCCTGAAACCAGATACCCCAATTAACGTAAAATTGGTTAATTAATTATGAGTTTATCAACCTTAAGCATAAAAAGACCCGTTTTAACTATTGTATTAAATCTGGTAATTATTTTATTTGGTTACATAGGATATAAATTTCTTGGTGTAAGAGAATATCCCTCTATTGACCCTGCTCAAATTTCGATTCGTACTAATTATACAGGTGCCAATGCCGATATTATTGAATCACAAATTACCGAACCTCTAGAAAAAGCAATCAATTCTATTGATGGTATTCGAAATATTACTTCTTCCAGTAACCAAGGAAGTAGTTCAATTACGATTGAATTTAACTTAGAAAAAGATTTAGAAGCAGCTGCAAACGATGTAAGAGATAAAGTTTCACAAGCCATTCGTAGTTTACCAGAAGATATAGATTCGCAACCTATTGTTTCCAAAGCGGATGCCAATAGTGAAGCAATTATTTCAATGACAGTTCAAAGCGAAACTAGAAATGCTTTAGAATTAAGTGATTATGCCGAAAATGTTATTAGTCAGCGTTTAGAAACCATTCCTGGAGTAAGTGGCGTGCAAATTTGGGGTCAAAAACGCTATGCTATGCGTCTTTGGATTAATCCTTATCAATTAACTTCTTACGGTTTAACCGTTGCAGATGTAAGGAAAGCTTTAAACGAACAAAATGTTGAGTTACCTTCGGGAAAAATCACTGGAAATAATACAGAGCTAACGGTAAAGACAGTAGGTAACTTAACAACAGCTGAAGAGTTTAATAACATTATTATTAAAGCAGACGGAGACAAAGTGATCCGTTTAAGTGATATTGGTTCGGCTACTCTCGGACCAGAAAATTTGGAAACCCAGCTTACTCAATCAGGTAAACCTATGGTTGCAGTAGCTATTGTTCCTTTGCCAGGTGCAAATTACTTAGAAATTTCAGATGCTTTTTACAAAGAATTTGAAAAATTAAAAAAAGATTTACCTAAAGACATACAATTAAATATAGCCATAGATACTACCACGTTTGTTAAGCGTTCTGTTACTGAAGTTGTTGAAACGCTGATTATATCTGTACTATTAGTAATTTTAATAATTTATTTATTTTTTAGGAATTGGGCCATAGCTTTTCGTCCTTTAATAGACATTCCAGTGTCATTAATAGCAACCTTTTTTATCATGTGGTTGTGTGGCTTTTCAATCAATGTTTTAACCTTATTAGCTATTGTTTTAGCTACAGGATTAGTAGTGGATGATGGAATCGTTGTAACAGAAAATATCTTTAAAAAAGTAGAAGAAGGTATGTCTCCTATTGAAGCCGCTATAAAAGGCTCAAACGAAATTTTCTTTGCTGTTATTTCTATTTCAATCACTTTAGCAGCTGTATTTTTACCAGTTATCTTTCTAGAAGGATTTGTAGGTAGGCTATTTCGTGAATTTGGTGTAGTTATTGGAGCTGCCGTACTCGTTTCGGCTTTTGTATCTTTAACTTTAACTCCTATGTTAAATGCCTATTTAATGAAAGGTGGAGAACAAAAAAGAACTAAATTTTATGATTTTACAGAACCCTATTTTGAAAAATTAAATTCGGGTTATGCTACTTATTTAGAACGTTTTATTAAACACAAATGGTTAAGTTTTGCCATAATAATTATTTGTTTTGGGTTAATTTTCCTGTTTTTTAACATTCTTCAAAAAGAAACTGCTCCATTAGATGATCGAAGCGGATTTGTCATGCGAATGTCTACTCCTGAGGGTGCTACCTATGAATATACTGATCGTTTTATGCAAGAAATGTCGCAATTAGTGGATGATTCTATTCCTGAAAAACAAGTCAGTTTAGTTATTTCCTCACCTGGATTTGGTGGAGGTTCTGTTAATAGTGGTTTTATACGTATTTCGTTAAAAGATCCTAGTGAAAGAGAAAAATCACAAATGGAAATAGCAGATAATTTATCGCAATGGACAAAACGCTATCCTGATGCAAAAACATCTGTAATTCAACAACCTACTATTTCTGTAAGTCGTAGAGGTGGTTTGCCAATACAGTATATCATTCAAGCTCAAAACTTCCAAAAATTACAAGAAAAAATCCCTTTATTTATGGAAGAAGCATCCAAAGATGAAACTTTCTCAATGGTGGATGTAAATCTAAAATTTAATAAACCTGAAATAAATGTCACCATCGATCGTGAGAAAGCGAAAAGCCTTGGAATATCAGTTATCGATATAGCACAAAACTTACAATTATCATTAAGTGGTCAGCGTTTTGGGTATTTTACAAGAAATGGGAAACAATACCAAGTAATAGGTCAATTTTTACAAGAAGACAGGGCTACTCCTTTGGATTTAACTTCTATTTTCATCCGAAATGATAAAGGTGAATTAATACAAATGGATAACGTAGTTTCTGTTGATGAACAAAGTAATCCACCGCAATTATATCATAACAACCGCTATATGTCTGCAACAGTTAGTGCAGGATTGGCTCCAGGAAAAAGTATTAATGATGGTATAGAAGCTATGGATGCAATTAAAGCGAAAGTCTTAGATGATACCTTTACAACAGATTTAGGAGGCGAATCTAGAGATTTCGTAGAAAGTAGTTCCAATACTTCATTTGCATTTGGACTAGCGTTATTATTAATTTTCTTAATCTTAGCGGCTCAATTTGAAAGTTTTGTAGATCCATTTATTATTATTCTTACTGTACCCATGGCCATTGCAGGAGCTTTATTTTCCTTATGGTTATTTGGACAAACTTGGAATATTTTTAGTCAGATTGGAACGATTATGTTAATTGGTTTAGTGACCAAAAATGGAATTTTAATAGTTGAATTTGCGAATCAATTACGCGAACAAGGAAAATCTAAATATGATGCTATTATTGAAGCATCTGAATCTCGATTGCGTCCTATTCTTATGACAAGTTTAGCCATTGCTTTAGGAGCCTTACCTATTGCGATGTCTTTAGGTGCTGCTTCTGCTAGTAGG
This sequence comes from Flavobacterium sp. 9AF, assembly GCF_902506265.1. GTDB lineage: Bacteria > Bacteroidota > Bacteroidia > Flavobacteriales > Flavobacteriaceae > Flavobacterium. Next base: position 11,623 of record NZ_LR733616.1, on the reverse strand, counting down.
ATGGGAATGGGTGTGGTTATTGTAGGAGGAACATTATTCTCTTTGGTACTCACTTTATTTGTTATACCCACTATTTATTTGTTATGGTCAAAGCAAAGAAAACACCGACCAGAATTTGATAATTTAGATGCTTTAGAAAAATAAATTATGTTACGAAATACATTCTATATCTTATTTTTATTTTTTAGTTTTTCAACACAAGCTCAAGAAACACTTAGCTTAGAAGAGGCAATTCAGATTGCATTGGAAAACAACTATGAAATTAAAATTGCTCAAAATAATTTAAAAATTGATGCTACTAATAATAATTTGGCAAATGCAGGCTTTCTACCTACAATTAGTGCCAATTTAACGAATACTAACAGTCAATTAAATACGAAACAGACACAATCAGATGGGTCTGTAAGAGAATTGGATAATGCGAAGAACTTTAGCTTGAATTATGGCATAGGGTTAGATTGGACTCTTTTCGATGGATTTAGTATGTTTGCTAGAAAAGAACAATTAGCTACCTTAGAAGCGCAAGGTAAAACGGAATTACAAGCTACCATTTTGAATCGTATTAGTGAAGTGTATCTCACTTATTTTAATTTGGTACAACAACAACATGTGATGGCCTCCATTGATAGCGCTATTGTAATTTCAAATGAGAGAGTTACCACTGCACAAAATCGATTTTCAATTGGTAAAGCATCAAAATTAGAAGTTTTAAACGCACAAGTGGATTTAAATACAGATAGAAGTTTATTATTGAGTCAAAAAGAGCTGTATAAAAATACACAAATAAGACTTAACGAATTATTATCTAGAAACTTACAAACTAATTTTAAAGTTAATAACGATGTAGTTTTTGATAGTAATTTACTATTTGATGAATTAAAAGAATTAGCTACGAAACAAAATCCGCAACTTCAAGCACAAATCTTGAATAAAAAAATTGCCGATTTAAATCTTAAACAAGTGAAAGGAACTCGTTATCCTACAGTTCGTTTAACATCTGGATATAATTTTTCAAGATCAGAAGCTTCTTTAGGTTTTATCACACAATCTTCTTCTCAAGGATTTGTTTATGGTGTTACTGCTAGTGTACCCATATTTAATGGCTTTTTACAAAATAAGAGAGAAAAGGTTGCAAAATATGAAGTAGAAAATGCATCTATTCTTTTAGACCAACAAAAATTAGCTATTGAATCACAAATGGCTTCTTTATACCAAAGTTATCTAACCAATTTGGAATTGAGTAAAGTAGAACAAGAAAATGTATCTATTGCAAAGCAAAATTTAGAGATTACCTTAGCCAAATTTAAGATTGGAACAATTACAACCATTGAAGTTCGTACCGCCCAACAAAATTATATTGAAGCCTCTGTACGCTATGCTACTGCATTATATAATACTAAATTATCTGAAATCAATTTAAAAGAATTAGCAGGAACTTTACCATTGAAATAAATAATCTTCCTGTCAGTTCGATTAAAATAGAATTGTCAGTTCTAGCGGAGTCGATAACATAATAACAAAATAGTTGCACTCGAGCTAACAACTCAACTGCATTTAATGTGACCAAATAAAAATAAACTAATTATATTGTAAAAGTTATTTTCAAATAATACTTTTTAAATTGCACAAGAATTATCTATTTTTATGATTCTAATTTCTAAATCTAATTTTTAATATCAAATGGTTCAATACAACCCTAAAGACTGGATCACTTTTATATTTCGTTTTCATAAATCCGATACCTTTCGTCAATTAATTCCCATGATGATTACGATTGGTTTTTACTCTTATATTGTAGCTTATTTAGAGATGGAATACTGGCAACTCTCAGAGCAAAGTCATGTAAAAAACATTACTATCATGCATGGTATGTTAGGCTTTGTAATTTCCTTACTATTAGTCTTTAGGACAAATACAGCCTATGATCGTTGGTGGGAAGGCAGAAAACATTGGGGAGCTTTGGTTAATAATAGTAGAAATTTAGCCATAAAATTATCAGTCATTTTAAAGGACGAATACGACAAGCTATTTTTTAAACGAGTTATTCCTGCTTATGCATCTGTATTGCAAAAGCATTTAGCAGACGAAGAAACTGCTAAAATGTTATTTGAAGGTTTAGATTTAGAAATTGATCATCATAAACACCGTCCTAATCAAGTGGCTAAAATACTATTTAAAAAAATTATTGAATTACATGATGCTGGCAAAATAACAGGTGATCAATTAATTATCATCAATAATGAAATACAATCCTTTACCGATATTTGTGGTGCTTGTGAACGTATTAAAAACACACCTATTCCCTACTCTTATAGTTCATTTATAAAAAAGTTTATTTTCTTTTATATTATGACATTACCTTTTGGTTATGTTTTTAATTTAGGTTATTATGTAATTCCAGTAGTAGTTTTCATCTTTTACGTTTTAGCCAGTTTAGAGCTCATTGCTGAAGAAATTGAAGACCCTTTTGGAGGTGATGCGAATGACTTACCCACAGAAAAATTAGCAAGCAATATTAAAAAGCATGTAGAAGAAATTTTGTAATAATAATTTAAAAATTCTCAATGAAAAATAAGATTATAATAAGTTTTGCTTTATTTACTTTTTTATTGAGTTGTAAAAATAATTCTTCACCTAGCCTGTCTCCTACTGCAAAAGGATATATTGATGAAGTTATAGTCTTATTAGAAAAGAATTGTGTAAATAAAAACAAAATTGATTGGAAACAATTTAAAACAAAAATATATTCTAAAGCTAAAAATGCAAAAGAAATTGAAGACACTTATCCTTCTATTTTTTTAGCTATCAAAGAATTAAATGATAAGCACAGCTATTTTGAACCTATTAAAAATTCTAATCTAGAAGATGCCCTAAATCCTTTACCCACATTTAAAGATGAAATTGTTCCTCATGATATAGGATACATAAGAGTTCCTTTTTTTATAGGTTCAGATGAGGATAGCAAAGATTATATGCATTCTTTATTAGAAAAAATGGAAAAAGAAAATCAAAAAAATCCAAAGGGTTGGATTGTCGATTTAAGGGAAAACTTCGGTGGAAACATGTGGCCTATGCTAGTTTGTATTGAGCCCATACTCGGAAATGGAATTGTAGGATACTTTCAGGATAGTAATAGTCATTATCAATCATGGAAACTGTTAAATGGTAAAGCTTATTTAAATGATACTATTGTACAAACATTACAAAAAGAATTAATTTTGTTGAAAGATAAAAATCCCTTTGTAGCTGTTCTGATTAATAATAAAACGGCTAGTTCAGGTGAAGCCATTGCAGTTGCTTTTAAAGGTAGGGAAAAAACAAGATTTTTTGGTAATAATACATTTGGTGTTTCAACAGGTTGCAAATCTTACACTTTATCAGATGGTTCGCGTATAAATTTAGCTATAAGCACATTTATCGATCGAAATAAGAAGATATATGGTACAACGATAACTCCTGATGAAAAATGTAATGAAAAAGAAACTATAGAAAAAGCCATACAATGGATTTATTTAATGGAAACAAATAGCAAACAAATTATACATTAAAAATAATAACTATGAAGAATATACTTTTAACTTTAATCCTCACATTTTTACTTTTTAGTTGTAAAAATGAAACCATCTCAATTGGTAAAGATTCAAATTTGAGTTATTATGAAATTGATACAACGGTTATTCAAGATGGTGGAGTGAAGATGATTCCTATTACTACAAAAGACACCACCTTTCACATTTGGACCAAAAGAATAGGCAATAATCCAAAAACAAAAGTACTCCTTTTAAATGGTGGTCCTGGATGTACACATGAATATTTTGAATGTTTTGAAAATTTTCTTCCAGCAGAAGGCATCGAATTTATCTATTATGATCAATTGGGATGTGGAAATTCTGATAATCCTAAAGATACCACATTCTGGGATTTATCAAGATATGTTGAAGAAGTAGAACAAGTTCGTAAAGCATTACATCTTAATAAGGACAATTTTTATGTATTAGGTCACTCTTGGGGAGGCATTTTAGCTATGGAATATGCATTAAAATATCAACAAGAGATGAAAGGGTTAATTATTTCTAATATGATGTCGAGTTGTCCAGAATATGGTAAATATGCGGATGAAGTTTTGGCTTTACAAATGAAACCGGACGCATTATATGAAATTCAAAAGATTGAGGCAGAGAAGGATTTTTCGAATCCAAAATATATGGAATTATTACTTCCTAATTTTTATGAACAACATATTTTAAGATTACCAGCAAAAGATTGGCCAGAACCCGTAAATCGTTCTTTTGCAAAGATGAATCAATCTTTATACGTTACAATGCAAGGCCCAAGTGAATTTGGTATTTCAGGTAAATTAGAAAAATGGGATAGAACAAATGATTTAAGAAAAATTACACTACCCACATTAGTAATAGGTGCACAATTTGATACAATGGATCCTAAATTTATGGAAAAAATGTCAAAACTAATCCCAAAAGGTAACTATTTGTACTGCGAAAAAGGAAGTCACATGGCTTTTTATGATGATCAACAAACTTATTTTAAAGGGTTAATTTCATTTTTAAAAAAATAAACTACTTTAATTTATACATTTAATTGATTGATACTGTATTTTTTAGTAAATTGGTAAAATAATATATGTTCCATGTCTGTTAGAAATTTATTAGATAAACCCAATTTAACCCAAGAGAAGTCACTAAAAACATTAGTAGAAAACAGAACTATTTTCTCATTGGAAAATTGCGAATTAAATATTTTTGAAACCTATCAAAAATCAGATTTGGTTCCATTAAAATTTAACGATTTAGTGGTAACAAGTATGTTGCGGGGTAAAAAAATAATGCATCTTTTTGATGACCCTCATTTCGAATATTTACCAGGAGAAACGGTTATAGTTCCTTCAAATGTTGAAATGAAAATCGATTTTCCAGAAGCATCGAAAAACAACCCTACCCAATGTATTGCTTTAGCCATCGATAACAAAGTAATAAACGACACCCTTGATTTTTTAAATGAAAAATATCCTAAAGAAGGGAAAAACAATATTTGGAAATTAGATTACGAAAATTATTTCTTTTATAACAATGTCGATTTAGCTAATACCATCAATAAACTCATCAAAGAATGTATGGGAACATCAATAACAAAAGATGCCTTAGCCGATTTAACACTGCAAGAATTAATTGTTAGAATTATACAAACACAAACAGTAAAACGATTCGATTCTTCACATATTTTAGCTATTGATAGTCCTATAACCGCTTCAATCGAATATATAAAAAATAACATTCAAAATTCAATTCAGTTAAAAGAATTAAGTGATAAAGCTTGCATGAGTACGACATCCTTTTACCGAAGCTTTAAAAAAGAATTAGGTATGAGTCCAATTGAATTTATTCTAAACGAGAAAATTAAGTTTGCTAAAAAATTACTTAGTAATCCCAAAATTCAAATTAATGAAGTTTCTTATGCTTCTGGTTTTGAAGACTGCAATTATTTTATTCGTTTGTTTAAAAAATATGAAGGAGTAACTCCAAAACAATACCAATTGATGAACTTTGCCAATTAATCATAAGAATACAAACGAACGGATTCTAAATTACTCAATTCTTTTACAGTAAAAGTTCTATATTGAATTATAAATGTTTTACCTAGTGGTGTTTCTAAAGAAAATCCGCCTGCTCCTATTCCATCCATAACATCTAATGTAAAATGAGCATGTTTCCAATATTCAAATAAATCTTTATCCAACCAAAAATCAAAACCTTTTATTTGACCAATACAAACATCACCTGTTCTTGGAAAAAAAGCCCCTTTTTCAAAACATTGTGGCTGCGTTCCTTCACAACAACCTCCTGCTTGATAAAACATTAAATCACCAAATTGTTCATTTAATGCTTCAATCACTTTTAATGCATTTTCTGTTACCGATAACCTATTTATTTTATTCATATTAGAAAAGTAAAAACCCAGCCTAAAACTGGGTTATAATTAGAAAATTAAATATTAAAAGAAACCTAACTTATTTTTATCGTAAGAAATCAACATGTTTTTGGTTTGACGATAGTGGTCTAACATCATTTTATGATTTTCCCTACCAATTCCTGATTGTTTATAACCTCCAAAAGGTGCTCCAGCTGGATAAGAATGATATTGGTTTACCCAAACTCTTCCTGCTTGTATAGCTCTTGGAACTTGGTATAATTCATGAGCATCTCTAGACCAAACACCAGCACCTAAACCATACATTGTATCATTTGCAATAGCAATAGCTTCATCTGTAGTTTTAAATGTTGTGACTGCTAAAACAGGTCCGAAAATTTCTTCCTGAAAAATTCTCATTTTATTATTTCCTTTAAACAATGTAGGCTGAATATAATAACCATTAGCTAAATCTCCTTCCAAAATCTTTTCATCACCTCCTATTAATAATTCGGCACCTTCTTCTTTACCTAATTTCAAATAAGACATAATCTTGTCTTTTTGAACTTTTGAAGCTTGTGCTCCCATCATCACGGTTGTATCTAATGGATTACCCATTTTTACAGCTTTAACTCGTTCTATAACTTTTTTAATAAAAGCATCATAAATATCCTCATGGATTAAAAGTCGAGAAGGACAAGTACACACTTCACCTTGGTTTAAACAGAATAATACAGCACCTTCAATAGCTTTATCTAAAAAGGCATCATCTGCATCCATTACAGAAGGGAAAAATATATTAGGCGATTTTCCACCTAATTCTAAAGTAACGGGAACTATATTTTCAGTTGCATATTGCATAACTAATCTACCTGTTGCTGTCGAACCTGTAAATGCAGCTTTAGCAACTTTAGGATTAGTAACCAATGCTCTACCTAATTCTGCTCCAAAACCATTTACGATATTTACTACACCCGCAGGCAAAAGATGCCCTATTAATTCCATTAATACAATAATTGAAACAGGTGTGTTTTCTGCAGGTTTTAATACCACACAATTGCCAGCAGCCAATGCTGGTGCCAATTTCCATACTGCCATTAAAAGAGGGAAATTCCAAGGAATAATTTGTGCTATTACACCTAAAGGTTCATTAACAATTAAAGAAACCGTGTTAGCATCTAGTTCGCTTAAAGAACCTTCCTCTGCTCTAATAACACTTGCAAAATATCTAAAATGATCAATGGCTAAAGGTAAATCCGCTGCTAATGTTTCTCTAACAGCTTTACCATTATCTACCGTTTCAACAGCAGCTAAATATTCTAAATTATCTTCAATAACTTGGGCAATTTTATTTAATAAATTGCTCCTTTCCGTAACCGAAGTTTTACCCCACGTTTTAAAAGCTTCTTCTGCACTATTTACAGCTGCGATTAAATCTTCTTTATTGGAATGTGCTGCTTTTGTAAATACTTTCCCATCAATGGGTGAATATACATCAAAATAAGTACCTGTTGCTGGTGGTGTAAATTTTCCTCCTATATAATTATCGTATTTTTCTTTAAAAATAGGTCGTTGAATTAAATTGCTCATAACATTTATATTTTTTGATTTTCTCAAAATTAAATTCTTATACAATCTTTTTATAGCACAAATAATTCAAATTATAGCACAAAATTGATTATTTTTATTTTTTAGCACAAAAAATTAATTTATCATTAAAATTGTAGCCCAAAAATTATATTATATATATTTTAAAAACATTATATTAAAAATATAAAAGAAGAAATGGTTTTAAATTATGTTTTTAAAATTACAATTTTCAAGTAATTAATCTTATTTACACATTGGCACATTGGCTAATTAGTTTTATCTTTGCACCTTTAAAAAAATCGATTCATAATGCGTATTTCATACAATTGGTTAAAACAATTCATAAAAATTGACTGGAAATCAGAAGAAACGGCTGCTTTACTAACAGATTTAGGTCTTGAGGTTGAAGGAGTTGAAAAATTTGAAAGCTTAAAAGGAGGTCTTGAAGGAGTTGTAATTGGGCATGTCCTTACTTGTGAACCCCATCCTGATGCAGATAGATTAAAAGTTACAACAGTAGATTTGGGTGATGGTAATCCTCCTGTACAAATAGTATGTGGTGCTCCTAATGTAGGTGTAGGACAAAAAGTTCCTGTGGCGACCATTGGTACTAAACTTTATGATAAAGAAGGAAATGCTTTTGAAATAAAAAAAGGAAAAATTAGAGGGCAAGAAAGTCATGGTATGATTTGTGCTGAGGATGAATTAGGATTAGGAGAAAGCCATGATGGTATCCTAATTTTAGATTCAAATTTAAAACCAGGCACTTTAGCTAGAACCGTTTTTAATATAGAATCTGATGAAGTTTTTGAAATCGGTTTAACACCTAATCGTGCAGATGCGATGAGTCATTTTGGTGTGGCTAGAGACATCAAAGCGGGGTTATTTCAAAAAGAAAAAACGCTTGAATTAATTACACCGTCTGTTAGTAATTTTAAAGTGGATAAAAGAACTTTAAAAATAGATGTAGTTGTAGAAAATGAAAAACTGGCTCCAAGATATTGTGGAGTTACTATTTCGGGGATTAGTGTTAAACCTTCCCCTGCATGGTTACAAAATCGTTTAAAAGCCATTGGATTAACACCAAAGAATAATGTGGTGGATGTAACTAATTATGTTTTACACGAATTAGGACAACCGTTACACGCTTTTGATGCAAACAAAATAAAAGGAAATAAAGTTATTGTTAAAACGGTTGAAGCGGGAACAAAATTTAAAACTTTAGACGATGTAGAACGCTCTTTGGATTCAGAAGACTTGATGATTTGTCATGCAGAAGGTCCAATGTGTATTGCTGGTGTATTTGGCGGAAAAGATTCTGGAGTTACAAATGATACTACTGCTATTTTTTTAGAGAGCGCTTATTTTAATCCTGTTTCTGTAAGAAAAACTGCAAAAAGACATGCTTTAAATACAGATGCTTCCTTCCGCTTTGAAAGAGGAATAGATTCTACAATTACTGAATATGCGTTAAAAAGAGCTGCTTTGTTAATTCAAGAAGTGGCTGGAGGAGAAATCACTTCTGATATTGTTGATTTATATCCTAAAAAATTAGAAGATTTTCAAGTTTTTTTAAACTTTGAAAAAGTTAGAAAAGTTATAGGTGAAGAATTACCTAAAGAAACAATTAAGAAAATTTTAGTAGCATTAGAAATTAAAATCAATAATGTAACAGAAGCTGGAATTGGCTTAGTTATTCCTTCTTATCGTGTAGATGTACAAAGAGAAATTGATGTTATTGAAGAAATATTAAGAGTATATGGCTATAATAATATCAACTTCACTGAAAAATTAAATGCTACTATTTCAAATTCATCTAGAACGGAAGAGTATAAAGTTCAAAATATCATTGCAAATCAATTATGCTCATTAGGTTTTAATGAAATGATGGCTAATTCATTAACCACACCAGACTATATCAAATTATCTGATAATTTAAAAGAAGATTTCAATGTGGTTATGCTAAATCCATTAAGTAATGATTTATCTGCCATGAGACAATCGATGCTTTTTTCAGGTTTAGAAGCTATTTCTTTTAATATCAACAGAAAAAGAGGTGATTTAAAATTATTCGAATTTGGTAAAACGTATCATAAATTACCATCTGGATATGATGAAAATAAACATCTTACTTTATTTTTAACTGGAAATAGAACAAATGAAAATTGGACCCAAAGTATCCAAAAGACAGATTTCTTTTTATTTAAAGGGTATATTAATAGTGTACTTTCAAGAATAGGTTTAGAAAATAAGGTTTCTAGTTTGCCTGTAGAAGCAGATATTTTTGCTGAAGGTATGAGCATTGCTGTGGGTAAAGAAATTATAATTGAATTTGGTACAATTAAGAAGACGATACTAAAACATTTTGATATCAAACAAGAAGTTTTATTTGCTGATTTTAATTGGGGTAAAATTCAAAAATATATCTCAAATAAAATTAAATTTACTGATATCCCAAAATACCCTGAAGTAAGACGCGATTTAGCTCTTTTATTAAATAATACAACCACATTTGAAGAAGTATATAAAATCGCCAAACAAACTGAAAAGAAACTTTTAAAAGATATTAATCTTTTTGATGTATATGAAGGGAAGAACTTACCTGAAGGTAAAAAATCATATGCGGTAAGTTTTATTATTCAAGATGAAACTAAAACCTTGAATGACAAAGAAATTGAAAAAATTATGAGTAAATTACAAATGAATTTTGAAAATCAATTAGGAGCTAGCCTGAGATAGTTTTCGGTTGTCTCTTCCAGTTGTCAATTCGAGCGAAGTCGAGAAGACATAACAATTTAAAATAAAAAACTCGTTTAGTTATTTCTAAACGAGTTTTTTATTTATTATTGTTATGCCGAACTTGTTTTACTTCTTCAGTTCACTTAGTTCGTGACAGCGTCTTTCCATTTGAACTATTCTTTCACAAACTTAGTAGTAGTACTACCCTTTTCTGTATTTACTTTTAGAAAGTAATTTCCTTTTTCTAATTCTGAAACATCAATCGATGTAATAGTATTGGGAACAGATAGTATAATTTGTCCTAGCATATTATAAATTTCAACTGAAGATATATGTGTAGCTTCTTTAGCTGTAAAATACAAGGTTTCTTTTACAGGATTTGGAAACAAATCTACAAAGTTTTTATCAAAGCTATTGGTATTTAATGAACTTGTTGGAGTAAAGCGATAAACCGTATTAGCAGCTGGAGTACCATTTATAAACTCAATTGTGTTAGCATAAGTAAGAGTTGGATTTGAGGCATTTCCAGACAATAGATGTACATTAGACAAATCATCAGTCGAAAAATCTATAGAAGTAATACCTGTTGAACCACCGGTTAAACCATCATAAAAAATTGAACTATCCGTTATAGAACTATTTCCATACCTAAATTCAATAACATTTGATGTTTCATAAATCCAAATCTGAAAATTAACATACATAGACAAATTATTGTCTGTATAACTACCGCAATTATTAAATTCTATTTTTGTAATTCTGTTTCCTACTGATCCTTCAATTATATAACTTAATGGAGACAGTGAGTTGCCTACATTATCTCCTCTATCAATAAGGTCATTCCCAAATGGACTTACAATTTGCTTAATATCCGAAGTAGTATCATTATAAATATAACTATCAGAGACAATAATTGTATTAAAAACAACACCATTTACGTTTATATTATATGGCAAAATAATATTAAACTCAGGGTCGTCCCAAAGCTGACCATTATTTAATGATATGGGATTAATTAAGGCGTTATAATTTTCAGTAAAACTTGTAAATGTATAGTTTTGAGCATTTACCAAAGATACTAGAAGTAATAAACTTAAAAATAATTTTCTTTTCATATTTGTTTAATTTTTATAAATAATATTTGTTTTGATCAAATATACTTAAATAAGTATTTTCAAATAACATATTTAACAATTTCATAAAACAAATGGATGCTAATATTTATAAAAAACTCGTTTAGAGAGAACTAAACGAGTTTTTTATTTATTATTGTTATGACGAACTTGTTTTACTTAGTCAGTTCACTTCGTTCAGGCCAGCATCTTTCTATTTGAACTATTCTTTCACAAACTTAGTAGTAGCACTACCC
>NZ_LR733617.1 GCF_902506265.1 Flavobacterium sp. 9AF | reverse complement strand
TGATTTAAGTTTATTTAGAGGCTATCCTAAGCTTAGGATAGCCTCTAATATTTAGTATAAAATAATTAAGCGGCATCAAAATACTTTTATATATCGAATGACTTAGAACTTACTTTAATCATTAAGAGAATTCAAATAGGGTAAGATTCAAATATTAAAACATTCATTTTTGTTTTAAGTATCAAAAACAACCACAAATATTTTCATACATTATTGTTTTAAAAAAAATATATTATCCCTCTTTTTAATCCCATACAATTCGAATAGAACCTATAAGAAAATAGGGGAAAATAATTACCCTTGTCTTATTTCCCGAATAATCCGATTCGTTCTACGATCTGCATACATCCTGTTCAATGCCGTTACCGCCCATAAAAAAGCAGGAATCCAACCAATGATAGTTAGTTGTAAAATCAGACAAACCAGACCAGAAAGAATTTTTCCTTGTAGCATAAGGCTTAACCAAGGAAAAAAGAATGCTAAAACATAACGCATGATTACTATTTTTTTTTTGATTGATGATACGCTATTAGACGCAAAAAGTACACATTTGTTACGGTTTTTTTAAGTTTACAGTTGTTGGTTGTTGGTTGGTTTATTTTGTATCACTATAATGAAAAACAGTTAAGCGTTAACTTTCGACTTTATGACTTTCGACTTTAAACTAATTCCCAATTCCCAATTCCCAATTTCTAAATTCTAACTTCTAAATTCCCTATCTTTGTACCCGAATACCCAATACCATGATTAAAACCCCCAATCTAAGAGTAATTGCAACCGATTTAGACGGTACATTGCTCAATGCAGCACATACCATATCAACATATACAAAAGAAATTTTTCAAGAATTATACAAACAAGGTTACACTATTATTGTTGCAACAGGGCGTCATCATAAAGATGCAATACAATTAACCAAATTATTAGAAATCCCCGTTTATTTAGTAACTTCAAATGGGGCACGAATTCATACACCTGAGAATGATTTATTCTTTGCTTTCGATATTGAAAGTGATGCCATACAAAATATTTTATCACTAGATATAGATGATTCTATAACTACAGTTCTGTTTAAAGAAGAATTTTGGTTAACCAATAAACACAATCTAAAACTCAATAGTTTTCAAAAAGAATTACATTATCCACCACAAATTGTAGATTTCAAGCAAGTTTCCGATTTAAGTGCTATAAAACTCCTTTTTGTAGATGAAGATCACCAAAAATTATTGCAATTAGATAATCTAATAAAAAAACAACAGCCATCGCCATTTGAGACCTGTTTTAGTTTGCCTATCTGTCTCGAATTAATGGATAAAAGCATTGATAAAAGTTATGCCATTGCCAAAATATTAGAAAAAGAAAACAGTACTTTTCAACAAACCATTTGTTTTGGAGATGGTTTTAACGACGAAAAAATGTTATCCCAAGCCTTTAAAGGACTTATTATGAATAATGCACAACAAACCTTAAAAGATAAGTTGCCACATTTAGAAATAATAGGGAACAATCATGACGATGCAGTAGCGAAATACTTGAAAACAGAAGTATTGTGTAAAATAGAGAAGGAGTAAGGACGCTTTGTCATGCTGAACTTGATTCAGCATCTCAATTATAGACTCATGTTGTCGCTAGATAGTTAAGATTGGTAATTTGTAATAGATAAAAAATTCCAACCAGTTTGTCACCCTGTAAGGGTCTCATAAGTAGTTCCATAAACCTTATTAAAACACTTCCAACAACCAAATACCACCAACTAATTCCTATTCATCTCCATTCGCAATGCTAAAAGATGTTCGCAAGGTCCTTTTCGCAATCCGTTGTTTAAGAAATAATTACAGCTACAAGAGCCACTAATCATTCGATTGTCTTTATCAATTTGCGCTTCCGTTTGAAAAGTTGTTCGTTGGTCTTTTATTTTAGCGGCAAGATGTAAAACGGCATCTTTTACTTCTGCTTTAACAGAAAAAGGTTGTTCCTGAAGTAATCGATTGGCTTTTTCTTCTTGTTCACTTGCAAATCGTAAAGAAGTCATCGGTAAAGGTTCCTGAGAAAGTTCACGAACGCGATATACCCCTTTATGTAAATCATAGATTACTCTTCCCGCTTGTGTATAAGCGGCTAAAGAAGAAGCCACTACATCAGTAGTAAGTCCTAAATGCTTTGCTATAGCATCTGAAGTACCTAACCAATCCTTTTTCAAGGTATTAAATATTTGTTCCTGTGTCTTTTGATCAACTGTAGTTCTAGGTGCCATCAGGTCAAAATTACCAGATTGACTCCAATCGTTTGCCGTCCATCCCGATAATCCTAACGTAAAAGTCATATCCCCTAAATGAGCAATAAAGAAAGAAGGTAGTCCATTTCCTAAAAGATGAACCGTAAAACGACTAGCAATAGGTAGTAATCGCTCTAAGATGTGCAAACGACGCCTTCCCCAAATACGTATGGTTTGTTCTTGTGAACCAGTATAAGGAGAACGGTAAAAAGTAAAAATCTCATGCCAAGGTTCAAACAAAACCTGTACAGGTTGTCCTGGTTTTAAAATAAAACGCAAAGCTCTTGGTCCTTTTTGTTCTTTAAAACGTCTTAAATATGAACATAAAAGATACATGTCTTGCGGGTGCAAATCAAAGGTAACTGCCGGCAATGTCATGGCAGAACTTACCTGTAAAAACCCTCTTACCCAAGAGTCTGGTAAATCAATTTTTACTTCTTTGTATTCTTCTTCATTCGTAGTGCGTGTTTCAAAACCACTAGGATCAATAGCAAAGGAAGTTTCTTTATAATCTCTAATTTTTTGGAACTCATTATAAAGCGATTGCGAATAATCAATATTAGTGGTACCACAAGCAAAAGTATCTATTTGCGTAAAAACATTATAATTGCAACTCAATTTTCCATATGAAGATTCATCTTGGCTAAAACATTCAAAAAATACTTCATCAGGATGTACAGTAATCACGGGGTCTAAAACAAACCAAGCATCCCTGTCTTTTTGATATAAATAATCAAAATAAGCCTTTTTTGCTTTGTTAAATGGGCCTAATATTTTATCTTTCTCTTTGTAAACCGCTTGTAATTCTTCTTTTATTTGAGCAATTCGCTCGCGTGTTGCCTCTACTTGATTTTCAGCAATATAATCGGAAAGCCAAATAGACTCTTGTTCTTTTAACCATTGCATATAAGCTTCACGGTCTTTGGGAACAAAGCGCAAATCAGACACCACCACATCATGCAATGCAGAAATAGCTTCTCTAAAAGCCAATTTCTTATGTAATTTCCCTACAAAGAAGGTGGGATCTCTTTGAACATCGGGTGCAAATTGCATACCTACCGAATTTGCATCAGTAGCAACTTTAGAATTTCCTTTGTATTTATAATCAAAAATCATAAGCTTTAAGAATTTAATAGTAAACAAGAATCCAAATGAGGATATTGATCTTGTATTTGGCTTAAAGCCAAAATAAATCGGGCTTTATCTTGCAAAGCGGTTGTGGCAGATAAATAAGAAAATAAGCCATTAACATATTGTGCAACAACTTCGTTTTGTAATGCTTCAATAGTTAAAAAGTCGAGAACACGTTCTTTGGTAACCCTTCCTTTATGCACACGAAACAATACCGAACGGAAATAATAATCTAAAGCAACGATTCGTTCGGGTTGCTGACTAGCATATTCTTTCAATAAATTAGAAACATACAATTGAATCACTTCGCTAGGATGTTGTGACAGTTGAATTAAATACTGATGTCCTTGTGCATCACTAAAATAACGCATCACTAATTGCTTTCCAAACTGCATCACATCGGGTCTTACCGAATCAACCAAGCTAATTAATGTTTCTGTTGTCCAATCGGAAGCTTCAAATTGTGTACTGAAAAATTCAAATGCAAATTGTCTGCTGTCTTCCCATTTGGCATCGACTAAACTAAGTGCTTTCTCTTTTTCAGATTTTACTTTGGCCACATGATTCGTATAAAATTGCCATACCCATTGACGAACCACTAGCAGTTCGCTATCAGCCAAAGCTAAAACTTGTCTCCAAGTAAATTCAGAAGTTCTTGGATAACGATACAACCACGAAGCGGCTGCCACCTGAACATCTCTATAATTGGCAAAAATCATGGGTAACAAATAATTAGGTTCCAATTGATCTAAATGCGTTTCATAAGGTTCTAATAGAGATAAAATATAAGCGTGACTTCCTTCAAATTGAGGTTGGCTAATTAAAACATGTACGAGTTGAATCCAAGTGCTTTGTAATTGTGAAGCTAAATAATCCTGTAATCCTAATTGTACAACGGTAGCTACAATAGTTTTATTAGAATGTGTAAGTAATGACAAAATAGTGTTCCAATGTTTAACCACTTCTGTAGGAGAAACTTTTAGTAATAACTCCATACCAATAGCTTGCACTTCAGGTAAGGCATGCTGCGCAAAATCGACACAAAGCGATACCGGAATGGTTTCTTGTGCCGCTTTTAAGGCAATAATTTCACTAGCCAAAAGCGCATTCATAGGTAAAGAAGCTTCTAATAAATAACTTACAATTTTTGGGTGAACCAAAGCAAGTTGGTTACCAGCAACTACTTTTAAACGTTGGATAACTTGTTTTGCCAACACACTATTTGTAGGCGTATTTTCAAATACAATAAGCGACTCAATCGTTTTTTCAACTACTGTTTTAGCTGTAGCATCGTTTACAGTTAGAGTGTTAAGTAAAGTTATAATCCAATCGTGTAACGTGGGTTGCGAATTTAAAATAAGCGCAATTAGCGCATCTGCTTCTTTACAATAAGTAGTTTTGTTATTTTCAACTTGTTCTTTTGCCCAATCCAAAGTAGGTTGGTGCGTAACCTCTAATAAACGAAGTAATAAAGACGTGTTTTTAATAAACTCTTCTTTACGAGTGGTTAATAATTCGTAACCCAATTGCTGTGGTATTTCAAAGCTATGTTGTAAAAGACGAACCACATGTTCCAACGAAAACTTGGCTTTGATAGCTCCATAATCAGGGTGAACTTGTAAGCCTTCCATTGCAAATTGATGGATGATATCCATTTTGGCATCCATTAATAATTGAACATACGCTTGCGGATAAGCATCCCAATGTTCTGGAAAAAGCGCTTTTCTAGTTACTTCCACCTCTTCAGGTTCTGAAATTGATGTTGTTATAGGAGCAGGAGCAACAGGTTCTTTTTTACTAAAGAAATTTTTTAAAGTACTAAGCAATCCTTTTTCTTCCTTTTTTTCTGTATTCTCAGTAGTAGCATTATAAGGTCTTACATCAGCGGCATTATAATACCAACGGTCACTAATTTCATAAGTTTTATTGTGAATGAGTTCCAGTTTATTCGTTACCGTTCGATTCGGGTCATTACCATACAAAATAGTAGAAAGCAAATAAGATTTAGAACATTCAGCATATTCAATAGTGGTAAAAAGATATTGTCTTATATCATATAAATATTGTCCATAGGGTGGAGTTTCTGTATATTTTGCCGTATAATCGGCCATGGTATATTGTAGCAATTGTTGTACCGCAAGAGAAAGATAAGCCTTTCCATCCTTTTTTTCTCCTAATTGAATAAGATAAGACTTACTATTTTGTTGAAAATAGAACTTCGTATGGTTTGAAAAACCAACTGCACTAGTAGCACCTCGCAATTCTTTCCCTACATTAACTGTTTTATTTAAACTTGTAATATATTGATGTGTAGGATACCCATCTGGATCCAATGAGGCAGTTCTAGAAAACATAGCTTTTTCCTTTTCTAAGCGATAAGAAAGTAAGGCTAATGTTTTATAATCTTGTCGCACCTGAGCCAATTTGTATAAACTACGAACAGCTTTAAAGTATGGAGGGCGAAAAGGAATCGTTTGCAAAAGTGTTTGTATGCCTTCAGACCATTGCGGATTAAACGAATGCAATAAATAAAAAGGAACAAAACCTTCTAAGGCAATGTTTTGTTCTAATTGTATCGTATAAAATGTAAAAATAGCACTTGTATTTCCTTCCGTAATTACCTCTTGTAAGGTTTCAGGTAACAAAGAAAAACATTTGGCTTTCATTTCCTCCAAAATAGCTTCCTCTTCGGTCAATTGGAACAAAGCTTCATAAGCCAGCCAACGCACATGGTCTTTTAATTTGATTTGTAACGCAGTGGTTTTAAAAAACGGAACGGCTTCCTTAGCTTTCAATTGTAATAATGCCCAAACAGAAGCATACAATTGAAAAGTATCTCCTTTGTGGGCTAACTTTAAAATATAAGGTATCGCTTTTTCAATGCCTAGTTCACCGGCTTTCCAAATCACGCGAGACGTTTTCCAAGACGTTTTAAAAGAACGTGTGCCTTCTAGAGCATCTTGTAAACGCAATAAAATGCGTCCTTCCATTGAGGTAGTATCAATATGTTCCAAAATAGGAAGCGCAATAGTTACTTCAGCTTCCGTTTGATATCCTTTGGCTCTTTTTTCATATTCCAGTTTACCAAATATTTTTTCGGCATCTGCTAAGGCTACACTAGCAGGTGTTTTAGTACCTTCTTTTAAAGCATTGCCTCGTCTACCATAACGAAAATTAACTACATATTCCCCGTTAGTTAGTTCACATAAATCTATTTCATAAACTTTATCTGAATTGCCTTCACGGAAAAATAATTTACATTGTTGAATCAGTTTCATATATAGTTTAATTTTCGTTATTTTTTATGATATAAGATATTGATAGCGTACACCCTTTAAAATGTAGTCCACCAGTTGGTTGTGTCTTCTTCATTAGCCTTGCTATTATTTTCAGGAACAATGGTTTTTTCTTCTGTAACCGGTTGAGGTACGGGTTGTACTTCTGTAGTAGGAGGTGTGCCATGTATAGCCACAATGTCTTCTAATTGCTTGCGAAACACAAGAGCTTTTTCAGGAGCAATCATATGTACAAACAAAATGTAACCTTCAATAGCAGCATATACATTATTGGATTTTCTCCATTGTTTATCTTGCCATCCCTTGTTTTTAATCTGATGCAATAACGCCCTAAATTGTCTTAATCTATTACGATCAATGTTTGGTTTTTCATTAACAACTACGCCCGTTACCTTTTGTTGTCGCGATTGCTTCATTACATGTACTTTATCAGGATGAACGGTAAAGTCTTCACTAGTACTAATTTTTTTAGCAAAGTGGAGTAGGGCAGCGATGTCTTTATCCGTAGCCGTATCAGATGAAAAAGTAAGATCATCGGCATAACGTGTGTAGGTAAAACCATATCGTTTAGCCAAACCTTTTATACGCTTGTCTAATTTATACGCAATCAAATTACTAATAGCAGGACTAGCAGGCGAACCCTGAGGAAGAACTCGATTTCCTTGTTGTACATAATACAAGACATTATCTAATGTAACCTGTTTTGTTTCAGCTTGTGTACATAGCAAAGCCAAAATAGAAGCTATTTGTTCAGAATAACCTAACGTAGAAAATAAACCTTTCACTCTTTTATAATGCACACTAGGGAAAAAATCTTTTAAATCCATATTCACCACCACCGTTTTACCTATATGGGGTTGCGCATTACTTACAATCGAACGCTTACTAGTAAAACCATGCACTTCATCCTGAAGCGCTATTTTAGAAAGTATAGAAGTAAGAATCCAGTTTTGTAGTTTTTTCAAACCCTTTTTAGGTGCAGCAATTTTTCTTTTGCCACCCGATTTTTTGGCAATTTCAAAAGTATAATAGTGCGAGGTAAGACTTACGGGTCTATGATAGGCCCAATAGGTTAGCATTTTTGTAGTAATACCCATAGCATCGGCAAGTTGGGCAACCGTATCAAAATAAGGAAGATTATATTGTGCTAAAAGGGTACTATTACTAGCAGTAGGTTGTAAACCTTTAGAAACACCTTCCCCCAGATAAATAATTTCAGTTGTCCTTAAAACTTCCCATCGAGCCGCTTTCTCTTGTTTTTGTTGTGCTCTCTTTTCTTTGGTTTCCTCACGCTTTGCTTTAGCATTTTGCATGCGTTGCTTATGAATTTCTTTCAGCAACAATTCTTGGTTTTGAAACTTACGTTCCTTAGCCACTAAAGTACTTAACTCCTGTTGTAGCGAGGTTTCTTTTTCTATTAGCGTTTCTTCCAGAGTGGGCTGTCCTTTGGATTTCCAAAAACCCAAACGTTTCATTTCTTCTAGAATATAACTGTCTTTAGAACTCGATTTAATACGGTCATAAAGCTGTTGTCTTGTAAGTTGTCCAGACATATTTAACGTGTTAAAAATGAAAAGTCCTATTTTTAATAGATTTAAAAATAGGACTTCGTTAAATCCTTCGTATTTTCTAAGGACTATATCTATCAACTCCAGAGAAAACGCACTAGTAGTGTATTTTATCTCTCGGAGAAGGAACCGAAAATGCACTACTAGTGCGTTTTCTCAC
Source organism: Flavobacterium sp. 9AF (assembly GCF_902506265.1). GTDB lineage: Bacteria > Bacteroidota > Bacteroidia > Flavobacteriales > Flavobacteriaceae > Flavobacterium. The sequence goes on along the minus strand of NZ_LR733617.1, from coordinate 7,390 downwards.
CCTAAAGATAGTATGTAGTGATGTGTGAAATACAATTTCTACTTGATGACGAAACATCATCTTTTTCTTTTACAAGAAAAGCAAGGTATTTAACTATAACAAATATGCTATCTTTTTTTAGATAATCCAAAAAGCAAAACCGTTTTTTCCATTTTTTAACACAATAAAATATCATTTAATATCGCTATCTTTCTAACTAACTGAAAACTAGTTATTACTTTGCACTTTTCACTTTTTACTTTTCAGTTTTCCCCTTCAAGAAACACATAAAATAGTATTGAAAGGAGTTTTAATAAAGGAGGTATTAGTTACAAACAAGTTATAATTATATTTTTCCCAACGCATTAAATCGCGTGGTTACAAAATAGATCATTGGTATAAGATTTGCACCATTTTTATAAAGAACCATAGGCTGCGTCAATTGTACAGACTAGAGTTTCAACCCTATCAATAGAAAGACAACAAGAAAAAAAAATACCATTGGTTCGACACATTTTAACACAATACATTACCATAAAGAGGCCATGCTATCCCAGTACAAGGAGATTACATTAGTACTTCCATCAACCAACAACCCTCTGCCTCCCAGTTTGTCACCCTGTAAGGGTCGCATAAGTAGCTCCACAAACCATGTTAGAACACTTCCACCAACCATCAACTGTACACATGACCCACAACCTTGTCATTCCGACGTAGGAGGAATCTCAATCTTTCTGAAACCATTCCAATATTGTTGTACCAATAGTATCGTCTAAATCAGTTGAATCTTCTTTAAAAATAGAAACCTTACCCAAACCACATGCTTGCTCTTTACCTGTAAAGGCTTTAAAACCATCAAAAGAACTAGAAATACTAGGGTATAACAACATCGCTTTTTTAGAACCCCAATACTCATTATACACAAACATTTGTCGTAAGTCTTGAGTAGAAGGATTAGAATACCCTATATTTTTCCACTTCGTATCGATTATAAATGTTTCGTTGTCCTTTTCAATAACTATATCGGGTTTTAAAGCAATGCCTTCCCAAAATACTTTTCTTCTTTGTCCTAAAATACGAAGTCCTTTATTAGTTTGTTGTAAACGAACTAAGATATATTCTTCCCAAAGCACATTCATATCAAAAAGTAAGGCTATCATTTTTTCACTACCATGTTGTACATTAGGCGCATAATTTAAAATAATAAGTCGTGCAATTTTTAAAGCCGTTGTATAAGGAGCTGTTTTTCTAGTGTTGGGTATTTTTGAAAACGTCTGCTCATTCGCTTGTATGGTTTTCACTTCTGGAAAATTCAATTGTACTGTTTTACAAGAACTGTACAAATAATTTCCTTTAGAAAGAGAAGCTACAATTTCCAAAGCCTGCCCTAAAATTTGATGTATCAAATGGTCTTTATCATATACCTGATGCGTGGTATAAAAGCGTTCTTTATGAACTAAATTATGACTAATGTGTTTGGCAAACTCTAATTTTCCTTTTAAAGCTTTTACGTTAGAAGTTTCTTTATAGTACTTCTTGATTAATCCTTGATGGAGTAGGAGCTGTACTTCATGTAAAAACCATTCAAAATAAATATCTAACAGATGGACCTGTTGTTTTTTAACATGGGCTTCGTCTACTTGTTGTACTTTTAGTTTTCGAGTTACTCGAAGCATTTCAATCAAAGCTTTGTGCCAAACACTTTCATCTTTCCCATCATTGTCTATTTTGGGTAAAATTTCAATGGTTAATCCATCTACTTGAATAACACCAACATATTGTGTGAAAGTAATTTTATTAAGACCTATTGTAAAATATTTATTTTGATGCGCTTCATTTAGTTTTACTAATGCATTAAAATGTTCTTTTTCAAATATATTCCCATTATACTTTTGGCCACAAATTAAAGTAGCATATTCAAATATTTGTATGAGTTTAGTACGATTCAAACTTATACAGTTAATAATTGAAGGATAGCTTCTTTGATGTCAAAATTCTTTTTTAAACTAAAAGTTGTTTGAAAATCTGGTCTTTCAACGGGTATAGATAATTTAGCAAAAGCTACTTTAGTTTCGTTTACTTTGTTAATCTCAACGAAACCTTCACCTAAAACCAAAGCTATTTTCTCATAATCATTATAGAAATACTCTTGTAACAACGGAATAATGTTGTTTTTAAAAGTATTTTCTAAATCTTCTAATGAAATCACATTTATAAAATAGGAATGTCCTATGGTATGGTCACGATCTAAAAGTACTTCAATTCTATTATTAATAGTTTCTAATACTGCTTTTAAATTAATTCCTGTAAAAGAAAACAAATCAAAATGAGTAAAATCATTTGTTTGTTGCCCAACCATTTGTTCATCCCATATTTTTTTTCTTTCATCTTTTAATTCCTTTGTAACACCTATTAAGTCAAATAATTCAGCTTCTTTAATTAGGAACTCTTTATCTTCCCAAGGAACTTCTTTGTATTCCCATAATAAATTACAATACATAGCCGAAGGACTTAATAATTCAGGTTTTGGCATCATTTCCTCAAAACAAAAACGTCGTCTCAAAGCAGTGTCTAATGCTTCCACACTTCGGTCAGCGGTGTTCATCGTACCTATAATATATAAATTTGGAGGTACTCCAAACCTCTCTTTACTGTAGGGTAGAGTTACTTCTAAAGCTTCATCATTTCCTAAACGTTTGCTCTCTTCTATTAAGGTAATCAGTTCTCCAAAAATTTGGGACACATTGCCTCGGTTGATTTCGTCAATGATGAGAACAAAGTTTGATTCATTTTGATTTGTTTCTATATCTTTTTGATTGTTTTCGGCATATTCATTTAAGTCTAATTCTTTTTTCATGTATGCTACAACATCTAACATGTCTTTTTGAAATGCACCAGAAGGTCTTGCTTTTATATTCTTATAGGCATCATATACATTTTTCTTTGTAATTGTAAAAGTATATTTAGATGGTGAATTTATTGAAGTATATTTAAGTGAATTCTTTCTTGACAAACCGTATTCCCAAGAACCTATTTTTAATAAATTATTATTTAAAATTTTGGATCTCACTAAATCTATTAATGTAGACCAAACTTCATCAAAATTATCCTTTAATTCAATGTTGATGTTTTCATTTGCTTTGCAACAGATTTCTTTAAAAATACCATTCTGAATTAAGTAATTTAAATCAGTATCCTCTTCTTCTTCCTCTTTCATTATAGGCTTAATTCCTTCAATAAAATCTTCATAAGACATACTTTGATGGAAAGTAATAAAACTAATTTGCCCTGTATTTAAATAACCGTCAAAACGATCTTTAATTTCTTTTCTACTTTCTAGTTGTAGTTCTTCTTCTGATTTATTTTCTATAATAGATAAGGCTTTATTAATAGTATGATAGGTCTTTCCTGTACCTGGAGGACCGTATAGGATTTGGTTTAGTGGAATATTTATCATTTCTTTTTTTGTGGAATTATGATTTTCAGAATTTGAATTAAAATTATTCTTAAGACTTATTTTAACTTTCTCTCTTAGTATTGCCCAATTTAAAATATCATTTAAAATTTTTAACCAATCTGGAGAAGTATCGTCAATTATAGTTATTATATTTGATTGAATTCCTAAATCTTTAAAAGCTTTTTCAACTTCAATTTCTTTTTTCTTTCCTTTTCCAGCCGTCATTCTAAAGGACTCAAATAGAATTGTTTTTCCTTCCTTTTCTTTTAATATTTTTGGATTTTTTAAATCCATATTATATAATTGTCTTCTAAGGTTTATTGATTCTAATACAATATAACTCGAACTATTAGCATTAGGAACACTCCTTAGAATATATGAATAGGACCTATCTGATTTTTCAAATAAGAACCCTTTAACTTGCCAAGGTCCTGCTGGTGTTCCAAATTTTAATTCTGTTTCTCCTTTGAATATCCAATCTTCAATTTTTTGATCTTGTTTTAAAGAAAGTATTGTTGATAAAATTTTATCAGAAAAAAGAAATGAGTTCATGTTTTTCGGTTTTATTATTATTCATTAATTTCCCAATGAGCCTTTATGTAAATGTCTTTTTCTGCACCTTTTAACTCTCTAGCACTTGCTTGACTTCTAATAAAGAAGGCTTCATAATTTTTTCCCGATTTATCTCTTTTTTTAATAAATATTGGACTGTGGTTTTTCCCTTTGACAGTAATTCTACATATGGTTTTATCTTCAATCGAATAAAATTTTAAATTTTCAAGATTTTTTTGAAATGAATTGCCAAAATAAGACTCCACTAAACTGTCCAGTAACAATCTAAAAGAATCTTGTTTATTAGGTTCTTTTAAGGTGTTATAATCAGTATTCTCTAGACCAATAATATTTGTATTGTCTTCAACTCCAATTAAAATTTCCCCACCATCTGAATTTGCAAAAGCAGCTAAGTTCTTAAATGATTCAAATCTTAAATCTTTATTAACAATTTGTTCTCTTACACAAAATTGAATAGAAGATTTAAATTCTAATTTTTTGCTTTCTCCTTTTTTTATCAGTTCTTTTATTTCGTTTTCATCATAAGTTAAAATTCTTGAAGGATAATTAGAATAATGCTCTTCTAGTTTTTTAAAAAGTCTATCAAGTTCTTTAGGCTCTTTTTTATAGACATCTTCTGTATCAGTATTATAAAATAATTTAATGTTTTCTAAAGCTTTTTCATCCCCAGTTAGAATCATTCTTGGAAGAGCAGGAAAATTTCTATTGAGATAATTTAAAGCAGTGCCAATAAAATCTTCTTTTTCAATTTCTTGATCATTTTTAAGTAAGCATTTTATATCAAGTATTATAGCTGTGATATTTAAATGTAAATCTGGAAGTTTATTTACTAAATCTTCAAAACTTTTTCCCCATGCTAAAGAATATCCTTTTCTTTGTGCAGTGCTTTTAAAGTCATCTTTAAACTCCTCTTTATCATCTATTAATAATATACTTTTACTCATTTTCTATTTGTTTGATAGGTATTTCAATTATAAAATGAACACCTGATGTTAAATTTTCTTCTATTTTTAGAATACCTTTATGTGCTTCAATAATCTTATTGATGTAATAACCTCCTATACCAGTACCTTTACTTTTTATAGATTTGGTTAAGATTGATTTGTATTCTTTTTCATTTATTGTCAAAGGAGAACCATTATTTTTATAATCAATTATTATAATTCCTCTAGTTAAATCTGTTTTTATATTAAAAGTAATTTTAGGTTTTTTAATACCCTCGAAACTGTGCTCTTCTGCGTTCTCAATAAGAGTATTAATAAGATCTTCAAAATGAGATTTTGAAATATCTATTAAAGGGTTATTGCCTGTAATTTCTATTGAAAATGCTTTTTGATTATATTCTTTTTTTATTTCATTAAATAAATCCAATAATTTTATTTCTGAAAATTCTAGGTTTAATATAATCGCTTTTTCAACATCTCTAAGAATAATATTTACAGTATCTGTTTTTTTGATTGCTTTATTTAATGTTTCCTCAAAATTCTCATTTTCAGGTTTTTCAAATCCAGGATTTACTTTTAATCGTGGATCATCTTTATCATACTCTTTTAATTCTCCTAAATTATTTTTAGTTGATATCGCTTGAATTTTAGATAAAACAGTTGAAAGTCCTGTTAATTGATGTTTTAATTGATGAGTTATTGTTCTTACTATGTTTAGTTCTTTCTCTTCAATCTCTTCTATATAGCCTAACTCTTTACTTTTTTCCTCTAATCGAGCTCTTTCCGCAGCAATCAGATTGGCTTTCTGAGTATTAACAAATTGTTCTTGATTCTCTAATGATACAAATGGAACTACTAGTTGTCCTAAATTAGAAATGGTTATATAAGGCATTACACTACCTACTTTTTTACTTTTAATTTGCTCTAAAATAAAAGTCGCATGTAATTGATAATATAAATATTCCAAGTCGAATTCAACTCTTTTTTTAGAAGGAATTAATGCATACACATTGCTGTGGATTAAAATTGATTTATTATATTCTGAATGCCTATAAATTGTTGGTTTAAGATAATCTCCAATTCTTGCTACAAGTATGCAATCTTCACTAATTATATGTTTATAATATTTTTCAATATTATTTACACCATGTATTATATCCTTAGATAGGTTGATATCTAATATCTCTTTAGATAGATTCTCGATTTTAACTAAAACTAATTCTCCGTGTTCTGATAAATCATTCCTATCAGGCTGTGTTCCTGATTTTATTTGTACTAAATCTGAAAGTAATTTTCCTGTGCCTTCCTTCAACATTAAATTGCTGATAAAATATTCATCATCATATGCATCAGCTGAAAGGATTAGGTTTCTTAAGTTTTCATTTGGAATAATTTGACTGTTTTTTGAATATTCAGAATCATTCAAATAGGATTTTATTACTTCTTCTGAATCAATTACGTTTGATTTTTTATTAAAATCTAAGGCTTTTGCTTTAATAAATTTAACTTTATTAAATAAGTTAGGAGATTTACCTTTGTTAATAACTAGTAATGAAGCTTTTGCATTTGTATAAGGTAATAAAGCTCCCATAGGAAGACTAATGACACTTTCTAATAAATCTCTTTCTATTAATAATTTTCTTATTTCTTTTTCTTTACCTTGACTTGTTAGAAAACTTTCTGAAACAGTAAAAACAGCTTTTCCATCTAGTTTTAGTTTACTTAAAATAAAAAGAATGAATGAAGCAAAGCTTCTACCAGATCTTGGAGGATTTAAGTTATATTGATTATATAGCATATAATGTTCAACAGAATTTATAAATCCATTAATAGGTAAATCTGCGATAATATAATCATATTGTTTTATATCATTAATTTTTTCAAAACAATCTTTAGGCTCTATTTCATATCTTTTTAGTCCGTTCATAATTAGGTTCATGTTCCCTAATTGAGCTATTCGATTGATAATCTCATTTCCTTCAGAACCCTCGATTGTAGTTTTACTATATTTTAATGCTTTTATTAAAAGTCCTCCACTGCCTGCAACAGGGTCATAGATTGTTTTATTATCTGAAGGATTTAAAATGTTAACCATCAATGTTTTTAAACTTTCAGGAGTATTAAAAGCATTTAATTCCAAATTATCCGTTTTGAAGGAATTTATAAGGAAATCATAAATAGTACCAAATTCATTATCATCTATTGATGTTGTATCTAATCTAGAAATAATATGGCTAATCTCTAGTTTTTTACTACTTTCTAAGTTTAAAAGTAATTGAGAGCATTCTTCAAAAACACCTTTTGGCCCTAAATAATGATCTTCTATTTTTTTTAAATTTCTAATCCAAGAATTTCCTGAATCAATTAAATTTACAATACTTTCACTTGCATTAAAATAGTCAATAGGATAATTTCTTCCAGGTCTATAATTAATATC
>NZ_LR733615.1 GCF_902506265.1 Flavobacterium sp. 9AF | reverse complement strand
GCATTATAAAGTACATCATTCATTGAAAAATCTAACTTATTAGTGTAAAAAAATCTCAAATCTGCAAACTTTTATAAAAATAAAAACAAAATATTAATGAAAAAAATTTTAATAATTGCGTTCATAATTACAACTTCAATATGTAAAGCTCAAGATAATATTAAAGTATATTATGAGAAAATCGATAATGGTTATAATATATATGCTGACAATGACGAGTTTTGTCCTGTTAGCTTTAAATTAGATTTTAATGTTACTAACTTAACTATAGAAGAAGGTAATAACAATCTATATGTTGTTGATTCTAAAAGTAAAAAGCAATTACTTACAACTCTTAAAGCTTTAAAAATTGGTAAACCTTATAATTTTTCGTTTACAACTTGGGCAAATTACGGAAATTGTAATAAGAAGGAATATGATGAGAATTATGTTTATGACCTCCCTTTCAAAAACTCAAATAAATTTAAAATTATACAAGGTTATAATGGAACATTTTCTCATCAAAATAAAAATGCTTTAGACTTTTCAATGCCTATTGGAACGGAGCTAACAGCAATTAGGGAAGGAGTGGTTATTAAGGTCGTAGAAAATAATAACAAACATTGCACTAATAAAGAATGTGAAAAATACAATAATCTAATAATGATATATCATTTAGACGGAACTTTCGCAGTATATGCCCACATAAAACAAAATGGGTCTAAAGTCAAAGTGGGTGATCAAGTTTCAAAAGGGCAGCTTATTGGCTATAGTGGTAATGTTGGTTATAGCTCGAAACCTCATTTACATTTAGTAGTATATAAAAATAGTGTAGATGGTATGGTTACATTTAAAACAAAATTTAGAATTGAAGATGGAACTAAAATTGAATTCCTAATAGAAGGAAGTGAATATTTAAAAGGTTATTAAAAAATATTGATTTAGCTATTAAAGGGCTTCTTAGTTAAAAGTTACTTAACTATAAAACTATTTAGCATTATAATTTACTATAATAGTAATAACCTTTACTTTTTAAAACAAAAAAAGACGCAAATAAAATTTGCGTCTCCAAAAAAATAACCTTAACTATTAACTACTTTTTTGCTTTATCGTCTTTATTTTTTTCTTGTTGGATTTTCACTTTATCATTAGTATTCAAATCTTTAGACACTAACAAATAAGGCCCTGTTATAATTTCTTCTCCCTTTTTTAAGCCTTCAATAATTTCAATATTCGTATCATCTTGAATACCCGTTTTTACAACTCTCAGTTTTGCTTTATCGCCTACTTTTACAAAAACACATTCAAATTTTTGATCAGGATTATAAGTTCCTTTACTTTGTTTTTCTTCTTTTTCTAATTCAGCCACAATGTCTTTTTTTGCAGATGTTGTATCTTCTTTAATCACAACGGCACTAATAGGAACAGCAATAATATTTTCTCTTCTAGTAGTAATGATATCAACTGTTGCTGTCATTCCTGGTCTAAAAGGAGAATAGTTGGGTGCTTTTCCTTTTAACAAATCTTCATAAGATTCTTTTAAAATACGCACTTTTACTTTAAAATTAGTTACCTGATCGGCTGTTAAAGCTGAACTTGCAGAATTGGATATACTTGTTACAATTCCTTTAAATTCTTTTTTCAAATAAGCATCTACTTCAATTTTTGCAGAATCACCTACATTTACTTTTACAATATCATTCTCATTTACATCTACTTCTACTTCCATATTGTTTAAGTTAGCTACTCTCAAAATCTCTGTTCCAGCCATTTGTTGCGTACCTAAAACGCGCTCACCTAATTCTACAGATAGTAAAGAAATAGTCCCATCTGCTGGAGCATAAATTGTAGTTCTCCCTAGATTGTCTTTCGCTTCAGTTAAAGTAGCTGTAGCACTTTGTACATTATAGAATGCCGATTGCTTATTTGCTTGCGCCACTTCATAAGAAGATACAATTTTGTCCCATTCTGATTTTGAAATTACTCCTTTTTCAAATAAAGGTTTGTTTCTATCATAAGTAGCTTTAGCTTCTTTAACTTGTGCTTCCGCTTGGCTTAAACCTGCTTTTGTAGTAGATAAACTTGCCGCTGTTCTATTCACACCTGAAACATAAATATCTGGATTAATTTTTACCAATAAATCTCCTTTTTTAACTTGTTGTCCTTCTTTTATAGGCAATTGAATAATTTCACCTGATACTTCAGAAGAAATTTTCACTTCTATCTCTGGTTGAATTTTTCCGGTTGCAGAAACAGTTTCTACAATTGTCATTTGACTCACTTGAGCAAGTTCAACCTCTTTTGCATTATCGTTATTCCCTATAACGCCACCCTTTTTTAATACAATTAAAAGTATAATTAAACCTACAACAGTTCCTAATAAAATGTATATCGATTTCTTTGACATGGTTATTATTGTTTTTGAATTAATGGTATTCCGAAATAAAATTCTAGTATTTTGGTTCTAAATATGTAATCGTATTTTGTTCTTAAAACTTCTGATTGTGCATTTTCAAAATTAACCGTAGATTGTGTAAAATCAAAAGAGTTCATCAAACCTACCTCAAATCTTTCTTTGGCAAAATCGTTTGCTAATTTTCTTGCTTCTAATGTTTTCTGTGCTGCTTCAAAAGATTTTTTTGCATTAACTACATCATTATATGCTTGATAAACATTTTTCTCCAAATCGAGTTCAGTTTGTTTTAATTGTAACTCAGTTTTTTGTAAACTCACCTTAGATCTTTGCACTCTACCTCTCGTTGCAAACCCGTTAAAGATTGGAACATTTAACTGAAGTCCTATAGAAGTTCCATCAAATAATGACAATTGATCGGCAAAACTTAACACAGTGCTTTCAGACCATCTTGTATTGTATCCAACAAAACCGGACAAAGTAGGCAAATAGGAAGACCTTGTAATTGACAAATCTTTTTTAGCAATAGAAACATTTGATTCTGCAATTCTAATATCTTTAACTGCTTCTTTGGCTTTTTCTAAAATAGCTTCTTGACTTTCATTTTCAATGCTTGTCATAGGTATATCGATTGCTTCATCAGATATATCAAAAGTAGCATAGTTATCAAGTAATAATGTTTGGCATAATGAAATTTTTGAAATCAATAATGCATTTTCAGTACTAATGATTTGTTGTTCCTGAGTAGCATCTGTTGCATTTAATTCATAAATGTCTCCTGCTGGAATGGCTCCCGCATCAATTAATTCTTGTGTCCTTTTTATATTTTCTTTAGTAATTTGATTTTGATTCTTTTGAACCTTCAATTGTTCTTTATTAAATAAAATTTGCAAATAAGAATTAGCAATTGATAGCGCAATATCGTCCTTCATCTTATCTAAACGATATTCATTAGCTATCCTACTCAATTTGGTTCTTTGCAGTGTTTTCCAGTTTGCTAATCCATTAAATAGTGTAATATTTGAACTTGCAGATGCCGAAAAAGACTTAAAGGTTTGGTTTTCAAACTGATTGGTTGCAGGATTAATATTCGCTCCTGTATTAATACTGTAATTAGCATTACCACTCAAAGTAGGCAAAAAACCTCCTATTGCTTCTAATTTTTCAATATCAGATGTTTTCAAATCTAATTCCGATTGTTTAACCGAAATATTGTTCTTAATAGCATAGTCCACACACTCTTGCAACGTCCATTTCTTTTCTTGTGCAACAGCTGAAATGCCTATGAATAAAAACAAAATGAGTATTCTTTTAGTTATCATTATGGATGAATTATAAATGAATTTTCTTATAAGACCAAAAAAATAAGTTTTTGTTACACTAATCATATAATATTTTATTTTTGCAAACAAATTCCTTGAAAATGAAATATATTGTTAGTATTATTTTCGTATTATGTTTCTTCTTATTTTTAATTTCTTGCAGTACAACAAGCAAAATTGAAGCTTTAAAACCACCATTATCAGATGATAGTCCTATGGTTTATAAAAACAAAACATCTTTTATTTCTCTACCTACCGAAATTAGTTTAAAAGATATTGAAACGCTTTTAAATAAGAATATGGATGGACTAATCTATGAAGATAATAATATTAATGATGATGATACCGAAATGAAAATTTGGAAGACAGCTCCTATTAAATTAACCGAAGTAAAAGGAGAAATTATTTCTGTGATTCCTTTAAAAATATGGACTAAAGTTAAGTACGGAACCAATTTTATGGGGTTAAATGATACTAAAGAAATTAATTTGAATGGCACCATTACCTTAAATAGTAAAGCTCATTTATACAACTGGAAATTAACTACTCAATCGTCTATAAAAGATTTTGAATGGAGTGAAAGTCCAAACATTGTCATTGCTGGAAAAAAAGTACCCATAACCTACATAATCAACCCTACAGTTTCAATCTTTAAAAGTAAAATTGCTAAAATGATTGATGAGGCAATTGATGCTTCTTGTGATTTTAAACCTATGGTTTTAGATGCTATGGAAAAAATAAGCACTCCTTTTTTAACTAATGATGCTTATGAAGCTTGGTTTAAACTAGCTCCTGTAGAATTATATGTGACAGAGGCCGAATTAAAAAACAGTAAAATAACAATGAATATGGGTTTAAAATGCACTATGCAAACCATGATAGGGCAACAACCTAAAAACACATTCGATAAAAATAAATTAGTTTTAAAACCTGTTAAAACCATTCCAAATGAGTTTGAAGTAGCCGTGGCTGCTGTTTCTACTTATGAAAGTGCATCTAAAGTTATCACAAAAAATTTTCAAGGACAAGAATTTGGTTCAGGCAGTAAGAAAGTAATTGTTCAAAAAGTAAGTATATGGCAAAACGAGAGTAAACTAATTATTGCATTAGATTTATTAGGCTCGGTAAACGGAACAATTTATTTATCAGGTTATCCACAATATAATACAGTAACTAAAGAAATTTTCTTTGACAAATTAGACTATGTTTTAGACACAAAGAGTGTGCTTTTAAAATCTGCCAATTGGTTAGCTCAAGGTACTATTTTAAGAAAAATACAGGAAAATTGCAGATATTCTATTCAAGAAAATTTAGACGAAGGTAAAAAAAGCATGGCTACTTATTTAAATAATTATTCCCCTATGAAGGGTATTTTTGTAAATGGTACTATGAGCGATTTTACATTTGAAAAAGTAGAATTAACAAACAAAGCCATTATCGCTTTTATTTCTACAAACGGAAAAATGAAAATTACGATTGATGGAATGGAGTAGATTTAATCAACTTCTTATTTCAAAACTATCCTAAAAGCTATTTAAGTAGAAAAATAAATATAGAATTATTAGAATTAGTTCTTTCAATTCTAAAAAAAACAATTAAAACTTATTAATAAAATTATTATATTTTTCATTGACACATACTTAC
>NZ_LR733584.1 GCF_902506265.1 Flavobacterium sp. 9AF | reverse complement strand
TGTCTTGTCCTGAAATAGCGATACACAAATTTCATCGTTATGGAAACACCTCAAGAAATTAGCTATGTAAAGCGTACTCAGAAAGACTATTCCATGTCTTTAAAACTTCAAATTGTTCAAGAAATAGAGCAAGGAAAATCTACAATTACCCAAATGCGAAAACAATATGGCATTCAAAGTCATGGAACTGTTTTGGGTTGGCTCAGAAAATTTGGTAATTTTGATTGGGAGAACCAAACCCCTTCAAATATGCCAAAGTCACCAGAACAAAAAATAATGGAACTTGAAGCTCAAGTTAAATTATTAGAAAAACAAAAAGCATTTTTAGAACAACAAGCTTATGTTGCTGATAAGAAAGCTATTATTTTTGATATGATGATTGATATTGCAGAGCAAGAGTATAAAATCGACATAAGAAAAAACTTTCCACCCGAACAATCGACCAATTTAAAGCAAAAGAACAAGAAACAATAATGTTTGCCTGTACTTTGTTCGGGATAGATAGACAGGTTTATTATAGAAAAATTAAACGTCGTTTCAATAAGCAGCATAAAGCTCACTTAGTTGTGAATATGGTTTTAGAAATCAGACAACAAATGCCGAGAATTGGTGCAAAAAAACTATATCATTTATTGAATCAAGATTTAAGAATTTTAAAGATTGGCAGAGATAAATTTATTGCCATTCTTAGAGCTAATCATTTGTTAATTATTCCAAAACGGTCTTATCATATTACAACAGATTCACATCATCGTTTTAGAAAACATAGCAATCAAATATTAGATTTAGAAATAACTAAACCAGAACAAGTCTGGGTTTCAGATATTACTTATATAGGGAAAAGAGAAAAACCTTGCTATCTAAGTTTAATAACCGATGCTTATTCTAAAAAGATTGTAGGCTATAATGTCTCCGATAATTTAAACACAAAAAGTAGTTTAGAAGCATTAAAATTAGCCATAAAGCAAAGAAAAAATAAGGATTTAGTTTTAATACATCATTCAGATAGAGGATTACAATATTGCGCAAATGAATATCAGAAAATATTAAGGAAAAACAAAATAAAACCAAGTATGACACAAAACTCTGATCCGTATGAAAACGCAGTAGCAGAGAGAATAAATGGAATTTTAAAACAAGAATTTAATATTGATAAATACAACAAAGATTTGCCAATTATGAAACAAATAATAAAAGAAGTTATCCAAGTTTACAATCAAAAAAGACCTCACTACTCTAATCATATGTTAACTCCAAATCAAATGCATCAACAATCTAATCTAAAAATGAGAACTTATAAAAGAAAAAACACTTGCAAGAACGTTCTTGCAAGTGTTTAATTTAATTATTTTTGTCTAATAAATCTGTATCGATTTTTTAGGACTAGTCA
>NZ_LR733582.1 GCF_902506265.1 Flavobacterium sp. 9AF | reverse complement strand
CTGTACAAATGTAAAATTCTTAGATGAAATACACAAAATTTATTTAGACTTATTTAATATAAAATCAAACAATTTTGATGTAAATTGTTTGATTTTTGAATTGAGTAATTATTAAAAAAAATCCCCAATAAAATAAATTATTGAGGATAAAATTTATAAAAAGGGTTATGAAAAAATTAAAAATAGAATGGGAAAGAGTAATCCAGCAAGAGCTAATTTCCATCCTCTTCGGGCAAATGTATGTTTTCCATGTTTAATCATCATAGCACCAGTAATGGCAATAATAATTAAAGAAATACCAAAGATATCAGAAAAATAAATCCACCAATTTGAAGTATTTTTATGTAAAAACATGGTTTGACTAATAAGTGGTGTTTTTATGAAAGAAATTATTTCACCTTTACCTGATTTTAAATCAATTTCTACCTCAGTATTTTCAAACTGCATCCTAAATTGACCTTTTCTTACATTGTGTCTTTTTATTTTATCTTCAATTTTTAACTCTTTAGCTAAATTTTCGGCATAGGAATCATTAATATCACTTTCATTTGCAGGTAACTCAACTTGTATATCCTTAGTTTCAAGTGTGTATTTCTCAGGATGCCAATCTTCTCGATGGTTCATTAATATACCTGAAAAAGCAAAAGATATAATTAAACCTAAGTAAATGTAACCTAAATCTCTATGAAGATTTCTAATTGTCGTTTGTTTCATTTAAAGATAATATTAAAGTGTATAATTTAACGCTATTGAAAAATTTCTTGGTGCTATAGGATTCAAACTGTTATCATCATGCGCATTATAACTTAATTCATTAAATAAGTTACTTAATTTTGCTCGTAAAGTTGCTTTTTTAAATGTATAGCTCAAAGTGGTATCAACTTGAAAAAAATCTTGCAAATATATTAATTGTCTCGTATCGTTTGCAACATTTACTTGAGTAGATCTTCCTGCATACCTTTCACCGAAATAGGTATTAATAACACCTATGTTTAAGCCTTTAAATTTGCCAGTTTCAAAAGTATAATTCACACTTAAATTTGCTGTGTTTTTTGGATTATATCTTAATAAGCTTCCTTCTACATACGTATTACTTTTTACATATTTTGTTTCATTAAAACTATATCCAGCTACAACTTGAAAACCATAAAAAGTTTTTGTAATAATATCAATTTCGACTCCTTCACTTCTAATTGAGCCCGCTAATTCTCTAAAATTAGGATCCACCAGCGATGTTTGTGCTAAGTTGTTGTTATTAATTTGATATAAAGTAATATTTGCTTGTACAACTTCTTTAAATAGTTTGTTTTTGAACCCCACTTCATATTGGTCAATTATAGAAGGTTTCAAAGGTTCGTTGTTAATATCAGCTCCAGTATTAACATCAAAGGAGTTTGAATAAGTTGCAAAAACGGTATGATTTTTTGAAGGTTGATATATTAATCCTACTCTAGGCGAAAATGCCTCATCATAATTATTAGTTTCTGTTGTTTGATTGTTATTATAAATTAAAACATTGGTTTCTGTATCTTGATAACTATATCTTATACCAGCTAAGACTTTCCATTTTTCTGTTAAAGAAACTAAATCTTGAAAATAGATTCCAAAACGACTTATTGGTGTTGTAGTTAATCTATTTCTTGTAATGTCTGGAATTGAAGTTTCCTTTTCTGCATCATAATCTTCAAAAATATTAATGGCATCGTAAGGAGTATTATTATATCTTGTTGCATAATTTTTATAATTTTCTACATCTGCACCAATTAAAACATTGTGTTTGGTTTTACCAATAGCAAATAATCCATTTAAATTAGTTTGTTGTGTAAAGTAATTATCTTTTGAATCTGCTTTTTGTGCACTTCTATTCCAATTTCCATTTTCTGAAATTAATCCTCCAGAATTAGGACGTGTGTTAGCTAAAAGTTCTGTTTGATAATAACGAATACCATTAATAAAATTCACACTCCATTTTTCATTGATTTTATGTGTAAGAGTAAGTGTACTTGATAATTGCTCAGCTGTATATTTACCCCAAGTTACACCTAAAAAACGATTTCTTGGGATATTTACAATTTGATAATTGATAACTCCTGCTCCAAAATCGGGTGTTCTTTCATCG
Organism: Flavobacterium sp. 9AF; assembly: GCF_902506265.1. Lineage (GTDB taxonomy): Bacteria > Bacteroidota > Bacteroidia > Flavobacteriales > Flavobacteriaceae > Flavobacterium. The sequence continues at coordinate 8,332 of NZ_LR733582.1, read as the reverse complement.
TTTGTGTAATCTGCTTCTATGAGTAATTCTGTTTTATCAGAGAGTTGGAAAGATAAAGAAGGGTTAATATAGTATTTTTCAGAAGTAACGTAATTTCTAAAACTTTCAGCATTTTCATAACTACCATTTAAACGAAAAGCAATTTTCTTTTTTTTATCTAAAGCATCATAAATATCAAAGGTAGGTTTATATGTGCTAAAACTTCCTTGTGAAAAACCTATTTCGCCTCCAAATTCATTTTTAGGTTTTTTAGTAACCAAATTGAGTATTCCACCAGGAGCAACATTACCATAAAGCATAGCTGCGCTTCCTTTTAAGAATTCAATTTTTTCTAAACCCGATGTTTCAATCATCATTCCATTATAGTAACGAATTCCATTTTTAAAAGTATTATCACTACGCAAAGAGAAACCTCTTGATGCAATTTCTTCTTGATAACCACCAGTTGTTCCCATAATATAAACTCCATTTGCATTTTTTAGAACTTCGTTAAGGGATTTTGCTTGTTGTTTTTTTAAAATTTCTGAGTTAATTATACTCGATGCTTGTGGTAAATCCATTTCTTTGATATTGGATTTAGTTGCTGTAGGTGTAGTATTTTGATTGGTTCCTTCCACAATAACTTCCTGTAAGATATATTTTTTTGGTTTTACAGTATCATTATCAATAGTTGCTTCAGTATAATCTTTTTCTTGCGAATAAGCGTTAAGACATAAGAACGAAAAGGATATAATGCCTACTATTTTTTTCATTTTATTTAGATTAGATTAAAATAACGATACAAAAATAGAAGCAAAGTTGGATTTTGCAAAATTTATTTAGATTTATTTTAAATAAAAGTTATAAACTATTAATATAGAGCAGTTAAAAAGTACCTTGTAAACTATAAGTACTGATTGATTTTTTTATTAACTTTGCACTCCAAAATATAAAAGTATGTTAGATAGATTGCAATATGTGAAACAACGTTTCGATGAAATATCTGATTTGATTATTCAGCCAGATGTAATTGCTGACCAAAAACGTTATATTCAACTCAATAAAGAATACAAAGATTTGAAGGCTTTAGTAGAAAAGAGAGATGAATATATAATATTAGAAGGTAATATTACTGAAGCAAATGAAATTATTGCAGATGGTTCTGATGCAGAAATGGTTGAAATGGCAAAAATGCAGTTAGATGAGGCTAAGGAAAGATTGCCACAATTAGAAGAGGAAATTAAATTTATGTTGATACCTAAAGATCCAGAAGATGCTAAGAATGTGATGGTAGAAATTCGAGCTGGAACGGGTGGAGATGAAGCTTCTATCTTTGCTGGAGATTTATATAGAATGTATACAAAGTATTGTGAATCTAAAGGATGGAGAACTTCTGTAGTAGATATGAATGAGGGAACTTCTGGTGGATTTAAAGAGATAATATTTGAAGTTACTGGTGAAGATGTATATGGAACAATGAAATATGAAGCAGGTGTACATCGGGTACAACGTGTTCCACAAACGGAGACTCAAGGAAGAGTGCATACTTCAGCTGCTACGGTAATGGTTTTACCTGAAGCAGAGGAATTTGATGTACAAATTGATATGAATGATGTGCGTGTAGATTTCTTTTGTTCTTCAGGACCTGGAGGACAATCGGTAAATACAACAAAATCTGCTGTACGTTTAACTCACATTCCTACAGGATTAGTAGCACAATGTCAAGATCAAAAATCGCAACACAAAAACAAAGACAAAGCATTAGAAGTATTACGTTCTCGTTTATACGAAATGGAATTAGCTAAAAAAGAAGCAGAAGATGCTTCAAAAAGAACATCTCAGGTAAGTAGTGGTGACCGTTCTGCTAAAATTAGAACGTATAATTATGCTCAAGGACGTGTAACCGACCATAGAATAGGTTTGACTCTTTATGATTTAGGAAATATTATGAATGGTGATATTCATAAAATTGTGGATGAATTACAATTAGTCGCTAATACTGAAAAGCTAAAAGAAACAGAAGTGTTTTAAAAAAAAATATATTATTTTTGAAAGGCTATAAATAGATATTTATAGCCTTTTTTAATAAACCTAAATCTGTACTTATGTTAAAAAGACTTATTCTAATTGTATCTTGTTTATTCAGCTTTTTGATTCAAGCACAATCTTTTTTTGGAGCCCAACACGATAATTATGCAGGTATTTATAGTGTGATTAATAATCCTGCCAATATAGTTGATTCTCGTTTTAGGACTGATGTGAATATCACTTCGGGTAGTTTTTTTGCAGGAAGTGATTATTATTCAGTAAAATTAGGGGATGTATTTAGTAATGGTGATTTTGAGGAATATGCAAGAAAATCACCTACGAATAATAATAACTTTTATACGAATATTGATTTATTAGGACCTTCTTTTCAAATGAATATTAATGATAATAATGCTATTGCTTTTTTTTCAAGAGTGAGAGGTATAGGTCATATCTCTGAAATAGATGGATTATTCCTTGAAAAAATTGAAAATGATGTGAACCAAGATTTTAGCGTTACCAATCAAAATTTCAGTATTGCATCCAATTCTTGGTTTGAAATAGGATTATCCTACGCTAGAATTTTGTTTAATAATGAAAAACATTTTATTAAAGGTGGAATTTCAGTGAAATATATAGGAGGTCTTTATTCGGGTTATATTAAAGCCCGAAATTTGTCTATTGACTATAACTATACAGGTCTAGAAATTACAAATACAACTACTACTTCAGGTGAAATTGAAACTGGAAATGTTTCAAGTCTTGAAAATTTTGATGATCCAACAGAGAACTATGGAAATGGTTTAGGAACAGATATTGGTTTTACCTATGAATTTAGAACGAGTAATACCAATAGTAGTTCAAGCAAAGCTATGAACAAATACCTACTAAAGTTAGGGCTTTCAATAACAGATATTGGTTCGATTAAATTTAAAGAAGGACAGAAGGTAGTTTATGAAGCTAATGCTTCTTATACTGATGCAGAATATGCTATTAATGATGATTTTGATACTTATTATACTAGGATTAGTGAAACAAAATCTTTTACAGTTTCTTTACCAACTGCTTTGCATTTAAACGCAGATTATAATTTATCTGAAAAGATATATATCAATTTGAACACCGATTTAAATTTGAATAAAGCTACACAGCCTAATTCTAATTATATTAAAAATACTTTAAGTTTAGCAGCTCGATATGAATCGAAATGGATAAGTATATATTTACCATTTACAATGGTTGAAAATTCTAGATTGCTATCCGGATTTGGATTTAGAGCAGGACCATTAACTTTAGGATCAGGTTCTTTATTTAATGGACTTTTTGGGTACACAAATGCTATTGATGTGCATTTTGGTCTTAAGGTGCCTATATTTCAAAACAATTAAGAAATAGAAAAACCGTTTGAAATTTCAAACGGTTTTTCAATAACTAAAACTTTTTACTGAATACACAGCAAGATTCACTTGCTGTTTTTTTTAAATTATTGCTTAGCTTCTTCGTTTTCTTCCGATTTTGCACCAATTCTATTTACTGTATACATTGGAGCAAATTTAATTTTTAAACCAGCAATTTTTCTATTATCTTCCGAAGTTAGACCTTCTTTTTCAACTGTATTTTTTCTCGTATCAAGAGCCTCATACATCAATTTAATTTCGTCCCAATCTTCTCTTGAATATGAATCTTTGTTTTTTTCAACGGTTGTAACAAAATTTTCATAAACACTTAGGATGTTGTCTTTATTAACCCAGTCAAAATTCATATCTTGTCCGTTATAACCATCACCAAGTAATGTTTTTCTCATGCTCATTTTAGCATTTTCAGCATCCACTTTCTCTTTTTCTGTTACCACTTTCACTTTGTATTCTTCATATCTAACAGATGTATTGTCTATAGATTCTTTTAAACTTTTATCATCTTCAACACCAGTTAATGAATTTTCAGCATTCATTTTTAATCTTTCATAATCTTTTTGAATTGCATCCCATTCATTAGCTGCTTTTTGCATTTCAATATTACTGATAGAGTCAACATAATTTGCATACTGAGCTACGTCTTTTTCTGCTTGTAATTTTTTTTCATCTGTACAGGCAGTTAAAGAAACTGCTAGTGCAAATAATCCTAAAGTGATTTTTAAATTTTTCATATTTTGTTTTTTATAATTATTTGGTAAAATTAATATTGCTTTTTAACAATTGTTTTATATAATTTATGCTATGAATTATATAATTTTAATTTTGTTTTTTTAATTCTTACTTATATTAAAATTAACTTTCAACGGGTTGAGAGGTAATTTTTTCAGCCTTATTTTTGATGAAATTAGTTACTAAAAATTGGATTACAGTAGCTGATAATTTTTTAAATATACCTGCTGATTCTCCAACAATTAATTTTCGGGTTAAATAGCCACCTGCAATTCCTAAACTAGTTTCTAATAGTGAATTTTTGATTTCTTTGGAATTTTTAAAATCTTTAATAGTTTCTTTTACAATATTCACTGGTTTCAAACTATCAAGGGTTTCATTAAATTGTTGTTTTAAAACTTCAAATTGATTCTCTTTTTTAAGTTTTAAAAGTCTTATTTTTTCATCTAAAATTTGATTTTCCGTTATTGTTTTCATATTATCGAATTTTATTTTCCAAAAGTTTTCTAATCACTAAATTAGTAATAGGTGTTTTAATTAAATTTTTTCTAAAGATGAATAACAGTACAGCAAGTAGTAAATAAAATGCTGAAACTAACATAAATCCTAAATACATTTCACCCACTAATTTTCCAAGGTAAAGACTTATACCTATGTTAACAAACAAGGAGAACATAGCTACAATTAATCCAAAAGTTAATCTAAATGTTAAAGACGCAGTAATATCTGCTGTTTTATCTATGGCATTTAATTTAATTAATTCAATGCTTGACTTTGTATAATCTTGCGCCCTTTCAAAAAGCAACTCGATGTTTGTAGCTATATTTTCCATAGTATTAATAATTAAATTTTTGCTAATTCTTCTTTAATTTTTGATTTTCCTTCATTGATTTTATCATCAATATTTTCTGAAAGGAAATCATACTTGTCTTGTAATTCTGTGTATTTTTTTTCAATTGCACTTACAGTACTGTCATATCCTTGTTTAAGGTTGTCTTTTAAATCGTTCGCTTTTTTTCCGATTTTTTTTCTTGTGTTTGATCCTTTATCTGGAGCAAATAAAACTCCAAGTACTGCTCCAGCAGCTAAACCTGCCATAACTCCTAAAATTGCATTATTTGTTTTCATAATTCTAAATATTTATTTATTGTTTATTTTATTTATTAAATTCTTTTTCCTTGAATAATTCTTACGATTATAGCAATAACTGCTATTACTAATAATATGTGTATTAATGAACCTACGCTATACACAAAGAATCCTAATGCCCAGCCAATTATTAGTATGACTGCAACGAGATATAATAAATTTGACATCTTAATTTTTTTTATTGTTATTAATTAATTTAATCGAACGGATAAGTATAAACTTAAATTGCTATTTTTTCCATCAGGAAGTGTATAAGTAGTTCCTGCAAATTCTCTTTCTTTACCAACAGTTTGTAATCCGTAGTTATATCTTACTCCTATACCCATTCCTTCAAAATCTAAACCAACACCTGCTGATAAACCATAATCAAATTTGTTAAAATCGTCATTGTTATAATTGTCCTCAAAATTGAAGGTTCCATTTTCTGTTTCATTAGTTACTTGTGCATTTACTAAATAAGCAAAATAAGGTCCTGCATGTATATTAAAATTATCTGTAAGATTTACTTTAAACAATACAGGTAATTCAATATAATTCAGTTTAAATTTTGCTGTACCTTCTGCTAGTGCGTTGTTATAAACTAATTCGGCACCTTTTCTACTGTATAATAATTCGGGTTGAATAGCAATATTATCTGAAATGGGTAATTTTGCGTAAACTCCTGCGTTAAAACTTGTAAGTACATTTTCATCATCTACATCATCTGTGTACATGTTTGAAAAATTTACACCTCCTTTAACTCCAAATTCGGCATTTGAATCTTTCGATTGTGCATTGACACCTAATGATGTCATTAATGCGAATGCTAACGTTGCTACAATTTTGTTTCTTCTTTTCATGTCAATTGTTTTTTAAATGTTTCTGTTTAATCTATTTATTTATATTTAATGTTATTCGAGTATTATTGATGCATTGGCTATAAGAGTAAAAAGTATAAATACTATCAAAACAATAATCCATTTTTTCATATTTATATATTTTTAATTTGGTTTACTTTTTCCAATGATGTATTTAATTTTACTATTGTTTGTAAGGCTAAGATTTTAAAATCGATATCTTCTGTTTTTTCAGATAATTTTGTTAAATCGTCAATTTGATTCTTAATAATTCTATTCACAGTTTCTAAATAAATTTTTCTTACTTGTTCATTTGAAGTTTTTTCAATTTCACTTAAATTATTTTTTATATGAACATTTGGAATAATTATTAATTTTTCTGCTGTAATTTTATTTATAACCTTATTTATTTTACTTTGTTCCTCTACTAAACTACTAGCCAAACATTTAATTCTAAATGGAACTTCTCTATTTTGAATATTATCACTAATAGTAATTAAGTTTACATTTCTTTCATTAAATTTTGCTAACAATTCCGCTTCTATATTATCGTAATCTTTGACTGTTTTACTCTTTTTATTTTTTATTACACTTTCTTCTTTTTGATTGTTTGTAAAGACGCAAGATGTAACCGTTAAAAAAGTAATACTACATAGAATGAAATAAAAGTTTAATGTTCTTTTGGGGTTAGTTTTTCTCATTTTACTTCGTTTTAATTACTTTACAAAATTGGGACATATCCTTAAAAATACTTTTACAACATTTTTTTTAATGCTTATATCATTCCCATTCTGATTTCCATATTAATCTTTCTAAGAACTTATAAGACAAAATTACATTAACAACCATGACTCATAATTATATGATTTTATGGGATAGTTATAGAATTTTAATTTGCAGTAATAAAAAAAGCGTTCTAAAAGAACGCTTATTATAAAAAAGTATAATGTATGTGTTTATTGTTTTTCTTCTAAAACTTGATTTTCTTTTTTTATCTCTTCAACTACTATAAATTCTGCAAAGGAAGAAGGCTGTATAGGAGCAGCATATTCTATAGCATAAGACTTGGCTAATTGAGCTCCAAAGTATAGGATAACAGAAGAATAATACACCCAAACTATTATAATAACAAATGACCCTGCAGAACCATATACTGAACTAATATTTGAATTAGCTATATAAAATGATATTATAAATTTTCCAATAATGAATAATAAGGCAGTTGTAAATGAAGCAAATTTTACTTGTCTCCATTTTATTTCTGCATCTGGAAGAATGGTAAAAATTGCACCAAAGAGGAGTGAAATAATTATAAATGAGAGTAAAGAGTTTGTTATATAAACAACGTAGTATAATACATCAGGAAAGTAAGAAGTTAAGCGTTCTCCTACTGTATCTAATATGGCTGAAATACCTAATGAAACCAAGAGTATAAAACCAATACTCCCAATGACACCAAAGGATAACAATCTTGCTTTGATAAAAAGCCAAAATCCTGATGTTTTTTTCTTAGGCCTTATATCCCAAATCGTATTGATTGAATCTTGAATTTCAGCAAATACAGATGTAGCCCCAATAATTAACATACTTATACCTATAATACCCGCTAAACTAGAACTATTAGAAATACTTAAATTTTGAATCATTTCTTGAAGTTGAGCAGCGCTTTCGGTACCAATAAAATTTTTTAATTGAGTATAAATAGAACCTTCTATAGCTTCTCTTCCCCAAAATAAATCACACAAATAGAGGATAACCAATAATAACGGACCTATAGAAAATACAGTTGTGTATGCTAGTGCTGCACTTAATTTTAGTATTTTCTTATCTAAGAACCCATTGATGGTATTCTTTAAAACGCGCCATAATCTGTGTGAATTTTTTTTCATACTTTAGGTATCAAACAGGTAAATATACTAGGAAGGTAGCACCTACATTTACTTCACCTTTTGCAAAAATATAGCCATCATGATTTTCTACTATTTTTTTACATATTGCAAGTCCCACACCAGTTCCTTGATATTCAGTTTTACCGTGTAATCTATTAAATAATAAAAATATTTTTTCAGCATTTTCTTGTTCAAATCCGATACCATTGTCTGTAAAGGTAATTTTATGATATAAGTCGTTTGTTTTTTCATTTAGAATAAGTTCGTCTTTGGCAATTACCTTTGTATAACTTATGTTTATTTCTGG
>NZ_LR733583.1 GCF_902506265.1 Flavobacterium sp. 9AF | reverse complement strand
TTTAAATAGACCGTTTTTACAAAAGCTAAGCGTTTCAGTTGTTTAGGGGAAATAACTTGGAATATAATGTTTTTTTGATGGTAAATCAAATATTTAGCTTCGCTAATACTTCATAAACTTCAAGTTCTATTTCTTTCTCTTTAAGAATTTATTTTGAGTATATTTGAAGAGAGTTTGTTTGTTTTTTACAGGATGTCTCTAATGGTTATTTTAAAAAAATGAAATCAATAATAATACTTTTCAGCATTGTTTTACTTATTGTGTGTGATCACCAAGAAGAAAAGACTTCATTTCATTCATCGACAAACAAACCCGTTAATACAGAATCAGGTAAAGACGCTATCGCATTAGTTTCAAATCAACATTTCAATTCTGATACTAAAAGCACTATCCAAACAGACATTACACAGTATCAAGAGATCAAATATGTGTATTTTTCAGACTATAACAACAAACTTGACACGATTAATAAAACATTGAAAATAGCTGAAAATCTGATTACATTCTTCATCCGAAATGAAAACCATACCGAGTTAGTAAAATTCAAAAACAAAGGTTTTCCAATGGAATTCTGGGCTACCGAAATGTGTCCTTTTTTTTATATTCCTTATTTGGAACTTGAAAATAAAATAGCTATAGCAAAAGATTTAGGTTATGCAAACTTTGGTTACAAATGTGAACTTATAACAACCGGATTAAAAGAAGACAAAATATTGACCAATTGGATTAGAATTAAATTTAAGAATGAAACCTCTTCAGAACTAATAGATAAAATATTATCTAACAAAATATTTGATAAAACGAATTCATTGTGTCATATAATTGACCAAACATATGAGTTGAGTATAAAGAAACGAAAACTAAATTCTTTGATTACTCAATTTAAAGAGCTAAGAAAAAATGAAAACATTGTACAAATTGAGTTCATTTTTAGAGGCTGTGAGGATAGCATTTCACTTGATTAAAAACAAATCATTACTAGTGTCACTTTTGCACATCCCTCATTTTCTTAAAACATCCTAAAGTTTAACAAATTTTAATTTTTTTTATTAAATTAATGCTACTTCATCGTAAACTTCAAGTTCTATTTCTTTCTTTTTAAGAAATTATTTTGACTATATTTGAAGATAGTTTGTGTGTTTGTTTGCAAACTAACATTGGAAAAGATTAAAAAAAACAAAAGGATTCAAACAAAAAAATATTTAAATGAAACATTTATTTTTTTTATTACTTACCATCTCATATACAAATTCGTTTTTTTGTCAAAATATTGTTCTTAAAGGAATTGTTGATCCAAGTTTTATAAATACAGATAGACTTATTTATTACAATTATGATTCAAAAAAATTGAGTTCAAAAAAAAATATTAAAATAACAGATACGATTATCAATGGGCATAACTATAACTTCTACAAATTATCTATCCCATTTAAAAAAGCAAAAAAATTATATTTTAATGATGATTATTCTAACAAAGAAACAAGTTGCATACATAAAATTGACATACTTAAACTTGTTAGTTTAGCAAAAAAAGAAAAGTTAACCACTATTCATTCAGATATAATAGTTGATAATAATTGTCAAATAAGGATGTATAATATGAGTGAAGAAAGTGAAAATATTGCTAATAGATATACAGGAACATATGAATACATTGAAAATGGAATAAAAAAACAAATTACTTTAAACCAAATGTTTGATTCTTATTTTTCTTCTAATTTTATTGACTCCAATTTAATGAATTCTGCAAATGGAAAATGGAAATATATAAAAGAAAAAAAAATAATAAGTATAATTTTAAATTATGAGATGAATAAAGAAATCGGGATTAAAAGAATGCTTTTTACAAATAAAACGATAGAAATAAATATAATTGAAAGCAATGGAAAAGAAGAATTTTCAATTAATAATATTAATTTAAATCGAAAAATATAAACCTCCGCTAACATCAAATTAACTTCATCAAATTAGCTGAAGTCTCAAATCCAAATCATACTTACAGGAAAGCGTATGGCAAACATAAAAGAGAAAGAAATATTTGAAATATTAAACAATGACAATACATTTCTTACATTCTGCTACATTTTGGATAACTTGACACTATTTTAAATTGTATAATTAGGGGTTAGTGACTATGTAAAAAACAAAAAAAGGAAAAAGCAATGGAAGATATTTTGAAATTATTTTTCGAAAAGTTTAAGGATCTGAATGATGAAGAAACTGATGCAATTGCAGCACATACAGAATTGAAAAATTTTAAAAAAGGCGACATAATTTTAGAACAAGGAAAGGATTGTAACAAATGCTATTTTATTTTAAAAGGATGTGTAAGAAAATATCAAGTTATTGATGCTAAAGAAAGAACAACAGGATTTTTTTTAGAAGGTAATCCAATTATTTTCTACTCCAGTTATATAAATAAAAAACCATCTGAATATTATCTTTCTTGTCTTGAAGACTGTACGGTACTAATTGGTACTAGAGAACAAGAACTTGAATTACATAAGAAATATCCTAACATTGAAAACAATCTAATTTACAGTTTAATGCTACAAGATTACGAAAAAGTAGAGAATTACAATTCTCTACTTAATAGTTATAAACCAGAGGAAAGATATTTAATGCTAATGAAGACTCAACCGGAGCTTTTTAATCGTATTCCCCTACTCCACATTGCTAGTTTTCTAGGTGTAACACCTGAATCTTATAGCAGAATTAGAAAGAGAATAATGACAAAAAAAGTGTAATCATCAAAATCAATCTATTTCTTTATTTGATTTATGAAACAATATAAAACTAATTATACCAATAATAATTTCAAAAACTGTTGCTATTACGAGTGTCTTGTCAGGCATGCCATCAATTATTATACTTAAAATGCGAGATAGTCCATACGAAAGATAAAATAACGTAGATAGTAACAAAGAAATGTTTGTTAATTTAGGCCTGAAAGTTCCTAAAAAAATTAAGATCCCTGTACAAAAGAGCATTCCTCCTGAAGCTCTTATTTCACTTAATAAACTATTATTGTCGCCAAGATTTATGCCTGCTGAAGCTTCAAAAGGTTTAGGAATAAACAAAAGAGCAGCACCAATAACAATTCCAATTATACCTGAAACCATTAAAAAAAATTGAACTGAATTATTTTTTTTCATTATTTAAAATATGTAAAGTTTATAGAGCAAATTTATATACTTGAAAAACGAAATCACTTGACTTTGGGTAAGAAAACACAGTCAACTAATAGACGTTAGAAATAAGTACCTAGCTAGGGTTTGCAAGAAAACATTTTAGAAGATAAAGGTTTTAGTTATATTTGTAAGTATCAATTACTGAAGTAAGTTACTTCTTGTAAGAGTCAAATGATATTTACAGGTCTAAAGAAATAATGTTCACAGAAATTTCTAAATTCTTCAAAACTGAATATCCGTTAAATGAACACGGACTGAATGAGCTTTTCTCTCTTTTTAAAAAAGAAAACTACAAAAAAGGAAGTATCGTCTTAAAGGCTAACACTAAAGAGAAAAAACTAAGATTTCTTAATAAAGGTTTAATTAGAGAATATTATTCTAATCAAGATAAAGAAATAAATATCAATTTTTATGTTAAACCACAATTTATATCCGATTTATTAACTTTTAGCCAAAACTCAATAACAAGAAAAAATCAAGAATGTCTTACCGATATTGAAGTTTTAAGCATCGAAAGAGATTCTTTCTTCAACTTACTAGAAAAGTATGATTGCGGAAAATCTTTTGTCGATTCTTCTTTTAAAAAATTATTGAAACAAAAAGAAATGTTAGAGTTTAATAGGGTGACTAAAACACCAGACGAACTCTATAAAGAACTATTCATATACAAACCTGAATGGCTTCAACAAATTCCTCAGTATCATATTGCTTCTTATTTAAATATTACACCTGAAACTCTTAGTCGAATTAGAAAACGTACTTCTTGATTTGAATCAATGATAATCTTATCTGTTTAATAGACATTTGTATAAACTTAATATCTATACAATGTTAAAAATACATCATATAAGAAATGCGACAATGGTTATTGAAACCGAAAAAGAAGTTATTTTAATTGACCCAATGTTAGGAGCACAAGGATTTATGCCAAGTTTTACCCTATTTAGGCATAAATATAAAAAAAATCCAACGGTTGCATTACCACATAATGCAAAAAGTATCCTTGAAAAAATAACACATTGCCTTATCACACATCAACATCCAGACCATATAGATAGTAGCGGAGTTAAATTCTTGATAGAACGTAATATTCCTGTAACTTGTAGTATAAAAGATGAAAAGGCATTTAAAAAAAGAGGACTACATGTTACTCAAACATTAAAATATTGGGAAAAACAAGACTTTTTTGACGGAACAATTGAAGGAATACCAGCCAAACATGGATATGGTTTTGTCTCTAAAATAATGGGAAATGTAATTGGTTATTTTATTCAACTACCAAATCAAAAAACGATTTACCTAAGTTCAGACACTGTATATACTGATTCGGTTGATAAAGTCCTAAAGATTTACAAACCTGATATTAGTATTTTAGCTTGTGGAACAGCTCAATTTGATGTATTCAAACAGCTTATTATGAATACTGAGGATATTTTAAAATTCGTCAAAAACTCCTCTGGAAAAGTCATTGCTAATCATATGGAATCTATAAATCATTGTCCGTTATCTCGAAAAGAACTAAAGAAAATATTGATCGAGAATAACTTGACAAATAAAGTTTTTATTCCTGAAGATGGTGAAGTTATTGAAATAACCAGTATTTAAAAAAATATAAGCCATAACAAAGTTTAAGTTTTGTCTATGGCTTTTTATATATAAAATATTTACTTAACCAAAAAATTAATAACTAGAATCAATTTTAGCTTATTTATCCACTTATTAATTGCTGCTTTTTGTAAATAGTTTTAATTAAAAATATATAGAGGATTTTTATTTTTTTAGGAAAGTTGCACTTTTTTATATAATAACTAATCAGAATAAAAAAGCAGAATTTTAGTTTAATTCTATTAAATCAAAAAAATAGAAACAACAAAACGCATTATTTTAAAGGGATTAAGAATTCAACTACTCGCTATTTATTAAATTATGATAATTTAAATCTGATTAGAGTGGTTACTATAAAGCACAAAAAAAGTCCCTAAGGACTTTTATTTTACAAACCCTTGCAAAGGCTTAAGTTGTTCCAAATCAAGATTAGCTTTTTTCATGAGACCAATTAAATTCATTATATTATTTGGATTCATATTTTCTCCTAAGACACGTACTACTGCAAAACCAGTATCTTTTTCGTTAGCAAAAAGAACAAATTCATCAATACTGTCTTCTTCTCCCACAAAATAAACAGCACCACCTTTAGTTCCTGAACCCATTCGCATTAATTCTTGATATTCATTAGACTTTAAAAGTGTTTTTATTTTTTTACTTTCTACTTTATATTTTTCATCATTTAAAGAATCTTTTTTAAAAGCTAAAATATTCATCTTCTCAAATGATTCTAAAGCCTCTTTATCTTCTTTAGACAACGTTAATTTTTCAGTATTAATAATTGAAGAACCTAAATCTAGAGAGATAAAATCTGCAGACTCCGAATTTTCAACAAAATATTTTTGCAAGCTTGGTTCATTGTTACAGCTCAACAATAAGAAACAAAGCAATATCATTATATATGATTTCATTTTCTATATTTTTAAAGACAACAAAACGCATCATTAAAATTTGTTTTGTCGTCTGTTTTTTATTTAATAGCTTCTACAATTATTTTTTAGAAGCTTTTTTTAACTCCTTACCACCAGGTAAATTCATTTTTTCTGTTAAAGCAGAAATTTCATCTAAATTAAAATTACCTGTCAAAGACAATACAATGGCTTGTTTATCTTTGTCACCTGGTGCTTCAATAAACATCAGAAGTTCTTTTACAATATTTTCAGAAGCACCCGATTTTACATAAATATTAACCTTTTTTCCATCGTCATTTACACGCATCAATTCTTCTAAAGGGTTTGATTTTAAATAACCCGTTACTGTAGATTTCATATCGCCAGCTAATTTTGCATTACCTGTTATAAAAACTTTTAAATTGTCTAGTTTCTTTAACAAATCCATGTATTGTTGCGCTTCCTGATCTTTAACATCCACCTTCACTTTACTCATTAACTCAAACATTTTTTTATTTACAATTACTGTAGTTACTTCTTCTTTATCTTCATATTTATCAAAAACAGATTGCGAAAAAGTTGTTGATGTAAAGGCAATAAATACTATACTTAAAATTAAATTTCTCATTTTCTTTTTATTTAAAAATTGTTTTTTTTGTTTTATCATACTCTTTTAAAATAGCCACACTTTCCACCCCATGATTTACTTCTTCGGAAAGCATTTCTAGAGCTTTTTGTGTTTCTACAAATGCTTTTTCAGGGTTTGAATAAGTACCTAAGTCGGCATCTGAATTGTCATTATTATTATAAAAATAACTTATTGTACCAAAAAGAATTACAATTGCAGCCGCAACACCTATCCATTTTACAGATGATTGTTTTTTAGTTTTTAATGGTAATGTTTTAGTAAATTGCTCCTCTTTTTGATTATTAAAATAGCCAAACAATGGTTTGTACTGAACCAAATGCGTTGCTACCTCGTTTGAAGAAAAATAGGCCTTTAATTGTTTTTCTTCTGCTATACTTGAAGTGCCCTCCAAATATTTTTCTAATAGTATTTCAACTAATTTTAACTCCATAATTATGTTTTGCTACTAATTTTTCTCTAATTGTTTTTCTTGCTCTTGAAAGTGCTACTCGCACTGCTGTTTCATTCATATCTAAGACAGTCGCTATCTCATTAAACTCGTATTCTTCAATATCTCTCATTTGAACAATAATTTTTTGTTGTTCAGGCAAATCATTAATAATTTTCTCAACCCAATTCCAACTGTCAGTATCTTCAATTTGCTTATCTACACCTGGTGAATGATCCCCATAATTACTATGCACCAGTTGCAAATTTGATGCCCTTTTTGACTTTAACTGATCTAGACAATAATTTTTAGTCATTGTCATCGCTAAAGCTTCAACACTATTATATTTCTCTAGACCTTCATTTTTATTCCAAAGCCTTACTAAAACTTCTTGTGTAGCGTCTTCCGCCTCTTCAATACTAACAAGCAATCGTTTGGCTACTCTAAAAATTTTGTCTTTAAAAGGAGAAATAATTTGTAAAAACTCCTGTTGTTTCATACTAATTAGGTTGGTTTAAAAGTATAGACGAATGTAAATTAATTTTGTTACATTAAAAAATAACCTTATTTTTATTTGCTAAATGTATATGCTATGAATAAGAAAATTGTTTTTTTATCAGGAATATTATTGCTGTTGCTAGCACCTTCAAGTTGTAGTGATGATTTTGATGATTTTCCACAGAGTCGTTCTGTAAATGAATTTATTTGGAAAGGCTTAAACCAATATTATTATTGGTTACAAGATTCTCCTGATTTAGCTGATAATAGGTTTTCAAATGACACTGAATTTCTTGATTTTCTAAATTCTTATTCTCCTCCTGAAGACTTATTTGAACATTTAATCGTAGATAGACAAACAGATCGTTTTAGCGTGATTTTCTCCGATTATACCGCTTTAGAACAAGCCTTATCTGGAACCCAAAAAAACAATGGTGTGGATTATGAATTACGCTATAAAAATGGAAGTTCTACAGAAATATTTGGTTGGGTAAGATATATATTACCTGGCTCAGATGCGGCTTCAAAAAATATTCATAGAGGAGATTTATTTTATGCTGTTAATGGCATTCCTTTAACTAATACCAACTATAGTAGTCTATTATCTAATGACACCTATACCTTAAATTTAGCTGATTACGACAACGGCAATATTACTCCAAATGGAAATTCGGTATCATTAACAAAAACTGCTTTCTCTGAAAATCCTGTTCATATCAAAAAAACGTTTACTATTGGCTCCAAAAAAATAGGTTATTTAATGTACAATGGTTTTTATTCTCAATATGAAAATGAATTAAATGATGCTTTTGTATACTTTGCGTCGGAAGGCATTACCCATTTAATATTAGACTTGAGATATAATTCTGGAGGTTCTGTAAATACAGCTACACGACTAGCCAGCATGATTACTGGGCAATTTAACAATGATATTTTTGCTAAACAACAATGGAATTATAAACTACAAGCCGTTTTTAATTCGGAAGATTTATTGAATCGATTTACAACAACATTAGGTAATGGAAATGGGTTACAAAGTTTAAATTTAGACAAACTTTATGTACTTACTTCCAAGAGAACAGCTTCTGCCAGTGAATTAGTAATTAATGGTTTAGAGCCACATATTAATGTAATACAGATAGGAGATGCTACAACAGGTAAAAATGTAGGCTCTGTTACTTTATATGACTCTCCTGATTATCGAAAAGTAAATATTAATCCTAATCACAGGTATGCGATGCAACCAATTGTTTTAAAAATAGCGAATAAAAACAATTTTAGTGACTATGTAAACGGGTTACAACCTGATGTAAATCAAGTGGAAGATTTATCCAATCTAGGTGTTCTTGGTGAAACTTCTGACCCATTATTACAAACTGCTTTAAATTATGTGGATACCAATGGAAGATTTTCAATTCCTCAACCTGAATATCGATTTGAGCACTTTGAGGATGTTAAATCGATACGACCTTTTGGAACTGAAATGTATATTGATGTTATTCCAACCCTTAAATAAAAATGAAAAACGCTCCAAATGGAGCGTTTTTCTTTAACTAAGTTTAAAACAAATGTATTAGAATTGTAAGTTCAATCCTAATTTAAAGTTTCTACCTCTTGTAGAATATCCATATTTTTCTGTAAAATCTACATCTAGTAAATTGGTTACGTTTCCAAAGAAAGACACATGCTTATTCAATTTATAAGAGAGGGTTGAATGTACGGTTTGATACGATTTTAAAACAACCTCATCATTTGAAAAACTTGAGGAATTATAAAATAAATCAATTTTGTCATCTGTATATTGATATTGTGCTGTCCAAGTTAATTTTGTAGTTACAGCATAATCAAAACCGGCATTGATTTTGTGTTTTGGTATTAATTGCAACTGACTTACATTGGTTTCCACCTGAGTAAAAGTATAGTTTGCCGTTACTTTTATTTTTTCAAAAGGCAAATAGGTAATGTTAGATTCGATTCCTTTCGCATTAATTTTATCTTCAATATTTTGATATTGTCCCCAAGGTGCTACATTTAAAGAGATAAAATCAATTTTATTTACTTCTTCTCTGTAAAAACCAACCGCGTTAATAATTAATTTATTATCTAAAAATCCTTTCTCAAAACCAATTTCAACAGTTTTGTCTTCTTCTGGTTTTAAATCCAAATTTCCATAAGCAGAATACAATTGGTACAATGTAGGAGTAATATAAGCCGTGCTAAAAGAAGATAATACTCTTACTTTATACTCTTCTAAATAAAACGATGGATTTACATTATAAACCAAATTACTTCCATATTCGCTATGAATATTTAAACGTGCACCTGCATTTACATTTAAACCAAAATCACTATTATAAACTGCGGTAAAATAAGGGTCAATGACATTAAATTTAGTCGCTCTATTATCTACATCTCCCCAAGCACCTGTTTGGTACATATCCATAAATTGCGATTGCACACCTGTAATTAAGTGTATGCCATCTGCGACATCTAATTTATTTACTAAATCTGCATTTACCGTTCTTGATTTATAATGAATTTCATCTAAAGACATCGTCCAAGTGCTATACGAATCGTAATAACGCTCTAAATTAGCAAAAGCTGTGTTCAAATAGATTTCTCCTTTATTGTATTTGTATTGTGGTTTAAAACCAACTCTTAGTTGCTCTGCAGCATATTTGTTAAATTCAGAATCTTGAAAAGCACCATCATCATAATTTGAGCTGAACTTATCATAATTTACAAAAGATTCTATGCTTAATTTATCGGAAGCTTTAAATCCTATTTTTTGATTTAAGTTGATTCTAGAAAAAGGATCCCTTTCAAAATTAGTTCCTGTTGCTTCACTAATTCCGTCCACTTCTGTACTATTCAAAGCCGTATTAAAATTAAACTTACCCGTTTTAGCGTTTAAAGCAAATCCTTGATTGAATTCTTGCCCATATAAGTTAGTTTTTTCTGTTGTGTTTTGTGTACCAATGTTAAAATAAGCCGTACCATTCAATCCTTTTTTACTTGCTTTTTTTGTAGTAATATTGATAACTCCTGTAGCAGCACCAGAACCATATAAAACACTAGAAGATCCTTTTAACACTTCTATTTTTTCAATTTGTTCTACGGGTAATAATCGTAAATCATAAATAGACGCTATGGAAGTTGCATCATTCACAGGATTTCCATCAATTACAATTAAAACCTGACGACTTCTTCCTCCTCTAACATAGTATTCTAAGTTTTTACCTGCAGCACTATTGCTTCCATTAATTTCTAGCCCAGCTACTTGATTTAATACTTGAGCCACAGATTGCCCTTTTCTTGCTTCTAAGTCTTTAGCCGTAATTACATCAATAATTTTACCTGATTTTTCTTTTTGTTGTTCAAATTTGGTGTCGGAAACAACTACTTCTTTTAAATTGGTTACTTGTAAAGTATCAATCTGTTGTGCATAAGAAAGTGAGGTTAAGAATGCGGCACAAGCACTCCATTTCATAAACGTTGCGTTCATTTTAGTTAATAAATAATTTTTAATAAAAGGGAGAAAAGCACAGAATTTACCCATACTCAAACTTTTTTTCCCGAAAGTTTGTTACTCATTGAATAAAGGCAGGTCTCCTGGCTTGCGTCTTGTTATTGACCTTCCCGTTGCAATTTAGAATGTTGAAGTAAAAAACGTTTTTAAGTTCTAAACTCTAACTTCTAAATTATCTAACAGTGGTAATGCAGATAATAACAAGCGTATTAGCTTACAGTTGCGGGTACAGCTTAGGCATTTCACCTAATTCCCTTTTAATGTTGCTTCGATTTCTCTAAGCGACAACCAAAATTCGCGTGCAAATGTAGGTATTTTTTAACTATTTCCTAAATAAGAAATCAAAATCAATCTTTCTTTTTTATTTATGCCAAAGAAAATTGTTTTTTACTTCTTTTTTCTCATTTTTCTTATCAAAAGGACAACTCCAACAATTACATGAAAAGCAATAATTGTATATACGGCTGCCATAAACTCTCGTGAATCTGTATTCATTTTATTTCAATATTATTTTAAAAACTGCACCAAAGTTACACTTATTTTGAAAAGCATCTTGTAAAGGTAAATTTTGTTGGTAACATAAAAAACTTCTAATTACTCCAGCATGGGTAATAATAAGGGCTTTTTTGATATTTTTTCTCTTTAGATCTTCTATAAAAGTAAGCACTCTTTCGTATAGTATAATAAATGACTCTCCATTAGGCACTCGAACCGAAACAAAGTCTTCCATCCAATGATTAAGGGGTTCTTTAGGTATTTCATCCCAAGAGTGTAGTTCCCAATCTCCAAAATGCATTTCCATGAGACGAGCATCTGTTTGAAAATCGTCATTTGAAAGAAAATCAGCTAATTGGGTACATCTTTTTAACGGACTTGAAAATATGGTTATTTTCTCTTGTAAAGGAAGTTGCTGTTTTATCTCTTCAAACTCTTGTAAATAAGGTTCTCGTAATGCTACATCAGCTTGACCATAACAAATTCCTTTTTCACAGACAGTTTCTGTATGTCTAACTAAATAAATCTCCATAATACTAATAATGAAATATAAAATACCACCTCACATACTTGTTGGGTAGCACCTAAACAATCCCCAGTATAACCACCAATCCATTTTTTAAAATAGCGGGCTAAATACCCTCTAAAAGTAAATACAGGTAAAAGAATAAAAACTACCTTATAATTTATAGACACCCAATACACTAAAGGAAGTAAACCCCAAAAAGCAGAACCGACTACTTCTTTCCAAGTAAAAGTTTTGGCAATAGGTTTACTTTTACTTAGTTCATCTTCTCGAACATAGTCATGGGTAAAAATGATAGTAGCTGCTGCCCATCGACTCATAGCATGAGCAGTAATAAAAATAAATAGGATATTAATTAAATTGGTTTGAGAAGATAACACCTCTACAAGCTCAACATATTTTAAAAGCAATAAAAGCAGTATTCCAATGGCACCGTAAGCACCAATAGCACTATCTTTCATTATCTTTAATATTTTCTCTTTGGTCCAACCACCACCAAAACCATCACATACATCAGCAAAACCATCTTCATGAAAAGCTCCTGTGACTAAAATACCAGTTATCATACTTAAAATAACTGATATAGAAACAGGCAAGATTTGGGAAAACCCATAAAATACTAGTCCGGAAATAGTCCCTACTATCCATCCAATCAGCGGAAAATAACGTGTGGCTTTGTTTAAATAATCAGGATCATGTGTGATGTTTTTAGGACAAGGAATTCTAGTATAAAACATAACAGCTGTAAAAAATATAGCGATTTCTTTTTTCATTATAAGTCCAATTTATTTATTACTTACTCCTGCACTTTCAAAACTAGCCATTTCATTTAAGAAGGCTACAGCAGATTGAATTATGGGAAAAGCTACCGCACAACCACTACCCTCACCCAATCGCATTTGCAGCTGCAAAATAGGAGTTACCTGTAAATATTCTAATAATTGTTGGTGTGCTTTTTCTTCTGAACAATGACAGAAAATAGCATTCGCTTTAATAGCAGGATTCTTTTTAAAAGCAATTAAATAGGCCACACTGGAAATAAATCCATCTACTAAGAGGAGCATTTTATTTTGATAGGCTTGCAGCATACCGCCTGCCATTTGCAAGATTTCGAAACCACCGAAATAAGTAATAATCGCTTCTAAATCAGCTGTTCCTTTATAGTTTTGAATGGCTTTTGAAAGAATCTTTATTTTATTCTCTAGTTTTTCATTGGCTACTCCTGTTCCTTTGCCCACACAGTCTTCAATTGAAAAAGGAGTTAGCATTGCCATCAATACGGAAGCAGTTGAAGTGTTACCAATACCCATTTCGCCAAAACCGATACAATTAGAACCTTTTGCGTGAATTTGGTTTACCACCTCAGCTCCCATTTGAAAACACCAATCCCTTTCTTTAGGACTCATGGCGGCCGTGTGTAAAAAAGATTGGGTGCCTTTAGCCACTTTTTTATGTATCAATTGGGTTTGCGTTGGAAAGTCATAATTTACCCCTGCATCTACAATTTCTAAATTAATCTGGTGTTGGTTACAAAACACATTAATAGCGGCACCACCTTCCAAGAAATTCGTAATCATTTGTCGGGTTACTTCTTGTGGATAAGCACTTACTCCATGATTGGCAATTCCATGATCCGCTGCAAAGACTACAATGTGAGGTTCAATTATTTGAGGTGCATCCGTTTCAAAGACTATTCCTATTTGTAAGGCCAGTTTTTCCAAAAGACCTAAAGCACCTTCTGGTTTTGTTTTCTGATCTATTTTGTGTTGTAATTGGTTTTTTAGCGTTTCTTTTGGTGATGTAAAAACGGTATCTTCAACTGCATTTGTTTGGGATACTGGTTTACTATTTTTAATATGCGTTACTTGAGCAACCGTACTTTTATCTTTCCAATGCAATTGTTGCAACATCGGTTGTTTTCCATAATCGGTAGCGGGTTTACCAATACAAAAGTAGCCTAACGGCTCAATATGTTCGGGTATATCTAATAAGGTTTTGAAATCATAATAATTTAGAATTGAAACCCATCCCATGGAATAACCTTGTTCCGTTAGGGATAACCAAATGTTTTGAGCAGCGCATACTGCACTAAATTTAATGGCTTCATTACTACCAACAGTTCCAATGGTAAATGTATCTAATACCGAACGATCGTAAGCAATCACCATCCCCACAGGAGCTTCTTCAATAGCTTCTAATTTTAGGTTGAGATAAGCTTCTTTTTGAGCTTTGGTATCTGTAGTTTCTGCTGCCTTTTCATGATAGGCAACAAATAAAGCTTTGATTTGTTTTTTAATTTCAGCTGCTGTGATGATATAATAGCGTGTTGCATCGGTCAGTCCTACAGAAGGTGCATGATGTCCTGCTTCAATTGCTTGAGCAAGTACTTCCTCTGGAACTTCTTCTGTGGTAAAATGACGGGTGTCTCTTCTTGAAGTTATGATGTCATATAAATCTTTCATTGCTACTTTTAAAATCTTGTTACAGATATAATTTCCTTATTGGTTCTCGATACATTTTTTATTCCATTTCATTCCATAAAAAACACTCGAACTGACGAGGAGTTAATTCTCTATTTTTAATACATAGTACTCGTTGTTTCAAATGTTCTCGATACATTTTTTACTCCATTTCATTCTATAAAAAACACTCGAACTGACGAGG